>NZ_JCAJZQ010000063.1:0-221 GCF_059510335.1 Nocardia sp. PLKS1-43 | reverse complement strand
TTCCCGGTGGATCGTGGTTGGGATGTCGGGGGGTTGTTCGATCCGGATCCGGATGTGGTGGGTAGGTCGTATACCCGGTGGGGTGGGTTTCTCGATGATGTGGCGGGGTTCGATGCGGCGTTTTTCGGGATTTCTCCGGCTGAGGCGGTGGCGATGGATCCGCAGCAGCGGTTGTTGTTGGAGGTGTCGTGGGAGGCGTTGGAGCACGCGGGAATTGATCC
>NZ_JCAJZQ010000062.1:0-249 GCF_059510335.1 Nocardia sp. PLKS1-43 | reverse complement strand
CCGTTGACCGCGGCGATACTCAACGAATCACCCCGGGCCTTCACCAGATCGCGCGCCTGCTCGACGGCACAGGCCAGCGACACCATCCCACCCGAACCCGACAGCGCCAACAACAACCGACTCCGCAACGCCACCACCCGAACCGCATCCCGCAACGACAACGCACCCGCCACACACGCCGCCGCAATCTCCCCCTGCGAATGCCCGATCACCGCATCCGCACACACCCCCACCGAACCCCACAGATGC
>NZ_JCAJZQ010000061.1:0-270 GCF_059510335.1 Nocardia sp. PLKS1-43 | reverse complement strand
TCTCCAGCAGGCTGTTCACACAGGTGAACATGCCGCTGGCAGAGCCGCTTAGTTCTCGCATGTAGAACTGCGGAGCTCATGGGTGGAACGCTGACAAGCTTTCTTCATTACCGCTGGTCCTGTGTGGCTGGCGAGGAGGAATATATCGACACACTGTTGGGTCCTGAAAGAACAGACGTTCTTTCCAGGCAAAAGATACGACAAGGTTTTCTCCGCGTGTCATACCGCGGGATTTCTTCCCGGCTGGTGCCGCAGTGGTGAGAAGGTCTT
>NZ_JCAJZQ010000060.1:0-270 GCF_059510335.1 Nocardia sp. PLKS1-43 | reverse complement strand
CTTCTACGTGACTGTCCGAAGAGTCGGATGAGGTTGCGTCAGAGACCGTTTGTGTCCCCGTCAGTGGGACCGCGGATGCTCATGGGTGGAACGCTGACAAGCTCTTCTCGTCAACGCTGGTCCTCGGTGGCCGGCCAGGGAAGATATATCGACACACTGTTGGGTCCTGAAAGAACAGACGTTCTTTCCAGGCAAAAGACGATCTGCCCGGATCTCTTGTGAAACCGCTGGTTTACGCCAGGTCAGGTCCTTGAATTCGATTCGGTGCGG
>NZ_JCAJZQ010000059.1:0-309 GCF_059510335.1 Nocardia sp. PLKS1-43 | reverse complement strand
GTGGTCGAGCGTTTGTCGGATGCGCGGCGACTCGGTCATGAGGTGCTTGCGGTGGTGCGGGGTTCGGCGGTGAATCAGGATGGTGCGTCGAATGGTTTGACTGCGCCGAGTGGTTTGTCGCAGCAGCGGGTGATTCGGGCTGCGTTGGCGAGTGGGGGGTTGTCGGTGGGGGATGTGGATGTGGTGGAGGCGCATGGGACGGGTACTCGGTTGGGTGATCCGATCGAGGCGGGGGCGTTGTTGGCGACGTATGGGAAGGGGCGTTCCGGGGGCTGGCCGGTGTGGTTGGGGTCGGTGAAGTCGAATATT
>NZ_JCAJZQ010000058.1:0-391 GCF_059510335.1 Nocardia sp. PLKS1-43 | reverse complement strand
GACAACGCCCGCGCCCTCGGCGAATCCCATCCCGTCGGCGGAATCGGCGAATGCCTTGCATCGGCCGTCCGGGGCCAGCACCCGCTGCCGGCTGAATTCCGGAAAGACCGCGGGCGTGGACAATACGGTGACGCCGCCGGCCAGGGCCAGATCGCACTCCCCCGACCGCAACGACTGCACCGCCAGATGCAACGCCACCAACGACGACGAACACGCCGTATCCACCGACACCGCAGGCCCTTCCAAACCCAGCACATACGCCACCCGACCCGACGCCACACTCGATGCCGAGCCGATCAACCGGTAGCCTTCGCCGTCGGTCGATCCCGTCCCGTACGGCTGGTTGCTGATACCGGTGAAGACGCCGGTCGGGGTGCCGCGCAGTTGGAGT
>NZ_JCAJZQ010000057.1:0-394 GCF_059510335.1 Nocardia sp. PLKS1-43 | reverse complement strand
GCCGCCACCGACTCCGGCCTGCCCGAGCAGATCGTGGCAACCCTCACCTCGGCGCTGGCCACGATATCCACCGCGTACCTGACCGAACTCGGCGACCGGCAATCCCCCCGGCAGCGCCTGATATCAGCACTGCTCGACGGGCAGGACCCCACCGCGCTGTCCCGCGAATGCGGCATCGCCCTCGCCCGTTCCTACGCGGTGGTCGCGGTAGCGTTTCCCCTGCGCGGCCGCAACGGTCCGCTGCGTCCGGACGCGCGAACCAGGGTGACCCTCGAACTCGAACGCCGCACCGGCCGAACAGCTTTGGCGCGATTGTCCGATCAGGGCGGCACCCTGCTGATCCCCTCCCCCCTCGACGACAGCGTCCTGGACCGCATCCTCACCCGGCTCTCCT
>NZ_JCAJZQ010000056.1:0-437 GCF_059510335.1 Nocardia sp. PLKS1-43 | reverse complement strand
GGCACCTACGGCACCGGCAACACCACCAGCCCCGCCACCAACACCCTCCCCACCAACACCGGTACCACCGGTACCAGCGGCAGCGCCACCGGCATCGCCGTCCGCTACCGACAGCTCTACCAACACACCGTCGCGACCGCCTTCAACAACCTCGACAACCAGCTCTACCACTTCATCACCGGCCTCGCCGGACACCACACCATCGACCGCACCGCCCTGCTGCAACTCCTGCGCGACACCGACACCCAACTCGCCCAACTCGGCCCCGCCGCCTACACCACCACCGGACAACAACAAGTCCACCAAATCCTCACCACCGCCGTCACCAAAGCCGAACACATCGCCACCGGCAGCACCACCACCGCCACACAAACCGCCAACGAAATCAACCAACTCACCAACCAATACATCTACAACCTCGCCGGCAAAAACTACAC
>NZ_JCAJZQ010000055.1:0-454 GCF_059510335.1 Nocardia sp. PLKS1-43 | reverse complement strand
CCGGGACTGGCCTGAGGGCGGCACACCCCGTCGTGCGGGTGTGTCGTCGTTCGGGATCAGTGGGACGAACGCGCACGTGATCCTGGAACAGGCGCCCGCTGACGTATCCGGTGGCCTCGGAACCGATGACGTGGAATCCGGCGCCGAATCCTGCGCCGCTGTCGTCGTGGCGGACTCCGGTCATACCGGCCCGCAGGCGGTTCCGTGGGTGCTCTCGGCGAAGTCCGCCGAGGCGTTGGCCGGACAGGCGAGCCGTCTGCTGGAACACGTTCGGCGGCAACCGGAGTGGTCCGCCGCCGATATCGGCTTCTCGCTGGCGGGTCGATCCGTGTTCGGACATCGCGCGGTGGTCGTCGGAGCCGATCGTGCGGAGCTGATTCGTGGCCTGGCCGGGCTGGCCGCGGGCGAGCCGGGCCGGAACGTGGTCGACGGCCGGGCCGATGCGGCAGGCCGG
>NZ_JCAJZQ010000054.1:0-507 GCF_059510335.1 Nocardia sp. PLKS1-43 | reverse complement strand
CGATCGATCGACCGGCCACTGGACTACGTCGCGGTACGTAGGAGGGAGGCCGATCATGTGCGGATGTGCGCAGGCAGCCTCGTACGGTGGAGTTGCAGCATGGATGTCATCCAGCACCGCACAATCACTGTCAATGGTCTGTCGATGCACGTGGCCGAAGCGGGAACCGGCCCGCTGGTGTTGTTGCTGCACGGCTTTCCCGAACTCTGGTATTCGTGGCGGCATCAACTGCCGGTCCTGGCTGAAGCCGGGTACCACGCCGTCGCACCGGATTTGCGTGGACACGGTCGGACTCAGGCCCCGGTCGATGTCGAGGACTACGGCATGGCCGCGCACGTCGCCGACGCGGTCGGTGTGCTCGACGCTCTCGGCGAGTCGACGGCCGTGCTGGTGGGCCATGACTGGGGCGCGAACACGGCGTGGGCCGCCGCTGAACTGCATCCCGAGCGTTTCACGGCGGTCGCGGCCCTGAGCGTGCCGTACCGGCCGCGGTCGCCGCGCCCGCCG
>NZ_JCAJZQ010000053.1:0-563 GCF_059510335.1 Nocardia sp. PLKS1-43 | reverse complement strand
GTGGGTCGTGACGAGTCCTGCGAATGTGGATCCGGGGGTCGAGCCGGGCGACGGCACCGATGAGTCCGGGCCGAATACCGGGACACCGTGGTCGGGACGCGATCCGCGACCGGCCCAGCGGTCACGTCCGGGGAACGACCAGATGTTGCGTGCGGCGAGCCCGCCCGCAGCCACGTCACCCAACCCCGGTGCGGCACAACCCAATACCGCCACACCCGGCACCGGCACACCCGGCACCGGCACCGCGCCCGCGCCGAACAGTTCTGTCACACACCCGAACTCCCCCGGAGCCACTACCACCGGGCCTGCCGGTGGCGTTTCGCCGCCATCGGGTGTGGCCACTCCCGGGGGCACTCCCGCACCCGGCACCGCACCCCCGACCGCCACCACCCAACCAGGCCCCGCACACCTGAGCCCACCCGCACCCCACGACACCCCGGGCGCGGACCTGCTCGACCAACTCGCCCCCGCCGCCCTGCAAGCAGCACCCACGGCCCTGATGATGCTGCCCCTGCTCGCCACCGCCCTGTCCGGCCTCGGCAACCACAGCGGCAACAACGGCA
>NZ_JCAJZQ010000052.1:0-583 GCF_059510335.1 Nocardia sp. PLKS1-43 | reverse complement strand
CCCCAGCCACTGCGAACCCTGACCAGGAAAAACGAACACCGTCTTACCGGTCGTTCCGGCGCGTCCGTGCACCACATTCCGACCGGGTTCCCCCGCAACGAAACCGCTCAGTCCGCGCATCAACTCATCGCGATGACCACCGACGACCACCGCCCGATGCTCGAACTCCGACCGGCCCGCCAGCGAAAACCCGATATCGGCCGCGCCCGATTCCGGATGCTCCCGAACGTATTCCAGCAGCCGCGCGGCCTGCCCGGCCAACGCCTCGGCGGATTTCCCCGACAACACCCACGGCACCACGGGCAGATCCGCACCAGGCACAGCGGTATCGGGTGCGCTCCCGGCCGACGCGGCACCATCGCGCGTATCGCGCCCGACCCCGATACCACCGGGCGAGCCCTCCCCCACGGATGCCCGCTCGTCAGCTGTTCCGCCGACCAGTTCGGCACCGTCGGTCGCATCACCGCCGGGTTGCGCGCCATTGCCAAGGGGCGCAACGCTTTCGGCGGCACTTCCAGCAGGCACGGCACCGTCGAGTGCGTCGACCGTGGGACTGTCCGGCCGATGGAATGCTTGTTCGGGC
>NZ_JCAJZQ010000051.1:0-691 GCF_059510335.1 Nocardia sp. PLKS1-43 | reverse complement strand
GTTGCGCCTGCACGGCACGCCCACCGGAGTTTTCGCCGGTGTGATCGCGCAGGGGTACGGGGTGGCGGCCGAGGGCTTCACGGCCACCGGTCAGATCTC
The DNA here is from genome assembly GCF_059510335.1 of Nocardia sp. PLKS1-43. Lineage (NCBI taxonomy): Bacteria > Bacillati > Actinomycetota > Actinomycetes > Mycobacteriales > Nocardiaceae > Nocardia > Nocardia sp. PLKS1-43. Next base: position 592 of record NZ_JCAJZQ010000051.1, on the reverse strand, counting down.
GAGTGTGGTCTCGGGTCGGGTGGCGTATGTGCTGGGTTTGGAAGGGCCTGCGGTGTCGGTGGATACGGCGTGTTCGTCGTCGTTGGTGGCGTTGCATCTGGCGGTGCAGTCGTTGCGGTCGGGGGAATGTGATCTGGCATTGGCCGGTGGTGTGACGGTGATGGCAACGCCGAGCGTGTTTTCGGAGTTCAGTCGGCAGCGGGGGTTGTCGGTGGACGGGCGGTGCAAGGCGTTCGCGGGCGCGGCGGACGGTACCGGGTTCGCTGAGGGAGCGGGCGTTGTCGTTGTCGAGCGTTTGTCCGATGCTCGCCGACTCGGGCACGAGATTCTCGCGGTGGTGCGGGGTTCGGCGGTGAATCAGGATGGTGCGTCGAATGGTTTGACTGCGCCGAATGGTCCGTCGCAGCAGCGGGTGATTCGGGCTGCGTTGGCGAATGCGGGGTTGTCGGTATCGGATGTGGATGCGGTCGAGGCGCATGGCACGGGCACGACCCTCGGGGATCCGATCGAGGCGCAGGCGTTGTTGGAGACTTACGGGAAGGGGCGCTCCGGGGGCTGGCCGGTGTGGTTGGGGTCGGTGAAGTCGAATATC
>NZ_JCAJZQ010000050.1:0-907 GCF_059510335.1 Nocardia sp. PLKS1-43 | reverse complement strand
CCTAAGACCGTGTCTTACGTGGTTGTGATTCGTTTCGGCTGCGTTGGATCCGGTTGTGCTGCATGATGTTCGACTTGTGGTCGATGAGTTGTCCAAACGCCTTGTCCCGGATGAGTTGTGGGTGCTGGCCGAGCCGTTGTTGCCGGAGTTCACTGCGCGTCCGCAGGGTGGTGGTACCGCGCCGACCGACGAGCGCGCGGTGTTCACGGCGGTGGTGTTCGTGCTGACCAGTGGCTGTGCGTGGCGGATGCTGCCACCGTCGTTCGGGGTCACCGTCCCGACCGCGCACCGCCGGTTCAGCGCGTGGACCCGGGCCGGGCTCTGGCGGCGATTACATCGTGCTGTGCTGGATGAGCTGGGTAGCAAAGGCTTGATCGACTGGTCGCGTGCGGTGATCGACGCGGCGTCGGTGCGAGCGAAAAAAGGGGACCTCTGACTGGGCCGAGCCCGGTCGACCGCGGCAAGTCCGGCTCGAAGATTCATGTGTTGTCCGACCGTGCGGGAATCCCTCTGTCGATGGGGATTTCGGCAGCCAATACCAATGACGTGGAAGCACTCAAACCACTCGTGAAGGCGATTCCCGCGATCCGGTCGCGACGCGGGCCCCGCCGCCGCATGCCGGGAAAACTGCACGCGGACAAGGCATACGACAGCGCAGAACTGCGCAGATGGGTACGCGATCGCGGCATCGGCGTCCGGATCGCCCGCAAGGGCATCGAGTCCTCCGAGCGCCTGGGCCGGCACCGGTGGGTGATCGAGCGGACGATCTCCTGGTTCACCGGCTACCACCGGCTCACCATCCGCTACGACCGCAAAGCCACGCACTTCCTCGGATTCCTCACCCTCGCTGCGACTCTGACCTGCTACAAGAAACTCGCGAAATCAACGACATGAGACACGGTCTAAG
>NZ_JCAJZQ010000049.1:0-968 GCF_059510335.1 Nocardia sp. PLKS1-43 | reverse complement strand
CCGTCGCTGTATGCCGGTGGTCTGTCCGCTTCGGTGTAGGGCGGTAGTTCCTCGTATCCGCCCATGCCCGCGGTGAACTTGCCCTGGAAATGCCCCAGCACCCCGTGCACGCCACCGACCAGACCACCACCCACACCACCCAGCAGCGCGGCGGGGTCGAATTCCCAGTTCCCGGTCAACGCCCCGTAGGCCACGATGCCCGCGCCCGCGCCCACCACACCGGCCGGGATACCGGAACCCACCGCCACCAATCCGGCTTTCCACCAGTTCATTCCACCGTTCTTGGCGACCAGGTTCCCCAGGTACTTACCCCCGAAGTGACCGATCGGGGTCGCCACACCACCGGAGATCGCGCCGACCGCGCCGGTGATGAACATCTGTTTGACGTTGAAACCCTTGCTGTGTCCCTGGCTCAGCTCGATCCCCTGCGCCAGAGCGTCGGTACCGAGTCCGATCGCGCCTTGTTTGAGGACCTGGATCGCGGTCAGCTTCCACAACGGCGTCGCCGCCAGCCGCGACGCCCGCGCGGCCAGCGCCGCGGCCAGGCGCGAGGCGATCAGGCGCATGATGCCCGCACCCTCGGCCTCGATCAGCGACACCGCCCACGCCCCCCACAAAGTGGCCAGGGCATAAGCGATTTCCGCGGCCATCACCGCCAAAGTGATGATGATCTGGAGTTTGGCGTACTCGGTCTGCTGCCCGCAGTCGAACACCGAGTCCGCGAGCTGCTCGAGCCCCTGCACGATCTTCTCGACCGAGTTGTCTCCGGAGAAGAACTGCCCGAACTGGGCGATCATCTGATCCGCGCCGCTACCACTGTAATTCGCCGACGCCGTATCACACGCCGCGTGCAACGGGGCGATGATCGCGTTCAACGCCTCGGCCGCATCGGACCAATCGTGGCTCAACGCGAAAAGCGCATCCTCATCCCCCTTCGGCCACGACGAACCAGCCAAATACGACAACCA
>NZ_JCAJZQ010000048.1:0-1193 GCF_059510335.1 Nocardia sp. PLKS1-43 | reverse complement strand
CTAGTGCCTCGTCAAGCAACCTTCGGTAGGTAATCCGGTCGCCGGATCTTGGAGTTGACGGCGAAGTCTCGTTTGGGTCGGGCGTGCTGGTTGTGCCAGCGGATGTAGGCGCCGATCGCGGCGTCCTGCTCGCCGTGGCTGCGGTGATCGGTTCCGTTCAACGCGAAGTAGCGCAGCGCCGCGAATTCGGACTCGATCCAGTTCAACCACGACGAATAGGTTGGCAAGAACACCAGTTCCACGTCATGAGCTGCGGCCCAGCCCCTGACCTCGGCTCGCTTGTGCGGGGAGAAGTTGTCGGCGATGACGTAGAGCTTGTCGCGGGGCCAGCGGGCTCGCAGCGACTTCAACAACCCGAGGAACTCCTGCCACCGCTTACGATCACGGATCCGGTAGTGGATCTTCCCGGTTGCCAGATCCAGTGCGCCGAGCAGGTGCCGGACACCGTGGGTGCGGTGGTAGGTCGCCCGCAACCGCCTCGGCTTCTGCTGCGGAAACCAGCCCCGACCAGCGCGGGGTTGTAGGTTCAACGGCCCGAACTCATCGACACAGACCACCCGTCCGTCGGCAGGCCGGTGGTCGTAGAGGTCCAGGATGCGGTTCATCTTGGTGCTGAATTCGGGATCGGTGCCGGCTTTCCAAGTCTTGACTGCCTGCCACGACACACCCTCGCCTTTCAAGATCTTGCGCAGTGTCTCACGGCTGATGACAGCGATCGCGTTGGCGGCCAGCACTTCTCGCAGTTTCGATAGGCTCCATACCGAGAACGGCCAGCCGAGGTCTCGCGGGCAGCACCGGGCGATACAGGCGATGCGTTCACGCGTTGCCCGGTCCACCTTCTTCGGTCTGCCCGCGCTCCATTTTGGGTCCAGTGCCTCGAACCCCCGTTCGTTGAAATCGTGGATCACTTGCCGCACATAGGCTTCGCTGACCTGCATCAACCGGGCGATCGCGGGGACCGGCTGGCGTTGCGCCGAGGCCATCACCACAATGGCACGCCGCATCCTGATCGGTTGTTTGCTTGTTTTCGTGATCTTCTGCAACCGGCGACCCTCTTCCGGGCTCACCTCTCGCACAAACACTTCCGGCTTTCTGGCCACCGGCATCACCTCCACCGGGAGCATCACCGGTCACAGGCCCACGATCAACTCGACACCCGGTTACCGCGGCAACCTTCCTGGACGAGGCACTAG
>NZ_JCAJZQ010000047.1:0-1213 GCF_059510335.1 Nocardia sp. PLKS1-43 | reverse complement strand
CTAGTGCTGCGTTCCTCAATGATCATGTATCTTGTTGTCGGTCTTGTCGATTCGGGTGTGATGGGGTGGGTTCTGCCGAAGGTGTTGGTTGCGCGTCCCGCACGGGATGTGTTGGAGGAGCGCAAGATTCGTAAACTCGCTGGGGCTCGGCATGCTCCAGGTGATTGGATTCGCCGGGCGCGGATGATCACGGCGAGCTGGGACGGGAAGTCCACCTCCCAGATCGCGCAGGAGTTGGGTTGTCATCCGCAAACGGTGCGTGAACGCTTGCACCGGTTCAATACTCACGGTCTGGAAGGTCTGGGAGACCGGCCGGGGTCAGGGCGTAAACCTCGGCTGACCGAGACCGAGCGCAGCCGGATCGTGGCCCTGGTCGCCACTACCCCGCCAGGGCGTCTGACACGATCGGCCGACGGTGAGCTTCATGCGGAGCGGGACGGGGCCCCGTCGAGCTGGACGCTGGATTCCTTGACCGAGGCCCTGCGCAGCGAGGGCATCGTCGTGGGACGCAGTCAGGTACGCAGAATTCTTGTGGCAGAAGGGATCCGCTGGCGTCGGCCGCGGTCGTGGACGACGAGCAAGGATCCGTACTTCGTCCCAAAAGGACACACATCGTCGGTCTCTACACGCAGCCACCGGCCGGGGCCACGGTAGTCTGCGCCGACGAGCTGGGCCCGGTCTCGCCCCGCACTTTCGGCCCCTCACCGGGGTGGTCGGTCGATGGGCACCGCATCAAGGCACCCCTGGAGTACTCGCGAGGCCCCGACAAGATCTGGGTCTACGGATCGATCCGCGTCCGCGACGGCCAGGCCGTCACGCTCACCGCCGGTTCACGCAACAGCGTGAACTACCAACGGTTCCTGGAAATGATCGAACAGGCCAACCCCACCGGCGACATCTACGTGATCACCGACAACCTCTCCAGCCACAACAGCAAATCCACCCGCGAATGGCTCGAAGGCCACCCCAGGATCAAGCACGCCTTCATCCCGGTCGGGGCGTGCTGGCTCAACCTGCAAGAACCGTGGTGGCGGATCTTTCGGCGAGAAGCACTCGCCGGTCAGACCTTCGCCGACCACACCGAGATCGACCAGGCCACCCGCCAAGCCACCGCCGCCCTCAACGCCCGCGCCCGACCATGGATTTGGGGCCGACCAGCCCCGAAACCGAGGACCCCACGCCGCCGTTTTATCTACTACCTTTGAGGAACACA
>NZ_JCAJZQ010000046.1:0-1263 GCF_059510335.1 Nocardia sp. PLKS1-43 | reverse complement strand
GTTGCCGGGGAATCCTCCTTCCCCGTTGCAGGCGTGGATTGATAGCAATATCAGGCCGCCGCAGTTGGGTGTGGGTTCTGAGCGTTCTGCTGGTGAGCGGGAGGCGGCGTTGTGGCGTGGGTTGTTGTCGTCGCCGACGGGGGATGCGATGTTCGATGTGTGGCCGGGGAATCTTGCTGGTTTGCGGCCGGGGCAGGTGGTGGAGTCGCGGGATGTGACGGTGACGGCTGCGGAGCATATGACGGTGCCGATTCGGCGTGCGGTGTTGTTCAAGTTTCGTTCGACGTCGGCGACGGGGGCGCCGTCGTTCGGGACGGCGACGTTGGTTGTTCCGGCGGCGGGGTGGTCGGGGCCGGGGCCGCGTCCGGTGGAGGTGAACGCGATGCCGATCAATGCGTTGGGGGCGCATTGCACGCCGGGTTTCCAGTTGTCGCATGGTGTGGGGGATCGGGTCAATACGGATCTGGTGTGGTTTCTGCCGGCGTTGTATTCGTCGTTGAGTCAGGGGCATGCGGTTCTGTTGCCTGATCATGAGGGGCCGTTGATGGCGTATGGGGAGCCGAATGTGGGTGGGCATATGGTGTTGGATTCGATTCGGGCGGCGCGGGGGTTGTGGCCGGAGTTGGGTGGGAGCCGGTATGTGGTGGTGGGGTATTCGGGTGGGGCGATCGCGGCGTATGCGGCGGCGATGTTGCAGCGGGAGTATGCGCCGGAGTTGTCGGGGGTGTTGGCTGGGGTCGCTTCGGGTGGGTTGGCGTCGGATTATCGGGATATCGCGCATCGGTTCAATGGTTGGGTTGCTTCGGGGATCTTGTTGTCGGTGTCGACGGCGATCGCGCGTGAGCATCCGGAGTTGTTGCGGTATATGAATCATCTGGCGCAGTGGGTGGTGACTTCTCCGACGCGGGATCTGTGTGGTGATGCTGATGGGCCGTTGGGGGTGGTGGGTATTCCGATGGACGCGGCGACGAATATCGGTGATCCGTTGGATAGTCCGGTGGCGGAGAGGTTGTATCGGGAGATGGATTTGACTGGTCGGACCTCGGGTGTTCCGTTGTATCTGTATCACGGGGCGTGGGATCCGTGGATTCCGTTGCAGGATGTTCAGCGTGTGTATGGTGAGCAGTGTGGTCGTGGTGTTCGGGCGGTGTTGCGTGTGGTGCCGGGTGAGCATTTGAGTAGTTATGTGACCAGTTATTCCGGGTTGACCGATTGGGTCAACGCGCGTTTTCGTGGCGAACCGGCACCGAGTGAATGCCCCGG
>NZ_JCAJZQ010000045.1:0-1401 GCF_059510335.1 Nocardia sp. PLKS1-43 | reverse complement strand
TTGTCACTGGTGTGGCCTCTCGAGTTCCGGCGTGTTTCTCGAGACCATGTCCGGTGTGGATACTGATGAGCTGGCGCGAGTGGACGAGTTGCTGGATTCGTTTGTCGGTGAGGTGTTCTCGTCGCTGTCACGCAAGGATCGGGTGGCCACTGCCGGGGTGTACGTGCGTGGGTTGATGTTGGATGGCAAGCGCAAGTCGATGCAGCCGATGGCTCAGCGGCTCGGGACCGATCATCAGCGGTTGCAGCAGTTTGTGACGACCTCTCCGTGGGATGTGGTTCCGGTGCGGAAAACGTTGTCGCGCAAGGCGTGTGATCTGATCACACCGCAGGCGTGGGCGGTCGACGACACCGGGTTCGTCAAGGACGGCGACGCCTCGCCGTGCGTGGCGCGGCAGTATTCGGGCACTCTCGGCAAGGTCGGCAACTGTCAGATCGCGGTCAGTGTGCACGCGGTGACCGACACCGCGTCCGCGCCGTTGGACTGGCGGTTGTTCCTGCCCGCGAGCTGGGACGACGAGGCCGCGGATACACCCGAGGCGAAGGCCGCGGTCACCGCGCGGCGCGCCAAGGCCGCCATCCCCGCCGGCGAGCACCACAAACGCAAGTGGGAACAGGCTCTGGACATGATCGACGAACTGCTGGACTGGGGCCGCACCCCGCCGCCGGTCGTGGTCGGCGACGCCGGCTACGGCGACGCCACCGAGTTCCGCACCGGCCTGTCCGACCGCGGCTTGGCCTACGTCGTCGCGGTCAAAGGCACCACCAGCATTCAGCCCGGCAAAGCCGCACCCGTGACCCCGCCGTGGACAGGCAACGGGCGCCCACCCGGCCCTCGCTACCCCGACGAGCCGACAACCTGCAAAGACCTGGTCATGGCCGCGGGAGAAAACAGGCGGCGCGAACTCACCTGGCGCCACGGCACCAAGACCAGCCCAGCCAACCACGACGCCGCCATGACTTCCCGCTTCACCGCCCTGCGCGTGCGCCCGGCAAACCGCACCATCACCCGCGGCGACGACGGCTCCCTGCCCGAGACCTGGCTGATCGCCGAATGGCCCACCAGCGCAACAGAACCCAGCGACTACTGGCTGTCCACCCTCCCGGCCGACACCCCGATTGCCGAACTGGTGCGACTGGCCAAGATCCGCTGGCGCATCGAGCACGACTACCGTGAACTCAAAGACGCTCTCGGCCTGGACCACTTCGAAGGCCGCTCCTGGCACGGCTGGCATCACCACGCCACCCTGGTCACCGCAGCTCACCTGTTCCTCACCACCCTGCGACTATCGGCCCCAAAAGCGACTGGGCAGGCCTGACCCTCTACAGCATCCTGCGCAAAATCCAACGCGCCCTTGTCGTTTGGATCGGCACCTGCCCGCTCTGCCACCACACCTTCCCG
>NZ_JCAJZQ010000044.1:0-1471 GCF_059510335.1 Nocardia sp. PLKS1-43 | reverse complement strand
GGCATGAGTTTCCTGAGTCAACCCTTACGCGGCGATCGGCTGTTTCGCCTGGTCGTGCCGGGCTGGGTTGTAGGTGGTTTTGGTGCGCCAGCAGGCCCAGATGATGCGCAGCCAGGCGCGGCCGAGGGTGCGCAGGGCGTGGGGATGTCGTTGCCCGCGTCCCCGGGCGTCGGCGTAGCGTTGCGCGGCCCAGGGGTCGGCTCTGCGGCTGTTGTCCAGCCAGATGTGCAGGGCCCTGCGGGCTCGCCGGTTGGTGGCGTGCCGGAACGCGACGGTGTGGGTCTTGCCCGAGGCGCGGGTGACCGGGGCGATGCCGGTCTCGGCGGCGAGCTGATCAAAGCTGGTGGCGCGCTCGAGGATGGGGCCGACCTCGCCGATGATCTGGGCCAGGTTCAACGTCCCGATGCGAGGCAGGTCGGCCAGCAGCCGGGCGTAGGGGTGCGCGGCGACGGCTTCGGTGATCACGGCGTCGAGCGCGTCGATGCCGGCCTGGAGCGACCGCACCACCGCGACCTGTGCGCGGATCAGGTGCGCGACAACGGTTTCGCTGAGGCGGCTGGCTGCGACCGGGGCGTCACGCAGCCGTGCCAGCAGTTCGGCGCCGGAGCGGCGGCCGCTGTAGCCACGTCGTTTGCAGAACTGCCCGATGCGGGCCGGGCTGAGCCCTGCGGCGGCCTGCGGGGTCGGGTAGCGGTCCAGGAAATCCAGGGCGATCACCGAATGTGGTTGCGCGAAAATGGCTTTCCCACCCGGCCAGTGGGCATCGAGCAGGGCGGCGAGCTGGTTGGCCGCGGTGACACGCAGTTCGAGATGGTCACCACGCTGACGGGTCAATGCCTGCAGCTCGAGAGTCTCGGGCAGGGTCGGTACCAGCGTCGGCAGCCGGTGGCCGTCGGTGCGGGCGTAGTCGGCCAGCTTGAACCCGTCACCGGGATCGTTCTTCGCCCGCGCCGCGCCCCAACGGGGCCGGGCGGCGTGGAAGGCGTTGGGGTGCACCGGGATCACCGGGTGCCCGGCCCCCAGCAGCCGATCCACGACCAGGCCGCGGGTGGTTTCGATCGCTACCGGCAGCTCAGCGGGGTTGCCGTGGCGGGCCAGCCGCGCCAACGCCGAGGCGATGCCGTCCTCGGTATGAGGGACGGGGAACCGGTCGAGTTTGGTACCGGCGTCGTCGATGACGGTGACGTCGTGGGCGTTGTTGCCCCAGTCCCAGCCGGTGAACGCCACAGAATGGCTCCTTCGAGGTCGACGAGATGCCTCGCCGGAAACGAGGGCCGCTGCCGGAAGCTCACTAATCGGCCCTCGAACGGGCGTGTTCCTGATACCGGTCTGCGGCCCTCGGCCCGGCGGGGCTGGCAGAACTCATGCTGGCCATCGAATGGCTCGCACTACAGGCCATGCACCCACCGGAACCGAGAGACAACAACCCTAACTCTTCGGGCTGCAGAAAGGATGGTGCCCTAGTGAGCAC
>NZ_JCAJZQ010000043.1:0-1573 GCF_059510335.1 Nocardia sp. PLKS1-43 | reverse complement strand
CCCTACCTGTCAAACTCAACTGAGACCGATTGGTCGGTATGTTTGTTGTAGTTGAGTAGGGCGAGACCAGGGAATATCGAGCAAGGTGACGATGAGTGCGGCCGATGTGCCCGGCGGGGACGGCGGGGCGGCGAAGAAGAGGGGCAAGTCAGGTGGGGCCGGGTCGGATCGGCCGAAGCGGCGGAAGTTCACGCCGGAGTACAAGCTGGGGATCGTGGAGGAGTACGACCGGCTGACCGAGCCGGGTGCCCGCGGCGCTCTGTTGCGGCGCGAGGGCCTGTATCACTCGCATGTGATCGAGTGGCGTCGGGCTCGGGATGCGGGTGCGCTGAATGCGTTGGCCGCCAAGCTGACTGGCCCGAAGCCGGTCAAGACCGACGCGGAGGCTCGGGCGGAGAAGGCCGAGGCGGAGAATGCGCGTCTGCGGGCCGAGCTCGAGCGCAAGGACAAGGCGATGGTCGTTCTGGGAAAAGCTGTCGAGCTGCTGGAGATGCTCTCCGGCAGCGCGGATTCCGAGACCGAGCGACCGAAGTGATCGACGCGGCGACCGTCGAGCTGGAGCCGCTGATCGGGACCCGGGCCGCATGCCGGTTCACCGGCAAATCCCGGGCGACGTTGCATCGGCACCGCCACCCGCAGCCACCGCGCCACGGGCCCCGGCGGCCGGTGCGGCACCCGGCCGCCCTGTCGGGCACCGAACAGGCCGCGGTGCTGGCGCAGCTACGCAGCGAGCGGTTCGTCGACAAGTCTCCGGCGCAGATCTGGGCGACCTTGCTGGACGAGGGCGTGTACCTGTGCTCGATCTCGACGATGTACCGGTTGCTGCGCGCGGCCGGTGAAGTGCGCGAACGGCGCCGCCAGGCCACCCATCCGGCGCGCACCAAACCCGAGCTGGTGGCTCACGGCCCGAACGAGGTGTGGAGTTGGGACGCAACACGGTTGGCGGGCCCGTTCAAGGGCGTGTACTACACGCTGCTGGTGATGCTGGACATCTTCTCCCGCAAGGCGATCCATTGGATCGTGATCCCACGTGAATCGCAGTGGCGGGCAAAGCAATTCCAGCTCGATTCGATCGCCGCCAACGACGGGGTCGTGCCCGAGTACATCCACGCCGACAACGGCGGCCCGATGGTCAGCAAACCGGTGTCGGAGCTGCTGATCGAGCTGAATATCACCCGCTCGCACTCGCGGCCGCGGACATCCAACGACAACCCGTATTCGGAGTCGAATTTCCGGACGCTGAAGTACTGCCCGTCGTTCCCCGAACGGTTCGCCGGCCTCGGTGAGGCGCAACGGTTTTGCGATGCGTTCTTCACATACTACAACACCGTGCACCGGCACTCCGGAATCGGATTACACACTCCCGCAACGGTTCACGATGGCACCGCCCGCAAGATCCGCGCCAAACGCCGCAAGGTCCTGGCAGCGGCCTACGCTGCCAACCCCGACCGGTTCCGGCGACCCCCGACACCACCCCGGCTGCCGAAAACAGCCTGGATCAACGAGCCACCGAAGGAGAATATCGACACAGAATTCGTAGCCTGACCGGTCTCATTCGATTTGACAGCTACCG
>NZ_JCAJZQ010000041.1:0-1674 GCF_059510335.1 Nocardia sp. PLKS1-43 | reverse complement strand
GCGGTGCGTTGCAGCCGGTCCGCGGTGCGGATGTAGAACATCAGGTACCGGTCGATGTACCGGATCAGGGTGTCGTCGTCGAGGTCGGCGGCCAGCAGCACCGCGTGTTTGGGGGCCAGGCCGCCGTTACCGCCGACGTACAGGTTCCAGCCGTGTTCGGTGGCGATGACCCCGACGTCCTTGCCGCGGGCTTCGGCGCATTCGCGGGCGCACCCGGACACCGCGAGCTTGAGTTTGTGCGGGGACCGCAACCCCCGGTACCGCTTCTCCAGCAGTACCGCCATCGCGACCGAGTCCTGTTGCCCGTACCGGCACCAGGACGACCCGACGCAGCTTTTCACCGTGCGTAACGATTTGCCGTAGGCGTGGCCGGATTCCATGCCCGCGTCGATGAGGCGCTGCCAGATCTGTGGTAGCTGTTCCACGCGGGCGCCGAACATGTCGATGCGTTGCCCGCCGGTCACTTTCAGATACAGGTCGAACTCTTTGGCGATCTGCCCGATCGTGATCAGCTGCTCGGCGGTGACCTCACCACCGGGCATCCGCGGCACCACCGAATAGGTGCCGTTCTTCTGCAGATTCGCCAGGAAATGATCGTTGGTGTCCTGCAACGCGGCCTGCTCACCGTCCAGGATGTGCGCACTCGAGGTCGAGGCCAGGATCGAGGCGACAGTGGGTTTGCAGATATCACAGCCCGACCCGGTACCGTACTGGGCGATCAATCCCGAGAACGTGCGGATCCCGGTGACCTGCACGATCTGGAACAACTCGGCCCGCGACTGGCCGAAATGCTCACACAACGCGGTGGACATGACCACCCCGGACTGCTCGAGCAGTTTCTTGAGCATCGGCACGCACCCACCACAGGACGTGCCCGCCGAGGTGCAACTCTTCACCGACGCGATATCACACGCACCCTCGGCGATCGCCCCGCAGATCACGCCCTTGGACACGTTGTTACACGAACAGATCTGCGCCTGCTCGGGCAACGCGTCCGCACCCAGCTGGGCACCCGCCGGGGAAATCAACGCCGCGGGCTCGGCCGGCAGCGGCCGCCCGACCAACGGCCGCAACACCGAATACGCCGACGCATCACCCACCAGGACTCCGCCCAGCAGCGTTTTCGCGTCATCGGAAACCACGAGTTTGGCGTAGGTGCCCTTGGCCGCGTCGTGCAACACCACCGACAACGCGCCCTCACTGGTGGCGTGCGCGTCACCGAAACTGGCCACATCCACACCCAGCAACTTCAACTTCGTCGACAGATCCGCCCCCGCGAACTCCCCCACCCCACCCAGCAACCGATCAGCGACAACCTCCGCGGTGCTGTACCCGGGAGCCACCAACCCGTAACACGTGCCCTGCACCGCGGCGACCTCACCGACCGCATAAATACGCGGATCACTGGACACCAAACCCAGATCCGTCACCACCCCACCACGCGCACCCACCCGCAAACCCGCATCGCGCGCCAACTCATCCCGCGGCCGCACCCCCGCGGAGAACACCACCAGCGCAGCATCGATCGAGGAGCCGTCGGACAACGAAACCCGCACCCCCACACCATCATCCGCAACATCGATAGCCGAGGTACCCACCCCGGTATGCACACGCAACCCCAAACCCGCAACCAGCTTCTCCAGAATCGCGCCACCACCCTCATCGACCTGCGCG
>NZ_JCAJZQ010000040.1:0-1710 GCF_059510335.1 Nocardia sp. PLKS1-43 | reverse complement strand
TGGTGAAGTACTGCACGCCAAAACCCCCTGTTCGGGTCGGATGTTCTCGATTACTTACCTGCGTTCAGGTCTTCGACCGCCGGTCGCTGTCCTGAACTGTGCTTTCGTCTCTGCCGCGACACCAGGGCGACAACCGATTTCGCGAGTACGTGGGTAACTCCCCGGCAACGCCCGAGACCGTACAACATCCCGCACCACCGCCCCGCCGCGAAAATCTCGTAACACCTGACGACACGCTGAAGTCGCGGAGAGGCGGACTAGCGCGCTGGATCGCGGGCCGGTTCCGCGGCGGGCGGGTCCGTCAAGCGGGCGATGGCGTATTCGGTGACCGCTGCCAGGGATTGGCGCACCTGGACCGGGTCGCGGGCGTCGATGTCGACGATGGGTACGCCCTCGCGGATCGACAGCGCCTCGCGCAGTTCGGTCGCCGGGAAGCGAGGCGAGTCGGGAAAACGGTTGACCGCCACCAGGAACGGCAACTGCCGTGCCTCGAAGAAGTCGACCACGGCGAAACTGTCCTCGATCCGTCGGGTGTCCAGCAGCACCACCGCGCCGATGGCGCCCCGGACCAGGTCGTCCCACATGAACCAGAATCGGCGCTGGCCGGGGGTGCCGAACAGGTACAGGGTCAGATTGCCGGGCAGGATGATACGGCCGAAATCCATGGCGACCGTGGTGGTCTCCTTGCCGGGCGTGGCCGACAGATCGTCCACGCCGTCGGAGTAGCCGGTCACCATGGCCTCGGTACGCAGCGGCACGATCTCCGAGACCGCGCCGACGAAGGTGGTCTTACCCGCGCCGAAACCACCGGCCACCACGATCTTCGTGGAGGCGGTGCGAGTTTCGGCATCCGAGACGTCAGAGAGCGCGGAGTCCACGCAGGGTCCTCTCCATGAGCGAACGGCGCTCATCGTACGTGGCGTTTTCACTGAGCGTGGTGTGAACCCGCAACGTGCCGGCGACGACCAGATCGCCGATGACGACGCGGACCATGCCCAACGGCCGTTGAAGATGGGCGGCGATCTCCGCGACCGACAGCCTGCGACCGCCGAGGCGCAGGATGTCGGTGCGGACATCGCCTGCGGGCCAATCGAATCGGCTCGCATACGGCAGGGTTTCCACGACCGCCTCGAGTGGCAGATCGACCGCGGGCTGGGTGCGCCCGGCGGTCAGCGCATAGGGGCGAACGCGTGTTGTCGGCCGGGGATCGGCTCCGAAGGAACTCGCCATGACACCGTCAGACCGACGAGCGGGCGGTGGCCTGAACGACCGCTCCGACCCGATCGGACAGTAGTGCCATCTCGTAGCCGATGCGGCCGATATCGTGCTGCTTGTTGGCCAGCACCGCCAGGTGAGAGCCGTTGCCGACACTCATCACCAGCAGATAGCCGCGTTGCATGTCGACGATCGACTGCATCACCTTGCCGCCCTCGAACAACTGGGCGGCGCCGGAGGACAGACTGGCCAGTCCGGCGGTCACCGCGGACAGCTGTTCGGCGCGATCCGCGGGCAGGTGCGGGCTGGTGGCCTGCAACAGGCCGTCGGCCGATACCAGCACCGCGTGCGAGACGCCGGGGACCTCACGCGTGAAGCGTGTCACCAGCCAGTTGAGATTCTCGTCGGTGGGGGGCTGCTCGGTATCGGTCATACGTGTCCTCCATCGTTGTACTGCGCGTCGTGATGTTCGAGCCCGCCGCCGGACCGAGTTCC
>NZ_JCAJZQ010000039.1:0-1732 GCF_059510335.1 Nocardia sp. PLKS1-43 | reverse complement strand
AAGCACACCCACCCCCTCAGCGAACCCGGTACCGTCCGCCGCGCCCGCGAACGCCTTACACCGCCCGTCCACCGACAACCCCCGCTGCCGACTGAATTCGGAATAGATCCGCGGGGTGGCCATGATCGTCACACCACCGGCCAGGGCCAGATCGCACTCCCCCGACCGCAACGACTGCACCGCCAGGTGCAACGCCACCAACGACGACGAACACGCCGTATCCACCGACACCGCAGGCCCTTCCAAACCCAGCACATACGCCACCCGACCCGACGCCACACTCGAGGTCTGACCGGTGCCGGAGTAGTCCTCGGATTCGGCTGCCGCGGCCTGGCTGCCATAGCCCTGGGCGATCAGGCCGGTGAATACTCCGGTCCCTGTGCCGCGCAGTTGTATTGGATCAATTCCCGCGTGCTCCAACGCCTCCCACGACACTTCCAGCAACAACCGCTGCTGCGGATCCATCACCGTCGCCTCACGCGGGCCGATCCCGAAGAACGCCGCATCGAATCCGGCGGCGTCGTCGAGGAATCCGCCCGACCGCGTGTACGACTTACCCGCCGCATCCGGGTCCGGATCGAACAGCCCCGCCAGGTCCCACCCTCGATCGGCCGGGAACGGGGAAATCACGTCCTCGGCCCGAACTACCAACTCCCACAGGTCATTCGGTGATGCGACACCACCGGGAAAGCGGCACCCCATTCCCACGATCGCAATCGGATCGTCCGGCAGCGCACGCCCAGGCGGGTCTTCCCGCCCCCGGTCCCGCACTCCCACGACTTCGTTTCGCACGTGGCGAGCCAGCTTCGCGGGCGTCGGATGGTCGAAAACGAGCGTGGACGACAGGGCCACCCCGGTGGACGCCGCGAGCCGATGGCGCAGTTCGACCGCCGACAGCGAATCGAACCCCATATCGCGGAAGACGGTATCCGGGTCGATATCGCCGGGGCCGTCGTGGCCCAGCACGACGGCAACCTCGGATCGAACCAGCTGCGACAACACGTCGTACTGTTCGTCCGCCCTCAGCCCGTGCAACCGCCGCGCCAGCGCCGACACCGGTGGCTCGGTATCCGCACCGGGCGACTCGGCAGCGGACAACGGTGCCCCGGCTCCAGCTTCGCCGATCCCGGTTACGTCCTCGAAGGCAGACCTCGGCAACCAGTACGGCCTTCGCTGAAATGCATACGTAGGCAATTCGATACGGTGTGCGTCCTGGCCGGCGAACACTTGCCGCCAATCCGGTCGCACACCACGGACGTGAGCCTGGGCGACGGAGAGCAGGAACCGGTCGAGTCCGCCGTCGCCGCGCCCGAGCGATGGAACGACCACGGCCCCACCGTCTTCGCCCGAATCACCGGCCGTGTCCTGGATACCGGCGACCAGCACCGGGTGCGGACTCGATTCGACGAACACCCGATACCCCTGCTCGCACGCGGCACGCACCGCGGTATCGAACTCCACGGTCTGCCGGAGATTGCGATACCAGTACTCACCGTCCAAACCAGCCGTGTCACAAAGGGTTCCAGTCACCGTGGAGAAGAATTCGACCCCAGAGGTACGCGGCTCGATATCCGCCAGCGCCCCGATCAACTCGTCTCGAACGGCCTCGACCCGGGCCGAGTGTGACGCGTAGTCCACATCGATCCGCCGCGCCCGAATGTCGTGACGCTCGCAGTAAGAAATCAACTCCGCCAATGCGTCCCGCGCTCCGGACACCACCACGGCCGAACGC
>NZ_JCAJZQ010000038.1:0-2377 GCF_059510335.1 Nocardia sp. PLKS1-43 | reverse complement strand
TCCGGACACCACTTCGCCGCCGCCGAACACCAACTCCCACAAGTCGTCCGGGGACTCGACACCGCCCGGAAACCGGCATCCCGAACCCACGATGGCGATCGGCTCGTCCACGACCGGACCAGGCGGCGCGTCTCGCCGCTCCTGATCCCGCACTCCCATGATCTCCGCCCGCAGGTGCCGGGCGAGCGCGGCGGGAGTCGGATAGTCGAAGATGAGCGTGGAAGACAAGGCCAGCCCGGTCGCGGCCGCGAGCCGGTTGCCGAATTCGACCGCCGTCAGTGATCGGAACCCCAAGTCCTGGAAGGCGGTATCCGGGTCGATATCGTCCGGGCCGTCGTGACCGAGGACGACGGCGGTGTGCGACCTGATCGTCCGCAGCAACACGGCATGCTGCTCGTCCTCGGCCGATTCGCGCAAACGCCGCACGAGCACCGAGTCCGCGTCGTCGGCCGAGCGCTGCGACGGCTCGCGGATCAGATCCGCGAACGACGGCGCGAGGACACCCGCGCCGGCCTGGGCACGGATCCCGGCGACATCGAGGTGCGCCGGTGCCAGACACGCTCGATCGATAGTCATTGCGGCGTCGAACAATTCGACCGCTTCCCGCGACGACATCGGCACCAGCCCGCTGCGGCTCATCCGGGCCCGGTCCTCGGCGCGGAGTCGGCCGGTCATGCCGCTCGCCTGAGCCCACAGGCCCCACGCCAGCGACAACGCCGGCGAGCCCTGTGCTCGGCGGTGGGCCGCCAGGCCGTCCAGAAACGCGTTCGCGGCGGCGTAATTGCCCTGGCCCGGCGAGCCGACTGTGCCCGCCAGAGATGAGAACAGCACGAACACCGGGAGATTCATGTCGCGGGTCAACTCGTGCAGATGCCAAGCGCCGTCGACCTTCGCGCGCAGGACCGGATCGGTACGTTCGGCGGTCAGCGAACCGATCACCGCATCGTCGAGTACACCGGCAGCGTGGATCACCGCGGTCAAGGGCGCCTGTACGGGCACGTCGGCCAGCAAGCGCGCCAACGCGTCCCGATCGGCCACGTCGCACGCCGCCACCCGCACCCGCGCACCCGCGGCGGTCAACTCCGCGACGAGTTCGGGCGCGCCGTCGGCGTCCGCGCCGCGGCGGCTCACGAGCAGCAGATTCCGCGCGCCGTGCCCGGCCACCAGATGCCGTGCCAGCACGGCACCGGCCATACCCGTGCCGCCGGTGATCAGTACGGTGCCCGCTGGGTCGAATTTCGGTGCCGTCGCGCTGATTTGGTCGAGCACCGGGGCCAGGCGCGCCTTGTGGGCGATTCCGGAGCGGAGCATGACCTGTGGTTCCGCTGCCGCCAGGATCGCGGCCGCATCGATTTCGGAGTCGGTGTCCGCCAGAATGATTCGGCCGGGGTGTTCCGCCTGCGCCGCCCGGATCAGACCCCATACCGCCGCCCCGGCCAGATCGGTGACGTCCGCACCGGGCAAACCGATCGCTCCGTGCGTCACGACTACCAACGGGCACGAAAGCTCCTGCGCCAGCGCCGATTGCACTACTCCGAGTACGCGGTGAACCGCGTCGTAGACATCGGGCACCACGTCGCCGCCCGAGCCACGCACGTCCAGCACCAGCGCATCAGGCCGGGCCCCGTCCTGGGCGGCCCCGGCATCCCAGGCCCGCACCGCCAATTCCGCGGAACGGTCCGGCACCGGGTGGGCCGGTGACCATTCCAGCTCGAACAGGTTGTCCGCTCCGGGCCCGGTGAGCGCGGAATCGGACCGATCGATCGCACCCGGTAGCACCGATCCGGCGCCGCCACCGGGCAACCAGTACCGTCGCCGTTGAAAGGCATACGACGGCAAGGGGACTCGGCGCGGCGCGGACCCGGCGAATACCGCATTCCAATCCACCGCCACACCACGCACGTAGGCCTGGGCGGCGGAGATCAGGAACCGGTCGAGCCCGCCCTCGCCACGCCCCAGCGACGGAACGACCGCGGCGCCACCGTCGTCGACGCTCTCGGCGACCGTGTCCTGGACGCCACCGATCAACACCGGATGCGGACTCGACTCGACGAACACCCGATAGCCGTGTCCGCACGCCGCCCGCACCGCGGCCTCGAACTCCACCGTCTGCCGAAGGTTGCGGTACCAGTACTCACCGTCCAGAACCGCTGTATCGCAAATACTTCCGGTCACCGTGGAGAAGAACTCGACCTCCGACGAGCGTGGCGTGATCTCCGACAGCACCTCGATCAGCTCGTCCCGGATGGACTCGACCCGACTCGAATGCGAGGCGTAATCCACATCGATGCGACGTGCACGGATTCCGCGACTTTCGCACTCCGCCAACAATTCTCCCAGCGCTGCCGGACTACCCGACACCACCACCGCCGAACGG
>NZ_JCAJZQ010000037.1:0-2609 GCF_059510335.1 Nocardia sp. PLKS1-43 | reverse complement strand
AGAGCAGCCCGCCAACGCGATCGCCAAAGCGTGTGCGCGGGAAGGTATTTCACCTGCCGACCTGGATGTGGTGGAGATCAACGAGGCGTTCGCGGTCGTCGGGCTCGCCTCCGCCCGCAAGCTCGGCATCGACCCGGAGAAGGTGAACGTCAACGGCGGCGCGATCGCGATCGGTCATCCCCTGGGCATGTCGGGCGCCCGCATCGTGCTGCATCTGGCGCTGGAGCTGAAGCGTCGCGGCGGCGGGATCGGCGCGGCCGCGCTGTGCGGTGGCGGCGGTCAGGGCGACGCGCTCATCATCCGATCGGCCGGTTAGGGCGAGCGAGCCCGTCCGTTCGCACCATCGAGGTGGTCGCCGGACGGACGGGCTCCCGGGCCGATGCGGGGACGAAGACGCCCTCCTGCCGACGGTCGAATCCTGTTGCGCCACAACCGCAATCCTTGTGCCGAGTCGCTGACCGGGGGAAGTGACCCGAGATCAGTTCGGCCGAGGCGGCCGGCCATCCGCTTCGGCGTCGCCGAGAATGATCGAATTCAGCTGTCGCCGTAGCGCTTCCGGCGTGACGGGTCGCAGCTGCTGCTGCACGATGGTGCCCAGCAGCCAGGACAGTACCGTATCGGCCGTCGAGACCGGGTCGTCGACGCCCAAATCGGCCGTGCGGTCGTGCAGCACGGCGTGCATGTCGTTCAGGGTCGCCGCGACGGTGTCGGACGACCGTCGCCGGCCGGCGTCGATCCAATACTCGAACCACAGGTACGCGGCATTGGGTCTTTCGCTGAACGTGGCCAGGTAGGCGGCCACGACCGCCCACAACTTGTCGGGCGGCGCGGACTCGGCCGCGGCTGCCCGGCGCAGAGCGGCGACGGTCGCCGTCACATGCTCGCGCATCGCGAGGTCGATGATCTCGTGAATGTCGTCGAAGTAGTAGTGCACCGCACTCTTGCTGAGCGGGCTTGCCTCCGCGACGGCACGCGCCGTGCACGCGGCCAGCCCGTCGCGCGCAAGCACCTGTTTGGCGGCGTCGATGATCTGCTCGCGCTTGCCGCGCCGGTTGGCTTCGATCACGGGTCGGGTCACAGCCTCAATCTAATGGACTCGTTGCCAAGTTGGGACGCGCGGCCTAATATCAGGACGCATGTCCCAAGTTTTCGTATTTCACGACGTCCGTACCACTGACCCCGATGCCTCACGCCGGTTCTACGGTGAGATGTTCGGCTGGCCGGTCACCGAGTCTCCGGCCGGGCCGATGTTCGGTGACGACGATGAGGTCTGGGGTGGGTTGACGCCGCTCGCCGCGGGCGACGCGCGTCGCCCACAATGGATTCCGTATGTTCCGGTGTCCGACGTGGATGCCGCGGCCGAGCGCGCGATTGCGCTGGGAGCGCGAATCGTCAAACCCCGCACCGATCTGCCGCCCGGGTCCGTGGTCGTCATCGATGAGCCCGGTGGCGCGACACTGGCGCTGTGGCAGGCCGCGAAGCGGTGAGTGCT
The DNA here is from genome assembly GCF_059510335.1 of Nocardia sp. PLKS1-43. Lineage (NCBI taxonomy): Bacteria > Bacillati > Actinomycetota > Actinomycetes > Mycobacteriales > Nocardiaceae > Nocardia > Nocardia sp. PLKS1-43. The sequence continues at coordinate 1,117 of NZ_JCAJZQ010000037.1, read as the reverse complement.
GCGCGTCGGGCGGCCTCGCGCGAAGACGACCGGACGTTGCTGCTCGGCGGTCGGTTAGGCTCGATGGCGTGGAAGTTGTGGCGGGTCCGGCGAACGGTGTCGCGGCTCGGCCCGATTACAGTGCGGCCAAGCAGCGCACGATCGATACGGCGATACGGCTGTTCGCCGAACACGGCGTCAGCGGCACTTCGTTGCAGATGATCGCCGATGCGGTCGGAATCACGAAAGCGGCTGTCTACCACCAGTTTCGAACCAAGGACGAGATCGTGGTGGCGGTCGTCGACTCCGAGCTGGCCGGTTTGGCCGCGGCGGTGTCGGTCGCCGAATCCCAGGACGACTCCGAGTCGGCCCGGCAGGTGCTGGTCGAGCAGGTGGTCGCGCTGGTCGTGCGGCGTCGGCACTTGATCGGGATGTTGCAGACCGATCCGGTGCTGGTGCGGTCCCTGGCGGAGAACAAGCCGTTCCAGCGGATGATCGAGGGCCTGATCGCGAAGCACGTCGGCGATGTCGGTGACAGCGGGGTCCGGGTGAAGGTCGCGATGGTGTCCGCCGCGATCGGCGGCGCGGTGACTCATCCGCTCGTCGCCGATCTCGACGACGAGGTGCTGTTCGCCCATCTGCTGGAGATCACCCATAAACTGCTCGAAATGCCCGGCTGACCGCGTCGCGCGGACCGCTCACTTGGCGGCGGTGAGCAGTCCGGCCTGCGTGCGGGCGATCATCGCGGACCACAGCGTCCACTGCCCCGACGGGATCAGCGGGTCGAAACCGGTGAGTGTGGCGACTCGTTTGAGCCGGTAGTCGACGGTGTTGACGTGGATGTTGAGCCGGTGGGCGATGGCTTGGCGGCTCAGGATGCCGGGCAGGTGCAGGCGCAGGGTCTGCATGAGGTGCGGGGCGTGTTCGATGGGGGCCAGTACCGCGGCGAGTTGGTCGCGGGCCGGGCCGGGGCGGGTGAGCTGGTATTCCACTGCCAGGTCCGTGAGCCGGTACATTTTGCCGATGCGGCCGAATACCAGTGCCAGGTCGAGGATTTCGTGTGCGTGGCGCACCGCGCCGGCGATCGCGCCCGGCGCCGCGGAGGTGGTGGCCGCGGTGAGGCCGACCCCGGCCGCCG
>NZ_JCAJZQ010000036.1:0-3208 GCF_059510335.1 Nocardia sp. PLKS1-43 | reverse complement strand
TGTTCCGGCGGTGTCCTACTCTCCCACACCCTGTCGAGTGCAGTACCATCGGCGCAGGTGACCTTAGCTTCCGGGTTCGGAATGGGACCGGGCGTTTCCCCACCGCTATAGCCGCCGTAACACTATGAAACTATCCACACAGAAAACCAACCCGCAACACCCACGATCACTCGCAAGCCTTGCATACCGTCTTCTGTATCCGTGTGTTGTTTCAGATACCGCACAGTGGACGCGTAACACCTTTGTCAGTAAGCCCTCGGCCTATTAGTACCGGTCACCTCCACACGTTACCGCGCTTCCAGTTCCGGCCTATCAACCCAATGATCTGTTGGGGGCCTTAACCCCTCAAAAAGGGGGAGAGAAACCTCATCTTGGAACAGGCTTCCCGCTTAGATGCTTTCAGCGGTTATCCCTTCCGAACGTAGCCAACCAGCCATGCCCCTGGCGGAACAACTGGCACACCAGAGGTTCGTCCGTCCCGGTCCTCTCGTACTAGGGACAGCCTTCCTCAAGTTTCTAACGCGCGCGGCGGATAGAGACCGAACTGTCTCACGACGTTCTAAACCCAGCTCGCGTGCCGCTTTAATGGGCGAACAGCCCAACCCTTGGGACCTACTCCAGCCCCAGGATGCGACGAGCCGACATCGAGGTGCCAAACCATCCCGTCGATATGGACTCTTGGGGAAGATCAGCCTGTTATCCCCGGGGTACCTTTTATCCGTTGAGCGACACCACTTCCACACGTAGGTGCCGGATCACTAGTCCCGACTTTCGTCCCTGCTCGACCTGTCAGTCTCACAGTCAAGCTCCCTTGTGCACTTACACTCAACACCTGATTACCAACCAGGCTGAGGGAACCTTTGGGCGCCTCCGTTACACTTTAGGAGGCAACCGCCCCAGTTAAACTACCCACCAGGCACTGTCCCTGAACCAGATCATGGCCCGAGGTTAGAAGTCCAATACGACCAGAGTGGTATTTCAACGACGACTCCACACTAACTAGCGTCAATGCTTCACAGTCTCCCACCTATCCTACACAAACCGTACCGAACACCAATACCAAGCTATAGTGAAGGTCCCGGGGTCTTTTCGTCCTGCCGCGCGTAACGAGCATCTTTACTCGTAATGCAATTTCGCCGAGTCTGTGGTGGAGACAGCAGAGAAGTCGTTACGCCATTCGTGCAGGTCGGAACTTACCCGACAAGGAATTTCGCTACCTTAGGATGGTTATAGTTACCACCGCCGTTTACCGGGGCTTAAATTCTCAGCTTCGCCACCGAAGTAGCTAACCGGTCCTCTTAACCTTCCGGCACCGGGCAGGCGTCAGTCCGTATACATCGTCTTACGACTTCGCACGGACCTGTGTTTTTAGTAAACAGTCGCTTCTCTCTGGTCTCTGCGACCACCCCCAGCTCCCCGTGCAAGACGGTTCACCAGACATGGCCCTCCTTCTCCCGAAGTTACGGAGGTATTTTGCCGAGTTCCTTCACCACAGTTCCCTCGATCGCCTCAGTATTCTCTACCTGACCACCTGTGTCGGTTTGGGGTACGGGCCGTGTACCAACTCACTAGAGGCTTTTCTCGGCAGCATAGGATCACTGAATTCACCTCAAACGGCTACGCATCACCTCTCAGGCCAAATGAGACACGGATTTGCCTATGCCTCGCCCTACAGGCTTACACCACGTAATCCACCACGTGGCCCAGCTACCTTCCTGCGTCACCCCATCGCTTGACTACTACAATCAGGGTCCCGTGCAGCCACTTCTCTTCACCCGAAGGTGATAGGTCCGCTTTTGGACGGTTAGCACAACTGATTCGCCATTGGGCGCGGATACACGGGTACGGGAATATCAACCCGTTGTCCATCGACTACGCCTGTCGGCCTCGCCTTAGGTCCCGACTCACCCTGGGCGGATTAACCTGGCCCAGGAACCCTTGGTCATTCGGCGGACGAGTTTCCCACTCGTCTTTCGCTACTCATGCCTGCATTCTCACTCGCGCAGCCTCCACACCTAGGTCACCCCGATGCTTCCCCGGCTACACGACGCTCCCCTACCCACCCAGACACCTGGCTCGAAAGCAGGTACATGTCTGAGTGCCGCGGCTTCGGCGGTGTACTTGAGCCCCGCTACATTATCGGCGCAGGATCACTTGACCAGTGAGCTATTACGCACTCTTTCAAGGGTGGCTGCTTCTAAGCCAACCTCCTGGTTGTCTCAGCGACCCCACATCCTTTTCCACTTAGTACACGCTTAGGGGCCTTAGCCGGCGATCTGGGCTGTTTCCCTCTCGACTACGAAGCTTATCCCCCGCAGTCTCACTGCCACGCTCTCACACACCGGCATTCGGAGTTTGGCTGACTTCGGTAAGCTTGTAGGCCCCCTAGGCCATCCAGTAGCTCTACCTCCAGTGTGAAACACGTGACGCTGCACCTAAATGCATTTCGGGGAGAACCAGCTATCACGGAGTTTGATTGGCCTTTCACCCCTACCCACAACTCATCCCCTCAGTTTTCAACCTAAGTGGGTTCGGGCCTCCACGACGTCTTACCGTCGCTTCACCCTGGCCATGGGTAGATCACTCCGCTTCGGGTCCATGATGTGCGACTCAAACCGCCCTATTCGGACTCGCTTTCGCTACGGCTCCCCCACACGGGTTAACCTCGCCACACACCGATGACTCGCAGGCTCATTCTTCAAAAGGCACGCCATCACCCCACGCACAAGACGAAGGCTCTGACGGATTGTAAGCGCACGGTTTCAGGTACTATTTCACTCCCCTCCCGGGGTACTTTTCACCTTTCCCTCACGGTACTAGTCCGCTATCGGTCACCAAGTAGTATTCAGGCTTACCGGGTGGTCCCGGCAGATTCACAGCAGATTCCACGGGCCCGCTGCTACTCGGGTATCAATCACGTAAGCCGTCGCGTTTTCACTTACCGGACTCTCACCGTCTACGGTTGGCCATCCCAGACCAATTCAGCTAACACAACGGTTTCTTACTCACGCTCCTCACGGCAGTGAGAAGAAGAAAGACCCCACAACCCCGACCATGCAACGACTGCCGCCTCTCACACATGACCGGTTTAGCCTCATCCGCTTTCGCTCGCCACTACTCACGGAATCACAATTGTTTTCTCTTCCTGTGGGTACTGAGATGTTTCACTTCCCCACGTTCCCTCCACACCACCTATATATTCAGTGGC
>NZ_JCAJZQ010000035.1:0-3914 GCF_059510335.1 Nocardia sp. PLKS1-43 | reverse complement strand
GATGCCCAGCGGTATCGGAGCTTCCCCCGCAGCGCAGAAGGCTATTCAAGTTGCCCTGTCCGAAGTGGGAAAACCGTATGTCTGGGGCGGTTCCGGGCCGAATGTGTTCGATTGCTCCGGGCTCACGTCCTATGCCGCCCGGGCGGCGGGTGTGAACATCCCGAGGACTGCGGATCGACAGTATCAGGAACTTCCGAAGGTGAATCCGGCGAATATCCAGCCCGGCGATCTGATATTCCCCGACTCCGAATTCAACAACGGCAGCCCCGGGCACGTCATGATGTATATCGGCAACGGCCGGTGCGTCGAAGCTCCGCATACCGGAGCGGATGTGCGGGTCGTCTCGCTGCCGAGTAGCTTCCACGCCAGTCGCTGGACGTGATCGGGTGCCTGGGAGACCGCGATCACGTGATATCGCGATGTGACCAGGCGGGCGAGGAGGGCCCGACCGCGGTATGAACAGAGACCGTTCGGATCAGGTCTACAAGTGGTTGATCCAGGCGCACAGGGCACGGGCGCAAGCGATTCTTCGCGACCGGGCCGCCACGCTGTCCGGTGAGATGCGGATTCTCGGGTCCGAGATCAGTGAGGGGCTCACTTCCGCCGCGGAGACGGTGGCCGAGGGGCTGCTGCGACGGTCCAGTCGTCTGCTCCGGCGTGTCCGGGACGATGATGTCGGGGCGGACGCCGAGTCCAGCCTGCTCGGGCGACTCGGCAGCGTCGAGGAGGGGCGCGCCAAACTCCCCGAGCATTTCCGACCCGAATCGACGAGTGAACGGGTCGGCGCATCTCGGGTCGAATCGCTCGAGCGCCCGGAAACGATCTTCTCGGAGGCATCGGATGTATCGGCCGCGTCGGTGCTGCCGGAAGAACCCTGGGAGCTCAATCAGTTGTGGTCCACGTTGTCGCGAGACGATAAGCTGACCCTGTGGTCGGATGAGCCCACCATCGGAAATCGTGACGGAATTCCGCAGCGGGATCGGGATATTCTCAATCGCCTGCACCTCGAGGAAATGCGCAAGACCGCGGAGCAGAGCAACGACACCGAAGCCCTCGACATCTGCAACAGGATCACGAACGCCATCGGACCCGAAGGCGACCATTATCTGCTGTATCTGGACAAAGATTTCAACACGGTGGTCAGCGACGCAGATATGGATACCGCCAAATACAAGATGACGTATGTGGTCGGCGCGGGGTCCGCGCCGCTCAAGGCGAGCTCGGTCGGAGTAACCGATACGCTGAGTCAAGCCGCGAGGCGGATGAGCGCGGATCCGGACGCCACCGTCGCGACCGCACGATGGCAGGCATACCGGCGGCCCGATGGCGGCGTAGAGGTTCGCAGTGCGTCGTTCGCGGAGAATGCCGCGCCGAAGCTGCGTCGATTTCAGGAGGGTCTGCTGGTTACCCATCAGGGCGAGAGCGCCCCGTTGTCGACCATGGTCGGACACTCTTACGGCACCCGGGTCATCGGCGAAGCCGCGCGGGCGGATGCGGTGGGTCCGGAAGGGCTGTATGCGGATCAACTGGTATTCACCGGCAGTGTGGGAACCGGTGTCGACCACGTCACTGATTTCAAGCTCGCCGGAGTGGATCGGATCGACAACGGCAAGCGTGTTTACGCGACCATCAAGAAATACGATCCGGCCCGGCTGTGGACGAATGAGCACGGTCCGAAGCCGACCGATCCGGCTTTCAACGCCACGGTCTTCAGCATCCCGTCCGAGCGCGGCCCGATAAGCCGGCTGGGGTTCAACTCCCAGGAACACTGGGACTACTACTACGAGGGCGACTCGAACAGCACCAACGAACTGCTGGACAAAATCGGCCTGATCGCCACCGGGCGGGGGCATCTGGTCAATGCGTAACCACCGTGGCGTGCAAGGAGAGCGGGAGGCCCGTCTGCGGTTGTACTGGTATTTCCGAGAGACCTTGCGGCTGCTGCCGCCGGAGTTGTCGCTGTCGGTCGAACATCCCGAACTCCCGCACGCGAGGTTCCGTGCGGGCATCACGCTGCCCGTCGGTGATGACGACGAGTCCGAACTGGAGAACTTCGACATCTGCTACTGGGTGGTCGGGTCCGCACCCGAGGAGTCCGATCGGCATTTCCGGGACGTCGTCCGGGTCTGGCGCGATTTGGGGTGGCCGTTGCGCGTCCATCGCGACCGCCGCCCGCGCACGACCGCTGCCCGCACGGGTGAGGGATACAGCTTCTCCGTCGCGCAGAGTGCGGAGGGTTATCTCAGTCTGTCGGGCGTTACGCCGCCGTACTACGCCGAGCCGGTCCCTGGGCGTCCGTTTCCGCCGGTGATCGAGCACCCAGGACCGGCCGGGCCGGATCAGTAGCCGACGTACGATCCGCCGTGGCGAAGTTGCACGATGCCCGGCACATCGCTCATCGAGCCATACCGATGGATCGCGTAGCGCACCCCGGCGATGATGTTGTCCACCGGATTCCAGACGTCGTGATGTCCCGGCAGTGCCCACGCGTCGAATGTCGGATCGATGGTCTGCATGAGCCCCTTCGACGGGTGGCCCGCCACGGCATTGCTGTCCCACAGGTTGATCGCGTGCGGATTGCCCGCCGACTCGTGCTGGATGATGGTGGCGATGGCCGCCGGGTCGATCTGGCTTGCGCTGTAACCGTTTTCCTGCAGCACCCGGGATGCCTCGTCGATCCATATCCGCTCGTTGCCAGAGGGCTGGGTCAACGGCGGCCCGCCCGAGCCGCCGCGGTATGCCCGGTGGTAGACGACCCGGCGCGGGGCCGTTCGCGCATCTTCGGCGTAGCGGTCGGCGAGAGCCGAAACCTGCGCCGCGGTCAGTGCGGACCCGCTCTGACCCTGGCCGAGTACCACTCCGGCGCGTTGCAGGGCGGCGTCGAGGGTGTTCATCACCTGCCGCTGTCCCACCGCCGTATCCGAGACGCTGCCCAGCGCGGTCAGGGCCGCATCGGTCTCGGCAATGATGGCGGTGAGCCGGGCCCGGCCCGCGGTGGTGGCGTCGGCGGAACCGCCCAGGAGGCGGGACAACTCGTCGTTGAGCCGCCCCATCGCGCTCACCCGTCCGGATTTGCCCTGGTTGTCCGCCGAATAGGCCGACTGCACCGCCCCGTCCCAGGCCATCGGCCCGGTCGGTCGCCAGAGTGGCACCGCAGGTGGCGAATTCGGCTGACCGGTGTCGGGATCCGGTGTGTCACTGCCGTATTGGGCGGCCATACTTGCCAGGGCGCCCATCGTGGCCGCGGCCATCGGTGCGGCGGCTCCGTACGCGGCGGTGTTCGCGCCGGGCGCTATCGGTGCGGATGTCGTTGACGCGGAAGGTGATTGGGGCGGTGCCGCGGCGGTCTCGGAACGTGCCGCCGCGGCTGCCGTGCCGACCGCCGCGGGTGCGGTGGTGGGCCCCGGCGGGCGGGGTGCGCCGGCGCGGCTGTTCCGTCGGCGGCGCGGCTCGGGGGCGGTGGTTCCCACACCGCCGTTGTGCGGACCTGCGACGCCCGGTTCCGGCGCGTCCCGCTCGGTCGGCATCAGTACCCCACATACGACCGGCCGTTACGCACGGCCACCACCCCGGGCACATTGTCGACCGAACCGTATCGGTTGATCGCGTACCGGACGCCGGCCACTATATTGTCGACCGGGTTGTAGATGTTTCCGTGCCCCGGCGCGGCCCATTCGTGAAATGTGGTGCCGGTGGTCTGCATGAGCCCTTCGGACGGATTTCCGGCCGCCGCGTTGCTGTCGGTATTGTTCACCGAGCCGGGATTTCCGCCGGATTCGTAATGAATGATCATCGCGATGGCCGACGGGTCGATCTTGCTGGTGTCGTATCCCAGCCGCTGCAAGACCTGCATGGCCTGCTGAATCCATTGTCCGACCGTGCCGCCCACTGTATTCTGCGCCGAATCCGGGACG
>NZ_JCAJZQ010000034.1:0-4769 GCF_059510335.1 Nocardia sp. PLKS1-43 | reverse complement strand
CTCCGATACGGCGTCCGTACCGCGAAATACCAGGTCCCACAGATCGTCCGGGGACTCGACACCGCCCGGAAACCGGCATCCGGCGCCCACGATCGCGATCGGCTCGCGAGAACGCTCGACCAGTGTCCTGTTCTGCTGTTTCAACCGCTCGATCTGAATGAGTGCCTTGCGCAACGCCTCGGTCGCCTGGTCGAGCTTCGTAGTCATGCGGTCTCCACATTCATCGATCGTCCTGATCACCGAGAGCGACAGTGAGAAGGTCGTCCAAGCTCATATCGGCGAGATCTTCTTCTTTGTGATTCGACGGGTTCGGCTCGTCCGGCGAATTCGCCAGCCGCAGCAAGGTATCCAGAACTCCCGACCGGCGGAGGGTATCGATGGGTATGGACGAAACGAGCTGCTGGATCTCGGCCTCCCCGGACGGGCCCGCATCGGCCCTGCTCGGTGACCCGAGCTCGAACCGGTCAAGCAGATACCGCGCAAGAGCCGCCGGGGTCGGATAATCGAAGACGAGGGTGGACGACAAAGACTGTCCGGTCACCGCTTTCAGCCGGTTACGCAGCTCGACCGCGGTCAGTGAATCGAAGCCCACATCGCGGAATGCCGCGTCGGGCGCGACATCCTCTGGTCCGGAATACCCCAGCACCACCGCCGCCTGCGAACGCACCGACCGCAGCAGCCGCGTGTACCGCTCTTCCTCGGCGAGCCCGTGCAATTGCTGGGCCAACGTCGAGCTCGGCTGCTCCGCTCCGTCATCGGCCGATCGCCGCCCCGGAGCGCGGACCAGTCCCGCGAGCAGCGGTGCGGGCGCATCCGCCCGGGAACGAACTCCCGACAGATCGAAGCGCGCCGGCACCAGGCAGGGACGGTCGAGACGTAACGCGTTGTCGAACAACATGACCGCGTCCTGCGACGACATCGCGACCAGGCCACCGCGACTCATCCGTGCCATATCCCGTGTCGCCAGATGTCCGGTCATGCCGCCGGCCCGAGCCCACAATCCCCACGCCAACGACACCGCGGCCGACCCCTCCGCCCGCCGATGTGCGGCCAACCCGTCCAGAAAGGCGTTGGCGGCGGCGTAGTTTGCCTGCCCGGGTGTACCCACCGTCCCGGCGACGGACGAAAACAACACGAAGGCGGCAAGATTCATACCGCGAGTCAGCTCGTGCAGGTTCCAGGCGCCATCGACCTTCGCACGCAACACCCGGTCCACGCGTTCGGCGCTCAGCGATTCGACCGGCGCATCGTCGAGCACACCGGCGGCGTGGATCACCGCGGACAAGGGAGCATCCACCGGAATCTCGGCCAACATCCGCGCCACCGCGTCGCGGTCGGCCAGATCGCACGCCACCACCCGCACCCGAGCGCCCGCTTCGGACAACTCCGTCACCAGATCATCCGCCCCCGCGGCTTGTGCGCCACTTCGACTGGCCAGCAGCAGGTTTCGCGCACCGTGCTCGACCACCAGATGCCGGGCCAGTACGGCCCCGGCCATACCGGTGCCGCCGGTGATCAGTACCGTGCCCGAGGTGAACGAACCGGGCATCGTCAGGACGAGCTTGCCGGTGTGCCGGGCCTGCCCGAGGAATCGGTAGGCATCCGGCGCGCGTCGCACATCCCAGGTGGTGACCGGCAGTGGTCGCAGGACCCCGGCCTCGAACAGCTCGACCAGATCGCCGAGCATCCGCTGGATCCGGGCGGGATCCACGTCGAACAGGTCGAACGCCCGATAACGCACACCCCGATACCGGTCGGCGATCGTCTTCGCATCGCGGATATCGGACTTGCCCATCTCGACGAAACGTCCACCGCGCGAGAGCAACCGCAGCGACGCGTCGACGAACTCACCGGCCAGCGCGTCCAGCACCACGTCCACGCCGCGTCCCGCGGAGCCGGTGCGGAACTTCTGCTCGAACTCCAGCGTGCGCGAATCAGCGATGTGGTCCTCGTCGAAGCCCAAGGCTCGCAACGTATCCCACTTCGCCCGGCTCGCCGTCGCGAAGACCTCGAGCCCCCAGTGTGCGGCCAATTGCACCGCGGCCATCCCCACTCCGCCGGTTGCGGCATGCAACAGCAACGATTCACCGGCTCGCACCTCGGCCAGATCCGCCAACGCGTAATAAGCGGTCAGGAAGGCCACCGACACTCCGGCGGCCTGTGCGAAGGACCACCCGGCGGGAATCCTCGTCACCATCCGGTGATCGGCGACCACACGCGGACCGGCGCCGATGAGCAACCCCATGACCCGGTCACCCACCGCGAAACCGCTTACCGCGGAACCGATCTCGACGATCACTCCGGCGGCCTCACTTCCCGGCACGGCATCGCGCGCGGGATACATGTCCAGTGCGATCAGTACGTCACGGAAGTTCACTCCGGCCGCCTGCACCGCCACCCGCACCTGACCGGCCTCGAGCGGTGCATCGCCGCGCGGGAAGGGTTCCAGGATCAGGTTTTCCAGCGTGCCCTTCTCCGTGATGCCCAGGCGCCAGGACCGAACGTCCGGCGGCGCCAACATCTCATCGACGGGCGGTGCGGCGAGGCGAGCGATGTGCGCGATCCCGTCGCGCAGGAGCACCTGCGGTTCCCCGGCCGACAGGATCGCGGCCGCATCGAGGTGACCATCGGTGTCGGCCAGCACGATTCGCCCGGGATTCTCCGTCTGCGCCGAGCGCACCAACCCCCACACCGCCGCACCGGCCAGATCCGTCATCGCTTCTCCCGGCAGCGCCACAGCACCACGCGTCACGACAATCAGCGGGCTCGAAACATCCTGCGCCAGAAACTTTTTCAGCACTCGCAAGACCTGGTGGACGGCATCGTAGACAGCGGGCACAATTTCGCCCCGCCGCGCCCTCACCTCCAATACCACCGCATCCGGTGTCATCCGGGTGGCATCGGCGCCTACCGACTCGGCCGCCACCACGTCACCGGCAGCCCTGTGCTTTTCGAATATCTCCCAGGTGACCGTGGTTACCGGCAAGGCGGCCGCCGAGGTGGTCGGGGCAGGCGCCCACATGACCTCGAGGATGTTGTCCGTACCGCTGCCGACGTGCCCCCCTGCCGCCGCACGCAACTGCTGAGCCGTCACCGGGCGCATGATCACCGAACGCGCCGTCAGCACCGAAAGCCCCGCGCTGTCAGCCAATTCCAGGGACACCGCGCCGGACTCGGCCGGGCTCACTCGCACACGCACCGCCCCGGCCCGGGCAGCGTGCAGCGATACGCCTTCCCAGGCGAACGGCAATGTGGTTCCGTCCGTTCCGGCAGCGACCAGCACCGCGTGCAGAGCCGCATCCAGCAGTATCGGATGCACGCCGAAACCGGCGACGTCCACGCCGGCGTCCGGGGGCATGGCGACCTCGGCGAACACTTCCGCGCCTCGCCGCCACATCGCGCGCAATCCCCGGAACGCGCGGCCGTATTCGTATCCCCGGCCGAGCAATCGCGCATAGGCCTCGGATACGTCGACCGCGACCGCTCCGGCCGGAGGCCACAGCGAAAGGTCCGGACCTTGCGGCTCAACGTCGTCGCCGCTCAGCGTGCCTTCGGCGTGCACGGTCCACCCGGAGTCCTCGGCTCGGCGCGAGTACACCGATACCGTCCGCCGTCCGGCACCGTCCGCGCCGCCGACGAGCACCTGTACCCGCACCGAGCCCTCGGCCGGTAATGCCATGGGTGTCCGCAGGATCAGCTCATCGATCACACCGCAGCCGACTTCGTCACCGGCTCGCACGACCAGTTCCACGAATCCGGCGCCCGGGAAGACCACCACACCCGATACCGCGTGATCGGCGAGCCACGGTTGCGCCGTCAGCGACAGCCGCCCGGTCAAGACCACTCCGCCGGTATCGGGCTGTTCGACCGCCGCGCCCAACAATGCGTGCCCGGTCTCTCCCACACCGAACCGGCTCACATCACCAGCCGTGGCCGTACTCGACAGCCAGAACCGCTGTCGTTGGAAAGCATACGTCGGCAAGGGAATTCGACGAGCGGTCGTCCCGGCGAACAGCCGCCGCCATTGCGCACTCACACCACGGGCGTTCGCCTGCGCGACGGAGAGCAGGAACCGGTCGAGTCCGCCGTCGTCACGCCCGAGCGATGGAATGGCGACGGAGTCGGCACCTTCGGCGAACCCAGCCGCCGTATCCTCGATTCCGGCGATCAACACCGGATGCGGACTCGATTCGACGAACACCCGATACCCCTGCTCGCACGCCGCACGCACCGCGGTATCGAACTCCACGGTCTGCCGGAGATTGCGGTACCAGTACTCACCGTCGAGATGAGCTGTGTCACAGAGGGTTCCGGTTACGGTCGAGAAGAACGCGATCTCCGAGGTACGTGGCTCGATACCCGCCAACGCCGCAGCCAGACCATCGCGAATCTTCTCGACCTGAGCAGAATGTGACGCGTAGTCGACATCGATCCGCCGCGCCCGGATGTCGTGGCCCTCGCAGTGAACGAGCAACTCCGCCAACGCGATCGACGCGCCCGACACCACCACGGCCGAACGCCCGTTGACCGCGGCCACACTCAACGCATCCCCCCAACCGGCCACCAACTCACGCGCCCGATCCACACCAACAGCCAGCGACACCATCCCACCCGAACCCGACAGCGCCAACAACAACCGACTCCGCAACGCCACCACCCGAACCGCATCCCGCAACGACAACGCACCCGCCACACACGCCGCCGCGATCTCCCCCTGCGAATGCCCGATCACCGCATCCGCACACACCCCCACCGACCGCCACAACCCA
>NZ_JCAJZQ010000033.1:0-6912 GCF_059510335.1 Nocardia sp. PLKS1-43 | reverse complement strand
ATCACCCCTCGCACGGAGGATGATTCGGCCCGGTTCGAGCGACAGCTGGTTCATGGCACGGCCATGGGTGGTGTGGCGGGAAAGGCGACCGGTAGCGCAGTCAGCGAGCGGTGGAAAGGTCCTGGCCGCCAGGTTAATTCCTCGATGGATACGGCGAGGCTCAGCTCCGGCAGAGCGTCGAGCAGCTGATCGATGGCGTCCCGGGCGATCAGGTATGCCACCGAACTGGCCGGGCAGGCATGCGGTCCGGCGCTCCATGCGAGGTGCGAGCGGTTGTCGGTGTATTCGCCGTTATTGATTTTGGGGTCATTGTTGCAGGCGGCCAGACTGATTATGACCGGCTGATGGGCGGGTAGCCACACACCATCGATCAGGATCGGTTGCCGCGGAAAGGTTGCGGAGTAGTTCGCCAGCGGAGGGTCGGTGAACAGTAATTCGTCCAGGGCATCTCGGGTCGGCAGGCTGCCGCTGAGAATCCCGCCAGCGAATCGCTCGTCGGTGAGCATCAACTGCAGCGTGTTGGTGATGAGGTTCTGCAGCGGTTCGATTCCTCCGGCGTAGAAGGCCAGCACATGGTGAATCATTTCCTCGTTGTCGAGCTCGGCCGGGTGTTGCAGCAATCGCGTCACGACGTCGTCGCCGGGATGAGATCGCTTGAGAGAGACCAGATCCGCCATCGCACCGGCGAACATCGCGCCACCTTCGACCGCAGCATCCACACCGTTGATCATTGCGGCCATTCCGATGGCAGCACGCTCGCCGATGTCTTGGGGGCACCCGAGCATGGTATTGATCACGGTGAAGACGAGCGGCAGTGTGTATTGCGAAATCAGGTCGGCGTTACCGTCGCTGCAGAAGTTGTTGATCAGTGGGATGGCGACCTGTTCCACGATGTCATGCAGTGCGAATTGATCGATCCCGTTGACGCCCTCGACTGTCGCCTGTCGATAGCGTGTATGTTCGGCACCGCTAACGCGGATCGGGGAGGGACGCCACTCAAGCATCGGTAGTATCGGACAGTCGCTCGGGATGTCGCGTTGCCAAGTCCGGGAATCGGCGGGGAAATGGTCGGGATCGTGCAGGATGCGCAAGGCAGTCCGGTAGCTGATTACGAGGGTTGCAGGTACGCCGGGTGAGAGGTCCACTGGGACCAGGGAGCCGTACCGTGCGCGCATCTCGCTGTAGGCGCGGTGCGGGTCAGTGCAGAATTCCTTGGCGTACAACGCCACCCGCGCACTGGCGAAATCGGTCGGCGAAGTCACTGCAGTCTTGATCGAAGGTCGTGTCACTGGTGCGGCTCCGGGCGAGAGATCGTGTTGGTCGGTTGGTGCGGTCGGACCCGCGAGGATTGAGACGAGTGGAAGCGCGTGCCAAGCCGAATGAGATCTAGAGTGGGGCACGACTAGTGACGAGCTCCGAGCCGGTGGAGGGCGGGCGTTGCCCACCCACCCCACCACCCTCCTAGGCAGGCCGAGGTCAGGCGTGCGCAGCTATGGAGCTACGGCCGGTGATATCAGACAAAAGCGCCCGCACATCGTCGGGAAGCTTTTCTCCGCGCCACGCTACGTGCCCATCTGGGCGGACCAGCACTAGGTCCCGCTCGTAGACTCGGCGTGCGACCCCGTGAGCGATGTCGAGAACCTGGAAGGGAACGCCTGCTTCCGCGGCGGCCGTGGCTAGCGGCTCGGCCGCCTCGCAGCCGACGAAGCTGACGAGAGTGAAGGTGTTGCGGAAAGCGTCGATAAGGGAAGACCCGTCAGCGAGACGAACGTGGGGGGCGCGTGCACCGGGGACGGTGGTGGGAACGTAGGTCGACACGTCGTGGGACGAGATCTCCTCTCGATCGTCACTGGCGATCACAGAGGACTGATAGCAGTAGCCCATCTCGACACCATGGCTCTCGTGTTCACCGGTGTTGGCCGCGAAGTATTCGGCGAGAGCCTGACGGTGAGCGTCGGCGTTCGGGCCGTCAGACTCTATGAGATCGCGCTGAGCCAGTTTCTGGGCGTTGACGTGCACGTTGAGATGGCGGAAAGACCAATCGCGGGCTAGAAGAGCGACGGGACGACGCTCGACCTCGTAGCTGTCAAGCAGGTTGACGTCGCCGAATCCGTTGATCACCGCAGCGAGTTTCCACCCCAGGTTCACCGCGTCAGCGATGCCCGTGTTCAACCCGTATCCGCCCGTCGGGATGACTTCATGGGCGGCGTCACCGGCAACGAACAAACGTCCGAGGCGATAATGGTCGGCCACAAGAACATTGGCCTGCCAAACGCTACTTTGCAGAACCTGATCGACTTGTAGGTGCCTACCGCACACTGCGTCCAGCAGTTCCTGCTTGTCGATGTCCTCAGTGCGAACTCCGTCGGTGATGGCGCTGGTCTGCAACGTCCACGTGTCTCGCTCGTCCTGGGCAATGATGGCGCCGACGCCCCCGCCCACGAAGAATGTGTGCCAGAACTGACCGTGCGAATGTAGAGTCTTCAAATCCCGGGATTTGAAATGAACTTGGCAGAAGGTGATCACCCCACGATCACCTTCCATCTGCAGATCCATCGCACGCCGGACCACCGAACCGGCGCCGTCGCAACCGACCAGGTAGTCCGCCTCAAGGGTGTGGTCGGCACCGCCAACTGGCGACACGATCTTGACTGCGACCGCGTCATCGCTTTGAGTAACCTCGTTGACCCGCCATGGACGTAGGACTTCGATGTTCTCGTCGGTCAAGCAATGACGCATGAGCAGCTTCTCGACCTCGATTTGCGTCACCCGCTGCCAGGCATGTGCCGGTGTAGTGCCGTCATTGTGGGAGGCGATCCACTCGGACATCTGGTCTACGCTGGGGTAGATCCACCGACCGACCTCGGGGCCTGCCATCGACGTGCAGAACACAACGTCGTGGGAGTAACTCGCACCGACCCCGACCGAGCGGATCTCCTCGGCAAGTCCGAGGCGGGCCAGCAGTTCCATGCTGCGCGCGTTGGTCAGGTCCATCTTCGGGAAACGCGTGGTCTGAGGTGCCTGTTCGATGAGAGTGCTCTTGACCCCGTGCAAGCTGAGTTCGAGCGCGAGGATCATACCCACCGGTCCGGCGCCCGAGATCAGCACCGAGCGCCGGTACGAAGTATCGACCTTCTGGTCGAGGTTCTCGGGCGCGGACTTGGTATCGCTAGCGCCGTTGTCCATCGGACGGCTGGTGGGGTGACTCATGTTGCTCCGTTCAAAAATGAGGTGCCGAGTTGCAGGATCCATCGCCAGCCCGGAACGTGGCACCAGTCGTGTGGCGGACGTTGTCAGGCCGGGGCAACCCTGAACCAGCAAGAGGGGTAAGGTGAAAAGTCAGCTTGAAGCGACGACCGGGCTGGTATCCATGGAGATCAGATATTCAGTTACCTGGCCGTTCTCAACCCAGGTGCGGGTCACGGCGGGAAGGGTGAATTCGGTGCCGTTGGCCATCGTGTACGTGACTTCGACCCGTAGAGGCATCACTGCACCGTCCGGCCATTCTCCGAGGACCGAGTGCCGGATGCCGACCACCGACCCGAGATAGCTGGCAACCCAATCCTGGATGGCTCTGCTTCTGCGAATCGTCTCGCTATTACCCATGCGGAAGGTGCAGTCATCGGCAAAGTAGCCAAAAAACGGGCGATATCGGTATCCGCGGCCTCAAGCAGACCACGTGTGATCTCCAATTCACTCGATGTCGAGCTGGTGTCGTTTATCATGATGGATCGTCCTTTGTGTCTCGATTGACGTGGCCGCAGCGCCCAGGAGATGTTTTGCTGCAGGTCGGATAGCTGGGAAGGATTTGCGGGTCGTCGTCGCTCACTTCGCGGGCCAGGGACATCAGCTGACGAAGGCGGGTTCAGGCGTCCGACATCGACGACTAGGACGAAGCATCCGACGCGGTCGTCAACGAAACTCGACGTCGAGCTCTTCAATTGGGGCATTTCGGGCAAAACGGCGAGAACTCCCACATCAGGTCATCGGCGATGCGCACGCTGCGACCCGGCGGCACGGGGTCGGAAGATGTCGCGACGGCGACCGGTGTACACCAACGTGGCCTCACACCATTCGATGTGTGCTGTAGCGCGCTCAAGCGAGACCTTCTTCTGCCGTTCTGCAGCCTTCGCAGCAGAGTAAGTGGAAAAGACCCAGCCTTCCGGCGGATGTCCATTCGGCGGCAGCCAAGCCGCCAATCGGCTGTGTCTTGCACCACAAGTAGAGCGCAGAAGTGGTCCCTGTCGCACTGGTGCGCGACACAGGGTTCGCACCGAATTTTGGGCTGGAAACCAGGTCCTACCGCGATCCACTACGAACTGAGATTGCGTCCCCGCGGATCGTGGGAGGGCTGATGGAGCCAATTATGTATACGCAATGCAGCACGCAGGTTAGTCGTCGAGGAATCCCCGTGGCCGCACAACGAGAGCGCTCGTTGCACTCGATAAGTCACAGTGTTCTTGGATATATGTTCAGCGGCGGCGACTCGTGCCAGGCTATGGTCCATGTCCAGGTACCGGCGCAGCGTGGATCGCAAATCAGCCATTCGGGAATCTTGGGCACCCAGCGGCCCCAGAACGCGGTCGACGAATCGCGCTGCGGCTTCCGGATCGGCGAGGAGCAATACTTCCAGTGCCACGTCTTCGTGGGCAGTCACCGCCCCCTCTGTTTGCTCGCGCATCCGCACCAGCCGCTCGACGGCGCGGGCCTCCAGGTGGCTGCGACTGAAGCCCTCGATGCCGGGGGCGATCTCTCCAGTGACAACCCAAGTTTCCCTTAGCTGGGGAATTTGCAAGTGCCGCGTGCGCGTGGAATCCGGAACGACAGTTCCCCACGCCCAGATCGCCTGCACCCCAACCGGAATGATCAAAGTTGCTGTCACTGCACCCCAGCGGCGCAGGACTGGTTCAACGACGCTGCGCAGGTCGTGGCGAGAATGCGGAACACTCCAGGCGATCATTGCGACATGTTCGCCGACGACAGGGTAATCCAGGACTTGGGTAGCGCGAGCCGGATCGACTGTCTCACCATGGATGATCTTGGTAGCAAGCTCGAGGCGAGCCGCCGAGACGCCGGCCGCCCACGAACTTTGCTCCTCGATGAAAGCCGAAGCAGCAACTCCGGTGAAGTCGTCGATCTCTTCGAAAAGGAGAATCGAGATCCGCCGTAATTCCGCGGCAGCGCGGTCCTGCGGAAGCTGTTCGCTGGCACCATCGAGCAGTGCTGATGCCAACACCGCATATCCGACCCTAATTGCGCGAAGCAGGTCGTTGAGGTCCATACCACGACGCGCGAACTCACCGGCAACTTCGGTCACTTCTTGACTTGCGAGGGTCGTATCCTGGTCACCGATTCCGGCGACCAGGGTAAGGGCTTGCAGAGTAGTTGAAGTTGTGGCGCGCAGCACCGCGTCGACAGCGGAGGCACCCTCGCTCAGGCGGGGCAGAGCATGAGCGATCCGGCTGGTTACATTCTGACCAACCTCCAGTGCCCACTGCACCGCTCCAGCTCCCAGAGCGGCACGGACCCGGTCGGCCTTCGATCCCAGCCAAGCGGGTTCCGGCACTGCAGGACGGCTCGCCGCCAGTCCGCACGCCCAATGCGGCACTTCAAACCTTTCGCTGATGCTTCCCGCCCAACATCCAGGCGTTGGTTTACAGACCAATCTTTCCGGATTTTCCTGGTTCTCAGCCAGTGGTGCGCTGGATGGAAATTAGTTGAAATTGTATCGACCGCTGGCGTGATGCACACCACACCTTGATCACTACATGTTATCACATATAACGGACTGCGCACGGAGCATCGATGACGCTGCGCCGTGGTGCAGGAAGAGCGGCCCGCCCAACGAAGTGCGAGGCCGCCCCGATTCGCAAAGGAGCCGATCGATGAGTCCTACCACTACACCGAAGTTTGCGCATGTCGTCCTGCAGACCAGCAAGCTAGAGGAGATGCGCGACTGGTACTGCAACGTGCTGGACGCTCATGTGGTCTTCGAGGGGCACGGGCTGTGCTTCATCACTTTTGACGAGGAACACCACCGCATCGCGCTGCTTGGCGCCCCGGCACAGCTTGATCCCAGAAACCCTGGTGCCGCCGGCATGCATCACACCGCCTATACCTACGCGACACTCGACGATCTGCTCGATCGCTACGACGCGCTCAAGGCTCAGGGCATCGAGCCCAAAGTACCAATCCAGCACGGAGTGACCACCTCGCTGTACTACCAGGATCCAGACGGCAACTTCGTAGAGTTGCAAATCGACAATTTCGCAAGCCCTGAGGAGGCCACCTCCTACATGAACGGCCCGGAGTACGCAGACAATCCGGTCGGCGTACGGTTTGTTCCGGAGCTGATGCGCACTGCACTTGCAGAGGGAACGCCGGTGTCGACGATCACGACTCAGACGTGGGCATTGCAGACCAGCCCCGACCTTCCGGACCCGATGGCCGCGCTGACCACCTGAGCCCTCGAACATGGCGAGCTAGGCCGTAACCGAATATCGTGATGTGCGGTAGCCGGGCGGGGCCCGCAACCGCAGGTCTCGTCACCAACCTCGAGGTTTCGAAAATGTCTCACATCGATCTCGGTACTGGCCACAGCGCGCCCTGGACACCGCACCAATTCTTCGCGGGATAGAGTTTCTCAAGTTGCTCTACACCGGTTGCAGCATCCTCGTGAAGTGATTCCGCATTTTGCCAATGCCTTTGGATCTTGACGCACTAAAATGGTACATCTACTACGCTGCCCATTTCCGCAGCTCGCACCAGAGCAATAGACCAAAAACGACCAGGATGCATCCCCACGCACCGGAACGCGGAGCGCTTTGAGAGCTCTGCGGTCCGGTTCTTTGATGTACCGATTTGCAACCGGCGACTCTGCGGTACCTCGACACCTTTCAAGTGCAGACTAAA
>NZ_JCAJZQ010000032.1:0-7552 GCF_059510335.1 Nocardia sp. PLKS1-43 | reverse complement strand
CGAACCGCTGCTGCGGATTACCGACCTGTCCGTCACCTATGATGTGCCGCGCAAGGGAGTGGGGTTCGGCACCGGCGCGGCGTTGCGCGGCGCGAGCCTGGCGGTGGACCCGGCGCAGATCGTCGGGATCATCGGCGAAACCGGTTCCGGCAAAACAACTTTGGCCCGCGCCACGGTCGGGCTGACGGCCCCGGCGAGCGGCGCCATCGAATTCGACGGCCGGGATCTGACCCGCCTGCGCGGGCGCGAACTGCGCGAATTCCGGCGGCAGGGCCGGATCCAGCTGGTATTCCAGGACCCACTGCGCTCGCTCGACCCCGACCTCACCGTCGCGCGCCTCGTCGGCGAGCCGCTCGAGGTGGCGGGCGGTCTCGACGCCGCCGCCCGCGGCGAGCGGATCGACCGCGCGCTGCGCGAGGTCGGCCTGGAACCCGGGGCGGTGCGCGACCGCCGGCCGCGCGAGCTGTCCGGCGGCCAGCGGCAGCGGGTGTCCCTGGCGCGCGCCATCGTGACCGAACCCCGGTTGCTCATCTGCGACGAGCCGGTCAGTGCGCTCGACGCCTCCAACCGCAACCTGGTGCTGAACCTCCTCGACCGGCTGCGGCGCGACCTCGGCGTCGCGGTGGTGATCATCGCGCACGACCTGTCCTCGCTGGCGGGCATCGCCGACCGGGTGGCGGTGTTCTACCGGAGCCGCGTGGTCGAACAGGGCGATCTGCACGAAGTGCTGAGCCGCCCGGCCCACCCGTACACGGCCCTGCTGGTCGCGTCCGCGCCGAACCTCGGCGACCGGTCGGCGATCCGGCCCGAGGACGTCCGCGTGGACCGCGACGCCGCCGCTCCCGCCGACCCCGGCGGCTGCGTGTTCGCCGACCGATGCCGGTTCGCGTTCGCCGACTGCGCGACGCAGCCGCCGCTGCTCGAGGTGGGTCAGCGCTGGTCCGCGGCCTGCCACATCGCCGCCCGATGGCCCGGCAGCACAACCGAGAACATCCCCATCCGGCCGGGCCGCACCGGCACACTCACGAAGGACGACCGATGAGCTACGACGATGTCGAGATACTGGGCATGATCGGAACCGCAGACGCCTCCGAGACGCGGGCGGGCGACGGAGCGGTGATCGATCCCGACTACACGTTCCGCTTCGCCCGCGCCCACGAGGACGGCGGATTCGACCGGGTGCTGATCGGGTACGGCTCCGGCTGGCCCGAGGGCTCTCAGGTGGCGGCCGCCGTGGCCGCGCACACCGAACGACTCGGTCTGCTAGTGGCGCATCGGCCC
This sequence comes from Nocardia sp. PLKS1-43, assembly GCF_059510335.1. NCBI lineage: Bacteria > Bacillati > Actinomycetota > Actinomycetes > Mycobacteriales > Nocardiaceae > Nocardia > Nocardia sp. PLKS1-43. The sequence continues at coordinate 6,271 of NZ_JCAJZQ010000032.1, read as the reverse complement.
GGCGTCGTGCACCCCACGCTGGCCTCGCGCATGTTCACCACGCTGGACCAGTTCTCCGGCGGCCGGGTGGCCCTGAACATCGTCACCGGAAGCACCGATGCCGAGCAGCGCCGCGAGGGGGACTACCTCCCGCACGACGAGCGGTACGCGCGAACCGACGAATACCTGCGGATCCTGCGCGCCGCCTGGGACACCACCGGACCCCGCGACTTCGCGGGCGACTACTACCGATTCGACGGCTTCCACCCGCAGGTGCACCCCTACGAGGGCAGGCGGCTCGAACTCTTCTTCGGCGGCAGCTCCCCGGCGGCCTACTCGGTCGGCGCCCGGCACGCCGACACGTACATGCTCTGGGGCGAGCCGCTGCGTGAGACGGCCGAGCAGATCGCCACCATCGCCGACCGCGCGGCGGCGGCGGGCCGCGACCGGCGGCCCCGGATCTCGGTGTCGTTCCGGCCGATCCTCGGGGCCACCGACGCCGCCGCCTGGGAAAGGGCGCACCGCATTCTGGACACCATCACCGCGGGCGTCGGCGGCGCGCACAACCTGCGCGCCGGCCAGCTCCATCCGCGCGGCGCCGAACCGCAGAACGCGGGTTCGCGGCGGCTGCTGTCCGTCGCGGAGAAGGGCGAGCTGCACGACCGGTGCCTGTGGACCCCCACCGCGAAGGCGGTGGGCGGCGGCGGCAACTCCACGGCGCTGGTGGGTTCGCCCGAGACGGTGGCGGCCGCCCTGCTCGACTACATCGAGATCGGGGTGAACACCGTTCTGATCCGCGGCTACGACCCGCTGCAGGATGCCATCGACTACGGCCGCTACCTGCTGCCGCTGCTGCGCCAGGAGCTGGCCCGCCGCGAGGCAACCCGTCCCGGACCGGCGGCGGTCCAGCCGCGTCCTGTCGCCCCGACCCCATAGCGAGGAGTGGAAATGACCCGGCCCCCGATCGTCCCGGTGCGGACCGATGTACCCGAGCTGGCGGCGTTCGCCGACACCGTCGCGCGGCTGATCGGCGACGTCCCCGACGAGCGCACACTGACCGCCGCCATCCGCGACGAACTCGCCGCCGTCCTGGCCACCGGATTCGACCTGCCCGCGGACAAGACACGACCCGATCCGGACCATTACGTGATGTATCCGCTGCACGTCGCCGCGGACGGAGCCTTCTGCATCGCCGCCGCGGTATGGAACGTCGGCCAGGGGACGCCGGTGCACGGCCACGAAACCTGGGGTGTGGTGGGCATTCACAGCGGTACCGAGATCGAGACCCGGTTCGAGAAGCCGTCGGCCGCGAACGTGCCCCTCGTCGGCGCGGGCACCTCGGCGTGGACCGCCGGTCAGGTGACGGTGTGCTGCACCACCGACGACGACGTGCACCAGGTGCGTTGCGGCGGCGACGAGCCGGTGGTCGGCATCCACGTCTACGGCGCGGACATCGGCACCCTCCCGCGCCGGTCGTACAACCCGGAAACCGGTGCGGTGCACTGGTTCACATCTGCCTGGGCAGCGGGAGCAACTGAATGACAACAGTGCGCACAGCCACCGCCGCTTGGAACGAACCCGAGGGCGCCACGGCGCGCGGCACCGTCGTACTGCTCCCCGGTCGCGGTGAGACCGCAGCGTCGTACGCGCGCCTGGGCAGGCGGCTGTCCGCGGACGGCTACCGCGTGCGGTACGCCGGAGTGGACCTCGACGACGTCGCCGCCACCCGGGCAGCCGTCGAAGATCTGCTCGCGGACGAATCCCTGCCGGCTCCGCGGATCCTGCTCGGCTCGGACAGCGGCGCCGCCCTCGCGGCCCGGTTCGCCGCCGAGCTTTCCGTGGAAGGCGTTGTGCTGGCCGCGATTTCGCTGCCGTCGGAGACTTCCGCGACCGCCGCCGCAGGTACCGATTGGGCCGACGAACTCGACGCCCGCACCGCCTGCCCGGTACACCGCGCCGCGCTGTCGGAAGACGAGAACTTCACCCGGGGCGCACTGGCCACCCCGCTCCCGTGGGACACGCTCGCCATCGGCGTGCCGGACCGCCCGACGCTCGCCCTGCACGGCACCGACGACCGAGTCACACCGCTCGCTCGAGCCCTCGACGCCTACGCGCGAGCGCCGCGCACCGACGTCCGCCTCGTCCAGGGCGGTCGCCACGACGTCCTCAACGACGTCGCCCACCGCTCGGTAGCGGCGACGATCGTCCTGTTCCTCGAGTCGCTACGCCTGGGCCCCGACGTCCCGCCGATCGTGATGCCGAGTCGATAACCGACCATACGGCCGAGGGCGAGGAGACTGCCGTGAACCGCGGCGCACAGTCGTGCGCCGGTCAGGCGCCGGTCTTCGGTGGTCCCGAGAACGGACGTTGCACGGTCGCGAATGCCGGTGTCGCGGCGATGGTGAACAGTGCCGCCAATAGGTCGAGGCCCTGCCGCTGAGCGGGGATCTCGGTGAGTACCGGGCCGAAGAATCCGCGGCCGTCGACCACGACGATCGGGCATCCGCCGCGGTCGCCGAGGGCCTGCTGGCTCGCCTGATGAGCCCGGGCGACCGCGTCGTCGCGGCCCGGGTCCTCGGCGGCCTCGCTCAGTGCCGGATCCATGCCGAGTTCGCCGAGTGCCGTCGCGAGCGTTCGGGCGTCAGCGGGCTCGTGGTGGGTGTGGGTCCGGGTGCCGAATTCCTGGTAGAGCCGGGCGAATCCGCCTGTGCCGGATTGGGCGGTCACCGCGGCGAACACCCGTCCCAGGTCTCGGGAGCGGTCCATCATCGGCCGCCGGTCCGGGTCGAGATCCTGGCCTTCGTTCAGCGCGGCGAGGTTCATCTGCCGCATCGTGAGCGGCGTATCGGTCGTGCTGGTCGCCGTCAGCAACCACTGGGCGCACACCCATCCGAAGGGGCAGACCGGATCGACGTACAACTCGATTTCCGCCATCTCTTCCTCCTGTCCTGGTTGTTCTGTGGCATAGGTCGCCTTTACGCCTTTATACCCCCTGGGGTATGTTCGGCAGCAATGTAAACATACCCCCTGGGGTATTCGAAGGAGAAGTGATGACCGAATCCGGGATTCTCACGCCGGAGATCGCCGCACGGGGGAGCGGCGGAGCGTTGGGCAGGCTGGGCGCCACGATGGCGAGCCGTGCCGGCCGGGTATTCGCGGTGTGGCTGCTGGTGCTGGTGGCGCTGGGTGCCGCGGCGCCGAGTGTGTTCAACTCGCTCGCGGGTGCGGGCTGGCAGGCCGACGGCTCGGCATCGGTGCGGGTGCGTGAGCTCGCGCAGCAGCACTTCGGCGGTAATTCGTCGGCGGCGGTGCAAGTCGTGGTGCATTCCGATACCCAGGCGATCGACAGTCCCGCGGTGCGGTCCGTGCTCGGGCGGGCCACCGCGATCTTCGCCGCCGATTCCCGGTTCGGCGAGGTCGTCGCGCCCCAGCCGGGGACCACGATCAGCCGCGATGGGCACACCGGGATACTCATCGCCGGCGCCGCTGCCTCGCCCGACGACATGGTGCAGGCGGTCGATGCGCACAAGGGCGCGTTGACCGCGTTGTCCGGCAACGGGATCGAGGTCTATCCGACCGGTGCGTCGGCGCTGTGGAGCGATTTCAACAAGGCCAACCACGAGGCGATGCTGAAGGCGGAGATGTTCTCCTGGCCGGTGACGCTGGCGATCATGGTGATCGCGTTCGGATCGCTGGTGGCCGCCGGGTTGCCGCTGCTGCTGACCCTGGCCGGGCTGATCGCCTCGGCCGGCGGGCTGGTGCTGCTGAACCACCTCACCCCGATTTCGGTGTGGGCGATGAACTTCGCGATGATGTTCGCCTTGGCGCTCGGCATCGACTACGCCCTGTTCATCGTCGCCCGCTTCCGAGGCGCGCTGACCACTGCCGATGATCCGCGCGCGGCGGTGGCCGAGACGATGAGCACGGCGGGCAAAGCCGTTGTGCTGTCCGGTCTCACGGTTCTGGTGAGCCTGTCCGCGGTGCTGATCGTTCCGGCGCCCGCCGTTCGGACCATGGCGGTCGGGATCATGTTCGCGGTCGCGTTCGTCCTGGTGGCGACATTGACGCTGCTGCCCGCCGCGCTGGGAGCGCTGGGCCACAAGATCAACGCCGCAGCGCTGCCCAAGGTCGGGGGCCGGCATCATCGTTCACCACGGTTCGCCGCCTGGGGACAGCGCCTGCACGACCGGCCCTGGCCCTTCGCGATCGCCGCGCTGCTGGTGCTGATAGCGCTGGCCATTCCGGTGACCGGGCTGAAGGTCGCCATGCCGTCGATCCAGGTCGTCCCCTCGGACGCGCCGGTCCGGCAGGGATACGAACTCGTCCAGGCGCAACTGGGCGAGGGAGCGCCGGGAGCATTGCAGATCATCGCGCCCGCGGCCGAATCCCCGCAGGTCGCGACAACGGCATCGGCGGTCGACGGCATCGCCGTGCTCACCCCGCCCCAGGCTGCTCGCGACGGCAGCGGCCTGGTCATGATGCAGGCGCTACCGAGCGTGGACCCGTCCGATGCGCGGATGGGCAGCATCCTGGACCAGTTGCGCGAGCGGCTGCCGGCCGGCGCGCTCGTCGGTGGCGCTCCCGCGGAGAATTTGGATCTGCAACACGCGCTGAACCATTACTTCCCCATCATCGTGGGGATCATCCTGGTCCTGGGCTTCGCCTTGTTACTGGTCGCGCTGCAGGCGCCGCTGGTCGCGGCATTGGGGACGGTGGTCAGTCTGCTCTCGACCGCCGCGGCCTTCGGCGTGGCGAAACTGATCTTCCAGGACGGGCACGGCGCGGGTCTGCTCGGATTCACCCCGCAGGGCTTCCTGGACGGCTGGGGGCCGGTGTTCTTCTTCGCGATGATCTTCGCCATCGCGATGGACTACACGGTGTTCCTGCTCGCTACTGCGAAAGAACACTACGAACGCTCCGGTGACCCGGGCCGCGCCCTCGTCGACGGCCTGGCGCATTCCGGTCGCGTGATCTTCGCCGCGGCGGCGGTCATGGTCGCGGTGTTCTTCACCTTCGCGCTCGCCCAGCCGCTGCCCCCGAAGGAGATGGGCGTCATCCTCGGCGTCGCGGTGCTGCTGGATGCCGCCGCCGTGCGGCTGGTGCTGTTGCCGGTGCTGTTGCGGCTCACCGGACATCACGCCTGGCGGTCCCCGCGATGGCTCCGCGCGGTACTACCGTCGATCAGTTTCGCGCATGACTGACACCACAGCGCCCGCTATACCCCCAGGGGTATAGTGGGCGCGGGTGAACCGACGAGAAGGGCTACCGGCATGGTGGGTAACGAAGAGACGATCGCATTGGTGCTGAACCGGTTGCGCCGCGCGCAGGGACAGCTCGGTGGCGTGATCGCCATGATCGAGCAGGGGCGTGACTGCAAGGATGTGGTCACCCAGCTGGCCGCGGTGTCGCGGGCGCTGGACCGGGCCGGATTCAAGATCGTCGCCACCGGCCTGCGTGAATGCATGACCGGCGAATCCGCCGAGGGAGCCGAGCCGATGAGCGAAGCCGAACTCGAGAAACTCTTCCTCGCCCTGGCCTGAACATCCAGGCGCGCAATCGATTACGAAGGACAGCAAGATGCCGAACCTACCCCGCCACCAGGGCTGGTCCATCGCCCGCGTCGTCCCGCTGCTGGCGGGCGCCTTCGTCCTGATCAGCGTGATCCTGGCGGCGACATGGTCGAGTTGGTGGCTGATCTTCACCGGGCTCGTGGGCGCGAACCTGCTGCTGTACGGCATCGCGGGCTGGTGCCCGGCAACCCTGCTGCTGCGGCGGCTGGGGCTGCCCAGCACGACAGCTTCCCGCGCCTGAGCGGTTACGGGCGAGCGCCGCATGCCGGGACGTGATTCCTGCCGCGGTGCGCAGGTATCCGTCGCCGTTCAGGGTGGTGGCCGCGGGCCCCGGCGGCTCGCCGATCGGGGCCGGGCTGGAGCAGCGACCCGGCGCGGGGCCGGGTCGCCTCGGACCGCTGCATGCTCGTTTCCGAGAGGGTTTGCCGGAACAATACCGCTGGCCCCGGCGATTTCCTCGCGCGGCGCGGTGTTTTTCAGCGAAGAATCGTGCGTTTATCCAATCGTGGCTTTTACCGTTTAGGGACCAAAGTCCCTAGAAAACGCCGCGCAGCTTGACGACTATCTCCTACGAACGCTCCCGGCAGTTTCGTCCGACGAAAAGGATGTGAGCTAGTGCGAGGGTTTCTGGCAGTGGTGGTGGCTGTTCTCATGGGTTGCGCATTGTTGGGCGAACAGCCTGCTCGCGCCGACGATCGCCCGCACAGCGGTCCGCCGCCGTT
>NZ_JCAJZQ010000031.1:0-7897 GCF_059510335.1 Nocardia sp. PLKS1-43 | reverse complement strand
CCGTGCCGTCCTTACGGAACGCCGGCCGCAGCTTGGCCAGCGACTCCACGGTGGTGTCCGCGCGAATGCCCTCGTCCTGCCCGAACAGCAGCGGCTCACCCTTGCGCTGCGGCACCGACACCGGGACCACCTCGTCGTCGAACACACCGTTCTTCCAGGCCGCGGCCGCCTTCTGATGTGAGGCAGCGGCGAAGGCGTCCTGATCCTCGCGACTGACGTGGTCGACGTCGTTGCGCTGCTCGGTCAGCAGGCCCATCGCCTGGTCGGTGAAGATGTCGTGCAGCCCGTCGAAGGCCATGTGGTCGCGCAACGTCACATCGCCGTACTTGAAGCCCTCCCGGCTCTTCTCCAGCAGATGCGGCGCCTGCGTCATCGACTCCTGCCCGCCGGCCACGACGATCTCGTACTCACCGGCTCGAATCAGCTGATCCGCCAAGGCGATTGCGTTGATACCCGACAAACACACCTTGTTCACCGTCAAGGCCGGAACGTCCATCGGGATACCGGCGGCCACAGCGGCCTGCCGGGCCGGAATCTGCCCCGCACCCGCGGTCAGTACCTGACCCATGATCACGTAGTCGACCGACTCGGGCGCCACACCGCCCTTCTCCAGCGCGGCCTTGATCGCGAAACCGCCCAGGTCGGACCCGGAGAATCCGGCGAGCCCACCGAGCAACCGACCGACCGGTGTACGGGCGCCGGAGACGATGACGGAGGTGGTGGTCACGATGAGCCTCACTTCTGGAGTCGATGCAGCGTACGGGCGGGGCGAGCCCGCTCGATACTCCACGGTAACCCGGCCGGTCTCGACAGCACCATGGTGGTGCGCGCTACCGTTCCAAAGGTGAGCACATCCGAAAAGACCGAATTCATTCCCGCCGACTATGTGATCGCCGTGGACCATGTCGGCATCGCCGTTCCGGACCTCGACGCAGCTGTGGCCTGGTACTCCGAAAAGCTCGGTATGATCGAGACGCACCGTGAGGTCAACGAGGGCCAGGGGGTGCACGAGGCAATGCTGTCGTTGCCCGCTGCCGGAGACAGGTCGACTGCTCTGCAGTTGCTGGCCCCTCTCAACGACGAATCCACCATTGCGAAATTCATCGATCGGAACGGTCCCGGCCTGCAGCAGCTCGCCTACCGGGTGACCGATATCGATGCCGTGGCAAGCAATCTTCGAGACCGGGGCGTTCGCCTGCTCTACGATGCACCGCGTCCGGGCACCGCGGGCTCACGCATCAATTTTCTGCACCCGAAGGATGCTGGGGGTGTGCTCATCGAGCTCGTCGAGCCGAACGCGAATCCTACTCACTAGTACCGCAATCCGACCGCGAAAACTTGTCGTAACGACATTCGCGGTCGGGTCACCATGGCACGCGCGCAAGCGGTAGTTTGTGGGGCATGTCGTCCACTGAGCCCGATCGCAATCGCTTCGTCGCGTTGCCCTTTACCGTGGTCCGGAAGGGGTATGACCGCGATGAAGTTCGCAATTACTTCGACCGATTCGATGCCGAACTGAGGGTCACCGCTACCGACCGCGATGCCGCCGCTGCCCAGGCCCGGAACCTGGCCGCCCAGCTGGAGGATGCGCGTGACGAAATCGATGAGCTGCGTAAGGAAGTCGACCGCCTGTCGGTCCCCCCGACCACCGCGGAGGGCATGAGCGACCGCATCTCGCGCATGCTGCGCCTGGCCTCCGACGAGGCCTCCGAGGTGCGCGCGCAGGCCCAGGCCGAGGCCGCCGAGATGGTCTCCATCGCCGAGCAGCAGGCCACCGAGATGCGTGGTAAGTACGAGTCGCTGCTGGCCGAGACCAAGGAGAAGCGCGAGGCGCTCGAGATCGAGTTCGAGCAGACCCTCGCCAACGCGCGGACCGAGTCCGCCAAGATCGTCGAGGCCGCCACGGCCGAGGCCGATCGCCTCACCAAGGAGGCCGAGGCCAAGCGCAAGGCCGCGCAGCAGGACTTCGAGGTCAGCATGGCCGACCGGCGCACCAAGCTCACCCGCGCCATGGAGGAGCTCGAGGCCACCAGCCGCTCCGACGCCGCCCAGCGCATCAAGGAAGCGACCGACGAGGCCAACCGCCTGGTCAGCAACGCCACCCAGCAGGCGGACCGCAAGATCGCCCACGCCAAGGAACTCGCCGAGGAAATGCGCGTGCTGCGCGGTCGAGTTCTGGCCCAGCTCTTGGGAATTCGCGGCCAGCTCGATTCCGTTCCGGCCATGCTCGCCGCGGTCAACCGCGAGAGCGAACTGCTCGACGGCGCCCCCGAACCGCGGTCGCTGAACAGCAAGCAGTCCGGGTCCGGACGCCAGCAGAAGGCCATCCCCGAGCTGCGTGATGCCGAGGATGAGGTCGTCGACGAAGAACAGCGCGAGAGCGCGGAAGTCGCACGCTAGACAATCCTGCTCCCACCCGGGCGACAGATATCCGTTCCAAGGTCGCCCCCTCGCACGAGGGGGCGACCTTCTTTACGTTGCGGACGAGTTACCCTCGATAGCGTCATGCCCCGCCGGAAACCGAGTCCCAGGAGTTCGTCGGCGCGGTCCCAGCGGGGCCCGCGTCCGCTCGGCGACGTCTTCGGACGCACCGAGGAAGGCCCCGGCGGTTCGGAAACCTATGTGGTGCGCACGATTCCGGCTTCCCGAGCGGCGAAGCCCTACCGCTGCCCCGGCTGCGATCACGAAATAGCCCCCGGCACAGCGCATATCGTCGCCTGGGCCGCGGCCGGCAGTGAAGACGACCGCCGCCATTGGCACACCGGATGCTGGCGAGGCCGCCACACCAGAACCATCACCCGCCGCTGGAGCTGAGCGAGACAGCGTGCCACTCAGTGATTTTCACCACCAGAGAGCCTCACCACCGCTGTACGACCGGACTACTTTCAGACCGGCCAGTGCGCCGGTCCAGAGCTGATGCCTCAAATCAGTAACTGATTTCGCGAGCGCATGGGTCATCCCGAGCACGGCCGACACGCGATCAGCTCTCAACCGCCGACCCGATACTCCAGTCTCCGCGCACTCGACGTCCCGCGGAATCCGAAGAGGCGGGAACACATGGGCGACCTCGGGCCGCATCTTACGTTGTTGTGATTCGGTTCTGCCGCGTCGGGTGTCAACGGCACACGAATCCTTCACGTGCTGCCGACATCGGATCCGCTTGTGCTGTAATGTCCGACTCGTAGTCGATGAGTCATGCACACCGTTAGAATCCATACACCATCGAGTGACACTCGGGTAATGCTGTCGACGGTGTCATCTATTCGCCTGCAGGCGGCAGTCAGGACACCGGCCGACAAATGATTTCAGCGAACGGGTAGGATCACTGACTGCATTGAACAAGACTCAATGTCGTTGATGTGCAGCCAATTCGTCGGCAAATTTTTTCCGCGCCTTCCTGACCAGATCATCGCTGACCACAGGGTACTGTAGAGCTATCGCAAACAATACATCCACCACCTCGGGGCCGAGGCCCGTATGGGATCGCGGAGGTCGGCCCGTCAGGGCTGCGGACAAACATTCGTCGAAGTTCCGACGCAACATATTTTCTGGCCATATTTCACTACTCACCGGAATTCTCCCTTGTCCCGTGGACGCGTCTCATCGCCCCACTCATTGTTACCAGGTTCCCGGGGGCCTCTGCGCCTCTTCCAACAGTAGTTGATGCAATATCTGTGAACCTACCGTGGCGCGAGATCCGTTCAGCTCGACATCGAGGAAAGCCTCGGCCAGCGCCTCCCTCGGATGTAGTTCGAGGAAATCCCCACCATACCCGCTGAACTGGCTCGTTATCCAAGTGTAGCGATCTTCTATGCCATTTCTCGCGCAATAGTTTGCCAACTCGAAGAAGGCACGATCATGAGCTCTCCATCCGCCAGCATTATCCAATGCATGACCAAATTCATGCACCATGGTCGAGTATACCGGCCGCGACATCCTTGCTGGAATATAGCGCCCAGCATCCACTGCGGCTCTTGTCTTCTCGGCGTGCACTCCCGGATTACGAGCACGCTGAAGCGAAAACGCTATCTTATCGGTTGGAAATGAATGATTATGATCCTCACTGCGGCCGGGCCAAGTAACACCACTCAGCCCTTTCCTATTTGGAAACAGATCACTCAGATCGGCTATTTCGAGCCTTTTCAGGTTGATCATTCGATATTTACGCAACATATCATCGGTGGCAGAAACAATTTCACGAACCGTATGCGTATCGATGCCTGGGGCATGGAACCCAACCACCTCCAGCCCGTGCCGTGAGGCCAGTTCGGCCGCCATCTTCCTATTGGCCTCAACATCAACCCAACTCAGCCCCGGTCTTGTCGGCATATTGGACTCTTCCGGGCCGACATCCAAAAAAGGGACGCTTCTCGCACCGAAATCGTCCGTCTCGATATCGAGTGAGATAGCCGAATCTTCCCTCCCCAGCTCCCTCGCTCCCGCAACGGAGGTCTCGGAAAGAGCTCGATAGCCGTCGGATTGCGCTTTGGTGAGCGGTTGAACGATTCGATCATTGACGAGTCGAGCTACGGCCCGCCACAACCGCGCGACATCCTCACTGGTCACGTGACGAATTGGCTGCAACGCCCGAGAATTGCCGCCATCCCCCGAAGGAGGCCCCTCGAGGCCGGCAGACCCGCACTCGACGTGGCAGAGCACCTGAGTCCCTCACCAGTTGCCTGCCCGACCTGGCTGCGATCGCCAGCGGATCACGGCGCTGCGCGATGAAACCGTCGCGCGCACTTCGCCAAGCCCCCGCTGGAATCGTCACACAATCGGACGCGCCAGTACCGAATCGCTCGCAGCGCCGCGGCCGCGCAGTCTCCGAACCCGACAGTATGCAATTCCAATTGCACGCCTCTCCATACATGCATATATGTTTGCATACGCTGGGGTTCTCGACGCCCACAACATAAATATCTAGCGCGACAGGTTGTACTTCATTGTCCTGCAGGATTGTTGAGCCGCCCCAGACTCCGTGCACGCCAACATGATTCGCGCCCGCTCCGACAGCCGGGAATCCTCTCGCGCGGATGCAGCCTCTGCTGGGTGCGGTGGTAGATGAGGAGCGAAGGAGCAGGGCTGCACGATTCGGTCGATGTTGACAGATGTGCGATTGTCGCGCGATCGGGCCACGCAAACGACGTCCGGCTCTGGATGAATAGCTGCCGAGCTACCGCAAGTGCGACGGTGCCGCTGGATACAGCGACCTACGGCCCTCCCTCTCGTCAGCACACGGGTAACTCACCTGGAACGCCAAAAGTCGCCCCGCACACGACCCGTCGGGTCCGAGGCGAAGCAACCGAGGCGCACGGCGGCACGCTGAAGCGGGGTGGAGAGCTAGAAGAGGCGGAATTCGTCGCTTTCAGTGCCGCGGAGGGCATCGTAGTCCAGTGTCACGCAACGGATTCCGCGGTCGGTCGCGAGTGTGCGAGCTTGCGGTTTGATTTGTTGGGCCGCGAAGACTCCACTCACGGGGGCCAGCAGGGGGTCGCGGTTGAGCAATTCGAGATAACGGGTGAGCTGTTCGACACCGTCGATCTCACCGCGACGTTTGATCTCCACCGCGACCGTGGCGCCATCGGCGTCCCGGCACAGGATGTCGACCGGGCCGATCGCGGTCATGTACTCGCGTCGGACCAATGTGTAACCGGCGCCGAGGGTTTCGATGTGCTCAGCGAGCAGTTCCTGTAGATGCGCCTCGACGCCGTCCTTCACCAGACCGGGATCGACGCCGAGTTCGTGCGAGGAGTCGTGCTCGATCTCCTCGACGGTGATGCGCAACTCCTCACCGGCCTTGTTGGTCACCACCCACAGCTTGGCGGAGCCCGCGGCGCTCGCGTCAGGGCCGGGGGCGGCAGCGAGCGTCACCACGGAGGCCCCGCGAGTGCCGCCATCGAATGCGGCTTCGCGCTCCTCCAGCCAACAGGGCGGGCTCATCCAGTTCAGCGGCTTGTAGGAGCCGCCGTCCGAATGCACGAGTACGGATCCGTCCGCTTTCATCAGTAGCAGACGACGAGCCATCGGGAGATGAGCGGTGAGCCGACCCACGTAGTCGACCTGACAACGAGCAATCACGAGGCGCACCCCAGGCACTCTAGGCGACCGCGGCACAGCCGTATCGGCAAGGGCCACCTACGATCCGCGCCGAAGGATCAATTCAGCAGAAACGACACCGCGAGGGCCGAGGCGGCCACCAGCGGAACCACGTCGAACCAGCTCATCCGATACTCCCCGGGCCGGCCGCGGGCGATCACCAGCACCCCGATCCCGGTCCCGATCAGATAGGCCAGCAGATGGCCGACGCTGGTGAAGTCCCGGATGTCGACCACCCCTTTCACCGCGATCGCCAGCCACACCACCGCCCAGGGGATCCGCGACCCCTTCGGCACGATCACGATGAGCGAACCGAACAGCGTCATCGCGCCGTAGCTGATACCCACATCCTCGGAATCGCCGAGACTGCCCGGCAACCAGTGCATCCTGATCCCCACCCACAGACCGGCCGCCACCAGTAGCGTCGCCCCGATATGGCCGGCCAGGAAGGTCCAGATCACGCGTAGCGCACCGAACCGCAGCTCCACCAGCACCAGCAGGCAGGCCAGCAGCGGAACGTTCGTGATCGTGGAATCGGTGTCACCGATGACGAACGCGCTGGACAGCAGCGTCCCGATGCGGCCGTGCCGCAGATTCTGCAAATTGGTGCTGGTATCGGCGAGAATCCGGGCCTGAACCTCCGGCCCGGCCTTCGCGTAGATCATCGCGACCGCGACCAGTGCCGCAACATAACCAACGGTGACCGGCAACCAGTGCCGTCGACGCAGATCTGCGAGAGCGGAGCGGACTTCGGCCTGTGCCCGCGCGGCCGCCGACGTTCCGACCATGGAAAGGTCAGCCGACGAGAATGGTGTATCCCAGCACGGTCGCGATGACCAGCAGGACGATCTCGATCCGTTTGAAACTCGTCGGAACAGTCCGGCCGCCACGGATCAACCACAGGCCCACCAGCAGGCCGATGGACACCGACAGCAGATGTCCCACATTGGTGAAGTTGCGGCCCATCGCCACACCGGCGACGGCGACCGCAAGCCAGGTGATCGCCCACGTCGGCCGCCAGCGCGAAGGCATCAACACCAGGAAGGCACCGATGAGGGCCATCGAGCCATAACTGATTCCGACGTCCTCGGCATGCGTGATCTCCAGCGGCAGCCAATGGAACTCAACCGCCACCCAGAGCCCGAGCGCCACCAGAAGTGTCGACCCGAGATGTCCGGCGAGGAAGATGCGAATCAGCCGGCTCGCCCCGAATTTGACCTCGGCCAGGGCAAGCAGACAAATCAACAGCGGCAGAACCAGCAGAGAGGTATCGGTGTCGCCGATCAGCAGAGCACTGGAGAAGAGTGTGCCGATGTGGCCGTGTAGCAGGTTGTACAGATTGGTGCTGGCATGCAGCATCACCCTGGTCTGGGCCGAGTTGCTCAGCACCGAGACCAGTACGGTGACCAGGATCAGCAGCGCCCCGTAGCCGTAGGTAGCCGGTAGGAACAGCCGACGCCAGCGAAAGCCGGACGTCGCAGCCGCAATGTCCGGCGTCGTCTCCTGGTTGGGTGCGGTGAGCACCACCATGGGGATCCCTTTCGTCACTGCTCCGGAGGCCGCTCCACCGGCGTACCCTCCATCATCCGGATACATGCTGCACGACGGCTAGCCAGCGCTTGTGAAAGTGCTGTGAACCAGCCGCCGGTCAGCGTCTTGTCGTCTGTCGCTCAGTCGCCGGAACCGCTGGCGAGAGCAGAGATCATATTGCTGATGTAGGTGGCGAGTCCACTGAGGAGGTCCATATTGGAGCGTTCTTCCTGTTCGGAGTTGTGACCGGCCGAATCATACACAAGTCGGG
>NZ_JCAJZQ010000030.1:0-10195 GCF_059510335.1 Nocardia sp. PLKS1-43 | reverse complement strand
CCGACAGAGACGCTTCGCCGCTGGGCGCGTCAGTTTCGCCTCGCTTCGCATCGGCGGGCGGGTGCGGTGCGCGCCGAAATGGCGGGATCGGCGTTGTTCACCCTTTCGCTTCGCTGGTGACTCCCAGTGGGCGACGATTCGCCGCTGAGCACGTTGGGTTTTCGCCTCGGCAGGCCCCCCGGACGGTGCACACCGACAATGCTGAAGTCGGCACGGTTACACCGCTTCACGAGCCACTCCCAACGACACAGAAACGATTCGCCCTGAGCACGTTCGGGCTTCGCTTCGGCGAGTTCAGTGGGGCGAGAACCTTTGGGTGGCGTTGGCCGGCCCGACAGTTACGGTGCACCGAGACGACCTGGATCGATGCCTGGTGTGCCGATTCGTCGTCGTGGATCTCGCGATTCGGATCCGGTCCGCGTCGACAGGTGGTGGCTCGTCAGCTGGCTGCCGAGGTGGCGGTGTCCTTCTCCGCGTTGGCGGTCGCGAGGAGTTCTTCCGCGTGGGCTCGGCCGGTTTCGGTGTCGTCGAGACCGGCCAGCATGCGGGCCAGTTCCTTGACGCGTTCGTCGTCGGTGAGAGCGCGCACGCCACTGTTGACGCCCTTGCCGTCATCGACCTTGTCCACCACCAGATGAGTGTCGGCGAACGCGGCCACCTGCGGCAGGTGGGTCACCACGATCACCTGGTGGGTGCGGGCCAACCGGGCCAACCGGCGGCCGATCTCGACCGCGGCCCGACCGCCCACACCGGCATCGACCTCGTCGAACACCATCGTGCTGCCGTGTTCGGACCGGGCCAGCACCACCTCGAGCGCCAGCATCACCCGGGACAACTCACCACCGGAGGCGCTGCGGCTCAACGGCAGCGACTGTGCCCCCGAATGCGCCGACAACCGGAACTCGACCTCGTCGACACCGCTGGATCCGGCATGTAAATCCTTGCCGCCCATCGTGATCGGCGCCGAATCCTGGGCGCCGGCGGGCATCGGGCGCACCTGCACCTCGAGCTTCGCACGCCCCATCGCCAGCCCGCCCAACTCGGTGCTCACCGCCGCGGCCAGCTTCTTGGCCGACTTGGTGCGCGCGGCGGTGAGTTTGCGCGCGGCCTCACGCACCTCACCGGCGGCGGCCTCGACCTCCGCGGCCAGCGCGGACAGCGCCTCCTCGGACACGTCCAGCGAATCCAGCCGCCCGCGCGCATCCGCCGCCCAGGCCAGCACGCCGTCGATGTCGGGCGCGTATTTCCTTGTCAGCGTTTTCAATTCGGCCTGCCGGTTGAGCAGCGAATCCAGCGCGTTGGGGTCCGAGGGCAGATCCGACAGGTAACCACTGAGCTCGGTGGTCAGATCCACCACGACCGAGATCGCGTCCCCCAGCCGCGGCGCCAGATCACTCAACGCCGGGTCCTGCGCCGATTCCAGTCGCGAGCGGGCCGCACCCAGCAGATCGAGCGCACCCGAACCCTCGCCGGGTGCGTCGGCCGGACCGGCCAGCGCATCGTGCGCCCCGGTCGCCGCCTCGCGCAGCGAATCCAGATCCGACAGCCGCCGCACCTCCGCGACGATGCGCTCGTCCTCACCGGATTCCGGTGCCAGAGCATCGATTTCGTCGAGCGAATGCTTCAGCCGATCGGCCTCGAGCGCGAGTTCGCGACTGCGGGCGGTGCGTTCGAGCAACTCGCTGCGGGCCTGCAACCAGGTGCGCCGGGCCAGACGGTATTTGCGCAGCAGCGTCGCGACCGAATCGCCCGCGAACTGATCCAATGCCTGCAACTGTTGATCGGGCCGCTGCAAGCGCAGCTGATCGTTCTGCCCGTGCACCGTCAGCAACGGCGCGGTGAAATCGCCCAGCACCGCCGCCGGAACACTGCGCCCACCCAGATGCGCCCGGGAACGCCCATCGCTGCCGACGGTGCGAACGGCGATGATGCTGCCGTCGTCATCCCGTTGCGCCCCGGTCGATTCCAGCACCTTCTCGACCTCGTCGCGAGCGGCGTCGTGCACCTCCTCGACGGTGAACCGCCCCTCCACCACCGCACGCGCCGCGCCCCTGCGCACCCGGCCGACGTCGGCGCGAGCACCGCTCAGCAGATGCAGGCTCGTCACCACCATGGTCTTGCCCGCACCGGTCTCACCGGTCAGACAGGTCAACCCAGCATGGAATTGCGCTGTGGCGGTGGATATGACGCCGAGACCGTCAATCCGTATCTCTGTCAGCACTCGTGCTCTCCGTTCGGCGGTTTTCGCTGTCGCCCGAGCGGGTGCGCTCCGGCCGCCGGCCTCGCCATCCTGTCACCGGCAACTGGAATTTGCGCACCATCCGGTCGGTGAACGGCGCGGAGTCCAGCCGCACCCACCGCACCGGCTCGTCCCCGCGGACCGCCTCGAAACGCGCACCGCGCGGCAGCGCCAACGTGCGGCGGCCGTCCAGGAATACCACCGCATCATGTCCTGTGGCAACGGTTTCCACCGCGATCCGGGAGTCCGGACTGGTCACCAACGGTCGCGCGAACAACGCGTGCGCATTGCTCGGAATCACCAGCAGCGCCTCGAGCTCCGGCCACACCACCGGGCCGCCCGCGGAGAATGCATAGGCCGTGGATCCGGTCGGGGTCGCGATCAGCACCCCGTCACATCCGAATTGCGAGACCGGACGCCCGTCGACCTCCAGCACCAATTCCAGCACGCCCATCCGGACGGCATTCTCGATACTGGCCTCGTTCAGTGCCCAGCCACGTTCCACCACCACATCATCGACGCGGACACTGACATCTATCGTCATCCGCTGCTCGATGCGGTAATCGCCGCGCACCACCTGCGCCAACGCCTCATCGATGTTCTCGGCCTCGGCCTCGGTGAGAAATCCGATGCGGCCCAGATTGATTCCCAGGACCGGCACCCGCGCCGAACGCGCCATCTCCGCCGCGCGCAGGAACGTGCCGTCGCCGCCGAGCGCCAGCACCATCTCGCAGCCCACCGCGGCGTCGGGCCCGTGCGTGACCGACCGCACCGGATACCCGTCGGGTTCGGCGCTCTCGTCACAGTCGAGTTTG
Organism: Nocardia sp. PLKS1-43; assembly: GCF_059510335.1. NCBI lineage: Bacteria > Bacillati > Actinomycetota > Actinomycetes > Mycobacteriales > Nocardiaceae > Nocardia > Nocardia sp. PLKS1-43. The sequence continues at coordinate 7,141 of NZ_JCAJZQ010000030.1, read as the reverse complement.
GTGCTGTACGCCTCGTCCGCGAGTACGCGAAGGCCGATGCCGGCATCGGAGAAGATCTTCGCCACCCGGTGCGCGGTCTCGGTGAGTTCGGCACGGCCGGGATGCGCGACCAGCAGAATCTCCCGGTTCACTGTGGGCCCTCCTCCACCGCGCGCTGCACCAGCGCAGTCACATCCACCTCTGTATCGCCATCCTCCCGGCGCAACCACAGGAAGTACTCGACATTGCCGGACGGTCCGGGCAGCGGACTCGCCACCACCCCGCGGGTACGCAGACCTAGGGCGGCGGCCGTCACGGCCACCTCCCGCACCGATTCCGCACGCAACGCGGGATCCCGCACCACACCGCCGGAGCCTACTCGGTCCTTACCGACCTCGAACTGGGGCTTGACCATCGGCAAGAGGTCGGCGCCGGGACCGCAGCACTGCGCCAGCGCGGGCAGGACCAATCCGAGCGAGATGAACGACAGATCCGCCACAACCAGGTCGACGGGTCCGCCGATCGCCTCCGGGGTGAGCGCACGGACATTCGTGCGATCCAATACCCGCACTCGTTCGTCGGTCTGCAATCGCCACACCAACTGCCCGTAGCCGACATCCACCGCGACCACCTCGCGCGCTCCCCGGGTGAGCAGCACATCGGTGAATCCACCGGTCGACGCCCCGGCGTCCAGGCAGCGGCGGCCCGGAACCGTCAGACCGCGCGGTTCGAACGCCTCGAGCGCACCGAGCAGTTTGTGTGCTCCGCGCGAGGCCCACTGCACCTCGTCCGGTTCCTCCCGCACCAGCAGCGGCGTCCCCGCCTCGACGGCCGTCGCCGGTTTCGAGGCGACCGAACCGTTGATCAACACCCGGCCCGCACCGATCAGTTCGACCGCATGCTCCCGCGAGCGTGCCAAACCACGGCGAACCAGTTCCGCGTCCACCCGAGCGCGCTTGGCCACCTCAGATCTTGTCCACCGTCGACAGAGCCTGGACCAGCACATCGTGCGCCTGCTCCAGAATGCGGGCACGCCGGGTGATCTCGGCTCCCGCTCCCGCCGATTCCGCACCGCCGGCATCGGTCGCACGCGACCCGGTCCGCAGTTCGGACATCAGCTCATCGATCTGCGCACGCACGGACGCCGGATCGGCGAATCCCGCCGGATCGGCGCCCTGCAGATGCTGGCCGGGCAGCGGCACTCCCGGCCGAGGCCCGTTGGAACCGGGCGTATGCGACGTCGGCGTAGTCATGGTGCCGACAACGCTACCGGAGACACGATTCCACAAGTACCAGGCGGGGTTCGGGCCGAGCGCACACGACCGGGTGGAAGCGGAGGCGCCGTCCAGATCCCTGCTCGGGTCCGCCGCTGATCGGGCGATTTCCGGGGGCGAAACCCAGGTGTCGGAACCACAACGCGGGGTACAGCGGCAGTGGACAGATCGCAATCGGCCGAGGGAGGAGCAAAATGTCGGACCAGGCAACACCTACCGCGCAGGTACCACCGACGGACCCGAACGCCAGGACCGAGCCCGCAGCCCCACGGGGCCGCCATGAGAATGGCGCGACGAACCTTCGCCAGGGGGCCGCGGCGGTGGGCACGATCGGGGCGATGGTACTGATGCTCGTCGCCGGCGCCCTCCAGATCCTGGAAGGTATCTCGGCGATCGAATACGACGACATCATCGTGGTCGGCCCGCACTACACCTATCAGTGGAACGCCACCGGCTGGGGCGTGATTCACATCGTCATCGGCGCACTGCTCGTACTCACCGCCGCAGCGCTGATCACCGGCCGGCTCTGGGCACGAACGCTGGCGATCGTGCTGGCCGCGGCGTCGATCGTGGCGAACTTCCTCTGGCTGCCGCACAACCCGTGGTGGTCGATCCTGATCATCGCCTTGAACGCGTACCTGATCTGGGCCATCGCCACCTGGCACCACCCCGCGCACGGCACGGCCGCGCACACCGCGACCTGACCCCGGCGAAATTCGATATCCAACGCTCACGATCCCGGCGGCCCGCTCCACCGCAACGCGCGACGGGGCGGGCAACGTCCGAGGTGACGCACGCGGACACCGCCGGTTGGCACAATGACCGCATGCGAACCAAGGGAGCGGGCGCAATTCTGGGCTGTGCTGTCGCCACAGCGGCGGCGATCGTCGGCTGCTCCGAGTGGATGCACTGGCGCGCGACGCGTCGATATCTCGGCACTCGGCCCCGAACCGGCGACGGGACCCACGCCCTGGTGGTTCTGGGCTTTCCCGCCCGCGCCGACGGCAGTCTGCACCCGCTGCAGCGGTGGCGCTGCCGAATCGCGGCGCGTTCGATGACGCCCGGCGCGCTGGTCGTGTTCACCGGCGGCGCGGTCAAGAGCCCGTGGATCGAAGCCGATGTGATGGCGCGTTACGCACACGAGCGGCTCGGCGTCCCGGCCGAATCCATCCGCACCGAGGCAAACTCCGAAAGTACTTGGCAGAACATCGAATTCACTATTCCGATGATCGAGGACGCCGAGCGGATCACCATCGTCTCCTCCCCCATGCACGCCGCCCGCGCGCGCCGCTACCTGCACCTGCAGCGGCCCGATCTCGCAGACCGCCTGACTCCGGCCGCCGATTACCGCCCCTTCGAGGCATGGTGGTTGAAAACGCCCACCGCCGTACACGAATTCGCCGCCATCGCCCGCCGCGATGCGGGCCGGATGGTCGTGCGTGTCCTGGGCGAGCTCGACCTGGGGCGAACCGGTTGATCCGGTATGTGCCGCGGCAGGCCGATGCAGATCCGGGCACACGACCGCGGCCCGATCACCCAGCGCGACGAGGCCGGCGACCCGTACGGGCCGAAGTCCGGTTCGGCGCCTGTGAAGTCCTCGAGCGCGAGACCACGACGACTCACGCGGTCCTAGCCGGCGATCGGGATCGCCCTGCCGGGGTAGCGGCGCAGCCGTTCGGACAACCGATCGGCCAGGTCACCATCGCTGTGCCGGACCGGATCGTCTTCCACGACAGGTTGATTCAGCGCATCCAGACTGTCGGACACATAGGCCGGGAGACGATCGGCGGACCGCGCGCCGAGATCCGCGAGCGTGCTGACGCCGGTGAGGACGAGCAGAGACTCCATCTGCACCCCCAGCGCGCCGTCGATATCGGTATCGAGGCGGTCGCCGACCATCAGAGCCGAGCGAGTTCCCGCACGGGCGAGCGCGTCCTCGACCAACGGGGTGTACGGCTTGCCCGCGACGATCGGCTCGGCGTCGGTGGCGGTGCGCAACGCGGCGACCATCGCACCGTTGCCCGGGGCCAATCCTCGTTCGGTCGGCAAGGTCGCATCGGTGTTCGCGGCCACCCACAACGCACCCGCCCGCACCGCGTAGGCGGCCTCGGCCAGGTCGGGCCAGGCGATCTGTGGCGAATAGCCCTGTACTACCGCGGCGGGCACGTCGTCGTCGAATCGTCGTATCGGACGCAACCCGACATGTTCGACCTCCGCGGCCAGATCGTCCGCGCCGACGATGAGCACACTCGCCCCCTGCGGCAGCCGATCGGCGAGCACATGGGCCGCGGCCTGGGCGCTGGTCACCACCTGATCCGCACCGGCGAGGAAACCCAACTCGCTCAGGTGCGCGGCCACCGCCGCCGCGGATCGGCTCGCGTTGTTCGTGACGTACATCAGCGACTGCGCCGAGTCGGCAGCCGAAAGTGCCTCGGGCGCACCGGGAATCACGGCATGCCCGCGATAAAGGGTGCCGTCCAGATCCAGCAGCAGAGCCTCGAACCGATCCCGTAACCTCGTCACGAAAGCTCGCACCACCTTCATCGCCACCGACAAACCGCGCCGGGACGTTACCCGGACCGCCCGAGCCTACTTGGTCAGCCCGCGTCCGGTTCGAGGCGGACGAGCCACCACACGTCGCGGAATACGGGCGCACGGTCACTGGTTCGGCCTCGTATGAAGATCGGAGTCAACACCTTTCTGACCGACGAGGGAATCGCCGGTCCCGCACTCGGCCGGGCGCTCGAGGAGCGCGGATTCGAATCACTGTTCCTCGCCGAACACTCACATATCCCGGCCAGCCGTGAAACGCCGTATCCAGGCCGTGGCGAGCTGCCGCGGTACTACTACCGCACGCTCGATCCGTTCGTGGCCTTCGGCGCGATCGCGGCCGCGACCGATCGACTGATTCTGGGCACCGGTGTCACGCTGCTGATCCAGCGCGACGTCATCCATACCGCCAAGGAAGTGGCCAGCCTGGACCTGCTCTCCGGCGGCCGCGTCGTCTTCGGCGTCGGTGTCGGCTGGAACCGCGAGGAGATGGCCGATCACGGTACCGACCCCCGCACGCGCGGCGCGCTCCTGGACGAACAGCTGGCCGCCCTCCGGGCGATCTGGACCGAGGAGACCGCCGAATTCCACGGCGAATTCATCGATTTCGACCCGATCTACGCCTGGCCCAAACCCGTCCAAGAACCTCATCCGCCCATCTTCATCGGCGGCGGGACAGCCGCCCGGGACCGCGCGACCCGCCTCGGCGTCGGCTGGATCCCCAACGGCGTCGACACTCCCGAAGCCGTCACCGAACAACTGGCCGAATTCCGCACGACCGGCCTGCCGATCATGATCACCCCCGCCCCGGCGACACCAGCGGTACTGGACGCCTACGCCGAGGCAGGCGTACAACGCGCAACGCTCAAACTCGAGACGGCACCCGAAGCCGAAACCCTCCGTGCCCTCGACCAACTGGCGACACTCGCCGAGAAATACGCCGAATAGGCTCCGCTCCTGCACCCTTGGCCGGAACTCGCGGCCGAATACCTCGATAATTCGTTCCACCGGGTTTCGGCCGGGCAGACGCCCCAGCCGGTTGCCCTCTGCCGCGCATCGCCGCGGATCGAAGTCCGGTCCCGCGATGTGCGCCGGGCGCGGCCGCAGCGCGTCATACGGTGTCACCAGCGTGTTCTCGATGCTGTCGGAACACCGGGAAGATGTTCGAGCCCGGGAACGGAATGATGTTGTCGACCGAACCGTGCATGAGGTTCGAAATCGAACAGCAGTGCCGAGCCGACCTGTGTCGGATCGAATGATCACGAGGCCGTTTCGCCGGTGGCCTGTTCATTCGCCCGATTTTCGGGGCGATGATCTTGCGGGCGATGAGGTTCGTATGACGCGTAGTTCGCGAGCCTGCCGGTCGAGGAGGGCCACGTTGCCCCGCACGCGCTGCGATCGCGGCGGCTACCGCATGGAGCCTCGAGCGCAATCATCCGATCAGCTGGCGAAGCCGATCCGATGACGTGACCGGACACTCCACGCTCACCACTGAGTCAGCCGCGCTGCAACGCGGAAAATCAGCGGCTGTCGTCCTCGGAGGCCGCCGTTCCGGCGTCGCCGCTGTCGCGGCCCAGGCCACCCGGGACGATCTCGCCCTCGTCGAACTCGTCATCCTCGTAACCTACGGCGGCGAGTTCCTCGGCACGCTCCTCGGCATCGGTGTCGCCCTCGACGTCCGCGGCCGCCGCGTTGAGGAACCATTTCAGGGCCTCGTCCGAACGATCGGCGGCGAGCAGCGCCTCGGCATAGGCATAGAACAGACGCGCCGATGCCGGGCCGACTCTGGCCGGATCGAGCTCGGGCGTCTGGAGGGTCACCACGGCCTGATCGTATTGGCCCAGATCCATGCGGGCGCCGGCGACGACGATACGCAGTTCGGTGGCCTCGTCCGCGGTCAGCTGCTGGGCCTCGTCGCTGCGACCGAGTTCGATGGCACGTTCCGGACGGCCGAGACCGCGTTCACAATCGGCCATCACCGCGAGCAGGCCGGCACCGCCGGACATCCGCCGCGCGGTGCGCAGTTCCGAGAGCGCCTCGGCCCATTCACCCGCGTGATAGGCGATGACGCCGGCGGTTTCCCGAACCACCGCGATTCGCCCGGCGCGCTGCCGTGCGGCACGGGCGTGTTCCAGCGCGAGTTCCGGCTCGTCCTCGATCAGACGCGCGGCCATCACCAGATGCCGGGCGACGGTCTCGGCATTGCCCTTGTCGAGACTCAGCAGATCGCGGCGGACGCCCGAATCCAGGTCGGAGGCCTGCACATCCTCCGGGAGCGCGGGCTCATCCGGACGTGGTGGCCGGCGATCTCCGCCACGTCCGCCGGCCGCGAATTGCGCACCTTCCCCGCCACGGCGACGGTCCGAGCCGAAATCGCGATCGCCACCCGGCCGGTCACCGCCCTGCCCGCGGCCGCGGTCAGCGCCGTACGGGCGATCCGAACCGCGCCGCGGTTCCGGCCGGCCACGATCGTCCTCGAACGAACGCGCGGGGCCCCGGCGATCATCGCGGCCCGGGCCACGGTCGTAACCGCTCGGACGGTCACCCTCTCGGCGCGGACCTGCGCCCTTGCGGTCGGGACGACGCGCGTCCTCACGACCGGCCCCGCCGCGGTACCCGCCCGATGAGCGATCCCGATCCCGCCGATCCTCACCCCGGCCCGTACCCGGCCGACCGGATTCGCGCCGCTCTCCGGCCCGGCCGAAACCACCGCGATCGTCCTGCCCCTCCCGATCGGGTCCACGCCGGAACCCGCGCTCATCGGAGTCGGAACCACCACGCCGAAAACCGCCCTGATCGCCGCGATCCGACCCGCTACGTCGAAAACCACCCCGCTCGTCGGGGTTGGAGCCACCACGCCGAAAACCGCCACGATCATCGGGAGCAGACCTGCCCCGCTGGAAACCGCCACGATCGTCGGAATCGGACCCACCGCGCCGGAAGCCGCCCCGTTCGCTGCCTTCCCGGCCGCCGGAAGCGCCACGATCGGAACCTGAGCGCCGGAAGCCACCGCCGGACCGCCGTTCCTCACCACGCCCGGCGTCCTGACGACCCTCGCGCGGCGGATACTGCCGACCTTCGTCGCGCCGCTCACCACCGGCGCCCTGGCCACCGCCGTTGCGGCGGAACGGTTTGCGACCGTCGTTCTGCTCCGACACGGTGGTCCCTTTCTCCGAACTCTGCTCGTACCCGGCCGCAGCGCACGCAGTGACGTGTGACCTGCGGGAGCGACCCGCACGATCAAATTCAATCATGTACGGGTGACACCCCGACCGCGCGGCACAGGGTTGTAAACGCAGAGAAGGGGACCCAAGACTGGGTCCCCTTCTCGCAAAGGA
>NZ_JCAJZQ010000029.1:0-10745 GCF_059510335.1 Nocardia sp. PLKS1-43 | reverse complement strand
AATCTCTCTGAGAACATCCGTGCAGGTCACCAAGGCCATTCTGCACCGTTCCCGATATGCCCGCTGGTCCGTCCTGCCGAGTCCGGTCCGCCGCCGTGCCACACATGTGCCATTACCGATCGCCGCGGCCGTCACGGTAGTCCTGTGCCATCCGGGACAGATCGTCCGCGATACGCCGTTCCGCGGCATCAGTAGCGCGCTGGTAGATCAGGGCCGCCCGCATGTCGTCGTGCCCCATTCGCGCCATCAGATCCCTGGTAGACATCCCGGACTTGGACGCCCACAAGTTCCCGGCATGACGCAAGTCGTGAAAGTGCACGCCGGTCAGGCCGACCTCGGCCGTCTTCTTCGCCCATTGGGCCATCTGCGCAAAGTTGGAGCGGCGCAACGGTTTTCCGCGCAGGCCCGTGAACACATACGCGGTAGGTTCGGCCGCCACGAACTTCTGCAGGTGATCGAGGACATCGCGACGAATCGCCGCCGGAACGGTCAACGTCCGGATACCGGCGCGTGACTTCGGAGCCGACACGACAAGCCCCTTACCCGGCAGCTCCACGAACGCCTTGGAGATCCGGACCGACTCGGCCCCGTCGGAGAAATCAGCGCGGGTCAGGGCGGACACCTCACCCCAGCGCAGCGAATCGAACGCGGTCAGCAGGATCAGCGCCCGATAGCGGTCCGGCACCGCGGCGGACAGCGCGAAGACCTGGGCCACGGTCAGCACCGGCCGCTCGGGACTCTGTTCCTTGTCCGCACCACGGACCTTGCAGGGATTGCGCGAGATGATCTTGTCTTCCTCGACAGCCGTAGTCATGGCCGCCCGCAGCAGCCGGTACGCCTTGGCGGTCACGATCTCCGAGACACCGGCCTCGATGCGATCCGCACGCCACTGCCGAACCATTGCCGTGGTGAGTTTGCCCAGGTGGGTCTTGCCCAGAGCCGTCGATTCGATGTGCTTGCGCAGCAGCCAGCGGTACAGCTCGCGCGTCTTGGGCCGCAGTCCCGGACGTTGATCGATCCACGCTGTCATGTAGTCGGCGACGAGGATCTTTCCGCGCTCAGGGTCGATCCAATCCCCTTGCATGATCTGCACTTCCATGCGGGACAACCACTGCTCAGCGACTCGCTTGGTCGCGAACGTCCGTGGCGCCGGATGCATCTGCCCATCCGGACCCCGATAGCGTGCCTGCCACCGCCCAGACGGAAGCTCACGCACATTGCCGAAACCCCGCTTGCCCATCAGGCCACCACCTTGCCGACGCCCCACCGATCGGCGATCGCCTCCACCCTGCCCGCCTGCGCGTACGCCTCCAGGTCCGCGACCTTGAACCGCACATGCCCGCCGACCTTGTAGAACACCACGCGACGCTCGGCCACCAAACGGCGAATGAACCGCACACCCGTGCCCAGGTACTCCGCGGCCCCGTCAACGTCGAGATATCCCGATTCCATGTTCATCCCCTCCTACGCCGCTTCCGGCATTGCCGAGAGATCCTGTGGCTCTGGCAGGTCTGCTATCAGGCCCGTTGCCGTGATGTATTCGTTCTGCCAGATGGAGCGCTGAGCGACCGCGGACATGATCAGGTGCTCGCGCCGAGGGACGTCCGGGTCACTGGGTTCGGTCAGCCGGACCACCCACGCTTTGGCCTGGTCGTTCTTGGCCATGCCCGCCGCGGCCAGGACTTGCCGAACGAATTCGATCCGGTCCGCCTTGTGATCCGGGAGAGTCTTGTTGCTCCAGCGACGCGATACCAGCACCCGCCGACCACGCAGGCCCAGGGTGTCCCGACGATGCGCCTTGCCCTTGCACCGGCCCGGCTGAGTCTTGGCCTTCGCGTTCCGGGGTGCGATGCCGTACCGCAGCCACACCGAGCAGGTGGGCGAGCACGGGGTGCGCTGCAGCTCGACGTGCAACCGCTCGTAGTGCCGACGAGTCCGTTCGTTCGGCGCGTCCAGGACTTCGCCGATGGATTTGGTGAGGTACTTGGTCAGGTAGCCGATGAGCTTGCGGGCATCCTTCCCGCCGACCACGCCCTTGGCCTTGCCGGGACGCACCGGGCCCCGCTCCCCCTCGGCATCGGCGATCGTGCCGTCATCGTCTTCGATGTCGCGGGCATCGGTTTGCACGCCCCACCGGATCACGTGGGCGGGCTGGACATCGTCCATCTCGTCCATGACCGCGAGCGCGTCATCGAAGCTGGGCAGCAGATATCCGGTGTCCGGGTCGGCGAATCCGCCCGCCTGGTGATCCCACACCGGCATGTGCCCGTCGCTGTAGACCTCGTGATCGAAGTGCGGCCACCACACCTGGTGATAGGTCGCCTCTACGATCTGAGTCAGCAACGCATGCGGATCGGTCCCCCGCGCGGCGATGTGCACGTGCGGAGCCCCGCGCCGTTGCGGTTCGACCGCGGCGAAGTACTGCACATCCCGACCAGCGGCACGCCGCCAGTTCTGCACATGCCGATCGAACAACCGCGGGAAGAACATCGCATCACGGGCAGCGCGGCGGTAGTCGTAGCTGTCCGGATCGACCGGCGAACCGTCCCCGCACACCTGGCCCTGCTTGTTCACCGCACCGTCACGATGGCACCGGCCATACGAAGGCAGTGTCAGCGTCCAGAACGTCGAGGGCTGATGCTTGCCGAACTTCCGGCCGACCGTGGTCTTGTCGATCTTCTTGCGCGGCAGGTTCGGGGCATCCTGCCGACGTTTGGTCGAACGCGACCGGCGAGGACGGGATGCCGCGTCGATGCCCGGGATACGGCCCTGCATCCCCGACTGGCGCAGTTCCCGATCCAGGGACGCGATCACCTCCCGAAACCCGTTTGCGGTCTCCTCATCCCCCAACTCCCGGGCAGCCTTGTACTCGGCGAGCATGTCCGCGCGAGCGGTCAACAACTCCTGTTGGTGCTCAGTGGGAGCATCCCGATCACTGACCGGTTCATCGGTCATGTGCCAGCCCTCGCTGCACTGGGTGACCCGCAACGCGCGAGCCTTCGCCGCACACGACGGACAGTCCGAGGCCCGAGTCGATTTGCAGTCCGCGGCAACGTATTTCGACTCACCGGTTTCCGGGTTGAACGCACGCATCGGCACCGGGCGTTTGCACACCCCGTACTTCTCCGCCGCCGCTTCGGCGATATCGATCAGGTTCGGCAAGGCACGACGCTGCGCCGCGGTCATCCGGTCGGGCGAGGAATCGGCCGGCATCGAGGTGGCGGTTTCGATGGTCTCGGTCATCAGGCAACGTCCTTCCCGCGAGTGCCCCCGAGCCGGGGCAGAGTGACCACGTCAGCGAGTGAATCCTGTTGTTGCATAACCAGTTCAAACACCCCAGGCCCGACGATCGAGGCACGGCAATCCCGGGCGCCGAAGGTGTGCGCGAGGTTCGACACCCGGCTCTCGTAGTCGTTCGGGCACTGACCCTCCAACATCCGCACCCGCAACCGGTCCACCGATTCGCCGATCCGGACCGACTGAAGCCGAGGGATGAGGGTGTTTTCCCCGTTGCCGACCGACAGGCCGCAAGCGGTCATCCGGCGAGCCCAGTTGCGGCGGTACCGCCACCAGGCCAGGAACCGGGACCGTGCCCGTCCGGTGATCCACCGCTCGAAGGTTCGCGGGCTCCGCACTCGCCATAGCACCATCCCCGCGGCGAACACCCCGACCACCACGACACCCGGCACCCAACCCACCAACACACCCACCGCCAGCGCACCCGCCAGCGGGAGCGAGACCATCGGGAACAACACCGCCCACCACGCGGCCAGGAACACATACCCGGCCAGGTGCAGCACGCCCAGGCCGAACAGCTCGAACGCATCCAACTTCGAATCCGTTGCCGCAGTAGTCATTTCACATCCTCCGGGGTATCGAACAAGGGCAGTTGATCGCGGCACTCCCAGCGGGGCAGGTCCTTCGGTTTCGGTTTCGACGCCCGTCGCCGCTTGGTCTTCGCGACTTGGTCCGCTGCCTTGCGCACAATCGGATTGACTTGCTGCGCTCCAGGTTTGGCGCTCACGCCGCACGCCCCTTGTCATCACCGAGCCCGCTACCAGATGCGGTGTGCGGGATTTCGTCGGTCTGCCCGCGCATGCAGGACGGGCAGCGGAACACATGCACATACGTGTCGGTGCCGTAGACCGGGCGGGTGTGCCGGACCATCGGCAGCCCGCAGCAGACCGGAATCGTGATCGTGTTCATGCCGCCCAACCTCCGTCGAAGTCGTTGCCGTCGCTGTAGTCGATGCCGTCGTCCCAGCCGGGGACATGGCCGGTTTCGGCCCAGGCGTGCACCGCCAGGGAGACCGGGTCCATGCCCGAGCGTTCGTAGTGGGCACGCCGACGAGCCCGGATATCGACCACCGCGTCGATCGTGTCCGCCTCCAGACGAGCAGCGCGGTCCCGTTCCGTGCTGCGGAACTTGTTGGCACTCATCAGATTTCCTCGATTTCTGTCTCGGAGATCCCGCACACAGAGCAGGTGCGGGAATCAGGCTTGGAACCCAGCAGCCGACGACGCGGCTCGGGGAAGACGTGGCCGTGTTCGAGGCAGCGAGCCGAGGCGACGCAGCCGTCACACAGGACTTTGTCGCCGTCGTAGACCCAGCCGACCCCGGCACCACGGCCGGTGATGTAGGCGATGGCTTCGTTGACCGAGCCGAAACACAGTTGGTCGTAACGGATTTCGCTGTAGCGGTCGCCGCAGCCGTCGCAGTGCACCACCACGTGCGCCACGGTCAGGAATCCGGTTTTCATGCCGCCCGCCCCTCACCGTCGCCGGGGATGTCCTCGCCGAGGTCGTCCGGGTCGAACCCGCTGTAGTCCTCGGTCGGACCGGTGATCTCGGGCGCCGGGGAATAGGTGTCCACGATCGCGTTGGCGTCGTCGTCGGACACCCAGAACGCGCGCACCCGAACGAACTCGGTGGACCCGTCTTCGCCGACGTACCCGACACCCGGGGTGTCCGCGGAGATCCGGTCGCACAACGCGCCCCGGTCCCGTGCCCCTTGTCCGTGGACCATCGTGGTCTGGGTCGGCTCATCCAGGCGCAGTCCGATCCGGACAGGGAACAGTTGCCGGTTGGGCATGGTCTCCTTGGACGGGTCCTGCAACGCGGAGATGACCGAGACCCCAGCAGCGCGGCCCTTGGACAAGAGCTGTCCGGTCAACTGCCGGAACAGTTCCCGCTCTTTCTGGTCCGCGTACGAGGACAGCGACGCCGCCTCATCGATGATGATCAGGATCAGTGGTTCATCCACGGACGGAACGAGTTTGCGCAGTCCGGCCCGCCGCATCCGCACCAGCCGCTCATCCATCTCCGAGACGGCCTCTTGCAACATTCCCAGGATGCTGTCCGAGTGTGTGGCGAACCGGGTGAACAGGCGATCCTCGCCGTAGCCGAACTCCACGCCGCCCTTGGGATCGCCCAGGCGGACATCCACCAGCCCGGCATTGATCGCCGGACCGAGCGCGGCCAGGATCGACCACAACACCGAGCCCTTCCCCGAGCCGGTGGCACCGGCCAAGAGGATGTGCGCGTACAGGATGCGCAGCAGCCAGGGGTGGCCGTCCTCGCGGACACCGACCGGGACCGCTTCGAGATCCACACCATTGGAGACCGCGCCCGGCACCGTTGCCGGGGCAGCGAGAGTGTCATGCACCCTCATCTCGAGACGGACCCAGCCAGGAGCAGGCGACGTGACCGTCACCCGTTCCACCCCCACATACGCGGCCAGCCGGGCCACTGTGGTCTCGTTGGACCAGTCCGCCAACGACTGTCCGCCCTTCATCAGCACATCCACGGACAGGCCGTGCTGGCTGTAGTCCCACCACTCGATCGACGGAAAGCCCTTGTCCGGGTGTCCGAGTCCGAGATCGGTGAACATCTGGAAAGAGAACGCGGGCAACGCCACATGCATCACCGCATTCCGCAACGCCAGCGGAGCCTCACCCACGATCTGCTCGGCGGTCCGGGGCGCGACATCGGCCGGCATCCGGGACCAACGGCACATCCGAGCCGCCAACCCCAACGCACCCGCCGCAGCGACCGCGTACGGGACCATCGTGACCGCGGTCATCACCGCTCACCCCCGTTCGACGGGCGCTCCAGCTCACAGAACAGACGGCACCCATCCGGGGCCGGAGCAGCCGGAGGCGGCTCATGGCAAAACATCCAACAACCGGACACCTCCACCGGCGCCGGAGCCGGAGCCGGAGCCGGAGCCGGTTTCGGGGCCGGGGATGTCGGGGTGATCGACTGGACCGCCGACACCATCCGGGTCACCGGCTGCACGGCCGGGCGCGGACCGAACGCCAGCACCAACGCCAGCGCGGCAGTCGGGACAACCACCGCCGCCCCAGCGATCACCCCGGGCGGCACGCCGCGGGAATTCGGGTTCATCACATGCCTCCAACAGGAACCGCGATCGGCAACATCTGCTGCACCGGCCGCGCAGAACGAACAGGACGCGCCACCCGCACAGGCACAGGCGAAGGCGCAGGCGCAGGAACCGCAGCGGGCACCGGAGACGGTTCCGCGATCGGCTCCACAGGCTCAGGGGCCGGGGAATCCTCCACAGCCGCAACAGGTTCGGGCACCGATTCGAGAACAGGAGCCGACTCGGGCGTAGCGGTATGAGCCACGCGGAACAGCACCGCGAGCCCGTGCGTGTCGATCAACAGACTGATCGGAGCGATAGCCGCGATGACCGCGCACAACCAGCCCGGAAGCTGATAATCGGGCACCGCCGGGTGAACGGCCGCACCAGCGACCACCGCAACGTGAGCGCTCTTGTGAGCCATCACCAGCGCGTGAATCGCGTTGCCGCCCACCGACACCAGCGAGCCCGCCGCCAGCACCCACATGAAGTACTTGCGTTCCGGGGACTTCGCCAGCACCAGCCAGCCGAGCGTGGCTTGGATGATGGTGCCGTCCACGATCCACGGGAACAGCCACGCCGTCGACGCGGGAACGTGCGCCAGTTTGGCCAGATCCCGCAGAGTGGTGAACGAGAGAACGAACGCGGCAGCGCCGACACCCGCGATCACCAGGACCGCGAGCGCCTGCACCACCACAATCGTTTTACGCGTGGACATCACGCCGCCTTCGAACCCTTGGCGAACTCCACAGCCGCCGCCAGATCCGCGAGGAGGCCCCCAGCCTTCTCCGGGGTCAGGAACAGGTTTCCGGAGCCGATGCCGACAACGACCTTGTCGATATTGGCGTGGTACTTCGCAGTGACCGACTGCGCGGACAACTCCGTCGAGACCTGCATCCACGTCATATCCGACATCACGCCACCGCCTTCTCAGCGGCCAGACGCTCCGCCGCATCGTGCAGCATCAGAATCTGCGGCAACGCCTCCGCCAGCGTCCGGGCATCCTCGATCGTCAACGTCAACGACGACGCCGAAACACCCTTCAGCCGAACCCGCACAACCGGAGAGTTCATGCGGCCCAGTGCATTCCGGGTAGCAGGCACGTACATCGCGTCCACGCCATCGAATGCGGTGGTCATCATCGCCAGGAACGACACCCCGATCACGCAGCCTTCTCGTCACGCGGACGCGCAGCACCCGGATTCGCCGGAGGCTGCTTGGCACCGGAGTTGTCACCCACGATGCCCGTCGCGCGGACATTCCAGCCGATCGATTTGAACTCACCCTGACCGGTGATCTTCGGCTTGACGTGCATACCCTCCAGCTCGATCGGACGCACGTTCTTCGAGATCTCCGGAGCCGAAGGCACCGGACGCTGATTCGAGACGAACACCACCTCGAAACTCGCCTGCCGAGCGTTCTCCGCCGACGGATCGGTAACCGTGCCCTTCCACAGCCGCAGGCCCGTGCCGTTGCCCTCCCGGTCCAGATCGACCTTCTGAATCTTCGGCGCATTGCGATCCGAGGTGAACTCCGTCACCGGCTGGACCTCACCCAGCAAAAACAAGCCCATCGGGTGCGGGTCGAACGCCGGGGTAAACCATCCATCCTTGAGCGACATGTCGAAAACTCCTTCTGATTAAGATCCATTCCTACCCAGTCTCCCTAGGTAGCTTTTAATCTACTCTACTTCCCTAGGTAGGTCAATACCTCCTCGGGCAGCCTAGGTAGGCGGTCTACCCTGGTGGAATGGATGCCATTGACCCCAACGACCCGCGCCCGCCGTCGCAGCAGATCGCAAACGTCCTACGAGCGGCGATCTTGACGCGGAAATTCGCCCCAGGGGACAAGCTGCCCTCACAACCGCAGCTCTCCGAGCGGTACGGCGTCGCCAAGGCCACCGTGGAAAGCGCCATCCGCGCGCTACGAGACGAAGGACTCGTGATCTCGCGGAAGGGCAGTGGCGTCTACGTCCGCGAACGGACGGAACGACCGGTCGGACTCCGACCGCACATTGAGAGAGCGTTCGAATCCACCACGGTCACAGTCGATTTCGCTGGTTTTTCAGGGGAGACCCTGCACGGTGCAATGGCTGAGCCATTGGATCGCATACGTGAGGGACGACTCCGGCCCGACTCGCTCACAGTCAGAATGCTGGTCCCTGATCCAACCCGGCCGTGGTCACTACCGGCGCGAACCGATGACTTGTCAGATAGTCCAGCGTTCCGGAAGCGGGCGACGAGGATCATGGAGCGCCATACCCTCGCCGTCATCGATGCTGTGAGCGAACTCGGACGACTTGGGCTCGTGCCGTCGGCTACGGCACAGGTAGCCATCTCACCCGTCGTGCCACTGTTCAAGCTTTACATCTTGAACGCCGAACACGCCTTCTTCGGCTACTACCCAGTCCGAGAGCACAAGCTTGAACTTGACGGAGAGGCAACCGCAATTTGGGACCTTATGGGCAAGGACGCCGAACTCTTCCACTTCGCGCGGGACGTCGATCCCGAATCCACGGGAAGTCAGTTCATCAGCCAATCGCAACTCTGGTTCGACAGCCTATGGAACTCTGTCGGCCGGGAGTACCGGCCGTGACCACCGGCGTCGCCATCGTTCAGGCCCGGCCATGCCTGCTGCTTGATTTCGATGGCCCGATCTGTGCCGTGTTCTCAGATCGCACTGACCGGGCGGCCGTCGCCGAACTGGCCGCCAACTTGCCCACTCCGCTCCCAACGGAACTGAGCAAGACCCACGATCCTTTCGCTGTACTCCAGTACGCCGCAACGACTTACGACGACGCAACTGCGGCGAGGGTCGAACGACGTTTCACCGAGTTCGAACTAGCCGCAGTCCGGACAGCGGAACCTACCCCGTATGCGGACGCGGTAATCCGGTCTGCTGCAACCGATTCCCGAACTGTCGCAGTCGTCAGCAACAACTCAGTCGCCGCCGTCGACGCCTACCTCACACAGCATGGACTACGAGCATTCGTCCGCGGCATCTTCGGCCGGACCGCATCCAATGTCACGAAGCTGAAGCCCTCGCCGTTCCTCCTCGAGGAGGCCGTCAACCAGCTCGCCATGCGACGACCAGATTGCGTATTCGTCGGAGATTCGATCACCGACATCCAGGCAGCGCGCGCCGCCACCATCCCCGTCGTGGCCTTCGCCAACAAGCCTGGCAAGGCCGAACGCTTCGCCAGGCACCAGCCAGATGCAATGATCACCGCGATGTCGGATCTGTTACCGGCGATCAACGGTCGTCTCAATCGGCCTTAGCCTTCGGAGGCCCCTCCCGCATCATCGACTCCGTAGGGCAATGTCAAGTAATATGAGGACGTCACGAGAGTGATGCTGGCGGAGGGACGCCGCTCCACACGACGCCCCTCCTGGTGGGTCACTTAGCCCGCATCATCCAGCGGACCAGAACGAGCGCCCCGGCGATTACAGCACAGCCTCCAAGCATGATGCCGTAGTCGACCGGGGCGTTGCTCTTTTCCCGGCGATGTTTCGCCATCCCCACCACCTCCTTCCTGGGCGCGGTGTGTGGACCATGTCCACCGCCCCTCGGCCGGAGGTATCACCACCCTACGTCACGGCACCGACCAGAATCGTTGGAACGCAACCGATCCCGCCAACACCGAGGCGGGCACCAACCGTTCAGGATCAGCCGCCAAGACGACAGACTTGCACGGCTCTCTCTCGCAACTCACCACATGCAATTCGTTGCCGAATTTCGCTATACAGTCTCAAGGCGCGCGAGCGCCGCCGCCCGCGGCTCCGCCGCGCGGCGACGCGCAACGCGCGCGAAAAAGAGCCGCACGCGGCGCGTCGGCACGTCGGAGCCGCGGGCCACGGCGCAAGCGCGGACTTGCACTGTCTGAGCGCTTTTCGATAACGAAGGCCAGTGCTGGGCACGAGGAGAGCCGTACCCCACTGACCTCCCGCAGACGATCCCGGAATCGGCCGGCACCCAGCCCGGTACACCGGCTGTGGTTACGAACCCGCCTCAAATTCGTGCACGAAACCGGACATTCGCCTGGTCAGTGGTGGTTACGCAGCAATCCCCCACCCTCCTCATTGCCTGATTGTCTCGCTCCAGCCAACCGCGTCAAGGGAAAAAGCGCCCTTGACCCGGCCGTCTTCCGCTGAGGGCGGCAAGTATGAGGATGATGAGGGAAGAGCAGTCGGGGGGCGGATAGACGACCTATCCGCGTGCCACAAACGTGCCAGATACCCCGGTCAACAGCAGTAAAAGCGGATACGCAGTGCGCACCCGCTCTTGCTGGTAGACAAGCTATTTCGTCGTTATGACCCTGATTCCCAAGCTGAGAGTGCGGGTTCGATTCCCGTCACCGGCTCTCC
>NZ_JCAJZQ010000028.1:0-14393 GCF_059510335.1 Nocardia sp. PLKS1-43 | reverse complement strand
GATGGTGATCAGCATGCGTTCGCTGGCAGGGCTCGTTTCGACAGCGGTGGGAGCGATCCGCGTTGCTAAGGTCGTAGTCCTCGAGCTCGTAGCTCTCGTACCTGAGCGCGTTGATCAGCCTCGTTTTTGCGCCTCGGTCGAGCCGACGCTGTAGGCCATGGTCAGCTCGACGCTTGCAGCCTCGTGGCCCTGCTTGAGCCCGGTAGAAAGGTTCGAGCTCGGTGAGCCCGGCCTCGCGGGTCCGTTTGATCGAGCAGCCCCCATGTCCGCGCCTCTCACCCACGAGCCGGGACGCTCGTCACCCGCATCTCCGGCCCACCGCTGCGAAACGATCACACGAACTGGCATGTCCAGAAGCATGCCCGAGGAGGACGCATGACCAGCTCACCGCCACCATCACCGAACACGGCCTGCTGTGGCACCGGGATCGGCCAACTGGGCCAGGCCGACCAACCCAGTGCAGGCCAATCGCGGCGCTCGTTGCTGCGCCACAGCGCGTTGGCCGGTGTCGCCTTCGCCGCGCCCGGGGCTGTGGCCTCCTGCTCTCGACCCCCCGCCGGGCCACCAGTTGACAGCACGGCCAAATTTCGGCTGATTCTGCTGGGCACCCAGGCGGGCCCGCCACCGGTGCCTGACCGTGCCGGGATCAGCACGGCGTTGGAGGTGGACGGTGCCACATATGTGATCGACTGTGGGCGCGGAGCAGTTACCCAATACCAGCGCGCCGGACTCAAATACGGCGCGCTGCGCGGTATCTTCCTGACCCACCTGCACGCCGACCACATCGCCGACTACTACAACTTCTTCCTGCTCGCCGGAATCACCGCCATGCCTCACGGTGACGAAATACCCACGCCGGTGCCGGTCTACGGTCCTGGCCCGGCTGACGGACTAGCTCCGGCCTTCGCCGATGTCTCGGCGCCGGTCATCATCAATCCCGCCGGCCCCACTCCCGGTACCGCAGCGCTCACCGACGCCTGTCACGCCGCCTACGCCTACAACAGCAACGTCCTCATACGTGATGTCGGCATGCGTGATATTCGCGAACTCGCCCAGGTCCACGAGATCACGCTGCCGAACGTTGGTGCGACCTACGTTGACCGGGCACCGGTGGTAGCGCCGTTCCCAGTCATGGAAGACGACCGGGTGCGGGTAACCGCCACCCTGGTGCCACACGGGCCGGTCTTCCCATCGTTTGCCTACCGCTTTGATACCGAGTACGGATCGGTCACCTTCTCCGGTGACACGACCCCGAGCGACAACCTCGTCACGCTGGCTCATTCCACCCAGGTCCTGGTTCATGAGGCCATCAGCGATCCGGTCGCGGTCGGACTTCCCCCGGCAGTGAAGAACCACATGCTCCAGTCACACACTCTGGTCGCCGATACCGGCGGGATCGCCCAACGCGCTGGGGCTGGCACGCTGGTGCTCTCCCACATCGTCGACTGGAGCGGACACCTCGACCCCCAGACATGGGCCGGGCAAGCACGACGCGGCTATCGAGGCAAGGTCATCGTCGGCGAAGACCTGATGGTGGTGCCCATAAGTGCCGATTGAGGGCCCTACACGCCGGGTTTGATGACTCGTCCGCGAACTAATCAGCATCCAGGGTCGCCTTGAATCGTTACCTGAACGAGATATTAGGCGCTGCCGAGAACGCATATGCACGCTCGTTCGTGTTGGGTCTGTCCAGCCAGACTCGTACACGCGCTTAATTGTGGGCCGGGAAGTTTGTGGGTGGACCGTGGAACCAACGTTGGGGCCAATGCCGATGAGGAGATGCTCGCGGCGAGATTCCAATTCTGCACAGCGGCAACGTCGTCGGTGTTCTAGAGTTCGGAGCGTTCACTACGACGCGATCGATCGTGTCGCAACGGAGCTACAAGATCATCTCCAGTCTGGGCGTGATCGCGGCTAGTGCCGCGTCACGTAACGTTGGGTAGGTAGTCTGGGCGGCGGATTTTCGAGCCGACGGCGAAGTCTCGGATTGGTCGGGTGTGCTGGTTGCGCCAGCGGACGTAGTCACCGATCGCCGCATCCTGCTCGGCGTGGGTGCGGTGGTCGGTGCCGTTGAGCGCGAAGTACCGCAAGGCCGCGAACTCGCATTCGATCCTGTTCAAGCAGGACGAATAGGTCGGTGGGAACACCAACTCGATCTCGTTGGCGGCGCACCATTCCCGCGCTTCACGGTGCTTGTGGACCGAGTAGTTGTCCAAGATCAGATACAGGCGCTCATCCGGCCGGCGGGTTCGCAACGATTTCACGAATGTCAGGAACTCGATCGCGCGTTTGCGGTCACGGATCCGGTAGTACAACTGCCCGGTCCGAAGGTCCAGGGCACCGAACATGTGCCGGACCCCGTGATAGCGGTGGTAGGTGCACGAAGGCGTTTCGGCCGTCCGGCCTGCGCCCAGCCTCGACCGGCGCGCGGTTGCAGGTTCAACGGCCCGAACTCGTCCACGCAGATCACGCGGCCGTCGGCGGGCGGGTGGTCGTAGAGGTCCAGGACCCGGTTCATCTTCTCCACGAACTCGGGATCGTTGCTGGCTTTCCAGGTCTTCGTGGCCTGCCACGACACCCCGCCGGCCTTCAAGATCCGGCGCAGCGTTTCGCGGCTGATGTCGGCGATCCCGTTGCCCCGCAGCATATCTGCCAGCTTCGACAGACCCCAGGTCGAGAACGGCCACCCCAGGTCACGGGGACAGCACCGAGCGATCTGACAGATCCTCTTCACGCGTCGCTCGATCGGTCTTCGCTGGTCTGCCCCCGTTCCATTGTGGGTTGAGTGCGCCCACACGGGAGTGTCGAGGTCTCGACGTAGCACTTGCGGGGCACCCCGATCCCGACCAGGAAATGCGTTCCGTGACAGTCGGCATGGCGTGATCACCGACTGGGTTGCCCGCTGCACTTGCGAGACCCGAAGTCCGCGCGGTTGCGGACCGGAAGTCCGCTAGCGACGCGGTCCTAGGGCTTGGCTGCGCGTCTGCTGGCCAACGAGCTGTCAGTCAGGAGCGGCTGCGTCGTCGAACAGGGGCCGGATACCGCGGGCGCCCATGATGTGATCGTTGCTCGCCCCAGCGGCGATCATCGGCCACACAAGCGCGTCATCGCCGACCACGAAGTCGATCACTACTGGGCGGTCGTTGATCGCACGAGCCTGGGCGATGGCAGCGGCAACATCTTCTTCGCGCTCACACCGTATTGCTGTACAGCCGAGTGCCTCGGACAGCAATACGAAGTCGGGGATTCGGCGTGAATGCGTGGCGAGATCGACATTCGAGTATCGACCGCCGTAATGGATTTCCTGGAGTTGTCTAACCATCCCGAGATTGCCGTTGTTGATAAGCGCGACCTTGATCGGGATGCCCTCGATTGCTGCTGTTGCCAGTTCCTGGTTGGTCATCTGGAAGCAGCCGTCACCATCGATCGCCCACACTTCTCGGTCTGGGGCACCGATTTTGGCGCCAAGGGCAGCAGGTATCGCGTAGCCCATTGTTCCGAGTCCGCCGGAGTTCAACCAGGTGCGGGGGTATTCGTAGTTGATGTAGTGAGCTGCCCACATCTGGTGTTGACCGACGCCGGAGGTGAAAATGGTCGCCGGTCCTGCTGCTCGCCCGAGTGCCTCGATAACGAACTCCGGTGACAGCGCCCCGTCCGCGGGCTTGTCGTAGCTGAGCGGGTAGGTCGTCCGCATACGGTCGAGATAGGTGGTCCACTCGGAGAGATCGGGTGGCGGCGCGTCGATGCGCGCTACTTGCAGAACCGAGATGAGCGCTGTCAGTGCTTGTTTGCAATCGCCGACGATCGGCACGTCGACGGACCGATTCTTGCCAATCTCCGCGGGGTCTATATCGACGTGGACAACGCGGGCATTAGGGGCGAAGGATGCGGCTTCTCCGGTTACCCGGTCATCGAAGCGAGCCCCGAGGACAATGAGAAGATCACTTTTCTGCAGGGCGGTTACCGCAGCGACGGTGCCGTGCATGCCGGGCATGCCGTAGTGCAGGTGGTGGCTGTCGGGAAATGCGCCTCGGGCCATCAGGGTAGTCACGACTGGGATTCCAGTCATTTCGGCGAATGAGAACAACTCGCGCGAGGCCTCTGCCTTGATCACCCCGCCCCCGACGTAAAGGACCGGCCGTTCAGCCTCGGCGATGAGCCGGGCAGCGGCCCGGATCTGTTTCGGATGCGGGTTGACGATCGGACTGTATCCCGGCAGCTTCAGGCTCGGCGGCCAGGTGAAGGTGGTTCGAGCTTGGAGGACGTCTTTGGGGATGTCGACGACGACGGCGCCGGGGCGGCCGGTGCCAGCGATGTGGAACGCCTCGGCGAGGGTCCGTGGGATGTCGTGTGCGTCCGTGACGAGGAAGGTGTGCTTGGTGATCGGCATGGTGATGCCGGAGATGTCAGCCTCTTGGAATGCATCGGTGCCGATTAGGCCGCGACCGACTTGGCCGGTGATCGCCACCAAAGGCACCGAGTCCATATGGGCGTCGGCAATCGGCGTGACCAAATTCGTCGCGCCCGGGCCAGAGGTGGCCATACAGACGCCGATTTTTCCGGTGGCCTGGGCATAACCGGTCGCAGCGTGCCCGGCGCCTTGCTCGTGGCGGACGAGGATATGGCGGACCTGCTGGGACTCAAGCAGAGGGTCGTATACAGGCAGGATCGCACCGCCGGGGAGGCCGAATACCACATCGACCTCCAGTTTTTCGAGCGTACGCACGACCGACTCGGCTCCGGTTACCGTTTCCGGGGCTGATCGTCGGTCGGACCGGGGGGAGTCGGTGCCGACGGTCGGATGGAAGTGGTGGGCGCTGGCCGTGGAAAGTTGCCGTGGGCCAGAGATCGAGCTGCTCAAGGGTGGGTCCTCGGGTCTTGGTTGATGGGGCAGATGTGCGACTACCGCACCGGAATCTGGCCGAAGGATCTTGAGGGGGGCGGCACGATGCCAGTGGGCTGATCGGAGCTCCGTCGAGCTCTCAGCGGGCGTGCGAGCTTGTCCGTGCAGAATTCGCGCAGCCTGTTTCGGTTCTTGGGGTCGACGGTGCTGTTTGTTGTCTCTAACAGCCACAGGACTCTTTCACAGAAGACCCGGGGGGTGATGCCGAATTCCGGGAGTATGTACTCGTCACCTCCACCGAATCGGTACCACTTGGCAGCGAATTCCAACATGGCAACTTCGGTCGAATTCATCGGGCCTCCTTCGATTGCACGCTGGACCTTCAGGCCATGTCGGCCGTAGTGAAGCCGTGCTCGAGCTTGTTTTTGATTGTGGTGAGGAAGCGGTCAGCGTCGGCGCCGCCCACAATGCGGTGGTCGTAAGAGATCGATAGGTAGGCGATCGAACGCACCCGGAGGTCGAGTTCGCCGTTTCGGCGCTTCGGAACAACTCGCTCCACCACGGCCCCGGTGTCAAGGATGCCGGTTTGCGGCTGGTTATGTGCACCGTCGTCTGGCCCACCGTCTGTTCGATCGCCATGGCGCTGGTCTGCTCCTTGTATTCGCTGCGTCTGGATCAGGGAAGGATGTCGAGAGCCGCTCGCACGATGCTGTCTGTGTCGATGTCGTGGTAGCGATATACGTCCTCGAGGGAGCCGACCTGACCGAACTTGCTCACACCGAGTGCTGTGCTGCGCACCTGATTGATTCCGGCGAGGAATGCCAGGGTGTGGGGATGACCGTCGAGCACGGTGACCATCGGAGTTGCACGATCAGCGGGAAAGACCTGTTCCAAGATCCAACTCTCCCCCGGACGGTGTCCTTGCCTGGCCTGTACTGCCGCGAACAACAGTCCGGGACTCGTGACGCACACGATGTCAGCGGGCACACCGGCCTGTTCGAGCCGAGTTCCTGCCGCGAGCGCTTCGGTCATCACGGCTCCGGATCCGACGATGGTGACGACAGCGCCCTTTCGACGAATCAGCGGGTACCCGCCCGCGATGACTTGCCGCCTCCGCCGCTCCCGGGCGGCTGGATCCGACGGGACCGCGGCAAGTGTTTGATCGACGGGTCGGGTCGACAATCGCAGATAGGCTGACATTCCGTCGGGCCGTCCCAGTCGTGCCAGAGATGCGAGCAGAGCCCACTCGACGTCGAGTGCGAAGGCAAGTTCGTAGCTGACGCAGCCGGGCTGTTCGAGGCCGATCGAAGGGGTTTTGATCGATTGGTGTGCCCCGCCCTCGGAAGCGAGCGTAACGCCGGAGGGGGTGCCAACAAGGATCGACTGTCCACCGGCATAAATGCCGTAGGACCAGGGCTCGAGCGCGCGCTCGACGAAGGGGTCGTAGAGCACCCCGATCGGAAACAATGGCTGCCCCCAGCGGCTCCAAGTCGTGCCGAGCTCGCCGATCAAGCCGACGAGATTGGTCTCGGCGATACCCAGCTCCATATGCTGGCCCGTAGGCCGTTCGTTCCAGTGCATAATTGTTTCGGCATCGTCGGCGAACCAATTGTGACGTTCGTCGGCGGACCAGACGCCGACCTTGTTCACCCAGCCGCCGAGGTTGGTGGTCGAGCTGACGTCGGGGCTGACGGTCACGACACGCTGCGCAGCATCAGGCGCCTCGCGAGTTAGATCCAGCAGAGCACGCCCGAGCGCGGCTTGCGTGGTGGAAGTACCTTTGGGCGTGCGGCCAAAGTCGGTGGGAAACGCGATGGACGGCAGTGCAGGAATCCGATCACGGCGCAGTCGGGCGGCTGTCGAGGCGCAAACGCCAGCCAGTGCGCTGGTGTCGGGGAATCGTCCCCACGGCTGTTGTGGGTCCATTCCGAGGTCCGCGGCAAACCCCGCGTACTCCTCGATGCTAAGCAGAGCGGAGTGGTTCTGGGGGTGTCCTTCGGTGGGCAGGCCGTAGCCCTTGATCGTGTAGGCGATGATCACGGTTGGGCGGGTGTCGTCGATCTGCCGATAGGCCTCGATCAACGCTGGCAGGTCATGACCGCCCAGGTTTCGGATCGCTGCAGTGAGGGTCCGGTCGTCGAGTGTGGCGATCAGCGCGGCGATCTGCTCGCTACCTGCGCCGATGCCGGGGAGTCGGATGCGGACCTCGTCGGCGCTGCACCGCAGTAGCCGCTGATACTCTGGATTGGCCATCTCCAGAATTCGCATGCGCAGTGCATCGCCGCCGGGCTCGGCGAACAGTGACTCCAGCAGACGGCCGAATTTGACGGTGATGACCTGCCAGCCGGCGGCATCGAACATCTTCTCGAGCCGGCGTGCCGCGATATTGGGCACCACACGATCCAGAGACTGGCGGTTCAGGTCGACGATCCACACCACTTCGCCCAGATCGGCGACGCCGGGGTCCAGGATGGCTTCCCAGACCGCGCCCTCATCGAGTTCGGCATCGCCGACAAGCGAGTATTGACGGCCTGTGCCGGCCCCGCCCACATGGCTGTCGACGTAGCGGCGGGCCATCGCACCCCAGATCGGCGCCGTTGCCCCAATGCCGACCGACCCGGTGGAGTAATCCACGGTGTCGGGATCTTTCGATCGGCTCGGGTAAGACTGCAGGCCGCCGAATTCCCGCAACGTCGTCAGATATGCTTCGTCGAGTTCGCCGAGCAGATAGTTGATGCTGTGTAGCACCGGTGAGGCATGCGGTTTTACCGACACTCGATCGTTTGGGCGCAGCTGTTCGAACCACAGCGCAGTCATGATCGAAACCATGGAGGCACACGACGCTTGATGGCCGCCGACTTTCAGTCCAGTCGGGTTGGGCCGAATGCGGTTGGCGTGATGGATGATCGAGGTGGACAGCCACAGCACGCGCTGCTGAATCGCTTCGAGCAAGTCGAGATCCCAGCTGCCGTCGACGGTGGACGCCACAGCGTTGATGTCCGGCGTGGCGGGGGCGGAGTTCATTGGCCTCTCCTTGCATACGTAAAGCTGGGCGGCGCAGCAGGGAACTGCGGCGGGAGTTCTGATACAGCCGTTCGGCCGGAACTTGTGAGTGCGGTCGAACTATGACGGAGCGGCGCGGTGGGAACCCGATCTGGTGTTCGTCCGGCTTCGATCCGAGTTACTGTTATAACAGTGCATCAGGCATTCGGGACTGCGCAATCCCCGCGGCCGAGATTGATCAAACTGCACGCGAGCAGGGTCCCGGAAGAGAGGATGGTGAGCGATATGACAACAACACACAAGGCCGACGAAATCGACGCTCGGTTGTTGCTGGCGCTGGCCGAAGCGCCGCGCGCCACCACGATTGCGCTTGCTGAGCGCACGAAGTTGTCCCGCAACACTGTGCAAGCAAGGTTGTCCAAGTTCGATCGGTCTGGTGCTCTGCTCGCCTTTGAGCGCCGAATCGATCCGGCGATTCTGGGGTATCCGCTGCAGGCGTACATCTTGACCAATGTCACTCAGCGAAAATTGGCTGGCGTCGGCGTGGCGCTCGAGGGCATCCCAGAGGTGCTCGAGGTAGTGGGACTCAGTGGCATAGCGGACCTGCTCATCCAGGTGGTTGCGCGCGACGCGGACGATCTCTACAGGGTTGCCGGAGACATCCTTGGTATCAAGGGTGTCAAAAGGACGACGACGGCGCTGGTCATGCGCTGGATGGTGGACTATCGGGTAAAGCAATTGGTAGAGGAAGTCGCTGACTGAGTGCCGCAGTAGCGGTACAGCTCGACAAACGATCGCGTCGGCTTCCGAGGTATCGGTTTCGATCAGCGCTCGCTTGGTAGTATTGAGCTTCGGCAGCCCGTGTCATTACGGCGACCTGTCGCGCATCGGCTTCGTAGCTGTCGATCAAGTTCCGCCGAGCCGAAGGCATTCCAGCCCGACTTGCCGCGTTCGCGTACCCATATCCGGGCCTGGGTGATAATCCGTGAAGCGCGCAGTTGCCAAAGATATCCTTATGGCAAGATATCCTCAGGTGATCGGCATGTTGCATCCTCGACAGGTAGACCGTCCGGACCGTGTTCCCGCTCCCGTCGGACTGACGGCGTGTGGCCACTCGTATGGTTGAAACTGATCCGCGCGATACGCAGCGCGCGGCCGAAGCGGTCACGGCGGAGTTGAGTGCGGCCGGGCTAGAGGACGCCCACGAGATTGGCCGCGGAGGATTCGGCGTTGTCTACCGTTGTCGACAGCGTTCATTGGATCGCACCGTAGCGGTGAAGGTCCTCACCGCCAGCTTCGACGAAACGAACCGCGCCCGGTTCGTGAGAGAACAGCTGGCGATGGGCAGGCTCACCGGACACCCGAACATAGTTAATGCTTTGCACGTCGGTGTCACCGACAGCGGCCGCCCCTACATCGTAATGCCGTTCCACGAGCAGGACTCCCTCGATGCACGGATTCGCCACCTCGGGCCGCTGTCGTTGACGGATGCGCTCCGCCTCGGGGTCAAGATGGCGGCGGCGGTAGAGACCGCACACCGGATCGGCATCCTGCACAGGGACGTGAAACCCG
Source organism: Nocardia sp. PLKS1-43 (assembly GCF_059510335.1). NCBI lineage: Bacteria > Bacillati > Actinomycetota > Actinomycetes > Mycobacteriales > Nocardiaceae > Nocardia > Nocardia sp. PLKS1-43. Next base: position 4,975 of record NZ_JCAJZQ010000028.1, on the reverse strand, counting down.
CGAACATCCTGCTCACCGATTACGGCGAACCTGCACTGAGCGATTTCGGCATAGCCCATGTTTCGGGGGCCTTCGAGACCGGTGCCGGCGCCGTCACCGGCTCACCGGCCTTCACCGCCCCCGAAGTGCTCAGCGGCGAGCCACCCAGCCCCGCCTCGGACATCTACAGTCTCGGCGCTACCGTGTTCTGCGCTGTCACCGGACACGCCGCATTCGAGCGGCGCAGCGGTGAGGACATCGTCGCCCAGTTTCTGCGGATCACTACCCAGCCGATCCCGAACTTGCGTGAACAGGGAATTCCCGACGATGTGAGCGCGGTCATCGAACGAGCCATGGCCCCAGATCCGCTCGAGCGGCCCGCCACCGCCGCAGAGTTCGGTGACGAACTTCGTCGGCTCCAACGTGACCATTGTTTCTCGGTCGACGAAATGGCCCTGCTTGGCACAGTGGGTGCCACGCAGCGCGATCTGGGTGCGGTGCCGTCCCGTCCAAGGCGCGCGGAGGCCATCGCGGCTGCGCCCAAGCTATCGACGGTGCCTGTCAGCCTAACCTCGCCGGACAACCTTCCTCTCACACTGACGAGTTTCGTTGGTCGCCGTAACGAGCTGACCGAGGCGAAGAGTCTGTTGTCGGTCTCCCGGCTCGTGACGTTGACCGGTATTGGTGGTGTCGGCAAGACTCGTCTTGCGCTGCAGGTTGCTACCGATGTCCGGAAGAGATTTGCCGACGGGGTGTGGTGGGTCGAACTGGGCAAGTTGCAGGACGGGTCGCTTATAGTGGACACGGTAGCCGCCGCCCTCGGAATACGAGACTGGGCTGCATGCCGACTCGACGACGTGGTGGCGGACTTCCTCGCCCCCCGGAACTCGCTGCTCGTACTCGACAACTGCGAGCAAGTCGTGGATGCGGCCGCTGCGCTGGCGCAGTTGCTGCTCCGCAATTGTCCAGAGCTGCGGATCCTGACCACTAGCCGCGAACCCCTTGCCGTCGGTGGGGAAGCGGTACTGCACGTGCCGCCGCTGACCGTCCCCGACCTGGACCGTGCGCCAACTCTACGTGCGCTGCCCCGCTACGACGCCGTGACATTGTTCGTGCAGCGGGCGGCCGCCGCACTGCCGGGGTTCGAGCTCACCGAGCAGAATCGGGTCACTGTGTCGCGAATCTGCCGACAGGTCGACGGCCTACCCCTGGCGATCGAATTGGCGGCAGCACGATTACGGGCGATGTCCCCTGAACAGATTCTTGAGCGGCTCGCCGACCGGTACACATTGCTTACCTTGGGCAACCGCACGGCGCCGACACGCCAGCAGACACTGCGGCTGTCCATCGACTGGAGCCACGATCTGTGCACGCAGCGAGAACAACAGGTATGGGCCCGGCTGTCGGTGTTCGCAGGCAGTTTCGAACTGGACGCGGCCGAGGGCATCTGCGCCACGGATTTGACTCCGGAAGAGTTGCTCGACGTGGTGGCCTCACTGGTCGACAAGTCGATCCTGATCCGGGAGGGCGTAGGCCCGGTGGTGCGGTTCCGGATGCTCGAGACGCTGCGGGACTACGGCCGGGAGAAGTCCGAGCAGTCCGGCGAGCATCCGGAACTCCGACATCGGCATCAGGATTGGTACCAGCGGTTGGTGTTACAAGCGGAAGCCGAGTGGATAGGCCCTCAGCAACGGGAGTGGATCGCCCGACTGGAGCGGGAACGACCGAACTTGCACGAAGCAATGGAGTTCTGTCTGTCCGGACTCAGCGATGACCCCACTGCAGGATTGCGAATCTCCGCCGCCTTGTTCCAGTTCTGGCTCTCACAAGGCCTGCTCGGCGAGGGACGGCACTGGCTCGACCGCGCCCTGGCCTACCAGCCGGGGCAGCCGAGCGCAGCACAGGTCGATGCGCTGTACGCAGACAGCGTGCTGGCCGAACTACAGGGCGCGATCACGTCAGGAGCCGCCAGGGTCGAGGAGGCGCAGGCCGTGGCCGAGCAGGTGATGGACCCACGGGTCGACGCGCGCGTTGCCCACGCCGAGGGGCTCTTGGCCCTCTACAGCGGCGATAATTCCCTCGCTTGCACGCGCCTGGAGCAAGCTCTCGCGGTGTTCGGCGCTCGCGGCGACCTGTCCGCCCGCGCTGACCTGTTGGACCGGGTGTGGATTCTGGTCATGCTTGGGCTCGCATATGAATTGCAGGGAGATGCCTCTCGGGCCATCACCTGCCATCGACAGGTGCTGGATATTACCGAAGCTCATGGGGAATCGGTTTTTCGGTCGTACTCTCTATGGGCTATGGGGGTGGCGGTCTGGCAGGAAGGTGATTGCGCGCTAGCGGCTCGGTTACTGGAAAACTGTCTGCGGCTGACCCGCTTACTGGACGAACCGCTAACTGCCGCGGTGACTTTGGAGGCATACGCATGGGTCGCAGCCGACCAGGGCGACACGCAACGCGCTGCTGTTCTACTCGGTACCGCCGAAGCGCTGGGCCGGTCGGTTGGGAGCTCCTCGGTACTGTTCCAGAACCTGGTCGTACACCACGAGAAATACGAGCAGCAGACCCGCCACGCACTCGGTAAGCGAGCATTCGACGCCGCGCTCCGAAAAGGTGTGGCTATGGGCTTCCAGGAAGCCGTCGCCTATGCCCTCGGCGAGCACGCCCCGTCGACATCACCGCCCACTGGTCGTACGACGAGCCTGACCAAACGTGAGAGGCAGGTTGCTGACCTGGTCTCCCAAGGAATGACCAACAAGGCTATCGCCGATAAGCTCGTGATATCGCAACGAACTGTGCATGCCCATGTAGAACACATTCTCACCAAGCTGGCATTCAACTCACGAGCCCAGATCGCGGCGTGGGTCGTGGAACAAGCACAAAATGAGCGGGCTTGAGCTTCGCCTGCACATTCCAGCGAACAACTTTCGAAGTCGCGCGGTTTCGGTAGCGACGAGTCCCGAACTGCCAGGCTTTCGGGGATCGGGATCTTTCCTTTCCAAATGTTCTTCGTACAGCTCGGCCTATCGATAACGACGATCTAACGGCTGTGTGGCTGGTCGTTGATCACCGTGATGACTACGCCATTGAGTGGGCGGTGATGAAGGCGGTCTCGGCCCGGTTGGGGATGACTGCGGAGACGCTGCGCAAATGGGTGCGTCAGCCCGCGATCGACGCTGGTGAGACCGAGGGGGTCTCGACGGATGCGGCGCGCGAGATCCGCGAGTTGAAGCGTAAGAACGCCGAGCTTGAGCAGACGATCGAAATCCTCAAGGCGGCAACGAGTTTCTTCGTGCAGGAGAGCGACCCGCGACACCGTTAGTTTGCGTGCTCATCGCCGAGCATAGGGCTCGGTTCGGGGTCGCTCCGATCTGTCGTGCGCTATGCGCGCACGGCGTCAAGATTGCCTCGAGAACCTTCTATGCCTGGCTGTCGGGGTCGCCGTCGAAACGCCGGTTGTGGGACACCGCAATTACCGAGATCCTGGCCGGGCTACTACGAACCCGACGAGAACGGCCGTCGCAAACCCGAATCGCTCTACGGTGCGGAGAAGATGTGGGGCCACCTCCAACAGGAGGGCGTTCCGGTCGCCAGATGCACTGTGGGGCGGTTGCTGCGGGTCAACTCGTGGAAGGGTGTGGTGCGGCGCAAAGCGATTCGTACTACCGAGGCCGGTCCGGCCAGGTCGCGTGCGGCGGATCTGGTCGACCGGACCTTCTGGGTTTCGGCCCCGAATTTGCTCGTCGTCGCCGATTCACCTACGTGCGGTTGGCCAGCGGCGGGTTCGTCGATACCGCGTTCGTCATCGACGCGTACGCCGGGGCGGATCGTGGGCTGGGAATGCTCGACCAGCAAACAGTCCGCTTTCGTGGAATCGGCCATCCCGCAGGCCGCGGCGTTGCGCGCTGCCAAAGGCGGGCCTGGACCGGGTCTACGATTCATCATTCGGACGCCGGGGCCTGAGAGATACAAATCGGTGAAATTCGGTGAGAAACTGATTCTTTCGCGTCTTCGTCCATCAATAGGCTCTGTGGGGGATGCGTTCGACACGCGCTGGCCGAGACGACGATCGGGCTCTATAACACCGACGCGGTCCGCGACGATTCGCCGCTTCGAGGCGACCCTTTGCAGCGACTGGCTGATGTCGAGCTACTCACCTACGAATGGGTCAGCTGGTTCAACAACTCCCGGCTGATGCACCGGCTCGGCCGCCGACCACCGGTCGAGTACGAAGCCGACTACTATTCGACCTGCTCCCGGCAGCCGGCTGGAGGCAGATAACCGGGTGTGCACGAAAACCGGGAGACCTCCGATTTCTTTAACTGTCAAGCGGCGGTGGATTTTTGGGGCTCAGGGCACGGCCCATCGAATGCTTTGGCTGGGTCGTAAGTCTGGCGGGTTTGCAGGCAGTGGTGGAGTTGTCCGAGCACTTTGTTGAATAGGTGCCGGATCGCTGGTGCGTGGTGGCGGTCGCCGTGCTCGCGGTGCTGCCGGTAGTGCCGTTGCCCCGGTCTGGGCAGTACGACCAGAGTGGTGGCCCAGACCCAGCCGACGGCAGCCAAGCGGTCGTTCTTGATCCGCCGATGGGTGATGGAGATGGTCTTGCCGGATGCCCTTGTAACCGGTGCGGATCCGGCGTAGGCCTTGAGCGTTCGCGCATTGGCGAATCGTGTGCGGTCGTCGCCGATCTCGGCGAGTATTCGAGCTCCTGTGAGGTCTGCCAATCCCGGAAAACTCGTTATGATGGCGTAGTCAGGGTGCTTGCGGAACTCCACGGCCGCGGCCTGCTCCAGGTCGTCAGCGCCGTGGCAGGCAGCGTCGAGCATGGCCAGCAGTGCCAGGGCATGGCTTGCTCCACTGGTTTCGGTTGCCGCAGTTGCGGTTTGCGCAGTCCCTCGACGATTTCGGTGGCGAGGCGATCGATACCGCGTTGACGCCCGGCCCGCCGCCCGTCGATGCCCAGGTCGTAGGACCTGATCAACGCCGTGAGTGTGGT
>NZ_JCAJZQ010000027.1:0-20125 GCF_059510335.1 Nocardia sp. PLKS1-43 | reverse complement strand
CTGACCGAACTCCGCTCCTTCGCCGGTGACCGGTTCAACTGGATGCTGTACTTCCAGGAACCGGGTGTGGCCGAGGCCGACCTGTCCGCCGACGTCGCACGCACGATGCGGCTGATGATGTACGGCTTGTCCGGCGACGCGGGTGACACGGGCGTGCGGTTGGTGACCGGGCTGCCTCGGGACGTGGTGCTGCTGGACCAGATGCCCGAACCGCAAGCACCTACGGCCTGTCGGCCAACCCTGGTCGCCGGACTCCATGCCCTCGGCCCGATCCTGACCCGCGGACCATCTACCGGGCAGTGTTCCACGGCTCGATGCCGGACTTGCGTAAGAGCCGAGCATGTCGTGTCGGTCGAGTGATCGTGACCGCACAGCACACCCGGTGCCAGGCTGAGCCCCGGTGCGGGCCTTGCCCTTTCGCGCACTCGGTCACCGGCCGACCGCTCTGTCACCCGGGTGGAGGCCGGCGCGGCGCTGCCCGGCCGCCAGCGCGGACTCGCAGGTCGGAAATCGACCTTTTCTTGTAATCGTCATCGAACGTCACGGTTCTCCGTCGACGAAAGGATCGCCACCATGAGCGTCCCCACAATCCCCGCTCGGACCGCACTTCCGGTTCTTGCTTCGACCCTCGCGTTCACCGTTCTCACCGCCGGATACGTTGGGGTGAATTCCGGTGTCCCGCACCCGGATACGGCCTCCGCGTCGGTGCTGGCGTACGACACCGCCCACCGCGGCCTGCTCGAACTGGGCGCCATGCTGCTGCTGGCCTCGGCCTCGGCACTGGCCGTGGCCGCCACGCTGATCTACCGCGCCGTGTCGGCCCGGATGCCAGGTGTGCCACCGATCGCGATGGCCGGCGGCCTGCTCGCAGCCGCAGGGCTCACCGCGAGCGCCGTGTTCACGTGGGCCGGCGCACGCCTGCCCGGTACCGCCTCCCCCGACCTCGCACGGGTCGTCGCCGACCTCGGATTCGTCTCCGGAGGCTGCGCCTACGCGCTCGGATTCGGCTTGTTCGTCCTCGGTGTCGCCGTGCCCGCTGTGCTGGGCCGGGTGCTCCCGCGCCCGCTGGCCTGGACAGGCCTGCTCATCGCCGTGGCAGCCGCGCTGTCGGCATTCGGGCTGATCGCACCCGCCCTGCTGTTCCTGTTGCCGGTGGTCCGGTTCGGCGGCCTGCTGTGGCTGCTGGCCACCGCGATCATCCTGTACCGCCGCTGAATACGCTCCCGCTTCGAAAGGTCACCATCATGCTCAGCACCTACTCCGATCTGGCCGGCCGCACCGCCGTCATTACCGGTGGATCCCGCGGCATCGGCGCACAGACCGCCCGCATGCTCGCCGCCCAGGGGGTGAGGGTCGCCGTCGTGGGCCGCGACAAAAACGCCCTGGACACCGTCGTCGCCGATATCGCCACAGCGGGCGGCACCGCGGTCGCCGCGGTCGCCGATGTCACCTCCGCCGCAGCGCTCGCCGAGGTCCACACACTGGTGCAGGACCGGATCGGCCCGGTCGACATACTCGGCGCGTTCGCCGGAGGGCAGGGAATGCCAGTGCCCTCCACCGACTTGAGCGAGGCGCGCTGGCGGGCGGTGCTCGACTCGGATCTCACCTCGTGTTTCCTGACCGTCCGGGAATTCCTGCCGGGCATGGCCGAACGCGGCCGCGGCAGCATCATCACAATGTCCTCGTCCGCGGGGCGCCAGCCCAGTCGAGCCAATCTCGCCTACGGCGTCGCCAATGCCGGGCTCATCATGATGACCCGGCAGCTGGCCACCGAATTCGGCCCACACGGTGTGCGCGTGAATGCCATCGCGCCCAGCTCAATTCGCACCGAGAAGGTAGCGGCGAATATGCCGGAACCGGTGCAGCGACAGGTCGCCGGCCTGCACCCTATCGGGCGCCTGGGCACTACCACCGATGTCGCCGAAGCCGTGCTGTTCCTGGCATCGGACGCCTCCGGCTATCTCACCGGCCTCACCATCGATGTCGCCGGTGGCCGCATCACGAACTGAACCCCACATCCAAAGCGTGCGGCCCCGGCCGCCCCGGGACAACAGTCCCGCCATACCCGAGCCCCGTCGACCGAATCGCCAAACGCCCACCCGCGCGGCCGTTCGAGCAGTCCGAGCGGATTCGGTAACTCCGGGCAGCGCCCACCAGTTCCGGCATGACACATCCGCCGAAGCGTCAAATCGCTCCGCCGCTTGATCGGGGCTTTTGCCGCCTGTAGGAATGAGACCATCTCCGACCGAGTATCGGCCTGATCATCGTCTGTTCAGTGTTCCAGTAAGCACCCCGAAGTGACGTCGGCGGTGTTGATTGAGGAGCGGCGTTGTTCGAAGCCGTCATACGACCATCCTCGGCTCACACCACAATCACGGCAGGCGTCCGCTCTCGGGGCTGCACATACTCAGCTTGTTCGGCGCGGGCGCGGTATTTCAAGGCGTATCGCGGCAACGAGCCGTCGCCGCAGAAGGCCGCCGAGGCACAGAACTTCGCTGCTGCGGGTCCGCGCCAGAGAGCAATCACAGGGTGCGGTTGCAGGCCGTCATGATTTCGTCATTCGCCCTGGCGGGACCGCCGAATGCGGTACCGATTCGGGATTCGAGCGCTGGTGGCGACCACGGAAACCGCAGGCTGCGACGTATCTTCACCTCGAGTGGTTGTCCTATCGACGGACCCGCACACAGCACCGTGCGCCGAGCCCGCATTGCCGAGGGGCTTCGCGTCGTTCAGGAACGACGGGAGACGAAGAGATGATGCAGCACAAGCACATTCGGCTGCGGTGGCGTAGCCCGCTGAGAGGCCCATGGCTGACCTCGATGTTCGGGGCGGTACTGCTGGTCTGCCTGCCGATCGTGATCGTCACCGGCTTGTTGTCGTACATCGCGTACGGGCCGCGGTTCGGTCAGGCGATCCCCGCGCACGTCGGGGGCCTGGCGCTGCCCACATTCGATTGGCCCACCCGCCCGTCGTGGCTGTACCGGCTCACCCAGGGCCTGCATGTCGGGTTGGGGCTCGCGCTCGTGCCGGTGGTGGCGGCCAAGCTGTGGTCGGTGATCCCGCGACTGTTCGCCTGGCCGCCGGTGCGGTCGCTCGCTGCGGCGATCGAACGGGTCTCGCTGTTGATGCTGGTGGGCGGAGTGCTGTTCGAAATGGCCACCGGGATACTCAATATCCAGTACGACTACATCTTCGGATTCTCCTTCTACACCGCCCACTACTTCGGGGCGTGGGTGTTCATCGCGGGGTTCGCCGCACATGTGGCCGTCAAGCTGCCGCGCATGATCAGCGCACTGCGCTCACGGTCACTGCGCGAGGTGCTGCGCACTTCCCGCGCCGAGACCGAACCCGAACCACCCGACGCCGATGGCCTGGTCGCCGCCGATCCCGCCGAACCGACCATCAGCCGCCGCGGCGCGCTGGCACTCGTGGGCGGTGGCGTGGCGTTCGTCGTGGCCCTCACCGCGGGCCAGACCGTCGGCGGATTCACCCGCCGGGCCGCTCTGCTGCTACCGCGCGGACGCGGCGAAGGCCACGGCGCCAACGACTTTCAGATCAACCGCACCGCCACCGCGGCGGGAATCAGCAGCGCCGACATCGACGATTCCTGGGCGCTGAGCTTGATCGGCGGTCCCACTCCGATACACCTGAACCGGGCGACGTTGCTGGCCATGCCGCAACATGCCGCCCGGCTCCCCATCGCCTGCGTCGAAGGGTGGTCCACGGTGCAAACCTGGACCGGGGTGAAGCTGTCCGATCTGGCTCGCCATGCCGGGGTGGAGCAGCCCGCTGCCGCGGCGGTGACCTCGCTCGAACGGGCCGGGGCGTTCAATCGCGCACTCCTGCAAGCGAATCAGGTACTCGACCCCGACGCATTGCTGGCATTGCGCGTGAACGGCGCAGACCTCTCGCTCGACCACGGCTACCCGGCGCGGATCATCGTCCCCGCCATGCCCGGCGTGCACAACACGAAATGGGTCTCCAGCATCGAATTCCGGAGGGCGTGAGATGGCCACCGGCAGACTGATCCACCGATGGAAACGCGTATACGGAGCGCACCCACTGCACTTGCTCGTGCTGCCGGCCTCGTTGGCGCTCACCGGCTACAGCGTGTGGGCGCTCGGGTTCGACGCCCTGTGGAACCACCGGGTGTGGTGGCAGGCCATAGCGGTATGGTTCGCGGCGGCCATCATCGCCCACGACCTCATCCTGTTCCCCGCATACGCCCTCCTCGATCGTGTCCTCGCCGCGGCGTCCACCCGAGCCGGACTGCGGGTGTCGCCGGTGAACTACATCCGAGTTCCTTTCCTCGGGATCGGATTGTCGTTTCTGCTGTTCTTCCCGGGCATCATCCAGCAGGGTGCAACCACCTACCGCGCAGCCACCGGAGGCAGCCAGCAGGCGTTCCTGCTGCGCTGGCTGCTGCTGTGCGCGACGATGCTCGCGATCAGTGCGCTCGCCTACGCGATCGCGAGCCTGCGCGCCCGGCGCCGACCCTGAATCGTCGCCTTGCCCAGCCACTCGGCCTCTGGCGTAAAGTTGTTGCTGCGCTACGATTTTGGCCCAAGGTATAGTGATCGATCAGTCCTTCGGGACTGACGAGACTTCGCCGATGGCACCACACCGGGTACATACCTGACGTTGCGACTGCCGCCCCAGCAGCCCGTCGCGCCGAATACGAACCAGCCCGAGGCATCCCATGTGGGCGCGCCGTACACCTGGCCGACCGGTCAGAGCGTCAGCGAGTTCGCCGAAGAGGGCTTCCAGGCGAGCGGGTGAACCCTGTGGTAAAACGGCGCTGATCTGGTCCATCAGCGGGTCCAGCCGGGCATGCTCGTCGGCCATGGTCTCCAGCAGCCTCACAGACCGGTTCCGGCCGCCGAGTTCGGCGTGCATCGGCGGCCGCAGCAACCGGTCCTCGGCGGTATGGTGCACGTCAGCGGGGCGCTTGTCCGGATCGCCGCATGTGCCGCGGCGTCCCGCATCCGGGCAAGTTCGCGGCGAAACGCGTTGTGCGCCACGAACATCACGGTGATATCGGGTTTATCCATGATCGGTAGTCCTTCGTCGTGCAAGGAGCTTCGGGAACGTCGTGTCAGCGAAGAGCCGGCATGATGTGTTCGGCGTAGGTCTTCAGCTGGTAACGGTGGGCATCGATGCGTTCGCTGTCGGGCAGGGACTGGCCCCAGGTCTCGTAGATCAGCCAGTCCAGTGCGCCGTCGCCGTAGACGCTCGCCACCTCGGCGACTTGATCGTGGACTTGTTCGGCCGTCCCGCACAGCAGTTGGCCGCTGTCGATCATTCGCTGGGTCAGGGCCCGTGCGTCGCCGAGATCGAATGGCCGGGTGGGGTCGTCGGCGGAGGTGCGGAACACCTCGGTGAAGCCGAATCTCTGGAAGAAGTTCTGGTACCAGAACCCATAGGTGCGCACGGCGTAGTCGAATGCTTGCTGGAAGGTGTCGCCGAATGCGATCTTTACCAGCATGCCGAAGTTCTCGCCGATGCGCAGGTCCCGGCCTGCTGCGTGAGCGGTGTCGCGGTAGAGCCGGGCGGTCTCGCGGGCTCGTTCGCGGTTTCCCGCAGCGAGAACCAGGGTGCGGCCATGTCGGGCGGAATCGATCGCGGTCTGCGGTGAGAACGCGTTCGGAATGAAAACCTTTGGGGTTTCCAGTGGTTTCGGGATCACGCCGATCTTGTGGACGGTGCCGCCGTCGTCGACTTCGCCGAGGCCCCCGTACGTGCGCGTCCAGTCCGCGAGTGCCCAGTCGCGGATCCCCTCGGCCGGATATGGCGCCTGGTAGAACTCGCCGTGGTGGTTGAACGCATTCGGCGCCCAAGCCTTTTCGATCACCGCGAGGTATTCGTCGAACCTGGCGCGGTTGCGCTGATCGGAAGCCGGATTCAGCGCGACGACGTGCTCGGACTGGGTCAGGGTCTGCATCCAGCGAGTCTGATAGCCACGAGCGAACTGCACCCCGGCCAGCCGTCCTGGGAACAGGTGGGTGAACAGCGCCAAATCCTCGGCGACCCGGATCGGATCGTGCGCGGTCACCACGACAGACATCGGCATGAACTTTATCTGCGAGGTTGCCGCCGCCAGCTTGGCGTAGGCCAGCAGCGGATTCGGCAACGATTCCCCGCCTTCGGTCTGCAAATGGTGCTCAGTGCTGCCGAAACCGTCGAAGCCGAGCTCGTCTGCCGAGCGCGCGGTCTCCTCATAGCTGCGCAGCATGTCTTGGTACAGGCCCGTGTCGACCGCTACCGGACGCCGGGATCGACGCTGCTCGATCGTGACCGGGATGGCCGCGGTGCTCATAAGCAAGGTTTTCAACGGAATTCTCCTGTAGGAGTTGACGACTCACCGAAACGTCCGCCGGTGTCGATGCCCTCGGGCAATCTTCGGAACATTTTGTCCCGAAGATATGGCACAGTATGTACCACAATTGGCCGATGGGGCAAGATGTTCTGCGATGACGTTCCAGCCCTCGCGAAGGATGGCCCGATGAGCGACACGCAGCCTCGGACAAGCGAGTCCGCCCTCACCCGCGGCCCGGATCCTCGCGTGGTGCGCAGCCGGCAGGCGGCGCTGTCGGCGGTCGCGGAGTTGCTCGCCGAGGAGGGCTGGACCGGAGTGACCCATGTGGCGGTCGCGGCGCGCAGCGGTGTCGGCCGCACAACGCTGTATCGGCATTGGCCGGATGTGGCCGCGATGATCCGCGACGCGACCGTGGAGCGGATGGGTCGGGCCCGTCGGCCGTGCACCGGACAGTTGCGGGCCGACCTGCTCGGAGAGCTCGACGGGCTGCGGCAGTTGCTCGACGATCCGGCCAGCGAACGCACCATGCGCGCGGTGCTGGAGCGGGCACCGTTCGATCCGGCCTTCGCCGCGCTCAAGGAAACGCTCTTCCGGGCCGGTGCCGCCGGATTTCAGGCCATTCTCCGGACTGCCGTCGCCGACGGCAAGCTCTCGCCCGACACCGACATCCAGCTGATCATCGACCAGCTCGCCGGGCCTGTGATGTACCGGCGGCTGTTCGCCGGTCTCGATGTCGACCGAGCGTACATCGAGACGATCGTCGACAGAGTGCTGAGTCAGCAGCTACCGCGGCCGGACAGCAACCCGTAACGAAGCGTTGCCGGACTACTGCTCGGGTCACAGCGCTGTTGGAGATCGCGCCGAACTGAGCGGCATCGCGACGGTTCGGGCCCCTGGCGGCTGGACCGGGAGGGGCTTGACTCACTACGGATTCGACGTGCGGAGCAGGAGCATGGCGGGTACGGCCAGCAAGGCCAGCGACAGCACGGCGAGCAGACCGTAACCACCCGCCGCGAAGCCCGCAATGGAAGCCGCTGTGGCCACGGCCGATCCGCCCCACACCCGCGATTCCACCGCGCCCTGCAACCGCATTCGATCCACCCGGGCAGGTTGCCCGCGATCAGGCTGCTCGCGCCGATGTAGGCGAGGTTCCAGCCGTAGCCGAGCCGGAACAGCACGATCGCGAAGGTCATTCCACCGCAAGAGGTTACGGCCGAGATCGACGAGATCGCCGGCAGCGCAAGGCCGATGGCGATCAGGGCACGTCCGCCGAAACGGTCACACAGCAGGCCCGACAGCGGCGCGAGGGCGAACATGCCGAACGGGTGCGGCGACTCGAGGGTGCGGGCGTGATCACCGGCTACCAATCCTGGCGTTCATCCAGCTGCAGTGCGCGATGGGCCGCTGCCTGCTGACGCATCGGCGAACATGGCCCGATCGAGACCCACATCGTCCTGTCCACCCAGTACGAGGCCCGCTCGATCGTTCAGACGGACGACGACCGCCCCGTCACCAGCCCGGCCGGTTGGACGCGTCCGTAACCGAGATGGCATGCGCCGCAACATTGCCCTATGTGACCGGCGCTGCGACCTCGGAGTCACGCACAGCCGGGTTCCGATGGAATGCGAGCAGGTCGTTGTTGAGCTGTTCGCGGTGGGACAGATGCAGCATGTGGGAGGCGTTCTCGTAGATCACGAGTGTGCTGTCGGGGATCAGTTCGGCCGAGCGTTGCCCGCAGGTCTGTAATGGTGCGAAGGAATCGTGGTCGCCATGAACGATCAGTGCCGGCATGGTGATACGGCTGGCCTCGTCTCGGAAGTCGGCGACCAGATTGACTCGGCTGCATTCCACTGCGGCATGTAGTGAGACCTGCATCCAGTCTCGAATGGTGGCATCCTTCTCGGGTTGCGGAATGTGACACCCGGGCAGGCCGTCACCGAAGGATAGTGCGGCGTTGTCGGCGACCCACTGTCCGTAGCCGGTGCGGAGCTGGTTCAGCAGTTCTGCCGCACGCATCGGATCGACATCGAGATGGGGTGCGGTCGCGCCGACCAGGGCGATCCGCGAAATCCGACGCGCCCCGTGTCGGCTCAAATACCGGATCACCTCCCCGCCGCCCATCGAATGTCCGACCAGTGTGACGTCGGTGAGGTCGAGCCGGTCGCGCAGCGCGGCCAGATCATCGGCGAGAGTGTCGAAGTCGTATCCGGTCCCGGGGTCGTCGGATCGTCCGTGACCACGCCGGTCGTAGGCGACGGTGCGGTAGCCGTGTCCGGTGAGGTGCAGCATGTGATGCCGCCACATATCGCTGCTCATCAGCATGCTGTGCACGAAGAGGACAGGTCGGCCGACACCGTGGTCCCGGTAGAACAGGTTGGTCCTATCCGGTGCTGAGAGGTAGGGCATTGTGGGTTTCCTTGTCTCTGGAAATCTCGTGACGTGGAACCGGCGAGTTATCGCTCGGCCAGCGGCTGAACAGTCAGCTGGTAGTCCTCCTGGATCCGGCCCCCGGCATCGAGGATCAGGAACACACGTGCGGCCCAGGCGATCTCGCCTACGGTGGGAGTGATCAGCTGGATGGTGAACGAGACGGCGTCGTGGGCCCAGAGTTCGGCGACGGCCCGGCCCAGGCCGTGGTGGCGACCCCCGATCCACACACCCGCAACGAACGAATCGTGGCACACCTGGACCGCCTGCAGACGCAACTCGGCCGAACCCAACGTGCCGTCGATCAGCTGCGGGATCTATTGAGGCACAACATATCCGATGACAGCGCCGTCGAGTTGCGCGCCGTTTCCGCCGTCGCAGCGGCCGCGGTCACCGAGATCGTCGACGCCACCGACAGCGTCACGTGGCTGCAAGGCGCGCTCGGCGAACTGTATGCGACCCTCATCGCCCAACACCTGCCCCCGATTGGTCCGGCCGGCGGGATCTACGCCGACGAGATATTCACCGACCACCGCGGCCCAGCGACCATTTTCGTGCCCTGCACCGGCACCGTCCACCCTGTGGGACGCGTCCATCCGACCATGGTCCCCGCCGCTGAACTGGCGATCATGACCCACCGCGGCTCCCCGGACAGTGTCGATCGCACCTACGGCGCCCTCGCCACCTACGTCGCCCGCCACGCCCTCGGGGTTCCCGGCCCCGTCCGCGAGTACTACCTCACCGGCCAACGCGACACCCCCGACCCCGCCCAGTGGCGCACCGAAATCGCCTGGCCGATCTTCCTCACCAACACCCCGAATCCCCAATAGGCTTCGGAATCAACCTCACCGAACAGCGCCTGAACCGTCGACCCGGCGCAGCCGAACACACCGCACTCCGCAGACGGGACATCCGGTAGCCGATTACGGCGCAATTGGGGGGTTGGGTTGCCGCCAACGCAGATCCGTGATCCCGCCAACTTCTTGACTGACGTTCAAGAAACCTTTACCGTAGCCGCGACCTACTTCTTGGATGACGTCCAAGAAGAGCGGTGGTGAAGCGGAGGACGCGAGTCATGGAAATCAGTGGGCCGGCCGATCGGCGCGAGGCGGCGGCGGTGCGGCGGCGTGCGGTCTCGTTCCCCTCCGGCCAGGACGAGTGCGCGGCATGGTTGTACACCGCACCTGACCTGAACGGCCCGCGCCCGATGGTGATCATGGGGCACGGACTCGGGGCGGTGCGGGAGATGCGCCTGGATGCCTACGCGGAACGGTTCGCCGAGGCGGGTTGGTCGGTGCTGGTGTTCGACTACCGTCACCTCGGGGCCAGCGGCGGAGCGCCGCGCCAGCTCCTGGATATCGGCCGACAACGCGCCGATTGGCATGCCGCTCTGGCCTTCGCGCGCACCCTGCCGGAGGTCGATGTCGACCGGATCGCGTTGTGGGGCAGCTCTTTCGGCGGCGGACATGTCCTTCAGGTCGCCTCCGAGGACACCCGTATCGCGGCGGTCGTGGCACAGTGCCCGTTCACCGACGGACCCGCGTCGTTGCGCTCGCGGCTACGGACCGGCCTGCTGAGCGCGGTAGCGCTGACCGGGGCCGGCATCCTCGACACGGTCGGTTCCTGGTTCGGCGCGAAGCCGATCCTGTTGCCGATGGCGGGGACGTCCTGGATGCCCGCGTTCGTGGCCTCACCCGACGCTCTCGCCGGTGCTTCCGCGCTCCTGCCTGCGGGGACCCGGCTCTCGCGGCGCACCAGCGCGTTGTTGAAACGGCTGCCGTCGGTGCGGGCTCAGGTGTCGAAGAACATCGAGCTGAGCGAGATCGACGGTGGGGAAGAACCCGTGACCGGTGTCGGTCGCGACAGCATATGGGGTGTATTGCGCGGCCCGGACGGTGAATTCGATGCCGCCAACGCCCTGGCCGCACGGCTGGTGCTGTACCTTCCGCTCTATCGGCCCGGTCGCACGCTGGCCCGCTTCAGCACTCCGACGCTGCTGTGTGTCTGCGACAACGACGCGGCCGCGCCCGCGAAGACCACGAAGCGGCGCGCGCAGGGCCTGGCACACGTGCACGTCCAGAACTACCCCTGCGACCACTTCGACATCTATGTGGGCGAGCACTTCGAACGCGCCGTGCGTGACCAACTCTATTTCCTGGCAACACAATTCGAATACTCCGCACGCAACACGCAGTAGGTCGCCTCAAGGTGGACGTGCGGAGACCAGGCATTCAGCCGGCGGCTGCGGCAAGACTGCGAGCGCTGTTCAGCAACGTCTCGATCACCGCGCGCCGCTGCTCCTGATCAGTCGGATGCGTCAGCAAGCCCTCGACAACGAAAACGCCGATCGTGACCAGCGGATCCACTTCGTCAGCGGGCACGCCGAGCTCGATCAGCTCTGCCCGGAACAATCCCTCGGCCAGCGCGTGGAACTGCTCGTGCCATTCCTGAATGGATGCGGACTCCTCGGCGCGCGTGTGCACCGTGCTCACCAACCGGCCCAGCTGCTCCAATTCCCCGACCAGCCACAACAGCCGATCAGCCAAGCTCGAGCCCAGCAGTTGGCTGTAGGAGGCCATCGAGTCGGCCAGGACCGCGTCCAGGACCGCGATCAATACCGCGTCCTTGTCCTGGAAGTACCAGTACAGCGTGTTCGACACCACTCCGGCGTCGCGGGCGATCCGCGCCATCGACGCCGCGTCGTATCCCTCCTCGACGAACAACCGCCGAGCAGCCACCACGATCTCCGCACGCTTCTCTTGCCGATCCTGCGGACGTCTGTTGCGAGGCATCTCCAGTCCTGACCTAGTCCCAGCCCCGATGCTATCTTGACCAGCCCCCAAGAACGGCCCCGGAAGAGCGCAATAACCCGTTCCATCACGCCGCCGTCACCAGCTACCTGACCTACTCCCGCGGTCGGCCCTGGGTGTCCCACATAACCACTCCCCCTCACGAAGTCCAGCCTGCACGGTCGTGGCATTCTCCCCCAGACTCGCCCCGACCCGGCCCAGCGACCAACCCAACCCGTACAGATGCACGGCCCCATCGACCTGCTCCCCAGAGCCGTTCTGCCCCACTGGATCCGCGAGGCGACGCATGGTCATCGAGGTGGACCGGCAGGACCTGAGCAGCCCCCGTCCCGACAGAGTTCAGCCAGCCTGCTGGTCGGCCATATCCCGGCACATCCCGACCGCGCCGAGCACGCGATCGAAGCGGTCGAAACATCGATGCAGGACGCGATCGTGCATGCGCCCGACTCGACGAGCACGATCTTCCGATCATTCGCCTTGTGGCCGAAGGGTATTCGAACCAGTACATCGCCGAACGCGTCCACCTCAGCGTCCAGATGGTCGAAGGGCCCCGATCCGGATGCAGCACGCCAGGCAATGGTGGTCAGTCGACCTTCGGTCCGATTGACTCTGACCACGGACGGCGCTGCGGATGACCCTCGGGGCACTCGGTATCGAGTGGTCCGAGCGGAACGTGATGACGCAGAACTGGAGGCATTACTCGCTGACTGCCGGCGATGGGAGGAGATGGCTGATCCGTGCCCGGCCCGCACCCGGAGACACTATGTTTGACCGACGATCCGTCATTCCTCGATCGCATCGTTGGATACCGATGGGGTGCCGACAACCAGCCGCACTGGACAGGAGAGCGCCGTGCCGTATGAGGACAGGAAACGAGCAGCGCACCAGGCTCTGGTGGATCGCCTCCTGAACGGAAAGAGCAGGACATCCGCGGAGCGGCGCGCCCGCGCCTTCCGCAACGCCGACCTGCCCCCGCCTGTGCAGACGCTGGTCGACAAGGTCGCCACGAGGCCGACGGAGATCACCGACACGGACTTCGCTGTGGCACAGGCGGCGGGCTTCACCGAGGACGAGCTGTTCGAGCTGGTGATCTGCGCCGCGGTCGGCCAGTCCGCCCGGCTGTACGACACGGGACTGGCGGCACTGGCCGAAGCAACCGGCAAGGCGGCCCGATAATGCGACCCGAGATCCTCAACCGCGGTTACCGCCCCGCGACCAAGGTGCTGTTCACGCTCATCCGAATGTTCACCGGACAGCCGCTACCGGATGCCGCCAAACTGGTCTTCTACCGCCCCGATTTCTACGGCGCCCGGGCGAAGGCGTTCACTCACGAGGCGATGCGCGGACCTTCCGCCTGGTCGGTCGCCGACCGAGAGCTGATGGCGGCCTTCGTGTCGAAGGTCAACAAGAACCTGTTCTGCATCGGCGCACACACCGCTACCGCGGGGCAGGCCTACCAGGACGACGCGAAAGTGCAAGCGGTACTGGCAGATCCGGAATCGGCACCGATCGGCGACGGGCTGCGGGCAACGCTGCGGATGCTCGGCACGCTGACTCAGGACGGAACCGTGAGCGCCGAGGACATCCGGCAAGTGTTGGACGCAGGCGTGTCACCTCAGCAAGTCGAGGACGCGCTGGCGGTCTGCGCGGCATTCAATACAACAAACCGCCTCGCAGACGCTTTCGGCTTCGAACTACTCACTCCCGAGGGCTTCGGCGCGGGAGCCGAATACCTGCTCAAACGGGGCTACCGATAGGACCGCGACCACAACCGGCAGTTACGGCGACCGACTCGGTTGCCGACATCCGTACGCGCCGTAATGCCGCGTTCCGGTCATTCGCCGGTCCTGCAATCATTGACCGGCAAGCGATCCCGCGGCCCCGACCGCCATCTGGTCGCACGGCCTGAGGCGAGAAGCCTGCTGTGGTAACGGCTCTCAGGCTCTCGGTCGCGCGACCTGCCGGAGAACGCGCCCGATCGGGCTCCCTCAGAGGCGGCCCGCCCGGCTTTCGGCGAGGTCGTTGAACCGGGCGAGCATTCTGCCCAGTACGCGGACGTCCTCGGTGGGCCAGGTGGCGAGCATCGCGTGGAAGCGTTGTTGGCGGGCGGTGCGGGCGGTCTCCACCCTTCGGCGGCCCTCGTCGGTAAGGACGAGCAGGTGGGCGCGGCCGTCGTCGGGGTCGGGGCGTCGCTCGATCAGCTGGAGTTGTTCCAGCACCTTCACCTGGCGGCTGATGGTGGCCTTGCCGACGCCGAAGTGGTCGGCCAGGTCGCTGGGGCGCGAACGGGCGCAGTCGTATATGCCGACGAGCAATCCGTATGCCGCGGGCTCGAGTTCCGGGTGCACCTCGCGTGCCACCTCGGCGGACAGTGCGCGCGCACGACGGAAGAGCACGCCGAGCTCGTGCTCGACCGCCCGGTACGCCTCGTGTTCGTCGGCGGGCGTGGTCCCCTTCGTCATCGTTTCCTCGTCTGCCCTCATACCCGGCAACCTATCGGTCTCCGTCGGACCGCCACGATCGGCGGTCCGGCGGATCGGTGTCATTCGCCGGGGTGGCCGAGCCACAGATCGTGCGAATCCTCGCCGGGACCGGTCAGCTCGATCCCGCTGCTGACCATCGGATACCCGGTGGCGGTGACGGTGTATCGACCGCCGGTCAGGCCGGTGAAGTCGTACTCTCCGTCGGGGCCGGTGGTCGTCACGCCGACCACGTTCCCGGCCGCGTCGAGCAGCCTGACGCGCGCGTCCGGGACCGGGCCGCGGCCCTCGGCCCGGATCGTGCCGTGCACCCGCATATCGGGCAGCAGTTCGATGTCCTGGCTGGTCCGGCCGCTGCCGACCTCGACCGGCAGTGCG
This sequence comes from Nocardia sp. PLKS1-43, assembly GCF_059510335.1. NCBI lineage: Bacteria > Bacillati > Actinomycetota > Actinomycetes > Mycobacteriales > Nocardiaceae > Nocardia > Nocardia sp. PLKS1-43. The sequence goes on along the minus strand of NZ_JCAJZQ010000027.1, from coordinate 5,714 downwards.
GTCGGCCGGTAGGTGGCGGCACTGACCGCGAGCGTGTAGACGCCGGCGGTCACCGCCGGGACGAGGAAGCCGCCGTCGGCGTCGGTCGCACCGCCCGCGACGACCTCACCACGTCCGTCGGTCACGACGACCATCGCGTCTTCGATGGGTGCGCCGTCCACGCCGCGGACCGTTCCGGCCAGGGCGCCGGAGCCGGTGAGCGTCACGTCGAGGTCTACCGGGTCGTCGCCGACCAGGACGCTCGCGGCCTGCGGATCGTGATTTCCCGCCGCGGCGATCAGTACGTAGGCGCCGCGACCCGGGACATCCAGGACGTACCGTCCGTCGGCGCCGGTGGTCGCGCGGCCGATCTGGCGTCCGGCGACGTCGATCAGCGTGAGCGCCGCACCGGGCATCGGCGCACCGCCGTTGCGGACAAAACCGCGAATCATGCCGCTGCCATTCGACGCTCCCGTCCGGACCAAGGCATCCGCCGCGGCGGTGACCCGCCCGTTGGACTGGACCGGGTTGGCGGTGGAACCGAACTCCGGACGCTTGGCGTGCCGGCCGCGCGCCGAGGCGTCGGCCGCAGCAGCGGCGGGAGCAACGGCGACCGGCTCCTGGCTGTTGGACGTGCGCAGCGGCACCTCCTTGATGAACAGGATCACGATCACCGCGATCAGCACGCACGGCGCGGCGTACATGAAGACGTCGCCGACGCCGTGACCGTAGGAATCCTGAACGATCTGGCGGATCGGGGCCGGCAGGGCGGACAACTTCGGGATCGAGCCACCGCTTCCGACGGAGTGCACGCCGATGCCTGCGAGACCGTCGGTCATGTAGTGGGTGACCCGGCTACCCAGCAACGCACCGAGCGCCGAGACGCCGATCGCGCCGCCGAGCGAACGGAAGAAGGAGACGGTCGAGCTGGCCACACCGAGTTCCTGCGGGCGGACCTGATTCTGCACGCACAGCACCAGGTTCTGCATGGTCATGCCCAGGCCCGCCCCGACGCAGAGCATATAGATCGCCACCTGCCAGTAGGCGGTGTCGTAACGCACGATGCTCAGCAGGCCGTACCCGACGGTCATCACTCCGGCGCCGAGCACCAGGATGTTCTTCCAGCGTCCGGTAGTGCTGACGATGCGTCCGGAGATCGTCGACGCGACGGCCAGTCCACCGATCATCGGCAGCGTCATCAGGCCGGCCTTGGTCGGCGAATCGCCGCGGGCCAGCTGGAAGTACTGGCTCAGGAAGGTCGTCGCGCCGAACATCGCGACACCGACGAACAGGCTGGCCAGCGTCGACAGGGACAAGGTGCGGATCCGGAACAGGTGCAGCGGCACGATCGGCTCGCTCGCGAAGTTCTCCGCCACTACGAACAGCGCTGCCAGGACGATCGCGCCGCCGAGCATCGCGGCCGTCTGCCACGACAGCCAGTCGTACTTGCTGCCGGCGAAGGAGACCCAGAGCAACAGCAGAGCCGCCGCGCCGGAAACCAGCGTCGCGCCGAGCCAGTCGATCTTGACCTTCCGCCTGGTGACCGGGAGGTGCAGGGTTTTCTGCAGGACGATCAGCGCGATGACGGCGAACGGCACGCCCACGTAGAAGCACCACCGCCAGCCGAGCCAGGAGGTGTCGACGATGACACCGCCGATGAGCGGACCACCGACGGTGGCCAGGGCGAAAACCGCGCCCATATAGCCGGAGTAGCGGCCGCGCTCGCGTGGCGCGATCATCACCGCCATGATCACCTGCACCAGGGCGCTCAAGCCGCCCGCGCCGAGGCCCTGGATGACCCGGGCCGTGATGAGCATCGCGGGATTGTGCGCCTGACCGGCGATGGCCGAGCCGATGACGAAGATCGCCAGGGCCAGCTGGATCAGCAGCTTCTTGCTCACCAGGTCGGCGAGCTTGCCCCAGATCGGCGTCGTGATCGTCATCGCGAGCAGCGTCCCGGTGATCACCCAGGTGTAGGTGGTCTGGCTGGCGTGCAGATCAGCGATGATCGTCGGCAGCGCGTTCGATACGACAGTGGACGACAGGATCGTCACGAACAAGCCGAGCAGCAGCCCGGACAGTGCTTCCATGATTTGCCGATGGGACATCGGGACACCTGAATCAGGTGCCGTCGCACGCGCCTCGGCCGCCGCAACGGTTGCCATCCAACTTCCTTTCGCGCCCCAGGGGCCTGCGGGTAGGGCACGGCCCTGGGGGATCACTCACGCAGTTTGATTGCCTTAGGCAAGTATCCACTATTTGGTTGCCGCAAGCAACTTTATTTAGGTGGCGCTGCTCACAGAAGACGCAGAGCCATCAGCGCGATGCGGGCGGGATGCTCTGCTCGTAGCGGAAAACGTTGTGGGGGTCGTACTTCGCCTTGATCCTGCGCAGGCGCTCGAAATGCTCGCTGCCCCAATAGGCGCTCTCCCACCCCTGCATTCCGACGTTCGGCACGTTGACGTAGGCGCCGTCCACATAGGGCCGCAGCGCCTGGCTGAACTCGGCGATCCAGGCCTGGGCCTGCGAGGTCAGCGGGTGGCCCACGCCCGGCTGCGATGACCGGGTTCCCCAGGCCGCGCCGATCTCGCCGTAGAAGAGCGCGTCGCGGTGCGCGAACGCCGTGCCGCCGCGCGGCTCCCTCGCGATCGCGCCGCCGAACGCATCGACGAAGTAGTTGCTCTCCTCGGTGAGAGCGTTCCGCATGAAGGAGCCGACGACGTCGATCGCCCGCTCCGGGAACGGCTCTTTCACGAACTGCGAGAAGAACTTCCAGTTCGCGGGCTCTTGCGGGAGCGGGGTCTGGGCTCCCCCGAAGATATCGCCCCAGTTACCGACCTGCACCGTGACGTCGGGCTTGCCGACCGAAAGAACCGGAGTCAGCATCTGCCTGGCCTGTGCGGCCGTCCCCTCGACCAGCCACGCGGACAGCAGGATCCGGGACTTGTGGATCTCCAGCTCCGAGCCCAGACGCGGGTCGGCGGACGGGAGCGCACGCTGCCATGCCTGGAAGACTCCGTTCAGGTCGCCGAGCCCGTCCCATGTCGCCTGCACGTTCGCCAGCCGCGTGAGCGCAGCCACCTGATAGGTGAGTCGGGTGACGATGCCGAAGTTGCCGTTTCCCGCGCCGCGAAGCGCCCAGAGCAGATCGGAGTTGTGCTGCGAATCCGCGTTGATCACCTCGGCGCAGTCGGCCCCGGACGGAACGACGATCTCGGCCGCGATCAGGCTGTCGCAGGCCATGCCGAGCCAGCGGTTGAGCGGGCCGAGCCCACCGCCGAGTGTGGCGCCGCAGACGCTCACGCTCCCCTCGCTTCCGGTGGTGATCGCGAGATTCCGCTTCGCGAGCGTCGTCACGGCTTCCAGCTGGTTCAGTCCGGCGCCGACCGTTGCGATACGCGCGCCGGGGTCGATCCGGGCCGACTTCAGCCCGCTGACGTCGATCACGATGCCGTTGTCGACGTTCGACCAGCCCTCGAGGGCGTGGCGGCCACTGCGCACCCGCAGCGCGACGTCGTTCCGGCGCGCCCAGCCGAGGGCGTTCACCACGTCCTGGGTTTCCTGCGCGAAGACGATGACGAGCGGATAGTGCGAGAAGAGCTGGTCCCAGCCGAGCCGCGCGTCGTCGTAGCCCGCGTCACCGGGGCGGACGATATGACCGGTGAGCGCCGCGGACGGGCATCCGGGGCTTTGCGCCGGGTAGCCCGCGATCGCTTTCTTCGGGGCGCTCGCTCGGGCGATCTCCGGAGTGTCCGCGGCCGTCAGGCCCGAAACAACGACCGCCACCGCCGCCACCGACGTCTCGAGCAGGTCACGGCGAGAAAGATCGCTCAAGTCCGGATCCTTTCGATCGGGCTACGCCGGTATCCGGTCCCGATCGAACCGATGCCCGCCGGTCGCCGGGCATCGGCTGTCGCGGTGGACTCTTGTCACCAACCTTCTAATTCAGATGCACCACACGAAACTGCCCAGGGGGAAACAGATGTGGAGCGACCCACCACCACCGACCGGGGTTGCCTGATGCGTCGACGCAGCCACGGTTGCGGGCGCTGTGGCCGGCATCGAGCCGGCGGCAGCCGTGGGAGCCGCGAGCACAGCCAGGGGCGCCGCCAATGCGGTCACTGCCATGATCTTGATCTTTGCTTGAGACATTTTTCCGACCTTCGAGAGACTTCGTTTCGCGCCATGACGGTCTGCTACAGCCACCATCTCGACTTTCACCTGGCGGGGGTGCCGGCCGCGGAGATGAAACCACGCTCCGGAGCCGGCGTCCGCACCCTGAGTCTGGCAATCAATTGCTCAGGCAATGACCGGTTGCGCAGCGTGGATAACCATTGAACGGGTCCGGTCGCCCAGCCCGCCTGCCGCCTGACATTCCGTCCGATTCGGGCGATGCGACGTCGCTCGGAGCGGACAAGTCGCCTGGATATGAATGGAAGACCCAATCATCAGCTTACGCCGATACGGTGCAGAACACAGCACCTGGCGAATCTTCAGCTATTTGTATCGGTGTTGTTATTCCGGCGGCCCGGAATCGCGCGACGGCCGGGATCGGCGGTCGGCTCATGGCCCCTTGTTCACGAGCGTCATATCGCCGCCGTAGTGGGCCAGCACCCGGCGATCCATCACCCTGCGCCACAACGGCGGGATGAAGGCCAGCACGACCATGGTGGCGTAGCCGTACGGCAGTTGCGGCGACTCGTCGGAGCTGCGCAGGGTCTGATAACGACGGCCCGGATTCGCGTGATGATCACTGTGCCGTTGCAGGTGAAACAGAAACACATTGGTGACCAGGCGATCACTGTTCCAGCTGTCGCGGGGAGAGCACCGCGCGTACCGGCCGTCGGCGCGGCGCGCCCGCAGCAAGCCGTAGTGCTCGAGGTAGTTCACCGTCTCGAGCAGGACGATGCCGATCATCGCCTGCACTATCAGGAAGGGAATGATCACGGGCCCGTAGACGAGGATCAACGTACCGAACAGCACTGCGCTCATGGCCCATGCCTGCAGCAGGTTGTTGTCCGGGCTGAGCCACCTTTTTCCGTGCTGGGACAGGCGTTTTCGTTCCAGAATCAACGCCGAGCGAAAGCCGCCGAAAATACTTCGAGGAAGAAATTTCCAGAGTGACTCACCGAATCGGGCGCTCGCCGGATCCTCCGGTGTGGCGGCACGGGCGTGATGACCACGATTGTGCTCGACGTAGAAATGCCCGTACAAGGATTGCGCCAGCGCGATTTTCGCCAGCCAGCGTTCGAGTTTTTCGACTCGATGGCCGAGTTCATGACCGGCATTGATGCCCACACCGGAAACGAAGCCCATCGTTGCGGCCAATCCCAGCTTGTCCACGAGTTTCAATTCCGGACTGGACCACATGAATCCCGCGATGACCAGGCCGGCGAATTGTATGGGCAGGAAAGCGTAGACGCACCAACGGTAATAACGATCGTTTGTCAGCGCCTCGTAGTCTTCGTCGCGCGGGTTCCTGTCGTCGACTCCCATCGCGATGTCCAGGAAGGGAATCACTCCGAGCACGAGGATCGGACCGATCCACCAGAACAGTCGAAGCCCCGTGCCGCTCACCAATTGCGCGGGCAGTAGGGCGACCGCGGGCGCCAGTGAACTCAGGACCCAGAGGTAACGCTTGTGATCGCGAACATGATCGCCTCGGAAAATTGTCATAGACGTCTCGCTTATACAGTCGACGTGAAACGACCATTTTCACAGGGGCTCAGTGGGGT
>NZ_JCAJZQ010000026.1:0-23099 GCF_059510335.1 Nocardia sp. PLKS1-43 | reverse complement strand
CGGGATGTCCGCGGGATCGGCCTCTCGCTCGCCCATCCGCACTCAAAGCGACAGTCCCCGTTCCGCTGCGGGCCTGAATATCGCCTGCACATTCCACCGAACCACTTGCCACCTCGCGGCCCGTGCGGTTGAACGACTCGTGCATTTGCGTCCGGTACGGCAATCCGATGTCGTCGCATACGACGACGTCGCGCTCGAAGCCCTCCGACTCGCCGACCCTGACGTCGCGACCCATTTCGCCCGCCGCGTCTTGGCGCAGCTCACCCTGCCCAGTGACGTGCCAGGGGTGAGAGCGGTGAGGTGACCGTGAACACTCGTGTCAGGGCAGATGATCCATAGCTTCGCAGGGGCTGGTTCCGGGTTGCGATCGGTGGACGTTCATTGCCAAGCGGCTGATCAATGTTGCTAGGGTGTCTGTTTCCGAGTCGGACATTCCTGATAGCAAGTCGACTTCAGCTGCGGCAACCCGCTTTTCGAAGTCTGCGAGCAGATTCTTTCCTGCGTCGGTCGCGATGATCTTGCGGGCACGACGGTCGGCAGGGTCCGGAATTCGCTCGACGACACCAGCCGCGACGAGGTCGTCGAGGATGTACGTCAGGACGGTGCGGTCGATGGAGAGGTGCGCTGCGAGAGCGAGTTGGTTGGGCGGGTCGCGATGAACGACGGTCGATAGGATCTGATATCCCCGTATTCCGCTGGGCAGATCGGCGACCGCATCCTCGAATCGCGTCTGATAACCCCGCAAAGCCATGCCTAAGTACCAGCCGAAGTCTCCGGGTACGAGACCGGTCACCGATGTACGCGGGGCAGGTGTGGGGTTGGACACAGCAACAGCATACCCGATGGTGTGCTGTTGCCAATATGTTCTGCTGGTCAACCTATTTCTCTGGCTGGATTGGCGTCCAAGGTCGCTCGAATCGGCGCGCCGGCCCGTCGTAGCACGCAAAGAGGCTGTGGGAGTCCGGGAGATCGCGCGGAACTCGCCACAGCCATGTAGAGCAGGTTCGGATCATGCCAGTGCAGCGCCATGCCACGGTCGGAGGTGCACGGCCGCATCCCGATGTCGGATAGGTCAGGCGGCTCAGCTGGTGGGATCCCCGGGTTCGAAGGCATCGCCAGCGCTCCAAACGAACGTCAGATCCACCGACACAAACCTCCACCCATTCGGGGTGCGTCGATAGTTGTTGTCGTACCAACCGCCGATGTCCGCGTGGCGGCTGGGGGAGTTTGCGGAGGCGAGGTGTACGGCCTGCAGATAGTGGTTCGAGCGGGCGGTGTCGCCGTCGATCTCGATGCCGATATTGGCGAACAGGTGATGCGTTCCTTCGAAGGGGGCGAGGACGCGTTCGACGCTGTCCGCCATTTCGTCCTTGGGGATGCTTCCGAAGGGCAACACAATCTGTCCGTCGTCGGCGAAGAGATCCGCGAATCCCGTCCAGTCCTTGGTATCGGCGCATCGAGCGTAGGAGATCAGCAGATCGTGGATCTGAGCACGATCTGTGAGCCAGGTGATCTGTTCCTCGATGCTGACCGGTGACGCTGTGGGCATAAGAGTGCTCCAATTTCTGAGTCCCGCTCAGAGGCGGTGGCGTGTGAATTCAGGAGGCCGCAGCCTCACGCGGTGGACGAATCCGGCTCGATCATGCGGCGGGAAATGCACCTGGTCCGTGGAAGCCCTCCGCTGTCGAGTGGCAACAGACGGCTTCCACGCTTCCGGCGCGCACAGTCGGCCCGATAGCGCCCCTCGGTGCGAGGGCGGGCGGGCAGCTAGTCTGTCGAGGCGGCAACGACTGGGCTCGCGTCGACGAAGATCAGGTACTCGGTGACCTGACCGTCTTCGACGCGAGTGCGCGTCACGGCGGGCAGTGTGAAATTCTCCCCGTTCTGCATCGTGTAGGTGACTTCCACGCGCAGGGCGGTGACGTTCGAATCGGTCCACTCCTCGTGAATGACGTGCTTCATCCCCGCAACGGACCGAAGGTAGGACGCGACCCAGGACTGAATGTTTTGGCGTCCAATGATGGTTTCATTGTTGCCCATGCGGAACACGCAGTCTTTCGCGAAAAACCCGAAGAACGCCGCGATATCGGTATCGGCAGCCTCGAGCAACTTCCGGGTGGTCTCCAGCTCGGAGTTCATAGTCGGCATTGTTGTTCTCCTTCTTGATTATTCGCCTGGCGTGCAGGCGGCTGCGTTCGTGGAGGCGGCTCCCGGCGGTGTGCAGGTCTCACCTGCGATGTACGCGACGGAGTACATGGCGGCGTCACCGAAGATGTATGGGACATGCATTTTGTATCCCATATTACAAGGTTTGTTACTCGCGTACGTCGACCACTCGCCAGCGGACGCCGCCGGGAGCGATGAAGTTGTCTTCGTCGGCCCGGACCTGATTGAGGATGTCCTCGGAGAGAAAGGCTCTGATCAACTCTTCGGCCTCGGCCCGGCTTGCGAACCTGGCCTCGGTGATCACCGCGATATCCGGAACCGATGTATCGTCACCACGACCCTCGCAAAGCTCCACCGAAAGCGGATCGTCGTCGAGAACGTAGTTCCGCCGGTAAGACAGAATCGTGCTCGGCAGTAACCGCCCAACAAGCGGAACATGCTTGTTCTCGTAGTATTCGACGAATTCCTCACGCGAAATGTCTTTGCGCTTACGAATGGTTAAGATGGTACTGAACACAGAGCGACTCCTGGGCGGGCGGTTCGGAAATGCGGACTACTTGACGAGGTACCCGGCATCAACCGGGAGGGCCACACCAGTGATGTACCGAGCCTCATCCGAGGCAAGGAACAGCACCGCGTTGCTGATGTCGATCGGATCAAGCCACGGAATCGGAAGCAGATTCGCTGCGATATAGCCAGAACCGGGTTGCTCCGCGTCCGCTCGAGTCGGGGCGTCGAGGTGCGGCATGAAGAGTTTCAAAATCGTATCGTTGACTAGCATCTCGGTATCGACGTTGCCGGGGCAGACCGCGTTGATGCGGATGAATTCGAGTCCGTGCTCTATGGCAAGCGACTTCACCAGTCCGAGAACCCCATGCTTGGAGGCAACATAGTGCCCCAGGTTTCCCTGTCCGCGGATGCCAGCGGCCGAACTCGTGAAGATTACGGAGCCGCCGTTGCCGCCTGCCTGAATGTGCGGGATCGCCGCCTTCGCTGTGAGCCAGGCCCCTGTGAGGTTGACGTCGAGCACATCTCTCCATGCCTGCTCGTCGATATCGATGGTTCGGGCAAACGAGGCGATCCCGGCATTGATGGAGACGGTATCGAGGCGACCCAGCTCGGCGACGCTCGCTGAAATGGCGCTCTCGATCGATGCGCGGTCACGGACATCGGCCGTGGCGGTCACGACCCGACGGCCGAGCTTCTCGACCATCAGCGCGGTCTGTCCAAGGTCCTCGACTGTGCCCATGGTGTGATCGGCGGACTCGATCTGATCGCAGAGATCGATCGCGATGATGTCGGCGCCTTCTTCGGCCAGACGTACTGCGTGACTTCGTCCTTGGCCTCGTGCGGCGCCGGTGATGAGCGCGACTTTCCCGTCGAGTTTTCCCATGCTAGCTACTCCTGAGGTTGTGCTGATGTGCCGATTCGGCGCTCGGAAGAGGGGCACGCGCGAAAGCGGGCCCGAACTACTGGTGTCGCCGACGCCGCCTTGCGAGTGCCGGAGGGGGTTAGTTGCCGAGTTCGGCCAGCCGCTGGCCGAGGAACGGGGTGATTCCCGGAGGCTGGATCGTCATTCCGGCGTCCACGGGAAGGGCGATGCCGGTGACATACTTGGCCTCGTCGGAGGACAGCCACAACACCGCCTCGGAGACTGCGCGTGGCTCGACCCACGGAATCGGCAGGAGATTGGTGGCTGTGGCCGGAAACTCCATGTCGGCGACGGTGGCATTCGGGTCGCCGCCGGTGAACATCGTCTGGATGAATTGGTTGTGCAGCATGGGGGTGGCGACGTTGGTGGGGCACACGACGTTGACCCGGATCCAGTCCGGGGCCAACTCGGCGGCGAGCGCCTTGCCGAGGCCGATCAGGCCGTGCTTGGAGGCGACGTACCCGGGAAACCCGTAGAATGCGACCAGTCCAGCGGCCGACGATGTGATGGTGATCGACCCGCCACCCTGCGCACGAAGCTGCGGGATCGCTGCACGTGCGGTGCGCCACACCGAGCTGAGGTTCGCTTCGATGGTGGCATCGAAGATGGCATCGGCGTCGTCCTGGTCCACCGCATGTGGGACCCCAATGCCGTGATTGATCACGACGGAGTCGAGTCGGCCGAACTCCTCGACAGTCTGCGCTACGACCTCACGCATTCGTGCCGAGTCACGGGCATCAGCTTCGATCCCCAGACACCGCCGATCGAGCTTCTCGACGAGCGCGACGGTCTCCCGCAGGTCCTCAGGCGTCGACATCGGATACGGAACCTCGGCGACCTGGCTGCATATGTCGGTCGCGACGATCTCGGCGCCTTCCTCGGCGAGTCGGATCGCATGCTGACGCCCCTGCCCTCGCGCTGCGCCCGTGATGAGTGCGACCTTGCTTGACATGCGTGCCATCTGAAACTCCCTGCTGTGTGGTGCGGTGCCGCCGTGTACCTCGACGACTTCGGTGTGAGTACGGGTGAGTGTGTGCGATCGGCGATTACTGCCAGACCGGGTGTCCTTGCCCGTCGCCAAGAAGGTGGTGGAAACGGATTGCACGATCACGGAATGGAGCATGAGGCAGTCATTTCCGGAATCGAGAACGTCAGCTTCCGACAGCCTGTACCGACTTCAGGTGCAGGGACATGTCTGTGGTCCCGTCCGTCTCGGTGCGGCGCTCATGGAAGTGCCACTGCCCGTCCGTGCGAGCAACGGCATCGTCATAAGCGCCCTGAAACATGATGTGTGGCGCGGCGCCGGGTACCGATTGAAAGACGATCACGTACGAGCGGACCTGAGCGCGGGTTCGGTCGTCGGCGATGTCGATCCGGATGTTGGACACGGTGTGGCGTGTGGCGGGAACGTCACCGTAGAGGATGACGTTGTCGTGCAGAAAGTTCGAGACGGCCTCGAATCCGAAGCACGGAGTCTCCGGGTTGAGGAACCAGGTTCCCCGGGTGAACAGCCGAGCGGTGTCGTCGAACTGACCGGAGTCGATTCCCGCGCAATAAGCGAAGATCAAGCGGGTGATCGCGTCTTCGTCCCGAAGACGCTCAAGGGTGAAGACCATGGAGTACTCCTCGGTGAAGGGTGCCGGGTACCCGGGGTCAGCGCTTGAGGAGATAGCCGGCGTCCACCGGAAGCGCGACACCGGTGACGTAGCGTGCGTCGTCGGACGCCAGATAGAGGACGGCCTTGCTGATGTCGGACGGGTCGACCCACGGGATCGGGAACAGATTGGCGGCGACATATCCCGAGTCGGGTTTGATCGCGTCTTCCCTCGTCGGGGAGTCGAGGTGGGGGAGGAAGAGCTTGAGGACGGTGTCGTTGACGATCATCGGGGTATCGACGTTGCCCGGACACACCGCATTGACTCGAATATCGTGCGGTGCCAACTCGATGGCCAACGACTTCATCAGGCCGAGGACCCCGTGCTTGGCCGAGACGTAGTGCGCGAGGTTCGCCTGACCACGTATGCCTGCATCCGAACTGGTGAAGATGAGTGCGCCACCATTGGTGCCGGCCTGGATGTGGGGGACGGTGGCCTTGGCGGTCAGCCATGCTCCGGTCAGATTGACGTCGAGCATCTCGCTCCACATCGCTTGCGACATCTCCAACGCGGGGGACAGGCTGCAGATCCCCGCGTTTACCGACACGACGTCGAGCCGGCCGAGAGCAGCGACTGCGTGATCGACAGCCTGAGTGAGGCCGTCGAAGTCGCGTACGTCGACCTCAACCGTGATCACCCGACGTCCGAGCTTTTCTACTTCCTTTGCCGTGTCGGCGAGATCCGACGGTGTCGGCATCGCGTAGGGCACGGAGTCGATCGGTGCACACCGGTCGATGGCGATGATGTCGGCGCCCTCGGATGCCAGCGTGATGGCGTGACTGCGGCCCTGGCCTCGCGCCGCGCCGGTGATGAGGGCGACCTTGCCGTCGAGCTTTCCCATGATGACTCCTGTGTGTTTAAGTGCAGCGGAAGCGGTCCTCCGGGAGGGCTCAGGCCAGTGCGGTGGTGTCCACGTAGACGCGGTAGCTGTTGATACGGTCGCCGGTGAACGCGAGGAACGAGCATCCGTTGAGTTCGACGACGTTTCCCTCGGTGAAGGTGTAGGTAACCACTACCTCGACGCCGATGATCTGTTTGACGGGATCGACCGTCGTCTCGATGATCTCGTGTGCAACCGAGGTGAAGTTGTCCTTCCAGTTACCGATGAATGCGCCGATGGCGTCCCGGCCGGTGACCGGGTCCAGGTTGTTGAAGATGAACACCGCGTCCTGGGTGAGCCGGCGATCGAACACTCCGGGGTCGTTGGCGTCGAGTTCGCGGTAGAAGTCCGTGGCGGCCGTGGTGTAGTCGAAGGTCGTCTGAGTCATGTGCTTTTCCTCGATGGCGTGGTGTGTGGTGGGTGCTCTGCCGGGGTGTTGTCAGGAACCGGTGAGGTGCATGGCGGCGAGGTAGGCGGCGCACTGGATGAAGCCGATGGTGTGACCGCCGGCCCAGTACGCCTCCCCGGATGGTGTTGCGGCGCAGTTTCCGACGGCGTACAGGCCTGGGATGGGTTGATCGTCGGTGCGTACGACCTGCTGGTGGTGGTCGACGCGGGGCCCACCGGCGGTGTCGATCAGGGCGGGCCCGAGGATCGTCGCGTGGTAGGGACCTTCGTCCGCGAGCGGCGCCATCATGGGGTTCGGGCCGTCCCCGACCCCGAAGTAGGCGCTCAGGGCCAGTTCGATGGGGGTGGACCCGCGTCCAAAGTCATGATCGACGCCCTCGGCAGCCATCGTGTTGAAGCGCTCGACGGTGGCGGCCAGCGCGCTGCCGAACTGGGGTTCGAGTTCAGCCTGGCCGGTGATCGCGCGGAGTCGTTCAAGCCGTTCACCAATGCCCTTTTCCAGGTCAACCAGTGAATCAGCGGTGACGACCCAGTAGGGATCGTCGCCGGGTGCGGCGATCGGATTGCCGAACCCCTCGCCGCCGAAGCGCTGCGCCGCCTCGTCCCAGACAGCGATCAGTGGGTTGTTGGGATAGCCGCCGAGTTGGCCGTCCCAATGGAAAAAGGCGCGGGCGAAGTCGTGGTACGGCGTCTTCTCGCTGAGAACACGTTTGCCGAAGCGGTTGACGATCAGCATTGAGTCGCCGGGGATCATGAATGATCCGCGAACCGAGGTGGGATCGTGAAGCAACCGTTCGAGCACCATCGGTGCCCGCATCCCGACGTTCATATTGGCGAAATCTGCACCGGCCTCGCGTGCGATCGCGAGGATGTCGCCGGTATTGGTGCGCGCCGCGCATCCGCCCACATAGGGCTGATCGAGATAGCGTAGCCGCAGAGCTGGATCCTGTGTAAATCCGCCGGTGGCGAGAATGACGCCCTGTCGGGTCCTGACCCGGGTCTGCTCACCGTCACGTTCGATCACCGCTCCGATAACGGAGCCGATTGCGTCGCGGACCAGCCGGGTGATGCGCGTCCCGGTCGCGACCGGGACGCCGGCCCGCTTGCATGCCGCCATCAGCTTGCTGACCAACACCGCCCCGCCACTGGGGCCGCCCTCGCTCTCGGCGGGAAAGAGGACCCGACCAGTCGGTGCCGCATTCTCGGGCAGATGTGCGTAGTAGTCCGGGAAATTGGCTGCATGCCCGAAGTCGAGGACTCCGAGTTTCTCGTAAGCCTCCGCGGCCTCGGCGGCGTGATCGTAGAACGCTGCGATTCCGCGGTACTCCCACTCCGGAAGGCCCAAGGTCCCGTGCGCGGGGTCGTACAGCCGGGGACGGCTGAGCTTGGCCATATATCGCAGCGCGTCGTCGCGCGGATCGGTATCTCCGCTGGCGCGGAGATACTTGTTGTTCGGAATCCACATGTAAGCAGCGGATTTCGCGGTGGTGCCGCCAACCTTCTCGGCCTTCTCGACGACCTCGACTCGTGCACCGGTGGAGGCGGCGACCACCGCTGAGCCGAGACCGCCGATGCCGCTGCCCGCGACGAGTACGTCGATGGTCCGGTCCCACTCGGGTTCGATCATCTGCTGGTCTCCAATCAAAATCGCTGCTGTGCACGAAGTGCGGACTATCCGCTGTCGCTGGATCGGGGGCGATCGCGCGGTGCGTCGAACCTGCCGTTATTTGATATAACATCCAATCTGGCTGTGTCGGCAGCCACATCAAGCCGCCGTTGTGGTGTAGACCACATAGTGCCATGCAATATGTGATAACAGCAAGGGTTTTAATGGAAGAGGAAGCCGCCGGTGCCTGAATGCGCAGGTGGCAGCTGTGTGAGATCAGTTGGCTCGTTCAAGGCCGGTGCACGCACCGCCGCTCGTGGCGGCGCCATTCAGACGTGAGTCGCCGCGTAGCGGCCGATTCGCCTTCCCCGAACCGCCGGTAAGATCAGCGAGGTCGATCGATCCGGGACCGCGAACCGCGACCGGGCGTGACCGGCGACGTCGGTGCATGCGATGCGAAAGGCCCCTGTCTCTGGCAGGGGCCGAGCGTGTTCATTCTCCCGCGAAGAAATGGCGAGATGGATGTGAGCGCCACCTGGTCCTTCGGAAGGCCGACCGCGACTGCCGTGCTTGTTCTCTCGGTGATCGGGCGGAAGAGAATGCAGCGCGAGAAGCGGGGGCGGCGCCGGGAACGGTCAGGTGGTCGGGGGAAGGGGGAACGTAGTGTTTGATCTCCGAGGAATTCCTTGAGTGCGCGTATTCCGCGGAGTCTCCCGACCCCACTTTGTTTGAACCCGCCCTCTTCCATCTGGTCGAAGATCATCGCCCAGGTGTTGGTCCAGATTGTCCCGGCGGCGATTTCGCGGCCGACGCGGAGCGGGCGGTCGACGTCACGAGTCCAGATGCTCGCTGCGAGGCCGTAGTCGGTGGCGTTGGCGCGGGTGATAGTCTCCGCCTCGTCGTTGAAGATCTCGAAGGTGGCTACGGGGCCGAACACTTCCTGTTGAACGATTGGCTGGTCGCTTCAGTACGGCATCTCCACCTACATCCTCGGAAGTGACGACACCACGACTGTCGAACGGTTCGGGCAGGAAGTTGCCCCCGCCGTCCGCGAGCTCGTCGCCAACGAACGCGGCACGAGCGTACCGCTCGACGAGACAGCCGTACGACTGACAACCCCCGGCCGAGGCGGCGCCACCCGCAAGCCCAGCGCCGCAGATCCGGGAGCCGAACTCAGCTCCTGTATCGACTATGTCACACTCCCGGACCGTCTCGCCGACAAGACCGTCACACCCCGCGACGCCGGGTACGACGACCTGCGCTCGAGCTACATGGCCGTCGGCCGACCCGGCCTGATCATCATGGCGGAAGACGCCGCCGACGTGGCAGCCGCCGTCACCTACGCCGCCGCCCAAGATGCCGCGCTGTCGGTACGTTCCGGCGGGCACGGCATCTCCGGCTCCTCGACGAACATCGGCGGCATCATCATCGACCTCTCGCAACTGGACGCCATCGAGATTCTCGACACCACCACCCGTCGTTTCCGCGTCGGTCCCGGAGCGACCTGGGGATACGTCGCCAAAGCGCTTGCAGCCCGCGGGTGGGCGATGACGTCGGGAAACTACGGCGACGTCGGCGTCGGCGGTTTGGCCACCGCCGGCGGCCTCGGCTGGCTGGTCCGCAAATACGGCGTGACCGTCGACCACATCAAGGCCGCCGAGGTCGTTCTCGCCGACGGCCGCCGCGTCCGTGCCGATGAGGACACCAACTCCGACCTGTTCTGGGCCGTGCGAGGCGCCGGGGCATCGATTGGCATCGTCACCGCACTCGAGTTCGAAGCCATCGAACTCAGCAACGTTGTGTTCGCCAACTTCACGTTCGACGCAACCGACACAGCCGAATTCCTCGAGCGGTGGGCCCGGTATCTCGCCGATGCACCGCGAGAGCTAACGAGCTTCCTCACCGTGTTCCCGGCTCAGGGCGGATACGGACCAGTGGCTCAGGCTCTGTCCGTCTGGGCAGGCCAGGATGCCGATGCGGCGGTGTCCGCGTTGGAACCGATGCTGAGGATGGCCCCGGTCATCGACCAACACGCGCAGCTGATCCCATACTCGGCCCTGGTGACTCCCACGGACAGCCGTCACATTGGGCAGCAGAAGATCAAGATCCGCAATGGCTACCTGTCCGAGATCGCCGCCGCCGACGCGGCAGCGCTCGCGAAACTGCTCGACCAAGATGCAGTGACACTCCTCGAGTTGCGTTCAGTGGGCGGAGCCGTCAGCGACATCGACCCCGACGCAATGGCATTCGCCCACCGAACACCGCAGGTGTTGGCGGCCGTCTGGGCGCTGCCCGACATGGACGATGACCTCGACCGCGCCTGGGAAACCATCACCCCACACCTGGACGGCATGTATGTGTGCTACTCCTCGGATACCCGACCTGAACGCATCCACGACGCCTACCCTACCGACACCTACCAGCGGCTGACCGACATCAAACGCCGGCTCGACCCGAACAACCTGTTCCACCGAGGACTCACGGTGGCCTCGACGAACGACGAAAAAGTGGCCGGTTCGCGCGGGTAGAGAATTTCGGTTCGCGACACGGGCGCCTGCGGACGCACCGCTCCGCGTACGAAGGGCCGTACCGGATCCTGCTGAGCGGCAGCGCTATGTCACTCGATATGGCACGGGGATCTCCTCTTCGACGACGAGAACCCGTCCGGTGGCTTGCGCTTGATGTGCAGTACGTCCTCGACGGGCGCCGGTGCTAGCCAACGCAGTTCGATCACCCGAACGGGGTCAGCAAAATTCTGGTCACTCCTGCGGCGGCCCGAGCGGTGTGGTGAGCGGGTTTCATCGTGACTGGAAAATGCTAGGCCCGGCCACCAAACGCCGTGCCGTCGACATGCTCCGCAAGGTGCGGGGTGTGTCGGAACGGTTCGCGTGCAAGGTGGTTGGGCTGCATCGGTCTACGTATCGACGGTTGCCGATGCCGCGGACACCGGCCGACCCGGATATGGGGTTGCGTGCCTGGTTGCGCTGTTGCGCGAGGAAACCCCGTGTCACGGGTTCCGGCCGGGCCTGGGCGGCGTTGCGGTTCAACGAGGGCAGCGTGGTGAACAAGAAGCGGGTGCACCGGTTGTGGCGTGAAGATGGCCTGCAGGTGCGTGAGCATCATCCGCGCAAGCGGGCCGGTGTCTCGTCGATGCCGCCGGTCGATGCGGATGCGCCGAAGGTGGTGTGGGCGTTGGACTTCCAGTTCGACTCCACGGTGGCCGGCAAGGCGGTGAAGATCGCGTCGATGGTCGACGAGCCCACCCTCATACCGAATGCCTGAACCGAAATCACTGGACGAGCCTGCTCGAGACCCGGGTGGTGATCGGCGATTCCACGGACGACCACAATTGCCGGCATCGGTATTCGGCGCTGGGCTACTTTGACGCCGGCCGAGTACGCTGCGGCCTGCACCCACGCCCACCACCCGGTGGTGTGCAGCATCTACTGGATCTGGACGAATACAACCTGGACTCAAAGATCGGGTGCTCCCGTCATCGGGGACCGGTCAATCAGGCCGATGACATGCCAATCGTCCACGATCTCGGACTTCGGGACGAGGAAAGCCACCGGAGCGCCGCTCTGTTCCGGCGGGCCAGGCACGATGATCCATATGACTGACCGCGGTGTAGATCGATGTCAGCCACCCGGGCGATCCATCGGCGGTGGCGAGGGTGGCGATCACCTCGAGTTGCACCGCCGTGGTGCGCGGCAGCCGTCGCGCTCGACCGGAGTGACATCGCAGTCAGCCCAGCGGCGAGCCTGCTTGGAAATGTCCGGTGCGCGCCATAGGGCCAGTGCCTCCGGTGCCGCTTCGCCGACAGTTGGCGCGATGGACTTGGCGGCGTCGAGCAGTCCTTGCATCTTGGCGTGGTCGGGAACGACGTTCATATCGCTCGCCTTCGTTCATTCGGATAGTGGTGCTTCAGGCGACGATTGATCTCCTGTTGACGTCACCAGCCTGGAGCGGGAAGCTTCCGAGCGTAGTTGTCCGCATACGGCGGAAATCGGCAGGCGGGTGGATCTCGGATTCCACAGAGAACGGTACGTGATCTGAACCATATGCTTCTTGGGTGCAGCGCAATAATTTGTACTCTATATTCTTACTCACCGCGCAGGTATCGATCTTATCGAGATATTTTGCTCGCCTCCGGCGAAAACGACCGAACAATTTCAAGCTTAGAAAAAAGGTAGGTCGCCGTGATTTCTCAAGGTACCCGCGCCGATACGCCGAACCACCGGGACGTCGCAACAAAGATTTCTATGCACGTCCCGATGATCCAAACATCCGACCTAACCGTATGTGGCTATTGTTTAGCGAGTGACTGCAGGAAGCGGGCCGCGTAGTCGAGGTACCAGTCGAGTACGTCGGGGTCGGCGACGGTAGCGCGATTGACGGCGGTGGATTCCGGAACGCCTTGTATCAGACGTTTGATCGGAACCTCGAGTCGCTTACCTGTACGGGTCGTGGGAATGGCTGGCGCCGGGAGGATCACGTCGGGGACGTGGCGCGGAGATACGTTGGTGCGGATCGCATTCCGGATACGATTGATCAGCTCGTCGTCGAGGTCGACTCCTGGTTCGAGAACCACGAAAAGCGGCATGTGATAGTTGCCGTCCGGAAGCTCCGCCCCGATCACCATACTCGCTGTGATTTCCGGCAGTGACTCGACGGCCTCATAAATGTCAGCAGACCCCATCCGCACCCCGTCCCGGTTGATGGTCGAGTCCGAGCGGCCATGCACTTGGAATGTTCCTCGGGTAGTTCGGGTTATCCAGTCGCCGTGCCGCCATACGCCGGGAAAGGTGGCGAAATACGCGGCCTGATACCGGGAGCCGTCGTGGTCGTTCCAGAATGTGATCGGCATGGATGGCATCGGCGCGGTGATTACCATTTCGCCGACTTCGTCTGTTACCGGTTCGCGGTCTTCGTTCCATGCCTCGACTGCGACGCCGAGGCATGGGCCCTGCAGTTCGTCGGCGATGACAGGTGTGAGTGGATTCGCACCGATGAACGCCGTAGCGACATCGGTTCCGCCACTGTCGGAGCCGAGGTGGATATCCTTCGCGACGCTGTGATAGATCCATCGCCAGGTCGAATCGGGCAGCGGCGATCCAGTGCTCATGATCGATCGCAGCTGCGAGAGGTCGAATTCGGCACCCGGAGCGCAGCCGTTCTTCTCACACCCGGTCAGATAGGCGGCACCAGTGCCGAAACGGGTAACCCGATGATCCGCGCAGATCTCGAAGAGCTTGTCCGGTCGACCGGCAAGCGGGCTGCCGTCGTAGGTGATGACAGTGGCGCCGGTGGACATCGCGTCGACGAGCATGTTCCAGACTACCCAGGCGGTACTGGCTGCGATAAAGACGCGATCATCTGGCCCCAGATCGTAGTGCAGGCCGTTGGCCTTCAAACTCTCGAGCAGAATGCCGCCGTGTGAATGCACGATGCCCTTCGGCAAGCCGGTGGTGCCGGAACTGTAGAGGATCCACAAGGGGTGGTCGAATGGCAGGTGTTCGTACTGTGGTTCGGCGTTGCCGCTGACAAGCTCTGCGAAATCGGCCACGCCGGCTGGCACCGGCTCATCGGGGCGCAGATTGCGAACCATGATCGTGTGTTCGACGGTCGTCAGCTCGGTGCGCAAGCCCTCGAGTATCTCCGTCCGATCGATCGCTCTGCCGTTGAAGACATATCCGTCGGCAACAATCACTACGGCCGGTTCGATCTGAGCGAACCTGTCGACGAGGCCTTTCAGCCCGAAGTCCGGGGCACAGCAGGACCAGATCGCGCCGATGCTGGCGGTCGCGAGCACGGCGACAACGGTCTGTGCCGTATTCGGCAGAACTGCCGCGATGCGGTCTCCGCGCTGGACTCCGATACTCCGGAAATGAGCGGAGAGGTTGGCTACCTGCTGGACGAGTTCAGCACGGGACATTTGCCCGGCGGTGCCGTGCTCGTTGACCGAGATAATCGCGGGCCCGGCAGCGTCGGTATGGCGTAGAAGATTCTCCGCCCAGTTCAGGTGAGCGTCAGGGAACCATGTTGCCCCCGGCATCGTCCGATCGGCGAGCACGGTGGCAGAAGCCCGGGAGCCGATCACGTCGAAGTACTCCCAGATCGATCCCCAGAATGCGTCGAGGTTGTCGACCGACCACTGCCACAGATCAGCGAAATCCCGGGTAGAGATTCCCCTGTCGGACTCCAACCAGCGCTGATACTGTGCCATGCGGGAACGTTCGAGGCGTTCCGGTGTCGGGGCCCACAGGACGTCGGGACCGTTCGCGATCATTGTTGCGGCTCTTCCTTTCCGGCTACGGCACCGTTCGAGAGGTCGAGGGGGTGTGGGCGACGGCTCACTGCGAAGCGGTGGCGCATTTCTCCGATGCCCTCCGCTTGGGTGACGAGTTCGTCGTCCGCACCGATCAGACGCTGGGGGCTCCGCGTGAATCCGATGCCCGACGGCGTCCCGGTAAAGATGAGGTCGCCGGGTAGCAGGGGCAGCACCGACGACAGGTAGGCGACGAGGGCGGGGACCGGGAAAATCAGGTGTCGGGTCCGTGACTTCTGCAACTGCTCACCCGACAAGATCGTGCTCAACTCGATGTCGTCAGGATCGTCGAGTTCGTCGACCGTCACCAGCGTGGGTCCGATCGGCGCGAAGCCGGCGAAGGACTTCGCGAGACTGTACTGCTGCGGCGCCGGACCAGACAGTTGCATTTCGCGCTCGGACAGATCTTGGCCGACGGTCAGGCCAGCGACATAGTCCCAGCCCTCGGACGCAGGGACATCTCGGGCTTGCCGACCGATGACAGCGACCAGTTCGACCTCGAAATCTACCGAGCCGCCCGGATGTTCGATGGTGTCGTATGGGCCTGTGATCGATGCCGGAAACTTGGTGAACACGAACGGGGTTTCGGGTGTCTCGATGCCAGCTTCCTTGACATGGTCCGCATAATTGACGCCGATCGCGAAGATCTGCCCAGGGCGTGGGACGGGGGCACCCAGTTCGGACTCGATAACTGGCGCACTCGCGGCCAGGTCCAGCTTCGCCTCCCAGGCGCGAAACTCGTCCCAGCGTGCGAAGATGGCCTGCGGATCCGAGGAAAATCGACTGTCGCTGGCTTGCTCGACGTCGATAGCGAGATCGTCGCGAACGATCTTGAGCCGGCCGGATTGATTGACAATGCGCATAGAGACGTTCCTGTCGGTGGTCGAGTTGTTCGAGACGGCTCGGTCCGCGGCATCTGATATGTGGCGCCCCGCGGGCACGCGGCGAGTCACCGAGCCTTCCCGAAGCGCGCAGTAACCTGCTGATAGGCAAGTGCTCGCAATATGTTATAACAGTACAGTCGCCGCTGCAACCATGGGAGTCCGCGGCGGCAGTCAGCTTTCCGCCATCGCGGCGACGCGCCAAAGGTAGGGGGCCTCGTGTCGACAGATAGGTCATCGCGATGACAGCAGGTGGTGGGCGCAAGCAAAGTTTCGTCCGTGCCCTGGATCCGACATCGGTTGTCGACCGGGTCAACAAGGAGATTTGCCGCGCGATCGTGGCCGGAGACCTGCGGCCTGGGCAGCGATTCTCCTTGCGTGAGATGGCGGGCCAGCGCGGGGTGAGCTTTATGCCGGTTCGTGAAGCGCTTCGGCAACTCGAAGCGCAGGGGCTGGTTGTTATTCGCTCCGGTCGCAGCACCTATGTGACACCCTTCGACTCCGACGATCTGCGGGGCATTTATCGGTTACGCCGCCAAATCGAGCCGGATGTTGCTTCCCGCTCGTGCCGGCTGATGGACGATGCCGATTTCGCTCGTCTGGCGGAGTATGTCGACCTTTTCGCTGATGAATCCCTCGGAGTCGACGAAGTCTACGAGTCGCACCACAAGTTCCACGTCGAGCTACTGCGGCCGGCTGCTATGGCCTGGGATCTGCGTCTGTTCGAGGGACTGTGGCGTGCGGCCGAACGCTACCTGCGGCTCGCATTCCTGAACCTCGACACCGATCCCAAGGAGCACGGTCGCCGCTTGCATGCGCATGACGACCTGCTCGGAGTGTTTCGAACCAAGGATCCAGAGCTGGTCGCGGGGCAATCATGGCCCATCTCGCCGAGAACGAGCAAGCTGCTCAGCGGGCGTTGGGCTCGGTCGTGCGCTGACTGCGTCGATCGCGACGGGCAGGGCGCTGATTCTTGGAAAATTTTCTCAAAGGGTTGCCGTTATAACTTATTGCGTGCAGACTGTGAGGCGGCACACACACTGCGAGCCAAAGTATGGGGCGCAACAACTCCTCCGGCCTGTAGAAGCTAAGAAGCGGAGGCCGTGCACACCCTGCACGGCGTGCGGCTACAACCCGAAAACCATAGTCCTGAAGGTCCTGTCGAGGCGATCGCACATTGTCCCCGAACGCAACAAGCAGATCCCGCACGTGCACACATCGCCAGGCCGTGCCTTCCGGCGGTCCTATAACCGAAACGTCGTCACCTGTCGTACAGAAAGAATGAGTTCGGCCAATGTCCACATCATGGAAGCGTCAGTGCTCATTATCGTCACCGGCGGATGCGGGTTGTCGGCATCGGAGTTCCTGTCCGAGCGCGGCGTCGATCGCTACCTGGTGGAACAGCGAAGTGAGAGTTCGTCGCTGTCCCAGGCGTACTACCTCAATCGACGCACGATGGAGATACTCCGCCAGTACGGAATCGATGACTCGATCGGTGAAGTCGGTACCCCCACTGTCTGATCAGGGCCGCAAACAATGATCCCTCTGCCGGGTTTGCCAATATTCTGGCTTGGATTACGGACTATCTCAGAGCGGTCGCCGCCGCTCGATACGGCATTCTATAAGGATGGCCTGAAGGTGAGATTGTCGCGTCCTTTGCGTCGAGATCTCTTACCCGATGGAAAGCCATGCCGAATTTCCTCTGCCCGTTGTCATGCGCACACAGGTGCGGGATGGCCGGATGATGGGGTGTGATTTTTGAGGATCCAAGCCCTTTTCTTGCTGAAACGGCCTGACCACACGTTCAAAAATAGTGGTGACAACGCGTGATATCTGATTATGGGCAGTCGGCGTCTTTGCGGCGAAGGCTGAACTTATATGAATACTGATTGGTCACCCCTCGCTATTTAGCAAACTAGGAGAACATCGATGCATGTCGCCACCATTGTAATTGCAATTCTACTCGCGGTATTTCTCGGCTTCCTCGGCATAAGCAAACTGGTCGGCACCAAGACTGTGAATGCATTGCTCACTCATCTGCGCGTGGGTAATTCCATCGGTCGGATGATCGGCGCCGCGGAATGTCTTGCGGCTCTCGGGTTCATCGGAGCGGCATTGTCTCTCAAGGCTGCTGGCATCGTTGCGGCCATCGGTGTCTTGCTGTTGATGTTCGGTGCGGTGTATTATCACGTGCGTGCGGGAGACAAGAACGCGAAAGACCTTGCTCCCGCCATTACGGTCATGATCCTCTCTATCGCGATACTCGGTTTGTTGGCAACGGCGTAGCTGCTGACTGCTCGGCGGTTCCGGGCTTGTTGTTGGCTATACGCAAAGCGCGACTTCGTTCAAATCCGTGCTGGCCACGACTTCGTTCAAATCCGTTTAGGCCCGGAAATTCGCTGCATGCAATCGATCAGTGGGAGCGCCAGTCGTTCGACGACGGTCACGTCCATGCCCGCAGCACGTGCGGCCGCCGCGATCTCCGCGCCGATGAATCCCGTGCCGACCACCATGGCGCGTCGATTTGGTCGCAGCTCACCGCGCAACCGCACAGCGTCCTGCATGGTGCGCAGCGTGTGGACGCCCGCGAGTTTCTGCTGTTGGCGAGCGACTGCAGCGGGCTCCGGTCGCGATGACGAGGTCGTCGAAGGCGAGCCGATCGCCGTCCGAGGTGGTTACCTGCCGCTTGGCTCAAAGGCGTCCGGCCGGACACCTTTGAGCCAGTCGACCTTGAGCGCGCGTAGTGTCTCCGCAGGCCGCAATACCGCTTTTGCCGGATCCCAGGTGCCGTGCAGGATCTGTTTGGACAGTGGTGGCCTGTCGTACGACAGGCCTGGTTCGGCGGCCAGCACGGCGATCGGTCCACTGTGGCCGGTGTGCTGCCCCTGGATTGCCCGTTCTGCTCGGGCTGCAGCTCGTCGATGTCGTCCAGTTGCCATGCCGAGCGCCGTCCGCGACCCCATCGCGCGCGATGACTGGCCGGTAAGCACCTGATTCAGAGCGTAGCCCTCCTCAGTGCTGAGCGGCTCCCGATCTCTGTGTTCTGAAAGTGTACTTCAGATTGGGGCTGCTCCAGCACGTCTTCGGTCTTGAGGAGTCCGCGACCGGCGGGTTCGTTGGAATGTCGAGCCGTGGACGATTACCCACTGAGCTCCGGGTAGGCAGCATCACTATATGTTATATCATCTGGTGCCCATGCGAATCGGCTTGCTCCATGCGCAGATAAACGACGGCGTTGATCCGCGTCGATGCCTGTGTGCCTGTTTACGGCCTTTCGGGCCGAGTGTAGCCCCCGGGGTGTCGTGTGGGAGATTGCGTAGGATGCAGGAGTGTTATAACATAGAACAGCGAGAGGCTGTCTTGCTGTGAATCCGGCAGGTTGGCCACTGAGATGCCCGCACCCACGACACATCGGTCCAGGGGACGCGGCCACCGCCAGCGGCGAGCGGAACCGTCTGTATCGCGCGTAGGCGGCCGACCTCCAGTACATGTCGGTCCGGGTTAGATGTGGTCCGCGCTGTGGTGGCATACCGCGGCGCGAAGCGCTTTTGACAGCTCGGCAACACATTCAGCTAGGGAAACGTCAGATGAACCCGACAACTGAACTCCATGACCTCGATGTTCTCCAGGCAGTGGAGCGTCGAGTGTTATGGCTTTCGACCGCGATGATCCATCACGCGAACCGCATTCGGCCGAACCCAACAGGACTCAAGGTGGGGGGGCACCAGGCATCGTGCGCGTCGATGATCTCGATCATGACGGCGTTGTGGTTCAACCACCTGAAACCGGGAGATCGCGTATCGGTCAAACCGCACGCGTCGCCGGTACTGCACGGCATCAACTATCTTTTGGGACAGCTCGATGAGTCCTATCTGACGACACTGCGGGCATTCGGGGGGTTACAGTCCTACCCCAGCCGGTCCAAGGACCCCGATCCGGTCGACTACTCGACCGGTAGCGTGGGTATCGGTGCCACCGCACCGATTTGGGGTGCGGTCGCGCGTCGCTATGTCGAAACAATCAGTGGCACAGCGGGAACTGGACGACAGTATTCGCTGGTCGGCGACGCTGAACTCGACGAAGGCGCCGTCTGGGAGGCAATTCTGGATCCGGGAGTTGCTGATCTCGGCGAGATCGTCTGGGTCGTGGATCTGAATCGGCAATCGCTCGACCGAGTCGTTCCCAACATCGCGGCCACGCGGCTCGAGAGGATGTTCAACGCAGCGGGGTGGCAGGTCATCACCCTGAAGTTCGGCAAGCTGCTCGAAGAACTGTTCACGAGGCCGGGCGGATCCGCCTTGCGTGAACGTATCCTAACGATGTCCAATCCGGAATATCAGCGTCTGCTGCGGTGCACAGCGCCCGAGGTGCGTGACCGGCTTCCAGACGACGGGCCTCACCACAACGACATCGCACAGCTGATCGGCCAACTCGACGACGGCACCTTGCTCAAAGCCATCCGCAACCTGGGCGGCCACGACCTCGAGGCATTGAACTCTGCATACGAGCAAATCGACGACACACGCCCGACCGTCATCATCGCCTACACGATCAAGGGTCACGGACTGCCGACCCAGGGACATCCGCAGAACCACTCGTCGCTGCTGACTGCTGAGGAGTTCGCTTCTCTCGCCCGCGAGTTGGGTATGGAGTCCGAACATCCGTGGGGCCGCTTTGCACCAGACTCGGCGGCTGGGCAGCTGTGCATCGACACCGCCGCGCGACTGCACCGCTCGCCGGTACCGGCCGCGTCGCCCGTGAAAATCCCGGTTGATATCGGGCGTACACCGAAAGGAACAGCGACCAGCCAGGCCGCCCTTGGGCGCGTCCTGCTGGATCTGACCCGTGAGGCGCCCGATGCGGCCAAGCGAGTCGTCACCGTGAGTCCCGACGTCAGTTCCACCACCAACCTCGGCGGCTGGGTCAACAAGGTCGGGGTGTGGTCGGCTGACGAACGCCACAACTGGTTCGCCGATGATGCCGAGACCATCATGCATTGGCGGGAAAAGCCGACTGGCCAGCACATGGAACTCGGTATCGCCGAGACGAATCTGGTCGGCCTGATTGCGGAGTTGGGTGCGACCTGGAGTCGTTGGGGTGAGCCGTTGTACCCGATCGGGGTGCTGTACGACCCGTTCGTCGAACGGGCGCTGGAACCGTGGTCGTACGGGATCTATGCGGGTGGGCAGTCGATCCTGGTAGGGACTCCGTCGGGTGTGACGCTTGCCGCCGAAGGCGGTGCGCATCAATCGATCAAGACGCCCTCGATCGGCCTCGAACAGCCGGGCTGTATCAGCTACGAGCCTGCCTTCGCGATCGAGGTGGAATGGACATTGTTGGCCAGTCTGGCTCGTCTCGGTAAACCGGACGGTATGTCGGCGTATCTGCGACTGTCGACCCGTCCAGTCGACCAGGGTCTCGCAGACATCCCCCCTGATCCGGCCGCCTGGGAACGACGACGGCGACAGGTCGTAGCAGGTGCATATATGCTCCGTCGGCTAGAGGACGCCCAGGTCACGTTGGTGGGGATGGGCGCCATGATGACCGAGACCTTGGCCGCAGCGGTTCGACTCGCCGACATCGGTATTGCAGCCGACGTCGTGTGTGTGACTAGTCCCGGATTGCTGTTCCGGGCCATCCAGGCCAGAAACGGCCACAGCGACGGTGAAACCTGGATCCTCGATCAGGTCTTCCCGCCCGACCATGCGAAGCCGATGGTGACGGTGCTGGACGGGCACCCACACACCCTCGCATTCCTGGGAGGCGTCAACCAGGTGCCGATTCGGCCTTTGGGAGTGACACACTTCGGCCAGGTCGGGTCACTGGACGATGTGTACAAGTACCACGGCATAGATTCCGACGCGATCGTGCGTGCAGCGCTCGACGTCCTCCGATAGCTCACGCGAGAACGGCATAACTCATGATGATTGAACAGGCTATGGAGACGACCGTCGTCTTGCCGAACCTCGGTGAGAGCGTCGAAGAAGGAACCCTGACCCGTTGGCTGAAACAGCCTGGAGATACCGTCGCGGCCGAAGAGCCGCTATTGGAGGTCGCCACCGACAAGGTCGACACCGAGATACCGTCACCAACTTCCGGCGTGCTGGTCAAGATCCTCGTTGAGGAGAACGAAGTTGTACCGGTCGGAACCGCCCTGGCAGTGATCAGTGCTCAGTCCGGCGCTGCTGTGCAGGAGCGGACTGCGGCTCCAGAGGCAGCCACTGACCAGAATCTCGACCCGCCGACCTTGAACGCCGCGTCGGTCACTCCGGCCGGCCCGGCGTCGGCTGCCCCGGCACAGAGCAGCCCGGAGTCGTCGCCGCAACCCAGTGCGAGTCCGGTTCGAACCGTCGATCTGCCGCCGATGACCGAACCGAGTCCGGAACAGCAGCCCACACCGCCCGCAGTATCGCAGGCGCCGGTTCCCGACTCCGGCCAACGATCGAGCGACGCGCAGTGGGAGAAACTTCCACGAATTCGTCAAGCGATTGCACGTGCGATGGTCGACTCGTTGCACACTTCGGCGCAACTCACCACCGTCCTCGAGGCCGATGTCAGCGCGGTTGCTCGGCTCCGCGAGAACCACAAACAGGAGTTCTTCGAACGTACCGGTGTCAAGCTCTCGTTCTTCCCCTTCTTTGCGAAGGCAGCCGTTAGTGCACTGAGTGAGCACCGGATGCTCAACGCCTCGCTGAATGCGAGTACAACCGAAGTGATCTATCACGAACATTGCCACCTCGGCATTGCCGTGGACAGTCCGCGAGGTCTCATGGTCCCGGTCATCCGTGATGCGCAAAACCTCAGTGTGGAGGGCCTCGCCCGGTCCATCGCCACCGCCGCCGAGCGGGTTCGAACTGGCAAGATCACACCGGACGAGCTGGTCGGGGGTACCTTCACACTGACAAACACCGGAAGTCGCGGCGCATTGTTCGACACCCCTATCATCAACCAACCCCAGACCGGGATCTTGGGTACCGGTGCGGTGGTCGAACGTGTGGTGCCCTCTCGCGACGACGCCGGCACACTCCAACTCCGCGTTCGGAGCATGGTTTATCTTTCGGTCACTTACGACCATCGCATTGTCGACGGCGCAGATGCAGCTCGGTATCTCACGACGATAAAGCGTCACCTCGAAGGCGGATTCACCGCTGCCGATCTGGCTTAAATCAGCAGGTGAGCAGTCATGAAGCAATACGAAAAGGCAATGCTCGACCATGCCAGGAGGTGGCGCAACTTCGGTGGCGGCGACGAGTACCTCCTACCGGAGTTCGGTCTGCGGGTCAGCGAATTCTATCTGCGCCTGTCTCTGTTGCTGCGCGAGCGTCGTAACGAGATCGATGATGTGACCAGGGATCAACTCGGCATGTTCTGTAAAACCAAACTAGCCGAGTGCAGCGGACGAGCCGTCAACCATCGGGAATCGTACCGCGAACAGGCCGGTCATTGATCGTGCCTTCATACCGCTGTGGGTCGGCGCCGCAGATCCGCCGCCGGCCCACAGTGCACCACTGCCTGGCGTCGATCAGGTCATTCGCTCGCTGAGAATGTGATTCCCCTCGTACCGTGGAGGCCTGATCTTTGAGGAAAGGCCTGATGGCGGAGAAGAGACGTAAGTTCGATCGGGATTTCCGTGAGGGAGCGGTCCGGATCGTGCACGAGACCGGGCGCCCGATCGCGCAGGTGGCCCGGGAGCTGGGCATCCATGAGGGCACCCTGGCCAACTGGGTAGCGCGCGACCGGCAA
>NZ_JCAJZQ010000025.1:0-24445 GCF_059510335.1 Nocardia sp. PLKS1-43 | reverse complement strand
TCGGCCTTCGGCCATGCGCTTCGAGGGCTGAACGACGAGCCCGCGCCGAAAACCTTTGCGGTTGGTGTTTCTGAACCTTTCGCTTCGCGGGCGACTCCCAGCCCGACGGAGACGCTTCGCCGCTGGGCACGTTGACCTTTCGCCTCGCTCCGCATTGGTGAGTTTCTGATGTGGCGTGTGTGGGACTGGGGGTGTTGGGGGGTGCTGGGCTGTCCACTTCGTGGGTGGTTGCGGCGGGATGGAGACGCTTCGCCGCTGGGCGCGTGGGCTTTTGCCTCGCCTCGCTTCGCATCGGGTGGGTCTCGGTGTGGCTCGTGTCGAACTTCGGGTGTTGGCGTGCTGAGGGTTCGTTTCGGGGGTGGTTCCGGCGGGTGTGGGGACGCTTCGCCGTTGAGGGCGGCGGGTATCGCCTGGCTTCGCATCGGCGCGGCCCGTGCCGGAAGGTTCGAGGTGTTGTCGAGCCGTTGAGTTCGCGGGCTGCTTCGAGGCGGACGGGGGCGGTTCGCTGTTGAGCGCGTTTGCTTTTGCCTCGCTTCGCTTCGGTGGGCTATCAGCGGTAGCCCGTTTCGCGGTTGGCTTCGGCTTCCAGACAGAGGTGCTTCGCTGCTGGAAAGCGTTGGTGTGGCTTGTTTCGTCACGGTGCTGCCGCCGCCGGAGCCTCGGAGGCTTCGTTGGCTTGGCTGAAACATTCAGCGGGGCGTGGGCGCTTCGCCGAAGGTGCGTTGGTCTTCGGCTCGCTCGGCTTCGGTGCGCGGTCGGCTGCGTCGAAAACCATTGGCGCTACTTGACCGATGGGTTCGGCGGCGTACACAGACGTACCGGCGGACCCGTCGCGAGGTCGGCATGCGGGATGGGGGTGCGCGCCTACCTCGTCACCGGCAGACGGCAGTGTCGGGCCGACTTCGGTACCGGTGTCGCCGGGTGCGGCCGGGGTGGTGTGGTCGCCCCGGTGCCGGGTGTGTCGGGCACGTCGCGCGGTTGCTCGGCGTGCGCTTGCGGCGTTTACCGGGCATTTCGCGTTTACGGGACTTGGCGTGCGGGTGCATAGCGCGAGCATTTCCGCTGGTGCATTGGATTGCTGCCCGGAATTTCCGTCGGGTCCTTTTGTGCGACACGGTATCTGTCATTCCGGTGCATACCGCGGTCGAAATGTGCGGATTGGACTGTGCCGCCGTGACCGGCGAATGTGACGCGGGCGACGGATATGCCGGCGCCGCCACGGGAGTAGCGGCTCGGCCGGGATCCGCCGGTAAGTGCTGTCCGGACCGGCGATATCGGCCTCGGAGACAATGAAGCCCGGCACCTCACGGGTGCCGGGCTGAAGTGGGTTACGTGCCGGGGGCTGCTGCGAGCGTTCGCGGTGGCCGTAACGCCGACCGTCGTACTAGACGACGGCCCGGGTGCGTGTCCGCGCATTACGACGCTTGAGCGCGCGCCGCTCGTCTTCGCTCATACCGCCCCATACGCCGGCGTCCTGCCCGGACTGAAGGGCCCAGGACAGGCAGTCAGCAGTGACGGGGCAGCGGGCGCAGACCAGCTTGGCATCGGCAATCTGCGCGAGCGCAGGACCGCTGTTACCCACCGGGAAGAACAGCTCGGGGTCCTCATCGCGACAGATGGCCTTGTGGCGCCAGTCCATTCCTCTGCTCCTTTGCTGGGCGCCGCAAGGCGCCGTGAGTTTGTGGTTCGTTCACTTGTGCGACTCGAATGTTTCCGCACGGTTGCTTGTGAATGCTTTCACGAACACCGTAGATGTCAATAGCTTTGTGGTGCACCGTGGGGAAGCTCACGCCTAAGACCCCGCTAACGGGGACTGCGGGGTCCTTTCTACCCGCTCGAGTCGGTTTTCGCAGCACAACTGGGAGGTTTCTCAGTTGTGTCGGCTCACACCCGGCTGCGGCGCGACCACATCGAGGACCTGCGGCACCGCCGTGAAATCCACCACGTTGCGGCGGCCGATGAAATCGCCATCGATTTGCAAACCGATGGGCGTGTCGGCCTCGATCCGCACCGATGGGACGTCGTCGTCCCGAAACAAGCTGCGGGCCTGCGGGTTTCCGTCGGCGGCCAACAACTGCCGGGTGATCAGCAGAGTCGGCAATACCCCCATCGTCCGCATGGCAAACACTCCGAGACCCGTTTCGAACGCGGTGCCCGGATTGGTGTGTACCGGGGTGGAATCCAGATATGTCCACGGAGTCGTGTTCGTCACGAACGCGTAATAGACCTCACGGACCGGTTCGCGCCCGGGAATGTGCACTGTCACCGACGGTTCGGCCCGCCGGTGGCGGAAGAACTCCCGCACGGTCGTGCGGACGTAGCGGGCCGGAGTCGCCGCGTGTCCCTTGGCGCGGCTCGCGTCGATCGCCTCGCAGACGTCGGCGTCCAGGCCCACGCCCGAGGTGAAGGTGAACCAGCGATCATCGGCCAGCCCCAAGCCGATCCGGCGATCCTTGTTCAGCGACACCAGATCGATCAGCTGGTTGGTCGCCGCGACCGGATCGGGTTTGATGCCCAGCGAGCGCGCGAACACATTGGCCGACCCGCCCGGAATGACACCCAGGCGCGGTTTCCAGGCCTGGCCGTCGTCGATCTGCGGCAGCGGCAGGAATCCGTTGATCGTCTCGTTGACCGTGCCGTCACCGCCGTGCACGACGATCAGGTCCATCTCGTTGGTCGCCGCCCACTGCGCGAGTTCGGCGGCGTGGCCGCGATGCTGGGTATGCGCGACGGTCAGCTGGGTCCGGCTTTCCAGCGCATGGGCCAGCAGATCGCGGGTGGCCGATGTGGTGGAGGTGGCATTCGGATTCACGATCAGCAACGTCCGCACGCGACGAGCCTACTGACCGCCGGTCCGAAATCCGTGCCCCGGCCGTGCGTCCGGTCGGATTCCCTGGTCGTGGTCCGTCTCGGCCGGGTCGTAGGCTTGGGCGCGTGGCGAAGCAGAACTCGGACGGGCACGACGACGACCCGGCCGTCGGGCAGGGCGACGCGCGAGCGCAGGCGCCGGGGACGGTGCGCGTCGCGGGCGTGCTGGCGGCGCTGGAGGGCGCGGTCGGCGTGATCGTCGCGATCGTGCTGGTCGTGCGTGGTTTGTCGGGTGCGGATCAGAGCAAGGTGAGTGCGTACGGGACCGCGGCGTGGTTCCTGATCCTGGGCGGCGCGGTGCTCGCGGCCGGGATCGGGTTGTTTCTCGGACGTCGCTGGGGCCGGGCGATCGCGGTGATCGCGCAGATTCTGCTGCTGCCGGTGTCCTGGTACATGATCGAAGGCCATCAGCCGCAGTTCGGCATCCCGCTGGGCCTGGTCGCGCTGGCCGGACTGGCGTTGCTGTTCGCGCCGCCGTCCTCGCGCTGGATGGCGCAGGGGTACGACTCCTCGATCGGCTCGGCGGACTGACCCTCAGCGCGGGGTGCGCCACATCGGCCACATCGGCGGCCCGCCGTCGGTGACGTTCAGTTCGCCGGTGAGTTCGTAGCCGAAACGCTCGTAGTAGCCGATGTTCTCCGGCTTGCTCGACTCCAGGTACGCGGGACAGGCGGTTTCGTCGCAGTGCGCCAGGCGCGGGGCGAGCAGGGCGTGGCCGAAACCGCGTCCGCGGGCGTCGGGATGGGTGCCGACGAACGCCAGATACCAGTGCGGTTCGGTGGGGTGCTGCCGGGTCATCTGCTCGGCCATCTCGCCGGCCGCCCGCAGCCGCCCCCGGAACGCGCGCGCGATTCCGGGCAGCATGCGCAGTTGCGTGGTTCCGGAGGTCTGCCAGCCGCTCGGCGGCGCCCACACCGCCGCCCCGAGCATCCGGCCGGACTCGTCGAACGCCGCGTCCACGCCGCCGCCGGGCAGGAACTGGTGCCGGACCATGGTGGCGAACATGTATCCCGCCCGCCGGATCCGGGCGGCCGGATCCGGAATCAGCCAGCCGATGATCGGATCGTCGGCGAATGCGGCCCCCAGGACGCGTGCCAGTTCGGGCACGTCCGACGCGGTCGCCGGGCGAACGGTGATCGTCATCCGTTCACGATAGGGCCGCGCCGCGCAATGCCGCGGTAACGGCCCCTGAACGCCTCGTGGGCGCATTCTCGGTCACTCGCCCAGCTCAGCCGCGCGGGCGACGAGGAAGGTGCGCTCGGCGGCGTTCTCGGTGAGCAGGAGCGCCTCCTCGTAGGCCAGCCGCGCCTCGCGGGTGCGGCCCAGTGCCGCCAGGAAGTGCGCGCGGGCGGCGGGCAGGTAGCCGTATCCCGCCAGTTGCGGTTCGGTGGCCAACTCCGCCAGCGCGGCCAGTCCCGCCGCGGGTCCCTCGGCCATCCCGACGGCCACCGCGCGGTTCAGCGCCACGACCGGTGAGGGCCATACCTGGACGAGTACGTCGTACAGTCCGGCGATCTCGGGCCAGTCGGTATCCGCGTAACCCGCCGCCTCTGCGTGCACCGCGGCGATGGCGGCCTGCAGCGCATACCGGCCCGGATTGCCGTTCAGCGCGGTACGCACCAGCGTGATGCCCTCGGCGATCTGTCCGCGATCCCAGCGGGTCCGGTCCTGTTCGGACAGCCGGAGCATCGTCCCGTCCGGTCCGACGCGCGCCGCGCGACGGGCGTCGGTGAGCAGGACGAGTGCCAGAAGCCCTGTCACATCAGGGTTTTCGGGCAGCAGGGCATGCAGCATGCGGGCCAGGTCGGTGGCCCGTTCGGTCAGGTCGCGCCGGATCAGTTCCGCGCCCGCGGGTGCGGTGTGCCCGGTGGTGAACAGCAGATGGACCACCGCGAGCACCGCGTCGATGCGGTCGGGGAGTTCGGCCGGGCCCGGCACCCGATAGGGGATCCGGGCCGCGGCGATCTTCTTCTTGGCGCGGGTGATGCGGGCGGCCATGGTCGGCTCGGCGACCAGGAAGGCGCGGGCGACCTCGGCGGTGCTCAAGCCGCAGACCAATCGCAGCGTCAAGGCCACCTGCGCCTCGAGGGACAGGGCAGGATGGCAGCAGGTGCAGATCAGCCGCAATCGGTCGTCCGGGATCTGCGTCAATTCCGTGATCGCGGAATCGGCGACGTCCTCGGTGTGGTCGTCCTCGACCAGCAGCGGCAGCGTCCGGCGCATCGTCGAGTGGTGGCGCAGCAGATCCAGCGCCCGGTTGCGCGCCACCGTCGTGAGCCAGGCGGTCGGACGCGCCGGGACTCCGTGTCGTGTCCAGTGCCCGAGGGCCCGGGCGTAGGCGTCCTGCACGCACTCCTCGGCCAGATCCAGGTCCCTGGTGATCCGGACGGTCGTCGCGAGGACGAAGGCCCACTCACGCCGATGCGCCTCGGCCACCGCCGCCGCGACATCGGCGTGCGGTGTGCGCGGCGGTTCACCCACTCGGCGGCTCAGCTCAGTACGAGCAGGGGGCGCACCTCGACGCCGCCCTCGGCCATCGGAACCTGCTTCGCGACCTCGAGCGCGGCGTCCAGGTCGTTCGCTTCGATCAGGTAGTAGCCGCCGAGTTGCTCCTTGGTCTCGGCGAACGGCCCGTCGGTGACGGTGAACCCGCCCGCACCATCGGGACGGATGCTGGTGGCGCTGTGGCTGTGCTCGAGTGCGTTACCGCCGCGCAGCGCCGACTGGTTGGCCTGCTGGAATTCCTGGTGGCTGCGCATCATCGGGCTGCCGGCCGCCGGCTCGGACAGCTGACGTTCGTCCTGGTAGATCAGAACCAGATATTGCGACATGGTGATCGTCCTTCGAACAGTGTGGCCCGCCTTTCGGACCATTCAACTCTTCGACGGACGACCTCCGGCCGAATCGACAACGCCGCGAGAAAAACTTTCAGCGCGCGGCGAGCCGGGTGAGCGCCTCGCCGGTCAGCCGGTAACCGGTCCACTCGTCCTGGGCCCGCGCGCCCAGGGCTTCGTAGAACTCGATCGAGGGGGTGTTCCAGTCCAGCACCGACCAGTCCACGCGGCGGTAGCCGTTGGCGACGGCCTCGCGGGCGAGTGCGGCGAGCAGAGCCTTGCCCAGGCCCAGACCGCGCGCCTCGGGTTTGACGAACAGGTCCTCGAGGTAGATCCCGTGGGTGCCGGTCCAGGTGCTGTAGTTCAGGAACCAGATCGCGCAGCCCAGCACCTCGCCGCCCGAATCACGTTGCGCCACATGGGCGAACACCTTGGGATCGGGGCCGAACAGGGAGGCGTGCAGTTGCTCGTCGGTGAGGGCGCACTCGTGCCGGGACTTCTCGTATTCGGCCAGGTCGTAGACGAGGCCGACCAGTGCCGGCACGTCCTCGGGGGTGGCGCGGCGGATCATCGGGCCTGCTCCGTGTTCGGGACGAGATTGTGCGCGAGAATCGTGCGCGTGCCGTGCTCATGCCCCAACACGCTGATCCCGGCGGTGGACAGATAGAACCGGCGCGCCTCGCACACCTCGAATTCGGCCCACCGCGCGAGGAGGCATCGCGAGAAATGCCCGTGTCCAACCAGCACGACATCGCGCACCTGCAGTTCCGGCGCCACCTTCGCCAGCACTCGATCGGCCCGCGCCTGCACCTGCGCGGCCGATTCACCCCCGGGCACCGGATCGGTGAAGATCGTCCAGCCCGGTACGGACTCGCGGATCTGCGGCGTGGTCAGCCCCTCGTAGTCGCCGTAATCCCACTCCACCAGGTCGTCGTCGATCCGCGCATCCGCCAGCCCGGCCAGCGCGGCGGTGCGCACCGCACGCTGCCGCGGGCTGCACAACACCAGCGGATCGTCCCCCAGCCCGAGCCCATCGAGCACTGCCCGAGCCCCTCTGGCCTGCTGTTCCCCGGCCGCGGTCAGCGCGATATCGGTCCGCCCCGTGTGCTTGTGCGCCTTGGACCACTCGGTTTCCCCGTGCCGCAGCACCACCAACCGGAACTGTCTCGCGGAACCACTCATGGGCTCGATCATGCCGGACCGGGCGGGGCGACGCGTGCCTCACCCGGTGGAGTCCAGGACCCAGCGGCGGTAGCCGGGGTGGACGCCGGTGACCGGGACGGCCAGCACCTGGGGAGTGTCGTAGGGGTGGTCCCGGTCGGCGCGGGCGATGATCGCGGGGACCAATGCGGCTCGGGTGTGCAGGACGACCAGGGCCTCCGTGTCGTCTTGGATCTCGCCCGCCCAGCTGTAGATGGATCGGATCGCGGGAATGAGGTTGCCGCACGCGGCAAGTCGGTCGCCCACCAGTGCGCGGGTGAATTCCGCCAGCCAGTCCGCGTCGTCCGCGGTGATCGTGACGCTCACCAGCTCTTCGTCGGCCATGCCTGTGGATATCCTTCGGTTTCGGTCGAGGTGCCGATCGGTCGCGCGGTCTGTTCGCTCGAATCGTTACCACGAGGGTATCGGGCGACATAACATCTGACATCGAAGTCTGTTCAGACGTGTAGGTCTCGTGAAATCTCGCGAAGGTTGGGGTGCCGAGGTGGACAGATGCGTGGGGATCTGCGAGTTCGGCTGTGCAGCGCCGGTGATCGGCGTGTGCGGGGATGGCTGCGTCACGGATGTGCTGCGGGTGCGACGTTCCGGGCGCGGTGTGCCGGGACGCGTCCTCCCGTACGACCCGGATTCCGCGCCATGACCGCGGGAGATGTTGTGACGCCGCAGGATTGGGCCGCGTCCTACCGGTCGCTGTTCGGCCTGCCCCGAGTGCACGTCACCGCGCCGGGCTTCGTCGTCCTGCCGCTGACCGACACCATCGCGGCGGTCAATACCCCTGAGCCGCTGGGCGTTTCGATCCTGGACGAACTGGTCGGCCGCGGCATCCCCGGTCCTGTGCTGGTGCGCGCCCGCCCGCCCCGGCGCACCTTCCTGGTGGTCGCCGACCGGCACCCGAGTCCCGACCACCTGGCCCGCCTGGAACGCCGCGGTATCGATATCGGCCCCCATCGCGGAAATGTCGTGCTGCCCACCGGTTTCGGCCGCCACACTCCCGAGGGCCGCTGGTGGGCGCGCCCACCCCGGCGCGACGAATCCCTCCCCCTGCTGTCCGAATTCGTCTCGGCTGCCATTGCCGTCCTGTAGCCACCTGCGGCCATCTGCCTACCGGTTGGTACCTGCAGAGCCGAATCCATTGCGCCACTAAGACGTTCATCGTGGCCGATGTCCGCATCGACGCCGAGGGGGTGATGGCAGCCACGCTCGGTTCGGACGCGGAACGTCGGCGCCTGCGCGCAACAGGCGCCGGCCCAGCCGGGGCCATATCGGCAAGGCGACGGAAGGTGTTGTGCGGCTAGTTGATCGAGCGCAGACATGGCTGGCATCTGCTGATTCGGGACGGCATCGGCAGGCCGAGGATCGAGCGGATGTGCCGCTGAGCGGTCCCGCAGGGGTGTTCGTCCTGGTCTTCGGCGCCCCGCCACTCGATGACAAGGCGTCGAGGTGGGTGACGGGCGGCAGAAGATCTGCGCCGGTGGGCTGCAATGTCGGACGCCGGCATCCGTATCGTCGGACGAGGAGAGATGCTGCGGGAAGCGGAAGCGGCCGCGGTGCCGTTGCGGTGTGACGCTGCTGCGCCGGGCGGTGTGGCGATCACCGGCGAGTGCGATGGCAGCGCCGCCGGGGGTGGCCATGCGGAACTGGTGGCCGAACAGCATTTCGTGGCGGTGACCCGAGCGCGCGGTCACGTCCGGTTGGGAATCGTCGAGAAGTGAGCGAAAAGCCTTGCCTCGCCGACGGTTCGCCGGTGTGCGCGAGGATGACGCGGGTCGGTCGCGAGTGGTACGCGGGTGATGCGGGAATCATCCTGCGGGGCGATGTGCCGCGAATGTGCTGTCCGGCAGGCTGAACGTCCGGGGGTCGGGGTTCTTCGGCTGGACAGGAGGGTGTCATGGGATTCCTCGAGGGACGTCGGCGACGTCGCGAGGCGCGGGAGGAGAAGGTCAGGACCGCGGCCTACGAGAAGGCAGTGCGTGCGGGCGCGTCGCAGGAGGATGCGAACGCCTCGGCCGAGCAGGCGGTACAGCGTGCTCGCCGTCGTCGTCGCCTGCTCATCATCTCGGCGGGAGGCGGCGCGCACTGAGAACGCCCCCCGGTTCCGGCGTTCGGCCGGAACCGGGGATGCGGGGTATTCACCAGGCGCGGCAGCGCTGGTCGTGGTGCCCGTCTCGATCGTGCTCGTTGTTGTGCCAGTTGCCGTGCCGGTCGCAGTGCCAGTCGTTGCGGAACGGATCCCGGGGGTCGTGCCAGCCGGGGCGGTTGAATCCGCCCCAGTTGTCGTCCTGGTGCGACGGCGTCTGATACGGCGGGTTGGCGGCGGCCGAACCGATGACCGGCCCGGCGAGCAGCGCGCCCGCGGCGATGACGACGAACGATGCGGACAATGTCCTCTTCATTTTGGCCTCTCGTTGAGGAGTGGGTCCCGACCTCGGATGCCATTGCATGC
Organism: Nocardia sp. PLKS1-43; assembly: GCF_059510335.1. Classification (NCBI taxonomy): domain Bacteria; kingdom Bacillati; phylum Actinomycetota; class Actinomycetes; order Mycobacteriales; family Nocardiaceae; genus Nocardia; species Nocardia sp. PLKS1-43. The sequence continues at coordinate 15,079 of NZ_JCAJZQ010000025.1, read as the reverse complement.
CCTGCCGGTCCGGGACGCAACGACTTGGCGCCGATACACAGCAGACTCATATCCGGCACAGAGGGAACTCCCGGATCCGTACTTCGTGCCGGTCAGCCGACCGCGGCGAGCAGACGACGAAGTTCGTGACGATCGCCGGCGCCGAGTTTGGCGAGTACGTGGGATTCGGCCGCGAGCACCAACGGGTCCAGTCGCTCCAGCAGGGCCACGCCCTCCCGCGACAGCGTGGCGGGCAGCGAGCGGCCCGCCGGCACCGAGGCCGGGCGCGTCACCAGACCCCGGTCCTGCAGCTCGCGGATCACCTTGTTCATCGCCTGCGGTGAGACCGTGGCGTCACGGGCCAGCTGCGCATTCGATCGACCGGGGTATTGGGACAGCAGACGCAGGCAGAGATATTGCGGGAACGTGAGTTCCAGCGGATCCAGTGCGGTCGCCACCACTTCGGAGCGCAACGCCGCGGCAACCCGGTACAGAAGGTAACCGAGAGGCCTTTCCTCGAGACCTTCCATGTCAACCATATTGACACATATCAACTAGGTTGACATAGAATGGGGTGATGACGAGCACATCGAATGACGCGATGTTCGAATCCGCCTACCGTGGTGAGGCCCCCGAGATGGGGCAGGGAAATCGGCCGCCGTGGAGTATCGGCGAGCCGCAACCCGAGATCGCCGCTCTCATCGACGCCGGCAAATTCCACGGCGAAGTCCTCGACGCCGGATGTGGCGAGGCCGCGACCTCGCTGTATCTCGCCGAACGGGGTTTCACCACCGTCGGCCTGGACCAGTCACCCACCGCGATCGACCTCGCCCGCGCCGCGGCCGCCGAGCGCGGTCTGACCACCACCAGCTTCGAGGTCGCCGATATCAGCTCGTTCACCGGCTACGACGGCCGGTTCGGCACCATCGTCGACAGCACCCTGTTCCACTCGATGCCGGTGGAACTGCGCAAGGGCTATCAGGAGTCTATCGTGCGCGCCGCCGCGCCGGGCGCCTCCTATTTCGTCCTCGTCTTCGACCGCGCGGTGCAACTCCCGGGGCCGATCAACGCCGTGAGCGAGGACGAGTTGCGCGAGGTCGTCGGCGCGTACTGGACCATCGACGAGATTCGCCCTGCCCGTATCCACGCGAACATCCCGGACAACGTTCCCGCCTTCCCCGCCTTCACCGGAGGCGAGATCAGGGACGAGGGCCCGGGCCGCAAGTCGGTCCCGGCCTGGCTGCTCACGGCTCACCTGGGCTGACCGGAGCGCCCATCCGGCACAACGAGTTTCGAGCGCCCGCGGGCCGACTCACCGTCGGCGCGCGGGCGTTTTCTGCTTCAGGGGCGTCCGGGCGAGGTTCGCCGGGGCTGTGATCGTCGGAAAAACGGCACGCCGGTATCGCCTGGCAGCCGGGCCTGACTCCGGCAGGTGCATTGCCCGGAAATGATTACGGCGCAACGGTTTCGGATGTCGAGTTCGGCCGAGCCTTGGCGGACCATCGGAAGCGCGCCGGCGGATAACCGCTCGTGCGCGTCCGGCAGTTACCGGCCGATACCGTAGACGCGACCGTCCCGCTGTTCCAGGAGCGTATTGCCGACAACGGCGAGCGAAATCGGGCCGTTGTGATAGTCGCTGCGCTGCAGAGGGATTCGAGTGACTTCCGCGCCGGTCTCGGGATCGAGCGCGGCGATCGCGCCGTCGACCGGGACGAGGATCCGGCCGGCCATGAGAACGGGGGAGCCGAGCGCGTCCGGGGCGGTCCAGAGCGGGTCGAATGTCGTGGCATTCAACGCGATCACGCTGTTGCCGGAGAAGACCAGTACGGCCGAGCCGATCCGGGTGGCGGTCGCGGTCGGCGGGAGCGGGGCGTTCAGGCGCTCCACCGACAGCAGGTTCGCGGTGCCGTCGAAGATCGCCAATTCCGGTGCGGTGGTGCCGGTTCCGGGCAGATACAGCAGAATTCGGTTGTCCGACACCGCGAGCACCTGTGCGCCGGCCACGTTCGCGCCGGGCTCGGTCAGCACGTGCGAGCCGTACTCCTCGGGCACGGTGCTGTCCTTCGGGGCCGGATTGAGCACACTCAGCCGGTCCGCGCCGTCGCCGGGGCAGTGTTCGAGCACCGCCAGACGGCTGCTGCTGGAGACCGAGGACAGCAGGGTGCACCCCGATCGAGGCTGGGTTTTGATGTTCACCGGAGCGTCCACATAGCCGTATTCGAGCGTGCGCACCAGATCCGAACGCCATATCTCGAGCCGGTCCGAACCCTGGGCGAGGAAATAGGTGCCGTCCGCGGTCAACGTGATCGCGTGGTCCATATAGCTGCTGCGCGCGGTGCGCCGGGCGCCGGTGTCGGCCGAGAGCATCGTGGTCTGGCTGCAGCCGCGCTGATCGCGATAGGTGCCCACGACGGTGCCGTACTGCGCCTCCACCCCGCACAGCGGCATATCGCGCTGGTATTTCCACACTTGCTTACCGGTCACCGGGTCGTATCCGGTGACGGTGCCGCCGTCACCGGCGACCGCCACGCCGGCCGCGGTCAACGCCCGGCGCGCGGCCCCGTCGGGAGCGTGCCACAACTCGTGCAGGGATTGCGGCAGCTGGTCGGCGGCGACGGGCTGCTCGGCGGCATGGGCGGCGGGCTCGGAAATGGTGCCGCGCGCATCGCTGATCCACCACACGACGGCCACCGCGATCACCACCACGACGGCGATCGCGACTGCGGCAAGGAGATCGGCGCGCGTCCGCCGCTCAGGTGCGAGCACGTCAGCGAGCGTAGTCGATCCGCCGCGGCCGCCCGATGGTGACGTCGCGGCGCACGGCACGACCGCCCGGATTCTCCTTCGGCGGCTGCGCGTTTCGGCCGTCCTGGTCAACGCGGTGACGGTGCGGGCCGTGCGGCGACGGTCCGCGGCCGGTGGCAGGTGTGCTGCCCGGAGACGTGCGGTGCGTGGCTACGTGTGCGGTCGTGCCGTGCCGCGACGGCACGTGCGTTCGCTGATCGTGCTTGCCTGTCCGGAGCCGGCGCTCGAGCTGCCGCGCGGGCGCGCGCACCGTGCGCTGCCCGGACACACCGAGGGCCCGTACCTGTCGGGCAGGTACGGGCCCTCGGCCGCGGGGTATCGCTGCGCTCAGGCCGTCGCGGAGACGCGCGCGTCGGCGGACTCGGTGGAATCCGCGTTGGCGGGCCTGCGGCGGCGACGACGGCGCCGGGCCGGTTTATCGGCCTGATCGTCCGATTCGGATTCGGCGGCCGGTTCGCCGGACGAGTCCGCCGAGTCCGCCGACTCCGACGACGTGTTCTGCGCCTCGTTCTCGCCGCTGTCGCCCGAACCGGAGGACCGGCGACGGCGACGGCGCCGCGCGGGCTTGGCGGCATCGTCCGGCTCGGTCGGATCCTGTACTTCCGCAGACGAATTCGCGGACTCGTCACCGGCTTCGGTTGCCACCTCGGCACTTTCGATGCCATCGATCGGCTGACCGCCCCGGGTGCGGCGACGGTTGCGCTTGCGCGGGCTGCGCGCGGTGCGCTCGACCACGACCGCGTCCTCGTCGCGTTCCACCTTGCGGCGCAACGTGCCCGTCACGCCCTCGGGAATGTCCAGGTCCGAAAACAGGTGCGGGGAGCGGGAATACGTCTCCACCGGCTCCGGAATTCCCAGTCCCAGTGCGGAATCGATGGCGGACCAGCGGTTCAGTTCGTCCCAGTCCACCAGGGTGACCGCGACGCCGGTGCGGCCCGCCCGACCGGTGCGGCCGATCCGGTGCACGTAGGTCTTCTCGTCCTCGGGGCACTGGTAGTTGATGACGTGGGTGACGTCGTCGATATCGATGCCGCGGGCGGCGACGTCGGTGGCGACCAGTACATCGATCCTGCCCTTGCGGAACTTGTCCAGCGCCTTCTCGCGCTGCACCTGGCCCAGATCGCCGTGTACCGCGCCGACGGCGAATCCGCGCTCGGCCAGGTCGTCGGAGACCTTCTGGGCGGTCCGCTTGGTGCGGGTGAAGATCATGGTCGCGCCGCGTCCGGACGCCTGCAGCACGCGGGCCACCAGCTCGCTCTTGTCCAGCGCGTGCGCCCGGTAGACGAACTGCGCCGTGCGGTCGTGCACCGCCGAATCGTGCGGCTCCTCGGCCCGGATATGGGTCGGCTTGTGCAGGAACGTGCGCGCCAGGGTGATGATCGGGCCCGGCATGGTCGCCGAGAACAGCATCGTCTGCCGTTTGTCCGGCACCATGTTCAGGATGCGCTCGATATCGGGCAGGAAGCCGAGATCGAGCATCTCGTCGGCCTCGTCGAGCACCAGCACGCCGACCTTGCCCAGGATCAGATGCTGCTGTTCGGCCAGATCCAGCAGGCGGCCGGGCGTGCCGACGACCACGTCGACACCCGCGCGCAGCGCTTCGATCTGGGTTTCGTACGGGCGGCCGCCGTAGATCGAGGTGACCTTCAACGGGCCTTGGTGATTGGTCAGATATTTGCTCGCATTCTCCAGATCCTGGGTGACCTGGATGCACAATTCCCGGGTCGGCACGATGACCAGTGCGCGTGGTGTGCCGTCCAGGGCGGTGGTGCCCGAATCGCCGCTGGAAATGCGGTGCAGCAGTGGTACGCCGAATCCGAAGGTCTTACCCATACCGGTGCGCGCCTGGCCGATCAGGTCTTCACCGGCCAGTGCGAGCGGCAGGGTGAGTTCCTGGATTGCGAAAGTACGTTCGATTCCGATCTCGGCGAGTGCGCGGACGATTTCCTCGCGAACTCCCAATTCGGTGAATGTGGGGGCGGTGTGTGTGGGGTCGAGCTCCGCTGTCAGCAGCGTATCGCTCAACCCGGGTTCCTGTTCCACGGTGATCTTGCTCAGGTTCTTGCCTTCCTCGCGGTATCGCATCTCGCGCGCACGAGGTGTGGGGCGGACCCGGTGGTCCGCTCTCGGCCACTTATCCGGCGGTGTGTCCCACCTCGGCCGCTGCGGGATGCCGGTGACGGCATCAACCTGGCGCGGCGCATCGGTGTTGCGGATCTGTGCGCGCACATTTTCCATTGGGCTGCGGTACTTCTGCTCGGTCGTGCGCGAGTCGAAATTTCCGTTGCCCACGCCGATTGTAGCGTTATATCTTCCGCCGCCCGAGATGCGCCGTGGTAAATGCGTGTTCGGGTCGCCGCGAAGTTCGCCGGAAATATTGTCCGATCACGTGGCGTGCGGTGTGGCACAGGATAATTCACGAATCGCGCGAAATTCACGTGGCGCCGCGCCGAACGGGCGCCGGTCCGGGAGAGTGGCCTATCCCACATATGTGTGACGCGGTGTCACACGATATCTTGAAGCCTGTGAGTTTGGCAGACACCGTGACCCTCGCCGCGCGCAACGCCTGGGCGCTGACCCTCGGCGACGGGATCGAGCAGCCCGCGCCGACGCCGTACACGGTGCTGTGGGACCAACCGCATCGACGGCTGCAGCGTTTCGAGCGCACCGGTGGAACGGGCGCGCCCGATACGGGTTCCGCGGTGCTGCTCGTCCCGCCGCTGGCCGCCCCGGCCAGCTGTTTCGATCTGCGGCCCGATCAGAGTCTGGCGCGCTTCCTGCTCGAGGGCGGGCATCGCCCGTACCTGGTCGACTACGGCGAGATCACCTTCGCGGACCGGCGGATGGGCTTCGAGGACTGGATCGACGACATCCTGCCCGAGGCGATCCGGCGCGTGTCCGCCGATCGTGACGGTGCGCCGGTGGATCTGGTGGGCTGGTCGCTGGGCGGTGTGCTCGCGCTGCTCACCGCGGCCGCCGACGTGGCCCTGCCGGTTCGCTCGATCACCGCGATCGGCGCGCCGCTGGACTACGACCGGGTGCCGTTCGTGCCGCAGGTGCGTGCGCTTGCCCGGTTGACCGGCGGGATCGGCGCCTCCACGCTCGTGCGGCTGGCGGGCGGCGTCCCCGCGCCGCTGACCCGGCTGGCCTACCGCGCGACGTCCTGGGAACGCGAGTTGCGGCGTCCGCTGTTCGTCGCCACGCACCTGGCCGACGCCGCCACGCTCGGGCGGATGCAGACCATCGATCGCTTCCAGGCCGGTATGCCCGGATATCCGGGACGGCTCTACAACCAGCTGTGGGGTCGCTGCATGCTGGCCAACGACCTCGGCCGGGGCGAATTCCGGCTCGGCGAGCGGCGGATCGCGCTGTCCGAGGTGACCGCGCCGGTGCTGCTGGTGGGCGGTCCCGACGACGTGATCACCCCGGCCGCCGCCGTCGAACACGGCACTCGCACCCTCACCGGCGCCGCCGAGGTCCGCTTCGAGACCGCGCCGGGCAGCCATCTCGGGATCCTCGCCGGTCCGGCCGCGCGCACATCGACCTGGATATACCTGGAGAAGTTCCTCGTGGACGCCGGATCGTGAGCGGTGGGGCACGACACCGTGAAATCGCGGTGACCTGCCCACGATTGCGGCGATCGCGATACTAGGGTGTAGGTATGGGAGCAAACCCGCCTGCCGCGCTGGATGATTCGACCGAATCCACTGTTCGCATTCCCGCCGATCACCCCGGCGTCACCGACCTGTTCGCCGTACTCGCCTACGGCGAGATCTCGGCGTTCTATCGGCTGGCCGAGGAGGCGAAGCTGTCGCCCTCGCTGCGGGGCAAGGTGGCCGTCGCCACGATGGCCGCCGCCGAGATGGATCACTTCGAGACGTTGAACCGGGCTCTGGCCGATCGCGGGGTCGAGGTGTTCGACGCGATGGCGCCGTTCGTGCGCGCGCTGGACGCCTATCACAATTCGACCGACCCTTCGACGTGGCTCGAGTCGATGGTGAAGTTCTACGTCGGCGACGGTATCGCCGCGGACTTCTACACCGTGCTGGCCAGCGCGCTGGCCCCGGAGGTCGCCGCGGTCGTGCGCGATGTGCTGGCCGAGACGGACCATTCGCAGTTCGTCGTGGAGGAGGTCCGCCGCGCGGTCGAGGAGAGCCGTTCCGAGCGCGACCGGCTGATGCTGTGGGGTCGCAGGCTGCTCGGCGAGGCGATCACCCAGGCGCAGTGGGTGATGGCCCAGCGCGACGAGCTGACCGAACTGGTTCTCGCGGCCACCGGCGATCTGAACGGCGTGGCCGCGCTGTTCGAGCACATGCAGAACTCCCACGCCGAACGCATGCGGGTGCTTGGTCTAGGATGAAATCCCAGCGTAACAACTGATTTCGCACGTACATCGGTAACTCGCCGGGTACGTCCACAAGGTAACCTGGCACCCGACCGTCGGCCCGAAGCGGGCGCTTCACGCGCTCAACGGCACGCTGAAGGCTCGGAAGAGGCGGGGGAGCCAAGCATTCAAGGAGGTTGGCCGTGGAGGTCAAGATCGGTATCTCGGATAGCCCGCGTGAACTCGTGATCAGCAGTTCGCAGACCCCGGAAGAGGTCGAGGCGCTGGTTTCCGGTGCGCTGACCGGCAAGGACGGCGTGGTATCGCTGACCGACGACAAGGGCCGCAAGTACCTGATCCAGGCGGCCAAGGTGGCCTACGTGGAGATCGGCACCGCCGCCACCGGTCGCGTGGGCTTCGCCGCGGTCTAGAAGTTACGAATTCGGGCCCCGGGCGATATATCGCCCGGGGCCCGAACTCGTATGTCCTGTGCCGCTAGGCGGTGGGCCGGGTCGGCACGTGCTTCAGGCCACCCCAGCACAGCGAGACGGTGGTGTCGACGGCCTCTTCCTTCGGGATGGGGCGGTCGGCCTCGAGCCAGTAGCGGGCGGTGATCTGACTGGCGCCGACCAGGCCGACGGCCAGGATGCGGGCGCGGTACGGGTCCAGGCCGGAGTCGTGGGCGACCAGGTCGAACACCGCGTCCACGCATGCCTCGGTGGCCTGCTCGACCCGGCGCTGCACCTGCGGCTCACTGGTCAGATCGGATTCGAAGACCAGGCGGAAGCCCTGGGTGTCGTGGTCGACGAAGTCGAAGTACGCCGCGACCGCGGCGCGCACGCGCTGCTTGTTGTCGGTGGTGGAGCGCAGCGCCTGGCGCACACTCGACACCAGCGCGTCGATGTAGTTCTGCAACACCGCCAGATACAGTTCCAGCTTACTCGAGAAGTGCTGGTAGAGAACGGGTTTGGAGACACCCGCGCACTGGGAGATCTCGTCCATGCCGGCCGCGTGATATCCGCGTAGCACGAAGACCTCGCTCGCCGCCGCGAGTAGTTGCGCCCGGCGGGCGTCGCGGGGCAGGCGCGTTCCACGCTTGTTCGGCACCATGGTCTCGGACGACAGTCGAGACGACGTCATCCGGTCCACGAGGTCTGTCATTTCGGCATCTCCCAATCGATTCCCGGCGGAAAGGTGAGCACGGGTATCCCCCGAACGATACTCGCTCCAATTGTCCCGCGCTGGGCTCGGGCCAACTCGGAGCTCGGTACGCGCAGCCGATCCCGGTAGCTATTGGCAACTTGTCAGTAAATGGTCTTCGTAAGCAATCTCGCACAGTGGTGAGATATCTCGCAACCGATCCGCTCTTCCCGGTCCTGCACAGCGCGCGTCGCGGTTGTGAGAGTCTGATGTCGTGACCGACCACCAGGACGGATCATTCGACGGCAGTGCCGAGCGGGGCCGTGTCGGCACGGTAGGGGCCGATCCGGATGTCGCGGACGATGCGGATCTTTACGGCGCGGATCGTGATCGGCAACCATTGCGAGCGCAGTGGGATCCGACGAATTCTCCGGAGCGCAATTCCCGGCAATGGGAGGCCGGTGGGATATCGGCCGATGCGTCCCGGTCCGCGCGCGCGAACGGCAAACGCGCCGCCGCGCGCCGCTTCGTCTGCACGTACGGCTGGCGTGCCTACGCGCTGCCGGTGTTGGTCGTGGTGACGGTGCTGGTCGTGGTGAACGCGCTGCGGGACAGCGGGAACTCCGGTGGGTCCGGACAACCCGGAGTCGGCCGGCTGAGTCCGCGGTCGGACCGGGGCGGCATCATCGGCGTACCGCCCAAGGGCGACGGGAAATTCGCGGCCGATCTGCCGACCGGCGCGCTGCCCGCCGGAGGGCCGTTCACCGAGGCGGGGTCGGGCGCCTGGCATATCGTGTCCGGTACATCGGCGAAGGTGGGCGCGGCGCAGGAGCATCTGTTCACCTACACCGTCGAGATCGAGGACGGGGTGGACACCGCCGGCTACGGCGGCGACGAATCGGTGGCGCACATGGTCGACGCGACGCTGGGCAATCCGAAGAGCTGGATTCACGACACCCGGTTCGGATTCCGCCGGATCGATTCGGGCGAACCGGATTTCCGCATCTCCGTGACCTCGCGCAAGACCACCGAGGCCGACTGCGGATTCGACATCCCGATAGATTCCTCCTGCTTCAACAGCAATCTGGGCCGGGTCATCCTCTCCGAGGTGCGCTGGGTGCGCGGCGCACCGGCCTTCGACGGCGATGTCGGCTCGTACCGGCAGTACCAGATCAATCACGAGGTCGGCCACGCCATCGGCTATCACGAACATCAGCCCTGCGCCGTCGACGGCGGCCTGGCCCCGGTGATGATGCAGCAGACCTTCGGCACCCGCAACAACGACATCGCCGCTCTCGACCCGCAGGGAGTGGTCCCCAAGGACGGCAAGACGTGCCGGTTCAATCCCTGGCCGTACCCCCGCGGGTGAGCCTGTACGGTGATCGCGGGGAAGAACGACCCGATTCGAGGTGTTGCACCATTCGACACTGCGAATTCGATGCGAGGAGTCCAGGACGTGTCATCACCGAAGCCCCTGCCGCCACTGGTCGAGCCGACCGGTGAGCTGAGCCGGGAGGAGGTTGCCCGCTACAGCCGCCACCTGATCATTCCGGATCTGGGTGTGGACGGGCAGAAACGGCTGCGCAACGCCAAGGTGCTGGTGATCGGCGCGGGCGGGCTGGGTTCTCCGGCGCTGCTCTACCTGGCCGCCGCCGGGGTCGGCACATTGGGCATCGTGGAATTCGACGAGGTCGATTCGTCGAATCTGCAGCGGCAGATCATTCACGGTGAATCCGATATCGGCCGCAGCAAGGCCGACAGCGCGCGCGATTCGATTCTGGAGATCAATTCCGGAATCAATGTGGTGCTGCACAAGTTCCGGCTCGACAACGACAACGCGGTCGAGCTGTTCTCCCAATACGACCTGATCGTGGACGGCACCGACAATTTCGCCACTCGCTACCTGGTCAACGACGCCGCGGTACTGGCCCACAAGCCGTATGTCTGGGGTTCGATCTACCGGTTCGAGGGCCAGGTGTCGGTGTTCTGGGAGGACGCTCCCGACGGCCGCGGCATCAACTACCGCGACCTGTACCCCGAGGCTCCGCCGCCGGGGATGGTCCCCTCCTGCGCCGAGGGCGGCGTGCTGGGCGTGCTGTGCGCGTCGATCGGCTCGATCATGGTCACCGAGGCGATCAAGCTGATCACCGGCATCGGCGATCCGCTGCTGGGCCGCCTGATGGTGTACGACGCACTCGATATGAACTACCGCACCATCAAGCTGCGGCGCGATCCCGAACGTCAGCCGATCACCGAACTGATCGACTACGACGCGTTCTGCGGGGTGGTGTCCGAGGAGGGCCAGGCCGCGGCCGCGGGCTCCACGATCACCGCGCGTGAGCTCAAGGACATGCTCGACGCCGGCAAGGACGTCGCCATCGTGGACGTGCGCGAGCCCGTCGAGTGGGACATCGTCCGGATCGACGGCGCCAAGCTGATTCCCAAGGACCGCATCCTGTCCGGCGAGGCACTGTCCGAACTGCCGCAGAACCGCCCGATCGTGCTGCACTGCAAGACCGGCATCCGATCGGCCGAGGCACTGGCGGCCCTGAAGCAGGCCGGATTCGCCGACGCCACCCACTTGCAGGGCGGAATCATCGCCTGGGCCAAGCAGATCGACCCGTCGCTGCCGGTCTACTAGGTCCACTCCCTTCCGCGTTTTCCGGGGAAGAGTGGTTCCAGTGACGGCGTCTGGGGTTCCAGTGTCGGCGTCTGGCAGACGGGCGAGCCGGCCGGAAGGGTGGGCGCCTGTGCTCACGAGCCTCGCCGTGAATTCGGCGAGCTGCGAGGATCCGGCCTATTCGCCGCGGACCGGCGGTTGTGGTCCCGGCCGCCGACTCCGGATGTCCTTGTGCGATCGGTTGTCTCGTCGGTGGGAAGGTCTGTTTCGGTCAGCGCGGGCCGGCGACTCGGTGCGGTCCGATCTGTGGCTCTGACTGGGTGATCTCGACGCGGAAACTGCTCGGCGCGGCGTGCGAGGTGGTTCACTCGGCCGGAGTACGGTACGGCCGTGACTTCTGTGGAACCTCCCGAGCACGTGCGGGCCACATTCGGTCTTCGCGAGGTGACGCCGATCGCGTTGGGGGACTGGGACGGCGGCTGGCGGTGCGGGGATGTGGTGCTGTCACCGATCGCCGATCACGCCCGCGCGGCGTGGTCGGCGAACGTGCGCGAGACGTTGTCGGTGGACGGGCTGCGCCTGGCCCATCCGGTGCGCGCGACCGATGGACGGTACGTCGTATCCGGTTGGCGCGCCGACACATTCTTGGAGGGCACTCCCGAGCCCCGGCACGACGAGGTGGTGTCGGTATCGCTGCGGCTGCACCGCGCCACCGCCAAGCTCGAGCGGCCGCGCTTCCTGGCCCAGCAGCCCATCGCGCCGTGGATGGACGTGGACGTCTTCGTCGCCGCCGACCGCGCGGCCTGGGAGCCGGTGCCGCTGCGCAGCCTGAAGGCCGGCGGTATGGCGCCGGTGACCTCACCGGACGGGCAGCGCAGCCTGGAAATCCTGACCCAGCTGTCCACCCTGCGCAAACCGGTGCGATCGGAGCCCCAGCTGGTGCACGGCGATCTGTTCGGCACGGTGCTGTTCTCCGGCACCGCCACGCCGGGCCTGACCGATATCACCCCCTACTGGCGGCCCGCGTCGTGGGCCGCGGGGGTGATCGTGGTCGACGCGTTGTCCTGGGGCGGCGCGGACGAGGGCCTGCTGCATCGGTGGGCGGATCTGCCGGAGTGGCCGCAGATGATGTTGCGCGCGGTCATGTTCCGGCTCGCCGTGCACGCCCTGCACCCGCGCTCGACGCCCGAGGCGTTCCCGGGACTGGCTCATACCGCGGATATGGTCCGGCTGCTGCTCTGATTCCCGCACCCGGCTTCCCTGTAATCAATGAAAGCCGTTGCGGCACAACGCAAATGCCGGTACCGGCCGATGTCGTGCCGCGGGCCGTCAGCGACCCGGATATTCGGCGATGAGCGAGCCGAGGAAGCAGTTGGCCGCTCGCGCAGCGCGTTCGGAGTCGCCCGCGATCACCGCGTTCACCAGCTCGGCGTGTTCGGTGTGGTAGGAACCGCCGGATTTGGATGTGCGCCAACGGATTCCCTGTTCCATCACCGGCAGCAGCGAATCGTAGAACTCGAGATAGACCGCGTTGTGGCTGGCGACCACGATGCCGCGATGCAGTTGCACGTCGGCGTGGATGGCGCCGGGATCGTCGTCGTCCCAGGCCTTTCGGCGTTCGTCCAGCAGATGTCGCAGGGTGGCGATGTCGTTGTCGTCGCGGCGTTGCGCGGCCAGGCGCGCGGCCTGGGTGTCCAGGGCCTGACGCAGTTCGAGGATGTCGCGTTCCACCGCGTCGGCGAAGTACTTCGCCAGGGTGCCGCCGAGATCGGAGGTCGCGATCACGTAGGTGCCCGACCCCTGCCGACGTTCCAGCATTCCGGCGTGCACCAGCGCCTGCACCGCCTCGCGCACGGTGTTGCGACCGGTGCCGGTGAGTTCGGTCAGCTCCGGTTCGGTGGGTATGCGGGAACCGACGGGCCACCGGCCGGAACGAATCTCGGCACGAAGCTGGTCGGTCACCTGAGCGATGAGGCTGGTGCGCCGCACTTGTTGCACGCACAACAGAGTACCCCCGGGATATTCCATTGCCTCCCATCATCCGGTCATCCTATGATTTAGCCCGTGTCTCCGACTGCCCGCCTCGACAGCCCGTCCATCGCATCACCGGATGCGGATGTCCGCGTCACCGCCGAACGCCGGCGTTCCCTGCTGGAAGGGCGGCTGCTGGTCTTCGCGGCGATCATCGTCTCCGCGTTCACCCTGCGCCTGGCGGTAACTGCGTTCACCCCGCTCGCCGAGCGGATCGGCGCGGATATCGGCTATTCGACGACGGTCGTCGGCGTCTTCGGCATGATTCCGACCGTGATGTTCGCCGCCGGCGGTGTGCTCACTCCGCTTCTGGTGCGGCGGCTCGGGCTCGAGCGCACCGCGCTGGCGGCCATGCTGGCGGCCGCGGCCGGGCAGGCCGTGCGCGCGCTGGTTCCGGCGACCTGGGAGCTGCTGGTGTTCTCGGCGCTCGCGCTGGCCGGGATGGGTATCGGCAACGTCGTCGTACCGCCGCTGGTGAAGCGGTATTTCTCCGATCGGCTCGCAACGCTCAGCGCGCTGTATATCACCATGGTGCAGTTGGGTACCGTGCTGCCCGCCCTGATCGCGGTGCCGCTCGCCGACGCCGACGGCTGGCGGGTCTCGCTGGGCGTGTGGGCGTTGTTACCACTGGTCGCGGCGTTGCCGTGGCTGTGGGTGCTGCTGGATCGCCGTGGTCGCGACGTCGCGGTGCGCCCGGCGGGCCCGGAGGCGGCAGCGGAGCGTCACCACGCAGGGCCCTCGGAAGCACCGGAGTTCAACGTTGTCCGGACCGCGCTGCCCGAACCGGCTGCGACCGGTAAGGCGTGGAAGTCGCCGGTGGCGTGGGGGATGGCCGGAATGTTCGGCATGACCTCGCTGACCACCTACGCCATGTTCACCTGGCTGCCCAAGATCTTCACCGACACCGGGGCGAGTCCGGCCTTCGGCGGCACCATGGTCGCGGTGTTCTCGTTCATCGGACTGGCTGCGGCGTTGGCCGCGCCGAGTGTGACCGCCCGGGTGCGCAATCCGTTTCCGATCGTGATCGGTTGTGCGGTCTGCTATTTCGTGGCGTTCGCCGGATTGCTGTGGGCGCCGATGGGTGCGCCGGTGCTGTGGGTGCTGCTGCTGGGCCTGGGCCCCAGCACGTTCCCGATGTCGCTGACGCTGATCAATCTGCGCAGTCGCACCCAGGCCGGTTCGGCGGCGTTGTCCGGATTCAGCCAGGGCGTCGGATACACCGCCGCCTGCGTGGGGCCCCTGCTGTTCGGCGTGCTGCACACCATCACCGGCGGCTGGACCGCGCCGTTCGCGATGCTGTGCGTGGCCGTGCTGGTGATGCTGACCGGCGCCTGGCAGGCGTGCAAACCGCGGATGCTCGAGGACACCTGGGGCTGATTCGCCGGCTTGTGCAGGCGGGGTAGCCGCGTTTCGATGGCGCTGTGGCCGGGAACACCCCGGCCCGAACGCATTCGCGGCGGCCCGCCCGGTAGCAGGGCCGCGGACCGGTATCTCACGGGAAGATCGCCGCGCACGTGAGCAACCGTTGATTTGACGGTCATTTCGCGCAGCATCGCCGCAATACCCGTTTCCTACCGTGGGGTCATCCGGAATTCAGGAGGTTCCCCCGTGAGCATGCCGCGCATCCCTGCCCAGCGCACCGTTGTGGTCGTCGGCCATGGCATGGTCGGCCACCGCTTCGTCGAGGCGCTGCGGTCGCGTGATACCGAGAACCTGTGGCAGATCGTGGTGCTGGGCGAGGAATCGCGTGCCGCGTACGATCGCGTCGCCCTGTCCTCCTACGTGGGCGTATGGGACCCGGCGGCGCTGGCGCTGCCCGGTAACGAGTACGCCGGTGACGAACTGGTGGATCTGCGGCTGGGCGTGCGCGCCGAATCGATCGATCGCGCCGCGGGCAAGGTCTTCACCTCCGACGGCGATGCCATCGCCTACGACGCGGTGGTGCTGGCGACCGGCTCGTATCCGTTCGTGCCGCCGGTGCCGGGCCACGACCGGCCGGAATGTTTCGTCTACCGCACCATCGAGGATCTCGACGGCATCCGCGCCGCGGCGCAGGGCGCCGGGCCGGGTGCCGTGGGTGTCGTCGTCGGCGGTGGTCTGCTGGGACTCGAGGCGGCCAACGCGCTGCGCCTGATGGGAGTGACGCCGCATGTGGTCGAGTTCGCACCCCGGCTGATGCC
>NZ_JCAJZQ010000024.1:0-30695 GCF_059510335.1 Nocardia sp. PLKS1-43 | reverse complement strand
GCCTTCGGCCATGCGCTTCGAGGGCTGAACGACGAGCCCGCGCCGAAAACCTTTGGGGTTGGTGTTGCTGAGCCTTTCGCTTCGCGGGCGACTTCCAGCCCGACGGAGACGCTTCGCCGCTGGGTGCGTGAGCTTTCGCCTCGCCTCGCTTCGCGTCGGTCGGTTTCGGTGTGGTGGGTGCCGAGGCTTCGGGGTTGTCGGTGAGCGTTTCGCGGGCTGTTTCCTGCGGGACGGAGACGTTGCCGGTTCGGTGCGTTGGTTTTCGCCTTGCTTCGCGTCGGTCGGTTTCGGTGTGGGTGCTGGGGCTTCGGGTGTTGTTGGTGAGTGTTTCGCGGGGTGTTTCCAGCTCGACGGAGACGTTACGCCGCTGAGGGCGTTGTGTGGTTGCGGCTGGGTTTTGTCTGTCGGTCACACCTGGTTCGTGCCGTCGGCAACGTTGGCGCCCGGTCGTCGGGGGCGCGGGCCGCCGGGGTGAAGCGAAGGCAATTAAACTGCGAGCATGACTGCACCCACGGTGGACTTGATGGACTATGCCGATGTCGTCGACCGGTTCGATCCGGTGCTGGGCATGGAGGTGCACGTCGAGCTGGGCACCGCGACGAAGATGTTCTGCGGCTGCCCGACGACGTTCGGAGCCGAGCCGAACACCCAGGTCTGCCCGGTCTGCCTGGGCCTGCCCGGCGCGCTGCCGGTGGTGAACGAGAAGGCCGTCGAATCGGCTATTCGCATCGGTCTCGCGCTGAACTGCTCGATCACTCCGTGGGGCCGGTTCGCGCGCAAGAACTACTTCTATCCGGACCAGCCGAAGAACTACCAGATCAGCCAGTACGACGAGCCGATCGCCACCGACGGTTACCTCGACGTCCTGCTGGACGACGGCACCACCTTCCGGGTCGAGATCGAGCGCGCCCACATGGAGGAGGACACGGGCAAGTCGCTGCACGTGGGCGGCGCTACCGGCCGCATCCACGGCGCGAGCCACTCGTTGCTGGACTACAACCGCGCGGGCGTTCCGCTGATCGAGATCGTCACCAAGCCGGTCACCGGCGCCGGGGAGCGCGCGCCCGAGGTGGCCCGCGCCTACGTCACGGCGCTGCGCGAAGTGCTGAAGTCGCTCGACGTCTCGGACGTGAAGATGGAGCAGGGCTCGCTGCGCTGCGATGCCAACGTCTCGTTGATGCCCAAGGGCGCCAAGGAATTCGGCACCCGCACCGAGACCAAGAACGTGAACTCGCTCCGGAGCGTCGAGGTCGCGGTCCGGTTCGAAATGCGCCGTCAGGCAGCGATACTCGCCTCCGGCGGCTCGATCCTCATGGAGACCAGGCACTTCCACGAGACCGACGGCACCACCTCGCCCGGCCGCCCCAAGGAGACCGCCGAGGACTACCGCTACTTCCCCGAGCCGGATCTCGAGCCCATCGCCCCCGACGCGGCCTGGGTCGAGGAGCTGCGCGCCACCATCCCCGAATACCCGTGGCTGCGCCGCGCCCGCATCCAGGCCGAATGGGCCCTGCCCGACGAGGTGTTCCGCGATCTGATCAACGCCGGCGCGCTGGATCTGATCATCGCGACCGTCGATGCGGGCTCCTCGGTCGACGCCGCCCGCGCCTGGTGGGTCAACTACCTCACCGAGCAGGCCAAGGAACGCGACGTGGCGCTCGAGGAGCTGCCCATCACCCCGGGGCAGGTCGCCGAGGTCGTCGCCCTGGTCGACGCCAAGACCATCAACAGCAAGGTCGCCAAGCAGGTCGTCGACTTCGTCCTCGCCGGTGAGGGCGAGCCGGGCGCGATCGTCGAGGCCAAGGGCCTGGGCATGGTTTCCGACGATTCGGCGCTGCAGGTCGAGGTCGACAAGGCCCTGGCGGCCAATCCGGATATCGCCGAGAAGATCCGTTCGGGCAAGGTACAGGCCGCGGGCAAGGTCGTGGGCGATGTCATGAAGGCAACCCGCGGCCAGGCGGACGCCGCTCGCGTGCGTGAGCTGGTGCTGGCGGCCTGCGGCGTCGCCGGATAGTCTCCGTCTCCCGATGGACCGGCATGGCGGCGGCGCACCCGATCCGGGCACGCCGCCGACTCTCGGCTAGTCCGGCGAGCCGTTGCCCGAGCCGCCCTTCGGCGGCGGAATCCGCACCACTCGCTCGTCCAGCGGTCCGGCCGCGGACGGCTTGTTCACGGTGTCCACCCAGACGTACCCGTCCGGCCCCAGTGACGCGCCGTTCAGCTGACCGTACTTGTTCTGCGCGACCATGGTCGGCTGGGTGGTGATGGCGTGGGTGTTCTGGTCGGCGTTGGCGAAGGCCAGCGCCTTGCCTCCGGCCAGCGATACCGCGACGCCGTCCACGGCGGCCGCGCATCCGCCGACGCCCGGCCGGTCCGGCCAGGTCCAGCCGGTGCTCACCGTGCCGTTGGTGTCCACGCGCTGCAACCGGTCCTCGGTCGCGGTGCGGTCGGTGAACCAGATGCTGTCCTTGTGATCCGGGCATACGCCACCGGCCGTGCCGATACCCGAGGCGAGGATCTTCGGATTCGCGTTGCCGGGCGCCGGATTGTCGATCGTGAACACCTTGCCCGCCAGCGAATTCGGATTCCCGGCTGCTCCAGGATCACCGGCGTTACCGGTCTCCACCACCATCCTGGTGGCCGAGATGAAGTCGATGGCGCCACGATTTCCGTTGGTGCCCTTGGGAATTCCGGTAAGGATCGGTTTCGGGACGCCGCCCGCGCCGATGCGCACGATGCGGTTGTCGCTCGGCGTGGTGATGTACGCGTACATCAGCCCGTCCTCGTCGTAGGTCGGCGACAATGCGACAGCGGTGAGACCGCCGTCACCGGTGGCGTCGACATCGAGTTTCGCCACCTCGGCCGGGGGCGGCGGCACCTCGCTGGGGTCCACGTTGACCACCTTCAGCACCCGTCCGGTGACGCGCTCGGTCACCAGCGCCTGCTGCCCGTCGGGCAGCACCGCGAGTCCGCCGGTGCTGTCCAGGCAGGACACCACGACGCTCGGATCAGGGTCGACGCACGGCCCCGCGGCGCGTTTGGGTGTGGACGGCTTGGTCGAGGGCTTGGTGGTCGGGCCGGATCCCTCCGGACTGATGCTGGGTGCGGGGGTGAACGGTTTGGACGCGGAATCGTCGAAGCCGGCACATCCGGCCAGCAGGCAGGCGGTGACAGCCAAGCTCACAGCGATACGGCCCGCGACAACCACACTCATGGGTCAGACGTTACGGAAATACCGCGGCGCACGCTCGCAGGGGGTGACCCGACCGGCCCGCGTGGCGCGGACACGCCGTACCGAGACGAAGCGCGGATCCCGGCGTCGACATAGTCTGCACGGGTGACCGACAAGCCGCATGCATCATCCGAGTCGAACACTCCCGGGCTCTCCGGGAAACCGGCGGGCAGTCCGTACGATGGGCCGACCGGAGAGTTCCCGACGGTGAAATCCACTTCCGGCTCGGATGTCCCGCGCACCGAGGACGAGCTCGGCCTCGACCCCGATGTTCCCGCCGCGGGCGGCTCGTCCGCCACGCCGTACACCACCGGCCAGTACGAATCCGTCGGAATCGCCAGGTACGAAACGGTCGCGAACGAACGCCCCGCCGGGGACGCCGGCGAGTCGGAGCGCGAAGCCGCCTCGACGTATTCTTTCGCCACCATCCCGCCCGCGCCGAGCGCAGGCAACACCGTTCCGCGTAACCGCCTCGCCCGCACGGACAATCGTCGTGGCACCCAGGATCTGGGCCTGCTGGTGCTGCGCCTGGTCATCGGCCTGACCTTCCTCTACCACGGCCTGCAGAAGCTGGCCGGATGGTTCCACGGGCCGGGCTTGACCGGCACCCGCGAGATGCTGTCCTCGGGCGGCTGGAAGCAAGTCGAACTGTCCGCCTCGATGCTCACCGTCGCCGAGGTCGGCGGCGGCATCCTGATCATCCTGGGCCTGGCCACCCCGCTGGCGGCGGGCGCGGTACTGGCCTCGATCAGCGACGCCTGGCTCTGGAAGCAGGGCATGTCCAGCGGATTCCAGTACAAGACAGTCGAATTGGAGTCGATCCTGGCGGGTCTGGCCGCGTCGTTGATCCTCACCGGACCCGGCCGGTTGTCCTTCGACCGCAGCCGGGGCTGGGCCACCCGTCCCCGCTACGGATCCTTCGTGGTCCTGGTCCTCGCGCTGGTGGCCGCCGCGGCTGCCTGGTTCTACCTGCACGGCGGTAATCCGTTCCACGGCATACGCCACTGACCGCTGCCGCGGTCCGGCGTTCCCGGCCGAGAATTCCATGCATTTCCGCCTGGGCGTCGAGGCGGCAGGTTTACAATTCCTGCATTCATCGAAATATTCAGGAAATGTTTATATTCGACAATAACTGAAGAATTCGGGAAGGAGAACCTCCATGACGACGATCAAGGCGGCCATCACCCAGGCCACCTGGACCGGGGACAGGGAGTCGATGCTGGCCAAGCACGAGAAGTTCGTCGAGCAGGCCGCGGTCGAGGGCGTGCAGGTGATCTGCTTCCAGGAATTGTTCTACGGGCCCTACTTCGGAAATGTTCAGGACAGGAAGTACTACGAGTACGCCGAATCGGTACCCGGCCCCACCACGGCGCGATTCGCCGAACTGGCCCGCAGGCACAACATGGTCGTGGTCCTGCCGGTCTACGAACAGGAGCAGCCGGGGGTGCTGTACAACACCGCCGCGGTGATCGATGCGGACGGCAGCTATCTGGGCAAATACCGCAAGCACCACATTCCGAACCTGCCCGGCTTCTGGGAGAAGTTCTATTTCCGGCCCGGCAACCTCGGCTACCCGGTGTTCGACACCGCGGCCGGCCGCATCGGGGTCTATATCTGCTACGACCGTCATTTCCCCGAGGGATGGCGGGCGCTGGGGTTGGCCGGCGCGGAGCTGGTGTTCAACCCCTCGGCCACCAAACCCGGTCTGTCCAACCGGCTCTGGGAGCTCGAGCAGCCCGCCGCCGCGGCCGCCAACCAGTACTACATCGCCGCCAACAACCGAATCGGCACGGAGAGTGACGAATTCGGCGAGGCCGCGGTGACCTTCTACGGCAGTTCGTATTTCGTGGATCCACGCGGCAACTACGTCGGCGCGATCGCCTCCACCGGCACCGAGGAACTCGTGATCCGCGAGCTGGATCTGGACGTGCTGCGGGAGGTGCGCGGGGACTGGCAGTTCTACCGGGACCGTCGCCCGGATTCGTACCAGGCCGTGGTCGCGCCCTGAGCCTGCCCAGCCGAAGGAGTTGCCCGGTATGCCAACCACTTTCATCACCGGCGGCACGGTCGTCTCGGCGACCGGCCGCACCGCCGCGGACATCCTCGTCGACGGCGAGCGGATCGCCGCGCTGCTCGAGCCGGGCAGCACGGTGCTCGGCACGGACCTCGCCCGGAGTGCGGACACGGTCATCGACGCGACCGGCAAGTACGTCGTACCCGGCGGCATCGACGCGCATACGCACATGTCGATGCCGTTCGGCGGCACCATCGCCTCGGACGATTTCGAATCCGGCACCCGCGCGGCGGCCTGGGGCGGCACCACCACGATCATCGACTTCGCGGTGCAGAAGTTCGGCGAGCGGCTGCAAGATTGCCTGGCCACCTGGCACGAGATGGCCGCCGGACAGTGTGCGATCGACTACGGGTTCCATCAGATCGTCGGCGACGTGAACGACGCGTCGTTGTCGGCGCTGCGCGAACTGCCCGGCGAGGGCATTACCAGTTACAAGCTGTTCATGGCCTATCCGGGCGTGTTCTACAGCGACGACGCGCAGATCCTGCGCGCGATGCAGATCGGTGCGTCCACCGGTCTGATGACGATGATGCACGCCGAGAACGGGCCCGCCATAGACGTTCTCGTGGGCCAGTTGCTCGAGCAGGGCAAGACCGATCCGTACTATCACGGCATCGCGCGGGCCTGGCAGCTCGAGGAGGAGGCCACCCACCGGGCGATCATGCTGGCCGATTTGACCGGCGCCCCACTGTATGTCGTGCATGTCTCGGCGAAACAGGCTGTCGCACAGGTGGCTTCGGCGCGCGATCGAGGCCGCAACGTCTTCGGCGAGACCTGTCCGCAGTATCTGTACCTCTCACTGGAAGAGCAACTGGGCGCGCCGGGATTCGAGGGAGCCAAGTGGGTATGCTCCACCCCGCTGCGCTCGCGCGCGGAACACCATCAGGACCACATGTGGCAAGCGTTGCGCACCAACGACATTCAGATGGTCGCCACCGACCACTGCCCGTTCTGCATGAAGGGGCAGAAGGATATGGGCGTCGGGGATTTCTCCAAGATCCCCAACGGCATCGGCTCGGTGGAGCACCGGATGGACCTGATGTACCAGGGCGTGGTCGAGGGCCGGATCACCCTCGAGCGGTGGGTCGAGATCACCTCGACCACCCCGGCGCGCATGTTCGGGCTCTACGGCCGCAAGGGGGTGCTCGCGCCCGGCGCGGACGCCGACGTGGTGATCTACGACCCGAACGGGCACACCTCGATCGGCCTGGGCAAGACCCACCACATGAACATGGACCACTCGGCCTGGGAGGGGTTCGAGATCGACGGCCATGTCGACACGGTGCTCTCGCGCGGCAAGGTCGTCGTCGACGCGGGGGAGTACATCGGCCGCAAGGGCGACGGCCGCTTCGTGCGCCGCGATCAGTGCCAGTATCTGATCTAGGCCGGCGCACCGCCCGAGCTTGCGGAGTCGGCGGATGGGTGAACGCAGCGGGCGGGCAAGCCGGCCGAGTCTGCCGAGCCGGCAGGGCGAGCGGAGAAGGCGACGGGATGACGAGCCGACGGAGCTCGAGAAGTTGCCGGGTGGACTGACACAGGGAGACGACAATGCAATTCGGAGTGGTCCTGCAGTGTGATCCGCCCTCGGCGCGGACGGTGCAGCTCGCGAAACTCGCCGAGGCGTACGGCTTCAGCCATCTGTGGACCTTCGATTCGCACATCCTGTGGCAGGAGCCGTACGTGCTGCACAGCCGAATCCTGAATGAGACCAAGCGAATTACGGTCGGCCCGATGGTGACAAATCCGGCCACCCGGGACTGGGCGGTGACCGCGTCCACCTTCGCCACCCTCAACGAGGCGTACGGCAACCGCACCGTCTGCGGCATCGGGCGCGGCGATTCGGCCGTGCGGGTCGGCGGCGGCCACCCCACCACACTGCGGACCCTGCGCGATTCGATTCATGTGATCCGGGAGCTGGCCAATTCCCGTGCCGTCGAATACGGCGGGCGCACAATACAATTCCCGTGGAGTGCGGGCTCTCGGCTGGAGGTGTGGGTCGCGGCGTACGGACCGAAGGCCCTGGCCCTCGCGGGCGAGGTCGCCGACGGATTCATCCTGCAACTGGCCGACCCGGATATCGTCGAGTGGGCGATCCGCACCGTCCGGCAGGCCGCCGCCGCGGCCGGGCGCGATCCGGGAGCGGTGAAAGTCTGTGTGGCAGCGCCGATGTACATCGGCACCGACCACGCCCACATGCGGGAGCAGTGCCGCTGGTTCGGCGGCATGGTCGGTAACCACGTCGCCGACATCGTGGCCCGCTACGGTACGAGCGGACAGATCCCCGCGGCGCTGACCGACTACATCGCCGGGCGCCAGGGTTACGACTACAACCAGCACGGCCGCACCGGAAACGTCCACGCGAACTTCGTCACCGACGAGGTCGTCGACCGCTTCTGCATCCTGGGCACCCCCGAGGAACACCTCGTCGCACTCCGCCGCCTCGCCGGGCTCGGCGTCGATCAGTTCGCCGGGTATCTGCAACACGACAACAAGGAGGAGACCATGCGGGTGTACGGGGAGATCGTGATTCCGCAGCTGAGTCCGGCAGTTACCGCGCTGCGGGCGAACTCGTGACGGCGAACCGAAACAGCCTGCCCAGCTCGGGATCTCGACCGGCTCGCGAATGTGATTCACCGTCGGCTCGCGAATGTGATTCACCGTCCGCGCTGGATCTGCCGACGATCGGGCGAGCCGCTCGCATCGGCCGCGAGACGATTGCGCCCGCGTCTGGACCTCACTGGCACAAGGCCTTTCAGTGATCGGCGATAGCGGCCTTCGGTCGATCGAATCATCCCGCGACCATGCCTCGCGCACGGGGCAGCGGCAACTGTGGCGCGGATCGAGGCCCGCGCGACCCCGCTCGGTTTGCCGGTTTTCCTGGCCGACAACAGGTTTCACCGTGCTTCCGCCCTTCGGTGACGACCTCGGCGAGGGCGGGGCGAAGTCGTGATTCGAGCGGTAGTGCACGCGGTGCAGATCGAGTAGGGAAACAGCCATGACGAAAGCACAGACTCAGCCGGCCATAGCACGTTCGGCGCTGGTCAACGCGGACTTGACACCCACAACGGCGGAGACCGACGCCTGGCGCACCTGGGATCTGTTCTGCCTCTGGATGACCTCGGCGCACAGCATCGGCAGTTACGGGTTCGCCGTGGGCATGCTCGCGCTCGGGCTGACTGGGTGGCAGACCATGCTGGCGCTGTTCGCCGGAGTTCTGGTGCTGTGGGGCGGTAGCAATCTGATCGGCGTGGCGGGGCAGCGAGTGGGGGTGCCGTTCCCGGTGTTCGCCCGCGGCGCGTTCGGAATATTCGGCGCGAACATCCCCGCACTGCTGCGCGCGCTGGTCGCCGTGTTCTGGTACGGCATTCAGACGTACCTGGCCTCCACCGCGCTGATCGTGTTGTTGCTGCGGGTCGCGCCCGGGCTGAAATCGTTGACGCAGCACAGCTTCATCGGCCTGTCGGAGCTGGGCTGGATCTCGTTTCTGGTGCTGTGGGTGGTGCAACTGCTGATCATCACGTACGGCATGGGGGTGGTGCGCCGGGTTTCGGATTTCGCGGGGCCGGTGGTGTGGATCGGGATGCTCGCGCTGGCGATCTGGATTCTCGGAAAGGCCGGGTGGAGTATCGATTTCGACTCCCGCGCCGGGACGGCGCTCTCGGGCGGCAAGACGGTGGCCGCATTCGTCGGGGTGGCGTTCCTGATGGTGGCGTTCATGGCGGGGCCGCTGGTGAACTACGCCGATTTCGCGCGCTTCTCGCCCAGCAGGAAGGCCATTCTGCGCGGCAACGCGTGGGGTATTCCGTTCAACGAGACCGCTTTCGTGGTGATATCGATCGTCATCTCACTGGCCACGCTGAAGGTGTACGGCAAGGTGCTGTCCGATCCGGTGGAGCTGGTCGCGCACATCCACAGCGATACGATCGTCATCCTCGCCGCGGCGGTGTTCGCGATCGCCACTGTCGGCATCAATGTGGTGCTGAACTTCGTCTCCCCGTCCTACGACATCTCCAACACCGCACCGAAATACATCTCGTTCCGCAGCGGCGGCATCATCACCGCCGTGCTGTCGATCCTGGTACTGCCCTGGAAGCTCTGGGCCAACCAGAATTTCATCATCTACTTCCTGGGCGGCGTAGGCGCCCTGATGGGCCCGGTCTTCGGCATCCTGATCGTCGACTACTACTTGATCCGCCGCCAGCACACCGTAGTAGCCGACCTGTATTCCGAAGCGCCCCAAGGCGTATACCACTACACCCGCGGCTTCAACCCCCGAGCCCTGACCGCCCTGGCGATCTCCGGAACAGCCGGAGTCCTGACAGCCCTGATCCCTCACTCCCAGTACATAACCGCGCTGTCCTGGCCCGTCGGCGTCATCCTCGGCGGCGGGCTCATGTATGCCCTGAGTGCCGGAAGACGTTCCACAGCAGGGTAATCGGACCACCGCTCGGGCCCGCTCGTGGTGAGCGGGCCCGAATTGGTCGAGAGCGCTTACGGCACGCGCCGCACGGCGCCCTTGTCGGCCGACGTCGCCAACGCGGCGTAGGCGCGCAAGGCGGTGGTGATCGGACGATCGCGGGCGACCGGCTGCCAAGGACGTTCGCGCGCTTCCATTTTCGCGCGGCGTTCGGCGAGGACCTCATCGGAGACCAGCAGTTCCAGTGCGCGGGTGTGCACGTCGACGCGGATGCGGTCGCCGTTCTCGATCAGGCCGATGGTTCCGCCGCTGGCGGCCTCGGGGGAGATGTGGCCGATGGACAGGCCCGAGGTGCCGCCGGAGAAGCGGCCGTCGGTGATCAGCGCGCAGACCTTGCCCAGGCCCAGACCTTTCAGGAACGAGGTGGGGTGCAGCATCTCCTGCATACCCGGGCCGCCCGCGGGGCCCTCGTACCGGATCACCACGACGTCGCCGGGGGTGATCTTCTTGCCGAGGATGGCCGAGACCGCGTCCTCCTGGGATTCGAGCACCACGGCCGGACCCTCGAAGGTGAACAGGTCCTCATCGATGCCCGCGGTCTTGAGGATCGCGCCGTCGGGAGCGATATTGCCCTTGAGCACGCACAGTCCGCCCTCGACCGTGTAGGCGTGCGCGAGATCGCGGATGCAGCCGCCCTCGGCGTCGGTGTCCAGCGACGACCAGCGATTCTCCGTGGAGAACGGCACGGTCGTGCGCACCCCGCCGGGCGCGGCGTGGAACAGTTCCAGCGCCTCCTCGGAGGCCTTGCCCGAACGGATGTCCCAGGTGTCGAGCCATTCGTCGATGGTGCGGGTGTGCACGGTGCTGACGTCGGTCTCCAGCAGACCCGCGCGACGCAACTCACCCAGGATGGCGGGGATGCCGCCGGCCCGGTGCACGTCTTCCATGTGGTAGTCGGAGTTCGGGGAGACCTTCGACAGGCACGGCACCCGGCGCGAGATCTCATCGATGGTGGCCAGATCGAAGTCGATCTCGCCCTCCTGCGCGGCGGCGAGGGTGTGCAGCACCGTGTTGGTGGAACCGCCCATCGCGACGTCCAGCGCCATCGCATTGCGGAAAGCCTTGGCATTGGCGATGTTTCGCGGCAGCACCGAGTCGTCGTCCTCGCGGTACCAGCGGTTCGCGATCTCCACGACGGTCTTACCGGCCCGCTCGAACAGCGCGCGGCGCGCCGCGTGGGTGGCCAGCGTGGAGCCGTTGCCCGGCAGCGCCAGGCCCAGCGCCTCGGTCAGGCAGTTCATCGAGTTGGCGGTGAACATGCCCGAACAGGAACCGCAGGTCGGACATGCGCTGCGCTCGACCTCGGTCAGGCCCTCGTCGTCCACGGCGCTCGAGGCGCTGGCCGAGATGGCGGTGATCAGATCGGTCGGAGCCTGCGCGACGCCGCCCACGACCACGGCCTTACCGGCCTCCATCGGACCGCCGGAGACGAACACCGTCGGGATGTTCAGCCGCATCGCGGCGTTGAGCATGCCGGGGGTGATCTTGTCGCAGTTGGAGATGCACACCAGCGCGTCGGCGGTGTGCGCGTTGACCATGTACTCCACCGAATCGGCGATGATCTCGCGGCTGGGCAGCGAGTAGAGCATGCCGCCGTGCCCCATCGCGATGCCGTCGTCCACGGCGATGGTGTGGAATTCGCGCGGCACGCCGCCCGCGGCCCGGACCGCGTCCGCCACGATCTCGCCGACATCCTTCAGATGCACGTGGCCGGGAACGAACTGGGTGTACGAGTTCGCGATGGCGACGATCGGCTTACCGAAATCGGAATCGGTGAGGCCGGTGGCCCGCCACAGCGCGCGTGCGCCTGCGGCGTTGCGTCCGGCCGTGGTGGTGCGTGAACGAAGCGGTGGCATAGGTGTCGGGTCCTCGAATCTCGTCGCGGGGGGCTGTTCGGCGACTGGTGACTGCCTGGACGGCCCTTTTACGGTACTCCCGAGTGAGGAGGAGGTTATGCGCCGGTGGGCGACTCGGCGGACCCGCGGCATGTTGTGCCGCGATCGGCCGGTTCCATTGTCAGCGCACGCGTCGTGACCGATATTCCCTCAGTCGCGTTCGCCCTTCGCGCCGGACTCGGCGTTCGCGTCGGTGCTCTCGGTCTCTTCGCCGGTGTCCTCGGGCGCTTCGGCTTCCGCCGCCGCGGCCTCGGCGCGGGCCTTCGCCGCGGCCGCCTCGGCCGCCGCGAACGGGTCCGGGATGCGTCCCCCGCTCGCCTCGATCAGCTTCCGCAGCCGGTCGTATCCGACCGCGGGCAGCGGCACCTCGGACCCGTCGGACAGATGCGCGCGCACGTAGCCGCGCTTGGGAATGCTCACCCCTTGCAGCTGTGACCAGTCGATATGCCGCGAACCGAAGAACGTCCGCAGATCCAGCCCCGACGCGGACACCTTCGTCCGGGTGCGCTCGATCCAGATCGCGACGGCGATCGGAATGACGAACAGAACCCACAGCACCTGGGGCCAGCCGAAGAAGGCAAATGCAACACAGAACAGCAGCACGAACACGGCGAGATGACCGAGGCGCGGGTTCCTGATCACCCGCCCGGTATCGGGTACCTGGTCTGCGATGTGGGACGATCGAGCAGGTGGCACGGACTGATGCGACGAGGACACACCCACATCCTCGCATCAAGGCGATCGGACACAGATACCGCCCTGTCTCACATGATGGGACACCCATGTCAGGGAATTTGACTCAACGCCGCACGCCCACATACGGTCGTGCGCGTGAATCGAATCGAGCTCCTCGTAATCGGCCGGCGCGTCCAGCGCTGAGACTGATTACTTCAGCTCGTAGCTGCGACGCGCCACCCTCGATCAGCCATCGGCTGTCGGGGGCTTTTTTGTGTTCAGGCCAGTTCCACTCAGGAATGACAAGCAGTAAAGGATCAAGACGGTGAGCGCACCTACCGCACGGCCCGGGCCCTCGGCTCGCAGGCCCGCGCCCTCGGCCAATCAGCCGGCATCCGCGACTACTGCCGCACCG
Source organism: Nocardia sp. PLKS1-43 (assembly GCF_059510335.1). Lineage (NCBI taxonomy): Bacteria > Bacillati > Actinomycetota > Actinomycetes > Mycobacteriales > Nocardiaceae > Nocardia > Nocardia sp. PLKS1-43. The sequence continues at coordinate 17,927 of NZ_JCAJZQ010000024.1, read as the reverse complement.
AACCGCCGCCAGGTCCCGCCCGAGCGGGTCACCGGCGCGCAGTCGGTCGTCCGCTCCCTCGAGGAGCTCGGCGTCGACACGGTCTTCGGTATTCCGGGCGGTGCGGTACTCCCGGTCTACGATCCGCTCTTCGATTCCACCAAAGTCCGGCACGTGCTGGTCCGGCACGAGCAGGGCGCGGGTCACGCCGCGACCGGATACGCCCAGGCCACCGGCAAGGTCGGTGTGTGCATGGCCACATCCGGACCAGGTGCGACGAACCTGGTGACCCCGATCGCGGACGCGCAGATGGACTCGGTGCCGCTGGTGGCCATCACCGGTCAGGTCGGCCGGAGCCTGATCGGCACCGACGCCTTCCAGGAGGCGGACATCTCCGGTATCACCATGCCGGTCACCAAGCACAACTTCCTGGTCAACGATCCGCTCGACATCCCGCGGATGATCGCCGAGGCCTTCCACCTGGCCTCGACGGGTCGTCCCGGCGCGGTGCTGGTCGACATCCCCAAGGACGTGCTGCAGGCGCAGACGCTGTTCAGCTGGCCGCCGGAGATGCGGCTGCCCGGCTACCGTCCGGTGACGAAACCGCACGGAAAGCAGGTGCGCGAGGCCGCCCGGATGATCCTGGACTCGAAGTCCCCGGTGCTGTACGTCGGCGGCGGCGTGATCAAGGCCGAGGCGTCGGCCGAGCTGCTGGAACTGGCCGAGCTGACCGGCATCCCGGTCGTCACGACGCTGATGGCGCGCGGCGCGTTCCCGGACAGCCACCGGCAGAACATGGGTATGCCCGGTATGCACGGCACCGTGGGAGCCGTTGCGGCACTGCAGAAGTCGGATCTGCTGATCACCCTGGGCGCGCGTTTCGACGACCGCGTCACCGGCCAGCTCGACTCGTTCGCCCCGAACGCCAAGGTGATCCACGCCGATATCGACCCCGCGGAGATCGGCAAGAACCGGCACGCGGACGTGCCGATCGTCGGCGACTGCCGCGAGGTGATCGCCGAGCTGATCGAGACCCTCAAGGCCGACCCCGCCAAATCGGCCACGGAAAACACCGCGCTGCTGGAGCTTTCGGATTGGTGGAGCTACCTCGACGGTGTCCGCGAGAGCTATCCGCTGGGCTGGAGTCCGACCTCCGACGGTTCGCTGTCCCCGGAATTCGTCATCGAGACGCTCGGCCGGCTCGCCGGGCCCGACGCCATCTACTGTGCCGGCGTCGGCCAGCACCAGATGTGGGCCGCGCAGTTCATCAAGTACGAAAAGCCGCGTACCTGGCTCAATTCCGGCGGTCTGGGCACCATGGGTTACGCCGTGCCGGCGGCCATGGGCGCCAAGATGGGCGCGCCGGACAAAGAGGTGTGGGCGGTCGACGGTGACGGCTGCTTCCAGATGACCAATCAGGAGCTGGCCACCTGCGCCGTGGAAGGCGTGCCGATCAAGGTCGCGCTGATCAACAACGGCAACCTCGGCATGGTCCGGCAGTGGCAGACGCTGTTCTACGAGCAGCGCTACTCCAACACCGATCTGGGCACGCACACCCTGCGCATCCCCGATTTCGTCAAGCTCGCGGAAGCGTTGGGCTGCCACGGAATTCGCGTGGAGAAGGAAGAGGATGTGGAGGCCGCGATCCGCGAGGCGCAGTCCATCAACGACCGCCCCGTGGTGATCGATTTCATCGTCGGCAAGGACGCGCAGGTGTGGCCGATGGTCGCCGCCGGCACCTCCAACGACGAGATCATGGCAGCCCGCGGTATCCGCCCGCTGTTCGACGACGACGAAGCGGCCGCGGAGCCCTCGGTGATCCACGAGGCGATGGCGCACGAGCAGGCCGGGCAGAAGGGGAACCATCAATGAGCACCACCCACACCCTCAGCGTGCTGGTGGAGGACAAACCCGGCGTGCTGGCCCGGGTGGCGAGCCTGTTCTCGCGACGCGGATTCAACATCGAATCCCTCGCGGTCGGCGGCACCGAACTGCCGGACGTCTCACGGATGACGATCGTGGTGACGGTCGAGGACCTGCCGCTCGAGCAGGTGACCAAACAGCTCAACAAGCTGGTGAACGTCATCAAGATCGTGGAGCAGGATTCGGACAACTCGGTGGCCCGCGAGCTGATCCTGGTGAAGGTGCGCGCCGATTCGAGCGTGCGCACCCAGGTCATCGAATCGGTGAACCTGTTCCGCGCCAAGGTGATCGACGTCTCGCCCGATGCGCTCACCGTCGAGGCGACCGGCACCCGGTCCAAGCTCGACGCGCTGCTGCGCATGCTCGAGCCCTACGGCATCCGGGAGATCGTGCAGTCCGGCGTGGTGGCGGTGGGGCGCGGCCCGAAATCGATCACCGCGACCCGGTGACGTAGGTCTCGCGCCGTACGCGGTGGTAGGGGACGGGCGCTGCGTCGACGCCGCGCCGCGAGGACTAGGGTTGTCGTCGGTCGATAGGTCGGCGCAACTGCTTTCCCCCGCTGCCGCGGGGTCCGATCCAAATTGATGCATTGAACTGAATGCGCCTGGTGGCGCGTACCGAACACACTCCCCGGCACGCTCGGGGATCATCCGCGAAGGGATACAAACAGTGGCTATCGAGCTGTTCTACGACGACGACGCCGACCTGTCGATCATCCAGGGACGCAAGGTCGCCGTCATCGGCTATGGCTCGCAGGGGCACGCGCACTCGCTGAGCCTGCGTGACTCCGGCGTCGAGGTCCGCATCGGCCTGAAGGAGGGCTCGAAGTCGCGGGTCAAGGCCGAGGAGGCCGGGCTGACGGTCGGCACTCCCGCCGAGGTCTCCGAGTGGGCCGACGTGATCATGCTGCTCGCCCCGGACACCGCGCAGGCGTCGATCTTCACCAACGACATCGAGCCGCACCTGAAGGACGGCGACGCGCTGTTCTTCGGTCACGGTCTGAACATCCACTTCGGCCTGATCAAGGCCCCGGGCAACGTCACCGTCGGCATGGTCGCCCCCAAGGGCCCCGGCCACCTGGTGCGTCGTCAGTTCGTCGACGGCAAGGGCGTGCCCTGCCTGATCGCGGTCGACCAGGACCCGAAGGGTGAGGGCCAGGCCCTGTCGCTGTCTTACGCGAAGGCGATCGGCGGCGCCCGCGCGGGCGTCATCAAGACCACCTTCAAGGAGGAGACCGAGACCGACCTGTTCGGTGAGCAGGCCGTGCTCTGCGGTGGCACCGAGGAACTGGTCAAGACCGGTTTCGAGGTCATGGTCGAGGCCGGTTACGCGCCGGAGATGGCCTACTTCGAGGTGCTGCACGAGCTGAAGCTGATCGTCGATCTGATGTACGAGGGCGGCATCGCGCGCATGAACTACTCGGTGTCCGACACCGCGGAGTTCGGCGGCTACCTCTCGGGCCCGCGCGTCATCGACGCGAGCACCAAGGAGCGGATGAAGGAGATCCTGAAGGACATCCAGGACGGCACCTTCGTCAAGCGCCTGGTCGCCAACGTCGAGGGCGGCAACAAGGAGCTCGAGGGCCTGCGCAAGGCCAACGCCGAGCACCCGATCGAGGTCACCGGCGCCAAGCTGCGCGGCCTGATGAGCTGGGTCGACCGGCCGATCACCGAGACCGCGTAGGGTTTTCGCATCCGCTGCGGCCCGCTAGCCGCTGCATCACGTGAAGGAGGCCCGCCGGCGTAGCGCCGACGGGCCTCCACAGGTCAGGAGAGACGACGGAACCCGGGATCATCCTCGCCGTGGAAGGTGACCGGGTGCCCGGTGGAGGCGAGCACATCCCCCACGATCAGCACGGAATCCTGAAGGGCCTGCATCGAGTCCACACCCGCGATACTGCCGGTAATCGGATCAGCCTCGATTCCGGTGATCCGGTAGGGACACAACCACAATCCGGCTTGGTGTTGCCGTGGTGAGCCGATAGCGACGACCACCGAGCCCCCCGTGACACCGGAGGTCAGTTCGCGTGTCGCGATGGGTTCGCCGAACTCGCCGTAATCGTTCAGATCGATGTTGCTCGTCATGGGCGGAGCCTATCGGCGGGAACGGCACGGGCAAGCCGGTAGTGCAGGTGTTCGCCGCGAAGGCATGCCGCGTACCACTGGTTCGCCTCCACGATGCACCGATGCGCCAGGGTGCTGTCGTCATGGAACCGGTTGTTGCAGTCGTTGATCATCGTCTGGTACTGGCTGTCGCACCAGCGTTTCTCATACTCGGGTATCCCCTTCCGGACAACGACCGCCGACATCGGACACTGCTCCGGCGGCGCGGCTGCTGCCTCACCCTCGGCACCGGCCGCGAGGCCCGCACCGACCACGACGACGGCAGCCATCAGATATGAGAGTCGAGATGTATTGTGCCGCATGGTATTTCCCCCTATCTATCTAGTTGTGTATCCATTCGTCCGCGTGAGTTCGGGACGTTCTCAATAGGCGCGGCCTGAGTCCGGCCGGATGTGCTGGGCCTCCACGAGCACCCGATAGGCCACCGCCTTGCGTGGGCAATCCGCGCGATCACAGTTGCGATGTCGCTGCATAATGCGGTGCGCGCCAATGACATTCAGTACATGGTCCGGCGCTTCGTGTGTCCACCACGCACTCCGTAGGATCTGTGTCGGCGCTTCACTGTCTGCTCGCTCGTACTCTCGGTCGGCGCGCAACAGCAGGCAGACCACACCCCCGCCAACAGCGAAGAGAGCCGCGAGAACCAACCAGGATTCGGCGCTCATCGCGATCCCCGCGACCGGGTAGGCGAAAGCGCCCATCGATCGAAACACATTGCGGGACAAACGGTATGGACCTCAGCAATGCACATCACGGCGTGCAGGGTGAGCACGTCCAAGTGATCCGGTGTCGGGGTGATCACGGCATCGACCTCGGTACTGTGTACCTGATCGACCAACGGAAGCAACGCATTCTCATTCGGCCACACCAGTCGGTAGCCCAGTGCGCGCGCGAGCCGGCGGACCTGAGCGCGTTCCCAATCCCACGCCGTGCTGACATCGGGATCGATCCACCCCAGCGCCATAGGATGCGCCCTCATCGCTGCCGCGCTCCGGCCAGGGCGCCCAAGCCGCGAGCCGTGATCGACCAGCGCGCCCGGTTCAAGGTCGGCATGATCAGGCCGCGACTGGACAGACGTCCGATCGCCCGGCGGGCGCTCCAACTGGTCAGCTGGGCCTGTTCGGTGATCTGACACCTGGTGAGCATTCCGCCGGGCGCGAGCACACCCAGCACGGCCGATTCGGCAACCGTTCCCATCCGGTACCCCTTGGTTCGATTGGTACGGCCCCGACACCGAGGATCAGTCGGCGGGAAAGATCGACCCGGAGTCGGGACCTGTCTTCAAGCATTGCGATGGAACAGGCGGGCCTGGAGTGGCAAGAGGGTGGCATTACATCGCAGGTCACAGACCCTTTGCGGCGACAGGCGGGCGCTAGTGGCACCGGGGGTGGCATTACTGCGCAAGAGGCGCGGGAAGGTCGCGAACGGTGGCAAGCTAGGTGATATGTCCGCGGACACTGGAAGATTGATCAGGCAGCTGCGTGTTGCCCAGGGGTGGAGCCAGGGAAAGCTGGCCGGCGAGTTGTCCAAGTCGTCGGGTTACAACATGACCCGCGAATACATCTCGCGCCATTGGGAGTCGGGAAAGACTGAGCCGTCGCCGTTTTGGCTACGCCATCTCGCGGCGGTTCTGGATTGCCCGCAGGAGTTGTTGGAGGCAGACGTGAACCGTCGCGAATTCTTATCTCATCTCGCCGCGACGTCGATAGCGCCCGTGGTGGCGTCCGATATTCTGTCGCAAGGGTTTTCGACTCGTCTGCACTCCGCCGGCCCGACTGTGGAGGAATGGGAGAGCACGCTCGCGCAGTACGGCACCGACTACATGAGCCAGGGTGCGGCACAGATTCAACAACGACTTGCCACTGATCTCGTTGTCCTGCAACAGCAGTTGGATTCCCCGCGCATGTGGGCTGTCGCTGCTCGACTGATGACACTGTTCGCCAAAACGTACCCGGGCAGCGACGGCAACAAGGCAATCTCGTGGTATCGCATGGCCGCCCAGGCTGCCGACCGCTCCGAGGACACCGACATCCGAGTCTGGGTACGTGGCCGGGCAGCTATCGCGCTGGGCTACGAAGGCGCGTCGCTGCCGGTCGCCCACACCTTCGCGGACCAGGCCCTCAGCATCTCCGACCGACACAGCCTCGGCCGACTGAATGCCATCTGGGGCAAAGCCCACGCCGCAGCCATCCAAGGCGACCGAACGACCGCCCACGATCTGATAGACACCGGACGCCGCGAATTCGACGTGTCGTACTCGGAAGAACAGACCTCGGACTACGCGGTGCCGTGGTGGCGAGTGAATGTCTTCCTGTCCTTGCTAGCGGCCCGCCTCGGCGACGAGAAGATAGCGGTCCAAGCCCAGAAGGACGCCCGCGCCGAGTTGCCGCCGGAGTTGCCCAGGTTCGCTACTCATCTGGCAATGCACCGGGGACTTATGGTGGTCCGCGCTGGCGACCGCGACCAGGGCGTAAAGCTGGCACAGGCCGCGCTCGATGCGCTACCGCCGGAGAAGCACTCGCTCACGCTACGGATGCTGATGGAAGAGATTGTGGGACCTGACCACAACGCCACGTCGTCCTGAGCAAGCCTCAGACGGAATCCGGGCCGCCAGACTCCGCGATGAACCGCCGAAAGCTGGCGAATCACTGTGCGCCGGCCGCGCCCGGATCGTTCGGGTGCGGCTGGACGGCGGTGATCGTGAAGTTCATCCAGTCCTTGAGCGGCAGTGATCCGAGAACGTTTGTGCAGAGGTCGTTTTCGTCTTCGGCTCGCCACAGACCGATGCTGCGCATCTCGCCGACGGGCCGCCAGAGCCGCCCCAGGTGGCCGGTGGCCGCGAGTTCCTTGGCGCGGACGGCTTCGGCGGCGCGGCGTGCGTCGACCTCGGCCGGATCGGTGCCATCGGGAATCGTGGTGGTGATCTCGACCAGGAATTCCTTCATGTTCTGCTCCGTTCGCTGCGAGTCGGATGGGTGAGGTGTGCCGTGAATCAGGACGATCGCTGCGGTAGCCCCCGATCGTCGGCTTCGGCTGAGCTGCGGCTGTATCCAGAGGCTGGTCGATCGCCTGTGCGAGAGTGACCCCCTTGGCGGCGGCGACTCGTTGCAATCGATCGTGAACCACCTTCGTTATCTTGATGGTCGTCAGGTCGGGCATGCCATATGTATACCGGCATACCTGCGGTAGTCTCGCTGATCTGCTCGGATGGCGGTTTTGTCGGATTCGCACTCGGGAGAAAGCCGCTCCAGCGCCTGCCTCCTTCGCGGTCAGCGCGGAACGGTGCCGCCGTCGATGACGAACGTCTGCCCCGTGATGAAACTGCCTGCGTCCGAACACAATAGGAGCGCGGGCCCGACCAGCTCGTCCGGCTCACCGAGCCGCCGCAGCAGGGGTGCCGCAGCCATCGCGTCCACCACTTCCTGCGGATTGTTGCGCACCATATCGGTGTCCACGGCACCGGGCGCGATCGCGTTCACCCGGATGCCGTCGGCGGCGAATTCGGCGGCCATCGAGCGGGTGAACGACAACAATGCCGCCTTCCCCGCCGAATACATCGCCAGGCCGCCGGAGAACCCCAACGCCCCGATGGATCCGAAATTCAGCACGGCGGCGTGTTTGCTCTGCCGCAGATACGGCAGCGCCGCCTGCACCAGAAACAACGGCCCCTGCACATTCACCGCGAACGACTTGTCCACCGCGGTCTTCTGCATGACCTCCAACGGCTGAGCCAGTGCGTTGGCGGCATTGTTGATCACGATGTCGACCCCGCCGAACGCCTCCACCGTCCTGGCCACCAACGCCTGCAACCCATCGATCTCTCCCAGATGGGTTGGCACCCCGATGGCCTCGGCCCCCAACTCCCGCAACCGCTCTACCGCTTTCTCACAAGCCTCCGGCTTCCGGCTGGCGACAACAACATTCGCCCCCGCACACGCCAACCCCTCGGCCAGCGCAAGCCCGATTCCTCGAGTGCCGCCGGTGACGATCGCGGTCCGTCCGCTGAGGTCGAAGAGTTTCTGGAATGAGCTACGGTCCACTGAGCCGGCCTCTCTCACGGATAACACGGTGCGTCCGACGCTGAACTGACGACGGTCGCAGTCAGTTCTATCAGCTGCGTCGGCACACCGCGTCGCTATCCCGCGGCCCCTCCTGGCTCCACCCCCCGCGCCGGTCGCAAGCGAGTTCCTTGGCCGTAGGGCTTCCGCGGTTCGGCCCTCGGCGCGACAGTCTTCTTTCGCCCGAGTCCCGGTGGGCGAGTTGCCGGGTCGGAGTGAGATCGCGGCATACTCCTCGATGAGCCGATCGGCTCCGCGCAGGGAAGCCTCCACGGAGCCGCGCCCTACCGAATCAGCGGCGGTTCAGCGTGATTCCCGCCAGGGGATACGGCGCCTTCAGTTGTGTTCCGGCGATGTTCGGGATGCCGATCCACTGTCCGAACCGCGGGTCGATGTCCTGCAGATCCAGGCCGAACGGCCTGTCGTCGAACGTAATTCGAGTTTCGTCTGGTCCGACCGGGGCCTGGCGTCCGGTGACTCCGGACTCCCCGCAGACCAGCACGACAACGATATGGTCCCGGAAAACCTGCAGGTCACAGTTCTCCATGGGGGAGCCCAGGACGTTGGAGGGGTGCCTGGTGATGTGATACGTGCCGGGTGGGATCACGCCGTTGCGCGGGAATTGCGGGTCGTCGGCGGACGCGACGGCTGGGGCCATGGTCAGTGCGGCGGCAGCGAGTGCGATACCGGCGGCGATACGACCGAATTTCATCCGTTCGGCTCCTTCGGGGTCGATTCGTGTTCGGGTCGATCCGTATGAGGTATGTCGAAGATGTCGTTCATTTGTTCCATTCGGAATGTAGCCGTCGATCGCGCCGTACCGATATCGTGTGGGCGTTGCGACTCGCGGACCGTCTCCCGACGTGACGGTCCGGCAATGGTTAGCGTCGACGGTATGGACTCGCTGGTTCAGCGCATCCTGAGCCTTCCACCGGTGTGGACGTACCTGGTGGTGGCGCTGTTGGTGTGCGCCGAGGAAGCCATGGTCTTCGGACTCCTGGTGCCCGGCGACACCGCCGCGATCCTGGCAGGCGTCGCCGCCAACCGCGGACGGCTCGATCTGCCGACCACCCTTTCTCTCGTCGTCATCGCCGCAATCATCGGCGCGAGTGTCGGATTCGGCACCGGCAGAATCTTCGGCGCGCGAATCCTGCGCTGGGCGATCTTCGAACGTCATCGCGAGCGACTGGACCGTTCCGGCCGGTACTTCGAACGCCACGGCAGTTGGGCCGTGGTGTTCGGCCGCTTCAGCACGTTCTTCCGAACCATGCTGCCGCAGTTGGTCGGCATGTCCTCGATGAGCTACGCGCGGTTCCTGGTGACCAGCACGCTCGGCGCGATCATCTGGGGTTGCGCGATGGTGATGGCCGGCTACGCGATCGGCCAGTCATTCACCGCAATCCTGCAACGAATCGATACCTGGGCGGCGCTGATTGTGGTCGTACTCGTCGTCCTCGGCGTCGTCTACTGGAAATGGCGACGTCATCGCCGCGCGCCGAGCATCGACGACCCCGACTGATCGAACGCCGATGGCCCGGCGCCCCGTGTGGCGCCGGGCCATCGCACCCGGTCTAACTGCTCCCGAACCATCCCGGAGGTACGGATCGCTGCCAACCCGGGCGAGGGTGGTGACGACGCTCGTAGGGGTAGCGATCGTCCCACCGGCCATGACGATTCCGGTCGTCCCAGGCGCCCTGCACGTCCCGCGGGACGTTCCAGTGCTCGTGCCGAACCTGAGTCGCGTGTGGGGCGGTCGGCTCGGCCTGCGCCGGAACAGCAAGCGCCGCAAGCGGAACCGCGACGATCGCCGCCGCAACCGCCACCCGCGCCATATGTCGTCTGCCCATCCCGCTCACCGTCTCCCAACTCGATTGCCCTGCATGAAGTCTCGCGCAGAACAAGCCGAGGGTCACCGGTGTCGCCCCGACTTCCGGGTGAGAATCCCCCGCAAGGATGAGCCCACTCAGGGTCTACCCCTATCCCGCAACCCGAACTTCCCCCTCGGGCTTGTCCGGATCGATGTGCCAACTGTGGATCCGGACCGGACGAATTCGAATGATCTTGTTGGAGAACCACTCCGGGGCGACAGGTGGCGTCTCCACGGTGAGCACGTCCGCCAGGCCGCGGATGATGACTCCGCGTCCCCAGCCGGGCTTGACCGCTCCCGGCTCGTCGGGAGTCATATCGTCCACGGCGAACGTGACATTCGGGTTGGACTGGACGTTTCGGTATCGCTGCGACTCGGGGTTGGGGCCGCCGATGTCGATGGTCCCGTCGTCGTTCAGTTGGAAGCCGACCGGGGCGATCAGGGGCTTGCCACCTGGGGTGACTGTGGCCAGGCGGCCGAGGTTCTGGGTGGTGAGATACGCGCGTTCTATGGACATGAAGGGCATGTCTTTACGCTAAGACCTCAATCATGCTTGAGGTCAAGACGGTGTACCGAATATTCGCCACGGGGCCTTCTGATGCCTCGCTCGACCGTGTCGGCTGCCACGGTCATGAAGACGAACATCAGGGCAATATTGCAAGTTTCCTAATCTATCAGCTGACCCGGGATCGTGCGGTCCGATAGAATTCGTGCCGCGCATGCCCTTTTTGCCCGGTAAATGCTCGAAAATTGCCCAACATGTACAGGAACTGGTCTTCTTCCTGCTTCCGGAGAATTTCGAAGTCTATCGACAGTAGGCTGATGCGACGGTCGATCTCGGGATCGCTTATTTCTTCGCCGACACGTTCTGCAATTTGAGCTGCGGATAGGTACGACTGCGCATCTTTTAGTGCTCGGTAAACCGGATCGGTTGCTGTATCTATACTTCGGTTTATTTTTGGCGCTTTTCCGGTGAGGGCGCGTGCAATTGAAGAACCGATCGCATATGCAACCGGCGGCGGAAAGGCGTTGCCGATTTGACGATACTGTGAAGTTTTCTGGCCTGCAAACCGCCACGCATACTGCATCTTATTATCAGGGTCGTCGCCAAGTTCTTTCTTGACAGTTTCCAGGTGCTCGGCTGAGGTGCGGTCAATAAATACCCATCCTTGCAGTCGCGCAACCATCTCGACGGTTAGTTTCGGCTTGCCGTCGATCATGGGGCGTTTCGCGTAGGGCGGCGGTGTGTCATGAATGCCAGTGCCGTCGACCCCGAGTTCGGCCCATGCTCGCTTGGCTCGCGTCGGACCGAGGTCGGCGCCACCGTGCTTCTTCGAGCCGCCAACGATAGTCGGCGCTATGTCGTCGGCATTCTTGATCCAGTTGTCAACACCGTTCCAACCGCCTCGGCCCATGATTTGCCCGAGCGCGCTGCCGACGGTGTCAGTGCAAAGGGACTTTTCTGGCCAATCGAAGCGTTTGAATTCGGCTTTCTGCATAGCGACGAGAATGAATCGAGGCCGCAACTGGGGCACACCGTAGTGCGAGGCATGGATGAGCTGCCAATCGGCTTCATATCCGAACTCGCGAAGGCGGTCTAAGACATGTTGTCTATAGCCAGCGAAGCGCGGCATACTCAATCCGCGAACATTCTCCAGTAGTAGCGCTCTAGGCTTGATAATTGCGACTTGCTCAACCGCCCAGGCGAACAGATCACGTTCGTCGGTCGCTCCAAGTTGTTTCCCGGCGATCGAAAACGGAGGGCATGGCACGCCGCCAGCCAGCAAATCAACTGGGCGAAGGCCCTGTTTCTTTCGTACTTGGGGTGAGTAATCTCTGGGATTGAAGATGCTGACATCGGCTACGTCGCCGACCCGGATCGCCCATCCTTCTTTCCCGAACGGTGCCGCCTCGTCCGTAATATCTGGCATGTCGAAAGTTAACTGCTTACTGCCTTCTCGGTCTTCTGTCCGGCCCTCTACCTTCGTCGAGGCTGGCCAGAACCTGCCGTTTCGCTCTTCGAGGCCGAAAGTCTCAACGGCGTTGACTCGCAAGGTCTCGGCGGCCGTGGCGTCGAGCTCGACAGACAAGATGTGGCTGAACCCAGCTCGATGCAGGCCTAGGCTCTGACCGCCGGCTCCCGCACAGATCTCGATGACTGTGAGTTCGCTCATGCGGGGGCCTTTCGCTCGGACGGGTCAGCCGTCGACAACGACAGTGGCGTATCTTTCCGTACGTCATGAACGGGCCCGCTGTCAGGATCGGTATGGACGACCTCGAGGGAGAGACCGCCAGTGTGCGTGCTTACCCAGCCGCTGCCAACGCTGGCAGATCGCGGAACATGCGCGCCAATAAGCGTTCTGATACAAAGCCCGAGGTCACACTGCGTAAAGAGCTCTTTCGGCTTGGCTACCGGTACCGGAAGGATCACAGACTCGACCTGGGTGGCGCTCGTGTCCGTCCGGATATCGTGTTCACCGGCCGCAAGGTAGCGGTCTTCGTCGACGGCTGCTTCTGGCATGCCTGCCCCGAGCATGGCCGTCGGCCGAAAGTCAACGACTGGTACTGGGGACCGAAGCTCGAGCGGACGATTGCCCGAGATCGAGCAGCAGATGCTGCGCTGACCGACGCGGGGTGGCGTGTGGTCCGAGTATGGGAGCACGTCGAACTTCGGGAGGCGGTTGCCATAGTAGTTGCCGCAATCGCGCAGCCGGTAACCGAACATGTGAGCGATCGTATGTGATCTTCTACCTTCACAGCCAAACTTTGAGTGCGCGTCTCACTTTGGGGTTAGATCATGGCCATGATGATGCCGTTCGGGGTGGATCTACTCGGCTGGAAGCGAAGCAAAGGGAACAAGCTCAATTGGGACTGGGTTCCTAACTCGGCGGATATCGACAACGTCTCAAGCCTGAGACTAGCCGAGGCGATGCTCGACAACCTCGACATCCCCAACCCGAATCGTTCTGGCCTGCCAGCTATCGAGCCGCCCAGTAATCCAGGCGCGCTACTGGAAAGCCAAGTGGCCTACGACCTCGGTGCGGTTCTTTCCGAACTCGATTCGGGCCGTCAGTGGGAAGTACATCACGGGCGGAAGATCGTCAGCTACGTTCAGTACCAGCATCTGACAGCCATACAACGAGCGATCGACGCAGATCCGAATCTGCGCATAACCCTCGGCACGGATTACATCATCACTCCTGATGTAACCGTCGGTATCGCTGGTACGCAACCGGGGTCGAGCACGCCGTGGCTTCACGCCGCGGTGGCGTGTAAGTGGTCTATCCGTTCGGATCGGGTGCAGAACATCCGCCACGAGAACAGCGTCATGATCCGGCACCGTCGTGGTCGTCTTCCGCATTTGGTGGTCGTCACCGCCGAGCCACTCCCGTCACGGCTGGCGTCCATCGCGCGCGGCACCGGTGAAGTGGATGCGACGTACCACTACGCCTTCGAAGCGATGGCAGCCGCAGTCGCAGCGGTAGGTAACGCGAAGCAACGCGACGACTGGGATGAGGTAGTCGGGCAGGGACGTCTGCTCGACTACTCCAACCTCGGCATAGCGCTAGCGCGTTGGTAGCTGTCAGTTCTGAACTCCGAAGTAACGCAACATCGCTTGGATATCGGCTACGTCGAGGCCTGCGCCTACTGCGGGTTCTTCCTCAAGGTCGGCGAGCTGTTGCACTGCCGGATCATCCAGGATCTTCCCCATGAACTGGAGTTTCGCATCGAGTCGCATCCGTACGATGTCGTCCACGGTCTTAGTCGAAGCAAGAACGGTGACGCGCGTCTCGGCATCTGCTGGTAGCCCTAGCCGGTGAATCCGATCGAGGCTCTGCAGGAATCGGCCGGCCAGAAAGTCTCGGTCGACATAGACGGCGTCGTGGCACACCTGATGGAGGCTGATGCCTTCGCCGAGTGTGGCTGGATTGGAAATGAGCACATGGCAGTTCGGGTCTGTCCGGAACCGGCGGATCTCGTCTGCGCGGTCGGCTGTCCCGCCGTACACGGACGCAGGGTTGTACCCTTCGAGAAGTTTCTCCAGGGTCGTGAGGCTACGGACGAAAGTTGTCCACACCAGTGTCTTTCGGCCCAGGGCCACGTTGTCGGAGACGATCTTCAGGGTCTCTTGATATTTCGGTGACAGCTCAAGGCTCGGCAACTTCTGGATCAGCTCGTACATGGAGTCGCCCGGCTCGGGGACCAGTGCCGGCACTTGATATTCGAGCGGCTCGTACCGGCTAGCTCCCTCCAGCAACAGCGCCGGGCTGATCGCAGCCATCAGCAGCCGAAGGGTTGCCCGGCCAAGTCCTTCGATCCTGTTGCGCGACTTCTCAGCTCGCGATGAAAAGTTACCCTTGAGAGCCTCGTAGATCTCCCGATGCAGAGGGGGCATGTCCAGATAACGGATCTTCGGCTCGAACGGCGGCAGTCCCAGTTCATGCTTGGTAGTCCGTGTGAACAGTGGGCGCAGAACGGAACTCGCGTAGGCCAGGTTTCCGCCGGCGACCGCCTCGGTCACGACCCGCTTGCCGTGACCCGGCCAGACGAACGAGAACAGACTTTCCAGATCCCGTGCACCGTTTGGGGCTGGCGTCCCGGTGAGGATCAGCCGCCGGCTGGCTAGCGGGCCCAGTGCGAGGCAGGCTGCGCCGTACTTTCCGTTGGCACCGAGTTTCATCCTGTGGGCTTCGTCCAGGAGGACCATCGATGGGGACGCTCGCAACCAGTCGGCGAGTTTGTTGAGCGAGCGGTCGAGCCGCTCATAATTCACGATGCGCACCTCGGCCAGCGGATTTGGCGGCTGATCGGGAAGCTCGACTATCAGAGGCTCCTTGAAGCACACTGAGCTCTCGTATTCCCACGATTCGAAGGAGGACTTCGGCCCTACGACTAGCAGGCGGCCCACTTCGCCACGTTCGCGCATCGCTGAGTACACCGCAAGAGCTACACGCGTCTTGCCGGCGCCTGGAACACTGAAATTCGCGCTGTGCCGCAACGAGATCAGACGGGCGATATCTCGGAGTTGGAATTGTGTGAGGTCGGCGATCCAATCCGCGCCTAGCAGCCGAGGGACGTCTTCAGCCTGTATAACTTCGTCGCTGTCGGTCAGCGTGCTCTGTTCCAGGCTTCGCTGGACTCTTTCGGAGTCGTCGAGGACACCGTTCACCATAGTGACTAGGTCATCGTCCCAAACGACATCCGAGTGCGGCCAGGTACTCAGCGCCGCAAGGTTAATGAGGAAGTCATCAAGGTCGATCGCGGCGGAGACTGTGCTTCGGTCTGCGCTCGGTGAGATTCGGGTGATCAACTGAGCGAAGTCGGCTTGGTGTGCGTGGTTGGTGCGGACTTCTACGCGAGTGCGGGTGATGTCGAAGCCGAGGCGAAGAGACGAGATATCGATGTCTTCGGTCACTCCTGAACCCTCTTGGTCTTCGACGCTTTGATCAGCCACGAAAGTGCGGGGCCCCTGGGGGAATCGATGGTGCGTTCGGCCTCGTCCGCGAGATCACACAGGACCGTGCGGAGCTTGTCGAGAGCGTCATCAAAAGCTCCTTCGTCCAGGCTGGAATTTCCCCTGGACAACACAAGGTCGGTAACCGCTTGCTCCAGGTCCTTGCTGGCATCATTGACTCGGTCCGGGGCGGCCTGACGCTTCTTCCGCAGACGGACATCCCGGCCTGCTGGATCGAGTGCCTCGTTGTACGCGTTCCAGAGCGACTCGACAACGGTTGCGGCAGAGGTCTTCTCGGCCGGTGTCGTATCACTGGCCGCTTGGATTGCCTTCGCCTTGAGGAGCCGGTCCGTCAGTGAACGTGCTGCTATCACCTCGGTGCCCGATGTCTTCATAGAGCGATTCAGACCGGGAATCGACACAGTGTTAGGTTCGGTGGGCACCGTCGGCTTAAGGTCGTCGGGGAGGAATTTCTCCAAGTACCGACTCTGGAAGTTGGGCTCAATGTTGCGGACGTCCGTTTTCGAGAAGTTGAGGACGATTGCAGCCATCCGTGCCTCCTTCATCAGGTCGGCCTTGTCCTTGTTTTTCTTCTGTTCCTTGTCCCACGTACGGTAGAGCTCGGCTAGCTTTTCCTGCGATGCTTCCAGATCCATAAGCCGCAGCGAGGCACCGCTGGAAGTTCTGCTGCGGCTGATGAGTTCGCGCAGTTCGGCAAGCACCCAAAGGTCGCGCTCGACCGAGCGTACATCGGTATGGAACGTCTTCGCGATCTGTGGCAGGTTCTTTCCTAGCATTACCTGCTGTTCTTCGATGGCCAGGAGTCGGTTGATATATGAATATTGACGGCGATCGTCTGGCCGCAGCTGGAGTGCAATCTCAACGTCGTTGATATCGGCCCACGTACACGATGCGGGCAACACCCCGACCCGCATGTGATTCGTAGTATTGAGTTCCCGCAACGCGGCGCAGCGCGTATTGCCGTTGACGAGAATGCCTTCGCGGGTAATCAGACCCGGCTCGTTCTGCTTATGCTCGGAGAGGCTTTTCTTCAGCTCAATGAATTCCGGGTCGCGATGGTCGGGCTCGGACGGGCGAATTGTGAGCAGATAAGCTAGGTAATCTTGACTCTCTGGACTCCACGGATCTGCCACCAGAAGAGCGTCCCGAGCTGCGTCGAAGCTTCGCTGTGCGCGAATGCGGTGTGTTCCCGGGTTGTAATACAAGGCGTCGAGCGGCATGTCGATGACTTGTAGGTGATGGGGCGCACCGCGAAACTCCACAGTGAGCGTTTCGGCTACACCGCCCGCACTGCGCTGATCATCGAGTCTCTGCGCGACCTGCTGGCGAGTGGCAGCGGCGGTGGGGGGCAGCCCGAAGTCTGCAAGCACGAGATCTCCTTGGTGCTCATGGGGATATATGAGTGGTAGAGGATAGGCCGTTAGCGGCAGCGCCAATAGCCGACCGCCTATCCGTTGGCCGGCGCAGTTGCTGCGAGGCCGTCAGAGGATAGTGGCACGCATTTGATCGCGGGCGTCCGAAGGCAGAGCCCGGTAGCTGGCCCAGAGCGTCTCGGCAACACTGAAGCTGCGAGCATCCCGCTCAACCCATGTTTTCAGCATCTGCTGTTCGAGCGGCGTCAGCGACTCGAATTCTTTCATGAGCGATTCGAGGTCGACCTCAGACCCGCGGCCTCCGATACGGCATCGATTGCATTCGATGACCTGTTCGGTTCGGACCTCGCCGCTTGCCAGGAGGACAGTGCGGTTGGCCACGTCCAGTTGGGACTTTGCGGTGGTGCCTGGGAACCGCTCGCCCGGCCCTATCCCGCAGGAACGGCACATGTGCTTATCGCGGAGCAACAGGGAGTGTCTTTTTGCCGCGGAGACAGTCGAGGTTGCCGGTCTGGTTGCCATGCCGGGCTCCCACACCGGCTTGCCGGCCTCGACGAACCGCTGTTCGTTGGCGTCAAGCGATGCGTCCTCGCGGTTGGTGTCGATCTGCCAGCCGAAATCGCGCAGATCGCGAAGGCGGCGGTCGATCTGCGCGACGTCGGGGAAAGCGTCGCGAAGTTCGGACTTGGTGAATATGTTTCCGGCGCCGACGCTTTGCATCAGCCACAGCGCCACGCGCTTCATGGTGCCGAGCTTGGCGTTGACGTCGTTCCACATAGGAGCAGACACTGCTTGTTCAACCTCTTCTGGTCGGTGGGGACCCGTGGCATGAATGCAACACGGGCGAATCTATCGCCGGATCGGCGCCTACCAACCAAACACCACAGGGCTGAATCAGCGCAAGATGTGGCTTGTTCAAAAAATTTGAACAGCGTGGTCCGTTCGAAATACTCTCTGCCGCAGTAATATTGGCGGCCTATCTGTGCTCAACGTTGCTTCAATTGGGAGGGGTCTTGCCGAAACCTGGCGAATTCGAACCGCTGAGTCCAAATTTGCCTCCTGCGAGGAGGCGCTTCGCGGAAGAAGTTCGAGAGATGCTGATCCCCGCAGGGTCTCTCGCGAAAGTAG
>NZ_JCAJZQ010000023.1:0-49561 GCF_059510335.1 Nocardia sp. PLKS1-43 | reverse complement strand
CTGCAACCCGGGCGGGATTTCGATGCTCATCGATCAGCAGACCTCGTGCGCGCCAGATGAACTCAGCGCCCGATAGGCGCCGAACATCGTGCCGAGCGCAGCCCTGCGGGCGATGCGACAGCAAACCCGATTCGACGTGCTTCGGTGATCGAACACCCCCGCGCACGCGTCGAACTCGGTAAGTCGGTGGGGTCGAACCCTGCTCCCTCATCCACGATGCGTACTCCTGACCGGCCCGAATCCGAACATGGACTCCTGGTAAACGGTACCGCAATTCGGTAGGAATGCAGGGCATCCGAGTGCGTGAGCCGAACGGATGCTGGCGTGAGAGCCGAAAAACATTGTGGCTCAACGGTGCTGGTCGAAACGTCCGATTTGCCCGTGGGAGGCGCTGATTCGGGTGGCGCAGCCGCTGAACGGGGCAGGTCGATCGGCCGACCGGGCCGGCTTCGCTGCCGCAGTACCTGTGATGCCGGCTACAGCGAGGGGTGTCTGTGTGATGGCTGCGATTCGCCGGATGCCGCTTGTGAGGTTACGTGAGTATGAACTGGGTGTTGCGTTCACAGGCGGCGCATCGCGCCTCGGCGGGGCCGCGAATCGTTCTCCGCGGCGGGGATTCTCGGCGGCACCGGGCCCTAGCTGGGCATTTGGTCTATACCGACCGTATCGATAGCTGATCGATGACTCGAGCGGATGGTCCGGCCGGGGGGAGCCCTTCAGGGCGGGGCGACTCCGAGGTGTGCATACGAAATGTGCTGTCGCTCACATTTGCTGTAAAGCCCCATACACAACGCGGGCGGCTTCGAATCAGGGATGGTGCACGCACGGCCGCGCAGTTCGGGGTCAGCGCGCACTGTCTCGGATACACCCGGCGCCGGTGGATGAACGCAATGAGCCGCTGACAACCACCGGCGTCCGGATTCGGGTACGTCGAGAAGGACTAGGAAACCAACCCGCGACCGGTGGTCAGCGGGATATCGATGGCGGTGAGCAGGCCCGGCCGGGCCGCGACGACCGCGGGCACGGCACTCACCAAGCGGGCGGCCGTGCCGACCAGGCCCGCGCGGGCGTGGTCACCGTCGCTGTAGAGCTGCAGATCCAGTCGGTAATCGGGCTCGCCCTCGACTTCGACTCGGTAACAACCCTTTCCGGCCGGCTGCGGCCACTGCGGCGCGAGGCCGGGATGCAGCCTGGTGATGTGCTCGAGGACGAAAACCTCACGTCCCGAGCGGATTCCGCTGACCCGGAAGCGCAGGGCCGCGGCGGTTCCGGCCGCGACGGTCCGCCCGGCCACCTCGATCGGATCCGGCGCCGCGATCCGCTCGAAATCCTGTGTCACCTCGTCCAATTCCACATCCAGCGCGGCGGCGAGCTGACGCACCACACTGCCCCAGGCCAGAGTGAGCACCCCGGGCTGCAACAGCAGCGGCAGATCGTCCAGTGCACTGCCGAAACCCATGATCTCGAACAGCACCTTGGGATTGTCGTAGGTGGAGTAGTCCATGAGTTCCGAGCAGACGACGCGATCGATGCGTTCACTGCCGCTGGTCAGCAGTAGCGGCAGCCAGTCGTTGGCCCAGCCGGGATCTATTCCGTTGACCCACAGCGACGCCCCGCCCTCTTCGGCCGCCGCCACGATCGGATCTATGACTTCCGAAGGTAATGTGCCGTAAGGGAATTGCAGGAATACCGGACTGCTCGACACGACGTTGATCCCGGCCCGCAGGAATCTCTTCAGATCCTCGACCGCCTCCATCAGCCGGTCGTCGGCCATGGCGGTGTGCACGATGCAATCGGGCTCGAGCGCGAGCAGCGCCTCGGCGTCGGTGGTGGCCGTGATGCCGGTCGGGGTGTCGAGCCCGGCGAGTTCGGCGGCGTCCCTACCGTTCTTGGCCTCGCTCGACACCCAGACCCCGACCAGTTCCAGCTCGGGCCGGGCGATGATGGACCGCAGCGCCCAGTGTCCGACATTGCCCGTGCTCCACTGCACTACGCGATAGGTCATCGCAATTCCTCACAGATCCGGAAGGCCCAGTGCGAGATTCGGCGCCTCGATACCGCCGTCGACCTCGAGCACCTTGCCGGTGACGTAACCGCCCGCGCGAGAACTCAGATAGACGATCGCCGCGGCGATCTCCCACGGTTCGCCCAACCGGCCCAGCGGCGTGGCGTCCTCCATGGTCTTCTTGACCTCCGGCTGCTGGGCGACGACCTCCAGGGCGGAGGTGAGCACCGAGCCGACCGCGATGGCGTTGACCCGGATCCGGGGCGACAGGTCGGTCGCGGCGAGCCGAGTCCAGTGCGCCAGTGCGGCTTTCGCGGTTCCGTAGGCGAGGAACCCGCGGCCGGGGGAACGGCCCATCATCGAGCTGATATTGACCACCGAACCGCCGTCGCCGCGCAGCATGTGCGGGACCGCGGCCTGGGTGAGCACGTGTGCGGTGCTGACGTTGAAGCGGAATGCCTCCTCGAGGAATTCCGGCGTGGTGGTCATGAAGGTGTTCGGCATGGTGCCGCCGACATTGTTGACCACGATATCGATCCGGCCCAATTCCGCCGCGGCGGTTTCGGCCAGTGCGGTGACCGCCGTGAGGTCGGACAGATCGCAGGGGACGGTGATCGCCCTGCGGCCCAGGGCGTGGATCTTGCCCGCCACGTCGTCGAGCTGGCCGGCGGTGCGAGCCGCGATCGCGACATCGGCGCCGGCCTCGGCGAGGGCGAGCGCGGTCGCCGCGCCGATGCCGCGCCCGGCGCCGGTGACGACCGCGACGCGGCCGTCGAGCCGGAAGGTGTCCAGAATCATCGAGTTCTCCTCCTTCGTGGATCGCCGTGCGGCGTATCCGGCGTGGTGGGATGCCGCACCGGATATGCGGGGCGACACCGATAGTGTGGTTCCGGTCACAAAGTCTTTAAGGGAAGTTGCTTAATTGTCAAGCGATTGTTCCGTTCGTCCTGGTGAGTGGTTATTCTGCTGCCTGTGGTAGAGATAACAGCTCGCGAGCGGATCCTTCTCGCGGCAGAAAGGCTGATTGCCGAGCGTGGACAGCTGGTGCCGCTGCGCGATATCGCGGCCGCGGCCGGGCAGCGGAACAACTCCGCGGTGCAGTACCACTTCGGTTCCCGGGACGGGCTGATCGAGGCCGTCGTCGCACAGCGGATGGCCACCCTCGAGGTGCGCCGGCTGGAACTGCTCGCCGAACGCGCCGCCGCGGACGAGCCGGACGGGGTGCACGAACTGCTCGAGGTGCTGGTCGTGCCCATGTTCGAGCTCGGTTCGCGACACGGAATCGGTTATTACGCAAGGTTTCTGGAACAGATCCGCACCCACCCGGCGGTGACCGACGAGGCCAATCTGCACGGCACCCGCCGCACCTCGGTCCGGGTGATCATGCACCGCCTCGACCGCGGCCTCCCGGAACTGCCCGCCGCCCTGCGAATGCGCCGACTACGGGCCCTGCCCACGGTCCTGTTCTCCCTGCTGGCAGATCATGAACGCGCCGTCCAGGACGGTGTGGTCGCTGCCGACGACACCTCGGCCTGGACCGAACTCATCGACATCCTCGCAGGTGCGCTCACCGCGCCGGTCAGCGAACGAATCACCGCGCAGCACGGCCGGCGGTCATAGGATCGGCGCATGGCCGACTCGATCAGCTTCGCCGCCCCGATCGCCATCCTGCGCATCTACGACCTGGCCAAGGCGTACCAGTTCTATTGCGACTACCTGGGTTTCGCCGTCGACTGGGAACACCGCTTCGAACCCGGTCTGCCGGTCTATACACAGCTGTCCCGCTCCGGCGCGGTCGTCCATGTGAGTGAACATCACGGTGACGGCACTCCCGGCACGGTGCTGTGGATAACGGTCGACGACATCCACAGCTGGCACACCGAACTCGCCGCCAAGAAGTACGGATTCGCCCGGCCCGGCCCGCCGGAGGAGGGCCCGGGCGGCCTCGGATTCGCGGTAACCGACCCCTTCGGCAACACTCTGCGCTTCGCCCAGCAGTCCTGACGTTCGGTTGGATGCGGGGTTCGCGGTGAACGACCGCGCCACGACCCTGCGCCGCCGCGCCCGCCCGGCCTGCCGCAGCGTGACGCCGGTGGCGTCGAGCGCGCCGGCACGGGTTCGTACCGCGGCTCGGGGCGGGGCGGGCGTGGTGCCGGTCGCAGATGTGCCGGGGTGGGCGACCGCGGAGGGTGGGGATCGGCCGGTCCCGAGGAATCTGGCGGATGTGGATGAGGAGCGATTACCGTGAATGGTTGTGGATAACGCACGTGTGCTGCCGATCGCGGTTCCGTCCGGGTGGCAGGGGCTGGGGACGCCGGCGGTGATCGGGGGTGCGGCGGTGGCCGCGGCCGCGCTGGTGCATTTCTACGATCCGCATGTGACCGGGTCCTACGGGATCTGTCCGTTCTATGCCCTGACCGGGTGGTGGTGTCCGGGGTGCGGGGGCCTGCGCGGAATGCACGACCTGACCGAGGGGCATGTGCTGGACGCGGTGCACAGCAATGTGTTCCTGCTGCCGCTGGTCGTGGGTTTCTCGCTGTGGTGGTGTGAGTGGGTCGTGCGGCGTTGGCGCGGGGTGCCGGGCCGGTCGTGGGCGATGAGCCGGACGACCCTGTGCGTGATCCTCGTGCTGCTCACGGTGTTCACCGTCGTGCGCAATACGCCCTGGGGTAGCTGGCTCGCGCCGGTGTAGTCGTGGCGTCGACGTGCTGTCTTCGGCATGCTGGGGGGATGGCTGATTCTCTGAAGGCGCGCATCCGGGACAAGCTCACGCGCCAGCTGAACGAGGACGGCGTGCCCGACCCCGAGCACGACGACCCTCGGCAGATCGCGGTGGAGGCCGACCTCGAGGCGCTCGACGCGGTCGCCGAGGACGATCCGCTACTGGAAGTGCTGGCAGCTCGCTATCTCGTGCCCTGAACGGGCGTTCACACGGTGCAGGGTGCGGCGCCGGACGTTCCGGACAGACCCGGGCGGGTTTCCGGGCTCGGATTCCACTGACCGTCGGTGCAGGTGTAGTTCCAGTTCGGACCGTGTGCGGTGAGCGCGGCGACGGCCTCGATCAGGCGGTCCACGTCCGCGACCCGGGTGCCCAGGCCGACGCTCGCGCGGATCGCGCCGTCGACGCCGAGTCGGGCGAGCAGGGGGTGGGCGCAGAATCGGCCGTCGCGTACGCCGATGCCGTGCTCGGCGGACAGATACGCCGCGATCCGGCCCGGCGGGAAGCCATCGATGGTGAAGGCGAGGATGCCCACGCTGTCGGCGCTGTCCGACCAGATGCGCAGGAAGTTCACTCCCGCAACGGCTTTCAGGCCGTCACGCAGTCGCTCGGTGAGTGCGCGCTCGTGTTCGGCGGCGGCCCGCGCATCGATCGATCCGAGCGTGTCGCAGGCGGCGGCCACCGCGGCCGCGCCCAGCACGTTCGGGGATCCGGCCTCGTGACGTTGCGGCGCGGGGGCCCACTGGGCCTCGGTCGTGCTCACCTCGCGGACCGCCCCGCCCCCGGCCAGATACGGTCCGGCCGCGTCCAGCCAGTCGCGTCGGCCGGCCAGCACGCCCGCGCCGAACGGCGCGTAGAGCTTGTGGCCGGACAACGCCAGATAGTCGATCTCGATGTCGCACAGGTCGATTCGCCGGTGCGGAGCCAACTGCGCGGCATCCACGAGAATCCGGGCGCCGCACTGATGGGCGACCTCGGCCAGCCGCCGCAGCGGCAGCACCTCGCCGGTCACATTCGACGCCCCGGTAATCGCAAGCAGCGCAGCGGGTTTGGCGCACAGCTCGGCGACCAGGCGGCGGATGGTCTCCTCGATCGTGTCGGCGGCGGTCACCACTCGGCGGCCGTGCCGGGTCCAGGGCAGAAAGTTGGCGTGATGCTCGATATCCAGGACGACGGTTTCCCCGGGAACGCAGCTCGCCAGCAGATTCAGCGAATCGGTTGTGTTGCGGGTGAATACGACCACCTGGTCATCGGCGCAGTTCAGGAAGCGGGACACCGAGGTCCGGGCGTTCTCGTAGCAGTCGGTGCTGATCCGCGAGGCGTAACCCGCGCCCCGGTGCACGCTGGCGTAGTAGGGCAGCAGTTCGTTCACCCGGTCGCAGACCTGTGCCAGGGCCGGGGCGCTGGCCGCGTAGTCGAAATTGGCATATGTACGAGTTCCGCCCTGCACCAACGGAACTCGCAGATCGCATCCGGAAACACGGGCGATCGGAGCACAGGTCTGGTCGAGTACGGCAGTCATCACACGATCCCTTCGGGACAAAGGGGACCCCGGGAAAGATGCAGGGGAGCCCGCGCTTGCCGTACCCGGTCGGGCTACGGCCCGGTCGTCACCCGGAGCACCCCGCCGCGGAGGAGGGTTGCCGACCAGCGAGCCGGGGCTTGACGCTGGTACTCATGACCTGAATCGAGGTTGGCAGACACCGCCCGACCTTGTCAACCTTGGCGGAAAATCCGCTTGATCTCGCCTCCGAACCGGGCTTGTGTGATCCGGTGAGTATTTCGTTGCTGCTGGGCTTCCTCGGCCTGTGCGTTCTGCTGGCCCTCACGCCGGGGCCGGATACGTTCCTGGTGTTGCGCTACGCGATCGCCGGGCGTCGGCCCGCCGTGGCCGCCGCGCTGGGGTCGGCGCTGGGCGGCGTCGTATGGGCGGTGGTGGTGGCGGCCGGTGTCGCGGCGCTGCTGGAACAGTCGGCGACCGCCTATCGCGTGCTGAAGATCGCCGGTGGAATCTACTTGGTGTACTTGGGTTTTCGCACCGTGTACGACCGTCGCCGGGCTCGCGCCGCCGCATCGCGGGCCGACCCGGCCGCCGCGACGGTCCCGGCTCGTGCGGTATCGACCCGATCCGCGGCCCTGGCCGGGGTGTTGTCGTGCCTGTCGAATCCGAAGGTCGGCCTGTTCTACCTCGCGGTGCTCCCGCAGTTCCTGACCCATGTCACGTTCGGTGCGACGCTGACCCTCGGAGCGATCGAATCGTGCGTCGCGGCAACGGAAATGGTGATACTCGCGGTGGCGGCCGCGGGTGCGGTGCGGCTGTTGCGGCGTCCTCGGGTACGAGATCGCCTGGAGCAGATCAGCGCCGGGGTGCTCGCCGCGCTGGGAATCGGGACGATCGCCTCCGCGGCCTGAGCGCCGACTGTCGAAAATGTTGCCTCACAACGCTTTCCGCCGACGATCTCACCCCAGTCCGCGCGGGCGGTGATAGGAGCCGTTGTAGTACAGCAGCGGCGCGGCGATCGGTTCGTCATCGGTGGTGTCGTGCACCCGGGTGACGAGCCCGATGACCAGCGTGTGATCGCCGATCGGAATGAGCTGGTGGACGGTGGCGCGCACCCAGATCGGGGTGTCGTGCAGAACCGGCTCGCCGGTGTCCAGTGACGCCCACAGCGAATTGTCGGCGAACCGCTCCTCGGCGGCGCGCGAAAACCGTTGGGCCAGATGCAACTGATGATCGCCGAGGAAGTGCACGACCACCGACTCGGCCGCGAGCATCGCCTCGATACTCGACGAGGTCTCCGCGATGTTGAACGAGATCAGCGGCGGTTCGGCGGACAGCGAGGCGAACGAGGTCGCGGTGAAGCCCACCGGACGCCCGCCGTCATCGAGTGTGACAATGGTCACTCCGGCCGGATAATGTCGCATCGCGCCGCGGAATTGCGCCGCCGTGATCCCGCCGGCCTCGTCCCGAGGCTGCGCCGGTGCCGACGATCCGGACGATTCCGGGCGGTCGGCCTCGGACATCTCCGACTGCCGGGAATTGCTCATCACACCGCCTCGCAGCCGGGACGGATGCTTCTCACTGGCTCGCTCACACTTCCAACCTACGTCGCGCGGCGCGGCGAGTGGTCCGGTGTGTCCGACTCGGCGCCTCAGTCCACGTCGATCGCCAGGCCCGCGGTGATGCGCACCAGTTCGGCGAACGACGTCCGGAACACCGTATTGGGATGTCCACCCGCCGCCCACAATTCGCGATGCCGGGACAGCGCGTTGTCCACATATGTGGACAGATTCGCCGGATGTCCGACGGGTGCGACTCCGCCGACCGGCTGACCTGTGAATTTGCGCACCATCCGGGCGGGCGCCGGGGTCAGCGTGCCCTGCAGCCGCTCGCCGGTACGTGCGAGATCGACCTGGTGCGCGCCGGAAACGAGCAGGAGGACCGGCTCGTCGTCGAGCATGAACAGCAGCGATTTGGTGATGGCGCCCACGTCGACGCCGAGCGCCTGCGCGGCCTCGGCGGCGGTGTGGGTGGGTTGGGCCTGGGTGACGATGACGCCGTGATGACCACGAGCGATGAGCGTGTCCGATACCCGGGAAGCGACGGTGGGCAACGACCTGGACATGGCACCAGAGTAGAACCGAAACCGGAGTGCCGCCGGGAGTTCAGTATTCGGGGAATCCCGCTGCGGGACCGAGCATGCGGTCGATCCGCTCGCTGGTGATCCGGCGCAGCTCCGCGAGGGTCCGCTCGGAGAACGGCTCGGGCGCAAGCGGTTCGAAGGCGCGTTCGAGGTCCGCGGCGGACAGCGCGGACAGCTCGGCCTCGGCCGCGGTGATCAGCGCCGGATGATCCGCGTACGGGCGTAGATCGGCGAGCTTCTCCGCCCAGGTGACATTCGAGCAACATTCGAACAGCGCGTGCACGGCGCGCGCACGCGGGAGTTCGTTGAATCGGTCCAAACCGATGCCGGTGTGCATCACTGTGCGGGGCCTCACCTGTTCGCCTCAGCCGGCCCCCGGATTCGCCGGAACGAAGCCGGAGGAGGTCGTGGATTGTGATCTGCCCCATACTTCACCGTATCGAGCTGGGGAGATACTGTGCCCCACCATATTTAGCGCAGCTTTTACACACTTCGCCGGGGTTGCTCACACTGCCGCTACGCTGGGCGGATGACCGATTGGAAGGCTTTCACAGTCGAGCGCGCGGACAACGTCGCCACGGTTACGTTGACCGGCCCCGGCAAGGGCAATGCCATGGGCCCGGACTTCTGGCGTGAGCTGCCGCAGATCTTCGCCGAGCTCGACACCGACCCCGGGGTGCGCGCGGTCGTGGTGACCGGCGCGGGCAAGCACTTCTCCTATGGCCTGGATCTGCCCGCGATGGCCTCGACATTCGGTACGCTGCTGGCCGATCGCGCCCTGGCCGCGCCGCGCACCGACTTCCTGAACGAGGTCCGGCGCATGCAGGCCGCGGTCACCGCGGTCGCCGATTGCCGCAAGCCCGTCATCGCCGCGGTCAGCGGCTGGTGCATCGGCGGCGGCTTGGATCTGATCGCCGCGGTCGACATTCGGCTGGCCAGCGCCGAGGCGAAGTTCAGTCTGCGCGAGGCGAAGGTCGCCATCGTCGCGGACGTCGGCTCGCTGCAGCGGCTGCCCGGCGTCATCGGCGACGGGCATCTGCGCGAACTCGCGCTGACCGGCAAGGATATCGACGCCGCACGCGCGGAGAAGATCGGCTTGGTCAACGACGTCTACCCGGATCAGGAGGCGGTGCTGGAAGCGGCGCACGCGCTGGCCCGCGAGATCGCCGCGAATCCGCCGCTGGTCGTGCAGGGCATCAAGGATGTGCTCGACCGGCCGCGCGCCGGCCGGGTCGCCGATGGGTTGCGATACGTCTCGGCCTGGAATTCGGCCTTCCTGCCCTCGGAGGATCTGACCGAGGCCATGCAGGCGGTGTTCGAGAAGCG
Source organism: Nocardia sp. PLKS1-43 (assembly GCF_059510335.1). NCBI lineage: Bacteria > Bacillati > Actinomycetota > Actinomycetes > Mycobacteriales > Nocardiaceae > Nocardia > Nocardia sp. PLKS1-43. The sequence continues at coordinate 39,867 of NZ_JCAJZQ010000023.1, read as the reverse complement.
TCCGCCCGAGTTCAAGGGCCGATGAAGCGGGCGGGCTAGGCGCCGCGAGGAGAACATGTAGTGCTCACCTTCGCCGTGCTGGGTGAGGTCCGCGCGTGGCGCGGCGATCATCCGCTGGACCTGGGCCCCAAACAGCGCCGGGCCGTACTGGCCGCGCTGCTGCTGCGGTGCGGGCGCTCGGCGACGGTGCGGGATCTGGTGGCCGACGTCTGGGGTGAGCAGGCCACGGCCAGCGCGGTCGGCGCGCTGCGCAATCACGTGCTGCATCTGCGCAAGGCGCTCGAACCCGAGCGCGCGGCCGGTAGTCCGCCGACGGTGCTGGTCGGTTTCGACGGCGGTTACGCCCTGCGGTTGCCGCCCGGCGCGGTCGATACCGAACTGGCCGATCGGTACGCCGCCGAGGCCGAACGCGCCGCCGAGGCCGAACGGGCCCGCGAGCGCCTGCAGGCCGCGCTCGCGCTGTGGTCGGGCCCGCCGCTGGCGGGGGTTCCCGGCCCGCTGGCCGAACGGCTGCGCGCGCAGTTGTCCGAACGCCGGCTGAGTCTGCTCGAGCGTCGTCTGGAGACCGATCTGCGGCTGGGCCGCTTCGCCGCGGCGATCGGTGAGTTGCGCCCGTTGTCGTCGGAACATCCACTGCGCGAGAAGCTTCGGGAACTTCTGATGACCGCGCTGTATCACGCGGGCAGGCAGGCCGAGGCGCTCGAGGTGTTCGCCGACACCCGGCGCACCCTGATCGATTCGCTGGGCATCGAACCGGGTCCGCTGCTGACCGATCTGCACGAGCGCATCCTGCGCGCGGATCTCGCACCGGTTCGCGCACCCGTCGCGGTGGCCGAACCGGTGTCCCGGGTCGCGCAGTTGCCCGCCGATATCGCCGACTTCACCGGCCGGGCGGAGCAGGTGCGGCGGCTGACCGAACGGCTCAGCGACGTGACGGGCGCGGTGGCCGTGTGCGCGATCGCGGGGATGGGCGGGGTCGGTAAGAGCACGCTCGCGGTGCACGTCGCGCATCGGGTGCGCGAGCACTTCCCGGACGGTCAGCTGCACATCGATCTGCACGGCGCCGCGCAGCCGGGGGACATCCTGGGTGACTTCCTGCGCGCGCTGGGCGTGCCCGAGGGCAAGATCGCCGCGACGCCGCATCAGCGCGCCGCGCAGTTCCGCAGCCTGCTCGACGGCCGTCGGGTGCTGGTGCTGCTGGACAACGCACGCGACGCCGACCAGGTGGTTCCGCTGATTCCCGGTACCGCCGGGTCGGCGGTGCTGATCACCAGCCGCGCGGCGATGCCCGAACTGGCCGGTGCGTCGACCGTGCGGCTCGACGAGATGAGCGAGCCCGAGGCGCTGGCCCTGCTCGGCGCTGTCATCGGGCCCGAACGTGTTGCCGCCGAACCGGATTCTGCCGAAGCGGTGGTGCGCGCGTGCGGTCGGCTGCCGTTGGCGGTGCGGATCATCGGCGCGCGCCTGGCCACCCGGCCGCGCTGGAGTATCGCCTCGATCGCCGAGCGGCTCGCCGACGAACAGCAGCGGCTCGCGGTGCTGCGGACCGGGGATCTGGCGGTCGGTTCGGTGTTCCGGGTCGACTACGACCAGCTCGAGCCGGCGCAGGCCGAGGCGGTGCGGATGTTGTCGGTGCCGGAGGTGGAGGATCTGTCGCTGCCCGGCGCGGCCGCGGTGCTGGATATGGGCCGCGACGAGGCCGAGCTGCTGTGCGAGACGCTGGTCGATCTGAGCCTGCTCGACGCGCCCGCGCCCGGCCGGTACACCTATCACGATCTGCTGCGGTTGTTCGCCCGGGAACTGGTGGACCCCGCCGATGAACCCGACGCCTTGCGCAGGCTGCTCGAATTCTATCTGGCGACGATGAAAAATGTTGTGGCCGTGTGTAATCCAGGGACCCGGCTGCCCGAGCACCTGGTTCGTACCCGGGTGCGCGGGATTTCGTTCGGCGACGGTGTCGGTGCGCAGGCGTGGGTCAACGCCGAGCGGCCGAATCTGGTCCGGCTGTTCGGTCAGGTCGCGCGGCGCGGCGCGAGCCCGGACTCGCCCGGCGTCTGCGCGGAACTGGCGTTGTGCGCCGATCTGGCCTGGGCCATGGCGGAACTGATCGACGGCGGGCCCAACGCGCAGGAACTCGCCCGCGCCCTCGAGAAACTGCTCGATGCCGCGCTGCGGGCCGGGGATCGCAGGCTGGAATGCCGGGTGCGGGTCGCACTGGGCTCGGTGCTCACCTATTCGCTGGCCCGGATGCGCGTCGGGCGTGACCACGAGCGCATCGCCCTGTCCCTGGGTAACGACGATCCGGGCGACGCCCGGCTGACCGCCTTCGCCGCTCAGTTGCTGGCCGGATCGACCCGGCAGGGCCACGAATCGGCGGCCTCGCTGGCCCATGCCGAACGTGCGCGCCGGATCGCGCGCCGGGTCGGCGATCCGGCCATCGAATGCGCCGCGCTGGTGCACGCCGCCAAGACGTTGTCCGATGCCGGGCGCTATCGCGAATCCGCCGAACAAGCAAGGGCCGGATGGGAATTGGCCGATCAGATCGGCAACGTAGCGGTCGCCGGCATGGCCCTGCACGAATGGGGCGCGGCGCTGGCCTTCCAGGGCGAATTCGAGCAGGGTGCCGAAATGTGTACGCGGGCAGTGGAATCGGCCCGCAGGAGTGGATCGCAGCTGCGGGTGGGTTTCGCACTGGCCCGTCATGCGCAGGTATATCTGCTCGCGGGCGCGCCGGATCGGGCCGAATCGATCGCGGTCGAGGCGGTGGAGACCGTGACCCGCGCGGCCGGACCGCTGCATCGCGCCCGGATCATGCTGTTGCACGCGACGGTCCTGGGCGCGCTGGGGCGCGCTGCGGACGAACAGCGGGTGTTGCGCGCCACCGCGGAGATCGTGTCGGAACTCGAGGACACCCACCTGGTGCACGAGCGCGTGGACGCCGAACTCGAGGCGCCCGTCGTGGCGATTCTGCGCGCACGTCTGGCGGACACCGCACCGGCCACTCGATAGCCGGACACGCGGTTGTCACATCATTTTCCGATCATTTCCGGCTCATCGATGCGCTGACCTGTGAAAATCCTGTGTCCATCGAGATGCGGCCGCCGGGTGCCGCAGGTTAGCGTTCCAGGCAGCGGAATTCGGCCGAGAGCCCATGAATTCCGTTGCGGCCGTGTACCGAGGCCGACATCGTCGCACGGGGGGTCGGCGGTGACGGCCGAATCCTCGGCCTCCGCTCCGGCAGGTTTGCGGCGCCGCAAGCCGCGCCGCAAACCGCTGGAGCGGTTCGGATTCGGGCTCAGTGCCCGCCCTGCTCCTTCAGCCGCGCGAACGCCTCCTCGACCAGTTTCTCGGCCTTGGCCCGGTCGCCCCAGCCGTCGACCTTGACCCACTTGCCGGGCTCGAGGTCCTTGTAGTGCTCGAAGAAGTGCTCGATGGCCTTGCGGTCGAACTCCGGGATGTCCGAGACGTCCTGGATGTGGTTCCAGCGCTTGTCGCCGGCCGGAACCGCGACGACCTTCTCGTCGCCGCCCGCCTCGTCGCTCATCAGCAGCACGCCGACAGGCCGGGACTCGACCAGTACGCCCGGGAACACCGATTCGGGCAACAGCACCAGGCAGTCCAGCGGATCGCCGTCCGAGCCCAGGCTGTTCTCGACGTAGCCGTAGTCGGCCGGATAGACCATCGGTGTGTACAGGTACCGGTCCAGCCGCACCCGGCCGGTCTCGTGGTCGACCTCGTACTTGTTGCGCTGACCCTTGGGGATCTCGATGGTGACGTCGAACTCCACGTCATCTCCTTCGTCTGCTGCTCGTATTCGACTGGCCGCGACTCGTATCGCGGCCCCGGGTGGGGGCTCCGACTCGCCAGCTTGGTCGGCGGAACGCCGGCGAGGTGAGGATAGTGTGGTCGGTGGGCGCACTGGTGCGGCAGGGACGGAAAGTCTGCGCGATACGGCGGTGTCGCAAGTGTTATTAGGGAGACTACGGTCAGGTGGCAGGTCGAAGTAGCAAGAACATCGGTGGTCTGGCCGCTCGGCGGCGGCGCAACATCTGGATCTGGGTGAGTGCGGCCGTGGTCGTGGTGCTGGGCGTGGCGGCGGCGGTGGTGGTCACCGTGCGGCCGTGGACCGAGGAGTTCCGGCACGGCGGGCTGAAGATCGAGGCCGCGCCGTCGCCGCAGGCGCCTGCCCCGCAGTTGTCCGCCGCGTCGGCGACCGCGCCCGCCCCGTCGAAGCAAGGGCTGAGCAGCGCCCTCGCCGGGGTCGCGGCCAGCCCGGATCTGGGCTCGTTCAGCGGTTCGGTGACCGATGCGGCGACCGGTGACGTGCTGTGGAGCAAGGATCCGGACAAGCCGGTCATCCCGGCCTCGACCGCGAAGATCCTCACCGCCGCGGCCGCGTTGCTGGTGCTGCCCTCCGATCACCGGGTCACCACGAAGGTCGTGGCCGCGCCCGGCTCGAACACGCTGGTCCTGGTCGGCGGGGGTGATCCGACGCTGACCGCGCAGGCCGACGGCAAGGGCTACTACACGGACGGACCCCAACTCTCGGATCTGGTCGCGCAGATCCGCGCGACCGGCCGGACCTTCACCGGCCTCCTGGTCGACAACTCCGCGTACACCGGCCCGGCGCAGGCGCCCGGCTGGGATCCGGCCGACGTCGCGGGCGGTTCCTGGGCCCCGATCGAATCGGTCATGCTCGACGGCGGCCGGGTGAACCCGCTGGTCGAATACTCCCCGCGCACGCCGACCCCGGCGCTGGACGCCGGACGTCGGCTGGCGTTGGCGTTGGGTATGGACCCCGCCTCGGTCCGCGCGGGCAAGGCCGCGCCCGGTGCGGCGACGGTCGCCAAGGTGGACTCGGCTCCGCTGCACGATCGGCTGACCCAGATGATGACCCACTCCGATGACGTGCTGGCCGAGACGATCGGTCGCGAGATCGCCGTGGCCGCCGGTAGCGAACCGTCGTTCTCGGGTGCGGCGAAGGCCACGCTGACGGCGCTGAACGCGGCCGGATTCGACACCACCGGGGTGGTGCTGCGCGACAACAGCGGCCTGTCCACCGACGATCGCGTCCCGGCCCGGCTGCTGAACAAGCTCATCACCGAGGCGGCCGGATCGCCGGGCGCCGCCCGGACCACCAGCACGCAGACCACCGGAACGCAGAGTGCCTCCGTCGCCGGCACCGCGGATTCCAGTTCCGATCCGCTGGCCCCGCTGCTGGACTATCTGCCGGTCGGTGCGGGCACCGGCTCGCTGGCCTACCGCTTCACCACGCCCAAGGACCACATGGCCGCGGGCTGGGTGCGGGCCAAGACCGGAACTCTGTCGGTTTCGAGTGCGTTGGCAGGGTATGTCCTGGACAACGACGGCCGGGTGCTGACATTCGCGTTGATGTCGAACGACCGGCCACCGGAGGCGAGTCGGCCCGCGCTGGATGCCGTCGTTGCCACGTTGCGCAACTGTGGTTGCTCCTGACGGGCGGAGTGAGTTATGACCGGACGTGACGGCGTGGTCGGGGAAGCCCCCGGCCCATCCGAACCCTCGGCCACGTCCAAGCATTCGGCGCTGGCCGGTGCGGTCGACTGGCGGCTGGCCGCGCGAACCGGCGCGGCCGTCGTCCCGGCCGGGCCGCGCACATCGCGCTACTCGGCCGAACAGGTCGTCGCCGAACTCGCCGAATCCTCCGCGCGAGCCGAAGGCCCGGTCCGCGAGGTCAGCGAACTTCTGGACGACCGTGCGGTGCCCGCGGCGCGAATCGTGGACCGCCCCGGCTGGATTCACGCGGCGGCGCAGTCGATGTCCTCGATCACCGGCGAGGTCGAATCGGGCCGGTTCAGCGGTAAACCCGCCGGGGTGCAGGCGGGGGCGATGCTGGCATTCCTGTCCACGGCCATTCTCGGGCAGTACGACCCGTTCAGCGGTGCGGACGGCACGTTGCTGCTGGTCGCGCCGAATATCGTGATGGTCGAGCGGGCGCTTGGCGTGGTGCCGCGCGATTTCCGGCTGTGGGTGTGCCTGCACGAGGTGACCCATCGGGTGCAGTTCTCCTCCGCGCCCTGGCTGGCCGATTACATGAAGCACAATGTCGAGGTGCTCGGGAATGTCGGTGACGAGCCGGTCAACGAGATGCTCTCGCGGCTGCTGGACGAGGTGCGTGAGCGGCGTTCGAGGCCCGATTCCGACGATCCGGCCGACCGTGGCGTACTCGGCTTGCTGCGGGCCACCCAGGCCCCGCCGCAGCGTGAGGCGCTGGACCGGCTGCTGATGCTCGGCACCCTGCTCGAGGGACACGCGGATCACGTGATGGACGCGGTCGGACCCGCGGTGGTGCCGACGGTGGAGCAGATCCGCCGGGCCTTCGATCAGCGGCGGCGTCGTCCGGCGAATCCGGTGCAGCGGCTGATGCGCGCCCTGCTCGGTGTGGACGCGAAGGTCGCCCAGTACGTGCGCGGTAAGGCATTCGTGGACGAGGTGGTCGGCAAGGTCGGCATGACGCGGTTCAACACGGTGTGGACCGACGGCGATACGTTGCCGCGTACCGACGAGATCACGGTGCCGCAGCGCTGGATCGATCGGGTTCTGGGCTGAATACCGTACTGCCGCAAGGGTTTCCGGAGACTCCGGCGGCGTTGGCGCTGCGTCACGCGGTGCGCGGGTGGTTGAACCGGTATGCCTCGGCGGGCGTGGTCGCGGTCGGGTTGTCCGGCGGTGCGGATTCCTTGGCGCTGACCGCGGCGGCGGTGGCCGAGGCGGCGGTGGTGGACGCTCTGATCGTGGACCACGGTCTACAGGAGGGGTCGGCGCAGGTGGCCGAGGCGGCCGCGCGGACGGCGGCCGGATTGGGGGTGCGGTCGGCGCGCGTGCTCACCGTCCGGGTGGACGGCGAGGGCGGACTCGAGGCCGCGGCCCGGCGTGCCCGGTACCAGGCGCTGGACGAGGCGCGGGCGGGGTTGCCGGTGCTGCTCGGGCACACCCTGGACGACCAGGCCGAGACGGTGCTGCTGGGCCTGGCGCGCGGATCCGGCGGGCGATCCATCCAGGGCATGGCCGAATTCGCCGATCCGTGGGGCCGTCCGTTGCTGGAGGTGCGGCGCACGCAGACCCGGCAGCTGTGCGCCGACCTGGGGCTGCGGCCACACGAGGACCCGCACAACACTTCGCCCGCCTTCACCCGGGTCCGGTTGCGGACCGAGGTGCTGCCGCTGCTGGAGGAGGTGCTCGGCGGTGCGGTCGCTCCCGCGCTGGCCCGCACGGCCGCGCAGCTGCGCGCGGACGGCGCCGCGCTGGACGCAATTGCTGAAGAGTTGCTGATCTCCGCGAGCGATGGCGGGTCGCTTTCGATCGAGACAATTGCCACTGCTCCGGTGGCGATTCGTCGACGTGTCATCCGCGCCTGGCTGCTGGCAGGCGGTGCAAAAGCGTTGACGGAGAAGCATTTACGTGCGGTCGACGCATTGGTCACGAGCTGGCGCGGTCAGGGCGAGGTGGCGGTCGGTGGCGCGAAACCGGGGACGAGGTTGGTTGCCAGACGCGAACATGGGAAGCTGACGATGGCGTTTACACCATATTGATCCGGGTGACCGGGGTCGTCCGGGATCATCATCGAAGGAGACCCGCGCACGTGTATGGGGACGACATCGCGTCGGTATTGATCACCGAGGAGCAGATCAAGGCGAAGGTCGACGAACTCGCCGAACTGATCGCCAAGAGGTATCCCCCGGACGCGCCGGAGGGCGATCTCCTCCTGGTCGGGGTGCTCAAGGGGGCGATCTTCTTCATGACCGACCTGGCGCAGGCACTGCAGATTCCCACCCAGATGGAATTCATGGCCGTGTCCTCGTACGGTTCGTCCACCTCCTCCTCGGGCGTGGTGCGGATCCTCAAGGACCTGGACAAGGACATCGCGGGCCGCAACGTGCTCATCGTCGAGGACATCATCGACTCGGGCCTGACGCTGTCCTGGCTCAAGCGCAATCTGTCCAGCCGCAACCCGGCCTCGCTCGAGGTCGTCACCCTGCTGCGCAAACCGGACGCGTTGCGCACCCACGTCGAGGTCGCCCACGTCGGCTTCGACATCCCCAACGAATTCGTCGTCGGCTACGGCCTCGATTACGCCGAGCGCTACCGCGACCTGCCCTACATCGGCACCCTGGCCCCGAAGGTCTACGCGAGCGCCTGATTTGCCGCGATTTGTGCTGCGCTGCGGGGTGTTCACGGCTCCGGCGTCGCCGATGACGCCCCGCACTCGGCGTGGTCTTTTCTCCGGACGCGCCGAGCCGGCGGCTCGCATGTCCTGTTCGGTTGTGCCGGTGGGTATTTCGCATCGGCGATGAACCAGTTGCCCGGTGGGGCGGCGTCATCGCGCAATGCCTTGCGGGAGTACCGATCTCGGGGTGCGGTTTTCGGGGCTGAGCGCGGTGACACCGCCGTGTGACGTTTCGCCGGGTGCGTCGCGGATCTCCGGTCGGAGGCTCGATGCCGCTGGCCTGCGCAGATGTGACTGAAATCACCGTTTGACAACGGTACCTGTCGGACTGTTTTCCGGTGGGGTTGCTGAGGTTCGGGGCGGGGTGAGTCATTCGCCGGGGTCGGGGATTTGCGGCGGAACATGTGAGAGTCATTGCTGTTCGGCGGGTTTCGCCGACGGCGAGATCTGTTTCCTCGACAGTTGTCCAGCTGTTCGCTGAGGTGGGTGCACATGCGCTTCCGTCGCGCCATATGCTGTCCTTAACAAACCTGACGGCTGTTTCCGACGCTTTAATCGGACTCCGGGGCTCGATACGGCTGGATTTTCAACACCGATTCTGATAGCAAGGTGCTATGGACCCGCATTTGCGCGACCTGCGGTATTTCGTCGCCGTCGCTGAGGAACTGCACTTCACCAATGCCGCTCAGCGGCTGCACATCGCTCAACCCACCCTGTCGCGGCAGATCCGCCAGCTCGAACGCCAGCTCGACGTGGTGCTGTTCGATCGCAATCAGCGCAGCGTGGCGCTCACCGTCGCGGGTAAGGAACTGCTCGAGGGGGCGCGCAAGATCCTCGACCTGTGGGAGGTCACCAACGTCGCGCTGCAGGAGGCCGGCGAGGTGCTGCGCATCGGCATCGAGAGTTCGATCGGGCGGGGGCTCATCGCCGATCTGGAGAGCGCGAGTGGGCATCGGCTCGCGCTGCACTCCGCGTCCTGGACCGATCCGTCCAGCGGGCTGGCCGGCCGGCAGGCGGACCTGGCCTTGATGTGGCTTCCGGTCCCCGATATCGGCCGGTACCGCTGGCGGGTACTGCGCACCGAATCGCGCTGGGTGCTGCTGCCGGAGAACCATCCGCTGGCCGAGCGCGACGCCATCGAATTCGCCGAACTGGCCGAGGAGACGTTCGTCGCGATGCCGCCCGAGGCCGGCGCAGCCCGCGACTTCTGGCTGGGCAGCGATGCGCGCGGCGGTCGCCCGCCCAAGGTCGGCGGTGAGGCCGCGACCGCTGAGGAGCGGCTCGAGGCGGTCAGCCTGGGCCTGGGCGTGTGCCTGCTGGCCGAGAGCAACGTGCCGATGTACCGCTGGCCCGGGCTGACCGCACGTCCGGTCGCCGGCCTCCCGCCGTGTGAGCTGGCCGTGGCCTGGCGCGCCGACGACGATCGCGCCACCATCCTCGACTTCGCCAATCGCGTACTGGCCGGCGGCTTCTGAGCTGTATTCGCGGCGTCCGCTTTCGCTCCGGCGGGGCGGCGCCCTGCGGTTTCACCGTTCGGCGTCGTGTCGGGCACTCGTTCCTCGCGCCCGCTATGCGTCCGACCGGCGAAACGGGCCGCGAACTGGTATCGGCGTGGTTCGACGCCGGCGGAACGAGGTTGAAGAGTTGCGCGAACTCGGTGCGGCGTTATTTGGTTGCGGCGGGTTGCGGCGCCAGGCGCTGCCAGGGGTGTTCGGCCTCGAGTTGGGCGGCCAGGCGGAGCAGGGTGGATTCACTGCCCGGTGGGCCCGCCAGCTGCGCGGCCACCGGGGTGCCGGTACGCGGATGCAGTCCCATCGGGACGCTCAACGCGGGCCAGCCGACCAGATTCCACAGCGGCGTGAACGGCGAGAACCGAACGTTCGCAAGGGTATTGCGCAACCAGCCGCGGCGATGCCAGGCGGCCGCGCGCGGCGGCCGGGTGGCGAGCGTCGGGGTGATCACCACATCGTGTTGGTCGAAGAAATCGACCAGCCGGGCTTCGATGCGATCGACCTGACCGGGACGGATCAATCCTGCGCGCAACACCGCACGGCCCACGGCAGCATGTGTGCGGGTGCGCCGTTGTAGTCGCTCCGGATGAGGGATCGCGGCCGCCTCCCGGGCGGCATTGCCGACCCAGCGCAACGCCAGCGCGAGCGCGGCACCGGAATAGGGCAGCCGCACCTCCTGCACGGTGTGCCCGGCCGCCCGAGCGGTCAGCGCGGCATCGCAGGCGGCTCGCACCCACTGTTCGTCGACCCTGATCAGCGGCGAGGGCGAACCCGTGGCCAGCGCGACCCGCAGTCCGGTTGGCGGTTCCAGATCAGCCAGCGCGGGCTGATCGGCCAGTACCGACAGCACCAGCGCGGCATCGGCGACGGTCGTCGCGAGGACGCCGTTCTCGGTCATACCGCCCCAGGAGTCGAGACCGATCTCGGCCGGCACCACGCCCCGGCCGGGCTTCACCCCGAGCACTCCGCAGGCCGCGGCGGGGATGCGGACCGAACCCAGCCCGTCGTTCCCGTGCGCCACCGGGACCAGCCCGGCCGCCACCGCCGCCGCGGCTCCGCCCGACGAACCGCCCGCGCTGTAACGGGTGTTCCAGGGAGAGCGGGTGATGCGCTCCGGTGCGTCGGTCGTGCCGAACAAGCCGAACTCGCACATTTCGGTCAAGCCGACGACCACCGCGCCCGCCGCGCGCAGCCGATGCACCACCGGATGATCGGCCGCGGCCGGACGCTCGCCGGCGGCCAGCGAACCACTCCGGGTCACCTCACCGGCGACGTCGATATTGTTCTTCACCGCGATCGGCACACCTGCCAGCGGTAGCGCGTCCAGTTCGGCATGTTCGGCCACTGCGCGAGCCTCGGCGGCGGCCTGTTCGGTCCGGACCACAGTGAAAGCGTTGATCTTCGGATCCGCGCCGCGAATGCGTTCGAGGGCCGTCGCGACGACCTGCTCGGGTTCGGCGGCGCCGTCGCGAATGGCCGCCGCGATGTCGGTGGCGGTTTGCGGAAGATCGGTCGATCCCGCCCGCGAGGCGGGGGACACCGATGTGGCCGGGGTAGCGTCCGCTATCGCGGAGCCCTCGTTGTGCATACTGTCGAGCCCCCGTCGCGTCGTGGTCGGTATGGGCTGATTCGGTGCTGATGCGCAAATTATCATTTCGGCGGCGGTAGGGGGATGATGATGTGGGGTGTGGCGGAATCTCGCTTCGGTCCGGGTGTTAGGTGTACAGATGAGTAACAGTTCCGACGCCGCCGACCGGTTCGGTCCGGTCGCAGCCGCGATGGAATTCACCACCGTGGCCGACTTCGCCGAGGCCTGGGAATCCGCCGAGCAGCCGCCGCGCATCGCGGACTATCTGCCCGACGCGCAGACGTTGCGCTTGGTCGCACTGATCGAACTGATCCGCGTCGATCTGCGGCAGCGCTGGCTGCGCACTCCGCCGGGCGGCCGGAACGGCGAAACTCCGCAGGCCGCGCCCAAGCGGCTGCGCGACTACTGTTCCGAATTCCCCGAACTCGCGCCGCGTGCCATTCCGGCCGGTCTGGTGTACGAGGAGTTCGTCATCCGGCGGCACAGCGGTGATCGGGTGGATCCCCGGCAATGCCTGCGCGAATATCCCGATCAGGCCGCCGAGCTCCGGGAATTGCTCAATGCCGACGACGAGGATCGCAGCACCCGCCGGGCGAGCCCCGAGCTGACGGCCACCGGTTTCCAGGACGACGCGGCGACCCGCACCACCGCCGGCCTCACCGCCGCGCCGCCCGCCGCCTCCGGAGACGTCCTGGATCGTTTCGAAATCGGCCAGCGGGTGGACGATTTCGATCTGCTGACCGGATTGGGCAGCGGGGCGTTCGCGCGCGTCTTCCTGGCCAGGCAGCGCACCATGCAACGTCTGGTCGCGGTCAAGATCTCCGCCGATCGCGGTACCGAACCGCAGACCCTGGCTCAGCTGGACCACGATTACATCGTTCGGGTCTTCGACCAGCGGCTGCTGGAGGATCCCGGCATCGGCGATCCGGCCTCGCGGCGCCTGCGGTTGCTCTACATGCAGTTCCTGCCCGGCGGGACGCTGCTGGGCGTGCTGCGCTGGGTCCGGGCCACCCCGCCCGAACAGCGGACCGGGCAGTTGCTGCTGGACGCGGTGGACGCGGCGATGGAGGAGAAGGGTGAGATCCGGCCCGCGGATTCGTCTGTGCGCGCGCAGATCTCGAAGCTGTCCTGGCCGGAGACGGTGGCATGGCTCGGTCGCCGGCTCGCCGAGGCGCTGTGCTATGCCAATGCGCAGGGTGTGCTGCACCGGGACGTGAAACCCGCCAACGTGCTGCTGACCGCGGAGGCCGTGCCCAAATTGGCGGACTTCAACATCAGTTTCAGCCGCACGCTCGCCGGGGACAGTCCGGTCGCCTACTTCGGCGGCTCGCTGGCGTACATGTCGCCCGAGCAGCTCGAGGCGTGTCATCCGGAGCGTGCGCGCACGGCCGCGGACCTGGACACCCGCTCGGACATCTACTCCCTCGGCGTGGTGCTGTGGGAATTGCTCACCGGCGCAAAGCCTTTCGATGATACCACGCCCGGGGAAGCGGGCGATGCGACCACGTTGTCGGCGATGCTGGAGCGCCGCCGCGCCGGAGTGGGCGGCCCGGCCATCGACCGGATTCCGCCGGACTGCCCGGCGGCGCTGCGCCGCGTCCTGCTGACCTGCCTGGAACCCGATCGCGAGCGGCGCTGGAACGACGGCGCGGAACTGGCCCAGCAGTTCGAACTTTGCCTGGACAAGCGCGGCCGGGATCTGGTCGACCCGCCGCCGGCGAGCTGGCGGCGACGGCTGCGGGCCTGGCTGGTACCCGTGGTGGTGCTGGCCATCGGGGTGCCGAACGTGGTCGCCTCGGTCTTCAATATTCAGCACAACCGGATGCTCATCATCGATCGGCTCAGCCTTCCGGTGCAGCACTACTTCATCGGGTTGACCACCATCGTCAACTCGATACTCTTCCCGGTCGGAATCGTGGTGGTGGTGTACCTGTCGCGGCGGTTGTTCTCGGTCCCGCGCAAGTTGCGCAAGGGGCGTGATGTGGATCCGAAGGTTCTGGCCGAGGCCAGATCCGCGGCCCTGTTACTGGGGGATCGTGCTGTGCTGGTGTGCTTTTCGCTGTGGGCGCTGGCCGCGATAACTTTCCCGATCACGTTGCAGTTGGCGACCGGCGAGGTCACCACCTCGGTGGTGGTGCACTTCCTGGCCTCGGTGCTCATCTGCGGCGCGATGGCCGTGGCCTATCCGTATCTCCTGGTCAACTTCTACACGGTTCGTTCCATCTATCCGATGTTCCTGCGGCACGGCGATATCGCCACCGGGGAAGCCGACCATCTGCGTCGACTCGGCCGGCGCTGCGCCGCCTTCCTGGCGGTGGCCGCGTCGATCCCGCTGCTGGCCGTCGCGGGCCTGACCTTCCTGTCCTCCCAGGACATGCAATCGGTGATTCCGACCGTGCGCGTGCTGTGCGTCGGCGCGATCATCGCCTTCCTGATCGCCTACGTGCTGTTCCGCGCGCTGGAGGCCGACCTGCAGGCGTTGCAGCGCGTGGTGGACCCGGCCGTGGCGACGTGTGCGCCGGGGCCCTCGGCGCCGGCCTCCGATCAGCGGTGACAGTGCTCGGCGCTCGGCTCCGGAAAGGCCGGTAGGGTCGGGCGGTATGACCCGCGACGGTGCCGAGATATCACTCGACGGCCTGGCGCGGCGGTTGCGGGGGCGGGCCCAGGAGTGTGGCGGGCGGTTCGTGCTCGGGATCGCGGGGCCGCCGGGGGCCGGTAAGTCCACGCTCGCCGGCGCGCTGCGGGATGCGGTGAACGCGCTGGCCGGGGATTCGGTTGCCGAGGTCGCACCGATGGACGGATTCCATCTGAGCAATGCCGAACTGCGGAGCGCGGGGGCCGTGGCGCGCAAGGGGGAGCCGGATACGTTCGATGTCGCCGGATATCTAGCGGGCCTGCGCAGGTTGCGGGAAACGCCTCCGGGACAACCGGTTTCGTGGCCGCTGTACGACCGGAAGCGGCATGATCCGGTGCCCGGCGGGGTGGTGTTCGACCGGCAGCGGATCGTCATCACCGAGGGAAACTACCTGCTGCTCGACGACGTCGGACCGGCGCGCTGGTCGGCGGTGCGGGACTGCCTCGACGAGGTCTGGTATCTGGACGTTCCGGCCGAGACGCTACGAAAGCGGTTGTTACGCAGGCATATCAGCGGCGGCAAGAGCGCCGGGCACGCCGCGGCCAAGGTCGACCGCAGCGATCTGGTGAATGCCGAGCTGGTCGCCGCGACTCGCGACCGCGCGGATCTGGTCCTCTACGGCGAAGGGCAGCACTACCACTTCGCGTGATCGGGAACGGCGCGAATCCATTCGCGCGTGCCCAGGTACGCGCAGGACAGGCTGGCGATCGCGGCAGCACTGCGCAGTGCCTGCGGAAAAGGTTGGCCCGCAATGTGATAGTGACAGAAGGCGCCGTGCAGGATGTCTCCGGCGCCGAGGGTGTCGACCGCCGCGGCCGATGGCACCTCGACGGTGCCGCGCTCACCCGGCATCGAATAGGCGATCGGCTCGCCACCACGGGTCACCGCGGCGTAGCGGACGCCTTGTGCGTGCAGGTGGGCGAACAGGTCGCCGGTGCTGTCCGGCGGGGCGAAATCCGCCGAGCAGATGGCGATGTCGACCAGGGGCAGCAGTTCGGCGTGGGTGTCCCGCCAGCGTCCGGCGTCGAGGATCACGGTGCCGCCGCGGATGTGGGCCGCCGCGGCGAAGCCCAAGGCCAGCTCTGGGTAGTGGCCGTCGATCAGAACGACCGACGCGTCGTTGACCGGACCCGCGTGGGCCGGATCGAAGGGCGCGCTTATCCGGGACCCGTCGAGGGAAACCACTGTGCGAGTGCCGGTTTCGGTCGCCACCACGATCGAGGACACCGGCGGGCGATGTCGCGCGCCGGGTGTGGCATCGATCGTGGCGACGCCGAACTCGTCGAGATCGTGCCGGATCAGTTGCGCCAGTTGATGTTCGCCGAGCGCGGTGACCAGCGCCGGCGTGCGCCCGGACAGGGCCGCGTAGGCGACCGCCGCATTGGCGGCGGGCCCCCCGGCGCCCAGGAACTGGTCCTGGGCCCGGGTCTTGGAGTCCTCGTCCGGATATCGCGCTACCGAGTAGGCGATATCGAGTGTGGACAACCCGACGAACACCGCTGTTGCCATGGCACGACCCTAGCGCGCGGACCGGTTACTCCCCGGTTCCGCGCACCCGGTCCTCGTACTTCTTGCGCGCCGTCGCGTCGACATCGTCGAGGAACGCGCGCTGCGAACCCAGCGAGCGGCCGATCGCGTCACCGACCGATTGCGGGAGCATGCCCACGATCCCCGAGATCACCCCGGCCACGGTCGTAACCCGGACCTTCGATCGCCGCGAGACCAGCATTCGGACGATGGCCGCCGCGATCTCCTCCGGCTCGGCCGCGCGCAGCAGTTTCGGCGCGGTGACGCCCGAACCCAGATCGGTATTGGTCAACGTCGGCAGCACCGAGGAGATCGCGACCCCGCTGCCGCGATATTCCTCGCGCAGCGTATCGGTGAAGCCGAGCACCGCGTGCTTGCTGGCGTTGTAGGTGGCCAGTCCCGGAATGTGGGTCTCACCGGCCAGCGAGGCGATATTGATGATGTGCCCGCTGTGCCGGGGCAGCATGCGCGCCAGCGCGAGCTTGGAGCCGAGGATGACGCCGTAGACGTTGATCTCCAGGATGCGCCGGGTCAGCGCGTCCGGCTCGTCGATCAACTTGCCGGTGGGCATGATTCCGGCATTGTTGATCAGCACGTCGATCGGGCCCAGTTGCCGTTCGACCTCGTCCAGGAAGTCGCCGAAGGACCGTTGATCGGTCACGTCCAACGGGCCGTAGTGCTCGAAATCCGATGCGGCGCCGGACTCTTTGACCGCCGTCTCGTCGATGTCACCGATGGCGATCCGCGCGCCGAGCTGCTGCAACGCCTTCGCGGTGGCCAGGCCGATGCCGCGCGCGCCGCCGGTGATCACCACCACCTTGCCGCGGATGATGCTCACATCGGTCATTTGCCCTTACCTCCAACGGTATTGATCACGTCGAGCACGCCCAGCCGGCGCATGCCGCGCGCACCCGCCGCTCGCATGGCGGACAGCGCGAAGGCGAGTTTGCCCGGGCTGTACGGGAACCAGAACGGTTCCTTCTGCTGGGTCGGCAGCATCGGCGTGGTAATCGCCTGTTTGCGACAGTATTTGCGCAGGCCCTCCGCACCGCCCCAGCGCGCGCCGACGCCGGACTGCTGCCAGCCGCCCATCGGCAGGGCGAAGTTGAACAGGTTGGCGAAGACGTCGTTGATGTTGACCGCGCCCGCATTCAACTGCCGCGCAATGCGTTCCCCGCGCGATTTGTCCCCGGTCCACACCGACGCGGACAGGCCGTAGATCGAATCATTCGCCAGCGCAATGGCTTCGGCCTCGTCCGCGACCTTCATCACCGGCAGCGTGGGGCCGAAGGTCTCCTCGGTCATGCACGCCATCTCGTGATCGACTTCGACCAGTACGGTGGGTTCGAAGAATGTGCCGACCCCGGTTGCCTTGCCGCCGGTCAAAACCTTGGCGCCCTTGGTGATCGCGTCCTGGATGTGCCGGGCGACGATGGCCTTCTGCGCCTCGTTCGCCATCGCGCCCAGTTCGTTCTCCGGCTCGCGGCCGTCCGCGCCCTGACGTAGCTCGCGCACGTGGGCGGTGAGCTTCTCGACGAATTCGTCGTAGATCGGAGCCTCGACGTACACCCGCTCCACCGAGATGCACACCTGACCGGAGTTGAACAGTCCGCCGAACGCGACTCCGTATGCGGCGCGGTCGATATCGGCGTCGGCGAGCACGATCGCCGGATCCTTGCCGCCCAGCTCGAGGCTGTAGGGCACGAGCCGCTCGACGCACGCCGCGGCGATCCGCTTACCCGTCGCGGTGGATCCGGTGAACTGCACGTAATCGACCGAATCCACCACGGCCGCACCGGTTTCCCTGGCTCCGGTGACCACGGTGAAGACCGGCGGAGCGCCGATCTCGGCCCAGCCGCGCGCCAGCTCGAGCGCCGACAGCGGTGTCACCTCCGAGGGCTTGAGCAGCACCGCGGCTCCGGCCGCCAGCGCGGGAATCACGTCCAGCGCGGGCATGGCCAGCGGGAAGTTCCACGGCGTGATCACTCCGACCACCGGATACGGGCGATACGCCGTGGTCAGCCGCTTGACCCGGGCGAGCGGACTGTGTGGCGAAGGATGCTCGTCGGCCAGGAACTTCCCGGCCCGGCGGGCGTAGTAGCCCAGCAGATCCACCGCGAAACTCGAGTCGATGAGCGCGTCCACCCGCGGCTTACCCGTCTCGGACTGCACCACGTCGGCAAGCCGGTCGGTGTGGTCGATCAGCCAATCCTGCAGCTTCAGCAGCCACTTCTTACGCCCCGAGGCGCCGAGCGCCTCCCACTCGGCCTGATACAGCCGCAGCTCCCGAACCGCCGCCGCGACCTCACCCGCCGATTGCGCCGGAACAGCTCCCACGACCTCCCCGGTAGCCGGATTGTGTACCGCGATCTCGTCCCGCTCCCCGTCAGCGGCTGGCCCGTCCGCAGCGGCGTCCGCGCTCGATTCGCTTGTGGCGGTGGCCTTCTCGCTCGCATCCTGCGTGGTTGGTGCGGCAGTCTGCTCATCGACGGCGGGCCCGGCCTCGGTTGGGCTGCTCGCGTCGGCGCTGTCGGGTCGGGAGTCGCCATCGACAGTGGGGATTTCGTCCGCTGCGATCTTCTCGGCGGCAGTTCCCTGGCTCGCCGGTTCGCGGGTTGCGATCGCTTCTGGGGCTGGGGCATCCGAGGTCGCAGCGGTGGAAGCTTCCCCGGGAGCGGTCGTTGCCTTCTCGGTTGCAGCGTCATCGCCGGTAACAGTCCCTGCTGGGGATGCCGACTCTCCGGCGGCCGCTGTTTTCTCGACGGTCGCGCCGGCTTGCGAGGCGGACGCGGCGGCTCGCTCGCTGTCGGATCCGGTCTTCGCGCCTGCCGAGGAGTCCGCGGAAATATCTGCGGCCGTTGCGGTCTCGGGGGACGCATCATTCGCATCGGCTATCGCGGATGCCGACTCTGCTTTCGCTGTGGTGCCGGATGCGATGTCGTCCGTCGAGCCGGTTGTGGCTGTGGCAGCGGTGGTTTCGATGTCTGTGACTGCCTTTTCTTCATTACTTGTTGTGGCCGTTACTTTTTCGGCCGTGCGCTTCGTCGCGGCCTTCTTCGCCGGTGCGCGCTTGGCGACCGCGGACTTGGGTTGGGTGGCTTTGGCGGCGGTCTTCTTGGCGGTTGTGGCTTTGGTGGTTTTCCGCGCCGGTGTGCTGCCGGTGGACTTGCGGGCCGCGGACTTGCGCGGTTCGGATTCGGACACGATTCGGTTCTCCCAGGTGGGCTACTTCAGGGCAAATGTGAATCAGTTCACTGGCCTATGATCGTGGCACAATCGACTGCGGAGTTCTTGGCAGTTACGGTCAACTATTACCGGCGTTTTTGTGCATCGCGGACAAAATCGGAGGATGCGTCGTGATAAGTGCGCAGACCGCCGTGGTGGTCCGGCAGTGGATCGCCGATTTCGTCGCCGAAACGCTGCGCACCGAAACCCTCGATCAGGTCGTGCACCGGCTGGACGCCGCGATCATCGGCCGGCTGCCCGAACTCGCCGATCGGGATATGCGCCACGATCTGGCCGCCAGTACCCGCGCGCACGCGCTGGTGATGCTGGGCGGTCTGACCCAGGATCGGATGGACTATCCGGTACCGCCCGAGGCGCACGCCTTCGCGCGCACGGTCGCCCGCCGCGGTCACGATCTGCGACTGCTGCTTCGTGTCTACCACCTCGGGCAGGAAGCCGTGCTGGATTACCTGACCGAGACGCTCGAAAAACGCCATCCCCCACCGGATATCGAACGTGCCGTGCTGCTGCGACTGTTCGAGCGGTCCAGTCTGTGGGTGAGCAGTTCGGTCGAAGCGCTCACCGGAACCTATATGCAGGAGCGCGAGTGCGGTCTGCGCGCCGCACTGAATCAGCGCACCGAAATCGTGCGTGCTCTGCTGGCCGGCGCGGACCCGGACGTCGACGCCACCTCCGCGCGGCTCGGCTACCGCCTCTCCGGACGGCATATCGCCTGTGTGCTGTGGACCGATGAGCGTCAGCCGCAGATCTTTTCACCCGGCAGCGGGGCTCTCGTACCCGGCGGCGAGGTCGGCCGGCTCGTCGGCGACGCCGACGCGTCTTCGGCCGACCCCGGTGACACCGAGACCTTCGGAACCCTCGACCGGGTGGTCGCGCGGTTGGCCGCGGCACTGGGCGGCGGCGCGCTCACCATTCCCTCCGGCGCGAGCGCGCTGTGGGCGTGGATCGGTGTCGAGTCGGAGGTGGGTCTCGACCTGCTGCCCGATGCGGTCGAACCCCCCGTGCGGGTAGCGGTCGGCGGTCCCGCCGCGCATATCGCGGGGTTCCGGGAAAGTCACCGCGAGGCGATGGCCGCGCGTCAGGTCGCCGAGCGCGCGGTCGCCGATCTCGGCAGGATACTGCGGTATCCGCAGGTCGAGGTGGCCTATCTGGCCGGCGCCGACGAGGCCGCGATGCGCGCGCTGATCGACCGGGAACTGGGGGCGCTGGCCCGGCCGGGCGGGAACGCCGCCCGCCTGCGCGAGACGCTGCACGCCTATCTGCGCTGTCGCCGGAGCCCGGACGCCGCGGCGAAAGAGCTTGGCGTGCACCGGAATACGGTGCGCTATCGGCTGCAGCGGATCACCGAACTACTCGGGCGGCCGATCGAGGAGCGCGGCCTGCACCTGGAGATCGCCCTGGACTGCGCGGCGGTGTACGGGGTCCGGGGATATGGTTGAACGCGGATCGCGCGACCCGGCCGGGCCGCGACGCCGTTCGGCAACGGGGTGTGCGGGCATACGACAGCGGCCCGCGACACAGCGGGTGCGGCGTGCCCGGTTCGCCGGCGGCGGCGTCAGTCGGTGGCGGCGAGGCGGCGCAGCGGCGGTTCGGTCGTCGGGGCCACCCGCCGCTCGGGCAGTTCGGCCAGCAGCGTGGTCGTCGCCGCCGCGACTGCCGCGACCGCCTTGTCGAAGGCCGGTTTCGTGGTCGAGGACAGCCCCGTCAGCCCACCGACCTTCCGCACGTACTGCTGTGCCGCCGCGTAGATCTCCTGATCGGTCGCGGCAGGTTCCAGCCCACGCAGGACGGTGATGTTCCTACACATGGCGCCGAGACTAGCCCTCGCTCAGCCCGCATGACAGCGCAACGAGCGGCCAATGTGAAAACTCTGTGTTGCTGATCTTCGGCGGCAGTTCCGCCGGTCCGAAATCGGACCGGACCGCAGACTCGCAGTCGGTGTTGTCCAGGCTGAACGGGCCTGCGTGTTTTTCCGGAGCGATGTCGTTCGAATGGGCCCGGCCGGCTGCTCTCGGTGTCACCAGGCGGGCACAGTTTGCTCGAAGGCGCATTTGTGACAGAAGCGAATCCGAGGCAATCGGAGACTGTCCGGCAAATAACGGGCCGCGCCGAGATCGATGGGACACAATCGGAGATATGGCTGCCCGCGACCTGCCGACACTGACCACATTCCCGTACGAAGAACTAGATCGGCGCGAGGACGATCATTGGTCCGGCGCGCAGATCTCCGACGACGAGCTGCGGGCCCTGTCACTGGGCGCGTTCTACTCGGCGCGTTGGGACGCCTTCCACGACGCGCTGCTGCTCGGGCCCGAGCGCGAGCACCCCCTCGGCGATCGCCGCGAGCTGGCGATCGACACGCTGACCGGCGCGTGGGGCATCACCGACGGAGCCGAGGCGATGGCCTCGATGGAACAGCTGCTGGACGGTATGCACTCCCCGCTGTACGCGATGGTGCATCCGCTGGTCATGGCCGGTCTCAACTCGCCCGAGCGGGACCGTTTCGGTGAGCGGGCCGACCGGCAGCGAGCGTTCCTGCGTCAGGTCGGTGCGTTTCGGGGGATGGACAACCCCGAGGCGCTCGTGCGCGACTACGACATCTGGTCACAGGCGATCAAATTGGACCTGGTCGACCACCTGGTGCAGCCGCTGCCCGCGGATATCCAGGCATGGGATCTGGCCCGCGTCGTCGCGGTAGCCAGAATGGCCTTCACCGCCGGATACCTCGACGCGGACGTCGCCTGGGAATACGTGATGCGCGCCCTGACCCCCGCCCAACGCCGCTACCGCAATTGGCGTCAGTTCGGCGACGCCTACCTGACCGGCTGGACGTACTGGCAAGCCTGCGAAGACCTGGCCGAACTCAAATCCGGCGGCGTGGACCGCCGCCTGGAACTCATCCGCCTGTGGCGGCGGCAAACCTCGCCCTGGCGCCGCGTCACCCTGCAATCGGAGTGAGCCGCGATTTACGCCCAATCCGTGTGAATCCCCACCGGCTACACCCGCCCGGACAGCCGACTCGCGACCAATTCTCGTAACCCGCATCAACGAAACCCAGCCCAGGCCGCCACCGACACCCTCGATGGCGAAACCGTCCTCGCCCGCAGGAAGCCGCCGGCGAAACGACAGGTGCGACAAGACCAGCCCGAACGGCCTCCGGTGCGG
Organism: Nocardia sp. PLKS1-43; assembly: GCF_059510335.1. NCBI lineage: Bacteria > Bacillati > Actinomycetota > Actinomycetes > Mycobacteriales > Nocardiaceae > Nocardia > Nocardia sp. PLKS1-43. Next base: position 17,989 of record NZ_JCAJZQ010000023.1, on the reverse strand, counting down.
GTTGCGCTCCGTCTGCGGGAAGTTGACTGCGGAGCGCAGAAGCGCAGCAAGACCAGCCTCAATGGCGTTCGGCGCGGTTGCGAACCTCACGGGAAGTCGCATGCAGAGCGAGAGGTACAGCAAGACCAGACAGCCCCACGGGCCTGCGGTGCGGGTTGCGCCGGAAACTTTACCGAACTGCGTCTCGGTCCGGCTGCGAGCGCCGCGAAGCGAGAGGTCGATAACGCCAGCTTCAATGGCTTTCGTCGCGGATCCCGCCGAACTTCCACCGGTGCGAAGCGAGCCGAAAGCAGACGCCACTTCCACCGAAGCGAAGCAAGCCGAAAGCTGACGCGCTCAGCGGCGAAGTGTCTCCGTTCCGGCTGGTACTCGCCCGCGATGCGATAGGTTCAGCAACCCCAGCCACGAAGGTTTCGGCGCGCATCGCACCCGATGCCCGCCGAAGCGAAGCGAGGCGAAAGGCTGACGTGTCCAGCGGCGAAGTGTCTCCGTTCCGGCTGGTACTCGCCCGCGATGCGATAGGTTCAGCAACCCCAGCCACAAAGGGTTTCCGCGCGCACCGCACCCGATGCCCGCCGAAGCGAAGCGAGGCCGAAAGGCTGACGTGCCCAGCGGCGAAGCGTCTCCGTCCCGCTGGGAGTCGCCCGCGAAGCGATAGGTTCAGCAACGCCAGCTCCAAGGGTTTTCGGCGCGGGCTCGTCGTTCAGCCCTCGAAGCGCATGGCCGAAGGCCGAGTCTCGAGGGCTGAACGACGAGCCTTAAAGCGCCGAAAACCCCGTCGGAGCGAAGCGGAGACCAAAAACACAGCTCAGTCCGGTAGGGAGCGGAGGATTCCTCGGCCGTACCGCTGGAACTGCGCATCGTCGACCATACCGAGCGAATGCCGCTCGACCAGCAGTTCCCACTCCGAATACAGTTGCGCCACACCGGGATCGGGCGGGGCGACCGCACCGTCCGCGGCTTCGCGCTGGATGGCGAAGTTGAGCGCCCCGATGACGCGATCGGTATCGGCCCGGTCCACGCCGGTGAAGTACATGGTCTGATTGCCGTCGTGGACGGCCATGCCGAATTCGGCCGTCGGGTCACCGCCGTCCTCATCCGCCTGATGGTCCACCTGACGCGCCGAGAGCAGGGCCGAAACCGGCACCTCGTGGGCGTAGCGGTCGGTCGATCCGACGGACAGGAACAGCAGCCGCTCGGTCGTGACCACGAGCAGGCCGCGTCCGCGCCCGGCAGGTGGTGTCGCGGCGACCAATGCGGTTTCCAGCGCGAACTCGTCGGGTCCGACCATCTGGTGCAACGCGCCGATCGCCGGCTTGGCCTCGCGGCGGGGCGCCATCCGGCGGACCGCGCGGTCCACATCGGCGCGGGTCGGGCCGGATTTGCCCCAGGCCGGGGCCGGCGGTGTGAGATCGGGCACCGACATGTCGATGCGCTGGGTCTCCAGGATCTGGTTGTTGATCCGCTCCACGATGACGATCGCGGTCGGCATGTCGTGTTCGGCGATGAGTACCGGTAGCGGGGTCCGGTCGGCTGGTACGCCGGTCAGGACCGGGCTGGGATACCGGAGGTAGATCTCGATGACGACCGCGTCGTCGACACGCCGGTTGAGCCGGACCTTGAGCAGGTCGGAGACCGGAACATCGAGCACGCGCTCGCCTTCGGCGCCCGGTCGCAGGACCTGAAGCCGCCCGGCGCCGTGGCGCAGTATCGCTGTGGGTGTCCGTAGCTCGACTATGTCCATACCCCCTGCGCTCTGTCTGACTTGCGGTGCTCGCGGGTCCCGGTGGCGGGAGGTCAAGCTACCGCCGGAGCCATCGCTCACACCACAGGGTTGTGTTGTCGCTCACAATAGGTGGTGCATGCCATGATTGTGACTGCTTGGGCAGACGCCGCGGGGTGTCTGCCCGAGTGCGAGCCGGGGAACCAGTTGCGTTCTCCGACCGTTTACTTGTTGAACTGCATTAGCTGCCGAACTGCGCGATGTATCGGTTAGACCGTACGCGGTAACGTGGCGTGTCCGCATCCGTTCGCTCCGACCGGGGCGGGTTGGTGGTGCGGAGGCACCGCGCGCACGCAGGCACATACCGGAATCACCGGAAAGGACTGGCCCGCCGGCCGACGCTCTATGAACCGCAAGACAGTGTTTCGCAACCTGGCCATAGTCGCGGGCATCCTGCTCGTGATCTATCTGGTCAGCTATTTCAGCAACGACACGCGCGGCTGGAAGAACGTCGACACATCGGTGGCGCTCACTCAGCTCGCCGACAAGTCCAACGTCCATCAGGTCCAGATCGACGACAAAGAGCAGCAGCTGCGCATCACCCTGAACAAGGGCAACGACGCGACCGGCAACCAGACCCAGATCATCGCGAAATATCCGGGCGGCAGCGAGGTGTCCGCGCAGATCCTGCGGGATGTGCAGGCATCCGGCGCGCCGTACAACACGACGGTCAAACAGGACAGCTGGCTCACCCAGGTGCTGCTGTTCGTGCTGCCGATGGTCGCGCTGCTGATCGTGTTCGTCTTCGTGATGGCCCGCATGCAGGGCGGTGGCCGCGGCGGCATGATGGGCTTCGGCAAATCCAAGGCCAAACAGCTGTCGAAGGATATGCCGAAGACCACGTTCGCTGATGTGGCCGGCGCCGACGAGGCTGTCGAAGAGCTGTACGAGATCAAGGACTTCCTGCAGAATCCGGCGCGCTATCAGGCGCTGGGCGCCAAGATCCCCAAGGGCGTGCTGCTGTACGGCCCGCCCGGCACCGGTAAGACGCTGCTGGCGCGCGCGGTCGCGGGCGAGGCGGGTGTGCCGTTCTTCACCATTTCCGGTTCGGACTTCGTCGAGATGTTCGTCGGTGTCGGCGCCTCGCGTGTGCGCGACCTGTTCGACCAGGCCAAACAGAACAGCCCCTGCATCATCTTCGTGGACGAGATCGACGCGGTCGGCCGCCAGCGCGGCGCGGGCCTCGGCGGTGGCCACGACGAGCGCGAGCAGACGCTGAACCAGCTGCTGGTCGAGATGGACGGTTTCGGCGACCGCACCGGCGTCATCATCATCGCGGCCACCAACCGGCCCGACATCCTGGACCCGGCGCTGTTGCGACCGGGCCGGTTCGACCGGCAGATCCCGGTCAGCAATCCGGATCTGGCCGGTCGCCGGGCGATTCTGCGGGTGCACTCGCAGGGCAAGCCGATCGCGCCCGACGCCGATCTGGACGGCCTGGCCAAGCGCACCGTCGGCATGTCCGGCGCGGATCTGGCCAATGTGATCAACGAGGCCGCGCTGCTGACCGCGCGTGAGCACGGGAACGTCATCACCGGGCCGTCGCTCGAGGAGTCGGTGGACCGCGTCATCGGCGGCCCGCGCCGCAAGAGCCGCATCATCAGCGAGCACGAGAAGAAGATCACCGCGTACCACGAGGGCGGGCACACCCTGGCCGCCTGGGCGATGCCCGATATCGAGCCGGTCTACAAGGTCACCATCCTGGCCCGCGGCCGCACCGGCGGTCACGCCATGACCGTGCCCGAGGACGACAAGGGCCTGATGACCCGTTCGGAGATGATCGCGCGTCTGGTGATGGCGATGGGCGGCCGCGCGGCCGAGGAACTGGTGTTCCACGAGCCGACCACGGGCGCGTCCTCGGATATCGACCAGGCGACCAAGATCGCCCGCGCGATGGTCACCGAATACGGCATGAGCGCCCGGCTTGGCGCGGTGCGCTACGGCCAGGAGCAGGGCGATCCGTTCCTGGGCCGGTCGATGGGAACCAATTCGGACTACTCGCACGAGGTCGCCCGCGAAATCGACGAGGAGGTGCGCAATCTCATCGAGGCCGCGCACACCGAGGCTTGGGCGATTCTCAACGAGTACCGCGACGAGCTGGATTCGCTGGCCACCGCGCTGCTCGAGCGGGAGACGTTGCACCGCAAGGAACTCGAGCAGGTGCTCACGACCGTCATCAAGCGGCCGCGGATCACCGCGTTCAACGATTTCGGCGAGCGCGTGCCCTCGGATCGTCCGCCGGTGAAGACTCCGCGCGAGCTGGCCGCCGAGCGCGGCGAGCCGTGGCCGGACGAGGCGCTGAAACCCGTTGCGCCGCAGCCGGTTCCGGCCAACGGATATCCGCAGGAGGCGTACCGCGATCAGCAGCCGGGGCATCCCGTGCCGCAGCCGGGCTACCAGGGCCCGCCGGCTGGATATCCCAACCAGGGCGGCACACACGGCTCGCGGCCCGATTACGGCGCTCCGGCGGGTTGGTCGGCTCCGGGCTGGCCGCCGCAGGAGGAGGGCCAGCAGCAGCCGGGCTACGGCGGTGAGCAGAACCGCGGCTGGGCTCCCGCGGGCGGACAGCGCTATGGGCGGCCGCAGCATCAGCAGGGCGATCCCGAGGACGCCGGGTACACCATCCCGCGCGAGGGCGAGGGCGGCGAATGGGACGGACCGAACGGCCGGAACTGACCGGTGGTCGTTAGGCTCGACGGTCGGGGTACCGGAAGTTTGCCCGGTACCCAAGGATTTTGTGGAGGTGTCCTCGAGTGTCGGCCGATAACAATGGGTTCTCCGGGGTAAGTACCGAACCGATCGCAATCGGCACCGGACGTGGTTTCGATCAGGCACGGGCCGAGAACGCGGTGCGGGAGTTGTTGCTCGCGGTCGGCGAGGATCCCGATCGTCCCGGGCTGCTCGATACCCCGGCTCGGGTCGCACGGGCTTACAAGGAGATGTTCGCGGGCCTTTACATCGAGCCCGACTCGGTGTTGAACACGACGTTCGACGAGGGACATCAGGAATTGGTTCTGGTGCGCGACATTCCGATGTATTCGACCTGTGAACACCATCTGGTCTCCTTTCACGGGGTCGCGCACGTCGGGTACATCCCGGGCCCGCACGGCCGGGTGACCGGACTGTCGAAGCTGGCCCGGCTGGTGGATCTGTACGCGAAACGCCCGCAGGTGCAGGAGCGGCTGACCAGTCAGATCGTGGACGCGGTGATGCGCAAGCTGGACCCGCGCGGCGCGATCGTGGTCGTCGAGGCCGAACATCTGTGCATGGCGATGCGCGGCATCCGCAAGCCCGGCGCCAGCACCACCACATCGGCGGTGCGCGGGCTGTTGCAGAGCAGCGCCAGCTCGCGCGCCGAGGCACTGGATCTGATACTCCGGAAGTGAGCGCCTTGGCCACACATCGCGAGCCCGCCCGGGGCGTGCGGCAGGACCGGGTCACACCACGTGCCGAGACCGGCGCCGGGTTCGCGGTCGCCGCCGGCCGCGAGGCCGCTGCCCCCGAGGGGGCCCGGCGTCGAAGTGAAGCAGAGCCGCTTCCGGTTCCGCCCGCGACGGATGACGCAAGTTCCGAGAGCGCGGCCCGGGACGATTCCGGATCGACGGAGCGGGCGGGTGAGCGCAGGAGGGCAGAACCGGTCCTCGGGGAAGTGCGGCCCGCCGTTGCGAAGCGGAGGCAACTGGACACGGTGCTACCGCGGAACGGGCGATCGTGTGTGGTGATGGGCGTCGTCAACGTGACGAGTGATTCGTTCTCCGACGGGGGGCGCTATCTCGATCCGGGTTTGGCGGTGGCGCACGGTCTGGCGCTGCACGAGATGGGCGCGGACATCATCGACGTGGGCGGTGAGTCCACCCGTCCCGGTGCGGTGCGCGTCGATCCGGCCGCCGAGGCCGAACGGGTGGTGCCGGTGATCCGGGAACTGACCGCGGCGGGTGTGCCGACGAGTGTGGACACCATGCGCGCGCGGGTCGCCGAGGCCGCGATCGAGGCGGGGGTGTGGATCGTCAACGACGTGTCGGGCGGACGCGCCGATCCGGATATGGCGAAGGTGGTCGCCGCGGCGGGGGTGCCGTGGATCCTGATGCACTGGCGAGCGGGCGCGGACTACCGGCACACCGGTCCGGCCGATCACTACGACGACGTGGTCGCCGAGGTCTGGGACGAACTGCGCACCCAGGTGGATCTCGCGGTGGCGGCGGGTGTGGACACCGGCCGTCTGGTGCTGGATCCCGGACTGGGTTTCGCCAAGAACGCGGCCCACAATTGGGCCCTGCTCGCCGCCCTGCCGCGCTACGCCGCCGCCGGACTGCCGATCCTGATCGGCGCCTCCCGCAAGCGTTTCCTCGGCGCGTTGCTGGCCGAGGGCGACGACCTCCGTCCTCCCGACGGCCGCGAGGTCGCGACCGCCACCATTTCCGCGCTGGCCGCCGAACACGGCGCCTGGGGCGTCCGGGTCCACGATGTGCGCGCCTCCCTGGACGCCATCGCCGTGACCGACGCCTGGTCCCGCGCCGCCGATCGTCCCGGTACCACGGATGGAGCACCCACCCCATGACGCGAGAAATCGATGGAAACCCAAGGCGCCCAGTCGATTCGCCCACCTCGAGCAGTGTCGATGCCGCGGCCCGGGTCGATTCCGGGGTGAACACGGCTCAGCGGGGGGACGAGCGTGACCCGGGTCGGTCATCCGGCTCGCCTACTCCGGATAACGCCGGTTTCCGAGCCAGGGCCCGGGGCGATTCCGAAGCGATCACGGCGGCTCGGCTCGGAGAAGAGCGTGTCCCCGGTCGGTCATCCGGCTCGTCCACTCCAGATGACGCCGGCTTCGAGGTCGGCGCCGGAGTTGATGCTGGGGCGAACAAGTCGGATCAGGACAATGAGCGGGGGCCCGAACGGGACTCCGGTCGGTCACCCGGCTTTCTCACCCCGGACAACGCCGCCTCCGAGGTTGGGGCCTGGGTCGATTCCGGGTTGAGCACGCCGGCCTGGCAAGGGGCTGAACGAGGGCAGGCCGGGGATCGGTCACCCGGGGCATTCACCCGAGATAACGCCACACCCCGCCGCAGCGAAGCGGAGGCCAGAGAACACCGCATCGAGCTACGGGGGTTGCGGGCGTTCGGGTATCACGGGGTCTTCGAGTTCGAGCGACGTGAGGGGCAGGAGTTCCTGGTGGACATCACGTTGTGGCTGGATTTCACCGAAGCCGCTGCGACGGACGATCTTTCGCGCACTGTGCACTACGGCGAGCTGGCCGAGCGGGCGGTCGCGATCGTGCAGGGGCCGCCGCGCAATCTGATCGAGACGGTCGTCTGCGAGATCGCCGACGACGTGATGACCGATCCGCGGGTCACCGCGACCGAAGTGGTGGTGCACAAGCCGTCCGCGCCGATCCCGCACACCTTCGCCGACGTTCGCGTGGTCGCCACCCGGACTCGTGCGGACATATCCGCCGGGACGGGGGCGGCATGAGCCGGGCGGTGTTGTCGATCGGCTCGAATCTGGGCGATCGGCTTGCTCATCTGCGCAGCGTGGTGGACGCCTTCGCGCCCTGGCTGGTCGAGGTGTCCTCGGTGTACTCGACCGCGCCCTGGGGCGGTGTTCCGCAGGATAACTATCTGAATGCCATTGTGCTGGTAGAAGATCCGGCCGCAGATGCGCGAGAATGGTTGCGGCGCGGGCAGAAGCTCGAACAAGCCGCGCAGCGAGTTCGCGAAGTACGTTGGGGTGCAAGGACTCTGGACGTCGACATGATCTGGTGCGCGGAGCACCGACTAGAGGGGCTGCGCGTGTGCCGCAGCCTGGACCCGACCCTGACGCTGCCGCATCCGCAGGCGCACAACCGTGCCTTCGTCCTGGTGCCCTGGGTGGAAATCGAACCCGACGCGATCCTCGAGGTGCAGGGTCGCCCGGCTCCGGTGCGCGACCTGCTGGCGGCGCTGGACCCCGCCGAGCGCGACGGGGTGCGACCGACCGAGCTGACGCTGCGGCGGGCGGTGTCGTGAGCGGAGCACAGCGGAGCGAACCATGGACACAATGCGGTATCGCGCCCGACGGAGGCGAGCGCCGGCGAGGTGGAGTGGTGAGCGGGGCGACGGCGGGTGCGCGGCGAGTGGTGAGTGAGGCCGCGGCATGAACGTCATGAAGCCGACCAAGATCCTCGATCTGCTCGCGAACGTCTTCGTCGCCGCGGTGGTCGCCTGGATCGCGACGCGCTGGGCGTATTCGAGCTTCCCGCCGATCACGGTGATCGCGGGCGCCTCGCTGTATCCGGTGGCCGCGCTGGATGCGGTGCTGGCCTTCGTGATTCGGGCACGGGTCGGCGATCAGCGGATCGGTGACGGGCCCAAGCAGTTGCATCCGATCACCGCTGCGCGGGCTGTGGCGCTGGCGAAGGCCTCGGCGCAGGTGGGCTCGCTGGCCGCCGGGGTATGGCTGGGGTTCCTGATCTGGACGCTGCCGCAGCGTTCGACGTTGCGCGCGGCGGGCTCGGATACCCCGGGTGCGATCGTCGGATTGATCGCCGGAGTGGTGCTCGTCGCGGCGGCTCTGTGGCTGGAGTATTGCTGCCGAGCGCCCAGTGAACCACCCGATGAACCGGCAACTTGACAGCAAACTTACCAGGTGGAATCACCCCCTGAGCTGCGAGCCGGAACTCCGCGCGCGAGCTACCCTGTCGGGCATGGTGCCACCCGCCCGAAGCAGTACTTCCCGCCGTCGACGGGGTGACGCGGGAAAATTGATCATCGGCGGTCTGGTTCTGCTCGGACTGATCGCCAGCGCTTTCCTGGTTTTCAGCAGCAGTGTGCAGTTGATCCGCGTCGGTCTCGTCGTGGCGTTGTGGGCCGCGGTCGTCGGCGCGCTCGCCGCGTCCCGCTACCGCCGTGAGGCCGCGGTCGACCAGGCCAAGGTGCGCAATCTGCAGACGGTCTACAAACTGCAACTCGAGCGCGAGATCACCGCCCGGCGTGAGTACGAACTCGGCGTCGAGGCCCGGGTGCGGCAGGAGGTCGCCGCCGAGGCCGGTGAGATGGCCGCTCTGCGCGCGGAACTGACCGTGTTGCGCGAGAGTCTGCAGCGGCTTTTCGACGGCGATCTGCTCGCGGAGCGCCCGGCGTTGCGCGCGGACGCGATCCGGTTGCAGGAACTGCCCGGCGCATTCGACGCGGCGGACCACCGAGCGAACGATAACCCCGAGGAAACCGATACCTGGGATGCCTGGAGTTCCCCGGTCGTCGCCCGCTATCCGGTGACTCCGGTCTTCGAACCCGACCACCCCGAACCCCCCTCCTTCGCGAGCCCGTACGACGATCCCGTCACCGCGGAGACCTCGGTGGTGACCGCCGAGGACCTGGCCGCCGCCGAAGCCGCCGAGGGCGATGCCGACACGTCCCACGAGCATTCCGCCCACGCCGCGGACACCCCGCCCGGCCCGACCCCCATCGGCACCACCGCCAGCCGCCGCCGGCGCCGCGCCGAATCCGGCGACGGCCGCAAGCTCTCCGTCGCCGAGATCATGGCCAATTTGCAGTCCGAGCGCGGCGCCAGCTGACCCGCCCGGTCGGCAAGTGCTCGGCCTTCCCGCCCGGCAGCGCCGATCCGCACCCCGGTCGCCCGCGTCGAGATTCGGTCGTTGTGGGTTCGCAGGTCGGTTGGCTGTGAGGGGTGGTCGGGCCGGGCTGGCCGGAGAGTGGGCCGATTGTGGCTCGGTTGGTGCGCGGCCGCCGCGCCGATCCGCATGGGGCCATCTCGGTCGGCTGCGTCGAGATTCGGTCGCTGTGGGTTGGCTGTGAGGGGGCTGGCCGCAGCGTGAGCCGATTCGGGTTGGGTCGGCGCGTGTTCGGTTGGTATGCCGCCGGCCGCGCTGATCCGCATGGGGCGATCTCGGTCGTCTGCGCGGCGATTCGGGCGTTGTGAGTCGCAGGTCGGTTGGCTGTGAGGGGGTGGTCGAGCCGGGCTGGCCGGAGGTTGAGCCGATTCGGGCTGGATTGGTGGGTGACCGGCCGCCCTCGCCGAATCACCGGGTTCTGCGGCGGGCCTCGGTTGTTTCGCGTCAGCGGTCTGGTTGGCTACGAGGGGTGGTTCAGCTGGGCGGGCCGCGGCGCGAGCCGCGCCGATCGGGAAATAGTGCGGCGAATGTCACCGGGTGTGGATCTGGTCGCGTGAGCAGCGGGGTTCTATTCTCGGGAACGTAACGTCCGGTACCCGCCGCAGTCGCGGGACTGGAACGACTTCGAGAGGACAATGGTGACCTCGGACATGCCTGTCTCAGGGGCCGACCCTGCGCCCGCACGGTTGACGGTGGGAATCGTCTCGGCGGGACGCGTTGGTTCGGCGGTGGGTGCGGCACTCGAACGTGCCGGTCACATCGTTTTCGGGGTATCCGCGATTTCGGATGCCTCGATCCAGCGTGCCCGCACCCGGTTGCCGGATTCGCGGATCATGCCCGCCGAGGAGGTGGCCGGGCGCAGTGAGCTGCTGATCCTGTCGGTGCCGGACAGCGAGCTGCCCGGTCTGGTGGCCGGGCTCGCGGCCGCGCAGGCGGTGCGGGCGGGCACGATCGTCGCGCACACCTCGGGCGCCACCGGCGTCGGCGTGCTCGGGCCGCTGGCCGAGCGCGGTGCGCTACCGCTGGCGATCCACCCCGCGATGACGTTCACCGGCCACGACGAGGATCTCACCCGCCTGGCCAACGCCTGTTTCGGGATCACCGCGGCCGACGAGATCGGTTACGCGATCGCGCAGTCGCTGGTGATCGAGATGGGCGGCGAACCGGTCCGGGTGGCCGAGGAACATCGCACCCTCTACCACGCGGCGCTCGCGCACGGCAGCAATCATCTGCTCACCCTGGTCCTCGACGCGGTATCGGCCCTGCGTGCCGCACTCGCCGGTCCGGGACTGCTCGGTCAGGAATTGGTCGGCGAGGAGCCCAACGGGCTTGCCGAGCGCATGCTCGCACCGCTGGCGTCGGCCGCGCTGGACAACGCACTGCGCCGGGGGCAGGCCGCACTGACCGGTCCGGTGGCGCGCGGTGACGCCGACGCGGTGGCCGCCCACCTGACAGCGCTGCGCGAAACCGATCCCCGCGTGGCCGAGGGCTACCGCGCACTGTCGTTGCGCACGGCCGAACGAGTGCGATCGGACCAGGTCATGATCGATTTGCTGAAAGATTGCGAACCTAGTGGGCCGCATCACGCGACCACCGAGGGAACCGATCAGGCGGAAGAAAGGCACAGCTGATGTTCGATCCCGAACTGCGCGGCGCGTACGCCCCTGGGGAGCTGACCGTCCTGCACGATCCGGCGACGGTGACCGCGGTGTCCAACGCGCTGCGTTCGGTGGGCCGCAAGGTCGCGCTGGTGCCGACCATGGGCGCGCTGCATGACGGGCACCTCGAGCTGGTTCGGCAGGCCAGGCGCACCAATCAGGTCGTGATCGTCTCGATCTTCGTCAATCCGCTGCAATTCGGCGCGAACGAGGATCTGGACAAGTATCCCCGCACCCTCGACGCCGATGTGGAACTGCTGCGCGGCGAGGGGGTGGAACTGGTCTTCGCGCCCAGCGCCGCGGATATGTACCCGGACGGCCCGCGCACCTCGGTGCATCCCGGCCCGCTCGGCGCGGAACTCGAAGGTGCAAGCCGCCCAACGCATTTCGCGGGCGTGCTGACCGTGGTGAGTAAACTGCTGCAGATCACCCGACCGCACGAGGCGTTCTTCGGCGAGAAGGATTATCAGCAGCTCACGCTGATCCGCCAGCTGGTGCGGGATCTGAATTTCGACGTGAAGATCGTTCCGGTGGCCACGGTCCGCGAATCGGACGGGCTGGCGATGTCCTCGCGCAATCGCTATCTGGATCCGGTGCAGCGCGATCTGGCGGTGACGCTGTCCGCGGCGCTGGCCGCCGGACGGCACGCCGCGGGCCTGGGCGCCGACGCGGTGCTCGCGGCCGCGCACGCGGTGCTGGACAGCGTCTCCGGTGTCGAGGTCGACTATCTGGAACTGCGCACCGCGGATCTGCGCCCGATTCCGGAACCCGGTGCGGCACAGGGGAATACCGCATGGAACGGTAACGCCCGCCTGCTCGTCGCCGCCCGCCTCGGCGCGACGCGCCTGATCGACAACATGCCGCTCACGATCGGTGTCCCGATCGACGGCCATCCGACCACTCCCGACCACGCTCCGGCGACCGCATAGGAAGACCACCACGATGTTGCGCACCATGATGAAGTCGAAGATCCACCGCGCCACGGTGACTCACGCCGACCTGCACTACGTCGGTTCGGTGACCGTGGACCCGGATCTGATGGACGCCGCGGATCTGCTCGAGGGCGAGCAGGTCTGCATCGTCGACATCGATAACGGCGCCCGGCTCGAGACCTATGTGATCGCCGGTGAACGCGGCTCCGGAGTGATCGGAATCAACGGCGCCGCAGCGCATCTCGTACATCCGGGCGATCTGGTAATCCTCATCGCGTACGGCATGATGGACGAGGCCGAAGTGCGCGAGTACGCCCCGCGCGTTGTCTTCGTCGACGAACACAACCGCCAGGTTCATCTCGGCGCCGATCCGGCGCACGCCCCGGAGGGGTCGGGCCTGACGTCCCCGCGTTCGCTGACTCCGGCCTGAGTTTCGGTCGAGGGCTGAATGCTCGTTCCCGGGCATGGTTCCCCTCGCAACACGACTTCGGAACACCAACCGCCGAAGTGCTTTCGCCCGGTTCCGCCTACACCGAACAACCCAACTCCCAAGGCCGCGGCCCGGATCGATTCTGGACTGACGGAGCGGAGGAGCGCCAGGAGGGAAGAATCGGCCCTTCGGGGGCCGCGGCCCGCCGGAGCGAAGCGGAGGCAGAAATACAGAAGGGATCGGCCATCCGATGCTGCTGACGATCGATGTGCGCAATACGAGTATCGAGGTCGGCCTGTTCTCCGGTAGCGGGGACCACGCCAACCTCGTGCGGACCTGGCGCACACATACCAATCCGCTGCTGACCGCGGACGAGTTCGCGATGCAGGTGCGCGGGTTGGTCGGTGAGCAGATCGAGCAGGTCGTGGGGGTGTCGGCGCTCTCGACGGTGCCGCCGGTGCTACGCGAACTGCGCGAGATGATGAGCCGGTACTGGGGTCATCTCCCGCACGTGCTGGTCGAGCCGGGCGTACGGACCGGAATTCCGCTGCTGGTCGACAACCCCAAGGAGGTCGGCGCTGACCGGATCGTGAATTGCCTTGCGGCATATCACCGTTTCGGTAATTCCCCCGCGATCGTGGTCGATTTCGGCAGCGCGGTCTGCGTGGATCTGGTCTCGGCGAAGGGGGAGTTCCTCGGCGGCAGCATCGCGCCCGGGGTGGAGATCTCCACCGAGGCGCTGGTCGCGCGCACGGCTCTGCGGCGCGCGGAACTCGCCCGTCCGCGCTCGGTGGTCGGCAAGAACAGCATGGAATGCATGCAGTCCGGTGCGATCTTCGGTTTCGCGGGCCTGGTGGACGGCCTGATCGACCGGATTCGGGACGAGCTGGACGCCTTCGCGGGAGATGACGTCGCGATCGTCGCCACCGGGCCCAGCGCGCCGCTGATCGTGCCCGAATCGGAGACCATCGATCATCATGAGCCGCATCTGACGCACGAGGGCCTGCGTCTGGTCTACGAGCGCAATCAGCAGCGGGCGAGCGGTTCGGCGCGGACCCGACCGGCCAAGTAGCGGGTGGTCGCGCCGTGGTTGTTGCGTCGGCCACACGGTGGTGTGCGCCTCCGCGATCCGCTGCTACTATTGCGCTCGTGTCGCACCGCGTGAGCATCCAGGAGTGTTGTCGAGGCTGATTCGCCTCGGCCGATGTCGGGGCTTCGTATCCGCCCCCGACCGCCACTTCTCCTGGAGCCTCCCTCATGCGTTCCGCAGGTATCACTCGTCCCGCACGCGTCGTCTCGCCGCGTTTCCAGGCACCGAGTTCCCGGCTGTCCGCCGATATCACCGACCGCGCCGTGGCCTCGGCACTGCCGACCCGGCTGCGCCCGGCCGATCTGCTGCGCCTGACCGATGAGGGCGCCGAGGACGTGCTGGCCGGCCGGTACGATCACCTGTTTCCGGCAGGCGGCGTGTGGCCGACCGAGAACCGCTGGGCCACAAGGCTGCTCGCCGACGACGAGGTCGACGTCTGGTTGATCAGCTGGGTGCCGGACCACTCGACCGAACTGCACGATCATGCCGGGTCGCTGGGCGCGCTCACCGTGCTCAGCGGCGCGTTATCGGAATTCCGTTGGAACGGAAGGGAATTACGCGAGCGCACGCTGACCGCGGGCGATCAGGCGTCGTTCCCGCTCGGCTGGGTGCACGACGTCGTGCGTGCTCCGGACCTCGCGCTCGGCGCGAAACCCGAACTGGGGCCGTTGGATCCGACGTTGTCCGTGCACGCGTACTCCCCACCGCTCACCGCCATGTCCTACTACGAGGTCACCGGTCACGGCACGCTGCGCCGGAGCCGGACCGTACTCACCGACGAGCCCGAGCCCGACACGGTCACCAGCGGCGTCCTGCCGTCGAATCCGGGCCCGGCCGCACATACCCCGAAGGCGATGTGAAATGACCCATATGACGATCGACGGCATGCTGGACGAGGCTCGCGCCCAGCTGACGCGGATCTACGCATTCGAATTGCCGCAGGCGATCGAGCGTGGTGCGCTGCTGGTCGATATCCGGCCGCAGGCGCAGCGCGGTAAGGAAGGCACCCTGCCGGGCGCGCTGGTGATCGAACGCAACGTGCTGGAATGGCGGCTGGACCCGACCAGTTCCGCACGCCTGGCCCTGGCCGCGGATCACGACGTGGAATGGATCATCGTGTGCTCGGAGGGCTATACCTCGAGCCTGGCCGCGGCCTCGCTGCAGCGGCTCGGATTGCGCCGGGCCACCGATCTGGTGGGTGGATATCAGGCGCTGAAGGCGGCCGGGCTGCTGTCGGTGGCGGCGGGCGCCACGCACTTCAGCCGTGAGGTCGGCGCGCTGGTCTCCCTGTAATTCTCCCGTTCCCTGGACGAACGGCGGACCGGCGCAATAGATTTCGGTCAGGTGTCCGGAATATCGTGATTCCGGCCCGGTTCGTCGTGCCCGGATATGCCGGCCGGCGTACCCGGAATGCGTCCACGCGGGTTACGCCCCGGTAGTGTTCGGGCGGCGCGCCGAACCATTTCCCGCGCAGGCTAGGGTATGTGCTGTGAGCACGCCGAACACCCCGTCATCCGGCCGCGCCGCGGACTCGAAACCCGCGGGGCAAAGCCGTCCTGCCGCAGCGGAAGTCGATGTCCCCGAGCAGATGCGGATTCGCCGGGACAAGCGGGAGCGGCTGCTCGAGCAGGGAGTGCAGCCGTATCCGGTGGTTGTTCCGCGCACGCATACCCTCGCGGAAATCCGGGCGGCGTATCCCGACCTGGAACCCGACACCACCACCGGCCTCACGGTCGGTATCGCCGGCCGCGTCATATTCGTGCGCAATACCGGCAAGTTGTGCTTCGCCACGCTCCAGGAGGGCGACGGAACCAAGCTGCAGGCGATGATCAGCCTGAACGGCGTCGGCGCCGACGCGCTGGCGGCCTGGAAGGCCGATGTGGACCTCGGCGACTTCGTATTCGTACGTGGTGAGGTGATCTCCTCGCGCACCGGTGAATTGAGCGTCATGGCCGATTCCTGGTCGATGGCGGCCAAGTCGCTGCGTCCGCTCCCGGTCGCGCACAAGGAGATGGGCGAGGAGTCCCGGGTCCGGCAGCGTTATGTGGACCTGATCGTGCGCCCGGAGGCACGGGAAATGGCGCGCACTCGGGTAAAAGTTGTTCGCGCGGTGCGAAATGCGTTGGAGCGCAGGGGTTTCCTCGAGGTCGAGACGCCGATGTTGCAGACTCTGCACGGCGGTGCGGCGGCGCGGCCGTTCATCACCCATTCCAATGCCCTCGATATCGATCTGTACCTGCGCATTGCGCCGGAGCTGTTCCTCAAGCGGTGCGTGGTCGGCGGTATCGAGAAGGTCTTCGAGGTCAACCGCAACTTCCGTAACGAGGGCGCGGATTCCACGCATTCCCCCGAGTTCGCGATGCTGGAAACCTACGAGGCGTACGGTACCTACGACGATTCCGCGCTGATGATGCGGGAATTGATCCAGGAGGTCGCGCAGGAGGTCTTCGGCACGCAGGTGGTGACCTTGGCCGACGGCACGGAATACGATCTGAGCGGCGAGTGGAACACCGTGGAGATGTACCCGTCGCTGTCCGACTCGTTGGGTGTGCCGGTCACTCCGGAAACGACCGTACCCGAATTGCTGGCGCTGGCCGAACAGGTCGGTCTGGAAATTCCGCCGGGCAAGGGCTACGGACACGGCAAACTCGTCGAGGAACTGTGGGAGCACGTCTATGGCGACAAGCTGTACGCGCCGACATTCGTGCGTGACTTCCCGGTGGAGACCTCACCGCTGACCCGGCAGCATCGCAGCCAGGCGGGCGTGACCGAGAAGTGGGATCTGTACGTCCGCGGCTTCGAGTTGGCTACGGGCTATTCCGAACTCGTGGATCCGGTCATTCAGCGCGATCGGTTCATCGATCAGGCGAGATTGGCCGCGGCCGGTGATGACGAGGCGATGCGGCTCGACGAGGACTTCCTCACCGCGATGGAACACGGTATGCCGCCGACCACCGGAACGGGTATGGGAATCGATCGCTTGCTGATGGCGTTGACGGGTCTCGGAATCCGGGAAACGATACTGTTCCCAATTGTGCGTCCCGCGGCGCGCTGAGTGGTACCGATTCATTCCACTGACCCCGGCTTGGAAATTTCCGAATTCGAGGTATTCTCGACTCGGGTATCGGCCTAGTATGCGGGTCGCACGATTTCGAGAGGACGTTCATCTCATGGCAAAGAAGGTCACCGTTAGCCTGATCGATGATGTCGATGGGGAGTCCATCGCGGATGAGACCATCGAGTTCGCGATCGACGGTGTTTCGTACGAGATCGACTTGTCCACGACAAACGCGGCGAAGCTGCGTGACGGCCTGGAAACCTGGGTCGCCAGCGCGCGTCGGGTGAGCGGTCGTCGGCGCGGTAAGGCCGCGGGCGTGAACACCGGCGCGCCGAAGAGCCGCGTGTCGATGGATCGTGAGCAGAGTGCGGCAATTCGTGAATGGGCGCGCCGCAAGGGCCACAAGGTCTCCGCCCGCGGACGTATCTCCGCGGAAATTACCGACGCGTACAACAAGGAAGTCGGCCGCGCCAGCTAGTAGATCGGCCGCCGGGGGGCCGAGGGGTTGTTCCCATTGTGCCGCCGCGGTCCGGAGGAATCGTGCGACATCCGGACAGCGGCGGCGTTTTCATGCATATCGGATATAACCGATACCCCCAACTTGTGGGGGGTATCAACTTTACGATCTTGCTCGTGTTGGGAGGGCGCGGCACCATGGAAACTGTGCAGAATACGTCGTTGGTTCCGATGATCGAGGTGTCCCCGCGGTGAGCGATTTCCGGGGATCGTTCCTGCGCTTCGCCGACGACACGGGCCGTCAGCAGGAGTTGACACTCGATCCCGAACAACAGCGCATCACCATCGGCCGCTCCCCGCAGGCGGATCTGACGCTGTCCTGGGATGCCGAAGTCTCGCGGGTGCACGCGGCCGTGGAGTATCTGGGGGCGCAGTGGACGATCGTCGACGACGGTCTTTCTCGCAACGGCACTTTCGTGAACGGCGAGCGCCTGGCGGGCCGCCGCCGCCTGACCGCGGGCGACCGGATCCGGGTGGGTACCTCGCTGGTCTCCTTCCACGACTACAGCGGTACCGCGGACGACGCGACGCGCATCTCCTCCGGCACGTTCCCCACGCTGCGCACGCTGACCGATACCCAACGCTCCGTGCTCATCGCGCTGTGCCGCCCGTACAAGAACAACGCCGGATTCGCCACGCCCGCATCGAATCAGCAGATCGCCGACGAACTGTTCCTGAGCGTCGATGCCATCAAAACCCATCTGCGCACGCTGTTTTCGAAGTTCGGCGTGGAAGACCTCCCGCAGAACCAGAAGCGAGTCCGCTTGGCGGGCCTGGCGCTCCAGAGCGGAATCATCGCCGACCGCGATCTGTAACTTGGTAGCTGTATTTTTGGTCTCCGCTTCGCTGCGGCGGGTTTTCGGCGCTGTAAGGCTCGTCGTTCAGCCCTCGAGACTCGGCCTTCGGCCATGCG
>NZ_JCAJZQ010000022.1:0-53903 GCF_059510335.1 Nocardia sp. PLKS1-43 | reverse complement strand
TGGTGCCGTCCGGGGCGAAGGCCGGGCGCAGCTTGGCCAGCGACTCGACGGTCGTATCGGCCCGGACCCCCTCATCCTGGCTCACCATGATCGGATCGCCCTTGCGCTGCGGCACCGGCACCGGCGTCACCTCGTCGGTGAACACGCCGTTCTTCCAGGCCGAGGCGGCGTTGCGGTGCGAGGCGGCGGCGAAGGCGTCCTGATCCTCGCGGCTGATGGCGTCCACCGCGTTGCGGGCGTCGGTCAGCGCACCCATGGCCTGACCGGTGAAGATGTCCCGCAAGCCGTCCGCGATCATGTGGTCGTCCAGCGTCGCGTCGCCGTACTTGAACCCTTCGCGGCTCTTGGTCAGCAGGTGCGGCGCGCGGCTCATCGACTCCTGCCCGCCGGCCACCACGATCTCGTACTCTCCCGCGCGAATCAGCTGATCCGCCAACGCGATCGCGTTGATACCCGACAGGCACACCTTGTTGACGGTGACCGCCGGGACGTCCATCGGGATACCGGCGGCCACCGCCGCCTGGCGCGCGGGGATCTGGCCCGCACCGGCGGTCAGCACCTGTCCCATGATCACGTAGTCGACCTGTTCGGGCGCGACGCCGCTCTTGTCCAGGGCGGCATTGATCGCGAACCCGCCCAGATCCGAGCCGCTGAATCCGGACAGACCGCCCAGCAGCCGCCCGACGGGGGTCCGGGCTCCGGCGACGATGACGGAAGTGTGCGCATCAGACATGGGCTTGCTCCTCCAACGCGACGACGAGTTCGTAACCTGTTGCGGCGGTTATCTGTTCGACGGTCACATCGGGCGCGAGCTCGCGCAGCAGCAGCGTGCCGTCCCGCACATCGATGACGCCCAGATCGGTGATGATGCGATGCACCACGCCCTTGCCGGTCAACGGCAGCGAGCACCGCTCGACGATCTTGGGCCCGCCGTCGCGGTCGGTGTGCTCCATGACCACGATGACGCGCCGGGCGCCGTGCACCAGATCCATGGCGCCGCCCATCCCCTTGACCATCTTGCCGGGCACCATCCAGTTGGCCAGGTCGCCCTCGTGCGAGACCTGCATACCACCCAGGACCGCGGTATCGATGTGCTCGCCGCGAATCATGCCGAACGACAACGCCGAATCGAAGAACGCGGCGCCCGGGTTCACCGTCACGGTTTCCTTGCCCGCGTTGATGAGATTCGGGTCGACCTCGTCCTCGGTCGGATACGGGCCGGTGCCCAGGATGCCGTTCTCCGAGTGCAGCACCACGTTCACGCCCTCGGGGAGGTGATTGGGAATCAAGGTCGGCAGCCCGATCCCCAGGTTCACGTACTCGCCGTCGACCATCTCGGCCGCCGCGCGAGCCGCCATCTGTTGCCGCGTCCAGCTCATGCTGTGTCCTTTCCGTCATGAGCGGGGCGCTGCGTGGTGACGCTCCGCTGCCTCCTCCGCGCCTGACCACTCATGCCGCCGACACCGTCCTCTTCTCGATCCGCTTCTCCTGCACGCCCGTATGCACCAGCCGCTGGACGAACACGCCCGGCAGATGCACCTTCGACGGGTCCAGTTCCCCCGCCTCGACGAGGTTCTCCACCTGCACGATCGTGGTGCGCCCGGCCATCGCGGCCAGCGGGTTGAAGTTCATCGCGGTCTTGTCGAAGACGAGATTGCCCAGGGTGTCGCCGATTTCGGCGTGCACGAGCGCGAAGTCGGCGACGATCGACTCCTCGAGCACGTAGGTGCGCCCGCGGAACTCGCGCGTCTGTTTCGGCGGCGAGGCGATCGCCACCGAGCCGTCGGCGTGGTAGCGCCACGGCAGCCCGCCCTCGGCGATCGGGGTGCCGACTCCGGCCGGGGTGTAGAAGGCCGGAATTCCGGCGCCGCCCGCGCGCAGCCGCTCGGCGAGGGTGCCCTGCGGGGTGAGCTCCACCTCCAGCTCACCCGCGAGGTACTGCCGCGCGAACTCCTTGTTCTCCCCGACGTACGACGCGGTGACGCGCCGAATCCGACCGGCCGACAACAGGATTCCCAAACCCCAGTCGTCGACCCCGCAGTTGTTGGAGAACACCTCGAGCCCGGACACCCCGCGATCGGCCAGCGCGCCGATCAACTCGTTCGGGATGCCGCACAGGCCGAATCCGCCCACGGCGAGCGAGGCTTCGTCGGGTATGTCCGCGACGGCCTCGGCCGCCGAACCGTATATCGTCACCGCCACTGGGTACCGCACCTTTCGTCCACTGAACGGACGTCACAACCGTTCCCCGGTAGTGAACAATATTGCCGTCCTACCTCGGAAGTATCTCGCGCGAAGTGCTCGACATCCGATCGGATCACGACCTAGGTGTCCATGGAGTGAACGCGCTGGCCTATGCTTGCGGTATGGCTCGGTCGGCACCGGAGAGTTCGCACGTGGTCGAGCGCGCGGCGCGCCTGCTGCGCGCCATCAGCGCGTACCGGTCCGACGGCGCGTCGACCACCGAACTGGCCAATAACACCGGTCTGGCGCGTCCCACGGCACACAGACTGCTGGTATCGCTGGCCGAACAAGGTCTGGCGGATCGCGATCCGAAGACCGGGCGCTGGTCGCTCGGGCCCGAGTTGTATCTGCTCGGCGCCGTGGCCACGAACCGATACGACATCACCGACCAGGCCCGCGACATCGTCGATCAGCTCTCCAGACTGACCGGGGAGAGCGCGTTCCTGTCCGCCCATCGCGGCGACGAAACGGTCTGCATCCTGTGCCGGGAGGGCAGCTTCCCGCTGCGTTCGCACGTCCTGCACGAAGGTAAACGCTTCCCGCTGGGGGTGGCCTCGGCGGGCCTGGCCATTCTGAGCCACCTCCCGGACCGGGAGATCGACGACTACCTCCGGCACACCGACCTCGCGCCGGACTGGGGTGAGGCGCATTCGGAACAGCAAGTGCGCCAACGGATCGCGACCACCCTGGCCGACGGATACGCGGTGAACCCCGGGCTCATCGTGGAGGGCAGCTGGGGCATCGGGGCCGCGGTGTTCGACCGGGCCGACCGCCCCTCGTGGGCGTTGAGCCTCACCGGCGTCGAGACCCGTTTCCGGGAGCCGAGACGAACCGAGCTGGGCACGCTCCTGCTGGAGCATGCCCATCGACTCTCGGTGCGGCTCAAATCCCTCTGATCGAGATGCGCGGTCAGCCGACGGCCCGGTCACCCGCCCGCCGCACGATCTGCTCCGCGTGCCGGAACACCGGCGCGTCGACCATCTTGCCCTCGAAACTGAAGACGCCCCGCTCGCTCCCCGCCGCTGCGAGAACCCTGCTGGCCCAATCGAATTCCGCATCGGTGGGCGCGTACGCCGCCCGGATGACCGGCACCTGACTCGGGTGGATCGCGACCTTCACCTCGAATCCGACCGCGACGGCGTCATCGGCCTCGGCCCGCAGCCCGTCGAGATCCTTGATGTCGAGGTATACGCCGTCCAGCGCGAGCTTGCCGTACGCCTTCGCGGCCAGCAGACAGCTGGAGCGAAGATGGACCGCCACGTCCCGGTACGAGCCGTCCGCGCGGCGGCTCGCGGTACCGCCGAGCCCGGCGACCAGATCCTCCGCACCCCACATCACGGCAACCGCATTGGCCGCCCGCGCGGACTCGGCGACCGTCACCACGCCCAGCGGCGATTCGATCAGGGCGATCACCGCATACGGCGCCAGCGACGAAACCTGTTCCGCGGATTCGCATTTGGGCAGCATCACCCGGGTGTAGCGGGTCTGCCGCAACGCCTCCAGATCCAGGCGCTGATCCTCGGTGCCGTGCGCGTTGACGCGCACGACGGTCCGCTCCGGATCGAGCGGGGTGTCGATGACCGCGCGCCGCGCCGCCGCGCGATCCGCCGCCCCGACTCCGTCCTCGAGGTCCAGGATCACCACATCGGCGGCGGCCGCCGCCTTGGCGAACCGTTCGGGACGGTCGGCCGGGCAGAACAACCACGCCGGACCCGCCGGTGTCCAGGACGCCTGCGTCGAACCCATGTCACTGTCCTTCCGGCCGTTTGCGCACCATCGTCTTGCGGACCGCGGTCGCGACGACGTCACCGTGCTGATTGCGAGCGGTGTGGGCGAAAGTCACGATGCCCTCCCCCGGGCGGCTCTTGGACTCTCGCTTGTCCAGGATCTCGGTCTCCGCGTACAAGGTGTCACCGTGGAAGACCGGCTTGGGGAAAGCGATCTCGGAGAATCCGAGGTTGCCGACGATCGTCCCCTGCGTCAGCTGCGCCACGGACAGGCCGACGAGGGTGGACAGGGTGAACATCGAATTCACCAGCCGCGCGTTGAACGGCGGCAGGTCCTCGGCGAACGCGGCGTCCAGGTGCAGCGCCTGGGTGTTCATCGTCAACGTGGTGAACAGCACGTTGTCCGCCTCGGTGACGGTGCGCCCCGGGCGGTGCTCGTACACCGCGCCGGTCTCGAACTCCTCGAACCACAAGCCGCGCTGCACGATTCGGTGCGGTTGCCGGTCGGTGGCCGATTGCTCGTTCACAGTCCCGCCTCCCGCGCGATCAACATCAACTGCACCTCGGTGGTGCCCTCACCGATCTCCAGGATCTTCGAATCCCGGTAATGCCGGGCGACCGCGTATTCGTTCATGAAGCCGTAGCCGCCGAAGATCTGCGTCGCGTCCCGGGCGTTGTCCATCGCCGCCTCGCTCGCCGCCAGCTTCGCGATCGACGCCTGCTTCTTGAACGGCTTGCCCGCCAACATCAGTGCCGCCGCGTCGTAGTAGGCGGTGCGGGCGGTGTGCGCGCGCGCCTCCATCCGCGCGATCTTGAACGCGATCGACTGATTCGCACCGATCGGCCGCCCGAACGCCTCGCGCTCCTTGGCGTACCGGACCGATTCGTCGACGCAGCCCTGCGCCGCGCCCACGGACAACGCCGCGATCGCGATCCGGCCCTCGTCCAGGATCCGCAGGAAGTTCGCGTAGCCGCGCCCGCGCTCGCCGAGCAGATTCTCCCGCGGCACCCGGACGTCGTCGAAGCTGAGCGGATGGGTGTCCGAGGCATGCCAGCCGACCTTGTTGTAGGCCGGTTCGGCGGTGAACCCGGGGGTCGAGGTGGGCACCAGGATCGTCGAGATCTCCTTCTTGCCACCATCTTTCACACCCGTCACCGCCGTCACGGTGACCAGTTTCGTGATATCGGTGCCGGAGTTGGTGATGAACTGTTTGCTGCCGTTGATCACCCAGTCCGCACCGTCCTCGGTGGCGGTGGTGCGGGTGCCCCCGGCGTCGCTGCCCGCCCCGGGTTCGGTCAAACCGAAGGCGGCCAAGGACTTTCCGCTCGTCAGCTGCGGCAGCCATTCCTGCTTCTGCGCCTCGTTGCCGAACCGGTACACCGGCATCGCGCCGAGCGAGACGCCCGCCTCGAGGGTGATCGCGACGGACTGGTCGACCTTGGCCAGCTCCTCGAGCGCGAGGCACAGCGCGAAGTAGTCCCCGCCCTGACCGCCGTACTCCTCCGGGAACGGCAGGCCGAACAGTCCGAGTTCGGCCATGCCCGCGATGACCTCGTACGGGAAGGTGTGGTTGGCGTCGTGCTCGGCGGCGACCGGCGCGACCACCGCCCGGGTGAAGTCGCGGACCGTCTTCGCCAGCTGGGCGTAGTCGTCCGGTAGCGCCCCGGTGGACAGATAGTCGGTCATCT
Organism: Nocardia sp. PLKS1-43; assembly: GCF_059510335.1. Classification (NCBI taxonomy): domain Bacteria; kingdom Bacillati; phylum Actinomycetota; class Actinomycetes; order Mycobacteriales; family Nocardiaceae; genus Nocardia; species Nocardia sp. PLKS1-43. The sequence continues at coordinate 48,243 of NZ_JCAJZQ010000022.1, read as the reverse complement.
CTCGGCGTCCTTCTCGTTCTGCTCGTTGGGAATCACACGTGCCAGCAACTGGTCGACCTTGACCTGGTCGCCGGCGGCGACGTGGATCTCCACCGTGCCGTCGACCGGCGCGGTGAGGGCGTGTTCCATCTTCATCGCCTCGACGACCACGATGGTCGTGCCCGCGGTGACCGCGGCGCCGGACTCGACGCCGACGGCGATGACCGAGCCCGGCATCGGACTGGTCAGCTCCGCCTCCCCGGCGTGCGCGTCGCCGGCGCGGACGTTCTCCTCGGCCACTTCGCGGATCGTCACGACACCGGAAGAGCTTGCCAGCCAAAGGTTTTCGTCCTGTTCGGCGACTCGGTAGGTCTCGCCGAGGCCACCGATCGTGACTCGCAGTTCCGCCCCGGCCGGCGACGCGGTCAGGGATCGGGCCTGACCGTCGTCGATCGCGACGACCGCCGCGCCGGGGCTGCCGGTGATGCCGACGTGCACGACGCGACCGGGCGTCGCGAGCCGGAACGTGGTCGGCTGCGGACCGCCCACGCGCCATCCGCTCGGCACGTCCCAGGGGTCGGCGGCGCCGGCCGGCCACAGGTTCAGCCACCGGTGGACCGCGGCCGCGATGATCTGCTCGTCCGAGGGTTCGGCGGCGACGAAATCCGCCACCCGCCGGTCCAGCAGACCGGTGTCGAGGCGACCGGCCACCACGTCCGGATCGGCGAGCAGGAAACGCGCGAACTCGATATTGGTGACGACACCCAGCACCGCGGTCTCGGCCAGCGCCCGGTCCAGGCCGCGCAGCGCCGCCGCGCGATCGGCGCCGTGCGCGATCACCTTCGCCAGCATCGGGTCGTAGTCGCTGCCGACGACCGTGCCCACCCGCAGGCCGGAATCGACGCGCACCCCGGGACCGGTGGGTTCGACCAGATCCACGACCGTACCGCCGGTGGGCAGGAACCCGCGCGCGGGATCCTCGGCGTAGACGCGCGCCTCGATCGCGTGCCCGTTCATCGTGATCTCGTCCTGGGCGATCGTCAGCTTCTCCCCGGCCGCGACCCGCACCTGCCATTCCACCAGGTCCAGGCCGGTGACCAGCTCGGTCACCGGATGCTCGACCTGCAGCCGGGTGTTCATCTCCATGAAGAAGAACTCGTCCGGGCGATCCGCGGACACGATGAACTCCACCGTGCCCGCCCCCGCGTAGTCGACACTGCGGGCGGTATCGCAGGCCGCCGCGCCGATCCGGGCGCGGGTCGCCTCGTCCAGCAGCGGCGAGGGGGCTTCCTCGATCACCTTCTGATGCCGGCGCTGCAAACTGCACTCGCGCTCACCGAGATGGATCACGTTGCCGTGCGTGTCGGCGAGGATCTGCACCTCGATATGCCTGGGCCGCAACACGAATCGTTCCAGGAACAACGTGTCGTCGCCGAATGCCGAGGCCGCCTCGCGGCGGGCGGAGACCAGCGCCGCGGGCAGCTCGGCCGGATCCTCGACCATCCGCATCCCCTTGCCGCCACCGCCCGCGGACGGTTTGACCAGCACCGGATACCCGATATCCGCGGCAGCGGCGATCAGGTCGGCGTCGGTCAATCCCGGCTTCGCGATCCCCGGCACCACCGGCACCTCGAACGCCGCGACCGCGTTCTTGGCGGTGATCTTGTCCCCCATCACCTCGATCGCGTGCGCGGACGGACCCAGGAACGCGATCCCCGCCGCCTCCAGCGCGGCGGCGAAATCGGCGTTCTCGGAAAGGAATCCGTATCCCGGGTGCACCGCATGCGCGCCCGTCCGGCGCGCGGCCTCCACCACCTTGCCGATATCGAGATAGCTCTCCCGCGCCGCGGCGGGACCGAGCAGCACCGCCACATCGGCCTCGCGCACGTGCCGGGCATCGGCGTCCGCCTCGCTGTACACCGCGACCGAACGGATGCCCATCGCCCGCAGCGTGCGGATCACCCGCACCGCGATCTCACCCCGATTGGCCACCAGCACGGTGTGGAACAGGCGGGGCCCGCCGTCCGCCGATGTCGTCGTCATGTCGTTCACCGTCATCACATCCGGAACACGCCGTAGGAAACCGGCTCGATCGGCGCGTTCGCGCACACCGAAAGAGCAAGTCCGAGAATGGTTCTGGTATCGGCGGGGTCGATGATCCCGTCGTCCCACAGTCGGGCCGTCGAGTAGTACGGGTTGCCCTGCGCTTCGTACTGCTCACGGATCGGCGCCTTGAACGCCTCCTCGTCGGCGGCCGACCACGGGTTGCCCGAGGAGTCGAGCTGATCGCTGCGCACCGTCGCGAGCACCGAGGCCGCCTGCTCGCCGCCCATCACCGAAATCCTCGCGTTGGGCCACATCCACAGGAACCGCGGCGAATACGCCCGCCCGCACATCGAATAGTTGCCCGCACCGTACGAGCCGCCGATGACCACCGTCAGTTTCGGCACCCGCGCACAGGCCACCGCGGTGACCATCTTCGCGCCGTGCTTGGCGATCCCGCCCGCCTCGTACTCGCGCCCGACCATGAATCCGGTGATGTTCTGCAGGAACAGCAGCGGAATACTGCGCTTGTCGCACAACTCGATGAAGTGCGCGCCCTTCATCGCCGACTCACCGAACAGCACCCCGTTGTTCGCGACGATGCCCACCGGATGCCCCTGAATCCGAGCGAAACCGGTGACCAGCGTCCTGCCGTACTCGGCCTTGAACTCCTGGAAGCTCGAACCACCTTGCGCGGCACCGCGATCGACCACCCGGTCGATCACCTCGTGCACGTCGTACGGGGTGCGCGAATCGGTCGGCACCACGTCGTACAACTCCGCTGGATCCGCGACCGGATCCAGCGCGGGAGCCACCTCCCACGGCCGCGCCGCTCGCGGTCCCAGTGTGGCCACGATGTTCCGCACGATCCGCAACGCGTCCCGATCATCGATGGCGAGATGGTCGGTCACCCCGGAAACCTTCGAATGCAGATCGCCGCCGCCGAGTTCCTCGGCCGTGACCACCTCACCGGTGGCCGCCTTCACCAGCGGCGGACCGCCGAGGAAGATCGTGCCCTGATCGCGCACGATCACCGCCTCGTCACTCATCGCCGGAACATAGGCGCCACCGGCGGTGCACGAACCCATCACCGAGGCGATCTGCGCGATGCCCTTGGCGCTCATCGTGGCCTGGTTGTAGAAGATCCGCCCGAAATGCTCGCGATCGGGGAACACCTCGTCCTGGCGCGGCAGGAACGCGCCACCCGAATCCACCAGGTAGATGCACGGCAGATTGTTCTGCAACGCCACTTCCTGCGCGCGCAGATGCTTCTTCACCGTCATCGGGTAGTAGGTGCCGCCCTTGACCGTCGCGTCGTTCGCCACGATCACGCACTCGCGCCCGGACACCCGCCCGATACCGGAGATCATGCCCGCCCCCGGGCACTGATCGTCGTACAGGCCGTTCGCCGCCAGCGGGGACAGCTCCAGGAACGGGCTCCCGGGATCGAGCAGCGCGTTCACCCGGTCCCGCGGCAGCAGCTTGCCGCGGTCGATGTGCCGCTGACGTGCCTTCTCACCGCCGCCCAGTGCGGCCACCCGGAGGTTTTCGCGCAGTTCCGCCACCAACCGCTCGTGTTCGGCCCTGTTGCCGTCCCGGTCCAGACCCATCTCGCCGCCCGTCGTATTTCCGGCCATTCGTGACCGTCGAGTCGATTCGGTTAATCCTCGATCACCGAATTTAAGATAACTGTGATTAACTGAGTTGTCCACACCCCTCGCGCCGAGAGGAGATCCGGCGGTGCTGCCCGACCACGAACCGAGCGACGAGCCGAGACTCACCCGGCGCAGCCTGGCCAAGGCCGACCGGCGGCGGCAGTTGCTCACCGAGGCCGCCCGCCTGATCGCCGAGCGCGGCTACGCCGGGGTGCGGCTCGAGGATCTCGGCTCGGCGGTCGGCATCAGCGGCCCCGCGGTCTACCGGCACTTCCCGAACAAGGAGGCGGTGCTGGTCGAGTTGCTCGTGGGCATCAGCGCGCGACTGTTCGAGGGCGGCACCGAGGTGGTGCTCTCGGCCGGCGACCCGGCGACGGCCATCGCGGGCCTGATCGAATTCCATCTCGACTTCGCCCTCGGCGAGTCCGATCTGATCCGCATCCAGGACCGCGACCTGGGATCGCTACCCGACTCGGCCCGCCGCCAGGTGCGCCGGTATCAGCGCCGCTACGTCGAACTGTGGGTGCAGGTGCTGCGCGAGACCGATCCGGGACTGTCGGAGACCGAGGCGCGCACCAAGGCGCACGCCATCTTCGGACTGATCAACTCCACACCACACAGCATGGGCCGCACATCGCCGACCGTGACCCGAGACGTGTTGCGGCGCATGACCATTGCCGCGCTCGCCCCGGGCGTGTGAACGCACCGGCGCGGCCGCCGGCACCCGGTCGAGCCGATACCCCATGACACCGGGACATACAGAGTTCCCATTCATTCCCCGGGTTACCCCTGCGCCCAACCCATTGCAGTGAGCCAAGTCTCACAATCCTTCGCCGTGCTAATTACCTTGTCTATCAGTACAGTCGAGGGCGGGGCGCCGGGGCGAAATCGGGCAGGGGCATGACGATTTCCCTTCTCCCGGAACCACATTGGCAAGAACCCTTGGAGTGATACCGCGGCTCGTGACGGAAGCTGGTGATGGCGTGAGTAAGCAGGATCGGCAAGACCCCCAGGACAGGGCAGCTCGGCTGGAGGCCGAACTCAGAGCCTCCGACCGTGAGTTCCGCGAGACGTTACCGCTGGACGCGGTCACCACGGCCGCACGCGAACCCGGCCTCGGGCTGGCCCGGACGGTGGAACGGATCATGACCGGCTACCGGGACCGTCTCGCGGTCGCGCAACGCCGGACCGAACTGGTGCGCGACCCCGGCACCGGCCGCAATGCCGTGCGGGTGCTGCCGGACTTCACCACCCGCACCTACGGCGAGGTCTGGGATCGGGTGCGCGCGGTCGCCACCGCCTGGTCCGCGCACGGCATCGGTCCCGGTGACTTCATCGCCACCACGGGTTTCACCAGCGCCGAATACCTGACGCTGGACCTGGCCATCAGCTACCTCGGCGCGGTCGCGGTCCCGCTGCAACCCAGCGCCGCCGTGCCGCAATTGCGGGCGATCGTCGAGGAGACCGCGCCGAAGGTGCTCGCGACGAGCCCGGCCTACCTCGGCAAGGCGGTCGAACTGGCCGTGGCGGCCCCGTCGAAACCGCGGATTCTGGTGTTCGACTGCAATCCCGGCCTGGACGACGATCGCGAGGCACTCGCCGAGGCGACGCGGCGGCTGGCGGGCACCGGCCGGCGCGTCGACACCGTGGACGAGATCGTCAGCGCCGCAGCGGATCTGCCGCCCGCGCCGCTGTTCGACCCGGCGCCCGGCGAGGACCCGCTCAGCCTGCTCATCTACACCTCCGGCAGCACCGGGACCCCCAAGGGCGCGATGTATCACGACCGGATCGTGCGCGGATTCTGGACCGGCGAGGCGATGAGCAGTCGCGATATCGCGGCGATCACGGTCAACTACATGCCGATGAGCCACGTGATGGGCCGGGCATCGATCATCGGCACGTTCAATCGCGGCGGGCTCAACTACTTCACCGCCCGCGCGGATCTGTCGACGCTGTTCGAGGACATCGCCCTGGCCCGGCCCACCGAACTCGCCGCGGTGCCCCGGATCTTCGACATGCTCTTCCAGCTGTATCAGAGCGAATTGCATTCGCGCAGCGCCGAATTCGACGATCGTGAGCAGCTCGACGCGGCCGTGCTGGCGGATCTGCGCGAGCGCGTGCTCGGCGGCCGGGTGCTGCACGGCCTGGTCGGCAGCGCACCGATCTCCGCGGAGATGAAGGCGTTCGCCCGAGCGTGCCTGGCCGTACCGCTGCAGGAGGGCTACGGCTCGACCGAGTCCGGCATCGTGATCATGGACGACAAGGTGATCCGCCCGCCGGTGATCGACTACAAGCTCATAGACGTTCCCGAACTCGGATACTTCGCCACCGACCGGCCCTACCCGCGCGGGGAATTGCTGTTGAAGACCGAGAACATCTTCCCCGGTTACTACAACCGGCCCGAGGTGACCGCCGCGGCGTTCGACGCGGACGGGTACTACAAGACCGGCGACATCATGGCCGAAGTCGGCCGGGACGAGCTGCGCTACGTCGACCGGCGCAACAACGTGCAGAAGCTGTCGCAGGGTGAGTTCGTCGCGTTGTCCAAGGTCGAGGCGGTGTTCTCGGCCAACCCGGCCATTCGCCGGATCTATCCCTACGGCAACAGTGAACGCCCCTATCTGCTCGCGGTGATCGTGCCGACCGAGCACGCGCTCGAACAGGCGGGCGGCGTCGAGGCGGTCAAACCGCTGCTGGTGCAGGCGTTGCAGCAGACCGCGAAGGACGCCGGACTCGAGCCGTACGAGATCCCGCGCGATTTCCTGATCGAGACCGAACCGTTCAGCATGGCCAACGGGCTGCTGTCCGATGTCGGCAAGCTGCTGCGTCCCCGGTTGCGCGAACGCTACGGCGACCGGCTCGAACAGCTGTACACCGAACTCGCGGACGGCGCGGCCGAGGAACTGCGGGCGTTGCGGGCCGGAGGCCGGAATCAGCCGATCCCGGCGACCGTCGCACGCGCGGCTCGCGCCTTGCTGGGCAGCTCGGATGCCGAAACCCGGCCCGAATCGCATTTCACCGATCTGGGCGGCGATTCGCTTTCGGCACTGTCGTTCTCGAATCTGCTGAAGGACATCTTCGAGGTCGACGTACCCGTCAGCATCGTGATCAGCCCGGCCAACGATCTGCGCGCCATCGCGGATTACGTTGCGGCCCAGCTGGATCGCGGCGAATATCTGCCGACCTTCGGCGCGGTGCACGGCGTCGGCGCGACCGAGGTCCGGGCGGGCGATCTGCGCTTGGACAAGTTCATCGATCCCGGTATCCTGGCCGCCGCCGAGCGGCTGCCCGCTCCCGCGCGCACCGAGCCGCGAACCGTATTGCTCACCGGCGCAACCGGATACCTCGGCCGCTTCATGTGCCTGGACTGGCTCGAACGCCTCGCCGAACGCGGCGGCAAGCTGATCTGCGTCGTGCGCGGCGCCGACGACGCGGCCGCGCGCCGCAGGCTCGACGACACCTTCGACAGCGGCGACGCCGAACTGCTGGACCACTACCGCAAACTGGCGCAGGAGCACCTCGAGGTGCTCGCGGGCGATCTCGGCGCACCGCGACTGGGCCTGGACGAGAGCGCCTGGAACCGCCTGGCCGAGGAAGTCGACGCGGTCATGCATCCGGGCGCACTGGTCAACCACGTGCTGCCGTACGACCAGTTGTTCGGGCCCAACGTCTACGGCACCGCCGAGCTGATCCGGCTGGCGATCAGCACCCGGCTCAAGCCGTTCACCAACGTCTCGACCATCGGCGTCGCCGATCAGATGGCGCGGGGAACGTTCGACGAGACCACCGACATTCGCGAGCTGAGCGCGGTGCGCCGCGTCCACGACGGCTATGCCAACGGCTACGCGATGAGCAAATGGGCCGGAGAGGTCCTGCTCCGGGAGGCACACGACGCGTTCGGACTGCCGGTGACCGTGTTCCGGTCGGACATGATCCTGGCGCACAGCACCTACACCGGCCAGCTCAATGTGCCAGACATGTTCACCCGGCTGATGCTCACGCTCGTGGCCACCGGCCTCGCACCGAAATCCTTCTACACCCTCGGGCCGGACGGCGCCCGCCCCCGGGCGCACTACGACGGGCTGCCGGTCGATTTCAGCGCCGAGGCCGTGAACGTCCTGGGCAGCGGGCACCGGGACGGGTATCGCACCTACCACCTGTTCAATCCGCACGACGACGGCATCTCACTCGACACCTACGTCGACTGGCTGATCGACGCGGGTTACCGCATCACGCGAGTGGACGACTACGCCGACTGGCTGGCCCGTTTCGAAACGGCGATCAAGGCGCTGCCGGAGAAACAGCGCCGCCACTCATTGCTGCCGCTGCTGCACAACTACGCGGCACCGGACACCCCGGCGAGCGGCGGGGTGGCACCGGCGAGCGAGTTCCGTCAGGCCGTGGCCGAGACCGGAGTCGGTGGGCGGCATGAGATCCCGCAGGTCACCCCCGGCCTGATCGTCAAGTACATCGACGACCTCGAACAGCTCGGATTGTTGTGAACCGTTGCGGGGCAGGGCGTCTCGACGCCCTGCTCCGCCGCCGCCCGCGTCGCGACCGGACGTGGATCAGAGCTGTTCCGCGACGACCTCGAGTTCGATTCCGGTGCCCCGGCGGACCGTGTTGTAGATCGGACAGGTCTCGGTGAACCTCCTGGCCAGCGTCTCGGCGACGGATTCGCTCACCCCGGATATCCGGATGCCGATCCGGGTGCTGTCGTAGCGGGTCGGATCGTCCACTCCGCGCGTGTGAGTCGCGCTCACCTGGATTCCGGTGACCGGATACCCGGCCTCGGTGGCGGTGGATTCGATATTCGCCATCGCGCAGGACACCAGTGCGGCGAGGAACAATTCACCGGCCTGAATGGATTCGCCCGGGCCGAAACGGGAATCGGTGATCAGGTGGTTGGTCCGGGCGTCCAGGACGAACCGCCCGGACACGCCCGAAATGGTGTGCCCCGAGACCGTCACGGTGTTCTCGGCCCGCATCTCGCTCACGAAGCCACCCGCCGCGCCAGCGGTGCCCGATGTGCCCACTCGCCCGCATCCGGCCGGGCCAGACCGAGATTCTCGCGCAGCGTACGTCCCTCGTACTCGGTGCGAAACAGCCCGCGCCGCTGGAGTTCCGGCACCACCTGACGGGTGAACTCCTCGAATCCGCCCGGCTGATAGGGCGCTTGCACGGTGAACCCGTCGCAGGCGCCGCCGGTGAACCACTCCGCAAGACCGTCGGCCACCTCGGCGGCCGTGCCGACGAAGCCGCCCTCGACCCGCCCGCCGTACTGTTTGCCGAGTTCGCGCAGGGTCAGCCCGTCGCGTTCGGTGATCTCGCGGACCTCGCGGTAGTGCCCCTCGACACCGGGCACCTCGACCTCGGGCAGCCGTTCGTCCAGCGGGAACGTCGACAGGTCGACGTCGAGATGGTAAGCGAGCGTGGACAATCCGCCCAGCGGCGGCACCAGGTCGTAGAGTTCGTCGCGCAGCAGCCGGGCGTTCTCGGTGGTCGTGCCGATGATCGGCGTGATGGACGGCAGAATCTTGATCTGGCCGGGATCACGTCCGTGCGCGGCGGCCCGCTCCCTGATCTCGGTGTAGAAGGCCCGCGCGGATTCCAGCGAGGCGTGGCTGCAGAAGATGACGTCCGACCAGCGGGCGGCGAAATCCTTGCCTTTCGCCGAGGCGCCGGCCTGGATGAGTACCGGATAGCCCTGCGGCGGACGCGGCACGTTGAGCGGTCCACGCACGGAGAAGAATTCACCGTCGTGGTCGATCGCGTGCACCCGCTCCGGATCGGTGAACAACGGTTCCGCGGCGTCCAGGACCAGGGCGTCGTCCTGCCAACTGTCCCAGAGCTTTCCGGTAACCTCCAGGAATTCATCGGCCCGCTCGTAACGCAGTTCGCGCGGAAATTGGCTGTCGCGGTTGAAGTTCCGAGCCTCCGCCTCCTGGAAGGAGGTGACGATGTTCCAGGCCGCGCGCCCGCCGCTGAGGTGATCGAGGGTGGCGAACGAACGTGCCACGGTGTACGGCTGCGCATAGGTGGTCGACACCGTCGCGGCCAGGCCGAGACGGTGCGTGACCGCACTCATCGACGAGAGCACGTGCAGCGGATCCAGCCGCAGCGAGCCCAGGGCTCCGTTGCGGAGCTGGGTTTCGGTGCTGCCGCCGAACCGGTCCGGCACCGACAGGATGTCGGCGAAGAAGGCCAGGTCGAAGCGTCCGGCCTCGAGCGTTCGGGCGATGTCCTGGTAGTAGCCGGCGCTGAGCCACCCCGGCACCGAGGACGGGTAACGCCAGCCGCCCGGCCGGCCCGGCCCCGCGGTGACGAAGGCGGCGAGATGCATCTGTGAAGTCGACATAGCTACGGTCACAATCTATTTCGTGAGTTCCTGGTCGATGACCCGTTTGATCGCGTCGAATCGCGAGTTCTGCAGCCAGCTGGTCACATCGACCCGGTCCGGGTAGACGCCGAGGCGGTGGAAGTTGTCGGCGAGGTCCTGGGTGGCCGCGATCGCGTCGTGCCCGACCGTGGTGAAAGTGCCCGCGCCGGAATAGGACAGCCGCCGGCTCCGGATCAGGTCCCGGTACACCTGCGCCTCCAGCGTGCTGTTGCCGAATCCGCCGAGCCGGGTGAAGGCGCCGACCGCGCGCTGCGGGTCGCTCTCGATCCAGCGCTGCGCGTCGCGGACGTTGCGCACCAGCGTCGCGGCCTGCTGTGGGTGGTTGTTCGCGAACGATTCGCTCGCCACGAAGAAGGCGTAGTCGTAGGTCCGCACGTCGGGCAGCGTGGCCGCATCGTGTTTGCGGCGGGCCAGTTCCGCGGTGGGCTGCCAGGTGATCCAGGCGTCCACCTTGCCCTGGGCGAAGGCGGCCTCGGCGTCCGCGGCGGTCAGATTCGCGTACTGGATGTCGGAGATGGTCAGTCCGGCGCTGTCGAGATATTTGATCAGACTGTAGGTTCCGGTGGTGCCGCGCTGATCGGCGACGCGACGGCCCTTCAGATCCGCGGCCGACCGGATCGGCGAACCCTGCGGAACCAGGATGTCGACCTCGTTCGAGGGCAGCGGGTACGCGACCAGCGGCACGATCGGGACACCGCCGCCGATGGCGTAGATGACGGCGGTGGCGGTGGCGAAGGAGAAGTCGACGCTGTGCGCCTTGATCGCCTCCATCACCGGCAGGGAGGCCGGAAATCCGGTGGGCCACTCGATCGGCACGCCGAGTTCGGCGCCCGGGTCCACGCCGCTGAGCTTGTTGCGCAGTACGGTGCCCGGTTCGGCGCGGCCGTCGCCGATCAACGCGTAACGCACCCGCTTCAGCGGGCCGTCGTCCTTCGCGGCGGTGCCGCATCCCGCCGCCGCGAGTGCGGACAGGCCCAGCAGCCCGGCCCCGGCGGCGACGAATCCGCGGCGGTTCAGGGTGCGCGGGGGTGATGACATGGGAAACCTTCCGTTCATGGGTGCTATAGCCGCAGCGCCCGGTCGGCGGCGAGCAGCGCGTCGAGGAGATCGGCCTTGCGGGTGGCGAGTTCGATGTCGCCGGGTGATCGCGGGCGGGGCTGATCGATGCGGATGTCGCGGGCGATGCCGGAGCCGGTCAGCAACAGCACCCGGTCGGACAGGATCAGGCTTTCCTCGACGTCGTGGGTGACCAGGACCACCGTGCGCGGATGTTCGGCCAGCAGACGCTCGAGCAGCCGTTGCATGGTGACGCGGGTGATGGCGTCCAGCGCGCCGAAGGGCTCGTCGAGCAGCAGCACGTCGGGCCGGTGCAGCAGGGCCCTGGCCAGGGCGACGCGCTGACGCTGCCCGCCGGACAACTCCTGCGGCCAGTCCCGTTCGCGCCCGGCCAGGCCCACCGCGTGCAGCAGTGCCACGGCGCGGTCGCGCCCGCCTCGCACACCGAGCCGGACGTTGTCGAGCACCGAACGCCACGGCAGCAGCCGGTCCTCCTGGAACATCATGCGCGAGAGCACTTCCGCGTCACCGGTCGAGCGGACCCGCCCCGCGGTGGGTTGTTCGATACCCGCCAGCAGCCGCAGCAGTGTCGACTTGCCGACCCCGCTGGGTCCGAGGATCGTCACGAACTCCCCGGGCTCGATGGTGAGGTCGATCCCGCCCAGGATCTGCTTGCCGCGATATCGGTGGCCGACGCCGGACAGTTCCAGCCCGCCACCGGCACGAACCCGGTTCATCGGCGACTTCCCTTGCGGTAGTTGACATTCCAACGCAGCACGCGCCACTCCACCAGTCGCACCAGCTGATCGGCGATCAGCCCGGCCAGCGCGTAGAGCACGATCGCCAGCACGATGCGGTCGTTGCGCAGCAGGTCGCGGCCGTTCTGCGCGAGATAGCCGATGCCGTCGCTGCTGGCGATCGTCTCCCCCACGACGAGGGTCAGCCAGGCCACACCGAGCGCGTACCGGATGCCGGTGAGGATCATCGACATCGCTCCCGGGATCACGATCTCGCGCAGCAGGTCCCCGTAACCGAGCCCGTAGGAACGGCCGAGTTGCACGAGTTTCGGATCCACCGAACGGATTCCGGAGACCGTGTTCAGGTAGACCGGAAACACCACGCCGAGGGCCACCAACACCACCTTGGGCACTTCACCGATGCCGAACGCGGCGATCAGCAGTGGCACCACCGCCAGATGCGGGACCGCGCGCAACATCTGCACGCTGCGGTCGATCAGCGCCTCGGCGATCCGCGACAGGCCCACCAGGAATCCCAGACCGAGCCCCAGCGCGGCGCCGATGCCGAATCCGATCGCCACCCGCCGAACGCTGGCGCCCAGGTAACGAGGCAATTCGCCGGTGCCCCAGAGGTTTTCGGCGGTATCGAGCACCGTGCTCGGCGGCGGCAGGATCTCGGCCGAGACGATTCCGGTGGACGCGGCCCACTGCCAGGCGGCGATCAGCAGGACCGGAACGGTCCAGGGCAGCAGCGCGGTGAACGGCACCCGGCGGCGGACGGCCGGGGTGCTGCGCAGGGGGCGGGCGATCGGTGTGGTCAGGGTGTCAGACACGGCGCCGGGACCTCGGCGACCGGACGGGAACGTACATGGCTCTCCTCGCAGAACAACGTGTGCGAGCACGACACTGACAGTTCCGAACACAGATGACGCCAGTTGTATACAGCGGGATTCAAACTCTTTGCGCCAACCGACCGGTACTGGTAGTCGTTGGAAGGCAAGCGGAAAGGGAGTCGACAGGGAGTGGGGACGATGAGCAACGAGTCGCCGTACAAGCAATTGCGCGACCGCATCGTCGGGCAGACCTACCCTCCGGGCACGATGCTGATTCCGGCGGCGGTCGGAGTCGAGTTCGGCGTGTCCAGGACTCCGGTGCGCGAGGCGCTGCACCGGCTCGAGTACGAGGGTCTGGTGGTGCAGGCCCCGCGCGGCTACCGGGTGCGCGAGCGCACCAGCGAGGAACTGCTCGAGATCTTGGACGCGCGCATCGCCCTGGAATCGGCCGTGGCCTTCTCCGCCGCGACCCGCCGTTCGGAGATCGATCTGGCGCGGCTCGCCCGGATGTTCGAAACCGCCGTCGCCGCAAGCGATCCCGAAACGAGCCTGCGACTGCACGCCGACTGGCATCACGCGCTGCGCGCGGCGGCGCACAACCGGACCATCGAGGAACTCATGGATCGGCTCGACGCGCAGATGGCCGTCTACGAGACCGAACGCTCCCAGTCACCCGACAATCTGGCACAGATCGAAACCGAGCACCGCGCCATTCTGGCCGCGGTGGTCGCCGGTGACGCCGAGGCCGCCCGCACCGCCATGATCGCCCACCAGGTCCGCACCCGCGACATCCGCATCGCCGCGGCCGCGGCCCGGGAAGCGTGATCCGGCCGGGTCAGCGGCAGCGCCGGATCACGCACGCGAGGTCACGAGGGCGGAATCACTTCGCGTCGGCGCCCACCAGAACGGGTGCAGCCGGTTGCTCGGTGCGGCGCATCGCGATGTAGCTGTAGACGACACCGGCGACGAGTACCGCGGCCAGGACCGCCGACACGGTATACGTACCCAGCGCCAGGCCACCCTTGCTCTGTTCTTTGGACAGGTAGTTGCCCACCGTCGCACCCAACGGACGAGTCAGAATGAACGCCATCCAGAACAGCACCACCCCGGAGATCCGGGTGAAGTAGTGGGCGGCCAGGATCGCCACCATCACCACCGCGATCACCACCGCCGCGCGCCAGTACCCCAACCCCGTCTCGTCGGCCAGATAGTCACCCGTCGTGGTACCCAACGTGTTCGACAGCAGGATCGCGGCCCAGTACAACAGCTCACCGCGGAAAGTGGTGACCTTGGTGACGTCGTAACTCAGTCCGGTGGCCTTCCACACCGCGAACACCAGCGCGAGTCCGGCGATCAGCACCACGGCGCCGCCGGCGTATCCGAGCCCGCCGTCGGTGGAGGTTCCCGAGCCCGGCCCCCGGGTCAGCAGATCGGCCATGGTGGTGCCCGCCGTACTCGTCGCGGCGATGACCAGCCAGTACAGCGCGGGGTGAAAGCGCCGCACCCGCAGCTGAACCAGAAGTGCCACAAGGAATATCGCGAACAGCACCACCGACGCGGCGACATAACCCAGGTTCAGGGTCTGCGAGAGCATATCCCCGCCGGTCTCCCCCAACGTGGTCGCGGCGATCTTCAGCACCCAGAACAACGCGGTGATCTGTGGAAGTTTGTACCTCGATACCTGATCCATGCCGCGTAGCCTGCCGCGCGGCCGCTGTGGAAACGCTGAGACGCCGCCGGTGCGTTCAGGCGCTGATTCCCGCGGTGAGCAGGGTGGCGAGTTCGCGGTAGGCGTCGGCGTGGTCGAGCCCGGTGCGGTCGCGCACGCCGCCCTGCTGGATGCGGACCATCATGGTGGCGGTGAGGTCCGCGGCGAATTGCGCGTGGACACCGCGGAATTCGCCCGCGGCGACACCTTCGTCGATCAGCTCGCGGACGCGGTCCGCCGCGATGCGGGTGTTGCGCTCGTAGATTTCGCGAGCGGGCGGGAAGGCGTCCAGATCGGCCATGAATCGATCCGAGGCGGTCGACAGTTCGGTACCGACCGCGGACAGGTAGGCCACGATCCGCCGCCGCGCACCGGTGACCGCGCGGACCCGGGCCTCGACCGCCTCGGTGACGCGCCGGAAGAAGTGCACGGTCGCGGCGCGCACCAGCTGCTCCTTACTGCCGGCGAGGGTGTAGAGCGTGGACTTGGAGCAACGCAGGCGGGTGGCGATATCGCCGAGGGTCAGGTGCGCGAAACCCTCGGCGAGGAACAGGTCGACCAGGGCGTCGAACAATTCGGTGCGCCGCGGCGTGGCGAACTCGGTCGGAGCCATGTCCGCGATAATGCCATATCCGGAACAGTACCGAAGTACTCCTTGCAGTACTATGCTGCCCGACAGTACTGTAGTTCGTAACCAGGTACCGATTCACGTACCGGATTCGTTCGAGTGGCAAGGGAGTTGTCCGTGGCCGTCGATCGTCTGCTGCCCACCGCCGAGGCGCAGGATCTGATCCAGCTGACCCGCGATATCGCCGACAAGGTGCTCGCACCCATCGTCGACGCCCATGAGAAGGCCGAGACCTACCCCGACGGCGTCTTCGCCACGCTCGGCGAGGCCGGGCTGCTGAGCCTGCCGTATCCGTCCGAATGGGGCGGTGGCGACCAGCCGTACGAGGTGTACCTCCAAGTGCTCGAGGAGATCGCGGCCCGCTGGGCGTCCGTGGCGGTGGCGGTCAGCGTGCACAGCCTCTCCTGCCACCCTCTGATGATGTTCGGCGCCGAGGACCAAAAGCAGCGCTGGTTGCCGGATATGCTGGGCGGCAACATGATCGGGGCCTACAGCCTGTCCGAACCGCAGGCCGGTTCCGACGCCGCGGCGCTGGCCTGCAAGGCCACCCCCACCCCCGACGGCTACCGGATCTCCGGCACCAAGGCGTGGATCACGCACGGCGGCGTCGCCGATTTCTACACCCTGTTCGCCCGCACCGGCGAAGGCTCACGCGGCATCTCGTGCTTCCTGGTCGACAAGCAGACCCCGGGGCTGAGCTTCGGCAAGCCCGAGGAGAAGATGGGCCTGACCGCCGTCCCCACCACCACCGCCCACTACGACGACGCGCTCATCGAATCCGGCCGGCGCATCGGAGAGCAGGGCCAAGGCCTCCAGATCGCTTTCAGCGCACTGGATTCCGGGCGCCTGGGCATCGCGGCGGTGGCCGTGGGCCTGGCCCAGGCCGCACTCGACGAGGCCGTGGCCTACGCCCGGGAGCGAACCACGTTCGGCCGCAAGATCATCGACCACCAGGGCCTGGGCTTCCTGCTCGCCGACATGGCCGCCGCGGTCGACTCCGCCCGCGCCACCTACCTCGACGCCGCACGCCGCCGGGACGCGGGACTCCCCTACTCTCGCAACGCATCCGTCGCCAAACTCGTCGCCACCGACGCGGCCATGAAGGTCACCACCGACGCGGTCCAGGTCCTCGGCGGCTACGGCTACACCCGCGACTTCCGCGTCGAACGCTATATGCGCGAAGCCAAGATCACCCAGATCTTCGAGGGCACCAACCAGATCCAGCGCCTGGTCATCGCCCGGAGCCTCGCCCAATCCTGACAGCTACCACGGGCCCCGGCCGAATTCGATCCGGAACGTGGGATCCTGCGGCACCCGGATGTGCGGTGTCAGTTCGCCGATCGTGGTGACCTGCACCGCGTCGGTCACGGTGCCGAGGCGCAGCGGCTGCTTCGGCGGGGGCCAGAACGAGTACACCTCGGGATCGCGATTCGCGCCGACGAGACGTCCGGTCGCCATGGCGGTGTGCGCGTTCTCCTCACCCCATCCGGACCAGACGACCAGATCGCCACGCCGGGGCCGCGCGCCGAGCGGATCCTCGGGGACGTAGCGCTGGGTGCCGTGCGGGAGCATGGTGCGAACCAGGTTGTGCTCGAAGTCGTCCGGCATTGTGCCCCGGCTTCGCGCGCGCCGGGCTCTGCCGCTCAGCAACGGCGCGAACTGCTCACGAAGCTGATCACGGGTGAGCACGTTCCGGCGGGCGGCGGCCCACATGATCATCTCGTTGCAGTTGCAGCCGAACGCCTCGTCCAGTTCCGGAAGCGGCCCTTCGGTTTTCGCCAGGATCCACGCCTCGAACTTGCGCAGGTGCATATCCTTCGGCCGGAAATTCGTCCATATCGCCTTGGCTCCGGACAGGTGGAGCTGTTGCAGTTCATCCGCTACCGCCAGCGGCGCGCGTTGGTCCCGATGCACCGTCCCGGACAGCTCGGGCGTTCGGGTCTCGGAGTCGGATTCACCGCGCAGGATCCGATGCGCGGAAGCAGCATCGGACTCGGTGTATTCGGGAACATCGTGAAGGCCGTCCACGACGTCCCGTAACGGCCTTTCCGCAGCGCGTCCCTCGCGCTTCACCAGCCGAACGAGGGTTCGGGCCAGTTCGGAAGCCACGTCATGCAGCAACGCAATCCTTCCCGTCCTGCCCGCGACCGGTCGGCGCCTCGCGCGCGCCACGACCGGGTCGGGCCCCGACCGGCGAATCCACCCGCGGCCAAGGTACTGCGCCCGCCACCCCCTTGCCACACTCGGGAATTGCGGATCCGCAAGCGCGGGAAACGGCTGTCACGCCTCCGAAGTCATGGCTTCGGGCACGGGGCGCCGCACCCCGTCCAAACCCCGTTCGAGCAAGGCGAAGACCGCGTCCAGCGCGGCGCGGGGATCGGGCTCGTCGCCGAGGAACTGAGGGATCTCGAGGACGTAGCGCGCGACGGCTCGTGCGGTGATGTCATCGGGCTCGCGTCCGAGTTCGGCGGCGATGGCCGCGGCGAGCGGCTCTTCGCAGCGAATCCACAACCGGCGCGAATATTCACGCAGCGCGGGGGTGTTCATGATCAGTTCGGTGCGCCGGCGCATCTCCGGGTCCGGATCGGCGAGGAACGGGCCGCGTCCCGCCATGAACTCGCGCAGTGCCGCCAGCAGCGACCGACCGGCAGGACGATGGCGCACCGCCGCGAGGATGCTCTCGCGACGTTCCACACCGTCGTCGAACATCACGGCCTCCTTGCCGTCGGGCACGTGGCGGAACATCGTCGGCACGGAGATATCGGCCGCGTCGGCGATCTCCTTGACGCCGACCTGCTCGTATCCCTTCTCCAGGAACAACCGTTCGGCCGCCTCGGCGAGGGTGCGCCGGGTCTGGGCGTTCTTGCGTTCCCGCAGTCCGGGCGGCTCGCTCGTCATGCCCAGAGCCTATCAAATGACGTAACTCACTAAGATTCGTTATTGAATAACATTTCTTATCGAGTTACATTTTCAGCAGAGTTCTCCGACACCCCGGGAAGGCATGATCACGATGCGCGTCAACACCGAAGACATCGACAACACACCGGTTCTGATCGTCGGCGGGAGCCTGGTCGGGCTGTCCGCGGCTGTATTCCTGTCCTGGCGTGGCGTGCCCGTCGTCGTGATCGACAAGCACCACGGCAGTTCGCCGCACCCTCGGGCAATCGGCTTCACCACCCGCACGGTCGAGCACTTCCGCCAGGTCGGCATCGAGGTGCCCGCCTCCACGCAGGGCATGAGGCCACCGCGCAGAGCCCGGGTGGAGAGCCTGACCGGACACTGGTTCGAGGAATATCCGTGGACCCCGGGCGGTGCCGGCGCGTACGGCGCCGAACAGTCGCCGGTGCACGCGGTCGCCATCACCCAGGACCGGCTCGAGCCGCTGCTGCGTGCGCGGGCGATCGAACTCGGCGCCGAATTGCGAACGGGCACCGAACTTCTCGGCCTCGAACCCGATGAGGACGGCGTCACCGCCCGGCTGCGCCGCCGCGACGACGGCCACGAATACATCCTGCGGGCCCGGTACGTCGTCGCGGCCGACGGCGGCGACAGCGGTGTGCGCACCGGCCTGGGTATCGACCGCCACGGCGTCGGGCCGCTCTCGGTGCAGCGCAGCATCCTGTTCCGGGCCCCGCTCGAGGAGTACCTGCGCGACGGGGTGGTCCAGTTCGAGATCGAACAGCCCGATCTGCGGGCATTCCTCACCACCTACGGCGACGGGCGCTGGGTGCTGATGCTGTCCGACGACGTCGAGCGCGACGCCGAGCAGCAGATCGAGGTGGTCCGGCGCGCGATCGGCCGTAGCGATATCCCGATCGAACCGATCACCACCGGACGGTGGGATCTGACGGCTCTGATCGCCGACCGCTTCTCGTCGGGACGGATCTTCCTGGCGGGCGACGCGGCGCACCAATTGCCGCCCAACCGTGGCGGATTCGGTGCGAACACCGGCATCGACGACGCGCACAATCTGGCCTGGAAGCTGGCCGCGGTGCTGTCGGGGGAATCCGATGCGCGACTGCTGGACACCTACGACGCCGAGCGCCGTCCGATCGCGGATCTGCGTCACGATCAACTGTTCGCCCGCGCCGACTACAAGGCCTACCTGACCACCGCCGAGTCCGACACCCCGGTGCTCGACGATTCCGCCATCGAATTGGGACAGCTGTACCGTTCTGCGGCGGTGCTGGGTGCGGACCCGTCCCTGCCCGCGGCCGCGCGGCCCGACGACTGGGCGGGTCAGCCCGGCACCCGCGCACCGCACCTGTGGGTCACCGTGGACGGACGCCGGTGCTCGACGCTGGATCTGATCCGGCACGACTGGGTGCTGCTGTCCCGGGACCACCAATGGCGTTCCGCGGCAACGCGAGTCGGGGAGAAGCTGGGAATCGGTGTGGCGTTCGAGCAGCTCGGCGCCGACGTCCTGTTCGAGGACCCCGCGACGTTCGAGAACGCGTACGGCATCGGGCCGACGGGGGCGACCCTGATCCGCCCCGACGGCTACATCGCGTGGCGCACCGGCGGCGCTCCGTCGGATCGCGCGGGCGAACTGGAGCGCGTGCTGGCCGCCGTCGCCGCCGCCACCCGCGCCGACACCGTGGGGACGCGGGTGTGAGCATCATCGGCGCCGGCCTCGTGAAGTGCTGCCGCACAACGGCTTACGTCTCGGTCGCCGCCTCCGCCATCGCTCGGACACGTCCCAGCACATCCGGATAACGCCGCAGATGGGCGCCGCCGTTGAGATCGAGCGTCGCCCCGGTCATCCAGCGGGTGTGGTCCGATGCGAGGAATACCGCCGCGTCGGCGATCTCCTCCGGCCGGCCGCTGCGCCCGAGCGGGGTGTTCTCCAGATACTCCTCGCGCAGGCCCGGCACCAGCGCGACACCGGCGACCAGCGGGGTGTCGACCAGACCGGGAGAGATGGCGTTCACCCGGATACCGCGCTCGGCGAGTTCGAGCGCGGCGACCTCGATCAGCATCAGCACACCGGCTTTCGCGGCACAGTAGGCCGCCATGCCGGTTCCCGGTTGCCGCCCGTTGAGCGAGGCGATGCAGACGATGCTGCCGCCGTCGGCCAGATGACGGCCGGCATGTTTGATCACCAGGAAGGTACCGGTCAGGCAGACGTCCACGGTGGTGCGCCAGCCCGCGAGTTCGAGTTCGGTGATCGGGCCCGGCACCGAGACGCCCGCACAGTGCACGACCGCGTGCGCGCCCGCCGCGGCGGCGAACGCCGCCGCGACCGAATCCTCGTCGGTCACGTCCATCCGCACGGATGTGACGGCCTCACCGAGTTCGCCGGCCAGCCGCGCGGCGGCGGCCGCATCGATATCGGCGACCACGACCCGATAGCCGAGTGCGGCCAGGGCGCGCACCGTCGCCGCGCCGATTCCCGATGCCCCGCCGGTCACCACAGCCGTGCGGTCCTGCGGCGCGCTCATGCGGTCCGCTCCGCTTCGAGCTTCGCATCGGCCGGTGCGGCCCCGGCGAGATGTCTGCGGAGGAAATGGATCTGATGGGCGACCGCGGCGTCGAACCACGCCTGTTCCGGGAACACGTCGAAGTGATCGCACGGGTAGTGCCGCACCTCGGCGCGCGCGGTGAAGGCGACCTTCGCCGCGGCGTGCGGCGGCGCCACCCGGTCGAAATCGGCGATCTGCATCAGCACCGGAGCGCCGATCCGGCTCGCGCACCGACCGACTCGATAACCGCCGAGTTCGAGGCCGACCGCGGCGTCCACCTCGTTGCGCCAGGTCGGACCGGCCAGGGCGAGATAGCTCTCGTAGTACCCGTCGGCGGTCAGCGCCGCGCGTTCGCCCGGGCGGCCGACCAGCGGCATCATCACCGGCTCCCGTCCCAGCCGGGACGCGACCGCACTGCGCACGGCCGTCACCGTCGATCCAGCGACCGCCCCCGCGCCCACCTGCCGGTACGCGAGCAGCCCCGCGGCCGCGCCGGACACCAGCGGCACCATCGTGATCACCGCGCACACGTCCGCGCGATCCGCGGCGACGGTCAGCGCGTGCCCACCCGACATCGATACGCCCCACACGATCACCCGCGCGGCGTCCACCCCGGCTTGCCGCCCGGCCGCCGCGATGGCCGCCCGATAGTCCTGCGCCTGCTCGGCCATCGAAACCCGTTGCCGCCGAACCCCTCCCGAAGCACCGAAGCCACGGTAATCGAAGGCGAGCACGGCGAGTCCGGCATCACGCAGCGCCCGCGCGAACGGCGCGAGACCCGAATCCTTGGTCCCGCCGAAACCGTGCGCCATCACCACCACCGGACACCCCTCGGCCCGTTGGAACGCGCCCCCAGGGCTGGGCTCGAAAAACCATCCGTCACAGTCGATTCCACTGGAATCGAACGAGATCTGCCGATAGTCCACGCTCATCCGTTCACCTCCGGCGTCGCGGCCTGCTCGCCCACGTGCGACCAGGTCGGTGGCCCTTCCGAGGCGGCTCGGCGGGCTCCGGCGGGCAGTTCGTTCGTCCGCATATCGTGCTCGTAGAGGAAGTAGTCGACCTGCTGGGTGTGGCGGGGGCGGTCGAGCATGTGGCCGGTGTAGCGCTGCTGGTCGGCGACGATGACGCGGTGCATCTCCGACTCGGCGGGCAGGCGGTAGCGGCCGATCGCGTACGCGCCGATCAGCCGCGCCTGGCATTCGACGAACGGGAAAAGGGTCGGGGTGGACTGCGCGAATCCGGCGAACACCAGATCGTCCATACCGGGCAGGAACATTCGCTTGTACAGGTCGATCCGGTTGTCCGGGGCGCTGATGAATTCGGGATCGAAGAACGGGAAGGTGATGTTGTAGCCGGTGGCGTAGATGACGATATCGAAGTCGTCACTGCTGCCGTCCTCGAAATACACTGTGCGCCCGTCGAATCGGGTGATGTCGGGTTTGGGCAGCACGTCACCGGAGCCCAGCCGCAGCGGCAGTTCCACCGACTGCGTCGGATGCGCCTCGAAGAAGTTGTGATTCGGCGTGGGCAATCCGTAGTTCTCCGGCCGGCCCGCGGTCAGCGGCTGCCCCAACTGGGCGATCTTGCGCTGCCAGGACAGCGGCAGATACGGGGTCGTGCGGTAGTACTTGTCGGCGGGACGGCCCGCGATGTATTTCGGCACGATCCACGCGCTCGAGCGGGTGGACAGCGTCAGCCGGTTGCCCAGCGCCTTGGAGGACAGTTCCACGGCGATATCGGCCGCGCTGTTGCCCAGGCCCACCACCAGAATGCGCTGGTCTCGGAAGTCCATCGGGGTGCGCGGGTCGATGTAGTGGTGCGCGTGCATCGTCTCGCCGGTGAACTCGCCCGGGAAATTCGGGTAGCGCGGATCCCAGTGATGGCCGTTGGCCACCACCAGCAGGTCGAATCGCCGGGCTTGCCCGCACTGGGTGTCGAGTTCCCAACCGCCGCCGGGCAGCCGCCGCGCGTGCGTGACACCGTTGCCGAATTCGATCGCCGTGCCGAGATCGAAAGCCGCGCAATAGTCGTCGAGATACTGCTTGATCTGGGTGTGGTGCGGAAAGTCGGGATAACTCTCGGGCATCGGGAAGTCCCGGAAGGACAGCTGATGCTTCGAGGTGTCGATATGCAGGGACCGGTAGGCGCTGGAGTGGCCGTTCGGATTGCCGAACGCCCAGTTGCCCCCGACCCGGTCGGAGGATTCGAAGCACACGTACGGCACGCCGTAGTCGTTGAGCATCTTGCCCGCGGTCAACCCGCTGATACCGGCGCCGATCACGGCGGTCCGCGGTAGGTACATTCCCGATCCCTTCCGAGCCCAGTAGACAGATGAACGATTCTGTCTACGGTAGACAGAATCTCAGAACTGTCTACGCTTTGCTATGGTTTTCGCGGAACCAGTGGTGATCCGCCTCGGCGGACCTTCGAGCCGGAAGCGGGGCGCGTGACCGAGGCACCGACGACACAGGTGGTGGACCGGTTGCTCGACGCGGCCCAGACGCTGCTGGCGCGCAAGGGAATTCGCGCCACCACGGTCAGCGAGGTGGCCGAGGAGGCCGGGGTGTCGCGGGCGTGGCTGTACCGGCACTTCCCGGACAAGGCGGCGCTGCTGGGCGCGGCGATCGTGCGCCTGAGCGACTCCTACTGGAGCGATGCCCGCACCGAGCTGGACACACTCGGCACCTTCGCCGAACAACTCGTCGCGGGCGTGCGGATCGGCCGCCACACCTACGACGATCCGGGCGCGCTCCCGCTGCGGCTGCGCATGACCGAACCAGAGGAGTTCGCCGCCTGCGCGGGCGCGGGCGTGTCGGGTCTGGTGCCGGACCTCGCCTCGTTCTGGCTGCCCTATGTCCAGGCCGCCGCCGCCCGCGGCGAGATCCACCCGCACCACGACCTGGCCGAGGTCGCCGAATGGGTGGCACGGGTCTTGATCTCCCTCGGCACCGTCCACGGCGAGACGATCGACGCGGACGATCCCGCCGCGGTATCGCGCCACATGCGCCGCTTCGTCCTGCCGGGTCTTCGGGCCGACCCGCTGCGCGAATCACCAACCGCCGCAGGCTAGTCCGGCACACTCTCGGACCACCTCACGCAGCCGAACACGACACGGCACCTGCCGAGATCAGCCCAGTGCGCCCGGGACGAGATCCTGGACGGCTGCGGCGCTGCGCGCGAGCATGGCGCGGAACATGCGGTCGCCGCGTTCGGTGGGCTGGGCTGCGCCGCAACCGAAGACGACGATCAGCGGAGCTTGGATGAGCGAGGCGGCGTAGTCACGGCGGCACTGGTCCAGTGTGTAACCGGTGACACCGTGCGCCAGCAGCGCCTCGTGATACTCGGCCAGCAGACCGTGTTCCGCGGCCCGCCGGTCGTCGACGGTGAGGCTGGTGGACAGCAGGAACGCGATGTCGCGCAACGGATGTCCGGTCGTGATGGTCTGCCAGTCGATGACGGTGACGGCGCCCTCGGGACCGAACATGATGTTGTCCACCCGCAGATCGCCGTGCAGCAGGGCGAAATGCTCGATCGGGGCGATCAGCCACTCCCCCGCGGTCGCCTCGAGCCAGTCCAGGAGTGCGGATTCCGGTCCGGTGAGCCGATCGGCGAACCGGTCCCGGAAGGCCGAAGTCATCGGGGCGAGAACCGATTCCATCAGTTCGCGATCCGCGTCGGTCGGCAGGGCCAGCCCGGGTTCGCGCAGCAGCGTCTCGTCACACCAGCGCGGGCCGTGCAGTCCGGCCGCCGCGACGGCGACCGCACGGGCCTGCGGCACCGTACATCCGGCGATCTGGTCGCCTTGTTCGGCGGGCGCGAGATCGTCCAGCAGCAAGAGGAATTCGCTGCCAGACTCGGACACCGCCGTGGCATGCGCGCGCGGCACCGGCACCCGGACCGTCGCCGCGAGGTCGCGATAGAAGCGCACCTCGTTGCGAAACGCGCCGGATCCGAACTCGCGCTGCTCCTTCGGGCCGGTCGCGAGCTTGGCGACCATCCGGTCCGGAAGCCGGGACTCACCCCGGTACCCGAGGCCGAGCCGGAAGGACCCCGCCATCTGACCCGACCCGATCGGCGTGGCGGTAACGGATTTCACGACGACGTCATGGCCCGCGTCGCGCAACACGGCGGTGAGCCGCTCGGGGGTGAGTTCGGTCGCGGCCGTGGGGATATCGCCGTAATCCATCATCGAATCTCCTCGGCATCGCCGCGATAGGCCGCGACGATCGGCTGCAATTCCCGCGGCGCGGCGCCGTGCAGGATGACCCGGTCCGCTCCCAGGTCGAATTCGGCGCGCACGCGGGCGGCGCAGGCCTCCGGGGATCCCGTCGCCGATGCGGCCAGCCATTCGTCCGGAATCAGTTCCGCGATCCGCTCGATCTGCTCGTCGGTGGCCTTGGCGTCGATCGCACCCGGAATCGAGGTGACCGCCGGATCGCTGCGAAAGCGTTCCAGCACAGCCGGATCCCAGCGATTCGTCCGGACCAGCAGATCGCCATACCCCTGCAGATACGAGGCCAGGCGCGCGACGGTCTTGCGCAGCCGGACCGGTTCGGGCAGATGATCGCCCACGGTCGCCAGGCAGGACCACACCCGGACATCGGCGGGATCGCGACCGGCGCGTTCGGCCGCGGTTTTCACCGTGTCGACACAGCGGCGCAGGGTTTCGGGCGTGAAGTAGGTGTGCAGGATGACGTCGTCGAATGAACGCCCGCCCAGGGCAAGGCTTTTCGGTCCGAAGGCGACCAGGCCGAGCCGGATGTCCTCGTCCATGTCCGGGTCCAGCACCAGGACCGGGAACCGGCCCATCGGACCCTCGTGACCGATGATGGTCTCGCCGCGCCACAATCGGCGCATCACCTGCGCCCAATCCGCCATCTGCGCCGTGGTCACCGGCGGCACCCCGAAGGCGGCTTGCACGGGCGCGATGCCGCGGCCGATGCCGAGGGTGAACCGGCCACCGGACAGGCGATGCATCGTGGTCGCCCACGATGCGGTGACGAGCGGATGCCGGGTGTTGTGATTGGTTGCGGCCGTGGCGATCCGCATGCGTTCGGTGACCGCGCACGCCGCCCCGACGAGGGAGGCGGCCTCCTTGATATTCCATCGCTCGGAGATGAACGCGGTGCCGAACCCCATCTCCTCCCCCGTCCGCGCCTCCTCGATCAGCGCGCCGGGCCCGCTGCCGCCCGCACCCGCGAGCAGATAGTAACCGAGTTGGTCGAGCGAGCCGGCCATGTCACACCGCCGCCCACATATCCGCGGCAACGCCGCTCACCTGCACGACTCCGCAACCCAGCCGTTTCATGCGGGTGACCGTAGCACAACGCCGAACACATTTATAGACACCAGTCCAGACGATAGGCTGGCCACGCGGAAGAGAATTTCACTCGGTGAGTTGTCACCACGAAGGAGGGCTCATGCTCAGGGTTGTGCAGTGGGCGACCGGCGGCGTCGGCAAGGCCGCCATCGAGGCCGTGCTGCGGCATCCGGAACTCGAACTCGCCGGATGCTACGTCCATTCCGAGGACAAGAACGGCAAGGACGTCGGGGAGATCCTGGGCATCGACCCGCTCGGTGTGGCCGCGTCGAACGACGTCGACGCGATCCTGGCGCTGGACGCCGACGCGGTGGTCTACTCCCCGCTGGTGCCGAATCCCGAGGAGGTCACGCGAATCCTGCGCTCCGGCAAGAACATTGTGACGCCGGTGGGCTGGTTCTATCCGGGTGAACGCGATGCCGCGCTCGCGCAGGCAGCCGCGGACGCCGGAGTCACCCTGCACGGCACCGGCATCAATCCCGGCGGCACCACCGACCTGCATCCGCTGGTGCTCTCGTCGATGTCCTCGGCGGTCACCTTCGTACGCGCGGAGGAGTTCTCCGATATGCGTACCTACAACGCGCCCGATGTGCTGCGCTGGGTGATGGGCTTCGGCGGCACCCCGGACGAGGCGTACAAGAGCCCGATGCTGGGCCTGCTGTCCGGCGGATTCACCCAATCGGTGCGCATGTGCCTGGACACACTCGGTTTCGCCGAAGCGACGATCGGCACCTCGCACGAGGTCGCCGTCGCGACCGCGCCGATCGACTCGCCGCTGGGCGTCATAGAGCCGGGAAAGGTTGCCGCCCAGCGGTTTCAGTGGGATGCGACGATCGGCGACAAGGTGGTGGTGCGGATCGCGGTCAACTGGCTGATGGGCGAGGAGAACCTCGAACCGGCCTGGGAGTTCGGCCCGCAGGGTGAACGCTACGAGATCGAAATCCTCGGCGACCCGGACACATTCGTGGTCATCCACGGCTGGCAGCCCGCGAGCGTCGCGGAGGGCCTGCGCCGCAATCCCGGCATCGTGGCCACGGCGAACCACTGCGTCAATTCGATTCCCTATGTCTGCGCCGCCGAGCCCGGCATCAGAACCTTCCTCGAACTGCCGTTGATCGCCGGACGCGCACACCCCGATCTGGCTGCCACCCCACGCTGACGCCCACGCATCTCCCCCATGGCGAGGGTGGTCTCGGGCCCACCGGGCATCAGCACACTCCGAACAGCGTCACGGTGTCGGTAGACCGCTGAGCGGCCGATTGTGATGCATCCCAACCGATCCGGGCGAAGCCTGCCACCTGCCCAGGATCGAGCGAGCCGCACGCGCTCGCGACCGGTCCGGGTTATCTTCACCCGATGGTGCGCAGTGTGAGACTTTCCCGTCGCGCCGCCCTGCTCTCGGGCGGCGCGGCAGCGGGTGCGTTGGCGGTCGGGCCGTGGACGCGAGCGGTCGCACGGGCCGATCAGCCGACGTGCCCGCCCCGCTATCCGGGATATTCCGCACAGGATTGGGCAAAGCCGTTCTCGCGCTTCATGTCCGCCCACACACTTCCGGCACCCGATCCGGTTCGGGCGGCCTTCGCCGGACCACCCGTCCCGGCCGCGAGCATCCCCGACTTCACCGGACTCACCCGCGAACTCGCACCGACGGGCTACTCACCGATCGAGACCGGCTACGGGCAGACCGCGACCGGAATCTCTTGGGTCGCATGCCATACCGAGATGCCCCGGGTGACCGCCCGGATGTGGGACTGGTGGTTCGGCTGGCACTCGAACGATTCGGCCCGCTATAAACTGTGGCATCCGGACGCGCACATGTACGCCTCGATCGCCGTCGACAAAACAGCCGCACCGGTGCCCGATCGCGCCAGATACGTCGGCAACATCTCCTACGTCGACGAGTACATCGGCCCGAAACTCCAGCAGCTCGCGATCCGCTTCGACGACCCGGTCGGGCACGGATTCACCGTCCCCGACGGACACACCGTCGTATTCGGACGGGTCGGCAGTTCGGTCGCGCCCGTGGATCTGGGCCGGCTCGCCCACCAGGTCCGGCCCGTGCCCGGCGGCGTGGAGATGCGCAGCCGGTTCTACCTGAATCTGTACGGATTGCACGTGCCCGACGCTCGACAAGCGTTGTGCGCCACCGCACGTGGGACATCGGTCGATCCGCGCGATGTGGTGCTGGGCGTGGACGTCGCGCGAAATCTGTTGATGCACTGCGGTCAGGAGATGCACCACCTGTCCCGCTTCCTGCCCGAACTCTACGAGGCGTTCGGTCACTGACCGGCCGAATCGCCCACGCCCGCAGCGAGATACGCCTTCAACGCCGACAACGTCGCGGCCAGCAACGCCTCCAGCGACGAGTCGGCATCCTCGAGCCACTGTTCGTAGGCGCTCAGCGCGAGCGCGAGGGTCACCTGTCCGGCGGTGCGCGGCAACAGATCTCCCGGATCCAGCTCGAACCGCCGCGCCACGAAATTCGTGATCACCGCGCGCCACTGCTGATAGCGCAGCACCGAATGCGCTTGCAGCGCAGGGGTGGCCAGGATCAAATGCATCCGCTGCCGATGTGAGGCGACCACGCCGGGATCGAGCCGGTTGAATTCGATGACCGCCCGCTGCACCGCCTCGTGCACCGGCACATCCTCGGGCATATCGTCCAGATGCCGCGCCAGATGCACGAGGCTGGCGTCGAACTGTCCCCAGGGAATGTCGTTCTTGGACTTGTAGTAGCGGAACAGCGTCCGGCGGCCGACCCCGACCGCCGCGGCGATGTCGTCCAGGGACGTCGCGTCGAAACCGCGCTCGGCGAACAGGCGGAAGGCCACCGCCTCGATCGCGCCGTGATCGGTGGCCGGGGGCCTGCCCGGTGATTTGCGCACTCGATCGCTCACCTGAGCGAAGTTAGCAGAATTCGCCGAATCCCTTCCATTATGACCTCCGGTGCCATTATTATCCGGATCACATATTCAGCACTCCGAAGGAGAGTCATGAGCGAGCACAACCGCACCGAATACGGCACGGCCGCCCAGCAGGCCCAGGCCGAGGTCCAGCTCGACCCCGCCGCCGACAGCCTCGTCGAGGACGTCTCGATCGATGGCATGTGCGGTGTCTACTGACCCGAACGAGAACGCTTGTGCCGACGGATCATTCGATGCCCGCTCGGCGTGGCAGCTCGCCCCGACGGTCTCGCTTCGCGGCGAGCCCTTCGGGGCCCTGGCCTACGATTTCCACACGCGCAAGCTCTCGTTTCTGAAGTCGGTGCAGCTGGTCGGCGTCGTCGAACAGCTCGCCGAATGCCCCTCCGCACTGTCCGCGATCGACCGCGCCGGTGTTCCGGCGAATGAGCAGCAACGGTATGTGTCCGCGCTCGCCGCCCTGGCGCGCAGCAAGATGATCACCCCTCGACCGCCGGAGGCCCGCACGCCATGACGACCATGCTTCCCGACCCCGCACCCGTCCCCCGGCTCATCGAGCAGTTCGAACGCGGCCTCAACGCCCCGATCTGCCTGACCTGGGAGCTGACCTACGCCTGCAATCTGGCCTGCGTGCACTGCCTGTCCTCCTCCGGACGGCGCGACCCGCGCGAGCTGAGCACCGAACAGTGCAAGGCCGTCATCGACGAGCTGCAGCGCATGCAGGTGTTCTACGTCAACATCGGCGGCGGCGAGCCCACTGTCCGCAGTGACTTCTGGGAGTTGCTCGACTACGCCGTCTCGCACGACGTCGGCGTCAAATTCTCCACCAACGGTGTGCGCCTGACCCCCGAGCGCGCCGCGAGACTCGCCGCCACCGACTACGTGGACGTGCAGATCTCCCTCGACGGCGCGACCGCGGAGGTCAACGACGCGGTCCGCGGCCCCGGATCGTTCGATATGGCCACTCGCGCATTGCAGAACCTGGCCGACGCCGGATTCCGGGACGCGAAGATCTCGGTCGTGGTGACCAGGCACAACGTCAACCAGCTGGACGAATTCCAGGCGCTGGCCGACCGCTACGGCGCCACGCTGCGGCTGACCCGGCTGCGCCCGTCCGGCCGCGGCGCGGACACCTGGGACGAACTGCACCCCACCGCCGCGGATCAGCGCGTGCTCTACGACTGGCTGATGGCCAACGGCGAATCCGTGCTCACCGGCGATTCGTTCTTCCACCTGGCCGCCTTCGGCGAATCGCTGCCGGGGCTGAACCTGTGCGGCGCCGGGCGGGTGGTGTGCCTGATCGATCCGGTCGGGGACGTCTACGCCTGCCCGTTCGCCATCCACGACACCTTCAAGGCGGGCAACCTGCTCACCGACGGCGGATTCGCCAGTGTCTGGCGGGAATCCGCGCTGTTCGCCGAGCTGCGCGCACCCACCGGCGGCGGCGCGTGCGCCTCCTGCAACTTCTACGATTCCTGCCGCGGCGGTTGTATGGCGGCCAAATTCTTCACCGGTCTGCCGCTGGACGGCCCGGATCCCGAATGCGTACAGGGATACGGTGAATCGCTGCTGGCGGGCCGGCCCCCGGGCAAGACGCCCAAACCGTCGCAGGACCACTCTCGAACCGGCAAGAAGCGGGAGGTATCGCTCGGTATGCCCATCAGCATGCCCAGCCGCGCCTGCTCCGAAAGCCCCATCTAGACAAGGATTTCCGCAATGCCCCGCAATGCCTGGTTCGAGACCGTGGCCGAAGCACAGCGCCGCGCTCGCAAACGTCTGCCGAAATCCGTGTACAGCGCGCTGCTGGCCGGTTCCGAGGCCGGCGTGTCCTACGACGACAACACCGCCGCGTTCCGCGAACTCGGCTTCGCACCGCACGTGGCGGGGCTGTCGGACACCCGTGAGCTGTCCACCACCGTTCTGGGACAGGACATTTCGCTGCCGGTGATCATCTCTCCCACCGGCGTGCAGGCCGTGCACCCCGACGGCGAGGTCGCCGTCGCCCGCGCGGCCGCGGCCCGCGGCACCGCGATGGGACTGAGTTCCTTTGCCAGCAAACCGCTTTCGGACGTGCTGGAGGCGAATCCGGCGACGTTCTTCCAGTCGTACTGGATGGGCGACCGCGAGACCATGTCCCGCCGCCTGCGCGAGGCCCGCGAGGCCGGGGCGAAGGGCCTGATCGCGACGCTGGACTGGTCGTTCTCCAACGGCCGTGACTGGGGTTCGCCCACCATCCCCGAGAAGCTCGATTTCAAGGCGATGCGCCAGAACGCGCTGAGCGTGCTGGCCCGGCCGCGCTGGGCCTACGAATTCGCCAAGGCCCGAACGATTCCCGATCTGACCACGCCGAATCTCGCCGCGCCCGGGGAGAAAGCGCCCACCTTCTTCGGCGCCTACTACGAGTGGATGCAGACGCCGCTGGCCACCTGGGACGACATCGCCTGGATGCGCAAGGAGTGGGACGGGCCGTTCATGCTCAAGGGCATCTGCCGCGTCGACGACGCCCGGCGCGCCGTCGACGCCGGGGTCACCGCGATCTCGGTGTCCAACCACGGCGGCAACAACCTGGACAGCACTCCGGCCCCGATCCGGTGCCTGCCGGCCATCTCCGGCGCGGTCGGCGATCAGGTCGAGATCGTGCTGGACGGCGGAATCCGGCGCGGCAGCGATGTGGTCAAGGCGGTCGCCCTGGGCGCTCGCGCGGTGATGATCGGGCGCGCGTACCTGTGGGGCTTGGCCGCCAACGGGCAGGCCGGTGTGGAGAACGTGCTCGACATCCTGCGGGGCGGAATCGATTCCGCGCTGCTGGGCCTGGGCAAATCCTCCATTCACGAGCTCACCCCCGAGGACGTCATCGTGCAGCCGGGATTCACCCGGACGCTCGGCGGCTGAGGATGTTCCCGCTCGCCGCCGCGCGCTATCCGGACCTGCCCGAGCGCCCGCGCGTGCTCGTGCCGGTCGGCGCGACCGAGCAGCACGGCCCGCATCTGCCGCTGTCCACCGACACCGTCATCGCGACCGCGGTCGCGCAGCGGGTTGGCGAGCTGACCGGCAGTTGGGTGGCCCCGGCGATCGCGTTCGGCGCGAGCGGTGAGCATCAGGGATTCCCCGGGGTGTTCTCGGTCGGCACGCGGGTGCTGACCGAGATGATCATCGAACTCACCCGTTCACTGACCCTGTGGGCGGGTGAGATCGTCTTCGTCAACGGGCACGGCGGTAACGTTGGCGCGTTGCGCACAGCCGTGGAAACCCTTCGCGCACAAGGACACGACGTGCGGTGGCTGCCGTGCGCCGTCCCCGGTGACGCGCACGCCGGATATACCGAGACCTCGATCATGCTGCATCTCGCCCCCGGAGATGTCGCACCGACCGAGGCCGTCGCGGGGAATGTGGAGCCACTGCCGGAACTCATGGACCGGCTGCGGCGCAACGGAGTTCGTGCGGTGTCGCCCAACGGCGTACTCGGCGATCCGGCCGGCGCGAGCGCGCGGGCGGGTGCGGAACTGGTCGATCGGATGGTGCGGAGAATTGTCGATGAGCTTCGATAACCCGCCGGTGCGGGTCGCCTTCGTCACCGGAGCCGCGCGCGGCGTCGGCGCGGCGACGGTGCGTGAGCTGCTGCGCCGCGGCTGCCACGTGGCCGCGATCGATGCCTGTGGCACCGGGCCCGCCTCCGCCGGGGTGCGGTATTCGCTTGCTTCCCAGGCGGATTTGGCCGCGGTGGCGGCGACCGATCCGGAGCGGGTCCTGCCGGTGGTCTGCGATGTGCGTGAGCCCGAACAGCTTCGGGCCGCCGTCGCGCAGACGCTGTCCAGGTTCGGACGGCTGGACGCGGCCGTCGCCGCGGCCGGGATCATCGCCGGCGGGCAGACGCAGTGGCAGACGCCGGAATCCGAGGTGCGCGCACTACTCGAGGTGAACGCGCTGGGTGTGTGGAACACCGCCGCCGCAACGGTTCCGGTCATGCTGGCCGGGCCAAATCCCGCCGGATGCCGGTTCGTCGCGGTCGCCTCGGCGGCGGGCGAGCGGGGCTTGTTCCATCTGGCCGGTTATGCCGCGAGCAAGCACGCGGTCATCGGGATCGTGCGGGGCCTGTCGGCCGATCTGGTCGGCACCGGAATGTCGGCGGTCGCGGTTTCGCCCGGCGCCACCCGGACCGAGATGCTCACCGCCACCGCCGCTCTCTACGACGACATCGGCGATCCGGCCGAACTCGCCGCGCACCAGGGTCTTCGGCGCGTCCTGGAACCCGAGGAGATCGCCGCGACCATCGCCTTCTGCTGTTCGGCCGAGGGCGCGGTGTTGAACGGATCCGTGGTGCGCGCGGAAGGGGGC
Source organism: Nocardia sp. PLKS1-43 (assembly GCF_059510335.1). NCBI lineage: Bacteria > Bacillati > Actinomycetota > Actinomycetes > Mycobacteriales > Nocardiaceae > Nocardia > Nocardia sp. PLKS1-43. The sequence goes on along the minus strand of NZ_JCAJZQ010000022.1, from coordinate 15,163 downwards.
TTCGGCACGTGAGCGGCTCGGCCTGGCTCGCCGTGGGCACCGTTGTCCGGCTCGACGCGACCGTCCGCCGGTTCGCCGAGGGACAATTGCTGTTCGGCGGTAGCCCGACCAGGCTGTTGAAGGTACGGCCCGCTGCTGCCGCAATCCTCGGTGACACCGGGGAATTCACCGTTTCCGACGCGGTGACGGCGAATCTGGCCGGCGCACTGCTCGGACTAGGGCTCGCGCAGATCGCCTCCGCCGGTGAGCCGGCGCCGCTCGATCAGCTCACCGTCGTTGTGCCGGTGCACGATTCGCCCCGCGCTCTGCGACGTCTGCTGGCGGGCCTGACCGGGGTGCGGGTCGTGGTCGTCGACGACGCCTCCCCGGACCCGCTCGCACATGCCGAGGTCGCGAAGGAGTTCGACGCCACGCTCGTGCGGCTGGATGTCAATGCCGGTCCAGCAGCCGCACGCAATGCCGGACTCCGCACTGTCACAACACCTTTCGTCGCGTTCTGCGATGCGGACACGGTGCTGGCCGCCGGCGAGCTCGAGCGCCTGCTGCTCCAGTTCGCCGACGCGCGCGTGGCCGCGGTCGCCCCGCGCATCCTCGGCTTGGCGGATCCCGACGCGAACTGGATCACCCGCTACGAGAGTTCCCGATCCTCCCTGGACTTGGGCCCCGTTTCCGCTGTCGTACAACCACTTTCCCGGGTCGGCTGGGTCCCGGCGGCCTGCCTGATCGCCCGCGCGCAAGCACTCGGCACCGGCTTCGACGAATCCATGCGCCTCGGCGAGGATGTGGATCTGATCTGGCGCCTGTGCCGCGACGACTCACTCGTACGCTATGTCGCCGACGTGACCGTCCGGCACGAACACCGCCGCACCCCCGGTCCCTGGCTCACCCGCAAATACCTCTACGGCACCAGTGCCGCCCCCCTCGCCGACCGTCACGGCGCGAACGTCGCACCAGCGGTGCTGCCCTCCGCGCTCGCGCTCTCCGCGATCGGGCTCCTGCTGCAGAACCGTTGGGCCACACTGTTGTCGGTCCTCGGGTTCCTCGCCCACGCCAGGCATATCCGGCAACGGCTTCGCCGCATCGAGGCCCCGCCCCGGCTGCACGCCGTACTCACCGCGCGCGCCGCCACCGACACCCTCGGGCAGATATCAGCGCTGCTGCTGCGCCACTGGTTCCCGATAACCGTTCTGGCACTGCCGTTCTCCCGCCGGGTCCGGCGGGCCACCGCCGCCGCGATCGTCGTCGACGCCGTCGCGCAGCTGCGCTCGCGGCCGGCGGCCGGCAATCCCGTGCCCCACCTGCTGGCCCACCTGCTGGCCCACCTGCTGGCCCGCCGTCTCGACGACGCCGCCTACGGACTGGGCGTCTGGCGTGGCGCTCTGCGCCAGCGTTCCCCCGAATGCCTTCTCCCCCACATCACTCGACCTCGGCGCAAGACCGCGTAGCGTCCCCGCAGGCGGCGAGGAGCGCCCGGGTCCCCGGGAGGAAAGAACCCGGACGTTCCACCGCATCAACCGATTACGCCGCGCTGGGCGGGCGCGAGGTCGACGATCAGGCCGTGGCCTTCAGCACGGCACTCAGCGTTTTGGCGTCGCCCTGGATCTTCTTCAGCGTGTCAGCGGCCTTGTCGCCGTCCAGGCTGTCCTTCTTCTTGGCATCGGAGAGTTCGTCCTCGAACTTCTTGTACGCGTCCTTGGCCTTCGAGGGCACCGCGGACTCGTTGTCCTTCAGCGCATCGATGTCCTTGTCGAGCTTCTTGCTCAGGTCGTCCGCGTCCTTGGCGTCCTGGATCGAGTCCAGCACCTTCTGGATCTTCGCGACGGACGCCTTCTTGTCCTTGTCATTGTCGTCGTCCTTCTTGTCGCCGTCCTTGTCGGAGTGCGGTCCGGGGATGTTGAAGGTGAACGAGCCGGTCGGCGGAGCCGGCGTCGTCGTCGTGTCGGCGGTGGCGACGGCCATGCCGCCGAGCGCGGGCGCCGCGATGGCGGCGGCAGCGGTGAACGAGACCAGCATCCGTCGGGAGATTACGGTCATCAGCGAGGTCAACTCCTTGTTTTGCGGTTTCGGTGAGGTGTCGCCGGAAATTCGTCGAGCTCATTCGAATTACCGACAACAGCACCGAAAGGTAGGGGACCGACTCGGAATCTTTCAATTCGCCAGAAATTCGCGAACAGGCAGTTTCCCGATCTTTTGCCCCGCTTTCGCCGAGCGTCATTTGTGAATTAAACAGACCGACTCGAGAAGTTCACCATCTCGTCAACCGATCCGAATACCCCCTCCGACCCGGCCGAACTCTGCCACCGAGCACACCGCGCCATTAGCGCACCAGCCGTCACAATGTCAATTGCCTCGGCTTATCACGAACCGATCACACGCAGCTGTGAACGGCATATGCGCAGGTCATGCGCACTAAATCCGGCCACAGGCTACCTGAACGGCGCCCGCAACAAGTTTGAAGTCGCATCCGAATCCCCCGCCCGCAGAACGGCCACAATTCTTTTCCATTCGGCAAAATACCGGCACATCGCCGCGACTCGCTCCGGCGTTACATCCACTCCCGCGATTGAACCAGCAGTTAGCTCCGCCGCTGAAATCGAAGCTGAACAACGGCGCGGAAAAACGCCACACCCGCACTTTATCGGTCGAGTGTCCAATGAAAATTGGTCGATAGTCCAGCTTCCGCGAACAGCGCGCGTCGGCAATCAATCCGGGGAACCGGGCGGCCACGCGTCGCCCCACTGCACGTCTCGGGCACGACGATATGTCTCGCCCTGCCGCTTGGAGACGAGCGTCGAGACGACGCCCTCGTCGGCACCGCACACCTGGAGCGTGACCAATCCCTTGCGCTTGAGCGGATGGCGCAGGATGCGGCCGCGGGCGCGCGGGCGCGCGACGCGGGAGGCGATGACGTAGGAGAACTTCTCGTCCTCGTGGCCGAGTTCGCCGCCTTTGAGCCTGCGGTGCAAGGAGGTTCGGTTGACGCGGGCGCTGAAGTGGCACCAGTCCGCGCCCTCGGCGAGGGGACAGGCCGCCTGGTGCGGGCAAGGGGCAACGACCCCGAGCCCGGCGGCGATGAGAGTGTCGCGAGCGCCGAGAATGCGGCGATGACCGTCGGGCGTTCCCGGCTCGATGACGAGCACCACCTCCGCGGCCTCGCCCGCCCGCGCGACCACCGCCGCCTGATCCACGGCCGAAAGTTCGCTCAGCACATAGGAAATGGCAGCCAGGTCCACTCGATCAGCGGTCCGCGGATCTGTGACCATGCCCCGATGCCAGGCCGCGGAACGGACCACGGCCTCGGCGGACCCGCCGGCCAGACGGCGTCCGAGTCGCAGTGCCTCCTCCACCTGATCCAGTACGACGGCCTCGGTCAAGGAAGCGAACGCGTCCGCCGCCGCCCACAGCGCCGCACCCGTGCCACCGCCGATATCGAGGAAGGAGCGCGGCCGGAAATCGGGGGCCAGCTCACGAAACTGCCCGAGCGCGCCGCGGACCGCCGCCCAGGTCGCGGGCATACGGTAGGCCGCATAGGCGGTCACGTCGGCGGGCGAACCGAGAATCGGCGCCGCGGCCGGACGCGGATCCCGATAGCGGGAGATCAATCGATCGACCGAGGCGGCCAACTGCCGCTCGGGAACTCCCGCACACGCCCGTTCGAGCCCCTCGACGAGTTCGACAGGCAGATCCACCCCGAATATCCCTTCATATGTGCTGGCCGGACCGCCATTCTGTCAGGCGGCGCCCGCGGGCTCGGCACATGGCCCGGTCGATTCAGCGATACAGACCGCACAGCGCGCGGCAGGCCGCCTCGACGATCTCCTCGGAGGTCGCCTCGATGGCTCCGTCCAGCCAGGCGGTGATGAGTTCGGCCATCCCGCCGATGAACAGCAGGCCGGAGGTTTCGTCGGCGATCCGGCTGCGGCCCGAGTCGCCGAGCCAGGAGCGCACGTCGACCGCGGACTGGTGGGCCAGATGACGAAGCAATTCGGTACGCCTGCGCCGCAATTCGGGAATCGCGACCGATTCGACGATCGCGACCCGGCCCTTGCGCGGGTCCGCGACCAGCAGTCGCACGAACGCGCTGATCGAGGCCCGCATGCGGGCTTCCGGATCGTCCCCGGCCGCGTCGACGGCGCTGCGACTGTTCTCCTCGATTTCGATCGCGATCGCGTTCAGCACGGCTTCGAGCAGGGCGTCGAGCCCGGTGAAACTCTCGTAGAAGTAACGCTCGCTCAATCCGGCCTCGGCGCACACGGCGGTCATCGTGGTCCGGGTCGCCGGATCCGCCCACACCGTCAGCCCCGCCTCGAGCAGGCGTGACCGGCGTTCGGAGGCCCGTTCGGCGGCGGTCGCTCCGCGATAGACCCCTGATTGCACGGCCATGGCCCCAGCATGCCACAGCGAATTCGACACCAAGGTTGACAGGATGCTCTTCCTGAATCAGGCTTGGCGTGAGCGGCATCACAGAAAGCGGAGGTAGGCGATGACGGCCGACACTCTCGAGACCAGACCGATTCCGACCCTGCGGCGGGAGGACCGCGGCCTACCGGTGCTCGGGACGCTGCTGGAGTACACGAAAAATCCACTGGCCGTGTTCCAGCGCGAATGGGATCACTACGGTCAGGTCGCGCCGATGTACTCGCTCGGGCGGACCTCGGCGCTGCTGCTCGGCGCGGACGCATGCGGCGCGGCGCTGACGAACAAGGACGGCGCCCTGGCCAACGGACCGGCCTGGTCGCGGCTGGTCGGACCGTTCTTCCACGGCGGGCTCATGCTCATCGACTTCGACGAGCACAAGCGGCATCGCCGGATCCTGCAGCAGGCGTTCACCCGCCCCCGCCTCCAGGCGTATACCGAGCGTCTGCACCCGGCCATCGAAAAGGGCGTCGCGCACTGGGACGAGAGCGAATCGTTCCCCTCGTACTGGAAGCTCAAGCAGCTGACCCTGGACATCGCCGCGGATCTGTTCATGGGCGGCGCCGCCGATACCAGTCCGGCCCAGATGGAGCGGATCAACAAGGCGTTCATCGCGTGTGTGCAGGCCGCCACCGGGATCGTGCGCGGCAACGTGCCGTTCACTCGCTGGGGCAGGGCCTATCAGGGCCGCAAGTTGCTGGAGGATTTCCTGCGGCACTATCTGCCGGCCAGGCGGGCCGAGGAGACCGACGACATCTTCTCGGTGCTGTGCCACATCGAGGACGAGGACGGCGCCCGGTTCACCGACGACGACGTGGTGAATCACATGATCTTCCTGATGATGGCCGCGCACGACACCTCCACCATCACCACCTCCACGATCCTGCAGTATCTCGGCCAGCATCCGCGGTGGCAGGAACGTTGCCGCGCCGAGGCGCTGGCGCTGGGCCCGGCTCCGTCGATGCTCGAACTCGAGGGCCTGGAATCGATCGACCTGGTCATGCGCGAGGCGCTGCGGCTGCGCGCGCCCGTCCCGGTCCTGGTCCGGCACGCGGTGAAAGACACTGTGATCCAAGGGGTTCGGATTCCGGCCGGGATGGATGTGGTGGTCGGCATCCAGTTCACCCACCTGATGCCGCAGTACTGGACCGATCCGCACACCTTCGATCCCGATCGCTTCGGTCCCGAACGTCGCGAGGACAAATCCCACCGCTTCGCCTGGGAGCCCTTCGGCGGCGGCGCACACAAATGTCTCGGCATGCATTTCGGTGGGCTGGAAGTGAAGTCGATCATGCACCGCCTGCTGCGCGACTACCACTGGAGCGTCGCTCCGGACTATGTCGCGCCGATCGACTACCACTCCCTGCCGTTCCCCAGCGACGGGCTGCCCATCACCTTCACCCGCAACTGAGGTTCGCCGCTCCCCCGGCCGGACAGGACCCCCGCCTCCGTCGAATACCGCGCGGCGAAGGTCCTGTGCGGCGGCCGACGCTACCTCGACCCGCTCGCGACCCGGGCCGGGCCGGTGAGCCCGGCCAGTGCGGCCGGCAGCGGCTCCCGGTGCAGTACGCCGAGACGCTGGGTGGCGCGGGTCAGCGCGACGTACAGTTCGGCCGCGCCGCGCGGGCCGTCGGCGAGGATTCGTGCCGGCTCGACCACGAGCACGGCGTCGAACTCCAGCCCCTTGGCCTGCGACGGGGTCACCGCGCCGGGCACCTCCGGCGGTCCGATGACGATGCTGGTTCCCTCGCGCCCGGCTTCCTCGCGGACGAATTCCGCTATGACCGAGGCCAATTCGTCCGAATCGACCTGCCGCGCCCACGGCTGCACCCCGCAAGCGCGCACCGACTCCGGCGGCCGGACATCGGGCGCGAAGTCCGCCAGCAGCGCGGCGGCAACGCTCATGATCTCCGCCGGAGTGCGGTAGTTCACCGACAACGACCGATAGGCCCAGCGACCCGGGACATACGGGGCGAGCATCGCATCCCAGGAACGCGCGCCCGCGGGCGAACGTCGTTGCGCCAGATCGCCGACCACCGTGAAGGACTTGCCCGGACAACGGCGCATCAGCACCCGCCAATCCATCTCCGACAGTTCCTGCGCCTCGTCGACCACGACGTGCCGGTAGGTCCAATCCCGGTCTGCCGCAGCGCGTTCGGCCAGTTCACGAGTATCGCGTTCGATGAAGCGCTCGGCCAGGTCCTCCGCGTAGAGCAGATCGGTGGCGTACAGATGGTCCTCGTCGTCCATCGAATCCTCCCGGCCGATCATGAGTTCCAATACGCCCGAGGCATATTCGGCGTGCGCGCGACGATCGCGCCCGGCCGAGTCGTCCTTCGGTTCGGGCGGGCCCAGCAGATCGACCAATTCGTCCAGCAACGGTACGTCCGACACGGTCCAGGCCGCGCCGTCCGCGCGCCACAGCGCCTCGTCCGCGCCTGCGGCGCAGAGCCTTTCGCAGGAGCTGTACAGCGAGGCCAGCAGTTCCTCCGGTGCGAGGATCGGCCAGAGTTCGTCCAGCGCGGCGAGATATCCGCGATTGTCCGCGAGTTCGGCGAGCAGATCACCACGCAGTTGCTCCCAGGCTTCGCGATCCCCGCGAGTCAACCAGCCCTTGCCGATCCGGGCGATCGCGCGTTCGGTGAGCACCCATTCGACGATCTCCCGGAACACCCGGCGCGCCTGGTTGTGCGGCAATCCGCTCTCGCGGGCCTCCTGGATCGCCCACTGCGCGGTCTCGGCATCGATCCGCACCGTCACATCGGTCAGCTCGATCGTGATCGGATCCCGCGGCGGCCGCTGCCGGTCGGCGATCGCGGCGGCGAGCACGTCCAGGATCCGCAGCGAACCCTTGAGTTGGGCGGCGGCCGGTGTGTCCTCGGCGGTGACGTGCAGACCGGGCACCAGATCGCCGGTCGTGGTGAACACCACATCGGATTCGCCCAGCGACGGCAGCACCCGGCCGATGTGGTTCAGGAACGCCGAATTGGGCCCGACCACCAGCACACCGTGGCGTTCGATCTGCTCGCGCTGGGTGTAGAGCAGATAGGCGACGCGATGCAGCGCGACGACGGTCTTGCCGGTTCCCGGTCCGCCCTCGATCACCAGCACACCCGCGTGGTCGAGCCGGATGATCTCGTCCTGTTCGGCCTGGATCGTGGCCACGATATCGCGCATACCCGCACCGCGCGGTGCGTCGACGGCCGCGAGCAGCGCCGCATCGCCCCGCTCCCCCGCACCGGGCCGCCCGAACACCTCGTCGGTGAATTCGACCAGTTGCCTTCCGCGAGTGAGGAATTGCCGACGACGACGCATATTCTCCGGAGTCGCCGCGGTGGCGACGTAGAACGCCCGCGACGCGGGCGCGCGCCAATCCAGCAGCACGGGTTCATAGTCGTTGTCCGGGTCGAGCAGACCGATCCGCCCGATGTAGGCGCGTTCGCCCGATACGGTGTCCAATCGGCCGAAACACAGTTTGTTGTCCGCCACGTCCAGTCGTTTCACCTGGGTGGCGAGGGTGCGCACCTCCACGTCCCGGTCCATCGGGGACAACCCGTTTGCACGTAACGCCGCGCTGTAGCGCCGCTTGGTCTGCGCACGTTCGGCATCCAGGCGCGCGTACAGCCCGTCCACATATTCCCGTTCGGCTCGCAATTCCTCGTCGTACCCCTGTGCCGCCACACGCCCCTCGCTTTCCTGACCCGACTACCTGCGGATAGTCGCCTCGGCCAGCGATTGTGCAGCATGAACGGGGCCTTGCCGCAAGCCCCGGTATGCGCTATACAATAAATACGGGAAAGAAATGGGATAGCCCCCTTTTTCATCCATGAATCGCGCGACCCAAAGTCGGCCTGCGATACGGAATTTCGATCACAACACTCCACACTGCCGTGGTGATCGGCGAATCCCCTTCTCGGACAGATACTTCCGCACCTCCTGGCCGAGCGAACCGAAGCGGCACCGAGCGGCGCGGCGCTGTCCACCACGGCCCGGCACGCTCTCGGGATTCGTAGCCTCGCGCACCGGGCGACCGGCCGCCCGCGAACGCGGCAGGCCGACCGGCGTGTGTCGATCCTCACGCGGCCTCGGGCGGCACCGCACCGAACACGAGCGCCGGACCATCCGGCAGCCAGTTACCGTGGAATCCCGCGGGCATCCGCTGCGCGGATCAATCTCCGCCACCGGTCCCGCGGCCAGATCCCCGGCGTCGAGAACGACCGGATCGCTGCGATCGGTCGCCGGATCGTATACGTAGGACAGTAGCCGGCCCGGACCACCGGGCCGGTCGTCGGCCGGGGCGAACGACGCCTCGGACGGATCGCACCCGCACGGCAGCACACAACTGGTCCTGGGTCCGTTGCGCAGATACCACCCGCTCAGCTCGGGCGGGATGGCGCCGGACACCGGCAGCTCGGTCGCGCCTGAGTTCGGTGGTGACCGCGGCGGAACCGCCCAGCAGGTGTGGAGCCGTGGTGGTCATCGAAACAACTTCCTGCACAGGTGAATTCGGGACGGGGCAGGTTACCGGACGGCCGACGGGTTCGCCGCGGCCCGGGCAGCGGCCTGCGCCCGCGCGGTGTAGCGCAGGGTGAACAGCGCCGGGATCGCGAACGCGGCGACCTGCACCACGGTGCGCGGCGTATCGGTGTGCGCCAGGGTCGCCAACAGGACGCAGCCGACGGTGAAGCTCGCCGCCCAGACTCCGGTGATGATGTAGTTGACCCGGATGAAAGCCGGGGTCGACCACAGCTCCGGCGGGGTGGACTGCTTGGCGATCGGCATCGTGAACGGCGTGCGGAGCAGCAGGGAGATTCCCGCGACGACCATCAGCACACCGCTCGAGATCGCCGGTGAGTACGGGTGCAGCGGGGTGTTCGGATCGACGAAGGCCAGGATCGTCAGGGCGATGAAGAATGCGGCCGAGCCGAGGTCGATAACCATCCCGGCCACTGCGCGACCGGCTCTGACCAGGCGGAATATCTCGATCAGCGACAGGCACGCCGCGATCAGCGCGGCCCACTGCCAGTAGTGCGAGGGCACGACCGCGTACACGATCCAGGGGGCGAAGGTGCGCAGGAAGGACATGGATGTCTCCGGATATTTCGTAACGGACATGTTGTTTGCGGATATTCCGGTACCGGAATGCGAGTCCATCCTGATATTCCGGACCCGACATGTCAACCCCGTAATGTAGGCTGCGGTCATGAGCCTCAGACACGCCCTGCTCGGTCTGCTGGCGGACCGCCCCGCCAGCGGCTACGACCTGCTGCAACGGTTCGCCGGATCGCTCGCGAACGTCTGGTCCGCATCGCAGACCCAGGTCTACACAGAGCTGACGAAACTCGCCGGCGAGGGTTTGATCTCCGCCTCGCAGGAGGGCCCGCGGCGGCGCAAGGAGTACGAACTCACCCCGGCGGGCGATGCCGAACTCCGGGAGTGGCTACGTGCGGCCCCCACCCGCCCGCCCGCCCGCAACGACATGCTCCTGCGCGTGTTCTTCCTGGGCCGCCTCCCCCCTCAGGAGGCCCTGGATCATCTGACCGCCATCGAGGAGCGCGCTCGCGACCAGTACGAGGACCTGGTAGCTCTGGAGAGGTCGACCGAATGGTCCGGCAACGACTTCTCCGAGTACGGCCGGCTCGCCCTGGAGTGGGGCCAGCGCTACTGGGCGATGAATCAGGAATGGGCGCGGTGGGCCCGCAAGCAGATCGTCGCCCGGCAGCGCGCCTAGCCGACCGGAATGCCCTGTGCCATCGGAACTTCCGAGGATGCTTCCATCTGGACGAGGACATCCTTCCGGCCGTAGAATGGTGGGCGGTACCACGCTGACCTCACTACGACCTGCCGGGATGGCCTCCCCGCAGCCATCATCTTCGGCGGGAAACGGTTCCCGCGCTTCGATTATTCGAATCATTCACGGAGACAAGTAGTTTCCGGCTCATTCGGCTTCGCCGCGCGCCCCGCGATCGCACCGAAGCCCGTGCGCCCGGGACTTCTCGACCCGAATCACCGGGCCGTATACCGAGCCGAACACTCCCCCGGACCACAGATCGTGGAGACTCGCCATGACATCGGAAATCGAAGAGTACCAAGGGGCTTCACCGGATGCGGTCCGGCAGCACTACGACGTGGGCACCGAATTCTATCGGCTCTGGCTCGACACCGGCCTGACCTATTCGTGCGCGCTGTGGGCCGAAGGGGACGATCTGGACCGCGCACAGCGCCGCAAACTCGACTACCTCATCGAGCAGGCCTGCATCACCGGCGCCGAGAAGGTACTCGATATCGGCTGCGGCTGGGGCAGCCTGGCCCGCGCGATCGCCGATCGGCATCCACGCGCCCGCATCACCGGTCTCACCCTCAGCCACGACCAATACGACTATGCCCGAACACATCCCGCGAGCCGGTTCGAGGTCCGCCTGGAGCATTGGAATGCCCACCGGCCGGACGAGCCGTACGACGCGATCTTCTGTGTCGGCGCGCTGGAACACTTCGTGCGATTCGGATTGTCGCGCGGGGAACGCACCGACGCCTACCGCGCATTCTTCGCGCACTGCCACAGCCTCCTGCATCCGGGCGGAGCGCTGGTGATCCAGACGATCGGCAAGGGCAACCGGCCGCTGGGGCCGGATTCGCTCGCCGACGCGCAGTTCCTGGCGAACGAGATATTCCCGGAATCCGAGCCCCCGCGCCTGGCCGAACTCGGCCACGCCGCGGAGAAACTCTTCGAATTCCGTTCGCTGGTCAATCACCGCCTCGATTACGCGCGAACCTGCACGGAATGGCTGCGGCGTCTGCGGGCGCGGCGCGCCGCGGCGGAGCGGATCGCCGGGGCCACCGTCACCGAGGCCTACGAACGATATCTCGAGGCCTCGGCCAAGCAGTTCGACGCCGAGCATCTCGTGCTGTACCGCATCGCACTGTGCAAGGTGCCCCAGTGACCGTCACATCTCGGCTGAATCCTCGTGAGCCAGTACTCTTTTGGGGTGCATGCCGTCGACCGCGCCCATGAACGGCGGATGGATGCTGTATCCCAGCATCCGGCGCATATCCTCGGACACCGCTTGCGCGGTCTGCCGGCCGACGCCCAGCGTGTACGCCTCCTGCGGCCGGAGCCAAGGCTCGCAGTACTGCACGGTCAGCCCCAGACGCGCTGCGCCCGAACGGTTCTCACCCCCACCGTGCCACAGCGTGCCCAGATAACAGGCGCACGATCCGGCCGGCATCCGCGCGACGACCCGGATATCGGACGGTGCGGGCTGCCGTTCGCCGTCCCAGCGGTGACTGCCGGGCAACAGCACCGTGCCGCCGTTGTCCTCGGTGAACTCGTCGATCGCCCACATCGTCGCCACACTGAGTGCCGGACGTGGCCGGGGCACCGGGTAGAAACCGTCGTCGTGATGCGGCAACTGGGCCCGCTCACCGGGCAGGATTTCGATCGCCTGCAATTGGGAGAGCAGATAATTCGGCAGCAACAGCCGGTCGAGCAGGGCCAGTACCCGGGGATGTTCGGCGAGCGCGTCGCAGGCCCGGGTCTTGTCGACCAGGTTGTACGCCCGCCGGGTCCGCTCACCCTCGAAGGTATTTCGCCCGCTCCGGCCCAGCAGCGGCGTCAGCGCGGTGCGCAGGCGCTCACAGTCCGCGGCGGTGAGCAGGTTTTCCCAGATGACGTAGCCGTCCCGCTCGACCGCGGCCAGATCCGCCTCGGCCACCGCGGCATCGACCGTCCCGGTCGCGCTGACCGTCGCCGGATGCCGTCGGGCCAGATCGACCCGCAGATCGTCCAGGCCGGTGATCACAGCGACGGAATCCGGAGGAGGTGGGGAGTTCACGGGTTACCCCTCACGCAGTGCGGACGAACCGATCGGCCCACATCATTGTGAATTCCGTTGCCCCCGTTGCGCAAGACACTCGTTGCCGGGCGGCGCGAACCTGCCGCCCGGCCGAGTTCATCGGTATACGAGGCTCTTCGCGCCCACCATCCGCACCAGGCTGAGAATCGGCAGGCCGATCACCAGATGTTCGATCGCCGTGGAGATTCCGACCCACACGTCCTCGGACAGGACCAACGGAATGACCACCGCCGCAGCGGTGAGGATTCCGACGATCCAGGTGAAGAACAACCCCGGCGTGGGGGTGCCCATGCGCAGCAGATACCACAGGGCGCCCGCGAGTACCGCGCACAGGAAGGCCACCACCGCGAACCAGTACGCGTCCTGGGCCATCGGATTCCACACGCCGAATTTCCCGCTCTGCGTGACTCGGGTGGCGATGACCTGGATGATCCACGCGCACAACCACGCCGCGAGCGCGGTCACGACCGCCGCGGCCAGCACGCCCCCGATGAATTTGCCGGGGTCGAGTTCGGGCCCCTGCCGCTGCCGGGGACGCCGATCCGGATACTCCGCGTACTCCGCGTATTCCGGCCGAGGATCGCGATACTCGGGCGGGCGATTCGGATATTCGGGTTGCGGATATCCATACCCGGGCTGCTGCGGGGCGTCGTATCCGCGATCCCTTCCGTAGCCGGGCTCACGATAATTGCCCGGCTGATAGCCGGGCTCGTACCGTGCCGTGTGCTGGTCGCGCGGATCCCTGGGATTCAACCGCCGATCACCTCCGTAGAATGCATCCGTGTGCGTCGAGTGTAGGGCCTGTTCCAACTCGCCGCTGAGCACTTCGGCCCATTGTCGAGCGTCTGCACACACCACCTCGGGGCAACAGTTGTGACGGTGACGCCGAACCTTGTTCTCGCATACCGAATACGGGACGGATATTCGCGGCGTCGTGAAAACTGCGTACCCACTTTCGCGGCGCCGACACATTTCCGGCGAATACGATCTCGCTCAGGCCGGTTGACGCACTGAACTGGCCGTATGCACGGCATACTAGGCGTCGGCAGAATCCGGTCAACCGTCCAGCAAGCGGAATCCGAGCAGGCGGCGCTGGTCGGTGAGGTCCAGCACGATGTCCCGAACCAGACCATGCGCGGCGGCGAGGGTGCGAAATTCTTCGCGCCGGCGTTCTCGGCCGCCGTACATCACAAGGCGAATGCGAGCGGGCGCGGTCACCGGTAGAGGTTGATTCCCAGCAGGGCAGCCCAGAGCACGACCACCCAGACGTCGGTGCCGACACGCAGCCATCGGGGTGCGGTGCGCACCTCCATGAAGTGCCGGACGATCAAGCGGGACTTGAGCATTCCGAGGGCGGCGATGACGCTCACGAGAACGCTGTCCGATACGGATCCGTCGCCCCGGTTCTCGGGGGTCAGACACCACGCGAGAACGGTGATCGCCACGAGCACGAGCCATACGAGGGCGAGAGTGCGCATTTCCGGTCGCGACCGGCGGACGAGTGCGGTGGTCTGGGAGCTCACGGGTCACCTCATGAGATAGAGAATGGCGAAGATGACGACCCAGAGCAGGTCCACCATATGCCAGTAGGTCGCGCCCTGCTCGACCATATGCGGTCGCCGCAGAGCCGGATTCCGCAACTCGCGCACGACGATTCCGAGGATCAGCAGTCCCAGGACGAGATGGGCGAGATGGATACCGGTCAGGACGAAGTAGAAGCTGAAGAATTCTTCGGAAACGGTGTGGCCGTGCGTGATCTCCTGCTGCCACTCGAAGGCCTTGAGCGCCACGAACAGCACGCCGCAGGCACCCGCCGCCCATATCAGCCGTTCCGCCGAGCGGGCGGCCCCGCGCCGGACCTGTTGCACCGCCATCGCCACGAACATCGAACTGGTCAGCAGCACAACCGTATTCGCGACACCCACAGCCAGGCTCAGATGCCGCTGCGCCTCGGCGAACCGATCGAGCGAGCGGTCCCGGAACACCATGTAGACGATGAAATAGCAGCCGAAGAAGAACAGGTCCCCCAGCACCAGAACCCACATGTCCAGGTCGCCGGGAACTCGGCCCGGGACCGGGGACGCCGATTCCTCCGACGCCTCGGACGCCTCTGCGTCGGATATCGTCATCGCAGGTCCTCCCGAGCGTAAAGCGCTGGCGTACCGTCTTTTTCGGCACGTCCCGCGTTCCACATGATGAGTAGCAGACAGCCGACCCAGATCCCGAAGATCACCACCGCGATATAGAACGTGATCATCCCGTTCCAGGCGAACGCCCCGGCGTGGAACACCCACATCTGGGTGGCGAGCACCTCGGTGACGATCTGCCAGACCGAGATGTAGGCGAACCATTTGGGAAATATGCGGTTTCGGTCATAGAGAATGGCGATGGCGATCACGGCGTAGGCCGCGGTGAAACATCCCAGGGAGCCGTTGTAGGACAGCATGCCCAGGTCGTAGAGCAGATGCAGAATCCGCGGCTCGCGGTCCGGCCGGAATGTCGCGGTCAGCCAGCAGACCAGCAGCACGTGAAATCCGGGAATGGCGCCCACCCCCATACTGGCGATATAGGCGTAGGACAGCACCGATCCCGAGGACATCCGCTTCATGAAATATCCGATGATGCCGTTGGAGATCGCCGCGCCCCCGGCGATCACCAGCAGTATCGCGAAACCCGTTCGAATCGTCGTGTGGTGCTGGTCGAACCACTGTGCCACTTGGATATCGGTGACATCCGGGCGCGGCGGCGGCGTGGCCCGGCCCATGAACACCACTCCGGCCGACAGCGCGCCATAGAACGCCGCGAAGATCCAATAGCTGAGGTAGACGTCCGGGCGCATGCCGCGGGCGGGCGTCGCGCTCTCGGCCGCATCGCCCGAGGCGGTGGGAGTCACG
>NZ_JCAJZQ010000021.1:0-57775 GCF_059510335.1 Nocardia sp. PLKS1-43 | reverse complement strand
TAATCCTGCCGCCGGATCTTCGAGCCGACGACGAAGTCGCGGATCGGTTGGGCGTTCTGGTTGCGCCAGCGGATGTAGTCGCCGATCTCGATATCCTGCTCGGCGCGGGTGCGGTGGTCGAAGCCGTTGAGCGTAAAGTACAAAAGCGCGGCAAACTCGCCCTCGATGCAGTTCAATCAGGACGAATACGCTGGCAGAAATACTAGCTCCACATCGTGGCCGACGCACCATTCACACACTTCCCCTCGTTTGTGAACTGAGTAGTTGCCCACAACCAGATACAGGCGTCCACTGGCCAGCGTGCCTGCAACGATTGCACGAACGCCAAGAACTCTTCGCGAAGAATTCCGGATCGTTGCTGACCTTCCACGTTTTCGTGGATTGCCACGGCTTTGAGGATCCGACGCAGCGTTTCGCGGCTGTCGGCGATCTCGTTGCCGCGGAACACTTCTACCAGTTTCGACAGACTCCACGCCGAGAACGGCCAACCCATGTTGCGGGGCAGCACCGGGCGATCTGACAGGTTCGGTCACGCGTGGCCGTGTCCGTCTTCGGTCCAACGCCTCCACACCCACCGGTGGCCAATACCACGCGATCAGCGGGCAGGACGCGGCCGTCGCTCAGTTCGACTCCGCCCTCGGTGGGCCGCAGCGCCGTGGCGAGGGTGTGGTTGCGCAACAGGATGCCGTTGTCGTCGTGCCACTCCGGCTGCTGCAGCGCGATCTGCTTCAGATCCTTGGCACCGGCAACGTATTCCTTGGACAACGGCGGGCGGTCGTAGGGGAACTCCCCAGCGTCGATGAGCGTTAGTTCTCCGGTGTAGCCGCCGGCGCGCAGGGCCGCGACGGTACTGACCCCCGCGACTCCTCCACCGACGAGGACGATGCGCTCCACACCACTGGTCATCACGGAACCTCGTTCGGGAACAGGTAGACCTCGCCGTCGCGAACCTCGACCCGTTGAGGGCGGGCATCCTTTGGGGCGGGCAGCCCGTCGACCGCGCCGGTCTTCAGGCAGAACTTGCTCAAGTGCAACGGCATTCGACGTGGCCGTCCTCCACCCAGCCCTCGGCCAGCGAGGCCTCGGCGTGAGTGCAGGTGTCACCGAGTGCCCACACCGTGCCGTCGTCGTCGCGCAGCAAGGCGATGTTGTCGTCGGTACCGATCGTTGCCTTGTCGATGGCGATCCCTTCGCCTTCGGGGATGTCATCGAGTGCCGCGACGCGAATTCCGGTGGTCATGACTTCTCCTCGTGCCAGGCGGGGGTGTTCATCAGCTCACGCCAGCGGGCGTAGAACGCGCGCCCTGCGGCGTCGCTGTAGAGCTCGCTGGTTTTGCCGGGGTATCGGCCGTCCTCGTGTTCGGAGCCCATTCCCATTTGATAGTTCAGCGCCACACCGTTGGTGATGAAACCGCGCGAGATTGCCTGGACCTCGCTCCAGTTCTCCCCGTCGTCCTGCTCGAAGATGCCACTGGGACCGAATGTCCGCAGGTTGTAGAGCCGCTGGGCCTCGCGCACCTCCTCTGGCATCGACTTGTCGACAATGGTCGACGCCCACACCTCCATACGGTCTGGCCCCTTGGGGTGCCAGATGCGAATGGAGCCGTTGACCGGCAGGTAGGAGAAGTTCGGGAACACGGTGGCGTGGCCGTTGGTGAGCGGGCCCTCGACGCGGGCGTCACCGAGGCGCTCGCGCAGCGCGTCGTAGTCGACCCACTCATGCACGGTGGGCGCGTCGAAGCGGTTCTTCTGATGGACGGGGAAGCCGGCGCCGTGACCGTTCGGGTCGACGTACTGACGCCCGGTGCGGTGCACGATCTCGTCCTTGGCCTTGCCCTGGGGCGCGAGCACCGTCAGCGCCGAGGCGTGACTCATGTTTACGTGGTACCAGTCGGTGGCGAACTGCTCAGCCGATAGCTTCCAGTTTCCCTTGAGCACCCACTTGTGTACCCCGCCCACCACGACAGTGCCCTGCTCATCATGATCGAGCATGGCGTCCATGTACCAGGCCATATCGCCGAGCGCCTCACGCAGCGAGACCGGCTCCGGATTCCAGGTGCCGAAGATCAGCCCGTTGTAGATCTGCACGTGCGGGACCTCGACCAGGCCCCAGTCGTTGACATCGAACGACTCCGGGTAGCCCTCCTCGTTGGGGACGCTGATCAGCTTGCCCCCGAGGTCGTGGGCCCACCCGTGGTAAGTGCGGGTGAAGTTCCTGGTAGCGCCGAAGTCGGCGCGGCACACCCGCGCACCGCGGTGCCTGCACGAGTTGAGGAACACGCGGATGCTGCGGTTCTTGTTCATGGTGACGATGACCGGGTCCTCACCCATGTACGTGGTGAAGAAGTCCCCTGGCTTGTGGAACTGGTCGGTGTGGGCGAGGAACAGCCAGCTCGGAGCAAAGATCCGGCGCATCTCATGCTGGTAGATGGCATCGTCGGTGAAGATCGCCGGTCCAGCAGCCCCCTCGATATCGACAAGCCCGGACACGTCCAGATTGCTGGTCATCGTGGCTGGACGGCGGAGGGCACCGCGCGGCGCGGCGGTCGCGACACAACGTGGCGGTTCACAGGCTCCGCCGCACGCCCCGGACTCGGTGGCAGGTCGGATGGTGGAGGTCATAACACCCAGACAACCTGCCGCCGCGGCGCTCCTCCAGTGCACGTTCCGCTCTAGGAAACGCCCGCTGGGATCGATGTCGCACGGTGGGCAGCCGGAACCTCAGACCGGACGTTGCCTCCGAAGTCGGATAGCTCATCAGCGCCGCATGTCCGTCGACCGTCAAGCCCGTTCGATATCGGTGGCACGTGGCAGGTCAACACTTCACCGAGCAAACCCAGCGCGAGGTCTTCGAGTCAGCAATCGGCGACGACCGATACCGAATGAGCCGTGTCCAGTCCGATCGTCACACATCAGCCCTCCTCGCGATTCCCCGATACGCCGTCGCGATCGTAGTGCACCAGGCCCGCCGTCTCACCACCGTCCGCGACGAACTCCGCGCCGGTGGAGAAGCTCGATTCGTCGCTGGCGAGGAAGAGTACCAGGGGGCTCAGCTCAGTCGGTTCGGCGGCCCGGTGCAATGCCACATGGCTCTGTGGTGCCTCGATTCCCCCCGCCATCGGCGTCAGTACGAGTCCAGGATGAACAGAGTTGACGCGAATGCCGAAACGACCGAGGTCGAGCGCAGCGGCCTTGGTCAACCCCCGCACACCGAACTTGGACGCGATGTAGGCCGGCGCGGCTTCGAAGCCTTGTAGTCCGGCGATGGACGAGACGTTGATGATCGATCCACGACCGCTTTCCTTGAGGGCGGGAACGGCCGCCCGCATGCCATGGAAAGTGCCGGTGAGGTTGATCGAGATAATCCTCTCCCAGTCGTCGATCGGGTAGGCGTCGATGCTCCCGAAGCCCGCGATGCCCGCGTTGTTGACGAGGACGTCCAGGCGGCCGTAGTGGTTCAACGTGGCCGCCACCGCGGCCTCCCAATGCTCGTATCGGGTGACGTCGAGGTGGACGTAGGTGGCGTCGGGGCCGATCTCGGCGGCCAGCGCGGCCCCCTCCTCGTCCCGAACGTCAGCCACGACGACTTTCGCCCCCTCCTTGGTGAGGAGCCTGGCATGCGCGGCGCCCATACCCCGTGCTGCGCCACTGATGAGGGTAACTTTTCCACTGACTCGTCCCATGTTCTTGGGTGGTCCTTTCGTTGATCTACGCGGGAGTTCCGGGAATCGTGCGCAGGAGGATGCGGGATGGAGACCGTGGTCCGAGTGCCCGCCCTGCTGGTGGTGGTCGCCGAAGAAAGAGGACTCGCCTGGTATTCGGGTCACGTCCCAGCGCGGGAAGTGACTGTCCCATGCTCAGGGTGTCCGAGGGTGTCAGTTCGACCGCGCCGCTGGCGACGAGCAAAGCAAGCGCCACCCACGCCGGTCAACACCCTACTGAGTAACCTATCTATCTACATCGCTTTAACGGATCGCTAGTCGTCTGTAGAATACCACGTTGACTAGGCGGTGGCCATCGAAAGCATCGGGCGAGAACCTGATGTGGCTACCCTCAGTAATCGTCGAGAGTGATGACGATCTGCGCAGCATCCTTGCGAGCGCAGGCGTCGGGCATTGCGGCCTAATATTCGACAGTCTACGAGAACTACTTATGCGAGTTGTAGCACATCACTCGGTCCTACCTCGGTCGAGTACCGGAGCAGCCGGGATCAGGCGCATCGTATGGCCCGGCCACCAGGGTGGCCGTGGGCACCTTGTTTTCGATGACGAGTTCGCGGAACGCCAGGCCCTCGTAGCTCATGCGGGACTGGGACCGCTGCAGCAGCATCGACCAGCCCAGGCCCTGCGCGACCAGTGCCCGGACTCCCTCGATGCTGGCCGTCCGGTAACCGACATCCGGATCGATACCTACATCTCGCAGCACGCCACGCTAGAACCGAGCGCCGCCGGTGATGTCGATACTGATGAACGACAGGTCCGACAAGGTGGTGAGGTCGATCGAGGAGACGTCGGGCGGAACCAGCCGCTCAGCAACCAACGCCCGGGGTCGAGGGGTAAACAGCTCGGCGACCTCGAAACCGTCCGGCAGGCCGAAGTCGTAGAGCACGATGACGTTACACCGGCTGGCAGCGAGCATGTCCTGCACCGTCTCGTCCATGCCCTCGATGAACGACAGGCCGACGGCGGGATGGCGGGCCGAGAAGCCCGTCATCAGATGCGGGAGAAACGTCGGGATAAGGGCCGGGCCGATGCCGATCCGCACCGAACCGGAGACCCCGTCGCCAACATCCGTAGCATGCCGCTCGAACTCGCGAGCCTGCCTACACGATCGCGCGGCCTTCCGGCAGCAGCGCCTCGCCGGAGGGGGTCAAGGCGGCACCGCGTGCCCTGACGCGATGGAAAGCATTGCACCGATGAGGCTCTTGAGCTCGGTGAGCGCGATGAAGATCATCGACTCCGATACAGAAGGCTGGCGGCTGCCGCCGCGATAGTCCCGTGCTCGACGACGGCGACGAAATACTCCAGCTTGACGCAGCATGTCAGACACTTTGCAAGCTGGGCAAACTCGCCGGCGGATCGGCGAACTCCGCAGCGATCGCTCGCGCGGCTTTGACCACGGGCACAGCCAGTTTGGCCATGTTCTCGTCCCGCCCGGTCGGCATGACGACGCTCAGCACTCCGATACCGCGCTCACCCGCGACGATCGGCGCGGCGACGCCATGCACCCCTCGGCGCAACTCGTCGCGGCCGTACGCCCAGCCCGTCTTCCTAACCTCGCGCAGCTGACGGCGGAGCTTGTCGGGATCCGCCGCCCTCTCGACAACCGAGTCGATGGTGGTCTTGTCGAGATGAGCAAGCAGCGCGCGACCCAGCGCCCCCTGGTCGAGCGGGGACCGCCATCCAATCTCGTACTCGATGCGTAACGCCTGATTACGAGGCAATACCTGGTCGAGTGCTACGACTTCGACACCGTCGAAACCCGAAAGAGCCACCGTTTCACCCGTCATTTCGGCGAGTTTCTCCATGTGCGGGCGCGCCACGGTAACCATGGACCGGCCGAGGGAGCGGGCGAATCGCGCGAGGACGTATCCGCCGCTGTACTTGTCCTCTTGGTCGCGCCGGAGAATTCCTCGCTCGAGCAGCGTTGTCAACATCCGGTGCACAACCGTGCGATTGATCCCCGTCGCAGCGGCGATCTCCGATGCGGTCAGCGGCTTGTCCTCCACGGCCAGGATGACCGTCACCACCTGGTCGACGGTCCGTGATCCTTCCATCGCTCCCCTCACACGGGCTCGTACCTACGCATGGGCCCCGGCCAGCCTAGTTCAGTGTGATCGGGCGTGTTCGGACGCCCGATCATCACTCAGCCCTGAATCCCGAGAAGCTGGCGGCAGTTCACCACTCTCATCCGGGAATCGTCAAGCGCCAGCCGCAGCAGAGTCCGGACCACCTCGACGCGCTCCTCGTCGACGAACGTCACAAACGGGTGCAACGTCCACACCACCAGTCCACGGTTTTCGATCGCGTCCAGGAACTGCGCGCGCCAATAGGCCAACACCTGTGACGGGGAGAAAGGGCCCGACGGAAACCGGGTGTGGCCCACATACTGACAGAAATCGTTCATACCCCATCGCCAGGGAATCGACGGAAGGCCTCTCCGCAGCCGCACCACCTCCAACGGCTCCGATTCGAATCGTTCGCTGTCGATCGAGCTGTCGTAGCGGTAGCCCAGCTCGCGCAGCACATCCTCAGTTCGGCTGCCGCGGAAACCGCCAGGCGCGCGGAACCCTTCCGGCGATATTCCGGCCAGCCGGAGCGCGGCAGTGCCATCGTGCAGCAACACTTCGCGCTGATCGGGAGTCAGCTCTGCCCATCGCTCGTGCACCCACCCGTGCAGCCCGACCTCATGACCGCGGTCGACGATGTGACGCAGGGCGTACGGATGATGGATCGCGTTCCAGCCCTCCACGAAGAACGACGCCTGAACATCGAACTCTTCGAACAGATCGAGCGCGCAACCAAGCCCGTATTTGAGGCCGGGTTCGTCGGGATCAGGGCGTACGGCGAGTCCTTTGCCAACGTATCGGGCAGACCCCAAATTGTCGACGGTCAGGCACAGTATGGGGCCGCTCATGATGCTATGTCCTTGCCTTTCGTCTCCTTCACGAACAGCATCGTGAAGCCGATCAACAGGGTGAGTGCGATCGTATAAACCGGGAATACGTGATGTAGACCGTTGCTGTTAAGCCAGGTCCGAAGGTAGGGAGTGGTACCACCGGTGAGGGCGACGCCGAACGCGTAACTGAAACTGAAGGCCGTGCCCCGCACGCTGGAGGAGAACAGTTCCGCATACCACGCCGGGTTCATCGAACTCAGGGAGCCGAGGATGACAAGCCCACCCGCGATACCCACGAACAGGCTCAACGGGTTGGCGTTGAGCAGGCCGGTGAGCGGCACAAAGAGCAGGGACATGCCCACGGTGTAGATCCAGCCGTTGATTTTCCGGCCGAATCGATCGGCGGCAAGCGACCATAACGGGAGTGTCGCCAAGTAAAGGACATTAGCCCCGATCGCGATCCAGAACGTCATCGACGGATCAGCATGGTGTGCGGAGATCGCGTAAGCCGGCGCTGCCGGCCCGAACGTGTAGAACGTAACACTGGCGCCCAAGCTGAGTCCGAGCAACTTCAAGCACGCCAACCGGTTCTTCCAAATACCACGCAGAAGTGTTCCCCTTGCAACTTTGACATTGGTCGATTCCGGAAGATCTCGGCGAATAAAGATCATGACGCTCGAAACGACCGCACCGATCAGAAACGGAATCCGCCAACCCCAGGAAACAAGTTCCTGACGACTCAGCAAGCTCGAGAGCAGCGCGCCCAGCAACGTCGCGCTGCTGGTGCCGATGACCACCGCGGCTTGGATCGAACTCGCCCACAGCGCCCTGCGCTGAGGTGGAGCCACTTCCGCGAGATATACGGAGGCGGCACCAAACTCCCCACCCAGCCCGAATCCAGCAATCAGCCTGGCCAGCAGGAGCAACAGCGACGCGAAGACCCCGACTTGCTCGTAGGTGGGAGAAACGGCCACCAACAAGGTTCCCACGGAGGTCGTGGCAATCGATACGACAAGGGCGAACTTCCGCCCTCGGCGGTCTGCGAGCCACCCGAAGAACAGACCACCGATCGGCCGCATGACGAAGCCGACAGCGAAAACCGCCAATGTGGCCAGCAGCGCCGACGTCGGATTGGCCGGATTGAAGAACTGGGCGGAAAAGAATACAGCAAAGATCGCGTATATCGTCCAGTCGAACCATTCGACCCCGTTTCCGGCGGATGTCCCGAGCAAGATTCTCCAGGTGCGGCCTGAAGCTTGGGAAATATCAGACGTCATTTCGGTGGGCGTGGGCGGCGGACGGTCCGTTTCAGCGTTCATTTGCCCCACACCTCGACTCGCGGAGAGCGACAGTCTTGCCCACGGTGAATTCCATCCTGGACCCTCGCGAAGAGGGGCCCCTTCCTATCGAGGTCTCGTTCGCTGAACGAACGATGAAGTTCGGACAAGTGTCACCACCGCCGGCGTGCATGTCAATGATCAACTGGAGGGGTCCAGTCATGGTTATGCTATCGTTAGCATCACGAAGGGAGGACCGTGACCACTGCGAAAGACGTGGCGGCCAGCCTGGGCTTGTCTGTGTCGACGGTCGGTCGAGCCTTGTCCAACGATCCGAGAATCAGCGCCGAGACCAGAGCGCGCGTCGCCCGGGCCGCCGAGTCAATGGGCTACGTCGCGAATCGCGCGGCGCGCATGATGCGCGGGGCCTCCAGTGACATCGTGGGCGTCGTGGTGCCGGACATCAGCAACGGCTTCTACGCGACAATCGCGCACGCGCTGTCCGAAACGTTGGCTCGCAACGATTTTCAGTTGATGCTCGGCGAGACGGCCGACGACCGGACCGCCGAGCTCCGGCAGGTCCGCGGTTTCGCGGCCGCTCAGGTAGCGGGTGCGATCGTGGTGCCGACCGCACATCCGGCGACCGAGACCGTCCGCCTGCTGCGCAGGCTTCCGCATGTTCAGCTACTCCGCAGCGTCAGCTCCTTGGCTCCGACCTGGTTCGGCATGGACGACGACCGGTCCTTGCGCCAAGCGACCCAACACCTCATCGAGTTGGGCCACAGGCGGATCGCTTTCGTCGGTGGCGCCCCGGACCTGCCGACCGGCGCTGCCCGCCAGCGTGGCTTCACTGAAGCGATGGGAAGTGCCGGTATGACGGTGGATCCGGCTCTCGTCGTGCTCGGCGCGCCGTCATCGGTGGAGCACGGACGCGAGGCCGTGAACCGGCTGCTCGACCTGCCCGGTCCGCCCACCGCTTTGGTCACCGGATCCGTGCAGGCCACCCGCGGCGTGCTTGAGGAGCTGCGCGCTCGTGGTACGGACGTCCCCGGAGAACTGTCGGTCGTCGGGTTCGGCGACGAGCCAGGCTGGTCCTGGTGGGGACCAGGGCTCACCACGATCTCGCTTCCCGTTCAACAACTGGCGACGACTTGCGCCCTCTGGCTCCTCGATCGGATCCACACCGCGTCGTCCCCGGACGACGCGGCCTACTCCGCAACCTCACCCGGAGTAATCGTGCTCCGGGGCAGTACCGCACCACCCGCGCACTGAAAGGACAGCATGCCAGCACACCAGTCCACCGTCCTGCTCACCGACCGGGCATGGCCCGACGACCAGGTCGAACGCGAGATCATCACCGGCGCGGGATTCCGGTTCGTCACCGGACCCGCCGAGCCCGCTCCCGGGAACGCGATCCAGGAACTCGTTCGCGAGCACCGCCCGTCGGCGATCCTGACCTGTTGGGCACCCGTCACCCGCGAAACCATCCACGCATCGCCGTCGCTGAAGGTTGTCGCGCGCATGGGCGTAGGTCTCGACAACATCGACGTCCAAGCCGCCACCGACCACGGTGTCCTAATCACCAATGTGCCGGACTATTGCGTTGCCGAGGTATCGGACCACGCGATTGCGATGGCACTCGCGTGGTCCCGCGGCATCGTCTCCGCCGACCGTGCGGTCCGCGCCGGGCGGTGGGAGCCTTCTGCCGCACGCCTCCGTCGCCTGGGTGCACTGACCTGCGGGATCGTGGGCTACGGCCGGATCGGCCGAGAGACAGCCCGCAAGCTCCAGGCGTTCGGCTGCACCGTCGTGGCCTCCGACCCACACCCGCCGACCGATCGCTCCGTCGAGTTTCTCGATCTCGATACCCTGCTCGCCACCAGCGACATCGTGATCCTCCACACCCCGCTTGTGGCCGAGACTCAGGGGCTGATCGGGCGGGAACAGTTGGCTCGGATGCGACCCGGCGCTCTGCTCGTGAACGTCAGCCGCGGCGGCCTGGTGGACACCAACGCCGTCACAGAGGCACTGGCCAGGGGCCGACTCGCCGGGGCTGGTCTCGACGTGCTCGACACCGAACCCGAAGTTCCCACAGACCTACTCGCTCAGGAGGGTGCCGTGATCACGCCACACATCGCGTTCTCATCCGATCTGTCCCTGCTCGAACTGCGGCGCAGTGCCGCGGAAGAGGTCGTGCGGGTGCTCCGCGGCGAGACGCCACGCCACCCGCACAACGTCCCGGCCGAAACCGGGGTCGGCGCGTGAACGCGAGGCAGAGAGTCATCGAAAAGGTCAACGCACGCCAGATCCTGGACTCGCGTGGTCGCCCGACCGTCGAGGTCGACGTCACCCTGGACGACGGCACGCTGGGCCGTGCCTCGGTCCCGTCGGGTGCGTCCACTGGTACGCACGAGGCACACGAGCGGCGTGACGGCGACCCGGCCGAATACGCCGGGCTCGGCGTACGCGACGCGGTGCGCGCTGTCAGCGAGGAGATCTCACCGGCACTGCACGGTCGAGATGTCACCGACCAGGCCACCATCGACACGATCCTGCGCGACCTCGACGGCACGGCGAATCTCCGCAGCCTCGGCGCCAACGCGGTGCTCGGTACCTCACTGGCGGTGTGCCGAGCCGGCGCCCGGGCCAGCAGGAAACCCCTCTACCGGCGCATCGCCGAGCTGGCCGGGATCGACACCCCCGTGCTCCCCATGCCGATGGTCAACATCCTCTCCGGCGGACTACACGCCGGCCGCGGCATGGACGTTCAGGACTTCCTCTTCGTGCCCGCCAGCGCAACCGATAGCACAGAGGCGCTGCGCACGGTCGCCCGCGTCCGTGCGACCGCATCCGATGTCGTGGCCGCCCGCGGGCTCCCCACACTGCTCGCCGACGAGGGCGGACTCTCCCCTGCTTGCGAAAGCGGCCGCGCCGCACTGGCGCTGATGATCGAGATCTTCGAGAAGGCAGGGGTGACACCCGGCGACGAGGCCCTGATCGCGATCGACGTGGCCGCCCACTCTCTAGTAGATCCCGACGGGACGTACTCCTTCCCCCGCGAAGGCGTGGTCCGGACCAGTGCCGAAATGATCGACATGATCGAGGGCTGGGTTCGTGATTTCCCCGTCGTCTCCGTCGAGGACGGTCTTGACGAAGAAGACTGGGACGGCTGGACGATCTTGACCGACCGCCTCGGCGACCGGATCCGGCTGATTGGCGACGATCTGTTCACCACCAACGCCGAACGGCTCGAGCGCGGGATCGTCACGGGCGCGGCCAACGGGGTGCTGGTGAAGGTCAATCA
The DNA here is from genome assembly GCF_059510335.1 of Nocardia sp. PLKS1-43. NCBI lineage: Bacteria > Bacillati > Actinomycetota > Actinomycetes > Mycobacteriales > Nocardiaceae > Nocardia > Nocardia sp. PLKS1-43. Next base: position 46,576 of record NZ_JCAJZQ010000021.1, on the reverse strand, counting down.
GAACGGCACGCTCACCGGCACCCTCGATGTCGTCGCCCAGGCCCGGGCCGCCGGTTACGTCCCGGTCATCTCGGCGCGATCGGGTGAGACCGAGGACGACTTCCTCGCCGACCTCGCAGTCGGTACCGCCGCCGGGCAGATCAAGGTGGGCTCGCTGCGCTGCTCGGACCGGCTCGCGAAGTACAACCAACTGCTGCGGATCGCCGAGGACATCAGCCTGCCATTCGCCGGATCGCCATTACGGACACGCCACCAGGTCGAGGGGATACACGATTGACCGAGCTGGACGACGCCGTATTCGTGCTGGTTCACGGCGCGTTTCACGGCGGGTGGTGCTGGGAACGAGTCCGGCGACGCTTGACCCGTGCAGGCGCGCGGGTCTACACCCCATCGCAGACCGGGCTCGGTGACCGCCGCCATCTGTTGTCGAGGTCCATCACAATGGACACGTTCGTCGCCGACATCGTGAACCTCGTCGAGAGCGAGGAGCTGCACGACGTCGTCTTGGTCGGGCACAGCTTCGGTATGCGGACCGTCATGGGAGTCGCCGATCGTATCCCAGAACGCCTCGCGCATCTTGTTTCGCTTGACGGCGCCATCGTTTTCGATGGCCGCAGCAAGCTCGATGCGATACCAGCAGCTGATCGTAAGGCTCGCATCGCGGCGGCCGAGGAATACGACGGGGGCATCAGCGTCCCGCCGCCTCCCGCCATCCACTTTGGGTTGACTGAAGCGGCAGACATCGCGTGGGTCGAACGTAGGATGACGTCGCAACCGCTCAGCGTCGAAGCATCGCCGCTCGTCCTCCATCACCCTCCTGGCAACGGACTCGCGGGCACCTACGTCCGGTTCACGCAGCCCGGATACGGCGACCTCCTAAAGAGCATCGAGCACGCCCGCAGTCATCCTGATTGGCGCTACCTCGAAATTGCCAGCAATCACGAGGCTATCATCTCGGCGGCTGATGAGGTCTGCGAGGTTCTCGAAAGCATCGCCCGCCTTGTCACCACGAAATCGTGACCGAACCGGCCCCGGCAAACTGCGGCCGGTGTTCCTGGCATTGAAGGCGATTCCAGCTCCAGAGGCCGTCAGCGTGCCATTCGTCGACTCCATGTTCGACGCCGAAGGTGCGTTTTGTGGCAATGACGCACTCGGCCGCAGCTAAGTTGATGCTCGATGAATTGGCGCGATGGGAGTCCACGTTGGGTGCTCTCCGGGATTCTCAGCCTTAAGCCGGTTGGTGAAACCAAAGAGGCCCTGGGCGGCACGTACCCGCCAGGGCCTCTTTTGTCCCGCAGTGCGGATCAGCTGTTGTCGTACCATTCGTCGAGCACCGCCCGCAGGGACGTGCTCGACGCATCGAGCATGCGCCGAGCGATCGCGCCTACAGCGGTCCTGTCCGGATCGGACAGGTAATCGACCGGCGAAGCGCCGTCGATCCTGGCCAGGATCAGGGCGGGCAAGAGTGTCGCCGCCCTGGATTCGAGGGTTTCAGGTTGCTCCCAGGTCACCTGTTGCTGGTACTCGGTGCGGAAAGCCATCGCCGCCGCGCGCAGCTCACCCACACGCTCGGGCCGGACGCGAGCCTTGAGCACAAGGTGCACCAGGCAGAAGGCGACGTCGAAGGCCGGATCACCCCACCACGCGCACTCGGCGTCGAGGAAAACAGGCCCAGTCGGGCCGACGAGAATGTTCTTTGGACTGACATCGCCGTGCACCAAGGCGAGACGGGTACCGGCCGTGCGCTGGGCGAGCTCCTCGAGCCGGTCGGACACAGCCGGATTCCGGCCCGCCGTGACCCGTAGATAAGGATCCAGGCGCAGCGCCGCGAAATTCGCGTCGTTCGCGAAATCCTCGGCAAGTTCCGGTTTGGCGGATGAGAGCTGGTGCAGGCTCCCGAGAATTCTGCCGACCGAGGCCGCTACGCCGACGTCGACCCTTCCAGCCATCAGCTCACTCTTCCATGAGGGGAAGCGATCGGCCGGTAGGTACTCCATCGCAAAGAAACCAAGGCCTGGGTCATTAGCGAGCAAGCTGGGCACAACGCCTGGAAACACTCCGCCGACAAAGGAGAGCCAGGCATACTCTGCGGCATTCCGCTCCTTCGGCGCATGCCACTCGTCCGCGACCCGCAGTTTCTCGAGTGCGCCCTTGACGCACAACTCCCGATCGGGCAACCGAACCAGCCACAGGTCAGACGAAACGCCGCCGGTCAACGGCTCCCACAGGCCTTCCTCGGACGCATCCAGAAGACCGCTGGCACGAAGGAAACGCTTCGCGAGAGCCAATTCTTCACGATCACTCACTTAACGCCCGTCCCGGTGCGCGTGTCCAACATCACCACTCCTCAAAGCCGTCGCCAGCTGACATCTCAGATACGCCGCCCCACCGAACCACACGAGTCCGCAGGCCTAAGCGGTGCCGTAGGTCTTGATATTGGCGAAATTGTCCAGGCCGATCCGGCCCAGCTCGCGTCCCACACCAGAACGCTTGGTGCCGCCAAACGGCACCTCGACCGGACCGGCCACGTAAGCATTGATACCGACGCTTCCCGTATCGAGTTGCCCCGCTACCCAGCGCGCCTCATCGGTGTCCTGCGCGAAGACGGTGCCACTGAGACCGTACGGCGAGCTATTCGCGAGTTCGACCGCTGCGTTCGCATCAGGAACCCGATAGATCATCGCCAGTGGACCGAACGCCTCCTCTCGGTAAATGCGCATGTCCGGTGTGATATCGGTGACGACGGCGGGCTTGAAGAACGCGCCTGGTCGATCGAGCCGCCCACCCGGCACCAGCACCGTCGCACCCTTGTCGATCGCGTCCTGATACTGCTCCTGCAACCGATCGGCTGCCTCGACAGTGGCCAGCGGTCCCATCGTGACGGCTGAGTCGAAAGGGTCTCCGATGACCTGCCCGTCGAACCCCGTGATGAACTGCTCGACGAAGGCGTCGGCGACCTTGTCGGTCACGATCAGCCGTTTCGGGGAGGCGCAGATCTGGCCACCTGCGACCAGCCGACACGCTGCCGCAGTCGCGGCGGCCTTGGCCACATCGGCCGAGTCCAGCACGATGAACGCGTCTGAGCCGCCCAGCTCCAGCACGACGGGCTTGATGTGCCTGGTGGCTTGTTCCCCCACCCGCGAGCCGGTCTCGTCCGAACCGGTGAACGTCACCGCACGGACCCGTTCATCGGCGATGTACGCCGACACCTGCCTGACCGATATGAGCGCCGTCTGGTACACGTCGGCGGGGAAACCCGCCTGGCCGAACAACTGCTCGAAGAGCAGCGACGATCCGGCCGAGATCTCCGCTGGCTTGAGCAGCACCGTGTTGCCGAGGACGAGATTCGGTGCGGAAACCCGTGCGGCCTGGTAGATCGGTGAGTTCCACGGCTCGATGGCCAGCACGACGCCGACTGGTTCGCGGCGCGTGATCACCTTGGTGAAACCGGAGACTTGCAGCTCCTCGTCGCCCAGCAACTCCTCGCCGTGCCGGGCATAGAAGCGGAACATGTCCGCGGCCATGGACATTTCGCCAACCGAATGAGCCAGCGGTTTGCCCATCTCCAAGGTCGTCAGGCGGGCCAGCTCGTCAGTGTTGGCCTCGATAAGCTCCACCATTTTGCGGTACATCCGCACTCGATCCGGGACAGGCGTCGCTCGCCAGCCCAGGTAGGCTGCGTGCGCTCGGCTCAGCATTTCCTTGGCTTGCGCGTCGGAGAGGGTCGGGAATTCCCGCACGACCTCATTGGTCGCAGGATTCACGGTGAGATAGGCGCCCGTGCCCGACCTTCCTGGGGTGACAGTCGCAGTCATTTTCCTCTCCTCATTTCGGAACGACACTGTTCTCGTGTGCTGTGAAGTCGATGACCCCACGAATGATCCGGCCGGCGCGCATGTCGTCGTAGGCGACATTGATCTCGTCCAGCGTGTAGACGCTGGTGACCAGCTCGTCGAGCTTGAGCTTGCCCGCACGATAAAGATTCAAGAGCATCGGCATCGCCTCGCGCGGCGACTTCATGCCGTAAAGGGCACCCTGAATTCGCTTCTGGAACATGGCGAGGCTGAACCCATTGATCCCCGGAAGAGGGCTGTCATCGAACTGTGAACTGACGCCGGTCACCACTAGAGTGCCCCCCTTTCGGACCGCCTGGAAACCTTTGCCGAGCAGTTCGTTGCGGACGATTCCGGCGCATAGGATCACCACGTCGGCGCCCTGTCCATTGGTCAGCTCCAGAATGCGCGGCATCGCCTCGGTGATCGACTCTGCCGACTCCGTCGCCCCAAAATCGGCTGCCCACTTACGTTTCTGCTCCACGGGGTCCACCGCGATAATATGGCTGGCACCGCTGAGTTGGGCGCCCTGAACCGCGTTCATGCCGACGCCACCGACCCCGACGACCGCGACCACGTCGCCTCGCTGGACGTTGCCCGCTGTCGTGGCCGATCCGAACCCGGTCTGCACGCCACAGGTCACCAGGCACGCAATGCCCAGCGGAATATCCTTGTCGATCTTGACGCAAGACAACTGGTCGAATACCTGGTGCTGGGCAAACGTACCGAGCAAGCTCAAGGTCCCGATATCCGCGCCGTCCGCAGAATGCATCCGGAACGTGCCGTCGAGCTGGTTCCCCTCCAGGATCAACGCACCGTTGTCGCAGAGGTTCTGCATTCCGCTTGCGCACCAACGACATTTCCCGCAGCCGGGAATGAAGGCCGTGATCACATGATCGCCGATCGCTAGATCCTGCACACCTGGCCCGACCTGGAGCACGACGCCGGCACCTTCGTGACCCCCGACAATCGGCAGGTGCCCGGCTACCGCATCACCTTGCACGAGGTGATCATCGCTATGGCACAACCCGGTTGCAGCCATCTCGACGAGTACCTCACCGTATCCGGGCTCGTCGAGTATCACTTCCTCGACATTCCAGCGTCCCGGTGACTGGCGCAGCACTGCTGCTCGTGTCTTCATTTTTCTGGCTATCCTTCCAACAATGTTCCCGCCGGAACCTCGAGCACCAACGTGATGCGGGTCTCCTCGCCCACCCTCCGCGTGATGTGGCCTCTTCCTGTCAGGTCCTCGGCCAGGACGAACTCGCCGGGCTTGACTTGACGTCGTTCACCGCTACTGACCTGGATCTCAGCAGATCCAGCCAGATGAACGATGATCTGCCGACATGGCGCATTGTGCGGCTCGGTGTCCGAAGCCTCAGTCTGAACCAGTCGCCACGCCATCGATGAGACTGGGAACGCCTGGGTACGCCAGGCGAGCGAGCCAGCCGTCGCCGATCTGATCAAACTCGTGGGGACATGCGATTCGCGGAAATACGAGTTGCCGTCGGAGCCCGTATATACCCGGAGGAGAAGCATTTCCGGCCCAGGCTCGGCTGGGCCCCTTTCCTCGGGCTGACCAGACCTGGCCGTTGTCGGCTGTGATGATTTCCGATCCATACCGGCACGCTCCCTTGCGTGATTTCACTGCTGACGCGCGGACGCCCAGCTGGCACCCCGGCCACCCTGATCGTCGTATTTCTCGCACGTGATGGAGAACGCGCCGATGCCGTCCAGCTCCGATCGCACCACGTCACCGGGGCGCAGAAAGGCAGGCGGTTGCCTGCTCGAACCCACACCCGCAGGAGTTCCGGTGAAGACGAGGTCGCCGGGAAGGAGCGGTGTCACGGCCGAGATCAGCTCGATCAGTCCCGGGACGTCATGGATCATCTCAGCTGTGGTGCCGTCCTGGCGCAGTTCGTCGTTCACCCAGCACCGCAAGCCGATGGCATCTCGGTTCGCGAACTCGTCGGGCGTTACCAGCACGGGACCAGCCACGGTGAACCCGGCGAACGACTTGGCCAAACTGAGATTGCCGGCTCGTTGCACATTCCGGGCTGATAGGTCTTGCCCGCCGGTGACGGCCGCAACGTAGTCCCATCCCTGGCGTGGTGTGACCCGGTCGGCCTTCCGTCCGATCACGACGACGAGTTCGACCTCGTAGTCGACTTCCGCACTGATCAAGCCGACCGCGTGCCCAGGGCCGGCCAGGCTCGACGGAAACTTGGTGAAGATCACCGGGAGGTCGGCGGATTTCTTGCCGGTCTCCGCGACGTGCGCGGCATAGTTGTAGCCCACGCCGAAGATCTGACGAGGCGCGGGATGTGGCACGCCGAGATCGGTACTCTCGAAGGGCTTTCCGGCATTGGGCGAAATTTCATGGGCCCACCGAACGAACTCCGCCCAGTTATCGAACACACTCAGAAAGTCGGAAAACCTTCCCCCGCTAGCTTCGGGAATCGAGACGGCATTATCCCCATGCAGAACCGACGGGACATCGGCAACAGTGGCGAGCCGCATCTAGAAACTCGCATGTGTCGGCAGGTCGGCGTCGCCCGCAGTGGTGCCACTTGGATACCGCCGCACCGTGTCGTCGCTGGTGGGTTTCCATTCGTCGTTGCTCGTATGGTCCCCGGCGAGCCACCGCTCGAGCTCGGAATGCGCGTCCGTAGCCCGCTTCGCCATGACGTCATCAATGAAGTCCGCATCGACGGTGAGTTCGATGTTGAGCCCGTCCGGAGAAGAAACGTACAGCGAATGACACCAGCCATGGTCCTTCGTGAAATGCTCCACACCATCCGCGACCAGGTGCTGGTGCGCTTCTTCGAACGTAGCCGCATCGACGCGTAGTGCGATGTGATCGAACCGGTTGAGCTGGTCGGTCAGGTAGGTCTGGGCGTACGGTTCCGCCATCTGGAAGAACGCCAGCATGTTCCCGTCGCCCATCTCGTACAACGTGTGCGAGAACTTCAGGCCCGGCTCGAGCGTGGACTCATCAGTGAATGTGGCGACCAAGGGCAGTCCGAGAAGATCCTCGAAGAAATGCCGATTGGCCTCCTGATCGCGCACGACCCAGCCCGTGTGATGCAGGCTCGTCGGCCGGCGACGCCGATCCGTATCACCCGGTTCCAACGTGGTCACATCCTCCGACACCGACATCTTTGTCCTCCTTGCCCGGCGGAGCGAAAACGAGGTCGTATGTCGCACCGCACCGTGTTCGCTAGGCGAACTTGCGTGTTCGCTTTCCATAGGTAGAGTGACGCTCAGTTCGTCATCTGTCAACATCGGCTCTCGGCGTGGTCGAAGTACCCCGGGGTCCCGGATGAGTCACTCGACAAAGGAGCAATGGGGCACATGTCAAGTTCGCGGCAAGACGAGTCGTTCGATGTGATCGTCGTCGGCGGTGGACCAACGGGAGCGGTCGTCGCCACGGATCTGGCCCGCCGCGGCGTTCGTGTCCTCGTGCTCGATCGCACCGACGGTTCGGTTGCCGATCCGAGGGCCCAGGCCACCAACGTGCGGTCGATGGAACTCATGCGGCGTTTCGGAGTCGAGGAAGAGTTGCGTAACAGTGGCTGGCCCCGGGACCGAGCCATGGACGTCGTGTGGGGGGCAGGTGTCTACGAGCCCGAAATCGCCAGAATCCCGTGGCCCGCAGTCGACGACACCCCGCCGCAGGAGTTCAGTCCGAGCTTCTACCAGCGATGCCCGCAAACGTGGCTGAACCCGATCCTGGCTCGGATGGCCGCGCGGCAACCGCTGGTCGATTTCCGCTGGCGGTGGGAAGTCACGTCATTCGAGCAGCAGGACCCCGACGGGGTGACCGTGCACGCCACGGACCCGGACGGCGCCCATCAGCGGTTCCGGGCGACGTATCTGCTCGGGTGTGATGGGCCACGCAGTGGCGTGCGGAAGGCATTGGGCATTGGCGCGGAAGTCCACCGGGAGCTGGGGCATTCGGTGGAGACCTTGGTTCGCTGCCCCGAACTCGCGGCGGCACCGCTGGTACGTTCCGGTGGCCGGTTCACGCTGATCGAGCCCACCGGCATGTCCGTCTCCTTGCTCCCGTTCGACGGTGGCGACATCATCCGGGTCACGTTGATGGTGCACCGCGAAGGAGCTGGCAAGGAGGACCTCGCCGAGGCCATCGGCAGGCTAGGTGATGGCCGGGAATTCGACTTCGAGTTCGTCGGCAACGTGTTTCCGTGGACGAACCGGCTACGGGTGAGTGAGCGGTTCCGGGCCGGCCGCGTCTTCCTCGTCGGCGACGCGGCACACAGCATGCCTACCACGGGTGGGTTTGGGATGAATACGGGCTTACTCGACGCGGTCGACATCTCGTGGAAACTAGCAGCGGTACTGCAGGGATGGGGCCATCCAGATCTTCTCGACACCTACGAGACGGAGCGGAAGGCGAGTGCGGCCCAGACCGCGGCGCTGGCCACCGAGATCTACAGCGACTGGCAGGCGATGAAGGGGCGAATGGCCGACTTCGAGGCCCGGCCGCTCACGGGCCACAGTGCAGCAGCCGAAGCGGCCCGCGCCGAGATGGGCGAGCTGCTCGTCAAGACCTTCAGCCGCGAGTTCAACGCGGTCGGCGGCGCACTGGGCTACCGGTACGAGAACTCGCCGATCTGCGTTCCGGACGGTACGGATGCGCCGGCCTACACGTTCGAGACCTACGTCCCGACTGCGCGCCCGGGGCACCGTGCGCCGCATGTGTGGCTGCCAGACGGCTCGTCGACCTTGGACATGTACGGAGGCGACTTCGTGCTACTGTGCCTCCGGCGGCCTGCATCCGACGCCGCCGGACTGGTGTCGAGCGCGGCTGCATACGGAGTGCCGCTTCGGGTCGCCGAGATCGACGACGAGAGCACTACTGCACTTTACGAAAGCCCCTTCGTGCTGGTTAGGCCGGACGGAATGGTCGCGTGGCGCAGCAGTGAGATCCCCGCGGACCCCGGCGAGCTGATCCAGATCGTGCGCGGAGCTCGCGTCGGGAGCCATGCCGACGAGGACGCACCGACCGGCACACCCTCCCCGGCGGTGCGGCGCTAAGCCCGCGCGGTGGCGTCATACTGCCAGCCCGATGTCTGCAGGATAGGCGTGATCGTGGTGAAGTTGGTGACGTCTGCCGCCAGCGTCCGGCCGGCGGCCGCCACGCCCGTCGTCATCGCGTCGAGCCCGGTGCATTCCAGCCTCTTCACAGCCACGGGGCATCCGGGGTCGCGCCGTGCAAGCCACGATGACGGTCGCTGCATTCAGTCCGTACTCGCCCAAAAGCCGGCGAGCGAGGGGGATGTGCCGATTGAGGTAGTAGATCCAGTCAAACGAAGCGCGCTGCATACGGGTACAAAATGGCCGTCACGGCCTGCGGCGTTGTTCGCGAAGAAGTCTCTTGGTGAGGCTGTACATTATGGCGCCGCTACAATCCAGGCTTCCTGGAGTTGCGTCGCGTGGTCTCGAAGACAGCTCGACAGCGCCCGGCTCCACGCGCTGCGCACCATGCAGGACGCTGTGCGGTTGCGCGGTGAGCTGCGACCAAGTCGACGCGCCATGGTGGTCGGCGCGGGATTCATCGGCGCAGAGATCGCGGCGGCCGCACGTGCTGCGGGCATGGACGTGACCGTCGTCGAACGACTGGCGCCCCGCTCATCGACAAGGTGGGCCCGGTAATCGGTGCGCTATGCGAATCGTTGTTGCGGCGCAACGGAGTCGATCTCCGCTGTGGGCGCCTGGTGACGGCTGCCATCGACGGCGGCAGGGTCCGCGAGGTCGAACTCGAAGACGGCAGCGTGCTCGGTGCCGACGTCGTCGTTGTAGGTATCGGGGCCGTGCCCAATGTCGAATGCCTCGGCGCCGAGGCTCGCATATCGGACGGCGTCGTGTGCGACAAGTTCTGCGCTGCAGCTCCCCGTCGGAGACGTCGCCCGGTGGCACAATCCGCTGTTCGGCCGGGAGATGAGGATCGAGCACCTCACCAACGCACGGGAACAGGCCGTCGCCGTGAGTCGCGATCTCCTCGGGACGCACGAACGTGCCCCGTACGCACCGGTCTCCTACTTCTGGTCGGATCGGTTCGGCTCGAAGGTGCAGTTCTTCGGGCACGCCGACCCGGTCGATGCAGTGCGCGTCGTGTGTGGTGAGCCGGACGCCGAGCGGCCGTTCGTGGTGCTCTTCGAACGTACTGGCTGGATCGGAGGCGCGTTCGGCGTCGACGCGGCCTGGCGGCTCCTCCACTATCGCGCGCCAATTGCCGCCTCAGCGCCGATCGCCGACGCGCTCGAAGGCCGGTCTGCCTGAGATCGCGCCCGTTCGCCGGCAAGCGGCCGAGGAGGCCCGGATGCCGCCGTGCTGGAGCGGCAATATCCGATGCCGGATCCGTTGCGTAAGCGCCATCTGCAAGCGCGTTCGCTCCACCTCACACCCCGTACCCCGCGCTCGGTCCATTCGAGGGGCCAGATCATGCCCAGCTTGAGCGGTCCACCGGCGGACCTCTATGCGCAGCAGACGTACGCGCTGCTGCCCTTCTACCGACGGCTCGGATGCGGCGGTCGCGGCGTTGTTCGATCGTTGAAATCGCTTGCCATGCCGACCAATACTCCCGCACGGCGTCGCTGACATTCTGGTCGCGGCGGCGTGCGAGCGCGCGGCGGCGCTCCATAACTTCCCGCGAATGATGCAGCCGCGCAGCAAATTCCTTAGCTTACGGAAGTGTGTGTCCCGACGCGACGAAGATGTCGTACCACTGTGGCCGGGTGAGCGGGATGTCGGATCCGGCGGCCGAGTCGATCACCCTTTGCGGGTTCGTGGTGCCGAGCACGACTTGTATGTTGGCCGGATGACGCGTGATCCAGGCGACGGCGATCGCTGAGGGCGTCACGTCGTAGTGTGTCGCAAGCGTGTCCAGCTTGTCATTGAGTGCTGCGAAGTTCGATCGATCGCCAATAAAGGGACCGCCGAAGAATCCGGTCTGGAATGGTGACCATGCTTGCAGCGTAAGGCCGTGCAGGCGGGCGTAGTCGATCAGGCCGTTGTCACGACTTGCGGACTGGTCGAGGCCTGCCATGTTCACCGCGAGCCCGGCGGACAGCAGACTGGCATGTGCCACGCTGAGTTGGACCTGGTTGAACTTCAGAGGTTGGCGGATCGATGCGCGGAGAAGTTCGATTTGTTGTGGGGCATGATTCGAGACGCCGAAGTGGCGGACCAGGCCGGCTGAATGCAGGTGGTCGAACGCCGCAGCCACCTCGTCGGGCTCGACGAGTGCATCGGGACGGTGGAGTAGAAGCACGTCGAGATAGTCGGTTCGCAGAGCCCGGACCGATGCCGTGGCCGACTCGATGATGTGCTCCTTGGAGAAGTCGAAGTAGCCGTTGGCCCCATCGGCGTTCTTGCGGATTCCTACCTTGGACTGCAGCACGATCTTCTCGCGTTGTGATGAGCTGAGCTGCACGGTCGAGCCGAACAGAGATTCGCACTCGTGTGGGCTGTTCACATAGCTGTCGGCATGGTCGAAGGTGTTGATGCCCATGTCACGTGCGACGGAGAACAGCGTTCGTAGCTGGTCCGGGGAGATCTCGTTGATCCGCATCATTCCGAGCACTATGTTCGACTGGCCTAGGCCCCCGTCGAGCAGTTCGAGATATTTCATGATCTGCGCAGCATCCTTAGTCTTTGTTGCCGATTCAGGTGGGGCTGGAATACCGGTATTCGTGTCAGTACGGCACCTCTCCCCCGCTGTTGGCTACGAGAGTTGGAGCGCCACCACGCGGTTGGGTCGCCAGGAAGAGTGCGAGCGAGGCCGTTTCCCGGGTCGTGGCGAAGCGCCGCAGCGGAATCAGGTCGAAAATGTCGCGAGTGTAGTCCTCGAGTGTATGGGCCTGTGCAGACGCAATCGTCTTCGTGGTCTCCCAGAACAGTGGTGTCTCAGTGCGGCCTGGGCAAAATACACGCACGATCGGCTCCGCTGACCCACGAGCGGCCATAGCCTCCGCCCATCCTCTAACGGCCCACTTGGATGCGCAGTAGACTGCCTGTTCCCGCTCAGCGCGCAGTGAAGCCTGCGAAGACACGGCGACGAATACGCCCTGCGACCGCAAGAGCGCCGAACGCACGGCCTGGAATAGCCTCGGGACTGTCGACCCATTGACTGTGAGGATCGCGCGCGAACGCTGTTCCGTGATGTCGGCCAACGCGACCGCGCCCGCGATTCCATGCGATCCGATGACCGCCTCGAGTTCGACATCGGCGACCCGCTCGGTTAGTTCAGCCAGGTGCGTCGGGTCAGTGAGGTCACCGGCTACAGTGGCGACACCTTTCACAGAGCTCAGAACAGCATGGAAAAGATCCTGTGCGATTACTGTATGACCGCGCTCGATGGCGAGTTCGACGACCGCGCGGCCGATGCCACCACCGGCGCCGGTAACGAGAATGGTCATGCAGACTCCCGCAGGTCGAAGGTGGATCCGGTGACGTAATCGGCGTCCGAGCTCGCAAGGTATTGCAGCGTGGCGCACGCCGCTTCTGGGTGATCGGAGATGACGACGTTCAGTCGAACCTTCGGACCGACCTCGATCGCGATCGACAGCACCGCACCGCGGACTGATTCCACGGCCGCGACAGAGTCGGGGTCGCGACGATCGACTGGCGGGGCCGTAACCAAGACCGCGATCAGCGTTTTCTCGTCATCCGATGCCCCGTGGACCAGGTTGCGTAGCTGATCGAACAGTTGAACACCCACCTCGACGACCCACGCGTGAAAAGGTTCGGTTACCGGCTCGTAGGCGATCGAGACGACATTCAATGGTGCCGGGACATCCACGGATCCATCGACAACGGGGCCGATGGGAATCATTCGGCCGCCTGATTGTCCGGTCAACAACGTCATGACACTCTCCTTGAATTTGACGAGACTTTCCGACCTCAGGTCTGGCCACCTAATCCTGCTGTCTTTCGATATACCTATCAATGTAAACGTGAATGCCGTGCGCCCCTTTCAGCGCACACGCATCATTCCAATTTCAGCTGCACTCCCGAAGGAACGCCAGGCGGCGGAGGAAACTAATCGGTAGCGCTACACCATCGACAGAGAGCGACGATTTCGAGCACGAGATTACGTTCAGGCGATTACGGACTGCGTGCCTTCAAACGCCAGATACGACAAGCTTGAGACCACCTCGAGCAGATCTGATGACAATTCATAACGCCGAGGCTCGGTCAGTAGAACGTGCGGACCGGCTATGCTGGTAACCCCTACGGGCCTTCCACTCTCCGCATCCACGATTGGAGCAGCAAGCGCGGCCGTTCCTACAGCGTACGTTTCGTCGACTGTTGCCCACCCTCGCGCACGTGTTTCGTCCAACAGGGCCCTGATCTCCTCCAATTTGGTCGGCGCATTCGGCCCGAACTCCTCGGGAGTTCCGATGCCCTGCCGATAGATTCTCTCCAAAGCCTCGTCTTCAGGCAGTTGCGACATCCATGCCATTCCCGATGCCGAGCAGGATAAACGCGCAACGGTTCCAGCGTCCGGGTCATAACGCAGACCAGCGGCTGCACCCTGGAACTGGCTCACGAACCGGAGGTCGTCGCCCTCGATCAAGGACAGACGAACGAGGGCGCCGGCTTTGCGAGCGAGGTCCGCAAGCAACGGACGAGACAGCTGCACAAGGCCGTTTCGCGCCAGGTGTCGCACACCGAGCGTGTCGAACTTCAAGGTCAATACATATTGCCCATTCGGCTCCGCCTGGCGCGCATAGCCACTGGCGATCAGATCGGCCAGAATCCTGTGCGCGGCGCTCTTCGGAAGTTCAACGGCCTCGGCGATGCCAGCAAGCCCGAGCCCGTCGGTCTGATTGGCGAGAAGTTCGATGATCTCCATCGCACGGCTGACTCCGACGGCCACTGTGACACGCACCTCCAAAATCGGAACGATATTCTATGATGAAACAACGATCCACTTCAGTCTAACGCGTATCCGTGGACACTGCGACAACCCGCCAGGAGACGAGCACCACAGGCCAGGCAGAGGTCACACAAACATACGTAGGACTACTTGACGGTCGGTCCCAGCACAGGCGCCGCGGCGAGCACCGACGTTGCGCGAAGCCCGCCCCTCATAACGGGCTTCGCGCACGTTCTCTGTCGCTAGGGCTCCCGCGAACTCAGAACCGGCGACGCCTCGTACCGGTCATGAAGGCCCTCAGAGGTTAGGGTCTACGACCAGGCCCTCATTCGAGGACGGGTATCGATCTTTCGAGGGACCGATTCGAAGCGTCACTGTCTTCAACTCGGTAAACTCCTCGACGCCGAGCGTTCCCTTTTCGCGACCGAAACCGCTGGCCTTGCGCCCGCCGAAGGGAAGGAGTGCTCGATCCGCCTGAACGTCATTGATCCAGACCATTCCGCTTCTCAGGCGACGAGCGACAGTAAGCGCCCTCCGATAGTCGCGCGTCCAGACGCTATCCGCTAGACCATATACGGTCGAATTTGCAATCGAGATTGCCTCATCGGTATCGGCGAAGGTTTCGACCACGAGGACTGGACCGAAAATTTCTTCCTGGAATACCGGGCTATCGACACCGGCACCGCGGATGATGGTAGGCCATACAAAAGCACCTTTCATGTCGCTCACATCGGGCCCTGAGCAGAGTACGGTAGCCCCTGCCTCCTTTGCGTCCTGGACACGCTTCATGACAGTGCGTCGATGTTCGTCATGGATCAGCGGACCGAGATCGGTATCATTATCCCAAGGGTCGCCGACTTTCAATCTTGAAGCAGCCGCATTGAGTCGGACAACAAATTCATCCGCGATATCCTCATGGACAATTAGCCGCGTTCCGGCTGTGCACGTCTCGCCTTGGTTGATGCAGAATCCGAAAAGCGCGCCGTCTACGGCTGCGGCAATGTCCGCATCCTCAAAAACAATGGTGGCACCCTTACCTCCGAGTTCGAAATGCTGACGTTGCGGGAACCGCCGGGAGGTACCTGCCAGCCGAAGTGCTGTTCGTGTTGAGCCGGTAAAGGTCAGGAGGTCCACATTGTCCGATTCGGCCAAAGGGGCTCCAACGTCCTCGCCCAATCCTGTTACTACGAGCAGCGCAGTCCTCGGCACACCGGCCTCGTACGCTAGTTCGGAAAGCCGCAGTGCAGAGCCAGTGGTGTACTCGCTCGGCTTCGCCACAACGGTACAGCCTGCGGCGAGCGCGAATGCAGCCTTTTGGACGAATAAGACGCCTGGATAGTTCCACGGAACGATCGCACCGACAACGCCGACGGGCTCTCGGCGCGTGAACGCGAAGTCGTCATCGCCCATGTCGTCGTAAGCGGCGCCGTGAAGTTCCGAGCCGGCATATGCAGCTCGTTCGATCAGTGAAATCATCGCATCCACGTCGCCTGCGGCGGATCGGATCGGCTTGCCGACCTCAGCGACCTCGATCTCTGCGAGGGACCGCCTATCGGAGGCGATCAATTCGGCCCACCGCAGCAGGACCCGGGCGCGTCCAGCGCCGGAGAGGCGCGGCCATTCGCCGCTGTCGAACTCCGCGCGTGCGATCTCAATCGCACGGCCGACATCCGAGCGGTTCCCCAACGTGACGGTGGCGACGAGCTCGCCGTTTATTGGCGATCGTCGCTCGAAGACCGGGGTATCCTCCGTTCTCCCGGCACCGCCCGGAATCAGGTGGTGATGCTTCGCTACATCATTCATCACGATCACAACCTTCCATATAATTCAAGCCGGTTCCCCGTAGCAGTGGGCGTGTGAGCACGCTCATCGATCAATTCCTTATCGCGTAGCGTTTCCCAAAGCTCATCAGGGATCTTCACGGCGCACCAATCAACAAGTTGTCTGAGTTCGGTCGGGTTGCGAACACCGAGACACAGAGATGAGATGACGGGCTCCGCAATGACGAACTGCAAGGCAGCCGCGCCCAGGGGTACGTCATACTCTCGCACTACAGCCTGCAAGGCGGCGGTGCGACGCGAAACGTCGGCCGGAGCCAATTTATAGTCGTATCTCGCGTCTTCCCGCGGACCAGTGGCAAGAATGCCACTCGCCAAAACCCCACCGGCAATGATCGTAACGCCGCGGTCACGGCACATGGGGATGAGCGTCTCTATAGGCTGCTGATCCAGCAGCGTATACCGCCCCGCAAGAAGAATGCAATCGAGATCACTGCGCTCCAGGACCCTGAGCGCAGGACCGGTTTCGTTCAGGCCTATCCCGACGGCGCCGACGCGTCCCTCCTGGACCAACTCACGCAGGGCCGGGAGGGCTTCGCTCGTCACCTCTTCGAGGCGCTCCTCGAAGCTTTCGCCATGCGTCCGTATATCAATGTCGTGGACCAGTGCGATATCGATATACGCTCGCAGCATCCGCTGACTGCTGGCCTCCAGGGATAGCCGCACACCAGATCGGGTGTAATCGAAGTCGATACCGAAGTCACCCGGCTTTGCCCAAGGAGAATCTGCTTGAGGCGGATAGCCGGGTCGCAGCAGCTTCCCCACTTTTGTCGATACGGTTGGAACAACTTTGGAGTTCGATTCCAGAAAGAAACCCAGGCGTTGTTCGCTCAGCCCATGTCCGTAGAAGGGCGCGGTATCAAAGGCTGTGATCCCAAGTCTCACGGCCGTGTCGAAGGTCTCCAAGGCCGAGAATTTATCCACCTCACTGAAGAGACCACCCAGCGGGCCCGATCCGAGGATCAACGGCGGCAAGTAGACGTCTGATCTTCCTACCTGCCGCAGGCTTCCAGATTCTATAAATTCAGGCATCGAATCCGCCTCCTCGCATTATCAATCTCCGGCGACTGGGCTAGAAGTAGCTCGACCGTTGGGATCAGAAATGGAAGTTGTCGACATTGTCCTTCGTGAATTTCTGTGGAGGGCCGTACAAAACTGTCTTCTGATCGGTGAAGTTCCGTGTTCCAAGACTTCCCAGGTTCACGCTGGCCGAACCGGGCTTCACCTTGCCCGCCATCACCTGACCGAGCAACTGCACTGCGGCGACTCCAATATTCGGCGAGTCGTACAGGAAGAAGGAGGACGCGATCCCATCGAGGAGAGCAGTTCGGTTCTGGCTGGGGACACCGACGCCGGTGAGTTTGACCTTGCCGGTCAGTCCGAGAGACTGAATCGCCTGGGATGCTCCTTGCAGGGCATTTCCGTCCAGCGCCAGGACTCCGCTGGTATCCGGGTTCGCCTGCAGCCACGCCTTGGCCGTGTTGTACGACTTCTGCGTATCGCCTTCTCCAGGCTGGATGGTCTGGATAACAGCCTGCGGGTACTTCTGGGCCATTACCTTCTTTATGACATCGATCCATGACAATTGGTTGGGTGCTGTCATGGATGATGTCAAGATATAAATCTTGGCAGATGGCGAGGTCAAATTAATGATTTCGTCAGCTAGCGTTTCGCCCATGCCCTGCGCGGAGAACGGCGCGAGATGGATCACATCCTTAGAATTGACTGCGGAGTCGAAGGTTGTAACCGCTACACCGGCTTTCTGAGCAACCGAAATCGCGGGAAGCAAAGCATTCGGGTCATTGGCAGAAATTGTGATGCCGCAGTACTTCTGACGAGTCCATTGCTCGATGAACTGGATTTGCCCCGCGGAGTCCAGAGTCGTCGGCCCATTGAACTCGAAATGGTACCCGAGCTGGTCAGCAGCCTGGCTGCCGCCCTTGGCGATCGCCTGGAAGTTCGGGTCAGCGGTGGTCTTCGGCAACAAACCAACCTTGCACCCCTTATCGGCACGATAAGTACCTGATGTAGTAGAAGGCGCTGTGGCGCTGCATGCCGTGACGGCGATCAGCGCAACCACGCTGCTTACAGCGAGCAGCAGCCGCTTTTTCATCGATAACATGGTACTACCTTTCATTTGGCGCTACGGGCTGTCGCGCCGAGCGGATGCCAACTCGAAGATTTTCATCCGAACAATTAGTTTTTGACTCGGTCACGGAAGAACTCATTAAAGAACACGCCGAGCACCATGACGGCTCCGATAACGACCAGAATCCAGTTGGCGTCGATAGATGTGAGGAGAAGTCCTTGATTCAGCGCCGAGATGATGAGCAATCCGAGCACGGTGCCGGAAATAGTGCCTACGCCACCTCGGACACTGGCACCTCCGAGTACGACCGCAGCGATGACACTCAGTTCGAGGCCCATGCCGGCATCAGACCGGGCGCTGGCTACACGTGAGGTGTAGATCACGGCCGCCAGGCCAGCAAGCGCACCGGTCAGCGCATATACTTTGATTAGCTGCGAACGAACCGGAATACCGGAGAAGCGGGCGACAACATCGTTCAGACCGATGGCGTAGGTGTAGCGTCCGAACCGGCTTCTGTTCAGCAATAAGCCGCCAATTGCCACTACGACGACGAACACGAAAAGCTGGTTGGGGACGAGTCCGACGGCACCTTGACCGAATACCCCGAACCACGCCGGGAAGCTGGATACCGCCTGTTGGTTGCTGACCGCCTCGGCGATTCCCCGGAATAGCGCCATCGTGCCGACGGTGATCGCAAGGGGGTGGATCTTCCACGACGTGGTAAGGATACCGTTTAACGTTCCGCATGCAGCTCCGACGATAACCGCGAGAATCACCGCGAGTGGCAACGGCAGGCCACTCTGATAGCTGAATCCCAAGCTGACCGAGCTCAGTGCCAATATTGACCCCACCGACAGATCGATTCCGCCGTTGATGATCACGAATGTCATACCGACCGCGATCAGTCCCGTCTCGACGAAGTAGCGCGATGTGTCGAGAAGGTTGGAAAGAGTAAGGAATAGAGGAGACAGCAGCGACATCACCACGATCAGCGCCACAAAGATGACCGCGAGTACCGCCACCCGTCCTGGCCGCAATCGGCTGACTCGGGTCCACGGTTTTTCTGCGATACTACGAGTTAGAGTCATGTCATTAGTCTTTCCACGAGGCGCTGCCGCGCATAATCGATACCTACTGCGAGGAGGATCGTCACCCCGACAAATACGTTCTGCCATCGCTCTTCCAGCCCGAGTAGATTGGCGCCGTTTAGGATGACGCCGAGCACGAGCGCACCGGCGATCGCCGAAAATATCGAGCCACGCCCTCCACTGATACTGGTTCCGCCCACTACCACCGCAGCAATCACCTGCAGCTCCAACCCAGTTCCCGCAGCCGGCTGCACTGCACCGAGTTGGCCGATGTACACCAAGGATCCGATACCTACGCAGATGCCGCCGAAAACGAACGCGAGAAGGGTGATCCGCCTAGCGTTGAGACCGACAAGACGAGCAGCGGACGTATTTCCGCCAACGGCGGCGACGTTACGCCCCCAGTTTGTATTACGTTCAATGAGCAACGCTACAATACAGCACGCAATAAAAACCAGTACCGAATTACTGATGCCCAGGAAGTGGCCGTGCCCAAAGACCCGGATTTGATTGGGGACATTCGGTACACCAACCGGGTTGATCAAGTTGTTGATCCCGCGAAGTGCGTTGAGCATACCCAGGGTAACAATGATGGAAGGTATTCGCGCGCGAACAACAAGGAGGCCCGATACTGCACCAATCGCTGCGCCGACAACAATTGCGAGCACAACGACTACGGCGAGGTTTGCATTGTGTTTGGCTACCGCAGTTGCCACGATCGATGTGGTGATTGCGAGGCCCGACCCCACGGAAATATCTATCTCGCTGGCAAGAATTACTTGGTTCGCACCGAGTGCGATAATTCCGATAATCGAAACCTGCTCGAGAATGTTGCCCAGGTTACCCAGTGTGATAAACCGGTTGGCACCCACGCCGAATATGATTACAAGGATTACCAGAAACCCAACCGCCGCACTCTCATTCCGCAGGAGAAATCGTAGCGCAAATTGCCGGGCGGACGATGTCTTTTCGCCCGGCCTGACAGCCATTGTCGTCACCTGACACCTCCTGACATGTCGACGCTGGCACTTTTCGTCGACATTGGAGCAGAGCCAGCTGCACCGGCGGCTGCTGCGATAAGTGATTCGCGGGTGGCATCGGCGGCAGAGAATTCCTCCGCCAGGTGCCCCTCCCGCATGACTAGTATCCGATCGGAGAGGGCCAAGACCTCGTCTAGTTCTGAAGAAATCAATATTATAGCGCTTCCACTGTTGGCGAGCTCATCGATGAGTCGGTAAATTTCCTGTTTGGCACCCACGTCGACGCCGCGCGTAGGCTCATCCAAGATGAGCACCTCCGGCTGCCGAGCCAGGGCTTTGGCTAGGACGACTTTCTGCTGGTTCCCTCCGGAGAGAAGGCCCACTGGCTTATCGAGTTCACCACCCCGGACACCGAGCGATTCGAACAGCCGTGAACTCAGTCTTCTTTCCGCTCGTGTGTTGACGAAGCCGATTCGCGTAAGCAGGGACATCGAGGCGAGCGTGATGTTTCGGGCGATCGATACCGACAAGAGCAGTGCCTGGGCGCGGCGCTCCTCCGGTACCAGCCCAATGCCGAGTTGCTGTGCCCTAGCCGGGCTTCTGACCCGGCAAACCGCGCCGTTGACCTCGATTACGCCGTGATCTGGCTTGGCCAGGCCGAACAACACATGGGCGAGCTCGGTGCGCCCTGCCCCGACGAGGCCGGCGAACCCGAGAACTTCTCCCGCGCGCACGGCGAACGAGATGTCGGAGAACTCCCCGCGCCGTCCGAGGCCGTCAACTTTGAGCTTGACCGCGCCCTGCTCTGCAGCATCGCGCGTGAACAGTTGAGTCAGAGGGCGGCCGACCATTGCCGTGATGATTTCCGAACGACTGATGCCGCCAGCGGAGGCGGTCAGGACATGCTGGCCATCGCGGATCACTGTGATGCGATCGGCGAGTTCGTCGATCTCGTCCATACGGTGGCTGATGTAAACCATGCCGACACCACGCGACCGGAGGTCTTTCAACACCTCGAACAGACGAGCAACCTCACGATCGCTCAGCGCAGCGGTCGGTTCGTCGAGTACGAGGACGCGTGCGTTGTTTATCAGCGCACGTGCGATGGTGACCATCTGCTGATCAGCGACCGAGATATGGCGCGCTGCCCTCTTCACATCGATCGGATGCGCAAGGCTACGGAAGAGGTCTCGAGCCGTTCGCTGCATCGACCGGACGTCGATGCCTCCCGTGCGAGTTCGCGGCCGACCGCGACCGACGAAGAGGTTCTCGTAGACCGGCAGATCGGGGAACAGCTCGAGCTCCTGAGGCACCAAGGCGAGTCCAAGCGCTTCGGCATCGCGGGGAGAGGTGAGCTTTTGCGACTGCCCCTGCACGTAGATTTCACCTGCGTCGGGAAAATACACACCGTTCAGGATTTTCATAAGGGTGCTTTTACCTGCACCGTTCTCGCCCACGAGGGCGTGCACCTCGCCCTCGCGGACGTCGAAGGTGATTCTGCTCAGTGCCGCAACACCACCGAAGTGCTTCTCCACGTCACGGAGCTCGACGAGGACCTCTGCTCCTTCAGACGTTGAATCCGGCTCGGCGATGAGGGTCGGCTGACTGGAAGCTTGCTCCATGGGCTGATAACACTCCTGGTGCGATGTTGCAAGTTGGAACTGCGTTTCAAAATAGTACCTCGGCCAACGGGGCAGTCAAGACCTACCGAGAATTCCGCTGTCCCTGGGCCGAGAGTGCTGCTAGCTCACTCTCGAGGAATGAGGTGGGCCACATGCGAGGTCATGGCTAGGCACGCTGCACTGCGACTGCTCGACCATTGCTGGCGGCCGTGTCCGCGGCGAGAGTCGTCGCTAGTGTGGCGAATGCGTCCCGTGCAGAGCACACTGGCTCGGCGCGCCCCTGGACGACCTCTGAGAAGTGATCCAACTGAGCGGCATAGCAATCTCGACGGCTGGTCGGCTTCGTCATCGTCAGGAGCGGGCTACGCCAATCCTCGCCCTCTGCATGCCAGTGCATCCGCATCGAAGGCAGCCCGAGCGATGCTTTCGTGCCGCCGATAAAGTAGGTATCACCGTAGATGTACGGGAAGCCCGCTCCCTGCCCGGACGCGACATCCCACTGCCAGGGCGAGGGAACGGCGTCGCTGATCGCAAAGCTGCCGATGGCACCCGATTCAAAGTTCATCAAGACCCCACCAGTGTCCTCCACATCGAATCCCCGAGTTCGATTTGTCGCGACCGCCTGTACGGACTCGATGTCGCCAGCCAGGAACCGCAGACAATCGATCTCGTGGATCAGGTTGATGAGAAAGGGCCCACCACCTGTTTGTCGCCGCCACAGTGGATCGAAGTAGCTGTCGGGCTTCCGGGAAAACCAAAGCCCGCTCATCGCCACTATCCGACCGAGTTCCCCGTCCTGCACCAACTCGCGCCCAGCCAGCATCTGGGGAGTGTGGCGGCGGTGATGCCCGACGAGCAGCCTCGCATTACGACTTTCGGCAGCCGCCACGATGCTGGCCGCCGCTTCCAGGTTGTCTGCGAGCGGCTTTTCGATGAGGGCGGGAACATCGCGATCTATGCACGAGAGTGCGGCCGACAAGTGAAACTGGTTCGGCACGGCGAGCACCACCGCATCGAGCGCTGCTCGATCGAGCATCTCATCCTGGTTCTCGAAGTGAGGAACCCCGTATCTCGCGGCGATCGGCCCAGCGATTGGTGCGGGATCAGCAATCGCAGCCAGATGCCACCGCGGTGAAGCCGCTAACAACTCGAGATGTGTGCGCCCGATCGTGCCCACCCCACATACTCCCACCCTGAGCGCCTCACCCACAGCACAGCTCCCTATGAACTGGGGTGGTCGGGGTGCCTTCGCGGAATACGTCGCCCACAGACTCCGGCCCGACTCCTTCTCTGCTCACTTGATCACGAATCCTGCATCGATCGGGATCGTCGCCCCCGTCACAAACCGCGCCTCATCACTGGCCAGCCAGAGAACTGCATTGGTGACGTCCTCGACTGCGATCCACGGGACTGGCAAGACGGTCGTCGCGGCAAACCTGGGTGCAGCAGATTCCCGTGTCGGCGTTGGGTTCTCGGGTTCAAACAAGCCAAACGTCGTGGTGTTCATGATCATCGGTGTATCGACGGCGCAGGGATGGATCGTGTTGACTCGGATCCCCTCTCCCCCGAACTCGTTTGCCAGGGTCCGCATCAAGCCGACAACGCCATGTTTGCTGGCGTTGTAGCTCAAAGTGTTGATATTCCCCTTGGTTCCGGCCGTTGAGCTCGTGATGATGATCGACCCGCCACGACCGCCTTTCCGCATGAACGGGAGAGCTGCCTTGCAGGTATTCCACACGCCAGTGAGGTTGATATCTATCATCGTCTGCCAATGAAGGTCAGACTGTTCCAGCGCGGGTGCGAAGTCGAAAATCCCGGCATTTGCACAGACGATGTCCAGCCGCCCATATACGTTATGCGCCTCGTCGAGGACTTCGCGAAGACGCCCCTGGTCTCTGACATCCGCTGTACGAGCGATGATCTGCTTGCCCGCCTCCTTGACCAGGCGCTCGGTCTCGGCAAGATCTGCGGCAGTCGCGTGCGGATAGCGACTGATGCTGTCGATCGGCGCGCAGATGTCCACTGCGATGATGTCTGCGCCGGCTTGAGCGAGTCGTACCGCGTGGCTGCGGCCCTGGCCGCGTGCCGCTCCTGTCACGAAGGCGACTCGACCGCTGAGTGACTTGTCCGTCATGGTGTTCTACTCCTTGTTTGCTAGGTCTTGTCCTTGCTCGGCTCGACGCCGGGCCACTGTCATGCCGGCAGCTGCCAGCTCGGCGACCCACCCGTTACTGCCGAGTTGCTTGGCTCGGACGGGGTCGGGAACCTCGATAGAAATCGGAACCGAGACCGGCACCCGCTGGAGAATCTCCGCAATACGAAATTCCCCCTGCCCTGGGATCAGCCGCTTGAGGCGCGCCTCCTGTTCGCGATCCGAACCGTCGACGCTTTGATTCATCGGGACATCGGCAGGATCAACCGACATCATCCGCGGAACTCGTGCAGGACCGTCGCACACCTGGATGACCGTGAACAAGGCTGGATCGATCCTGTCTATATCTTCTGGACGATGTCCCGCTCGAGTGAAGTGCAAAACATCGAGCATGATGCCGCCTCGACCGACCTCGTGGATGATGGCCTGCGCATCCTCGAGCCGATCCAGCGGCTGATAGGAGATCGGCTCCAGCGACGCGACGATGCCGTGCTCCTCTGCATCGGCCGCGAGCCGAGCGAAGGTTGCGGTCAGCCTCGCGCGATCAGGGTCGGACCCGATGATGTTCAGGACCGATGCCCCGAGTTCTGCCCCAACCTCGAGCTGGGGTAGCCATTCGTCCCTGGTGATGAACCCGTTGAGGTTGAGCGCCTCGATATCGAGTACACCCACTCCCTGGTCTGCGAGAACTTGCTGAGTCTCTCGAAGGAACGGCGAACCAGGTGCGAGCGGATAGCGCCGCTCCGACGGCGTCGCGGGCAACACCCGAACCCCGATGTGTGTGAAGCCGTTGGCCGCCGCCGCCCTGGCAACATCCGGCGGTCCGTCCATCAGAAGACTGAGATGAGCTAGCGCGAGCATTTTGGAACTCCGTTTCAAGTTGGATCACCGTGGCACTTTAGAGCTTGGGTCCACTTTGGTACATTGTCAATCCCAGACCGCGAGGGAGGATCTTGATGTTCATCCGCAACGAACTCGACTACCTGTGGGAGAACCCACCGGGCCACATCGGCCAAGCGCTCGCCAAGACCCTGGTCGCCCGAGGAGAGGTCGGCGAGAACGACTATCGAGCGCAGCTGAACTTCGATGTCTCGTCGTATGAGCCCGGCGCCTATGTTGAGCTGCACCGCCATCGCGAGGCAGAAGAGATCTTCTATGTGATCTCAGGACATGGAAAAGCGCGCATCGGTGACGAGGTGTCCCGTATCGGGCCTGGCAGCCTGCTGTGGGTGCCACCGGGGGTTGGCCACGGCATCGTCAACACCGGGACCGAGCCTCTGAAGTTCATCATCGTGGCCTACCCCCGAGACAAGGATCCATGGGAAGACCGCCTGATCGCTCCGGGACCGCCGCCGGTCGACTGAGCATGGCCAATGTCCGACGAGGCAGACGCGTGTCAACCCCATGCGTCGCGAAAGGAATCCCTGATGAAGAAGACTGACAACGGCTCTGCGACGCCCGCCGCCCACTCAGCGATGCTGGCAATCTGGCATGACCTCGCGCCGGAGATGGCCGATGAGTTCGAGCGCTGGCATACCTCACAACATTTGCCCGAGCGCGTGACGATTCCTGGCATCACCCGTGCGCGCCGCTATCTTCGTATCAGCGACGGAGGGGAAGAGTATTGCAGCGTTCTCGATCTCAAGGGGACCTCAGTACTGACCTCCTCTGAGTACCTTCGACGACTGAACGCGCCGACGCCCTGGACAGTCAAAGTCTCGGCTGCCTATCTGAACTTCTTTCGATGCGCAATCGAGCCTGGCTACTCCTGGATCACCGGGCGCGCGCCTTACCTCGTGTCGGTGCGCGCTGATCTGCCGCCTGCCCCATCGCGGAGTGCAGCGATGGACGCAGTCTGGTCCGCTCTGACATGGTGGCGCGAGTCAGGAACTGCGTCGGTGATGTCTTTGGGACGGGTAGAAACCGCCGCGACCTCGACCGCCACCAGCGAGACATCCGCACGTCACCGCACCGGCGAGTCGGTCACCGACCTGGTGTTCTTTGGCGAACTCTCTGATCCCGACACCGCGGAAGATCTGCGGCAGGACGTGATGCGTGAAATCCACAAATACTTGGACGACGCTCAGGTGCGCGGCGCCTGTTACCGAATGCAGGTAGAGATCGATGAAGACATCGCTACTCCGGTGTATTTGAGAAACCTGCAGGATCGCTCTCAATACGCTGCCGACAAGCACGAAGCCTGACAGCGATCAGCCCGTCGTCGCCGCAACCGGCCGGATCGGCGTTGCGATTGGCGGAGCCGTCCACATTACAGCCGGGCCTCGCATTTCCTGATGCTCTGAATGCTTTGACGTAAAAAAGATAACGGGTGCCGATGTCGGCTGGGGTGGAGCTTCGGTTGGATGTGATGGTGCCCGGCGGTGGCGGTTCAACCGGCGACGGCGCTGACCCTTGTGAGATTGTGGCCGAAGACTGCGTAGGCAAACGAGGCCTGCAACAGCAACTCGCTCGAACGTCCAGTGGAAGACTCGATGGAGACCGTCACCGACACAACCGTCACCGCCCCGTTCACCTGCGCACCCCTCGTTCAACGGGCTCGCCTGAATGGATGCCGTAACGGTCGGCGAGCCCAGCAGGGCAGGGTCAGGCCTTTAGGCTCCAGTGTTCGCATCAGCGGGCCACCCCTGAGAATGTCAGTGGAACGATGCTCCGCTTTGCTCACTGGCCGCGATCGGCGGAACAAATACCGAGGGACCCGACCGTTCGAAGCCACGGTGATTGTGCCTGATCGTCATATCACGTATGCCGCATCAGCCTTAAGACTGGCCGGCGGATTCCATTGAACCCGAGCGGAACGACCAGATCACCATGGCTTATGTCCTAGTCGAGGGCAGCATCGCATCTTTGCATACCGCCGTCGGGGGGCGCACTCAGCCCGATCAGCCGTCTTGTCTGCCGCTGGTTCCAGAGAATCCCGACCACTGATAGTCCCCAGATCGGATACTGGACGAGCCACGCGATCCGAAACGCAGCGGGAGAGAAGCCGCCTAGGGCGGACAGGGTTGCGCCCACCGCAGCCAGTAGCGCGAGGGATGCGCTGTAGCCTCCGATGTTGACAACTCCCTGGGCGATCGCAGTGGTTTTCGTCGGGTTTGTAGTGCGGGCGATATCGAAGCCGACGACCGAGCCTGGGCCACCGAGTGCGAGCGCGAGGACGAGCACGACCAACAAAGGGGTCGGCGCAGGCGGAGGCGTCGCGAGCACAACAGCCCAGGTCGTCGCCGTCAGGCCAACTACGCCGAGGAGGAGCCACGCTCGCTGCAGAGGATGACGTGCGCTAAGCACGCCGATGACCGGCCCGACGCACATCGAGGCGACCACTAGGGTCGTCAGCAAGCCACTCGCCAGCAAAGGATCCACGGCCTGACCCGATACCAGGTACGGCAGGCCCCAAAGCAGAACGAAGGTCATCATCGAGAACTGGGTGCCGAGGTGCCCAAAGAAAGCGAGCCTGGTGCCAGGGTGTCGCCAGACTCCGACCACCTGCCGCATGATCTCCCGTGTCGAGACGGGATCCGGAGGACGCCACCCAGCGGGGCCGTTGCGCACCGCTATCCCGGCGACCCCAGCTGCAGCGAGGCTTGCTGCGGCTGCGGCCCCGAACGCCACCGACCATCCGGCCGTGTGCAGGAGAAACACGAGAGGAAATGCGGACACTACCTGCCCTAGCTGGCCAATGATCGTTGTCACCTGGGTCATAACTGGCACTCGCCGGGGCGAAAACCATCGTGCAACCAGCGAAAGCACGCACACGAACACCACGGCGTCACCAGCGCCGACCAGGATGCGGGCGACGAACACTAGCGGTAAAGCCTTGACCACTGCAAGCAGCCCCTGCCCGGCACCGAGCAGCAGTCCGGCCGCCACCAACACTCGGCGCGGACCGCACCGATCCACGAGAATCCCGGCCGGGATCTGCCCTCCCGCGTACACCGCGACCTGGAGGAACACGAAGCCCGAGAGCGCACCAGGTCCCACACTGAACCGGGCGACGGCGTCCAGTCCCGCCGCTCCCAGTGAGGTCCGCTGGGTTACCGCAACCATGAAGACCGCCGTGCATGCTGCCCAGACCGCCCATGCGCCACCTTGTTCATGCGCATCTGCTGCCGCGCAACGGTTTTCACCGGAGGCGCAATCACGCGCACGACGGTCGAGCACGTCCGGTTTGCACAGCCTGCGATCAGGCATGATCCCCCTTCACTACGGCCGCCATCTGCCTCGGCCCATCGGGATTGCTACTCCCGCTCAGCTGCTCCATCCCGCACGCTCGAGGACCTGCAGGGTGGTGAACATGACCTCCTCCGCGACGACTTCGAGGGGGAGGCGTTCGAGTGCGTCGGAAATGGGTTCCACGCTGATCGGCGGATGCGGCGCCCCCTCTTCGCGAATCGTGCGCAGGAAGCCGACAGTGTCAAGGTTTCCCCGGCCCGGGTACGTGCGCAGGTGCCGGGCTTCCCGAGCGAGTTCCACGCCGGGGCGAGCGGACACATCGGACAGTTGCACGACCGCGACGCGTTCCAGCAGACCGGCGTCGATCTGCTCGAGCCTGCCTCCCGACCGGAAGAAGTGGAGGATGTCCAGCACGATCGCCGCATTGCTGGTGCCTGCGTGCGAGACGAGCTGCTGTGCGGCTTCGACGTTCTTGATCACCGAGTACGGCATGAACTCGACCGCGATCGGGGTGTTCGGGTGGTTTCGGCACAACTCGGCGAATTCGTCGGCCGCCTTGGCGAGGTCGCCGGTGAATGCCGCGGTGTGCACGCGGTCGGGGTTCAATACACCGATCAAATCTTCCACCAGGCTGTTGACATAGCGGGTCGGACCGCCATCGCACAGACGAACGAGCTCGAATTCCGCTACCACGAGCCCCGCGTCCTCGATGCGCTTGGGCAATTCCTCCAGTGGGATTCCGCGTTCGAGTGCCGAAACACACTGGCCCACCGTAAGTCCGATGCCAGCGAAACCACTGCTGCTCCCGGCTGCGAGGATCTCAGCGAACGGACGGTCACGGAAGCAGATCCCGCCGAGTGCGAGCGGGGCGGGCTGGTTTCGGTAGGCGAAGCGCATAGTTCTCTCTTTCGTATTGAGCTATCAGATATTGAGCGTCAGATATCGATGGTCTTGCCGTCGAGAGCGGCGGTTCTGACTGCTTCGACCACTTCGAGGGTGCGGGCAGCATCCGCGACGGACACGATGGGGCGGGCCGTTCCCTCGACGACTTCGAGGAAGTGCTTCCACTGGTTCGAATACGTCTCGGTGTCCGCCGCGGGGAGTTTTTCGATCGCCATCGGCGTCTTCCAGTGCCCGGTCGCGTCGTCCGGG
This sequence comes from Nocardia sp. PLKS1-43, assembly GCF_059510335.1. Classification (NCBI taxonomy): domain Bacteria; kingdom Bacillati; phylum Actinomycetota; class Actinomycetes; order Mycobacteriales; family Nocardiaceae; genus Nocardia; species Nocardia sp. PLKS1-43. The sequence continues at coordinate 17,727 of NZ_JCAJZQ010000021.1, read as the reverse complement.
TAGTAATGGTGGACGAGCTGGGGCAGGGTCAACGCCCCCTGGGTACCGGTGATGAGGTGCGTGTCCACTCCTGAATGCTGGTGGAAACTCGTGTCGTCGCCGGAAACCTGGTCCCAGTTGGCAGGCGATGCAGAGCTGTCGGACACAATGAACGTGCCGAGCGCGCCGTTCGCGAATTCGGCCGTCAGCGCTGCGGTGTCCTCGACCTCGTATTTCCGTGAGCGCGTCGTCGAAATGGCTGCGACTCGGGTGATCTCGCCACAGAGAAAGCGAAGCAGATCGATATCGTGCACCAGGTTGATCAGCAGCACACCTGCGCCCTTCTGCCGGTGCCACGCCTGCTCGAAATAGGTGTCAGGTTTCCGAGTGAGAAATACGGAATTGACTGCGACGATCCGGCCGAGACGGCCATCCCGAATGAACGAATGTGCAGCGGCAACCGTTGCATTGTGGCGCCGGTGGTGCCCGACCAGGATCGGCGTCGATGCCCTTTCGGTCGCCGCTGCCAAGGTCCGGGCCTCTTCGACGGATGACGCCAACGGTTTCTCGAGCAACACCGGAATATCGCGGTCCAAACATGCCAACGCGGTTGGGACGTGCTCGCTGTTGGGGCTCGCGATGATCACGGCATCCAGACCCGGCGTGGCGAGCATATCCTCGTAGTGGCGGTGATTCGGCACGCCCAGCGAAGTGGCGAGCCGGTCGCTCAGCGGGTCGGCAACAGCGACTACCTTGGCATTGCCATCCTCACGGATGACTGACGCATGCTTGGTGCCCATCACGCCGCCACCCGTGATGCCGATGTTGAATTTCGATGTCCTCATGCGAACTCCTCGTGCACTAGTAACGGCTCGGCGACCGGTTGGGCCGCCGCGCCACGAGACTTGATCGTCACCGCCACGATCAAGACCATTGCGGGTGCCAACAAGGTCAGGAACACCTGCTGGTAGCTGAGGCCTGCGGCGACCAGCGCCGTACCAGCTGCCGCGCCTGCAATGGCGCCGAACCGTGCGATGCCGGTGGACCAACTGGTCCCGGTGGCACGGATCGACGTCGGGTAGAGATCGGCAGACAAGATCGGGAAACCGGTGGCGACGGAATTGGTGAACATTCCCAACACGAAGATCAGGAAGCCGACGATCACGACCTTCTGTGGCGCGACGGCGATCGCGACGAGCATCACGGACGCCCAGGCCATCCCGATCACCAGCGTTCGGTGCAAGCCGAACCGGTCCATCAGCCAGCCGACGGCGAAGTTGCCGACTGTGCCGCCTGCCTGGAGCAGGAGTCCGATGGTGGCGGTTGCCGTGAGAGAGAAACCAACGTCGGTCATCATGATGGGCAGCCAACTGTTCATCAGGTAAACGATGAAGAATGAGGCGACAAAGCCGATCCAGACCGAGAGAGTGCCAAGCCGGTAGCGGCGCGCAAACAGCCCGACGACAGGAACTTTGGCGACCGTGCTGGGCTCGTCGAGTGAGAAGTGAGCGCTTTCGGGAATCGGCTCGGATACGACGCGCCTCATCAGTGCGCCGAGGTCGCCCAGGCGACGTCGGCGCGCCAGAAACTTCGGCGACTCCGGCAATCCGAACCCGATGACGATGGCATAGACCAGCGGCAGGATCCCGCCCGCGACAACCGCCCATTGCCAGCTCGCGGCCTTGATGAAAATGTCGGTGAAGTGGCCGGCGATGGCGGCACCGATGGTAAAGCCGCAGTAGGTGATCGCCATCATCGTGCTACGCCGCCGCGAAGGAGCGAATTCGGACACCAGCGTTGTCGCGTTGGGCATCGCCGCGCCGAGACCGAAGCCAGTCAGCAAACGCAACACTGAGAACCCGACGACACTGGTGGTCAGCGCGGTTGCCGCATTCATCAGCCCGAAGAAGATCAGCGAAGCGATGATGACCTTCCGACGGCCGAGCCGGTCGGCGAGCGGGCCTGCAACGAGGGAACCGATTGCTAGTCCGAAAAGTCCGCTTGTCACAATCGGCCCTAGCTCGGCTTTTGTCAGACCCCAGTCCGAGATGAGCCTGGGTCCGATGTAGCTGACCATGCCGACGTCGATCCCGTCGAGAATCAGCACTCCCAAGCACAGCAACAGCACCCGCCGTTGTAGGGGCCCGACCCTGTTGCGATCGATCATCGTTTGCAGATCGAGGGTATGTTCTGCAACCATTTGTCCTCCTTTGGACGGCTGCGTCAACGTCAAGAGCGGGCTCGGGTTAGCCAGCGGTGGGTGCGGAACCCTCGAGAGCGTTGTCGAGAATGTGGCGAAGTTGGGTTTCAGTGACGTCGATCGGGTTGGCATAAGGTGCGGCGAGCGCCTGTTCGACGACGGTCGGGACACCGTCGGTCGGCATTCCCAGTTGCCGCAACGACATTTCGGCACCGAGGTCCCGGGCGAGGTGAAACAGGTGCGCGGCCGGGTCGGTAACGCCGAGTGCAGATTCCAACGCGGACTTCGCCGCCGGCGCGGCTGACAGGTTGAGCGCCAGGACATGCGGCAGCACCGCGGTGTGCGTTTCGGCATGCGGCAGGTCGAATGTGCCGCCGAGGATGTGGCAAAGCTTGTGGTGCAGTGACATCGTGGTCGACCCAAGTACGGTGCCGGCGAGCCAGGCCCCGTACAGAGCATCCGAACGGGCGCCGAGATCGGCCGGGTCGGTGGCCAAGCGAGGAAGCGCGTCCACTAGAGCACGGACTGATTCCTGCGCGAGCAGTGCGATGATAGGGGTGACGTCGGGGGCGTAGAGACCTTCGGCGGAGTGGGCCAAGGCGTTCATGCCACTCGTGACCGACAGGTGCACGGGCAGCGAAGTGGTCAGCCGCGGATCGTAGATCACGGTGACCGGAAGGACGCGGGGGTCTCGTCCCGTGGTCTTGCGCTCGGCTTCGGTGAGGCCCCACACCGCGGTCATCTCAGAGCCCGCATACGTGGTCGGAACGGCCACGATCGGTAGCCCTGTTTCCTTCGCGACGGCCTTCGCCAGCCCGATCGAGGAGCCACCGCCGATCGCGAGGCACCCATCGGCGTCAAGCGCCCGTGCACGTGCCACCGCCGTCGACGCGACGCCGACGGGGACGTGCATAGTGGCATGCGGGTGAAGCTCCTCGATACGACCGACGAGTGGCTCGATGAGCTGGGCCGCTAGGTCGGCCTGTGCGGGCGTACAGACCACGAGCAGGCGCCGCAGGCCGAGTCTCTCGATCTCGGGAAGCAGGCTGTCCGCCGCCTCCGGCCCGAAGACGACCCGGCCCGGGCGAGTCTCGTGTACGAATTCGCGTGCCATTACAACTCCTTCGTCTGAACAGGATCGAGTACAACGTCGAACTCGATCAGCCGGAAGGGATTGTCGACCTGGTACTGCGCGGCGCGAATCCGATCGTCGACCACAGTGACCGGCCGGACGAGTGATTCCTTAACGCCGAACACCGTGTCGGAGTCCAGATATGGGCTGCCTTCGACGAAAACGTGGGTCGTCAGTGAGGCGTGCCCTGGAGCTTCGACGATGACGTGGATATGCGCGGGCCGGTTGGGGTGCCGTTCGGTGGCTGTGAGCAGCTGCCCGACCGGGCCGTCGTCCGGGATCGGATAGTAGCGTGGCACCACCGTCCGCAGCCAGAAGCCTCCCTGGTCGTCGGCCGTGAACAGCCCACGGAGGTTCCGTTCGGGTTGATGGTCCGGTTGCTGGACATCGTAGTAGCCGGCACCGTTGGCCTGCCAAACGTCGATTGTCGCGCCAGCCACGGGTTTCCCGTCCGACGAGTGGACCTGCCCGGCGAACACGCAGGGTTCGCCGTTGCCATCCAGGGAGATGTTCGCACCGAGCTCCCGGGGGGGTGAGTCGACCATGTGGAACGGTCCGAGCACAGTGGTGTCGGTCGCCTCGGCCGACCGCCGGTTGTTGATCGCGTCCACGAGCATCGACACGCCGAGAACGTCCGACAACAGCACGAATTCCTGGCGGGTGTCGTCACACATGTGGCCGACCGCAGTGAGGAAGTCGACGCCCTGCTGCCACTCGGTATGCGTGGGCTCCACATCCTTGACGAACGCATGCAGATGCGCGACCAGGCTGGACAGGATCACCTTGACACGCTCGTCCGGAGTGTTTCGCAAACTCTCCACCACGACGCGTACCGAGTCGGCCTCGCTGAAACCATTGCCGCTCATGACTTGCTCTTTGCAGCGCCGCAGCTCGTGCGAAAAGGACTGTCGAGCCACCCTGCCTCGGCGAGGACCCGGTTCCCTGCAGCGACAGCCGCTGTGGCGATTTGGTGCGGCGGCTGCGCGTCGAGCGCGTCGGAGAAGACCTCGACCGATACAGGGCAGCTGACGCCGTGCGCCATCAGCCCGGCCACCAAGTCGACCGTTGCGGTACCGGGCAGCTCGCGGTGGTGACGTGCTTCGTAACGCAGGTCGGGTAGCGGTTGATCCCGCGCCTCGCACAGCTGAAGCGAGGTGATGCGGTCCGGTGGAATGCCCTCGAGATCGCCGAAGGTCGCAGACGAGCGCCGCCAGTGCCAGATATCCAGGAGAATCCCGCCGTTGTCTCGGTCCGCTGTCCGGACGATCTCCCACGCCTGATGTAGCGTCCGGATAAACGTAAACGGCAAAAACTCCAGCCCCACCAGGAGCCCATGACCGGCAGCGCGATCGCAGAGTCGGCCGAACGCGTCGGCGAGCGTCGCCGTGTCGTGCTGGGCGAACATCGAGACGTTGAGCTGCCGGACTCCGATGGTATCGGCGAACCGGAATATCTCCTGTTCGTCCGGGGATGGCGTTGCGGCGACCCAGTCCCAGGAATGTTCGATTTCCAGGACGCGCAGATCGTGCTCCTCGAGCCGGGCGCACAACACGGCATCCGCGAGGCCGCCGTGCCGGTAGTCATCGAGGCGTAACCCCAGCCCAGCGAAGCCTGCAGTCGAGGCAGCCTCGATCCGGGTTGGCAGGTCCGCGGCTCGCAGCGTGCTGGAGCTGCAGGTCAGCGTGAATATCGTGCTCATATCGGTCCTCAGTGCGGGTCGCCGGGGGTTTCCGCGCCGGCCAACCATTTCTCGCCTTCGTCGTACAGGCGCTCTACGGCATCCCCGGTCAGACCAGGCAGACCGGTCTTGACCGTGAAACCGGCCTTGGTCTGCAGGTAACCGAGATGGCGATAGCCGACTGGAAACCGGCCGAGTAGTTCGGGGTCGAGCGCCAGCCGGGCAGACGGGTCGACGACGTCGAGCCGGTCCTTCTCGTAGATGGGTTGTCGGCGCACGATCTTCCAGCTGTCGTCGAGGCGGGCGCAAAAGTCGTAGAAGCGCCCGGTGCACACGACGTCGACCGCGACTCCGTCGACCGCCGCGCGCTGGTTGATTGTCATCTTCGTCTGAGCGATCGCATGGTCACCGGAGATATCCGAGCTGTGCCCGCCAAGGAAATGCAGGATGCTCACACCGCTCTCGAATCCTTCACGGCTCACGGCGATGAACTCCGCAGCGGGGCCCTGGAACCAGGTCGCGGTCATCCAACCATCCGCAGGGTGCCACACAGTGGCAAACCGGTCCCAGTCCCCGGCGTCTCGCCAGAGCGCCCAGTTCTCGACCAGCTCGCGAAGGGCAAGTCTGTCGTCACGACTTCCTGACACCACAGAACCTCCTTGTTACTGTCCGCCTGGATTTTCCCATTTGGCATTGGGCGGACTGCGCACTTGCGACGACGGCAATGATGGGCTGCCGCAGAGACAGCGGCAATCATTCGTTGCCGCCCAGTGGCAATCTTGCTAACTTGGCGCAATGGCAGGACATACGAAGGCTCCGGGGCAATCCGTCTCCCGCAGGTTGTTGACGGTTATCGACTGTTTCGACGTCGCGCATCCGGTGCTGTCGCTGACGGAGATCGCTGCGCGCAGCGACCTTCCGATCTCCACCGCGCGACGACTCATCGGCGAGCTGCGTGCCTGGGGTGGACTGGAACGCCTCGACGACGGTCGCTACAGGATCGGCATGCGGTTGTGGACCGTCGGCTCGCTCGCTCCACGGCAGCGCGACCTGCGCGAGGCCGCACTGCCGTACATGCACGACCTGTACCAAGCGACACAGGAGAACATCCAACTCACCGTGCTCGAAGGCACGCACGCGCTGTGTATCGAAAAGATCGCCAGCAACAAGGCCGTGCCAACGAAGACGCATGTTGGCGGACACCTCCCCCTGCACGCCACCGGAGTCGGCAAGGCGCTGATCGCTTTCTCCGGAAAGGAAGTCTTCAGCTCCGTTGTGGACACCCAGCTGCCCAGGATGACCCCGTACACGATCACCGAGCCCGGCCGTCTTGCCGCGGCACTGGCCGAGGTCCGCAAGTCCGGAACCGCTTTCTCCTACGAGGAGATGTCCTTAGGCGCGGTGTCCGTGGCGGCACCGATCCTCAGGATCAATGGCACGGTCCGCGCCGCGCTGGGAATCGTTGCTCATTCCCAGACCGCCATCGACAAGCTGGCTCCCGCAGTGCGGACCGCGGCACTGGGAATCGCCCGCTCGGCGTACTGAGGTGGATTCAGTGGGCCTGGTTCTCAGTGGGCGCAATGTTGCCGATGAGCGGGCTTGTACAGTCAGCTTGTTTACCGGCGACGCAAAACCGTTGCAGGGCATCAAAAATCATCTCTGGACCGTTATCCATCTGGGCTGTCCCCCATAGATGAGACCACTCGGTATTAGAGTCCTTGTTTGGCCTGGTGAGGGCCGAGAAGGGACACTGAGGGACATGGCAGGACGCAAGCGGCATTCCGCGGAGGACATCGTGCGGAAGCTGCGCCGTGCCGACGAGTTGACCGCCGCCGGTAAGACCGGCGAAGAGGTAGCCGCCGAGATCGGAGTGTCGACGGCGACGTTGTACAACTGGCGCCGCCAGTACGGTGGCGTGGACACCGAGGCGGCCAAGGAGCTCAAGGAGTTGCGCGAGCAGAACGCCCGGTTGAAGCGGCTGCTGGCGGATGCGGAGCTGGAGAAGGACGCGCTGCGGGAGATCGCGCGGGGAAAATTCTGAGCCCGACGACCAAACGCCGCGCTGTGGACATGCTGCGTGAGGTGAAGAGCATGTCGGAACGGTTCGCGTGCAAGGTTGTTGGGCTGAATCGGTCGACGTATCGGCGGCTGCCAATCAAGGACACCCCGACCGATCCGGACGCCGGTTTGCGGGTTTGGCTGCGCTCGTATGCGGTGAAGAATCAGGGGCACGGGTTCCGTCGCGCCTGGGCTGCCCTGCGGTTCGACGAGGGCGCAGGGGTCAACATCAAGAAGGTTCACCGTCTCTGGCGCGAGGAGGGCCTGCAGGTCCGCGAACACCATCCCCGCAAACGAGCCGGGGTCTCCTCGGTCCCGCCGCTCGAGGCTGATGCGCCGAAGGTGGTGTGGGCGTTGGATTTCCAGTTCGACTCCACTACCGACGGTCGGGCGGTGAAGATCGCGTCGATGATCGACGAACACACCCGCGAATCCCTGCTGCACCTCGTGGAACGGTCGATCACCGCCGATCGGCTCGTCGCCGAGCTGGAGAAGGTGTTCGCCGCGGCCGGCGGCCCACCGAGGGTGCTACGGATGGACAACGGTCCGGAGATGATTTCCACTGCCCTGCAACAGTTTTGCGCTGACAGGGTCGGTATTTCCTATATTCCGCCGGGCACGCCCTGGAACAACGGCTTCGTCGAATCGTTCAACCGGCGGCTGCGGACCGAGTGCCTCAACCGCAACCACTGGACCACTCTGCTCGAAGCCCGGGTGGTGATCGGCGATTTCAAGACCGACCACAATCGGCGGCACCGGCATTCGGCCCTGGGTTACCGCACGCCGGCCGAGTACGCTGCGGCCTGCACCCACACCCATCATCCGATGGCCTGCGGGACCAACTGAACACGGAACGAAATCACCTGGCTCTACTCCCGGGTGGTCTCGTCAGCGGGGACCGCTCACATCCGCAGCACCCTCGATGAGCTGCCAGCGGCGGCGAATACCTTCTCCAGCTCCGCGACGAGCAGGTCGGCGGTGATCAACCGTTCCACCACGTGCGGTAGCGATTCGCGAGCATGTTCGTCGATCATCGACGCGATCTTCATCGCCCGAACGAGCCAGGGCCTGCTCGGTGCCTGCTCGGTGCATATGTAGTCGAAGATCGCGTTCGCGAGTTCGAGGCGGGTCTTCCATTTCTTGCGGTCGAGTAGTTCGATCTGCATCAAGTACCAGAACGATTCCATCATCGCGTTGTCCAGACCATCACCGACTGTTCCGAACGAGGGCAGCAAGCCAGCCGATCGGATCTTCTCACCGAAAACTCACGAGGTGAACTGGGTTCCGTGCGCGGTCATACTGCCATTCAGCGAACGCAGGTATTCCAGAGTTTCATCATCCGGCCAAGTGACAGTACGCAGCAGTTCGTTCTCCAAAACATCGAGCATGAAATGAATCTGGGCAAACTCCGCACGGGACCGGCGAGCGACGACAAACCCCTGCCCGCCCCTATCGAGCAGACCCTGATTCGTCAGAATCAGCAGCGACTCCCGCAGCGGCACGCGGCTGATACCCAACTCGGCCGCCAGCTTCTCCTGGCGCAACTGTTCGTTCGGTAGCAGCTCACCCCGGAGGATACGCTGCTCGATGACGGCGATAGCCCGTGCCGGTCTCGTTCACCTGGTCTTCTGCTGCTCCCACGTAGGCATACTAATTGACGCTCAGTTCGACGGCCCACAATCGGCCGGCCCGCGCATAGGCCGTCGGCCCGAGTACACGTTCTCACCGCTGGTGGCAACTCCAACAGCCACTGAACCTCCACGGCGACCACAGAAGAACCTCACCGACCTTCCCCGGCCATGTCCTGTCGACGATTTTGATCTCCACGAACGGCACCGAACCACCGCACGAGTTCAGCACCTGCAGTGAAACCTGGGCAGGAACAGCACGTCCCCCCTCCCCCGGGGGGAGCCACAGAAAGTGGAAGCTCCACGCCGAGCTGCAGCGGACATTCGACACCCAACCGACGGGGGTTGGAACTGTAAGCGATCGCGGGAGTCAGCACATCCTTGTTATGAAATGGCGCTCCGATGATTTGGAGAATAAGAGGCATACCGATGGCGGCATGCCGTCGGCGTGACAAGCAGGGTCAGTCAACGAGAATTGTGTCTCATTACAGGCCTGCATCGTGCGCCCCTCCCCCGGGGCGCCGCCGGTCGCAACATCCACCCAGACCGCCGCCGCCGTCGGCACGCGGGCACGTCGCTGTATATCAAACCGGCTTTTGCGCTGTCGGTCATGGCCCAAGGAACAATTGTTCGCACGGCAGACGCGACAACAGCCGGAGATCGCCAACCGCGCCGTGTAACAATTCTATTGTGCACCAATGCATTCGCCCCCAATCGTGAATCAAGTGGCGTACCGCCGATACGGCGGCCACGTAGTCGAAGACCACGCCCGCCAGCCAGATCCGCACAGCGACATCGCCCTCGGACGGAAGCCAACCGTCGGTTTTCATGGCAGTTTGCCTTGCATCAGCATTACAGTGCCGCACCTTCCCGAAGGTGCACTAGCTGGAATCCGACTTGCGGGCGGCGACGATGAATTTCAAGGTGGACTCGTCGCGAGACCCCCGCTAGCGGAGGAAACATCGGGTAGACCGTGGGATCGCCTGTCGTTCCCGCCCTGATGTGAAGCCCTTCGTCATCGACCTTCATCGATTGCAGGTCCAGTTGCACCGGCGCTGTGACTTCACGGACCGTGACCTCGCAGATAGCTCGCCGTTCAGCGAGATCCGCAGTGTTCGCCGCTACCGCGATAGTAGGGTCTTTGGTCGTGTGGACGTAGTGCGGTGACCTCAAATGCCAGTCACGCAGCCGGAGGCCAGTGGTGATCCGGTTGGCCGCGAGCAGACCCCTTCCGCTGAGACGGCTGTCGGCGACCTCGCTCGTTCCGGCGCCCACCGGAACGTGGCCGCGGACCCATTTCAAACCGAAGGCCTTGGCGCGGAAGACAACAACCGAATCGGCAGCGTCGGTGATGTAGGCATCCTCCGGGAACGACACCGCGGAGAAATCGGAAGACGCTAACCGAGAGTTGAGCACCGGGAACTCCTCACTTAGATGGAGTGAATGATCCATATCGCACCATCTTGAAATATATTATAACAGGAGTCTGTGGGCAGGGTTCGATCTCACCCGAACAGTGCTTCGACCTGGGCGTCGAGGTCGCGGGCGATGATCTACACCTGCGACTTGGACAGGCCCCTGATACCCAGGGGCTCCATTGGCTCCCCCATCCGCCACGCCGACACGCCCAGCAGATATCACGTCGCCACCACGACTCCGGCGGGCCACACTCGTCATTCCCGTTGGTGTCCAGGCGATCTGGGCGTAGGGCCGCCACGCCGCACACGGCACGCGCACACCGCGAGCGACCTCGGCGAGATCTGGGTCGTCGCGCAACAACTCGCCTCGAGTACGGAAGGATTTCGCCGCAGCGACCTCGCGGCATGCACGGTCGAACGACTCGTCCATTTGCGTCCGGAAAGGCAATCCGACGTCGTCGCATACGACGACGTCCCGCTCAAAGCGCTCCTACTCGCCGCCCCTGACGCCGCGACCCATTTCGCCCCTCGCGTCCTGGTCAGCTCACTGCCAACGACTCGCGGATGGCAGATTTACGATCCCCTCTGCGCAGATACCTCGATCTGGACCACAGCCTCGTCAAAGTCGCTCCCGCAGAGCGTCTTGTCGACGCTGACCCCCAAGGCCTATGGCGGCCTGGAGTTCGGTTTGGACGTCGCGGCCGATGTCGTCCGCACGCTCAGCGCCCATGCCCCTCGACCGGCTGGGTCACATCGTTCTATATCGGGGCGGCGTGGCGGCTGAACATTTTCACCGAACAGGCGCAACGAGAAGTCTTCGAAAGCAAACCGTACACCCTGACCGCAGGAACGGCCGTCCCTCTCGGGCGGGTGGAGAAGGTCGACGGTGGCTACCGAATCACGGGCCAGACCGCGTGGAACTCCGGATCGATGCACGCTGAGTGGTTCACCTGTGCGGGCCTGTCCTTCGGGGCGGCGACGCGCCAGCACCGCTGTGGTTTCTCGTTCCCCGACAGGACGTCAAGGTTCTCGACACCTGGTACATCTCCGGCATGTCGGGCACAGGTAGCAGCGATGTCAGCGTGGAGAACGTCTTCGTCCCCGAGTACCGAACCGGACCATTCGACCTTGCTCTGGCCGGCGCGGCACCTGGGATGCTGCTGCACGAGAACCCGATGTACCACCTGCCATTCCTGCCGTTCGCGATGGCCGAGGTAACGCCTGTCGTTGTCGGTGCGCTGCGCGGTGCGGCCGACGCCTTCGTCGAACGCATCCGGCAACAGCACGGAACTCTCAGCCAGGAGAAGGCCTCCGGCAAACAGGCCGCACAGATGCGACTGGGCCGCGCGCTCGGCGCCGCCGATGCCTCCGAGACCATCCTCCACGCCTACTTCGAGCGGCTCGTCGCGCGACGACCCGAACAGGCGTACCTCAGCGCGGTTGCAGCGATGCGGCACGTGATCCTCGAAAAGCGGTCCGACGAAAACGTGACCGCGATGCGTGTCGAGGTCACTCACTGCATGCGCTCCGGTACCGAATTCACCCTGCCCGCAGTGACCCGTACCCGGGTCGAGAGCGGTGAGGTGACCGAATACCTGATCTTCATGGATCCCAGCCCCGTCACCGCAGCCACTTCGAATGGAGCATCGTGAATCACCAAGGGAACCACCCGGCGAAGCCCGGTGCCACCCCGGGGCCGGACCGCCCCGACACCAAGATCGACACGTCGTATCGGCGATCTGTGTTGATTTCCGGGAGCGCGGGCCCGGTGGGCATGATCCTCGCGCTCGAGCTCAGTCTTCACGGGGTACGGAGCACGCTCCTGGAACAAGCGCCGCACACGATTCGATTCCCGAAAATGGACCTAACGAACGCGCGCAGTGTGGAATTACTCGACCGACGCGGTTTGGTCGAGCAGATCCGAGCGGCCGGCGTCGCGGCGAAGCACTCCCACGATGTCGTCTCGTGCACCTCGATGGCCGGTCCCGAAGTCGGCCGCTGAAAGTACCCCAGCGTCGATGAGATGTCGAGCTGGATCGCCTCGAAGAACGACGGGACCACATCGGCCGCAGGCCTGGCAACGCGTCACACAGATCGAGGTCGAGAAACTGCTCATGCGCCGCTGCCTCGCAGACGCGAACATCGAGGTTCTGCGACCGTGGCGAGTCAGCACAGTCACCCAGAGTTCAGAGGGCGTCGATGTCCCGATCGTCTCGCCGAACGGCGGGATAGACCACTCGATTCACGCGGATTATCTGGTCGGCTGCGATGGAGCCGGATCGGTGGTCCGGCGGGCGATGGGCCTGAGTATGGAGAGTGAACGTGGTGTGATCACCTTCTGCCAGGTTCACTTCAAATCCCGTGATCTCGCCACCTTGCACACCCACGGGCAGTTCTGGCACACCTTCTTCGTCGGTGGTGGAGTCGGGGCGATCATTGCCCAGGACGAGCGCAACACGTGGACCCTGCAAACCACCGCGATCACCGACGGCGTACGAACCGAAGATATTGATAAACAGCAGCTATTGGATACCGTCTGCGGGCGGCATCTGCATGTCGAGGAGGTCCTGCAGAGCAGCGTGTGGCACGCGAATGGACTCATTGCCGATCACTATCGGTCGGGCCGCCTGTTCGTCGCCGGCGACGCCGCACATGAGGTGATCCCCACCGGCGGATACGGCCTGAACACAGGCATTCAGACGCGGTGAACCTAGGCTGGAAACTGGCCGCCGCGGTCAACGGTTTCGCCGGCGATCAGTTGCTCGAGAGCTACGAAGCCGAAAGACGACAGGTCGCCGTCATGGCACAAGACTGGTCGTTCCGGCATCTGAACGGTCACGTCTGCGCCCGCGCCCGAAGTCAGCGGGACAACGCAAGGCGGGGCATATATCGACGACGACTGCACGGGATGGGCCATCACCTCGACCGAGGTACGATATTTGTGATAACACACGCTTTCGGCTGTAGCCTGCGCGTGTCCGGCGTATCGGCCACGCCGGTAACAACGGCAGACCAAGGGGACTGCCATGAGAGTGGTGCTATAACAGAGTATCGACGCTTGCGGAAGTCGACGGAAGACGGAGTGTGATGTGACTAGGTCAAGCCAAGAGAACTTCGTGCGGACGTTGGTGCCGACATCGGTTGTCGACCAGGTTGCGAAAGAGATTCGCCGCTCCATCCTCGCTGGTGAGTTGAGGCCTGGCCAGACATTCTCCTTGCGCGAGATCGCAGGACAGCTGGGAGTCAGCTTCATCCCGGTCCGTGAAGCCCTTCGGCAGTTGGAGGCGCAGGGGCTGATCGTGACCCGACCGGGCCGGAGCGCGCAGGTGGCTAGCCTCGATCAGGAGGACCTGCACGGAATCTACCGGCTGCGCCGGCAGATCGAACCGGAAATCGCCAGCCGTTCGTGCCAGCTGTTGCGGGCCTCTGACTTTCAGCGACTCAAAGCCTATGTTTCGATGTTCGGTGATGAAGACTTGGGCATCGACGAGATATACGATGCTCACCACACCTTCCACCTTGAGCTCTTGCAGCCGGCCGCCACGGTGTGGGACCTGCGAATCCTCGAAGGGCTATGGCATGCGGGTGAACGGTATGTCCGGCTTGCCTTTTTGGGGCTCGACATGCAACCGGAGGAGCACAGACGTCGAAAACTCGTTCACTCGGCGCTGCTCGATGTGTTCCGTAACGGAAGTCCTGACCAGGTCGCGCAAGGTGTGCTCGAACACCTCGACGAGAACGAGAAAATCGCGCTGCGGGGCTTGGAATCGGTTGTCGAATGACCGTTCCGCCTGTCCGGTTCGCAGACGATGGAACTACATGCAGTACTCCTGTTACCGGTCCATCGCGTAGTGGATCCCCCTTCGCAGCCGCTTCGTCATCTTCGAAGGAGGGGACGAATCCTCTTACTGCTCGTCGGTCAGCTCGGAAGCTGTAACGCCGTTCGTGCACAGCATGTTTCGTGCCGTGACCGAACCGGCAGGCCACACACCCGCAACCATTGGCGGCGGTTTCGCTGCCAACATCCGCAACGCAGGAGTACAACGACATACGGGACCTTTTGGGACGTCAGGTGATTCGAGAACTCCTGTTGCTACCAGGAGGTCCCACCGATCCCGCCCCGACACGCGGACCATCCAGCTATCCCAGCGCAAGCCCCCTACACATCAGCGATCAGTTTGTAGACGGGCACTTAGCCTCGATCCACCGATGGGTTTGTGCTCGCGGATGGGTTTTGAATGAGAAAAGTGCCCTTCGAGCTGGGATGATCGCTGTTGTCTAGGCAGTGATCGGTCCGGTTCGGAAGGGCACTTCGAGTGCAAGTTTCGCATAGGTTCGCCGTGGAGTCAGCGGTGTTCGATGATCAGAGTCTGGTGCCGCTGGCTGGTCTGGTGCCGGTGATGCGTCTGGCCGAGCAAACCGGACTGGGTGAGTTGCTGACGGAGAAGGTGGTGATCGCGCAGCCTCGGATCCGCTCGGGGGCGGCGAATGCAGGTCCGAAACTGGCGACCCTGGTGGCCGGGATGTGTGCCGGTGCGGACAGTATCGACGATATCGATGTGCTGCGCAGCGGCGGTATGAACGCGGTGTTCGATCGCGTGTATGCGCCCTCCACGGTCGGAACCCTGTTGCGGGAGTTCAGTTTCGGGCATGCCCGTCAGCTCGAATCGGTGCTGCGTGTGCACTTGTCCCGGTTGTGTGAGCGAGTCGATCTGCTGCCCGGTGCCGGCCAGCGGGCGTTTGTCGATATCGATTCGCTGTTGCGGCCGGTGTATGGGTATGCCAAGCAGGGCGCGTCCTACGGGTTCACCAAGATTGCGGGCAAACAGGTTCTGCGCAAAGGGCTTTCACCGTTGGCGACAACGATCAGTACTGACTTGGCCGCACCAGTGATTTCGGGAATGCGGTTGCGCGCCGGGAAGGCCGGCTCCGCTAAAGGGGCCGGTCGGATGGTGGCCCAAGCCATCACGACCGCCCGTGCCGCTAGGGTGAGCGGTGAGATCCTGGTCCGCGGTGATTCCGCTTACGGTGGCCGTGGAGTGATCCGCGTGTGCCATCGCTTCGGCGCCCGGTTCTCGCTGGTACTGACGAAAAACCGGGCCGTGCAGCGGGCGATCGCGTCGATCCCCGCCGATGCGTGGACGCCGGTGAAATATCCAGGCGCAGTGTGCGATCCGGACACCGGCGAGTGGATCTCCGACGCCGAGGTCGCAGAAATCCCCTATACCGCTTTCGCTTCGAAAACCGACTCGGTCACCGCCCGGCTGATCGTGCGCCGGGTCAAAGACGCCGCCCGCCAGGACGAACTGTTCCCGGTCTGGCGGTATCACCCCTTCTTCACCGACTCGACCGAACCCGCAGTTGATGCCGACCTCACCCACCGCCGCCACGCCGTGATCGAGACGGTGTTCGCCGACATGATCGACGGCCCCCTGGCGCACATGCCGTCCGGGCGCTTCGGCGCGAACTCCGCCTGGGTGTTGTGCGCAGCGATCGCGCACAACCTGCTGCGCGCCGCCGGCGCACTCGCTGACCCGCGACTGGGCAGAGCACGCGGAACAACGTTGCGCCGCAAGATCATCGCTATTCCCGCTCGTTTCACCCGACCGCAGCGAAGACCGATTCTACACCTCCCCGCTCACTGGCCCTGGGCCGCGGCCTGGCGGCAGCTGTGGCATGCCACCACCGCCACACGCTCGACCGCCTGAACACCACAAACCGCCCCTACGACCAGGAACAACAGTGGAAAGGCTGGGCAGACCAGCAGCTACCCGTCACCCAAAACCCAATCGTCCGCACACGCCACAGGCGCGCGGACAACTCAGGATCACATCGGTGGATCGAGGCTTAGGCGCCATGATCTGATAGTTGCTGGCGCCGGCCGCGATCATCGGCCACACCAAGGCGTCGTCGCCGACGATGAAGTCGATCACCACCGTCGGTTGTTGATCGCGCGCCTCGGCGATGATGGGGCATTGTGATGCAGCAGATATCAGCTTCCTGGAACGCGCCGGTGCCGGTCAGTCCGCCGCTTACCTGACCGGTGATCGCACCGACCCGCCCCGCGCCGAGTCCATGTGCGCGTCTGCAAGCGGGATCACCAACTTGGTGACCCCGGGCCCGGAGGTTGCCATAAACACGCCAACCTGCCGGTCACTTGAGCGTAGCCGGTGGCAACGTATCCAGCACCCTGGTCATGACGCACCAGGACATGTTGGATCGATCGCGAATCCATAAGACGGACAGGATTGCATCGTCTGGAACGCCGAAAACGACATCGACGGCCAACGCTTCCAGCCTCCACACCGCTGTTTGCGCTTCTGTGAGCGTCACAGCGTGTTCGTAGACTCGATCGCTGATACCGGTCTGCCCGAAATCATGTGCGGGAAGCCGTTGTCCACAACCATATTTCGCGGAGATAGGCTCACGAGCCTATTCCTGGAGTCGGTCCCAAGTTCATCAAGCGACTGAGTGTTCGGAGCACCCGAAGCATTCGCACAGCTGAAAGAGCCGAGATAAAGCACACCTTTGCCGATGCTTTCTGTCAATCCCCTCGAAGTGTGGAGGGTTCGTTTATGCGGCCTCGTCTCGTGACCAGGTCGCGGCGGCCTCCGCTCGGACGGTGGCCATGTGGGTTTCGTAGTCGACCGGTGCCATTCCGCCGCAGAGCGAGTGTCGCCGGGTCGGGTTGTAGAACCCGGTGATCCAGGTGACGATCTTCAGTCTCGCTTCGGCGCGGGTGCGGAACCGATGCCGGTGCACGAATTCGACTTTCAGCGTGGAGTTGAACGCCTCGGCGGGACTGTTATCCAGGGCCGATCCCACCCGGCCCATGGACTGCACCACGCCGGCGGTCTTGCAGAGCCGGTTGAACGCCGCGGCGGTGTACTCGCTGCCCCTGTCGGAGTGAAAGATCACTCCCTCGAGATTGCCACCGCGAGTGGCAACAGCCATTCGCAGTGCGGCACAGGTCAATTCAGCGTCGTGGTGGGCGCTGGTGGCGTAGCCGAGCAACCGGCCGGAGAACCGTTCCTCCACCGCCGCGAGATACAGTTTTCCCTCCTCGGTCGGTATTTCGGTGACATCGCCGCACCACAACACGTCCGGGGCGACCGCGGTGAACTGACGGCGCACCAGGTCCGGTGCCACCGGCCGTTTCCCGAGCTTGGTGCAGCCACGTCTATGTTTGACTTTCCTTGCGGCCCAGTTGTTTTCGGCCATGATCGCGGCGACGGTGTTGTCGGACACCTGCCAACCCTGCTCGCGCAGCTCGTCACCGATACGGGGGCTGCCATAGGTGGCACCGGAGTCTTCGAACACCACCCGGATCGCCTCGGTCAACTGCTCGCGCCGCCGGCGCCGCGGCGTGGGCGGTCGGTCGTGCCATTTATAGAACCACGACTCGCTCACCCCCAAGGCGCGGCAGCAAACGGCGTGCGGGACACCGTGCTCGGTCCTCTGGGAGGCGATGAACCGGGCCACGCTCACTTGGTCGCCTCCTTCACCCACAGGACCACTGATCGCTCGAGCACGTCGCGCTCCATCGCGATCTCGGCGTTCTCGCGCCGCAGCCGCAGCAACTCCTCGCGTTCGGACTCGTTCAGCCGGCCACCATCGGCACCGGCGTGGCGTTG
>NZ_JCAJZQ010000020.1:0-102940 GCF_059510335.1 Nocardia sp. PLKS1-43 | reverse complement strand
CCCTCAATACTCGTTTCACCCGGACGCCCGATCCGGTCGGCATCGACTCGCGGAGAATCTGGCCCGTTGTCGGATCACTGGTGACGATCTCCGTGGGTCCCACGGCGATGCCGACGCGGGTCGGAACGAAATCCCGGTAGTTCCAGAAGACCAGATCACCAGCCGACACTGCGGCGGGCGCGACCCGCTGACCGCAGACCCCCTGCACGACAAGGCTTTGCGGCAACGACACCGCGGCGGCCGGTGCTGCGGTGCTCGTCGTGCGTGGACACGAATCCATCTGTGCACCAACCTCGTTCGCGGCAGGCTCGGTGCCGGGCCCCAGCGCGGGAGGGTTGGCGGCATCGCAGCGACCGGATGCCGGCGCCAGCGAAGCCATCGAGATGACCGCCGCCGACCAGGCCGCATCGTTCCCGGACGAGCGTCTTCCGACCTGCCCCAGCGCCAGCTCACGCGCACAGACCACCGCCGGCCCAGTGCTCGTCACGCTCAGTGGCGGCAATTGATAAGGCGCCGTTCGCATCTGGGTGAGGCAGGCACGCTCCCAACTGTCGACGTCGGCATCCTCTGGCGCGATGGTGAGCTGCGCGAACGGATTCGCGGTCGGGATGTCCGGGGGCGACATCGTCTCCGACGCGGGGGCGAAGGTCTCGGTCACCGAGGGGTCCGGGCCGATCGCGCTGTCACATTGATACTGCAGATCCGCCGCTTCGGACGTGGTCGAACTGTCCGCCGCGACGATCACTACGGCGAGTATCGCGCCGAGCACCAGCAGGATCGCGCCCACGATCCAGACCCACTGCGGCACGAGCAGCATGACCAGCATCTGGCCGACCGCGGCGACCCGGCTGCGCTCACCGCGGCCGGAGTTTGCCAGGACCGAGGGCATCGACGCGATCAGCCCCAGTCTCCCTCGTTTCATCCGGCTCGCTCACCTCCCGGGACGCATCGACGCCGACCGGCGATCACCGCGATCACCCCCGTGCGCGATGCCCCGGGGAATCATCCGAAGCTCGATGAACGCGGTGATCATCGGTTCAGCAGATCGCGGATCGGCGCCAGTGCGGCTGCAGCCGCCGGACCGACCGAACCGATACCGGGGCCAGGCGGTGTAATCGAGTTGCTGCCGGTCCGTCCCGTACCGGACAGCCACTGGTCGGTCGACTGAGATCTATCGATGTAATCCCTGAGCTGTCGCCAGTTCTCCGTACTGTCGGGGCTGGCCATCAGCGCGTTGAACTTTTCGGTCAACTCGTCCACGTGCCGGTCCTGAATGTGGTCCATGATACGTTTCGCCTCGTTGCGATCTATCCCCCCGGCGAGCAGCTCTTTCTTCGCCTCGATGAGCTCGTGATTGATCGGATTCAAATTGGGATCCGCGGCGTTCGCCCCGACCTCTGCGGGCAGGCGATAGTTACCCATCGAGAACTCTTGCAGCGCTTTGATTCTCGCTTCGGAACCCATGAACGGCCCGTTGTATCCCAACGCTCCGCCGAAATACTTGTTGGCGTATTCCAGACTCGCACCGTGTAGGTTGACGATTCTGTCCCGTCCGCGAACCAGGGCCAGCGCCTGCTCGGCCGAGCTGAGATGCGCCGCGGTCATGAGCTCTTTGGCCTGTTTCCCGTACGGCCCGTACTTTCCGACGGTGAGCTCGCCCGCCGACGTTTCGGCCAGCTGCATGGCGGTGGTAAATACGGACAGCGGCTTGTCCGCGAAATTGAAGCGGTCCACGAGCTGTTCCACCCGGCCCCAGGAACCCATGACGGCATTGATATCCCGTCGCCGGAAACCGGCCAGCTCCATCGGACCGTACGAGGCGTTCGTGGCGAGTCCGCGTTCGATTCGCAGTGCCGCCAGCCCGGAGGCCGCGCCGCGAAGACTGCGCAGGCCGCCTCCAGCCCGACCCGCCAAACGAGCCGTATTCTGATACTCGCGTTTGTCCGCGAACGGCTGCGCGGATGCGTCGTACCATTCCGGCAGCCCCGCCAGCTTCGTGGCTTTGCGCTGAGCTCGCATCTGCGCGCGCGCATTGGGGTTCATCGGAGTGTTCACCCCGCCGAGCAGATGCGCCACGAACGGCGAGGAGTTGGCCCAGTTCAGAGCATTCAGATCCAGCAGCAGATGATTGTTCGCCAAGGTCTGGCCGGCGATCCCGCCCATACCGACCACCCCGCCGCCGCCTCCGCCGCCGCCCCTGCCCGCGCCCTCGGCGGCCGCCGCCAGACGGCCCGTCACCCAGGAATTTCCCCTGGTGACCGCTCTGGTGATCCGGCCGAACTGGAAGATGAACACGATCTCCACCACCGCGCCGATCACGAAAACCGCCATGACCTGTCCACTGGCCTGCTCGAACAGGTCGCCGAGGAACAGCACGTACACCCCGAGCGTGATGACCTGCACCGCCATGCGCGCCCCGGCGATGAATCCGTCCACCACATTGTGAATCGTGAAAACCTGCGTCGGCCCGTATATATACCCCCCGGCCGCGAATCCGAATATCGTCAGAAAACCGTGATATATCGCGTCGAACGCGGACCACATGATTCTGATGGCCAGAAACGCCGCGAACAGCAGCAGAATCGTGCCGGAGATCAGCAGCAACAACCCCGCCCCGATCTGCCCGACGCTGGGATTGGAGGCGGAGGCGTAGGCGGCCGAATCGCCGCAGGTCTTCATGCCATCCTTGACCTCGTTCTCATTGGCTGCCGCCACACCCGCCGACCAGGCCGTCTGACAGGAGGAGTTGTCGTCCACCACATGCCCGAAATTCCACACCTGCAACGGCCGCCGGGCAAAATTGTCCGCCAGATCCGCCTGCATCGTCGCCACCAGCTGCGTCGGGTCCGGACTGCTGTTCCCGTTCAGGCCGGCGGCCACCGATATCCCCACATTCCGCCCCTGTGCGAGCAGTCCGTCCGAGGACAGCACATCGCCCAGCGGGTCCGCCAGGAACAGCGGCGCGAGCAGCGCGACCAGAATCATCGTGACGACCTGCGCGGTCGCCTTGCTGTAGAAACCGCGCGCCACGAAATACGCCACGAAGAACGCGCCGATCGTGGCCGCGGTGACCAGCATGAGCGGCGTCGCGATCTGCCCGGTGAGCGCGTTCGCGACTCCGTGCAGCGCCCTCGCCACCAGATTCAGCCACTGGAAACCCAACGCGTAGCCGACCAGCCAGATCGCGGTCGTCACGATGACCATCCACCCCGCGAATTCCAGTCCGATAACCAGTGACAGCGCGGTATTTCCGGGATGGAACAGGCTGCCGTGGTCGGTGGCGAACAGATAATTCGACACCGGCACGCCCTGCGAATCCCGGATCGACATCCAGCTCAGCGCGCTGTTGACCGAGGAGGCCGTGGTGGCCGCGCCCGACGAGGAGGTCGGCACCGTGGTCGTCTGCGCGGTCGCGAGCTCACCGAGCACGCCCGGGAAGACGAACAGCAGCACGAACGCGATCGCGATACCGGTCGTCCACCGCCGCAGCCGGGTCGCCCCGACCCACGCCCTGATCCGGCCCCGCACCGCCCGCGGCGACCACCGGCCGGGGTCCCAGAACCACAACTCCCGCTGCCATGTCGCACAGGAGCCAGGATCATCCGGGGAACTCATCGAGCGACCTGTCTCTCGGTCAGCGCGGGGCGTACACCCCCGGCCGAGGACGGCGTGCTGGTGATCGCCTCGGCCCGATCCGGGCGCGCGGGGCCCAGGACCTTGCCGCGACCGATCCGGTTCAGCGCGTCCCGCATGAACATCTCACCCCGGCGTTCCTCGGGCACCTGCCGGCCCGAACCGACCGGCGGGGACGTGTCCTCGCGCAGGATCTGCAGCAGGAACGGCGACTGTTCCAGATCCACGCCGAGCCATTCCAGACTGTTGCGCGCCAGTTCCTCATCGCGCTGGCGGAATACGAAGCGGTTGGGAATGAGATTGTGCGCCGCGCCCTGGAAGTCGGTCGCCGGATCGTGCGAAGCCAGCCCGACCGCGGCCAGATGCTTACGACCGTCGCGGCTGAAGTCCGAGGTCACCGCGGCCCCGACCTGGGTCTGGGTGAAATGGTGCGCCTCGTCGCCGACCAGCAGCCCGAACCGGCCGTTGTCGGTCAGGAATGCTTCGCGCGCGGCGACGCCGACCAGTTCGTACAGGGCGGTGCCGAGCCGCTTGGTCAGTGGCAGCCGGTTGTACAGATGCGGTGTGACCAGCTCCTCGGCGGTCGGCAGTGCGACGTTGTGGCTGCGCACGACCGTGGCCGCCGCATCCAGGCGCAGCGGCCGCAACTGCGGATCGAACAGCACCGGGACCCGCTCGACGATGGTCCCCAGCCGTGCGGTGAGATCGGCGTACTCCTCCGGGGCCCGGGGTTCGGCACTGCGCCGCCGCACGACGTGGAACAGGTCCAGCAGACTCCCGATCCCGTTCTCCTCGATGCCGCGGGGCGTCAGCAGATTGCTCAGTGCCGCACCCGAACCCGAGGTGGGCGACAGATCCAGCAGCGGCAGAATCGAATCCAGCGCCCGCTCACCGGCTACCCGGGCGTCGAACAGCCGCAACGGGTCCAGCGACACCGTCGGATTCGCCAGATCGATGATCACCGCGTCGTCGATCGCCGAGGCGAAATGCTCCCATTCCCCCACCTGACTGCGGTCGATCGCGAGGAACTGCCCGCCCATATCGTGGACCAGCACCGCCATCAATTTCAGGAAATACGATTTTCCCGAACCCAGTTCACCGGTCACCGCGAAGGAGGCTGAAAGATCGTGGAACGCGGCCTCCATAATGCCGAAATGAATCGGCTCGAAATGTCCGGATAGCAGATTGACCCCGATCACCGGCCCGCTGTCGTCACCGATCTGATTCGTATTGAACGGCACGAATCCGGACCACATATCCGAGGGGACGATATGCGCGAAATCGTCGTACGACCGGCGCGCCGGACTGCCCGGAACCAGCATCGACCAGAGGTCGACCTGTGCGCCCACCGGTGCGACCATATCGATCTGGAATCGCTTGAACCGGCGTTTGAGAGAATTGACCGCATCCATCGTGACGTCCTGGGAGGGCCCGCCCACCGCGAGCACCGTGGTGAACGAGACCTCCGATTCGCCGCCGTTGACCTCGAAGTGATGGTTGTACTCGCTGAGCATCTGCACCTTCGACGCGAGCGTGTTCTGCGCGAACGACACCTCCTGATCGCGCTGGTCCATCTGCTCGCCCAGCCGCCGCAGGCTCAGTTCGTTGTTCTTGAGCACCTGTTCGACCGGTTTGGTGGACACTCGCATACCCCAGTCCACCGTGACGTTCTCGATACCCTCGACGATATTTAGGAATTCGCTCAGGCCCGGGAACACCATCCCCGAATAGGGAAACGACCGCGGTGTGATCATGGACTGATACGACGGCCGGAACTGGTAATCGGTCTGCACCACCTTGACGACCGGTACGAACGACGGCCGTATCGTCCGGCCGCGATCGGTGTTCGCGCCCTCGTCCAGCGCGGCCGAGCGAAATACCGCGGCGGTGGCGTCGTCGATGTATCCGGCGCGGGTGGGCGCAACCGGATCGCCGCCGGCGCCCCGGGACAGATAATGCTCCCACAACCATTGGAACAATGCGGCCGGTACCGGCGTGGGATCGAATTCGCCGCCGATGCGGGAAAGGATCTCCTTGGCCTGTTGATCGTATTCGTCGAGATCCGCGCGCGCTATCGCGGTGGCGTCGATCGTCGTGGTGCTGCCGCGCCACATGCGGGACAGCGCGGACAGGCTGGCATTGGCCGAACCGACCGGGATCGTCAGCAGGAATATCCGGGTGCTCGGCGCGATCGCCCGGATGCGCTCATAGGAGGCCACCACCTCGAGGGCGTAGTCCTCACAATCGTCCAGATCCACGCCCTCGACCATTTTCCCGAGCACATCGAGCGTATTGAGCCGGGCCTGAATCCCCAGCAGCAGCGAACCATTCGGCAGATTATTGATCAGCGCATGATGGGCGGCCTTCACATCGTATTTGTCGCTGGTCTTGCGCAACCCATAGCCGAGCGGATTGATGAAATACGTCGCGGTCACCAGGCCGGAATTCGTGAACTGCAAATTTCCGCGAATTGCCGCAGTGGGCTGCAGATCCCGCTCGAACGCCATTATGCGACCCCTTCCGGCAGCGCGGCGTCCGCGCCGCCCTCGGTCAGTGCACGGATACCGCTGCCCCAGCGGTCCAACACGCCGGCCGCCCCGCCGCTCGCGGCGAAGGTGGCCGCCGGCCGGGCGGCGCCGGGCGATTCCCGGCGGTCGGGCAGTACGACGACGATGGTTTCGTCGACGAACGTCGTGCTGCGCGAGGAATCCATGGTGAGCGGAATCCCCGAGGCCGAAACCGGCTTGCGCACCAGCAGCAACCGGCCGAACCACAGGATGCGCGAGGTCGTCCGGACCCCGGTGTACGGCACCAGCCCGATACCGAACACCGCCGCGATCGTCACGATCAGCCCGGCGATAAAGGTCATCGCCGGATTGGCGGGCAGGGTCACGGCCAGAATCGAGGTGATCACCATGAGCACCACCGCACCGATCACCTGCGGCAGGGTGTAGGGCCCGAACGGCAGCTTCTGCCCGTTCTGTGCCTTGCCGATCATTGTGGGCACGCGTTTGATCGGCGTGTACACCTTGATCAGGTCGGTCACTGATAGCTCCCGATAGGGTGATCGGGAACGACGCTGTTGGTGTCCACGCGCGCGTAGTTGATGACGGTGGGCAGAATCCACAGCAGCACCGCCGCGAGCACCGCCGATCCGGCCACGACCAGCACCCTGCTGGGGGAGAGTTTCGATTTGGCGCCCTCGGAGATGATCAGCGACACCCCGACAATGGCGACGATGATGATGCCCAGCCAGCGCACCAGCTGCAGCACGTACTCGAGGATGATGCTGAGTTGACTACCCATGGGACTGCCCTTTCCGGATCAGTTCTGTGTCGCCGGCGGAATCGACACCGCGGGCGACGGTGTCGTGGTAGTCGGCTTCGATGGTGCTGCGGTGCCGTCCGTGCCCCCGCCCCGCACGATCGTGAGCGGGGTGCGCAGTTCCGGGGTGAGATCCACGGCCTGGACCTGCCACTGCCCGCCGGCGCGAATCATCGTCAGGGGGTAGGCGAGCGTCGGGGAGGCGCCGCCGGCGCCCTTGGGATCCACCATCGCCAGTACCCGGGCATTCGTGCCGGTCGCGCCGCATCCGGACAGATCGGCGGAGACCGAGGTCGTCTTGGCACTGCTGAACGGCGGCGGCATGGGCGAGACGATGCCGGAATTCGGTGCGGCATAACGAGTTACGTCGGCGGTGCCGGTCAGGTAGGCGGTGAGGAAGCCGGCGGCCACCTGCCCCAGCGGCGAATCGGCGGTGCAGGTCACCTGATAGCCCAGGGCCAGGTCGGAGCCGCGTTGCGGGGCGTCCACCGCGGCCGGCAGCGATAGCGCCCGCACGGTTCCGCTGATCATGGACACCGCGACGCGGTAGTACTCCCGAGCGGTCTTGTCCGCGGCGCTGGCGGTGGCCGCCGCACCGGGCCGGACCGAGACCGTCACCGTCCACACTTCGAGCTCGCCGACGGCGGTCTCCCGCGCGGCGAAGACCACTTCCGGATCGCTCACCTGCCGCGGCGTGGACGGCAGCGTGACCTGCTGGCCGGAGCTGACGTACTGAGCGATGCGATCCTGCGCACTGGCGTCCGCGCCCAGATAGGCGACCACGAAATCGCGGGCGAACGATTCGGCCAGCTGGGAACGTCCGATCATCTTCGCGATGGACTCGTCCGACGGTCCAGGCGGCGGCGAGGAGAAGAAACTCAGTATCGCGTGACCGCCGCCGAGGACCGCCAGAACGGCCAGAATCGCGACGAGGATGTTCTCGCGGCGACGACGCAGGACCATACGGCGAAGGAGCACTTCGCCCGAGTCCGCCGATCGTTTCGCCGCTGTCCGCACTCCCGAAATGGTAGAGAGCGCGCAGTACCGCCAATCGAATGCTGTTCCCGGCCATGGGAACATGAGTAATCAGCTCGCCGGACTGCGCTTCATCCGCCCGGCGAGGCGATGACGCAGCTGGTCGTCGTATCCGATCGACGTATTCGACTGTGCGGCATTGCGATACACATCCAACATCGGCAGCTGCCCAGCGGCCCGCACCAATTGCGCGATGGCCAGCTGCCGGCCGGAGAATCCGGGGTACGAATACAGCAGCATCGAGGTCGGTGTGTAGCCGCCTGCATAATTCAGTGCGCGCACCGTCAGTTCGGCGGTTTCCCCGGCGCGCACCTTCTCGCCGATCGCGATGAGGTCCGCGTGGTCGTCGGGATGAAAGACATCGGTGGGCCGGAACAGATAATCCCAGCGAATCCACGGCGCGGGATCGGTGAGCCAGTGCGAGATGCTGGTGTGCTCCAGCTGGACCACCGCCAGATGCGTGCCGGCCCGGCGATGCGCCTCGCGCAGTCCGACCCGCTCCAGGGTGGGCCAGACCGGCGGGGAACTCTCGGCGGTGATGTCCTCGAACAGCAGCCACGCGCCGCGTGTGCGGGCGTCGTTGCGGGCGCGAATCGTGATACGCCACTGGCCTGTTCGGCCTGGACCGTCGGTGACCGCGACGTCGAACTGGAGTTTGTCGCCCGGTTCGGGCCCGTACAGCAGATCCAGGACCTCCGCGTGCCGATCGAATCCCGACACACGGTGGAACAGCTCGGCGATCGACGTCGCGGGGACATACTCCTCGGCGCACACCCCCCACAGCCGGGTGATCCCGCTGGGCAGCTGAACCAGCTGCGATTCCAGATCCCAGATCGCACCCACCGCCGGATAGGCGGGCGGTACCCGAGATCCGATGGGCCCCAGCCATACTCGCAGCGCGTGTACATCGCCCGCCGGGCCGAACACCGGCCGCACCCGCAGATCGTGCGGTCCAGCTCCGGTCGGCACCCGCAGGTCGACATCCTCGGCGTGCGCTCGTGCGGTCTGCACGATCTCGGTCAGCCGCGCGGTGCTGAGGTTGTCGTAGAGCGCGGGCATCTTGGCCAGCTGACGCTGTAGTAGTCGCTGCCAGCTCGCGAATTCCCGCGGTTGCGACCCCACCGATGCCACCGACATACCGTCGGCGGCCAGGGTCTCGACCGTCACCCAGTGGATCACAGCGTCGCTTCGCATCGCACTCGCCCGTACCAGCCGTTTCTCGGGAAAACCCAGTGGAGACATCCAGTGACGTACTCAATGTACCGTTATTTAGCGGTACGTTCAACAGGGCGAGAAACAGGGAACGGACATGGCAATGCGGCCGGCGCCCGCGGTGGCGCCGGCTCGCGACCCGATCTACCGGACGATCACGGCGTCGAGGTGGTCAGCGCCAGCACCCCCGCACCCGCGAGGACGCCCATATCGCGCAACTCGGACGGCACCACCTGCAGCCCCATCAGGAATCCGAGCCGCGCATGGGTGGTCACCGCCGAATACATGGATTGCCACAGGACCGACCCGTTCTGGATCACCGGACCACCGAGGACCACCAGATCGATGTCGAGCAGCGCGGCGATCGAAACGATGGCCCGGCCCAGCGCGACTCCGGCGCGTTCCAGGGCGGCGACCGCGATCGGCACGCCGGACGCGCCGTCCGCGAGCAACTCGTCCAGCGTCTCGCCCGCCCACCCCTCGGCATGCGCCCAGCGCACCATCGACGCACCGCCGGCAATCGCCTCGAGGCAGCCGAGATTCCCGCACTCGCACCGATCCTCGAAGCCCTGCACCAGCACGTGACCGAGGTGCCCGGCATTGCCGGTACGGCCGACGACGACGAATCCGCCGGCCATCACACCGCCGACGATTCGATCCGATACCTGAATCGACAGGGCGTCCAACACCTGTGCCGTCGCACCGAAATTCCGCTCCGCCAGGGCCAGGCACACACCGTCCAGGGCGAGCCGGACCACGGCGGCGGGAAACATCTTTTGCACCTGCTCGACGATGCCGAAACCGGCCCGCCACTCGGCTATTCCGCCCGGCGCGACCACACCGGCCGCCATATCGATCGGACCCGCCGAACCGATGGCAACCGCGGTCACCTCGTCACCGCCGGCAACGTCGAGCAGCAGATCGCGGCAGCCCTCCCACACCTGTGTGGCAGGCACCGGCAACCGGCGCATCTGATCCTCCCCGACGCCCTCGCCGACGGGCGTCACCACGAAACGCGTGGTACTGATCTCCAGAGCAAGAATCGTCATAATCCCCTACCGCCGTGACGTTTTCCGCTGTGTGCGAGTGTGCACAATAACTCCGCGGACTACGTTCCGGTGGGGCGGAGCCTGCGCCCCAACACGATTCGGCGTGGTATGGAGGGCGTCGGTTCGGCGCACACTGGACGCGCTCCGGTGCGGACGATGCGCAGCGGACGGCGGTGGTCCAGGGGTGCGGCACGATGACGATCCAGATTCTCCACGATCTTGCCCGCGCTGTCGTACGCCACTCCGGCCCAGATCATCGCCCGCGGACCGGCACCGCGAGCGGTCAGTTCCTGTGCGAGTTGCTCGCAGCTCACCCGCAGCGGGCAATCCTGACAGGCCAAGACGGCCGCACGCCAGGATTCGGGGGTGCCGACATCGAGATCCCAATCGTCGGGACCGTCCGCGCAGGGCGGGCGCTGCGTGCGCGCCGGGAAAGTCCGCGGTCGCACCGCAGGACGCGCGACGATGGTCGTGGGTCGTGACTGATTCGTGCTCATGGCCGTCTCCGAGAATGCCGAGGGTTCGCCCTGGTGTGCGAAACCCGTTGGTCGGGCGGGGCATCAGGGCTGATCGACAGTCCCCGGAAACTCAGCAATACATGCTGTTGGATGCACGTTAACGCACGATTCGACGCTCGGCAACCACTTTCACCGCTGTCCGACGGCACGTTGCCCGCGATGCCGCTCCAACGGCCCCGCGGACCTGCGGTCGCGCTGCCCATGCCCCCAATTTCCCGTGCACCGCACCGGGATCGGTGTGTCGCGCGCCATCGCCGCCGGATTCGGCCGGCGATCCGGATCGGGTTCCCCCTGCTGGGAATGCCGGAAAATCGGGGGCAACCCGCGATGCCGGAGGGAAGTTGGGAAAGGCCCGGCATCGCGTCTGGGCGGTCGACGGTGATCCGAATTCCGTTCGATGACCGAAGGACGAGGTGCATGGGAAATACGTTCTCGCTCGACCCGAGCGAATTCGCAAGTCAGGCACCGGTATACGCGGGCGCGGGCGATCAGCTCGGCACGGCGCTGTCGAACCTGCAATCGGTCCTGAGCACCAACGCCGGCTGCTGGGGAAACGACGAACCCGGACAGGCGTTCGTGAAAACGTACCAACCCGATGCAGATACCACGACGAATAACATCCAGACCCTCGCCGCGACATTGAAGGATATGGGATCGGCGGTCAAGAAGACGGCCGACAACGTAACCAACCAGGATCAGACTTCGCGCGCCGATCTCGGAAACCACGGCCCCGCCGCGCCCGACCCGAACGCCTACTACCCGTACGGGACCACTCCCTCGCCCACCTATTCGCCGAGCGGCAACGGCACGCCCACCACGAATCCGGGCACGAACGGCAACGGATCGAATCCCGCATCCCCGAACGGGAACGGGGTATCGCCGCAATCCTTCTCCGGCACACCGTCTTCCATCGGCGGCGGCACCGGCGAACCCGGCTCCTACACGCCGAATCAGCAAGGCGCCCAGCCTGATACGACCCAGCCGTCGTCGCAGGAGCCCAGTGCTACGCAGGACGATCCCGCACGGGCCGCAGGGCCGCGGGCCGCCACGCCGTCGACCGATCCGGCGACACCCGCGGACGACGCGACCGCCGTGGCGGATGCCGCCGCGAGTATGGCCGGGACCGTGTTCGGTTCGGCTGCGCAGGAGCCGGATCAGTCGAGCACCAAGCCTTCCGGTGGTTCGTCCACCTCGGCGGACGCGGATTCGGCGCAGCGTGCGATGTCGCCGGGCGCACTGCCGCGGCTGGGCGAGAAGAAGGACGACAAGAAGAAGAAACCCAATGCCAAGAAGGGCTCCGGCAAGCCGGACGAGGTCGCCGGACCGGAGCAGACCGATCAACCGCCGCCGGTCGACCACTCACTCTCGGCCGCGGAGATACGCCGCGGTGTCGGACGTCGCGAGAAGTCCGCGTCGACTCCGTGGTCCTCTCGCGTGACCGCCACGCCCGCCCCCGCGCCCAAAGACCCGGATCGAGGTTGAGCACCTGTGGAACAACCGAGTCTGGCCGAAATGCAAACGGCCAATAACGAACTCAAGCGCGTCGTCGGCTCCCTGCTCGACGGGATCGACCAACAGATCGCGGATCTGCCCGGAGTGGTGGAACGACTCTCCCAGTCCAGGACGTCGCAGTGGTCGGCCGACAAACGGGTCGAGGTGACCGTCGACGCGTACGGCATCGTCCAGAAGGTGCGGCTCGCCGACGACGCGTTGTCCGGCGCTACACCGGAGAAGCTGGCTGCGGCCATGACCGAGGCAGCCCGTGCGGCGGCCGTCACGGCACAGCGCCGCCGAGCCGAGATCGTCGCGCCGATCACCGAGGCCGCTGCCACCCTCCCGGATCTGCCCGACCTCTATCCGGGCGCGCCCAGTCTGCGCGAGATCCGCGAAGTCGTCGATTCGGCCGCGCGCACCGCGCCGGAGAAGCCCCCGACCGAGCCCGCCCACGACCCGTCCGAGGAGGACGACTGACCGATGTGGACGGCCGGCGCGGCACAGCCCGCGCCACCGTCGGCATCTGCCATATCGAGCGCTCATGACTGTGACGATTCCCCCCGAGATCCCCAAGTGGGTGGTGGACGCGGTCGCCGGCCCCTTCCCGCAAGGCGACGAGGACGCACAACGCCGGGTGGGGCACGCCTGGATCGATATGGGCAATGCGATCGAACAGTGCGCCAACATCACCGCCGACGCAGGAAAGAAGGCATCGGAGGTGATCACGGGCGAGGTCGCCGACGCCCTGAAGAAGAACAACATCGATCTCCAGGGCAACCTGACCGACGTCGGCAACGCCTGCATCAGCCTCGGCAATCAATGCCTGCATAACGCCCTGTCCACTGAGGCCACCAAATACGTGGTGCTCGGCTCGGTGGCAGCGCTGGTGCTGACGCTGGCGGTCGACGCGTTCGTCCCCGGCGTCGGTGAGGCGGACGGGGCGGCATCGACCGCGGCTACCCGGATCACGATTCGCGCCGCGGTCCGGGACCTGATCGAGAAGATCGGCACCGACGGAGCCCGTGCGGCGGCCGGCCGGCTGGTGAAAACGCTGCTGTACCGGGGCATCACGCTGGGCGCGATCCAAGGCGGCGGCATTCCGTTCCTGGCCGACACCCTGCAGATGATGCAGGGGAATCGCGATTGGGGCGATTACGACTGGGGCGATATCGGATTGGGTGCCCTGGCCGGTGGCGCGGGCGGTCTCGCAGGCGAATTCGTCGGCGGCAAGGTCCTGAGCCGTTTCGAGCGCAACGCGGCCAAAAAGCTGGCCGAAGGGGCCGAACCGTTGCTCGGCGGCGCGGCGCGCCGGATCGTCAGTCATGGCGCTGCCGGGATGGCCGGCGGGCTGGCCGGGGCCATCGCCGGGGAAGCCGCCATCCTGCCCTGGACCCACCAGTTCAGCATGAGCTGGCAGACCCTGCTGCCCGGAATGGTCGGCGGCGCCATGGGCGTCTTCCCGCGTATCCGGAGCGGCAAGCCGGTCAACGAGATTCCCCCCGACCGGACCGCCGAAGCCACCGCGAACGCCAACGGCAACGCCAACGCGAACGCCAACGCCAACGGCAACGCCAACGCCAACGGGACCGGCGGCGACAACGGAAACGGGACCGGCACCAACGCATCCGCCCCGAAGCCGACCGGCGGCGACAACGGAAACGGCACGCCCAAGGTCTCGGCCGACCCGAAGCAGCAAGCCGGACAACCACAAGCGGAGGCCTCCACACCGGCCACCGCACCACAACCGGAGACACCGCAACAACACACACCCGAACTCCAGCAGGAGACACCGCAACAACACACGCCCGAAGCCCAGCAGGAGACACCGCAACAACACACGCCCGAAGCCCAGCAGGAGACACCACAGCAGCACACGCCCGAAGCCCAGCAGCAGACACCCGAGTCGCAACAGCACGCAGCCACACCGAAGTCGGACGCCCCGCAGCAGACCGCGTCCACACCGCGACCGGATGCTCCGCCGGTGCAGTCCTCCGGACCGAAGCAGATGGTGAGTGCGCCCGCCCATCAGATGGCTTCGAAGCCCGAACAGGTATCGTCCGAGCCTCCGCGAACCGCTACGAACGGGCCGGAGCAGCAGGCACCTCGACCGAAAGCGTCCGAGCCCGACCTGGGCGCACCGGACCAGAAGTCCGCACCGGCGACTCCGGACCACTCCGCTGCCCCGAAGCACACCGGCGACGGCCCCGGGCACAAAGCCGACAACAATTCACCGAGCACACCGCGCTCGCCTGGCGGAGGCCACGGCGAAGGCGACGCGCCGACCCCGCCGAAACTGGACGACACCGGCGGACCCACCACCGGCAAACCCGATCCGAGCGCTGATAATTCCGACCGGACGAATAACACCGAGCCGGAGAACGCCGGGAGAAACACCGCCGATGAGAAGCCTGCCGACAAACCAGGCGACAAACCGGCCGACAAACCGAACGATAAGCCCGCCGACAAACCGGGCAATAAACCGGCCGACAAACCCGATGACAACAAGCCACGCCGGGAGCGCCGCCCGACACGACGCCGCCGCTGGGTGGGCGACCTGGAAAAACCACCGGAAGAGAACAACAACCGGGGAATCACCAGCGATAAACCGGAGGACACCGGCACCCGTCCCGGCCGAACCCCGGAGGGCGACACCGCCGAGAACAGCGATAACACCAACAGAGCAGAAGACAAGCCGAACGAGCGGCCCGCCGATAAGCCGGAAGACAAACCCACCGACAAGCCCGAGGACAAACCCGAGAACAAACCGGAAGACAAACCCACCGACAAACCCGAGAACAAACCCGAGAACAAACCGGAAGACAAACCCACCGACAAGCCAGAAGATAACAAACCACGCCGCGAGCGCCGCCCGACACGACGCCGCCGCTGGGTAGGCGACCTCGAGAACCCACCTGAAGAGAACAACCACGGGAGAACCGCCGACAACGACACCGGACGTCGCCCGCAGGACGAATCGACCGGTGGCGAATCCCCAGGGCGAGGCCGGCAGCGCCTGCGCGGGAGACCCGACTCGGAGGCCACGCCGGAATCGGCATCCACCGGCAACCGGGAGAACAACGATCGCGCTCCGGACCGAAACCGTCGCCAGGACGATGCAGCCCGCCGCGCCCAGGACGAAGCGAACCGCCGCCGCGCCCAGGACGAAGCCAGACGCCGCGCCGAAGACGAAGCCAACCGCCGCCGCGCCGAAGACGAAGCCAACCGCCGCCGCGCCGAAGACGAAGCGAACCGCCGCCGCGCCCAAGAAGAAGCCAGACGCCGCGCCGAAGACGAAGCCAACCGCCGCCGCGCCCAAGAAGAAGCCAGACGCCGCGCCGAAGACGAAGCCAACCGCCGCCGCGCCCAAGAAGAAGCCAGACGCCGCGCCCAAGAGGAAGCCGACCGCCGCCGCGCCGCCGAGGCCGCACGAGGGTGGGCCGAGCCGCCGGCCCCGGGTGCGGACGCTCGAATACTCGCTCCCGAACTGGACCCCAGGCATCCTCAGCGTGTCTACAAGAAGGACGAGTTCATCAAGAAGTACGAGGCGAAGATCGGCAGGAAGTTGTCGCCGGCCGAATTGCGAACCATCAATCGAGGGTGCATCGGCGTCACGATGGTCCGCCTGGGTGTGACCCACGGTTGGCCTCCGATGAACCTCGCATTCGACGACCCGGTCGCACATGCGGCGATCGCGGAAGCGGAGAAGGCGCTGACGCCCGGCGAGGTGGCCAACGGGCGATTGTCCAGCGCCAAGAACTCGCTGGCCGACGCGAGGCGACAACTGGCCAAAGAAACGCAGGCGGCAGGCGGCGATGAGAACCACCCGAAGGTGGTCGCGGCCAAGGCGAAGGTGGCCAATATGCAAAATCTCGTCGACACCCGGACCAAGGAGGCCAATGACGCCTGGTCCAAGATTTCGGACGAATACCGGAGCAAGATGATGGTCGCCCGCAATCAGGCCAAGATCGAAGGCGGCCGGCGCACATTCAAGAGGGTGTCCGGCTATGCGGACAGGTTCAACGCGATCCTGCAGCGAAATCCTGCCACCAGACAGGAATTCATCAATATGGTGCGAGCCGATCCGGAACTCTCACAGCTGCGCGGGGTGGAGCAGAGCCTACCGCCGGGCAATCCTTCCGAATGGAAGGCGGTCATCTTCTCCAAGCACTTCTACTCCGGTCAACTTCCGGAAAGATTCGCCCCGGATTCCCTCACCGGTCAGGTGAACATGACGGCCGACAACGGCAGGAATGTGAAGCCGGGCTATGTCAACTTCGACTACGGCTGGTACGATGACCAGTCGAAGTCCTGGTGGCATGCGAATCATATGGAATATTCGGATCCGGAAAGGCAGGCGAGAGATCCTATGCAGGTCCTGCAGAGTTCTCCGGACAAATTCTACAGCGGCTATGTAGATTTCGACAGCGCGGTCATCGGCATCGGGTTCGTCCGGAGATGACGATATGACAGCCGAAACATCCCTGAGTTGGAGCATATGAATCTCGACGAATCCGTGAACAGCGAGGTCGACCTTTTCGGCCTCGCCGAGAATGCCATGTCCGGCGCCGTGGTCCTGTGCGGCCCGGGCGCGCACGTCTATATCGATGGGCTCCGCGAATGGCCCGACGAGCATCTGTACCAAGCGGTCCGGGTCTCGGGGACATTGGTCGAGGAGGGCGAGGATGTCGACTCGACCTCACCCGAGGCCGTGCACGCCCTCGGGCGGCACTTCGTCATCAAAGACCCGTCATGGGAGTGGGTCCGCTGACCTCACCGGCTCGTCGAGCCCGCGGGCGCGGCATCACCGCACGACCGCGCTGACGTTGCGTTCCACCTCCGAGACGACACCGGTCCGTCCGGCCGGCTCCAGATACCGCGCCGCGTATTCCGCACCGCCGACCTGTTCGGCCTCGTCCCACCCGTACTCCGCCAGCAGCGGCGCGACGTCACCGGGCTCCAGCCCGTAACGCCAGATTCGCTCGCGTTCCACGAAACGCCGGCGCATGCGCGGCGAGTCGTAAAGCTGAGTGCCGTCCAGAAAGTCCTTGCGCACGTAAGTGAATGCGAGCCGGCTGCCGGACGCCGCGCCGGACAGGAAGTCGAGGGTGGCGCGGACCGCGGGCTCGGTCAAATACTGGGTGACGCCCTCCCAGATGTACATGGTCCGACGGTCGAGCCGGTGCCCGTGCGCGGTGAGCGCCGCGCCGAGATCCTCGGTCTCGAAATCGATGGGCACCTGAACCACGTTGTCCGGCACCGGCATTCGCTTCCGTTTGGTTTCGAGATTGCGAGGCATGTCGACCTCGAAGTCCTCGACGCGGTCGGCAACGCGATAGCCGCGGGTGTCGAACCCTGCGCCCAGCAATACCACCGCCTCGATGCCCGCATCGATCGCCTCGGTGAGGCGATCATCGATATAGCGTTTGCGACAGGCGATGCTGTTCCACAGCCCGGGGGCTTCCCGATCGGTCACCGACATCAGCCATTGCCGCAGCGGTCGCGGACGCACCACCGCGCGCAGCGCACTCGGCAGCATGGCCGCGGCGAGGTCGTCGTCGACCAGTCGCTGATCGGGCGGAAGATGCTGCTCGGCGGCCGCGATCAGCATCGGGCCCACAGCGCTGCCCGACACCTTGGCCGCGGTATCGCCTTCCGCCGCACCGGAATCCGCTGTTCTCGCCATGCGCCCTCCTGATCGAACGATGTGCACTGTGCACAGCCCAGTATCCCCGCGTACCCGCCGGGCGGTCACACCAAGCCGCCGCGCACGACCTGGATCCGGTCGGGCCGCTGGTGACACCGCGTCCACGCGGCGGCTTTCCGGCCTGCGCCGCGAATTGCGCTCAGCCCTCGCGCCCACCGGCGGTCGGCGGCTCGATCGGCTCCACTCCCAGTTCGGCCGAATATGCGCGATTCAGTTCGGACCAGCCGTTGTTCATCGCGGCCGCGCCGACGATCGGGCCGATGGGCGTGCCTGCGAGCAACAGCGCGGCGACATCCAGGCACAGGTGCCAGCCCGCGGCCATCATGGCGGCCTGGGCACGATCGGACAGCTGATGCGTCAGTCGAAGCGTTGTGCCGCTGTCGGTTTCGCTCAACTCCCACCGCAACAGCTCACCGCTCCAGGTGTATTCGAGCCGGTACGGTCGGTCGACATGCGAAACCTCGCCCGGCAGTTCGAGTTTCGCCTGGCCATCGATCATGATCAGCGTGACCGGGCCGAGCGTGTCGAGTGGGCGATCAGCGGTGTAGGGCGCCCATTCGGCCAGCTCCCCCGGATCGGTGAGGGCCGACCAGACCGATTCGGGAGCATGCGTGAAGTCGCGGGTGAACACCAGCGACCACCGCCCGCCGTCGTCCACGAGTTCGACCGGATGCAGGGGGCTTGGCCGATAGGGTTGCGTGCTCATCAGGGCCGGTCCTTTCTGTCGAGGTGTCGCCCGAGGGCGTCGAGGTGGTGCTGCCACAGCCGCAGATACGGTGAGAGCCAGCCGTCCAGCTCCTGAAACGGGCCGGGAGCCAGCCGATAGACCCGCCGCTGCGCCGCCACCTCGCAGGTGACGAAACCCGCGTCGCGCAGCACCTTGAGATGTTTGGACACCGTCGGCTGGGACAACTCCAGCCGATCGACGAGCTCGCCGACGGTGGCCTGCCCGGTCCGCAGCTGGTCGAGTATCCGCCGACGCTGCGGCTCGGCGACCACGGAGAACGGATCGGCTGCCACGACCGCTAACATACTCCATCACGTATATACGCACAAGGGCATATACAGGCCTCGCCCGTCCACTACGAGAACCGCGACGCAATCGTGCGCTTCACCGCCGACGGTGACGAAATCTCCGGCCCGAGTCGGTCACCGAGCGTGTTTGCCGACCTCATGCAGATGCCGCAACGCCTGCGAGTACGACTCCAGCAGGCCGGTCTCGCAATACGGCACTCCCCGCTCGGCACAGAACCGCATCACCAGCGGCCGGACCCGGCGCAGGTTGGGTCGCGGCATGGACGGGAACAGGTGGTGCTCGATCTGATAGTTCAACCCGCCCATGGCGATATCGATGACCCGCCCGCCTCGAACGTTGCGCGAGGTCAGCACCTGACGGCGCAGGAAGTCGGTGGCCTGATCCTCGTCCAGCACCGCCATCCCTTTGTGGTTCGGGGCGAAAGTGCAGCCCATGAACAATCCGAACAGCCCCTGGTTCACCGCGATGAACGCCAGCGCCTTACCCGGGGGCAGCACCGTCGCGACGAGGGCGAGGTAGCCGACCGCATGCGCGGCCAGCAGCGCCGCTTCCCAGGCTCGATGCCGGATAGGCCACCCGATCACCGCCCGGACGCTCGCCCCGTGCAGACTCGCGCCCTCCAGCAACAACATCGGAAAGAACAGCCGCGCCTGATGCCGGAAGATCCAGCGCCGCACACCGCGCCCGGCCCCCGCGCGGCCACCGGAGTGGGCCAGCACGCCCATGATGTCCGGGTCGGCCCCCTCGGTGTTGGGGTGCGCGTGGTGCCGGTTGTGATTGCTGGTCCACCAGCCGATGCTCACTCCGATGCACAGATTCCCGGCGATCAGACCGAACAGGTGATTCGCCCGACGGGTGCGGAAGATCTGCCGGTGCCCGGCGTCGTGCCCCAGGAACGCGAACTGGGTGAATACGACGGCCAGTACCGCGGCGATGCCCAGCTGCGACCACGAGTCGCCCACCACGACGAAAGCCGCCCACCCGGCCACCAGCGCCGCGAACGCGATCGCAGCGAGCCCGGCGTAATAGCCCACCCGCCGCTCGAGCAATCCGGCGCTGCGCACCCGCCGCGCCAGCACCGCGTACTCACTACCCCGATCGCCCATCGAATCGGGTTGCGTCACAACGACTTCGGGCGGCTCGATGACGTCCGCACCGGACCGCAGGGCAACTCCACCCACTGGATACTCCATTACCACGCGCGCCCGCCGTTCTGCTCCGACTCGGTTCTCACACATCCGCGCGACCGCGCCCGACGGCCCTGTCCGGCAGCTGGCGGCCGGCCGTGACCGGCCGACCGCGCTCGCGGCTCGCATACTCGGACAACAGCATCTCTCAACGACACATCCAGCAGGTGAACAGGTACCCGAGGCGACGTCACATCTGTGCGACGACCCGAACCCCCGGCCGCGGCGCCCGGTGCGTCCGGCTCGACCGGAATCATCCTGCGATCCCCGGACCGAGGACGCCCCCGCGGGCGGGAACGGCCGCCGGCGGGTCCGCGCGCGGAATCACCCGGGCGAGAATATCGCTGTAGGGCCGTGCGGCGATCGTGCGGAACGCCGCATCCTCGAGTTCGGCTCGGGCGCGATCGTCGTGGACCAGGGACAGACATGCCTCCACCAAACCGTCGTAGTGAACGCCGAGGATACCGTCGTTCAGCCCGTCCGAGTCGTCCACCGGATTCACCTCCGCGACCACCGCCTTGCGGTTGGCCATCAGATAGGTGACCCGCACCGACTCCAGTACCCGCATCCATTCGTGAGAGTGCAAGCACAGCACCACTTTCGACCGTGCGATCTGGCGGATCGAGCCGGGGACCGTACCGGTCCTGCACCCAGCGGACCCGCAATCCCGCCTCCCGAAGCAGCTCGAGTATCCGGGCGCGGCGCGGTGTCCGCTTCCCGTAGAACAGCACATCCGTCGAGGTTTCCACCGACCGCAGCACCCGCCGTTGTACGGGATGGAAGCCCGGCGGAACGTAGTGCGCCGTCACGTCGTAGCGTCGCAACTGCTCGATATTGCGGCGGTTGCAGTCCCACACCAGATGCCGCCGCAGCAGGTCCACCGGCACCATGCCCGAGGCCACCATGTTGTCGGTGACGGGCTCCAGCTGGTACACGATGCACGGCTCGGAAAACTCCTGGGGCGCAAGGTAATACCCGAAGACGATATTGATCCGGCCGGTATCCGGGCCGCCGGTGTCGACCACCGAATGTCCCAGCTCCCGCAGGGTATACCCCAGCACGGTCATCAGATCGTCGAAGCACGCGGTCACCAGCGCGGGATCCGACAGTGTGACATTGAATTCCACGCCTACTCCGGCATCACCGCGCCGGGTCGACCCGCCATCGGGCATTCGTTTCGTCCCGAACTCGTTGCTGACATGTGGCTTCCTCGTCGGTATCGAGTGGACACCTCGCCCCAGCCTATTGACCGTGGGCCGGGAATGATTCACCGATATTGGGAAATGCGCAAGAGGTGACACGGCATTGGGCCGCCAGGGCGCAGAAACCGGGGCAGCGCAGGGCAACTCACTCTTCCCTTGGTTTCGGCGATGTTCAGGCGACCGCTCACCTCCGCGAAGCGCGCCTTGATACTCGCGATACCCCTCGCAAATTCGAGTGGATCTCAACGGAAGATACAGGGATGCTCGGGGTGTGGGGTTCTTGGAACTCGAGATCGAACGGCACGAGTGGTCCCAGCTGCGTTGCGGGTGCGGTCACCATGCCGGGCATGTTGCGGATGATCTCCGATGGCTCGCGCACGGCGGTGACGGCGAGCAGCGCCTCGACACCGACCGCTTGGACGGCCATGTATTCATGCCATCGATCCTCTGCGAGCCCGCGGTTCCGACGATGCGGGTCGCTCTCGCGGCCCTGGCGGATACGGTCCCGCTGCCGGTGCGGAGGGTTTTTTCCGGCCTTGTGCTGTCGCTTGCCGCGGGGGAAGGACAGACGTACGAGGCGGCGCGGGACGGCCGGGATTTGACGAGGGAATGTATTCTCGCAGCCCAGGAGGGCATCTGGCTGTTGTGCGCCGAAGTGCTTTCGGGGCGGGACGCCCTTGCGGCGAGCGATGCCTACGAAGCCCTCACACTCGTCGACGAGGATGCGGACAGGGTCATGCGGATCAAATCCGCAGGTGCGAAAAACCTCCTCGGGTACCTGCGATGACGCCGGCGACCACCGTCGGCTGGGTGCACCGAAGCGCCATCCACGCGACCTTTCGGAGAGTTCGTTCTGACGATTCTCCCATCCAATCCGAATTGCGCTGTGTAGCAATCGAATCCCACAAGCATGCCGCCCCGATCCGTTCGGATCGGGGCGGCATGCGAAATACCGTGCTACATCTGGGGCAGTGACTCACCCTGGACGAGTTCGATGTCCAGATCGATCTTCACCGCGGTGCCGACCGCGGCGATACCCGCGCGCACCATGGCGTTGTAGTCGATCGCGAAATCGTTGCGGTGCAACTGCATTTCGGCGTGGAACGCCGCGCGCACACCGCCCCACGGGTCGGGGCCGTAGCCACCGTAGGTGATGTCCAGCTCGACCGGGCGGACCTGACCGTGCAGGGTCAGCTCGCCCGGCATCACCAGCTTGTCACCGCCGACGCGGCGGAAACCGCTGCCGTTGAACGAGATCACCGGATACTTCTCGGCGTCCAGGAAGTCCGCCGACCGCAGGTGGTCGTCGCGCATCCCGATACCGGTATCGATGCTCGCGGTCTTGATCTCGGCGAAACCCGTCGAATTCTCCAGGGTTTCGGCGATGTTCAGCCGACCGCTCACCTCCGCGAACCGGGCCTTGATACTCGCGATACCCAGGTGCCGCGCGGTCGCGATCACCGTCGAATGCACCGGATCGATGGTCCACGGACCCGCCGGCGGAGCCGGATTGGTCCCCGCCTCCGGAGCCAGGACGATCTGCCCCAGCCGGCCCGAACCGTCCCCACCGACCCGCGCCACCTGCGCCACCGGCTGATAACCCGGCGCGGTGATGATGGCGGTGCACACGCCCGCGGGCAGCGGCTCGGTAGCCACCTCCCCGGTCGCACCGGCACTCGCCCGGGCGAGCTGACGGCCGCTCAAATCGGTTACCGTCAGCACCGCGTCCGGGACCGGCCACCCCTCGGTGGTGTGAATACGTGCCGTCAATCCACTCATGACTGGTTTGTCGCCTCCTCGTAGCCGAGCCGCACATCGTGGTTGATCTCGCCGCCGGCGACGGTCACCTGGCTGGTCACCGGCGGGTAGCCGCTGGCCACCACGGTGTACTCGCCCTCGGGCAGATCGGTCACCAGGTAGTGGCCCTCCGCGTCGGTGCGCGCGGTGGCGACCGGCGTCCCGCTGACGTCCAGCACCGTCACCTGCGCATCCGGCACCGCGCGCCCGTTGGCCCAGGCCGCGCCGGACAGCACCGTCATCGGCGAGAGTTCGATGTCGTGCCGCAGCAGACCACTCTCGGGCACGGTCAGGGTCAGCGCGTTGGGCCGCATGTGATCGGCGACGGCGACCAGGGTGTAGATCCCGGATACCACGCCGTGGCAGACGTATGCGCCGTCCTGTCCGGTGACCGCCGCGCCGACGACCTCGCCGCGCATATCGGTCAGCGTAACCGTCGCCGAGGGCAGCGGCTCACCGCGCCCCGCCGAGCGCACCACGCCCGACAGTTCGCCCGAACCCTGCAGCGTCACGTCCAGCGCCTGCGATCCATTGCCGACGGTCACATTGACCGCCGAGGGCTGATGTCCGCCGGCCGAGACGATCAGCACATAGCTGCCCGACGTGGGCGCGCCGATCGTGTAACCGCCCTCGGCGTCACCGGCCGCCCGGGACACCTGGTGACCGCGCGTATCGATCAGCGTGAGCGCGGCGCCGGCGACCGGCCGCCCGTCCTCGCGTCTGATCCGACCGCCGATCGTGCGAACCTCGCCATCCGCCGAGGCGAATCCGGCCGACGAACTCCTTATGGCCATCTGTGACACCGCCGTTCCATTCGTATGCGCAGCCGCGCCGTTGCCGTTGCGCGAGATCGCGGCATGCCTGCCCGCGACCGCACCGGCCAGCACCGGCTCCGGCTCGGAGAGCGCGTATTGATACTGCGCCCGGCCCTGACTTTCCTCCCACGAATCCGTGGTTGCGTCGACCGGCTTCTCGGCCGGCGGCGCGGAGGCCTTGGGGTCCGCCAGCGGGATCTCCTTCATGAACAGCAGCACCAGGCAGGCCACCAGCCCGACCCCGGCCGCGGCGTAGAACACGCCGTGCAGGGAGTTCGTGAATCCGATCAGGATCGGATCCTTGACCATCGCCGGGAGATTGGCGATGCCGCTGGTGTTGCTCTGGATGCTGCCGAGCTTGGAAGTGTCGAACCCGGCCGGCAGGTGGCCGCCGAAAGCATCGATGATCTTGTTCGGCAGCAGGTTGAACATGATCGTCAGGAAGACCGCGACACCCAGCGTGCCGCCCATCTGCCGGAAGAAGGTCGCCGACGCGGTGGATACACCCATGTCCGAACGCGGGCCCGCGTTCTGCGCGGCGATGATCAACGTCTGCATACAGCAGCCCAGGCCCAGGCCGATGACGCCGCTGTACAGCAGCGGCTGCCAGATCGCGCTGTCGTAGTGGACCTGCGCGTAGAGCAGCGCGCCCACCGCGATGATGAACGTGCCCACCACGGGCAGGATCTTGTAGCGGCCGGTGAACCGGGTGACCTGACCGGAGATCAGCGATCCGATCATGATGCCCGCGACCAGCGGCAGCATCAGCAGACCCGCGGCGGTCGGCGAATAGTTCCGAACGACCTGCCAGTACAGCGGAACCATGGAGATCGCGCCGAACATCGCGACACCCACGATGAATCCGCCCGCGATGACGACGCTGAAGGTCGAGTTCTTGAACAGCCGCAGCGGGATCAGCGCCGCATCCTTCATCACGTATTCGACGAAGATGAACAGGATCAGCCCGACCGCGCCGATGCCGTAGCAGATGATCGACTTGCTGTCGCCCCAGCCCCAGCCGCGGCCCTGTTCGGCCACGATCAGCAGCGGGACCACGCATATCGCGAGTGCTATCGCTCCCCACCAGTCGACCTTGTGGTTCTGCCTTCGGTGCGGCACGTTCAGCACCCGGGCCACCACGCCCAGCGCGATCACGCCGATCGGCACGTTCACCAGGAACACCCAGCGCCAGCCCTCGAGGCCCCACAGGTGGTCGAAGCCGGAGAACCAGCCGCCGAGTACCGGTCCGAGCACCGTGGAGATGCCGAACACCATCATGAAGTAGCCCTGGTAGCGCACGCGCTCGCGGGCCGGGACGATGTCACCGATGATGGTCATCGCCAGCGACATCAGACCACCGGCGCCCAGGCCCTGGAAGGCACGGAACCCGGCCAGTTCGTACATCGAGGTGGCGAACGTACAGGCCGCCGAACCGATGACGAAGATGCCGATCGCGGTGAGGAAGAACGGCTTGCGGCCGTAGATGTCGGCAAGCTTGCCGTACAGCGGGGTACTGATGGTCGCGGTGATCAGATAGGCGGTGGTCGCCCAGGCCTGCTGATCGAATCCGTGCAGGCTGTTGGCGATCCGAACGATCGCAACGCTCACGATGTTCTGATCCAGCGCCGCCAGGAACATGCCCAGCAGCAGGCCCGACAGCACCGTCAGAACCTGGCGGTGAGAGAGGAACGTACTCTCTTCCTGCACTGGTCCGGACCGAGCCACCGGCGCCTCGGTTGTCGAAGTCGTCATAATTGTTCAAACCCTATTTCGGTTCGGCTGTACACAGCGATGGGGTTGTCTCGATATCGGCGTTGAGCCGGTCGAGAAGTGTGATGAGATCGGACCGCTCCGTCGCGGGCCAGTCGGCCAGGATTCCGGCGAGCCAGAGATTCCGTTGCCGGCGGGTCTCTTCGAAGACTCGCACTCCCTCCTCGGTGGCGGCGAGCACGCAGGCGCGGCCGTCGACAGGGTCCGCCCGGCGTTCGATCATGCCGTGCGTGACGAGGGATCGGGTCTGCCTGCTGATGGTGGAGATCTCGGCGTGCAGCTGCTCGGCGATCTTGCCGGTACGCTGCGGGCCGTCGTGGACCAGGCAGAACAGCACCGCGTAGGCGAGTCTGTCCAATCCGTCCGGACCGTGCTTGGACATCTGTGTCTTCGCCCGGTTCAGTGCCCGCATGAACCGGACCAACTGAGTGCCGAGGCGATCGGCGTCGTCGAGGACGGCGTTGCCGGAGACGACGGCGGCGGTTACCTCGGGCTCGAGGCCGACGGTGGTCACGGGATTCACCTTCTCCCATAGATCTGCAGACTTGGTTAGCGCATACAACTAGTTGCCAAAGCCAACTATACATACGCCCAGGCACCGAATCGCAAATCGATTGTTGTGGCGTTGGCCTCCGCTCCGGTCCGGCGGGCCGCGGCCTTCCACTACAGGTCATTCGTTACCGGCCGTGAAGCGGACGGACCTGTGTCCAACACTCGCGCGGCGCGAATTCATCCCGCCCGGCCGGCGGAAGACGTGATCGGCTACTTCGCCGGGATCTGCCGGGCCGCCTCCACGACGAACCGGTGGACCAGGGCGAACGGCAGCGGCTGGTCGGTGAAC
Organism: Nocardia sp. PLKS1-43; assembly: GCF_059510335.1. Lineage (NCBI taxonomy): Bacteria > Bacillati > Actinomycetota > Actinomycetes > Mycobacteriales > Nocardiaceae > Nocardia > Nocardia sp. PLKS1-43. The sequence goes on along the minus strand of NZ_JCAJZQ010000020.1, from coordinate 76,323 downwards.
GCGGTGAACGCGAACTCTCCGGAGGCGTCCTGTTCGAACGCCTCGAGTACGATACCTCGCCCCGGCGAGGGGCCCACGTCCTCGAGTTCCCAGCCCAGGGTGGCCCGCTCAGCGCTGTCGGTGACCCGCCACACCACGTAGTAGCGGCCGCCGTACTCCCACCGCGGCGAAACCGCTTGCGATAGCGCGGGTTCCGACATCGCCGCTCAGTCCGATCCGCCGGCGCGGAAGAACAGCACCCGATCGCCGTAATCGGCCAGCGCGTGCGCCTGCCCGGCCTGCCGGATACCGCTGGTGGGCAGATTGGTGAGCTTGGAGAACGTCGCGGTGTTGCCGAACGCCGCGCGGACCTGGGTCTCCGAGGCATAGTCCGCGCCGTAGTCGGCCAGGACCGCGAAGTTCAAGGGCGCCAACGGCTTGTCCAGTGCGGGCTGCCCGGCAGGACGCCCCAGGGCGGCGTACTGGGCGGCGACGCCGTCGGCGTACCAGCACAGTTCGTAGGACATGTGCTCGGTGGTGTTCACCGTGATGACCGGCCAGCGCTGGGAAAGGCGCAGGGCCAGAGGGTTTTTCCCGCCAGGGGTGAGTTCCCAGTACAGGCTGGCCACCGAGATCCAGCTGCCGCCGCAGCGTTCGACCAGCACCACGTCGTCACCGAGGCGCTCGGTGAGGTTCATCTCGGGATCGGGCATATGCCAATGGGTTTCGTGCACCCCCTGGAAGGAGGTGCTCGTGGTGGGCTCCGCCCCGTCGGCCGCGTAGGCGGCGATGACCGCCGCGCGCACCTGGGCCACCGCATCGGGACTCGTACACCGCACCGCGATCGCGCCGAACGAGGTCGCGATCTCCACCGGCTTGGACGGCAGATCCGGAAGCGCCCCGGCCGCAAGGGGTTTGAGCCCCACCAGCCCGAGCTTCCAGTTGATCTCCTCGATCGTCGACAGGTCACCGGAGGTCTGGTACAGAATCTGCTGCTGAGTCAGGTAACCCGCGCGCTCGAGCGTCTGGCACTCCAGCTTCCCCAGTGCCGCAACGGTTTTAGCGGTGAAGTCGAGTTCAGCGATCGGCGTCGCACGCAACCGGCTGGTCATCGGCTGGGTGGTCCAGGCCGAATACCGTTCCCGGTACATCGCCAGCGCCTGCTTGCGCGGTCGGCCGATCATCAGCGTGCGCAGCAACATGTTCAGGCTGGCCAGGTAGTAGCGGCCGGATTGGTCGGGATCGGCCGCGAACAGGCCCGCGCGAATGCGCACCGCCTCGGCGCTGGCGTCGACCGCCGCGGACGGGTCCAGCCGGCACAGCCACACACCGCATTTGGACAGCCCGTCGGCGCAAACCGCGGCTGCGGCCGGATAGTCCCGCGCGACCTGGTGGTACGCGTCGCAGGCCTGCCGGATGGTCGAGGTCGCCAGCTCGCGGTGGCCGATGGTGCGCGCGGCCTCCTCGAACAGCCGCAGCGCCTCCTGCACCTGCCCGGCGAACTGGGCGGTCACCCGCCCGCGAATCAGCCAGCGCAGCCGGATCAGCACCGCCTCCTGAGCCGGCTCCAGCGCGGCCGGGGAACGATCCCGCTCCGAACCGTCCTGTTTGGTGGCGATCAGGGCGCGGGCGAATTCACACAGCGAGGCGGCCAGGCGCAGATCGGCCTCGGCCGAGCGCTCCTGGGTGGCGGCACGCCTGTCCTGCGCCACCTGGCGCTCGATGGTGCTCAGCTCCATCGCAATCCCAACTCCCGCATACCCTTCCACGCACGGTCGTCGAGCGGCCGCATCGTGCGGTGCCGAGTCTGCCACAGATCGCCGCCGGAGATGGACCGGACCGGGCGCTGTCATCGCCCGTCGAGGCGATCCCGGGAACTACGGGCGCAGGCGTGTACGACGATCGCCCGCCCGGCCGCCGGTGGTCCCCGGCCCGCTCGCGGCGACCGGCCGCCCCGATCGATCGCGGGCACGCGAATCCGTGTTAACTTCTCCCCGGTTCATCGTTACACTACGCACCATCGAGAAGGCTGGGTCATGACGGTTGTTCGCAGCGCACTGGTCACCGGCGGCTCACGCGGTATCGGCGCCGAGGTCGCCCGCCGCCTGGCCGGGGAGGGATACGCGGTGACCATCGCCGCGCGCACCGCCGAAACCCTCGAGCGCACCGCCCAGGAGATCCACGGGGAGACCGGCGCGCAGATCCACCCGTTCGCGGCGAACCTGGCCGACGAGGCGCGGATCACCGAACTGGCAGAGGCGCACGCCGAGCGGTTCGGCGGCCTGGACCTGCTGGTGCTCAACGCCGGAACCGGCAGCGTAGGCGAGGTCGCGGAGCTGAAGCCCAAGGCCCGCGACCGCATGCTGGACGTCAACTTCCGCGCCCCGCTGGCGCTGATCCAGGCGACCCTGCCGCTGTTGCGCAAGAGCGCCGAGGCCGACCCGCGGCGCGGGGCCAAGATCGTCGCACTGGCCTCGATCACCGGGGTCGCCGGGGAGCCGGGCCTGGCCCTCTACGGCGCCACCAAGGCGGCGCTGATCTCCCTGTGCGAGACGGTCTCGCTGGAGGAGTCCGCGCGCGGCGTCAGCGCGACGGCGATCTCGCCGGGCTACGTCGACACCGATATGACCGCCTGGAAGCACGGTGAACTAGAGCCCTCGGCCATGCTCCCCACCGCAGACATCGCCGAGCTGGTGCTCGCGGTGTCGCGGCTGTCGGCCCGCGCGGTGGTGCCCAACATCGTGATCTCCCGCTCGGGCGATCAGCTCTGGCGTGCCTGAGACCGCGGCGCACCGGGGACATCGATAGCGGTCCGGCGCGGCCGGTCGCTACCGCGATTCGGCGTCCGGGAACTCCCGCTGCCGACGGCCGCCGCGCAGCGTTCCCTCGAGATAGGCCGCCTTGCACGCCCGCCGCGCGATCTTCCCGCTGGAAGTGCGCGAGATGGATCCGGCCGGGACCAGCAACAGATCCCACACCGCCACACCGTGTTTGGCCGCGATCGCGGCCCGGACCACCTCGGCGATCGGCTCCGGCGCCAATTTCGCCGCGCCCGTGGCGCGTTCGGCGACCACGACCAGATTCTCCGGGCCCGCGGGCGCTCCGGCCTCGCGGATCGCCGCGGGCAGCTCGTGGGCCGGCACCGAGAACGCCGCCACGAAACCCGGCCGCAGCGCACTCGACGCCTCCTGGGCGGTCTGCTCGATATCCTGCGGGTAGTGGTTGCGCCCGTCCACAACCACCAGATCCTTGACCCGGCCGGTGATGTACAGCTCACCGTTGTAGTAGGCGCCGAAATCGCCGGTGCGCATCCAATCCGCTTCCGCCGCAGTACCTTCCGCATGGCTGTTCGGCTGCCGCGCGGTGAGCCGGTTGCGGAAGGTCGCCGCGCTCTCCTGCTCCCGGCCCCAGTAGCCGATGCCCATGTTCTCCCCGTGCAACCAGATCTCGCCGATCTCGCCGTCCGGCCGCTCGGCCCCGGTCGCGGGATCCACGATCACCGCCCACTGCGACCGCGCGACATATCCGCAGGACACCTGCGCGACCGCGTTGTCCGCGGCCGGACCGACCTCGACCATCCGTCCGGCGTTGAGTTCGGCCCGGTCGACGTAGACGACCATCGCCTCGTCCTCGCGCCTTGTCGCCGAGACGAACAGCGTCGCCTCCGCCATGCCGTAACACGGCTTCATCGCGGTCTTGGACAGCCCGTACGGGGTGAACGCGTCGTTGAACTTCGCCATCGAAGTCACCGACACCGGTTCACTGCCGTTGATCAGGCCGATCACATTGGACAGATCCAGATCCTCGCCCGGTTTGGGCAGTCCGCGCACGGCCGCGTGCTCGTAGGCGAAATTCGGTGCGGCGGCGTAGGTCGACGCGCCGTCCGAGGCCGCGGCCAGTTCCTTGATCCACCGGTACGGGCGGCGCACGAAGGCACTGGGCGACATGATGGTGATGAATCCGCCGCCGACCACCGGCAGGATCACGCACAACAGCCCCATGTCGTGGAACATCGGCAGCCAGCTGACCCCGCGCGCGGTCTCGTCGATGCCGAGAGCGTCGATCATCTGCAGCAGGTTGGTTCCCACTGCGCGATGGGTGATCTCGACACCGGCGGGCACGCGCGTGGAGCCCGAGGTGTACTGCAGGTAGGCCACGTCGTCGATGTCGAGGTTCGGGCGGATCCAGCCCTCCCCGACGCTGTCCGGGATCGCGTCGACCGCGATGATCCGGGGACGTCGCGCGGCCGGTAGTTCGCGGAAGATCTCGCGCACCCGCGCCGCGGCCGAACTCGCGGTGAGAATGGCCGCGGGACGGCAGTCGCGCAGTACCGAACGCACTCGGTCGGCATGTCCCAGTTCCTCCGGATCGAACAGTGGCACACCGATATTGCCCGCGTACACCGCCGCGAACATGGCCACCACGTAGTCCAATCCCTGGGGCGCGAGGACCGCCACCCGATCGCCCGGTTTCGTCACCTGTTGCAGTCGAGCCGCGACCGCGCGCAGTCGCACGCCGAACTGGCCCCAGGTGAGCTCGAGGTACTCCCCGTCGCGCTCGCGCGAATAGTCGATGTAGCGGTAGGCGAGCTCGCCGGCTCTCGCCGCACTGTGTTTGTCGACGAAATCGATCATGGTCGCATCGCTGCGGATCGAAATATTGCCCTGCTCATCGAGATAGTCGTCAAAGGTTTCGCCGATCATTCCCTATCCTTTTTCACGCACGCCCAGCGGACGTGCGATGACAATCGAACAGATCGACACCGCGAAGCCCGAACAGTAGCAGGAGCTTCCACGGTTTCGGCTCAGTAACGCCCGAACGCCAGCGAGACGTTGTGCCCGCCGAAGCCGAAGGAGTTCTTCACCGCGTAATCGATCCGGGCGGTTCGGGCCTGTCCGGTCACGACGTCCAGGTCGATCTCCGGATCCTTGTTGTCGAGATTGAGCGTCGGCGGCACGACGCCGTCGCGGACGCTGAGCACCGTGAGCACGGACTCCAGCGCTCCGACCGCGCCGATCGAATGTCCCAGCGCGGATTTGGGCGCGTAGACCGAGGGGTGGTTGCCGATCGCGGAGTTGATCGCCAGCGCCTCGGCGGTGTCGCCGACCGATGTCGCGGTGGCATGCGCATTCACATGTGTCACATCGTCTTTCGACAATCCGGCCGTCTCGATGGCTCGGGTGATCGCCCGCGCGGCGCCCTTGCCCTCGAGATCCGGGGCGACCAGGTGGAAACCGTCGGAGGTGACTCCGGCGCCCATCAGGCGCGCGTGGATCGTCGCGCCGCGGGCGCGGGCGTGTTCCTCGGTCTCGAGCACCATCATCGCCCCGGCCTCGCCGAAGACGAATCCGTCGCGATCCTTGTCGAACGGGCGCGAGGCGCGTTTGGGCTCGTCGTTGCGGGTGCTCATGGCGCGCATCATGGTGAACGCGGCGATCGGGACGGCCTGGATGGAACCCTCCACCCCGCCGGTGACGACCATGTCCGCATCGCCCATCACGATCGATTTCCAGGCGTTGGCGATCGCCTCCGAACCGGACGAACAGGCCGAAACCACCGTCGACACACCGGCTTTCGCGCCCACCTCGAGTCCGACGACCGCGCCCGCGCCGTTCGGCATGATCTGTTGCACCGCCAGTGGCGAGACCTTGCGGTAGCCGCCGTGCTGCATCCGGTTCGTCACATCGATGTAGACCTCCGCGCCGCCGATTCCGGTGCCCATCGACACCCCGAGCCGCTGCGGATCGACCTCGGGGTTGCCCGCGTTGCGCCACACCTCCCGGCCCAGTACCAGCGCCATCTGCTCGACGTAGGACAGCCGCCGGACCTCCTCGCGGCCGAGCGAATCCTCCGGCTTGGCCTTCAGGTGACCGCCGATGCGCACGGGCAGGTCGAACTGGTCGATGAACTCGTCGTCCAGGACATCGATCCCGCTTTCGCCGCCGAGCAGCCCCTTCCAGGTCGAGTCCACATCTCCGGCGATCGACGTCGTGGCCGCCAGACCGGTGACGACCACATTGGGAAAACCCTTACCGCTCACACTCGTCATGCTCGGCTCACTTTCGATGGCAATCCTTTGGCGAATACACCTTGTGAGTAACACTCGGGAAACCGACAACAACAGGAACGACAGCCGGTTCGGCAGGTCGCCGGGGGTGGAACACTACCTCAGCAGGAGTTCGGTCCGATATACTGCGACGCGCCCTCCTGCCCTCGAGCACCCGGCCGGGCCGGACTACATTATCGGGGGCGGAACCGATCGGGGCTGCCGTGTGACACGCAGCTATCCGATCGCTATTGCACTGTACCGGTTTCTTCGCGCACCGTCCCACTCGCCGATCCGACTCGGAGGAAGGCTTCATCGTGGCCAGGAACCTCACACAGCTCGAACTGCTCATGGAGTTGGAACCCGTCGCCGAACAGAACGTCGACCGGCATCTGTCCATGGCCAAGAACTGGCATCCGCACGACTACGTGCCCTGGGACGAAGGCCGCAACTTCGCGGCCATGGACGGCCAGGACTGGGAGCCCTCGCAGTCGAAGCTGAGCGAGGTCGCCAAGGCGGCGATGATCACCAATCTGCTCACCGAGGACAATCTGCCCTCCTATCACCGCGAGATCGCCGAGAACTTCTCGATGGACGGCGCGTGGGGCACCTGGGTGGGCCGCTGGACCGCGGAGGAGAACCGGCACGGGATCGTCATCCGGGACTACCTGGTGGTCACCCGGGCGGTGGATCCGGTTGCGCTGGAACAGGCCCGGATGACGCACATGACCCAGGGCTACAACCCGGTCAAGATGATCCGGGAGGGCGGCGGGTCCATCGATCTGCTGACCGACCGCGGTTTCCTGCATTCGGTCGCCTATGTCACGTTCCAGGAGCTGGCGACCCGCGTCTCGCATCGGAACACCGGTAAGGCATGCGAGGACCCGATCGCCGACCGCATGCTGGCGCGCATCGCCGCGGACGAGAACCTGCACATGATCTTCTACCGCGACATGTGCGGTGCGGCACTGGATCTTTCGCCGGATCAGACGCTCGAGGCGATCACCGAGATCGTATGCAATTTCCGGATGCCCGGTATGGGCATGCCGGACTGGCGGCGCAACGGCGTGCTGATGGCCAAGCACGGCATCTATGATCTGCGCCAGCACCTCGAAGAGGTGGTCATGCCGGTGTTGCGCAAGTGGAATGTTTTCGAGCGCAACGATTTCGGGGCCCGGGGCGATCGAATCCGGAACCAGCTGGGGGAATTCCTGGAGAAGTTGCGCGGTGACTGCCTGCGGTTCGAGGAGCAGCGCGATCGCGCTCTCGCGCGGGAAGCCCGCAGACGCGATCCCGTTCCGGCGCAGGTCTGATCGCCGCGCGGCGCGTCAGATGGCGAGGCCGACCAGATGGCCGATCAGGTAGGTGCTCGCCATCGCCAGCGCGCCCCCCGACAGTACCCGCAGGGTGGCTCGCAGCACGGGGGCCTGGCCCAGCCGCGCACCGAGCGCCCCGGTGAGTCCGAGCGCCACCAGCACGGCGATCACGGTCACCGGGACCCGGATCGCCGCCGGGGACAGGATCGCCAGCAGCGGCAGCAACGCGCCGAGGGTGAACGACAGCGCCGAGGAGAACGCGGCGTGCCGGGGATCGGTCAGATCGTGCGGGTCGATGCCCAGTTCGGCTTCGGCATGCGCGGTGAAGGCGTCGTTCTCGGTGAGTTCCTCGGCCACCTTCCACGCCGTCGCCGGCGACAGACCCTTCCCCTCGTAGATCGCGGCCAACTCGGCCAGTTCCGCCTCCGGTTGTTCGATGAGCTCGCGCCGTTCCACCTCGAGAATCGCCCGCTCGCTGTCGCGCTGCGTACTGACCGAGACGTACTCGCCCAGCGCCATCGATACCGCCCCCGCCGCCAGTCCGGCGATTCCGGCGGTCAGAATCGTCGAGCGGGTAGCCGTGGCCGCCGCCACACCCACCACGATGCCGGCCACGGAAACAATTCCGTCATTGGCTCCCAGAACTCCCGCCCGAAGCCAATTCAACCGCGCGGCCAACCCGATACCGTGTGGTTCCGGATGCGCCTGCGCCGCAACCACAGCCCGCTCGTCCAGCACTGCCTCATCTCTCAGCACGGATTCACGGTAACCATTTCCCGTATTTCGTTCCAGCAATGCAAGGCTTGCCGAAATGAGGTAACCCATTGCACACCAAGGGTTTACAAACCTAATTCCGAGGCACCCGCACCCACCCTGACCTGCACCGCGGCGATTCGGCGGCAAATTCTCCCTGCCGCAGCCGAACTCCGGAGTGAACAGGCTCACGGACCGCACCGTCGCGCCATGAACGATACCGCCGTGAATTGCCCGACCGCCACAACCGCACGCGGCATCCGATCACGAAACCGGCTTCGCTCCGAAACAGCGGAACAGCGGCCGCCGATCCGTCGCCCGCTCGGTGCGCGCGTCACCGGAACCGATCAGGAATCGAGAAGCGTCGAGGAAGGCCGGATACCTAGCGTTGGCGACATGGATATCACCATTGCCTGGACATTTCTTCCGCACGACGATCCGGAGGCCTCGCTGGCGTTCTATCGCGACGTACTCGGCTTCGAGGTCCGCAAGGACGTGGGGGACGGCACGATGCGGTGGATCACGGTCGGGCCCGCCGAACAGCCCGGGACGTCGATCGTGCTGTACCCGCCGGCCGCCGAGCCCGACCTCACCGACGACGAGCGCCGCACCATCGCCGAGATGATGGGCAAGGGCACCTACGGCCGCATCGTCCTGGCCACCCCCGACCTCGACGCGACCTTCGAACGGGTGCAGACCGGCGACGCCGAGGTCCTCCAGGAACCCACCGCCCACCCCTACGGCATCCGCGACTGCGCCCTGCGCGACCCCGCGGGCAATATCATCCGGATCCAGCAATCCGCCTGAGCCGCAACGCTGTTCATCCCGATATTCCGCAGCCGCGCGGCGCGGCCGGACAGCCATCCCGGTCCGCCGCGTCAGCTCGCCCACGCGCCCCATCGCACCGCAAGATCCGTCCCATCGGAGCGAATCGAATCGACTACACCGCAGACCTGTGGGCCTGCCACGTGTGACGTTCGTCGGCGATCCGGAATTACACTGCGTTCAGCGGGATCGGGCCCCCCGACGGATGGCCGGGAGGAGCGCAAATGGCTGTGCAGTCGATAACCCCCGCGTGGATGCGCGAGCGGATCACGGTGGAGCAGTACGAGTCCTGGTCCGAGGAGCAGAGTGCGGGAATCGAGATCGTGGACGGAATGGCCGTCGTAAGTCCAACGGCATCCAAACGCCACAACCGACTGGCCCGGATCCTGGCGAATGCGCTGGACAGCGCCGCTGGCCCGGACTGGAACGCCGATACGGACTTCGACGTCAGGCTTCAGGATGTACCGCTGCACAATCGCCGGCCGGATGTCGTGGTGTACCGCGCGGATACGATCGACATCACCCCCACTCGCCCCGAACACGTCCTGCTCGTCGCGGAGATCGTGTCGCCGGGGTCGGAGACCACCGACCGGATCGTGAAGGTCGAGCAGTACGCCCGGGCGGGCATCGGGTTCTACTGGCGGATCGAGCAGGCCGCGACCGGGGTGCCGCTGGTCTACACGTACGTGCTGGATCCGGCGACCCGGGCGTACCGATCGGGGGAGATGTTCACCGGGGTGATCGAGGCGTCCGCGCCTTTCCCCGTCCGGATCGATCTCGGCCGCATCTGAAGCCGGTCGTTACACTGGCCGCAGGCTCACGACATGTTCGAGCGGAAGGCGTGCCGATGGCCAAGGAGTTCGAGCGGCTCGACGACCAACTGCGGCAGTTCATTCGGGCGCAGGCGATGTTCTTCGTGGCCAGCGCGCCCTCGGAGGGCGGACGAGTCAATCTGTCGCCCAAGGGATATCAGGATACGTTCGCGATTCTGGACGATCACACCGTCGCCTATCTCGATCTGTTCGGCAGCGGTTCGGAAACCATCGCCCACATTCGGGAGAACGGCCGGATCACGGTGATGTTCTGTTCGTTCACTCGCAACTCCCGGATTCTGCGGCTGTTCGGGTCGGGCCGGGTCGTGCGCCCGGACGATCCCGAATTCCTCGACCTGCGAACGCATTTCGGCACCGACCACCCCGGCGTGCGCGCGGTGGTGGTGATCCGGGTCGAGCGCATCGCCGATGCGTGCGGATATTCGGTGCCCTACTACGAACTCGTCGGCGAACGCCCGGTTCTGGACGACTATCACGCCCGCCAGCCGCAGGAGAAGTTCGCGCGCCGAATCGCCGGGGACAACTCCCGCAGCATCGACGGCCTGCCCGCCCTCGATCCGGACCACCCCCTCCCCTCGGAGGTCCCCCGCCTGGAATCGCAGGATCGACACTCGGACAACCACTCTCGCTAGCGCAGGTCATCCGACTTCACCCGCCGCCGAACGTATTCGAGTCGCTGCCGACAATCACTTTCCATAGGGATCGGTCAATGTCATAGGTGTACGTGCCCGCTCCAGAACGGCTTCCGGGAATTTCGGCCCGGCGATATAGAAGCGGGCCCGAGTACGCCCCACCGGCTCGAGAACCTGCCGCTGCACAAGGTCACGGAGGTCACGTTGCGCTTGTTGCAGGCTCAACCCCTCACTCTGTTCGTAACGCGTACGCCGAACCCTGCCCGACATCGCGACATCGTGCAGTGCCGACACGAGCCGCTCATCGATGGCCGCACGACTCGCGAACTCGCCCAGGTCTTCCCAGACCTGACCCGAACGCCGAAAGCGGGCATGCACCGTCTGCGCCTGCTGATGGTAGGCGGTGAGGTTGAACTGTATCCATTCCGCCACATCCTGATCGGGGCGATACTCGCTGCCCCGACGACCGAGCACCTGGTAGTACTCCCACGTATTGCCGGGGCGCCCGAGCCATGCCTCGACCGAGGAAAACTCGGGCGCGAGCACGCCTTCTCGCGCAATCATCAGCGTCTGCAGCGAACGGGACATCCGGCCGTTGCCGTCTGCCCACGGATGGATTGATACCAGATCCAGATGTGCCATGGCGGCCCGGACCAAGGGATGCGATCCGTCCTCCGCGTTGAGCCAATCGATCAATTCGGTCATCAAATCCGGCACCGAAATTGCCTCGGGCGCAGTGTATGCCGCAATACTCGGATCGCGCGCATCGGTCACGTACACCGGGCCACTTCGCCATTGCCCGGCAGGCTTGCGCGGGGTGTGCCGGTGCCCCTGAAGCATCCAGTGCAATGCGTTGAGCAGCCCCTTGCTGTACTCGAAATCCCGGACATCGTGCAGGGTTTGGATATACGTCACCATCCGCTCATAGGCGAGCGTCTCGTCTCTGTTCTCCTCGGAAACGTCGACATCTCGCTCACCTGCGATCAAATCCTCAACATCCACGGTCGCTACCGTGAATCCCTCGATGGAGTTCGATGCGGCGACCGCGTCGGCGGTCAGGAATTTCCGCAGCCCTCCGGTCCACTTGGCGGGCACCTCCTGAAGCTGATGACGTAGCACATCTCGCATACGGTCGACCTCGGTCAGAACGCGACGGTCGTCGGCGGTGAGTTCAGGAGTGGGAAACAACACGAATCGAAGATATATTGATCCAATCATTACGTCAAGCACGGACTCGTACAGTCCGCGCTGCTGCAGAACAGCAGCGCGCGCAAGTATCCCGACCGTCGACGGCGGTCTGCTACCGGCTCGAAGCACACCGCACGCCAACCGGTCACGTTCGACGGGACGCGGGCTCAGGCCCGCTGCAACACCGGCGCGGGACGCACCGGCTCGAGCGTCTTGTCCAGATTGGTGCGCATCGTGGTGGCCGAATCCAGGAGGTAGTTCTGGCGCACCTTCCACGGATGGCGGCTGCCCTGGCGGGGGAAATCACCGATCGAACGTTGGATGTAACCCGAGGCCAGATCCAGCAGCGGATGCTCGTCCAGGTGTCCCTGCGGTCGCGGGACCACGGCCGGATAACCGCGACGATCCATGTGCGCCAACACTTTACAGACCAGGCGTGAGGTCAGGTCGGCACGCAGCGTCCAGGACGCGTTGGTGTAGCCGATGCACACCGCGAAGTTCGGCACGCCGGTGAGCATCGCTCCCTGCCAGACGAACTCGTCGGACAGCGTGATCGGCGCACCGTCCACGGTCAGCGAGATACCGCCGAAGGCAAGGAGTTTCAGTCCGGTGGCCGACACCACGACATCCGCCTCGAGCACCCGGCCCGACTTCAGCCGGATCCCCTCGGGCACGAAGGTGTCGATGTGGTCGGTCACCACCTCTGCCCTATCCTTGCGCATCGCGCGGAAGAAGTCGGCGTCCGGCACCGCGCACAGGCGCTGATCCCACGGGTTGTAACTCGGGGTGAAGTGTTCGGCAACCAGCGCCTCATCCTTCAGGATGCGGGTGGTCAGGCCGGTGAGCAGTTTGCGCGCCGCCTCCGGGCGACGTCGGCAGTACTGATAGAAACCCACGTTGAACAGGATGTTCTTGGTGCGGATCAGGCGATGCGCCAGCCGCGGCGGCAGCAGTTCGCGGATCTTGTCGGCGTATTTGTCGCGGCCGGGCACCGCGGAGATCCAGGTCGGCGAGCGCTGCAGCATGGTGACCCGCTCGGCCTGCTCGGCCATCGCCGGAACCAGGGTGACGGCCGTGGCGCCACTGCCGATCACGACCACCCGCTTGCCCGAGTAGTCCAGCTCCTCCGGCCAGAACTGCGGGTAGACCATCGTGCCCGAAAATGTCTCCGCGCCAGGAAATTCCGGCGCGTGCCCCTGCTCGTAGTCGTAGTATCCGGCGCAGCTGTAGAGGAATCCGCAAGTGAGCGTGCGCGTTTCGCCGCCCTGGCCAATCGTCAGCGTCCAGCGTGAATCCTCGGTCGACCAGTGCGCGTCGAGCACCTTGGCGCCGTAGCGAATTCGCTTGTCGATACCGAATTCCTCCGCCGTCTCCCGCACGTAGCGCAGGATCGAGGGCCCGTCGGCGATGGACTTGGCATCGCGCCACGGCTTGAACGGGTAGCCGAGCGTGAACATGTCCGAGTCCGAGCGCACACCCGGGTAACGGAACAGATCCCAGGTTCCGCCGAGCGCTTCGCGGGCCTCGAGCACGGCGTAGCTCTTGTCCGGCAGCTCGGTCTGCAGCCGGTAGGCGGCGCCGATGCCGGACAGGCCGGCGCCGACGATGACGACATCGAGATGTTCCATCTCTCCAGTGTGCTGCGGCACACGCGCTCCTTCTTGACTCTGCACGACAAGTATTTGATTCTGGACGACATGTCGGTGATCAGGTCGGCCGGACTACGGGGTTTCCGTGCCACGGTAGCCGAGCTGGGCGGTAACGCCGAGGAGTTCGCCGCCGCGGCCGGGCTGCCGATCGCCGCCCTGGACGCGGACGATCTGCTGGTCTCCGACGAGGCCATGGCCCTGACGCTGGAAATCGCCGCCGACCGCCTGCACCGCCCCGACTTGGGTCTGCGCATCGGCGCTCGGCAGGACCTGAGCATGCTCGGCCCGCTCGCGCTGGCCATCCGCAACTCCCCCACTCTCGCCGACGCGCTGGAATGCACCTCGCGCTATCTGTTCGTGCACGCCCGGTCGCTGAGCCTGACCCTCGAGCCCGATCCCTACGGCGACCGCTCCGTCACGGCGCTGCACTACGGCGTGCAGCCGGGGCGGCCGACCCTGGTGCAGGGCACCGATCTCGGCCTGGCCTTCCTGCACCGGACCCTGCTGCGGCTGATCGACGGCCCGTACGGACTCCGCTCGGTCGAACTGCCCTACCACCCGCCCGCCCCGCGCGCGGCATACGAGGAATTCTTCGGCGCGCCGGTGCGATTCGACCGTCCGGCCGCGCTGCTGCGGGTGCCGGGCAGTCTGGCCGCGCGGGCGGTACCCGGCGGGGACGAACACCTGAACCGCCTGGCCATCGCCTTCCTCGCGGAACAGGCGGCCGATGCGGGCGGATCGATCGTCCCGCGGGTTCGTGCCGCGGTCGAACAACTGCTGCCCACCAGCACCCCCGACATCGCCGCCGTGGCCCGGTTGCTGACCCTGCATCCGCGCACCCTGCAACGCCGCCTGGCCGCCGAACGAACCGGCTTCGCCACCATCCTCGACGAGGTGCGCCGCATCGAGGCCAGGCGCTACCTCACCACCACCGACCTGCCGATGAGTCAGATCGCCTCACTACTCGGCCTGTCCGAACAATCCACCTTCACCCGGTGCTGTCAACGCTGGTGGGACACAACGCCGTCCGCGGTCCGGCGAGATCACGCCCTGGCCCGGCCGTGAGCGCCCGGCACGCCGCGCGGGTCACCCCTGCGCGCGAGAGCGGTCCGCCCAGCGATTGGCGGTGAGCTGGAAACCCAAGTCCTGCAACGGCATCGATGCCTCGTAGATGCGATCGTAACCGGTGTGGGCGATCTGCCAGCGCCCGTCGACGCGACGGTAGCGGTCGTGGTAGTAGGCCGCGCCGCGGATCATCACACCGTACTGCGGGACGATCACGGTGTCCTCCAGACACCATGTGCCACTGGCGGTTTCGCCGTCCACCTCGATCACCGGGTGATTGCACACGTGCACGGTGATGATGTCGTTGTCCAGCGCGGAACGCATGTATCCGACGATGGCGTCCCTGCTGTCGAACTGCAGCGGCCCGCCGCCGGACGGCGAGCCGTAGGCCCCGGTGGCATCCTCGGCCAGGGTTTCGGCGAACTCGTCCCAGTTCTTGAGGTCCAGTGCGCGCAGATAGCGATATTTGAGCGAGCGAATATCCTCGACAGCGGCCAGATCCGTCACAGAAACCTCCAAAGTATCGATCCGCGAACAGAGTAGAACGAGTTTCAGTTTCTCGTCGCGGATTGCCGCGGACACCCCGGCGGAGCGAGGTCAGGCATGGGTGCCACCGTCGATCCGCACCTCGGTTCCGGTGATGAACGCGCCGTCGTCCGAGGCCAGCATGGCCACCACGCCCGCGACCGTATCGGGCGAGGCGAATCCCTTGCCCAGCATCGGCATCAGCTTCGTGAACAGCTGCAGATCCACGTCCTCGGGCAGGCCCGGACCGCGCCCGTCGGTCATATCGCTGGAGATCGATCCGGGGGCCACCGCGACCACCCGCAGTCCCTGCTTGGCGTACTCCGCGGCCAGCGCATGCGTCATCGACATGATGCCGCCCTTGGACGCGGCGTAGGCGGCCATATAGGGGTGCGCGAAGAAAGTCGAGGTCGAGGCGAAGTTCACGATGACGCCGCGCCCGGTCTCGAGCAACGGGCCCAGCGATTCGCGGATCATCAGGAAGGTGCCGGTGAGATTGGTGGCGATGATGCGATTCCAGTCGGCCAGCGAGAGCTCGTGGGTGTGCGCAGAGCGCAGAATTCCGGCCGCGTTGATCAGCGCGTCCAGCCCGCCGAGGGTGCGCAGGGCGGTAGCGACTCCGTCTTGGACCGATATCTCGTCGGAGATGTCGATCCGCACCGTGCCGAACCGGTCGGCCGCGCCCTGTTCGGCGGCCCGCGCCGCGGTCTCGGCGAGCCCGGCCTCGTTGACGTCGGCACCGACTACGGTGCCGCCCTCGGACAGGATGCGGTACACCGTGGCCCGGCCGATTCCCGACCCGGCGCCGGTGATCAGCACGCGGCGATCGGCGAAACGTTCCATGGGGGCTCCTTACCCGATGTGCGGGTCTCGATGACACCGTATTGCGACGTCACACAGAATGCCGTGAAATCGCCGCTGTCGACCGCCGTGTCCCGCTGGCCGGACGCCCTCGCCGACGGCCCGCATGCCCGCGGGCCGTCGAGCGCCTGAGCATCGCCTCCCCGCCGCGCGCCACGAGAACGGGTTCACTCATCGCCGGCTCGGGAGACCGACCCGGCAGCCGACCCATTGCGTGCGACGGAATCATCCGACAGGACGACGCGGACATCGACCGGCACGACCGCGGCCGCGGACGCGATCACCGGGTTGAGATCGAGCTCGGCGATCTCCGGATGCGCGGCGACGAGATCCCCGACGCGGACCAGCAGACGCGCGAGCCGCCGCCGATCGATGACCGGGAAGTTTCTGTAGCCGTCGAGCAGCCGGGAGGCCACGGTCTCCTCGATCATCTCGCGGGCTTCGCGCTCGGTGAACGGCGCGGCCCGGAAGGTGACATCTCGCAGCGCCTCGACCATGAGGCCACCGCTACCGAAAGCGACCACCGGCCCGAAGATGGGATCGCGCATCGCCCCGACGAGCAGTTCGACTCCGGCCTCGGCCATCGGCGTCACGATGAAACCATCGATCCGGGCGCCCGGAACGGCAGCGGTGACAGCGGCGATCATTCCCCGGACCTGCTCGGCCGCCGTCCCGGCCACGACGCCGAGCCGCACACCGCCGACATCGGACTTGTGAATAACCTGCGGGGAAACGACTTTCACCGCACAGGGCCGACCGTAGTCGCGCACCGCGGCGACGACCTCGGCCTCGGTGCTGCCCGAAGTCCATGCGCCGAGCGGGATCCCGGCCTCGGTCAGCACCCGGCGCGCGGTCGGCTCGTCCAGCGGGCCCGCCCCCGAGATGACCGGCCCGGGCGGCGGCAGGCGCAGCGCCGAGCGCCGAGCGGGATCGGCCAGGCGGCGCCCGCGCCGGTCCAGCGCCGCCACCGCGCGCACGGCCAGGTCGATCGAAGCGATCACCGGTACTCCACCGGCGCGCAAACGCTCGTGGTTGGCCAATTCGACACCGGCATAACTACTCTGCACCACGAGCGGCACCCCGTACTCGGCCGACAGGGCCAGCAGCCGGTCCGCCGCGCGATCCTCGGCTTCGGCCAGGCGGGAATCGAATCGGAGCTGATAGCCGCCGTAGAGGCCGATGACGAGCAGCAGGCCGACGCCGGGATCGCGCATCAGGATCCGGGCCGCCTCGGCGAAGACCAGCGGATCGGCATCGGTGGCCCCCGCGACGTCGACCGGATCACCCACCGCGGCCGCCTCGCCGAGCAGTGCCCGCAGTTCACCAGTGGTGCGGTCCGCCAATACGGCGAGTTCGACGCCGGATGCGGCCAGGGCGTCGCAGGCCAGGGCGGCGTGGCCGCCGCCGTCGCTGAGGACGGCCACCCGACGCCCCGGGCCGACCGGTGCGCAGGTGGCCAGAGCGCCCGCGACGACGCCGAGTTCGTCCGAGCGATCGACGATTTCGATCCCGGCCTGCCGCAGCACGGCATCGGCCACGGCGTCCACGCCAGCGATCGAGCCGGTGTGCGAGAGCGCGGTGCGGCGGCCGGCCTCCGAACGTCCGCCGCGCAGCAGCACGACCGGAGTCCGCGGCACGACACGCGCCGCGGCGCTCAACAGCGCACGTCCGTCGGCGAATCCCTCGGAGTGCATCGCGACGACCCTCGTTTCCGGCTGGTCGGCCAGTTCCTCCAGGCATTCGTCGTAGCGCACGTCGGCCTGGTTGCCGAGCCCGACACAGACGTGGAAGCCGGGACCGCGGCGGGCGCGGTCGTCGTTGATCAGGGACAGCAACATATTCCCGCTCTGGGTGATCACGCTCACCGGTCCCGCGGGAATGTCCTGCAGCCCTATGAGATTCGCGCCCGACGTCACATTGGACACCCCGGAGGTGTTGGGTCCGATCACTCTGATCCCGGTCTCCGCGATGACGTCCGCGAGTTCGGCCGCGCGCCGCGCGCCGCCGGCCCCGATCTCACCGAAACCGTTGGCCAGCACGATCGCTCCCGCGATTCCGGCCGCCGCGCAGGCGCGCAGCGCGCCGGGAACGGCGTCGGCGGGCAGGGCGATCAGCGCCGCGTCGGCGCCGTACGGCACCTGTTCGATCGAGCCGAACACATCCAGCCCCAGAATCCGGTCCGCCGCAGGGTTGACCGGATAGATCGGATCGACGTACCCGGACCGCAGCAACGCGCGGATCGCCTGGAATCCGCGTTTGGCCGGATTGGCCGACGCGCCGACGACGACGATCGAGCGAGGATCGAGCAACCGCGCCAAGGCGTTTCGCCGCTCGGCGGACTCAGCGCCGACGAGTGCGTTTCCCGCTGCGGAGTCGGCCGGGCGCACATCGGTGGTCATGCCTATCGCCCCTGGAAGACGGGCGGGCGACGGTCGCCGAATGCCGCGACTCCCTCGGCCCAGTCGCGGGTAGCCATGAGCGCCAGCAATTCTCGCGGCTCCTCGGCCAGCGCGACCTCGAGCGAGTCCTCGCGGCGCAGCGCCGCCTTCATCCGGGACAGCGACAATGGCGCCTTGGCCGCGAGGGCGGCGGCGAGTTCGTTTGCCGCAGAGAGCAATTGCGCACCGGGGACCGCGGCGTACGCCAGACCCCATTCCCGGGCCTGCTGCCCGGTGAAGCGCTCGCCGAGGATCAGCAGGTCCGTGGCACGCCGTAAGCCGACCAGTCGCGGCAGCCGATGGGTCACTCCCCCACCCACATACGTCCCCAGGCTCACCTCGGGAAAGCCCATCCGCGCGTCCTGGGCCATCACCAGGAAATCCGCGCTGACCGCCAACTCGGCACCGGCGCCCAGGGCATAACCGTTGACCGCCGCGACCACCGGTGTGTGCATCATCTGGATCTCCTGGCACACCCGCTGGCCCAACCGCGCGTAACGGGTCAGTTCCTCCGGGCTGCGGAGCCCGGAACGATGCGCCTTCAGATCCGCGCCGGCACAGAACGCGCGGCCGGCGCCGGTCAGTACGACACAGCGGATCGCCGATGCCCGCCCGGCCTCGATCAACGCCGCTATCAGCTCCTCGTACAGCTCCTCGCTGACGGCATTGAGCCGCTCGGGACGATTGAGCGTCAGTGTCACAACGGATTCGGATCTGCTCACCAGCACGGTCGGCATCTGTGGAAACCCTTCGCATTCGATTTTCGGCCGCATCGGCGCGCCCGGAGCGCGCGCCGTTCGATGGTGCCAGACTGCAATCTGATTTGCAATTAGATAAATATTGCAACTCCAGTTGCATGTCGGCTGCCGGGGGTGTTCCATTGCTGTCTATCGGTTATCTGGGTCACACCCTCGCGGCTCGTCGGAAGAAGACCATCGTGTCCACCTCACTCCCGGAATCGGGAAATCTGAAGCCCACCATCGGCACTCGGCAGCTGACGATGATCGGCATCGGCGGCGTCATCGGCGCCGGACTGTTCGTCGGCAGCGGAAAGGCGATCTCCTCGGCGGGGCCGGGCATCGTGCTGGTCTACCTGGTGACGGGCATCGTGGTGATCCTGGTGATGCGGATGCTCGCCGAACTGGCCACCGCCAGCCCCGAAACAGGATCGTTCTCCAGCTACGCATCTCGCGAGCTGGGTAGCTGGGCGGGACTGTCGGTCGGCTGGGTCTACGCCTATCACTGGTGTGTCACAGTGGCTTTCGAGTCGATCGCCGGCGCCGCCCTCGCCGGGCAGCTCCTGCCGGGACCACCGACGTGGCTGTACGCGCTGATCTTCATGAGCGCCCTCACCGCGGTGAATCTGGCCGCGGTGAGCTCGTTCGCCCGCTTCGAATTCTGGTTCGCGATGATCAAGGTCACCGCGATCGTGGCGTTCATCGCTGTCGGCGTCGTCGCGATCGCCGGGCTGTTCGGCGGTCATCCCGCACCGGGGACGACGAATCTGCTCGGGCACGGCGGGCTGTTCCCGCGCGGCTACTCCGCGATACTGACGGCTGCGCTGACGGTCTTCTTCTCGTACTTCGGCACCGAGATGGTGACCGTCGCCGCCGGTGAGGCGAGGGACCCGGTGCGGGCGGTCCGGGCGAGCATGCGCAGCGTGGCCGGGCGCATCCTGATCTTCTACGTCGGTTCCATATTCGTCGTTGTCACGCTGTTGCCTTGGGACGCAACGGAAGTCACCGCCAGCCCGTACACCGCGGTGCTGACCCGCCTCGGCATCCCCGGCGCGCGGGCGATCATGAACCTGATCGTGCTCACCGCGGTGCTGTCCTGCCTGAACTCCGGTCTGTACTCCTCCTCGCGGATGTTGTACGCACTGGCCCGGCGCGGCGAGGCACCGCGCGCGCTGCGCCGGACCAACCGCGCCGGGGTGCCGGTCATGGGTGTGCTGGCCGCCTCGAGCGCCGGATTCCTCGCGGTGGTGGCGAATTACTTCCTGCCTACCGGAGCCGTGTTCAATTTCCTGCTCAGCTCGTCGGGGTCGATCGCGGTCGTGGTCTACCTGTGCATCTGCGCGACTCAGATCAGCGCCCACCGGCGCCGGACGCCGGAGCAGGCCGCTGGGTTGCCGGTGCGGATGTGGGGCGCGCCGTATCTGTCCTACGCGGTCGGCCTCGTGCTGAGCGCCATCATCGTCGGCATGGCCTTCACCGCCGGCACCCGCACCCCGCTCGCCTTGACCCTCACCGTCACGGGGATCGCCGTCGCCGCCGGGCTGGTGCATCGACGTCGCGCGGCCGCACCGCCCGCGCCGGCCGCCGATCAACCCCGCGACACGCCTCGCTGCTCACCCACCGACTCCGCGACGTAGACACCGAACTCGCCGAGCAGATTCTCCTCTTCGAGCAGGGTCGCGCGCACCTGATGTCCCAACAGGTGCGCGACCGCGCCCGACATCGCCTGCACCAGTGCGGTGAACGCCGTCATCGACCGCAGCACACCGGCGCTGGAGGCCTCGACGTAGAACGTCTCGTGCGCCGATTCGGCCAGTGGCGAGCCGACGGTGTCGGTCAGGGCGATGACGTACGCGCCGCGTTCACGAGCCCACTGCGCGGCGCGAACGGTGTCCACGCTGTAGCGGTGGATGGATACCGCCACGAAACAGTCGTCGGCGCGCACCCGGCGCAGCTCATCGGTCAGCGCCCCGGCCGAGCCCGCGATCACCGCCACGTCCTCGCGCAGCATCCGCAGCAGGTAGCCGAGCAGATACGCCGGCGCATGGCATTTGCGCAGGCCCATCACGTGAACGCGCGGCGCGTGCGCCAGCCGGTCGACCGCGGCCGACCACTCCGCCTGATCGACACGCGCGAAGGTGCGAACGATATTGGACTGGTCGAGCGCCGCGGTCTGCTCCAGCAATCCGGCGCCGTCGGCGTTCAATTGCTCGAGGTTGTCGAATCGGCGCAACAGCTGCGCCTGTTCCTGCAACCGCTCCCGGCAGAGTTTGGTCAGCCCCGGATACCCCTTCAATCCGAGCCCGGTCGCGAAACGCACCACCGTCGCCTCGTTGACGCCGACCGCGGCGGCCAACTCGGAGATGGTCATGAACGCCACCGCCTCGGGATCGGACAGGACCCGCTGCGCGAGCTTGCGGTGCGCGGCGGACAAGGTGCGCATCCGGGAGCGCAGCGCGACGACGAGGTCATCGAACGTCTCCGGACCGGTCGCGGCCGGACCTTGCTCATCCGCAGGCCGAGTACTCATCACGGACTCCTGTTCTCGCGCCGGTGGACCTCATCGTGCAGGACTCACATTGTCCCGAAGCACGGCCGGGCGCTCGAGACCGGGCGGCGAGCAGGCGGAGCGGGCCGGTCGCGCGCGCCGCCTTGCGCATCAGCGGCGCGCCCGGGAACTCATCGGATGACGCCGGCGCCCGGGATCAGCGGCAGGTCCAGCGTGGTGACCCAGCCGGGCGGCAGGGCGTTGACCGCCGGGACGGCGTTCAGGGCGCGCATGCCGGTGGCCAGGCAGCCGGCGACCGCGGGTGTGCGGCCGGACCCATCGGTGAAGCGGAAGGAGGTCTCCTGGGAGATGGACGGCGAGCCGAGGATGTCGACGCGGTAGACGTCGTCGCGGGTGCCCGCGGGCCAATCGGGGGCGGCGTCGAGGCCGATGCGGTTGACGTGTTCGAGGGTGATGACCTCCCGGTCCCGGTGGACGCCGTTGATGGTGAACCGGATCGCGGCGACCGTGCCGGCCGCGACCGTGCCCTTGGCGGAACGACGGTCGGTCGGGGTCACCCACTTGTCCCAGGTGGTGGTGATGCGGTCCAGTTCGATACCGGCCGCGTGCGCGATCATCGGCACGGTCGCACCCCAGGCCATGATCAGCAGATCCGGATGTTCCAGCAGCGCGGTGAATTCCGGCGGATGGCCGATGCCCATCTCGAATTCGTAGTCGCCCTCGTAGTCGGTGTAGTCGAGCAGCTCCGAGGCGCGCACCGAGGTGACCTCACCGCACAGGCCCATCAAGGTCATCGGGAACAGGTCGTTGGCGAAGCCGGGATCGATGCCGGTGGTGAAACACGATGTCCCGCCCGAGGCGCAGGCCTCGGCGATCGGATCGCGCCACGCGTCCGGCAGCTGGTCCATCCACGGCCACACCCACGGCGTCATGGCCGTGGAGCACACATCGATTCCGGCGCGCAGGAATTCACCGATCACCCGGATGTTCTCCTCGGCGAACTGCGCGGTGGGACCGTAGTGCACCACCGCGTCCGGCCGCAGCGCGATCAGCTCGGCGATCGAATTCGTCGCCGCCACACCGGTTTTCCCCGCTCCGCACAGATCACCGGCGTCCACTCCGACCTTCTCCGGATTGCTCACGCCCACACCGGCCAGTTCGAACCGCGGGTGCCGCAGGATCTCGGCGAGCACCATCGATCCGACAACGCCGGTGCCCCACAGCACGATTCGCTTCTTGTCGTTGGACACGGCCCCTCCTGATTCAGCGGTGGAATTCGCCGCAGTCGACGGTCAGCATCTGCCCGGTGACGGCCGTGGCCAGATCGCTGGCCAGGAACAGCGCCGCGCGAGCGACCTCCTCGGGCGCGGCCAGGCGCTTCAGATCGGTGGGCGCGGCCTTCTCGCGGTAGATGTCGTCGTGCGTCACCCCGGCCTGCGCGGCGAGCCAGTCGAAATACGCCTTGTTGATGTCCTCGTACACGTACGACGGCGCGACGCTGTTCACCCGGATCCCGCGCGGCCCCAGCTCGGTGGCCAGCGACGAAGCCAGGTGGGCCAGAGCACCTTTGGAAAGTTTGTAGCCGGAGTACTCGGGCTGCGAGCTGTAGGACACGCACGAGTTGAGCATGATGATCGAGCCGCGGGACCGCGCCAGGGCATCGGCGAACAAGGCCGAAAGCCGCAGCGGCGCGAAGACATTCGTCTCGTTCGCCACGCGCAGCGCGGCCGGGTCGATCCGGCTGATCGGATCCATCGGCGGGATGGCGAAGGCGTTGTTGATCAGGCAGTCGATCCGCTCGAACGCGCCCAGGGCGCGGTCGACCAGCGCGACGCGCTGATCCTCGTCGGTGATATCGGCCGGCACGACGGCCGCGGTGCGCCCGAGCGCCCGAACCTGCTCGGCGAGCTTCTCCAGACGCCGCTCGGTCCGGCTGACCAGAACCAGATCCGCGCCCATGTGCGCGGCCTCCAGGGCCAGCGATCGCCCCAGACCGGGTCCGACGCCCGAGAGCACGATGACCTTGTCCTGCAGCAGCGGCACCGGGCGATAACTCTCGGCGGGCTCGGTGACATGCGCGTCGGCGGGCACGAATCCTCCTAGCGGTCCAGCAGTTACACTGTGTAACGACTTAGATGTGACAGACTGTAACGACTCTCTCCCGCGCTGACAAGGATGCATTTCGTGACCGCACGCCACCGCCTGGGTCCGCACCGCGATCCCGCGGTGGACCGCGCGGTGCTCGAGGCCGCCCGCGACCTGCTCGTGGAACGCGGATACGCCGCGACCTCCATCGACGCGATCGCCACCCGCGCCGGGGTGAGCCGCCCGGCGATCTACCGCCGCTGGCCGTCCAAGGCGCATCTGATCGCCAAGGCGGTATTCCCGGACGTCGGATCCGAGGAGGTCGCACCCGATCTGATCGCCGAGTTACGCAAGGTCATCCGCGGCACGATCCAGCTGTTCGGCTCGGCCGAAGCACGCGCGGCCATGCCCGGCCTGATGACCGATATGCGCGCGGACTCGAGTCTGTACCGGAAACTTTCGGCCCGCCTGGACACTCCCACGCGCGAGGAGTTGGCGGAATATCTCCCCGCCGATTCCACCCCCGCCCGCCCCGGCCTGGACCCGAACACCCTCCTGGACACCATCGCCGGCGCGGCGCTGTTCGCCATGTGCATCCGGGACATCGGCGACCTGGACGGGTTCGCCGAATCGCTGGAGGATCTGCTGCTGTACGGCATCGTGGGCGCTCGAAACCGCGCGGCGGCAAACGATCCCGGCTGACCGCGAGCGGTCCGCGACATGCCGATTCATCCCGGCATTACCCGCCGAGCCCTAGCTGTTCGAACATTTGTTCGATACACTCACTGCGCAGTAGCTCCCGGAGCAACCACGACGGGCGTTCACACCACACGCGGCGACGCGCAGCCCCACCGAACTTGTCGTACCCCTGGGGCACAATGGACCCATCGGACGCCGATCAGGTTGCACCGCAAAGTAATCCGCAACCCTAGGAAAGGCGTGTCCATGTCCGAGCTCCGCTCGTCGACGTCCGATGACAGTGCCGACGGCCAATTGGTCGCCGAGGCACAGCGGCATCGGGAGCTGCTGCGCAAACCGGTCGAGGACTACCGTCGGCGACTGGTCGTGCAGGCGCGGCATCTTCAACCGATGCAGCGCTCCCCCATGCTCACCAGGGCCGAGGAGCGCATCGCCGACCTGATGATCGATCCGGTTCGCCATCGCCGGCTCGACCTCGACGCCTACCGGGCCGTGCGCGACGGGCTGCCGACGCGCTGGGATGCGCGCTGGCAGCGGTTCATCGCGCAGAACGGCTCTCGGGAGATCCCGATCGGGCCGAACAGCGCCGAACGTCGGCTGGGCATCATCGCCCGGCTGGCCGCGCAGGAGGTCGACATCGAGCAGATCCTCACGGTCGCGTCGGTGGTGATCGCGCACCCCGCGGGCCCGGACGCGGCGGTCGTGCCGCCCGTCCGGGCGACCAGGCGCGCTGAGGCGCTCTCCACCGCGGCCCAGCCGACCGGTACGCACGGATGAGTTGCGGCCTTGCGCCGCAACGGGTTCAGCCGTCGGTCAGCTCGGCCGCCGGGAGCTGCCGCGCCTCCGCGTCCATCGGGCCGAACCGCTTGTGCACGAAGTATTGCTGCACGAACGTCCAGGTGTTGCTGGTGGCGAAGTACACCAGCACGCCCACGGGCATGACCAGGCCGGCCGCGAGCGTGCCCAGCGGGAACAGCCACATGGTCATGAAGTTGATCAGCCGGGTCTGGGTGTTCGTCTCGGTCTGCCGGACCACCGAGGCGCGAGCGGTGAAATGCGTGGCCACCGCGCCGATCACGACCAGTGGGATGGCCACCGCGGCGACCGAGACCCACGCCGATCCGGAGGTCAGCAACGTCGCGGTCAGCGGCGCGCTGAACAGCTTTGCGTGCAGGAAGGATTGCACCTGGGTGACCGAGAAGAAGTAGTTCGGGGTCACCGCGGTCTGCGCCGCGGAGGCGTGCACCGGATGCCACAGCAGGCGCACGATCGATCCGGATCCGGTGCGGCCGAACGAACTCAGCACGTGCAGCAGGCCGATGAAGATCACCAGTTGCACGATCACCGGCAGACAGCCGCTGAACACGTTGAACTGGTGTTGCTGTTGCAGGGTGCGCATCTCGGCGGCGAGGCGCTCCTTGTCGTCGGCGTGCCGTTCCTGCAACTCCTTCATCTTGGGCCGCAGTACGGACATGGTGCGCTGGAACCGCACCTGCGCCACGAACGGCTTGTACAGCGCGGCGCGCAGCGTGAGCACCAGGAACATGATCGCCAGCGCCCAGGCCAGGCCGCTGGCCGGGCCCAGCAGGGCGGCGAATCCGGTGTGCCACAACCACAACACGCCGGACAGGGGGTAGTACACGAAATCGAGCATGGGTCAACACCTCACTGCGAGGTACCCGCGAACGGGCCTATGGGTGAACAGGGTCGGCGAGGCGGCCGACCGCGTCGCGACGCGGTCAGCCGCCGTATCCCGGCGCCCTGGGCCGCACCCGGCCCGCTGTGTCCGGATTGCTCTGCCGCAGGAACGATCCGCGCCGCCGCCGCTGCGCCGACACCGGCGGTCCGGTGCGCGCGACGACCGGCAGCAACCGCACCCGAGTGGAATGCGCCGCCACTACGGCCAATGCCACCATGACCGCTGCGCCCAGAGCCAGCAGGGAATTCGACTCACCCGGCGGCAACAGCAGCGCGGCCCATACGGCGGCGGCGAACGCACCCACCGCCAGGAAGGGAGAACTCGACCCAACCGCTGGCAACAACACCGCAGCCGACACGGTGACGACGAACGCGCACACCATCAGCACCAGGGAGTTCGACTCACCCGCCGGCAACAACACCGCGGCCCACACGGAGATGACGAACGCGCACACCATCAGTGCCGTCGATCGCATCGCCATGCGCCCAGAGTACCGCCCCCGCACACCCGCACCGGCCAGGGTTCCCGGCGCGTTCGCCGGCCCGCGTGCACGCGATGATGCTGCCCGCGAGGCAATCCGGGGCACAGCGGGCGAACCACGCGCGGGCCGCCGGCGCCGCTCCTCGAACGCGACCTGCCGCAACGTCACAGCAGCCGGACAGCGCACCCGGGTGACCTCGGCCCGCATCGCGTGTTCGACGTGCTCCCACACCTACGCCCCGCGCCATCCTGCGCCACACCCACGGCCCTTCGACCGCGAATGGATGACCGGCCACCGCCGCGCCCTGGCTCACC
This sequence comes from Nocardia sp. PLKS1-43, assembly GCF_059510335.1. Classification (NCBI taxonomy): domain Bacteria; kingdom Bacillati; phylum Actinomycetota; class Actinomycetes; order Mycobacteriales; family Nocardiaceae; genus Nocardia; species Nocardia sp. PLKS1-43. The sequence continues at coordinate 49,689 of NZ_JCAJZQ010000020.1, read as the reverse complement.
GACACCGCCCACCCCGACGCACGTGAAGCCAGCACATCGCCGGCATCAACAGTGAACAGACGCGCCGAGATGGGGCACGAGGTGCCCGCGGACTTCGCGGTGATCGGGATGGAGTGAGTCCAGGTGATCGACGATGTCCGGCTCGAGCCACGGCACCTGCGGCGGGCCCGAACGAGACTGCCACATCACTCGTACTCCGGCGGAATTCCGGCTCGGCGCTCCGGCTGTTCCATCGACTCGGCCGCGTTCGCCCGCCGGCCTGGTGTCCGGTTTTCTCGGCGTAGCAATGCCCGGCTCGGGCAAGTGGCTCGGTGCGGCGGTATCCGGCGAAAAGGCCTGAGCCCCCCGGGCTGTCGGGGGGATATCCTGGTCGGGCAATCGACGAGGAGAGGGTGCCGGTGGCCGACGAACCGATGGCGGGTCAGTTGACCGTCGACGGGCGGGTGCGCACGTTCGGGGTGCGCGCGCCACGCGAGGATGGTGCGCCGCTGGTACTGGCGTTGCACGGGAACGCCTCACGGCTGCCGTCGGAGCAACGGCGGCCGGGCCTGATGATGGACGAGTGGACCAGTTTCGGTGAGCACGCGGCGGATTGGGGGATCGCCGTCGTCTATCCGGACGGATGGGATCGCTGCTGGGCGGACGGGCGCGGGGTCACCCTCGCCGACGAGGCCGGTGTCGATGACGTCGCTTTCCTGCGTGAGCTGATCCACTGGTGCGCAGCTGAATTCGGCACGCGGCCGGAATGGTCGATTCCCGCGGGGATCTCCAACGGCGCGTTCATGGCGCACCGGCTGGGACTCGAACTCGGCGATCTGGTGCCCGCGTTCGGCGCGGTCGCCGGGGGCCTGCCGGCCGCGTTCGAACATGTCGAGCCCACGCACGCCGTGTCGGCGATGCTGATCAACGGAACCGCCGACGAGGCGGTGCCGATCACCGGCGGCTACTCCCGGCACCGTGGCCCGAACGGTGAGTTGCGCGGCCGGACATTGGGTTTGGCCGAATCTGCCGCATGGTGGCAGACCGCCGACCGATGCTCGGGCGAGGGCACGACCGTCACCACCGACCGATCCAGCAGGCATGCCGTCGAGGGCGGCGCCGGGGGCACCCGGGTCACCGCGTGGACGGTGTTCGGCGGCGGCCACACCTGGCCCGGCAGGCCGACTCCCCCGGAGTGGGGCACCGGCCCGAACACCGTCACATCCACGGAATTCGATGCCGCGGAGGAGATCTACCGGTTCGCGCGGGGCGTACTGGTTCCTGCCGACGCGCGAAAGCTCTGAGCCCCGGTTCCGCCCCAACCGTGGGCCGTTCCCAGCTGCCCACCTCGAAGACGCTGCGGGGCAAGCTGATTCGTCACCGCCCACCGAGGCCGGACGACAGGCGAGCGATACCGCTACGCCCGGCGACCGATCAGCAGGTGACCGGGCAACGGTTTGCGTTGCAGCGCACGGTGTTCGACCGTCAGGCCGACGCGTTCGAGGGCGTCGGCGAGTTCCGCGACCGGACGCAGCCGGAAACCATGCGCCGTGAACGGCAGGGAGGCCATCGCATCGGGATCGCCGATGCCGATCACGACACGCCCGTTCGGGCGCAGCACCCGGGCCAACTCGGCGCACGCGAGGTCGAGTTCGGCGACGAAGTAGACCGTGTTGACGGTAATGGCCGCATCCAGACTCGCATCGGCGAGCGGAAGTTCGGTGAGCGAGCCCTCGAGCACCCGCAACCGGCCCGTGCCGATCTCCCGGGTGAACCGAGACCTGGCCCGCGCCGACATATCCCGCGAGAGCTCCACGCCGTGCACGGTGCCGTCCGCACCGACGCGATCCAGCAGCAGCGAAAGCCCCACGCCCCCACCGAATCCCAGGTCGGCCGCCGCCTCCCCCGGGGCCAGCTCGGCAGCGGCGACACACTCCTGGATCACGAATCGGTTGGTGCGATCGAGTAACCGCCCGACTCCCTTGCCCAGCAGGCCGTGCGGATGCCCGAGCTGACCGGCGACGGTGGACATCACACGTGCGACAAGCGGGTTCACGCCCCGGATGCTACCCCGGTGCGGGTGGTGCGCCCGATCCGTGTCACCACCGCACCCGCCGAGAGGGCGATCGCCACGATATACAGCAGCCGCACACCCAGAACGAACGGCTGAAACGCCAAGGGCATGAACGAGATCAGTATCAGTCCCAGCACGGCCGCCGGCCCCGCGGCCGACCAGAAACGCCGCGGCATCCGCGCGACGGCCCGCGGCTCGCCGTGCCAGGCGCGGATCAGTCCGCGACGGCCGATGTAGTAGAACGCCGCGATCGCGAGTACCGCGCCGCCCACGGTCGAGGCCTGTTGCAGCAGGTACCACCAGGGCCTGCCGAACGGTCCCGGCTGCGACAGCACGGGAAATCGGGCCACCGCCCACCCGTGCCCGCCCGCCGGGTCATGGGTGAACCCGTCCCAGAAGATGTGCGTGACGGCGCCGATCAGGATCGAATATCCCGTCACGTACCACCGATGCCGCACCGCACCGAGTGCGCCGTAGGCCGGCAGGTCGAACCCGCCGAGCCGCGGCAGATGCGCCGCGATCGACGGTGCGCCCCACCGGATCACCAGCGTCCCCACGATCCCCACCGGCAGACACCACCACAGCAGCGCCGCGAGCGCATGGGTCTCCGGCATGGAGAAGAAGCCCGCCACCGGATACGACGCATCCGGCACCGCCGACCCCACCACCAGCGCGACCCCGTCCCACCGGCGCGGCCAGCGCAGCTTGAGCGGGAGTACGGCCAGCGAATGCGAGGGAAAGGTGAGCGGCACCGCCGGAGTGTATCCGCGACCGGCAGGCATCTCAGTGGACTGCCTCCACCGCCGGGAGCCCGGACCCCAGTACGCTGCTGATCGTGAACAGGACGGCCGACGGCTTCGGGAACGCGCGGCACCCGCACGAACCGCACGGCAACGGACTGGCCTCGCGGCTGAACTGGTTGCGGGCCGGGGTGCTGGGCGCCAACGACGGCATCGTGTCGACCGCCGGCCTGGTCGTCGGCGTCGCCGCCGCGACCACGACCGCCGCGGAGATCCTGACCGCGGGTATCGCCGGGCTCACCGCCGGCGCGATCTCGATGGCCGTCGGGGAGTACATCTCGGTGAGCACGCAGCGCGATTCCGAACGGGCCCTGCTGTCCAAGGAACGCACGGAACTGGCCGAGGAACCCGATTTCGAACTGGCGGAACTGGCCCAGATCTACCGGAGGAAGGGCCTGTCCGCCGAGACCGCCCATTTGGTCGCCGAGGAACTCACCGCGCACGACGCCTTCACCGCGCACGCCGAGGCCGAACTCGGGCTCAACCCCAGTGAATTGACCAATCCGTGGCAGGCGGCGTTCTCCTCGGCGGTGTCGTTCACCCTGGGCGCGCTGCTGCCGATCCTGGCGATACTGCTGCCGCCGGTCTCGTGGCGGATACCGGTGACGTTCGCGGCCGTACTGATCGCGTTGGGCCTGACCGGTTCGGTCAGCGCCCGCCTCGGCGGCGGCAATCCACGTCGCGCGGTCGTGCGCGTGGTCATCGGCGGCGCGCTGGCCATGGCGGTGACCTACGGAATCGGGCAACTGGCGGGCGTCTCGGGACTCTGAGCCGGGGTTTCAGCCTTCGCGCAGTTGCCACCGCGCACCCTCGGCGGTCAAGAACTTCAGGAAATCCTCCGGGTCGACAGCCTGCGCCGGGGTCAGCGCGCCACCGGGAGCGCCCACCTCGACCAGACGGCGCGCGGTCTCCACGGCGATGACCGCGGTGAGGCCGTACGCGTCGGGGCCGGTGACCCAGCCATCGATCCGGCTGCCGTCCGCACCGGTCACCGCGGCGAACATCAGCCACTGCCCGGCGCGGCGCGCCTGCATCGGCACGACCTCGGGAACCGTCTCGGCCGCGGCCTCGGTCAACCCCGCGAACAGCGTCGCCACCTCGGACCTGATCGCACCGCGCACGCGTGCTGCCTCGACATGCCGGGGAATCGTCACCACCCCCGGCAGGGCGAAGGCGCGCAGTGATGCGGGCCGGGTCTGTCCCGGCGGGATGATCGGGTCGAATTCGCCACCATCGTCCGGACGCCACCGGCCGTCGGCGTATTCGAGCCCCGCACTCCCGGTCACCGCGAGCATCGATCGAGCCGTGCCGCGCGAAACACCGCCCGGCAGCCGAAGATCCGCGATCAGGATGTCCCGGACGTCGGGCACCCGCGCGGCGACCACGTGCGCGATCAGATCTCCCGGGACGCCGTCGTCGGTTACCCCCGGAACGATCGTGACCGCCGATTCTTTTGCCGCCGCGTCGAATTCGCCGAGCAATCGATGGATGTGCTGTTGTTCGCCGGAGGTGTCGAGGTAGTGCCGTCCGGCGGCGATCGCCGCGCGCACCACCGGCTCGCCCAATCGCGTGAACGGCCCGGCGCAATTGACCACCGCATCGCACTCGGCGAAAACCGCTGTCATTTCCGCTGTTTCGTCCAGTCCGGCGGCACGTACCTCGGCGGTGGGCACCCCGGCCGCCTCGGCCGCCTTGCGCAACCGGCCGATGTCCCGGCCCACCAGCACCGGTTCGATTCCCCGCCGTACCGCCTGCTCCGCCACCAGCGAACCGGTGAATCCGCTGGCCCCGTACACGGCAATCCGCATCGCACACTCCTGGGTGATGATCCTGCGTCGGCCGTATGCCGACCTCACGACCGTAAGGAATATCGGCGGGGATGATCCATGCCGGAAAGTCCGGTGAAGATATCCGAACGTCCGGCACCGACGTGAATCGCAGTACGGTGAGATGGTGGACGTACTGAGCGACGCGGTCGCCGCCATGCGGATCGGGCAGCCGCACTCCAACCGCACCGAACTGCGCGCACCCTGGGGCATTCGATTCCCGGCGCAGCGTGGCGCGGGATTCCACGTCGTCCTGCAGGGCGCGTGCTGGCTGATCCCCACGCAGGGCGATCCCATCCGCCTGGTGGTCGGTGACGTGGCGTTCATTCCGCGCGAACTCGGCCACGCCATCGCCGATTCGCTCGACACCCCGCTCCACGAGCCGGATGCCCCGGTTACCGCGCCGACCGGCGAACCGGACACCGTATTGCTCTGTGGCGCATACTTTCTCGATCAGTCGAGGGCGCATCCCCTGCTGGCCGAACTACCCGAGGTGGTGCATCTGCCCGCACGCGTCGGTCGTCACCCGACCCTGCGCGGGGCCATCGATCTACTGGGCCGCGAACTGGACGCCGAGCCGTTGCCCGGTGCGCCCGGCGTACTTCCGCCCCTGCTCGAGGTGCTGCTGCTGTACATCCTGCGGGCCTGGCACGAGGACCGGTCCGCCCACGACGACACCGGATGGGCCGCGGCCCTGCGCGATCCCGATCTCGCCCCCGCACTGCAAGCGATGCATCGCGACCCGGCCTCGCCGTGGACGGTACAGCGCCTGGGCGGCCTCGCGGGCATGTCGAGATCGGCCTTCGCCCAACGCTTCACCGCAACCGTGGGCATGCCGCCGCAAACCTATCTGACGTGGTGGCGAATGACATTGGCCGCCAAAATGTTACGTACGGACGACCTACCGTTGCGGGCCATCGCCGCGCGGGTCGGGTACGTCTCGGAGTACGCCTTCGCCAAAGCGTTCAAACGCGAGTTCGGCACGGCCCCCGGGAATTATCGGTCTGCGCGGCGGTGATTCGGTACCGCGATGGTGGGGCGGACCCAGCACTGCCAGCGGACCGCCATCCACATCACAGCGCCGGGAGCAAGCCGATGGCTCGTTTCGCGGCCGCCACGGTATCGCCCGCGATCGATCGGGCGCGAATCGCGCCGTCCCGCAATATTTTCCGTACCGCATCGGGATCCGCACCCAGCTCCGCGTAGTTCCGGCGGATCGGGTCGGTCGTGGCGATGACGGCATCGGCTACCGCGCGTTTGAGGGCTGCGTAGCCGCCGAAGCGGGACGCGGCCTCCGCTGCATCCTCGCCGGTGCATGCGGCCAGGACGGTCAGCAGATTGGCGATGCCGGGGCGGTTCTCCGGATCGTATTCGATCGCCGAACCCGGATCGGTGACCGCTCGCATCACCGTGCGGCGCAACGTGTCCGGCGAATCGAGCAGGCGCAGCGATCCGGCGGCCGAGCTCGATTTGCTCATCTTCGCCGTCGGCCGGGAAAGGTCCATGATGCGCGCGGCGACCGGAGGGTTCACCATGCGCGGCACGGTGAACACGGGCCCGTAGGCGGTGTTGAAGCGTTCGGCGATATCGCGCGCCAACTCGACGTGTTGCCGTTGATCCTCGCCGACCGGCACCTGCTCGGCCTGGTAGAGCAGGATATCGGCGGCCATCAGCACCGGATAGCTGAGCAGCGACACCCGGACCCGATCGCTGTCGCGTGATTTCTCCTTGAACTGGATCATCCGCCGCACCTCGCCGTAGCCGGTCGCGCTCTCCAGCAGATAGTGCAGTTCGGTGTGCTCGGGGACGTGCGACTGCACCAGCACGATGCTGCGCGCCGGATCGACCCCGGCGGCCAGCAGGACGGTCGCGAATTCCATTGTGCGCCTGCGCACCGCGACCGGATCGTGGTCCAGGGTCAGCGCGTGCAGATCGGAGACGAAGATGATGCTCTCTCCCGGAATCTGCTGGGCGACAAGAGGTTCGATCGCACCGAAGAAGTTGCCGAGATGCAGTTCACCCGAGGGGGTGAAACCGGTGATACGCCGGGACATGCGCTTGTGCCTTTCGTGATGAGGCCGCCCGGCCGGGCCACCGTCGCCTCACGCGGACGAGAACGGCCGCCCGGTTCGGGCGGCCGTGCTGATCCTGCGCATACGGAAGTGCGGCCGCCCTTCAGGGCAGCCACCACGCGAGGTGCGCACAGTTCCGCATGCGGCGAGATTACCGCCGCGCGCCCGCACGGTCGAGCGCATTATGCGCAACATCTCGAAGCTCGATTTCCGGTCCAGTAATCGCCGATTGGATCTGTATTACAGGTCCAGTCCTCGGGCAGGCTGGAGCACATGCTGATTCGCCGCCTGCTCGCGCTCTACACCGGGTTGTGGATGTACGGATTCTCGATGGCCGTGATGATCCGGGCCGGGCTCGGCCTGGATCCGTGGGACGTCTTCCACCAGGGTGTGGCCCGGCATGTGCCGATCAGCTTCGGCACCGTCACGGCACTGACCGGCGTCGCGGTCCTGCTGGCCTGGATTCCGCTGCGGCAGCGACCGGGTCTGGGCACGGTGAGCAACGTCGTGGTGATCGCCGTCGCGGTGGACAACGCCCTGAGCTGGCTGCCGCATCCGCACCAGCCTGCGGTGCGGGTCGCCGCGATGGTCGCGGCCGTGGCGCTCAACGCGGTCGCGACCGTGCTCTATATCGGCGCGGGCATGGGACCGGGTCCGCGTGATGGACTGATGACTGGTCTGGTCGCCCGCACCGGCTGGTCCGTCTGGCCGATCCGCACCGGAATCGAAGCCACCGTCCTGCTGACCGGCTGGCTACTCGGCGGCAGTGTCGGCATCGGCACCGTGGTGTACGCATTCGGCATCGGCCCCCTGATCCACTTGCTGATCCCGCTGACCCGGCGCGCGCTCCCCGGTTTTCCCGCGCCGCGAAGCGAACCGGTACCAGCGGCGGCCTGACCCCGCTGAGCCGTTCGGCGAATCAGTTGTCGCGCACTGTGATTCCCGCCGCACGCGCGAACGCGGGGGCGAGGTCCAACAGCTGCGGCGTACTCACCGTCGCGCCCCGCAGCGAATCGATTCCGGCGGTGAGGTCCAAGGTCGTCGCGCCGCGCAGATCGACATCGTGCAGACTCGAACCGTGCAGGGCGATCCCGTCCAGGCGGCTCCCCGGAAAGCTCACCCGGCGCAGCATCGCCTCACCGAAATCGGTATCGCGCAGCACACAATCGCTGAACGTCACATCCTGCAGGGAGGCATTGCGCAGGTTCACCGAATCGAATTTGCACCCCTCGAACCGGATTCGCCGCAACTCCGCACCCACCGCCTCCACGCCGGACAGCGCGCATTCGACGAATTCCGAGTTCAGCCAGCCGCTCTGGCCCAGATTGGTACCGATCCAACGCACCGCGCGCAACCAGACATCGTCGAACCGGCCGTACCGGAACATACCGCCGGTGAACTGGACCGTGGTCAGCGCGGACTCGTTGAACCGCACGCCTCGCGCATCGGGATCGGCGAAGTCGATGCCGTCGATATGCACACTCTCGTAGTCGGAGTCGGGCTCGAGTTCCACCTGGAACGCTTCCAAAAAACGAGCGTACGACAGGTCGGCGAGTTCACGAGGCATCCCGAACACCTTAGTACGCCCGCCGAGCCGCTCGTGGCCGCAACGGCTCAGAACTACCGTCCCGGCTCTACCGCGAGAACCGTAATCCCTGCTCACAGGTCTCCGGAGGGTCGTAGCGGCCGGTACATCGCATGTCATCCCCGGATGACGGGCCGGGACGACCACCGGAGTCGCGGACGCACTGCCCACGCGCCGGAGATCGATGGATCTTGCCTGGTCAGTGCGGTGGCATCGGGAACGGCATCGGCGGCAGCTGGATCGGCAGCTGCGGCAATTGCGGCAGAACCGGAGCGGGCGCGGGACGCGGAGCAGGGGCCGGAGCAGGCGCGGGCGCCGGAGCGGGAGCGGGCACAGCACGCTGGTCCTGAGTAGGAGCAGGCACAGCACGCTGGTCCTGAGTAGGAGCAGGCACAGCACGCTGGTCCTGAGTAGGAGCAGGCACAGCACGCTGGTCCTGAGTAGGAGCAGGCACAGCACGCTGGTCCTGAGCCGGAGCAGGCACAGCACGCGGCGCGGGTGGCTGGGTGATCACCGGAGCCGGGGCCGGCTCGGGCGGCGGCACGGGCACCGGAGCCTGCTGGACAGTATGCGGACGAGTCGTCTCGGCAGGGGCCGGCGCGGGCGGGGCGGCCCCGGTGGTCATTCGGCGCTGGGTCTGGCACAACCACGCCGGTCCCGGGCCCACCACCCACTGCGCGACCTGGCCGTCGTGCGAGCAATCCTCGCCGACCCGATGCACCGAACTCATGATTCCCGGCGGCGCACACACCCACCGGCCATCCCGTTGCTGCCATCGCGCGGCGATGTAATCGTGCGAGCAGTCGTCCCCCTCCTGATGCGGTTTGCCCGCGCCCGGCACCCCCTCGGTTCTGACCACGGGGTCCGCACTGGGTGCGGCCGTCGCGTCGGCGGCCGCGGACCGCACATCCTGCTGCGATCGGACGGCGAGCACGCCCACCACCACCGCCACCGCGAGAACGGCCACGGCAGCCACCGCCATGTACTTCCCACCGTCGCGTTCGCCGTCCGACGGCTCGTTCTCCTGTCCGCTCTCGGGTGAAGCCATAGCCGGAACCTTTCGTCCACCAGTTGAACCGCTGATCGAAAGCCCACTTACCAGGCACGTTAACGAAGATCGCGGCACAGGGGACGGTCTGATCCGTATCTAGTTCGGATTGAGACCTACGCGCGGCCGACGTCCAGATCCACCCGGACGGTCAGCAGATCGGTACCGACCGCCCCGACGACGGCGCTGTTGTACCTGGGCAGCTCGCGCATGCGGGCCTTGGCGTCGTCCTCGGGCAGCAGGTGCGCGGTCCCGGTGTACCAGTGTCCGCGCAGCCGCAGCCGCACCCGGTTGTCGGCCCGGATATTGCGGATGTACTGGGATCGCTCACCGAATTCGGAAACGAACCAGAACGAATCACCGCGCCGGGCCCCGCCGATCGGCGTCTGCCGGGCCTGCCCGCTGACGCGACCGGTGGTCTCGAGGATGGTCTGAATCGGCAGCCGGCGCAGAATCGGATTGCCGATATTTCGCTGGAACGCGGTGACCCAGCGGTGCTGCAGATCGGCGTTCACCATGCCCTCCTCCTCAATCCACCGGTGTGAAATCCGAGGTTCCGTCATCGGTCAGCGCATAGATTCCGCTGCCGAGATCGAGCGCCAGAACCGTACGGCCGGCCGCCTCGTCGATATGGATCCGGGGTGAGTCGGGAAGTTCGGCCGGATCCGGGTAATACGTTCCGGGACCGTAGAATTGGCCGTACCGCAGCACGACGCCGCCGAGGCCGAGTACCGAGGACTCCAGGAATTCCTTGGCGGCCTGGCCTTCTCCGGACATGCCCCACGCAACACTCTGCGCCACAAAGCGTTTCGCGCCCGCGGCCTGCGCCGCCGCGATCAGGTTGGCGGTGCCCTCCCTGCGGATCCGCGCATTGGCGGCGCGCCCGGCGGCCAGATCCTCGGTACGGTCGGGCAGGTCGGTGAGCTGGTGCATCACCAGATCGGGTGCGTACGAGGTCACCGCCCGCTCGAGCGCCGCGGCGTCGAAGACGTCGCACAGCACCGGCTCGGCGCCGAATCCGGCCAGCATCTCGACCTTCTCCGGTGACCGGGTCATTCCCGCCACCTGGCATCCGGCCGCAATCAACAACGGAGTCAATCGGCTACCGAGCACACCGCTCGCGCCTGCCAGGAAGATCTTCACACACCCCACCCTAGCCACCGCCCCGGCGGTACGGCGTAGCTCGCGCGTACCCAGTGGTGGACGGCCGGATTCCCGCGTGTCTCGGCGCAAACCCGACCGCCACGGCGATGCGCTACCCGACGAATTGGTGGTCGGTGCGGATGCGGCCCGCCTCGTCCACCGTCAGTACCTCGAAGCCCGACCCCGCCACGCCGCCGTCGGCGCGCGAGCGCATCACCCAGGTCAGCGTCACCGCGGCCCCGGCCTGCGCCACGACCTCGCCCTCCAGCTCGAAGACGTACTGCCCCGGCTCGACGAACATCTCGTAGGCGCGCGAAACCCGTTGGTCCATCGCGTCGTAACCGCGAACCTCCAGGGGCGGAGCGGCTATGGCGAGATTCGCCGCGCTGTCGCGAATCTGCTCCGGCGGGTTCACCAGGACCTGCACGCAGTCGGCCGCCCACACCTCGCGGATCAGCTCTCGACGCGTGCTCGGATCGGGCTCGTTCCACTGGGCGAGGTACCGGTCGGCCAGGCGCTTCAGTTCGTTGTCGGTGAGTGCGCTGCGCACGGTGTGTCCTTTCTCGGCGAGCCCGCTGTTCGCATGTCCGAGCGGGGCCCGGTCGCTCGTGCGGCAGAGTCTTTCGCGCCGGACGCCGGTGCGCGATTCCCTGGAGGGAATGGCAGCGTCGCGGCGCGAGGTCGATCATGAGGAACATGACCACAGTTCTGGCCGCGCCCGCCTTCGGTCGCGAGCTGCGCAGATGGCGTCGGCTGCGGCGGTGGAGTCAGCTCGACCTCGCGATCCGCGCCGACACCACCCAGCGTCACCTGAGCTTCCTCGAACAGGGCCGCTCCCAGCCCGGACGGGCGATGGTGGTGCGGCTGGCCGAATCGCTGAGCCTGTCGCTGCGCGAGCGCAACGGTCTGCTCGCCGCCGCCGGATACGCGCCGATCTTCGGCGAATCCGGCATGGAGACAACGGAATTGGAGCCGATCCGCACGGCGTTGCGGCAGATCCTGAACGGCCACATGCCCTATCCGGCGTTGGTCGTGGATCGCCACAGCATCCTGGTCGAGTCCAATGCCGCGTTCGAGCTGTTCTTCGAGGGCTGCTCCCCCGAACTGCTGCGCGCACCGATCAACGTGCGGCGGCTGGCCCTGCATCCCGACGGGCTCGCACCGCGCGTGCTCAACCTCCCCGAGTGGGGCCGGCACGTCACCGAAGCGCTGCGCAACCGGGTCCGAGCCAGCCCCGACCCCGAACTGGATGCGCTCGCCGCCGAATTGGAGAGCTACCTTCCGCCCACCGCCCCCGGACCGGACTACCTCGGATTCGCCGTCCCGCTCCGCCTGCGCACCGATGCAGGTGAGTTACGACTTATCACCACGCTCACTTCCTTCGCCACCGCCACCGACATCACCCTGTCCGAACTCCACCTCGAGGCCTTCCTGCCCGCCGACGAGGCAACCGCCCGAATCCTGCGCCACCGCGCCGAACACTGACCGGTTCCACTCGTTCGCAGACGCCGCCGGCCTCCCGCCACCCCACCGCGGCAATCGACTTCCCACCGCGAGACCGGCCGTTCGCGTTCGATTCCGCCACCTCGCAGCAGTTGCTTTCGTGCCCGGTCCGCGCCGGCGACGTCGCTGGGACAGCCACTCTTGGGAGCCGCCCACGGCCGCGCCGACGAACTTCGGGCGCCGCCCTGGTTCGCTCACCAACGTCGGCCCGCCGCGAGCAGGGCACGCCGCGCGGCGTCGACATCGGGCAGTGCGGGCGCCCCGATGCGGCGGGCCAGGAATGCGGTGTTGATCGGCGGTTCCTCGGGGTCGAGCAATGTCACCAGTTCGCCCGAATCCAGTTGTGCCGCAATCAGATAACGCGGCAGAACACTGACCCCCGCACCCGCGGCGACCAGGGCGGCCAGGGCGCGCAGGTCGGCGGCGACCACGGCCGGTTCGGCATCGAGCCGGGTATGGAAGACGTGCCGCCAGTAGCGGCGCAGGATCGGCAGGTCCGTGGCGTAACTCAGCAGCGGACGGTCGCCAGGGCAGTGTGGTCCGCCGACCGCAGCCGCCGCGTGTCGATACCCGCGGCCACGGCGGGCGCGGCGACCAGAACGAATTCCTCGTCCATCAGGACCTCGGCGTGAACCGTGCGCCCGCGCGGGCGGATCACCGAAACCACCAGGTCGTACTGTCCGGTGCGCAGGCCGGCCAGCAGGTCCTCGGCCAGGCCGGTGGTCACGGTGAGCCGCACGTCCCGGGCGACCAGCGGCGCGAGCGCGGGCAGCACGAGCGCGGACAGCATCTCCGCAGGACCGGCCAATCGCACCGGTGGTTGCGCGACCGGCGCCCGCGCGCCGCCACCGGCGATCGCCTCCAGCGCGTCCATCGGCCCGGCCAGGCGCGCGGCCAGTTCCCCGGCCGCCGCGGTCGGTGCGACGCCGCGCGGCAGACGCTCGAAAAGCTGCCTGTCCAAACACTTTTCGAGCAGGCGCAGCTGCGTGGTCACGGTGGGCTGGGACAACCCGACCAACCGCGCCGCCGCCGTCACCGAGCCCGCGCGGTAGACCGCCAGAAAGGTGCGCAGGTGAACCAGGTCCAAGCCGCCCTCCGCGCCGCGTTCCACCACGTCCGCCACCTCACCCCGTCGCACCACACGGATCGCACAGCGCCGTCACGCGAGGAGTCTATTGAGCGCCTCCAGGATTCACCTCGACCGGCAAGGCGATGACACCTCCGCCGGTTTCACTACTTGCGTACGAATACTCGTGAACGTATATTCGTAAACGAGCATCGGAAGGGAGCACGGATGAAACGGCGAAAGGTCGGCAACCTGCTGGCGCTGGCCGTGCTGGCCACGCTGGTCGAGGGGCCCATGCACCGGTACGAGATCGCGGCCAAGATGCGCAATCGCGGAAAGGAACGCGATATGGACGTCAAATGGGGCTCGCTCTACACCGTGGTGCAGAACCTGGAAAAGCACGGCTTCCTGGAGATCGTCGGCAGCGAGCGCGACGGAGCCCGGCCCGAGCGCACCATCTACGCGCTCACCCCGGCCGGTCGCGCCGAAACCGAGGATTGGACGCGGGAGCTGCTCAGCACCCCGGCACCGGTCCATCATCCGTTCGTCTCCGGCCTGTCCGTCGCCGCGATCATCCCCCCGGACGAGGTGATCACGCTGCTCGAGCAGCGCACCGAACGCCTGGCCCGCCAGATCGCCGCGGACCGAGCCGAACTCGACGAGGTGCGGGGCACGGTCCCGCGGCTGTTCCTGGTCGAGAACGAGTTCACCATCGCGATGCTCGAGGCCGAGGTCGCCTGGGTGGACGCCTTACGCGAGGAGCTCACCACCGGCACGTTCCCGGACGTCGAGTGGTGGCGCCGAATGCACGCCGAGAACATCGACCCCCAGGAGGTCGTCGGCATGGTGGAGAGGGGGGAATACCAGCAGTCCACCGACAGCAGTCAGGAATAACAGCACCGAGAAATGACAGAAAACGAGCCCGGTCAGGTGCGGCAACACCTTTCCGAGCCCGATTCCCTTACCGTCTCGAACCGCATCCGCGCGGGCGAACCCGGCCCAAGTGTGGCAACTACAGGATAACTGGGCTCCCCTCGCGCGAATCGGATCGGGCATTCACACCCATCCACAGGGAGAACACTCATGTCCGCAATTCGTTCCGCATTGATCATCGGCGGCGGTGTCGCCGGACCGGTCACCGCCACGGCACTGCGCATGGCCGGGATCGAGGGCCGCGTCTTCGAGGCGTATCCGGGCCCGGCCTACAACATCGGCAGCACCCTCGGCTTCGCCGCCAACGGCCTGGCCGCGCTGGACGTCATCGGCGCGGGTGACGCGCTGCGCAAGGTCGCCCTGCCGATCCGGCATCAGGTGATGTCGGTGGGCAGCAAGAACATCGAGATGCCCAGCCTGGGGGATGTCGAGCCGATGCAACTCGTCGAACGCGGCGAGCTGCATCGGGTACTGCACGATCACGCCGTCGCCGCCGGGGTGGATTTCAGCTACGACAAGCGCCTGGTCTCCGTCGACGAGCACGCCGACGGGGTCACCGCGCGCTTCGCCGACGGCACCAGCGCCACCGCCGACATCCTGATCGGCGCGGACGGCATCAAATCGAAGGTCCGCACCCTCATCGATCCGAATGCGCCCGCGGCGAACTACACCGGCATGCTGGGCTTCGGCGCGTATGTCGAATGCTCGGTGGACGTCGCGCCGGACACGATGTTCTTCGCGTTCGGCAAGAACGCCTACTACCTGTACAACTCGATGCCCGACGGCCGGATCGGCTGGGGTGCGAACCTGCCGCACGCGGAATACCTGAGTATGTCCCAGGCCCGCGAGATCCCCAGCGAACAGTGGTTGCGCATTCTGCGGGATACCTACGGCGAGGACACCCCCGGCGGCGAGTTCGCCCGCAACACCGCCCCGGAGGATCTGGCCGTCATCGGTGGTCTGCACATCATGCCGCCGGTGCCGAACTGGCATCGCGGCCGCATGATCCTGGTCGGCGACGCGGTGCACGCACCGTCGAACAGCACCGGGCAGGGCGCATCGCAGGCCATCGAGTCGGCGGTGCAGCTGGCCCGCTGCCTGCGCGACTTCGATGACCCGGCAACGGCTTTCGCGACCTACGAGCGGATCCGCCGGCCGCGGGTGGAGCGGATCGCCGAGCGCGGCGCGAAGATCAACCACGGCAAGACATTGGGGCCGGTGATGCGCCGGATGATGCCGGTGCTGATGCCGCTGGCGGCCAAGGCGATGAAGATCGAGGAGACCATGCGTCGCGAGCAGGGCTACGTGATCGATTGGGACGCACCGGTGAACGAGCGAGCCGAACTCATCCGGGCCTGAATCACGCAGTGCCACGGGCGGTTTCGGGTGGCGGGCGGCCTGGCCACCCGAAACCGCTCAGACCCGCGCGGTGAGCAACTCCGGACGATCGGATTCGTCGAGAAGTTTGGTGGCGATGTTGTCCAGGGCCTTGTCGAACAACGCCCGGTCGTCCGGATTCGCGCAGTCCCAGTCGTCGATCCGGCCGCACACCCAGCTGCGCCACGCGGCTTTGATCCGATCCGACTCGGCGAGTCCGGCCGGGGTGAGCCGCATTCGCGGGCCGTCGAATTCGATCGTTCCGAGCCGAACGGCCTTGTCGTACACGGGTTCCAGAACCTCGGGAGGCAGCCAGTGCGCGTGGGCGATGGCGTCCAGGGTTGCCTCGCCGCGCGCCCTGCGCAACATCTGCACCTGCCCGATCGCCCACGCTTGATCCCTGGTCAGCGAGGTGCCCGAGGCGGCCAGAATCATCGGATCGGGCAGTTCGTCGGCCCGCAGCTTGCGCATCAGACTGGCCAGCGCGTACTCCAGGCGCGCCACCGAATCGGCCGAGTCCGGCACCGAGAACCCCCCGCCCACATCGGAGGCCTCCGCGCGCATGCTGTCGCGCAACGGAACCTCCTTCAGCAGCCAGGCGATCAGGAAGCCCACGACCGCCACCGGCACGACCCAGCGGAACACGTGATCGATCGAGGTGGCGTACGCATCGATGATCGGGGCCGCCTGCTCCTCGGGCAGCTTGCGCAGCAGCTGCGGATTCTGCGCGACCTGCGCGGAAACTCCGGGCGTGCGGGCCAGCGCCTCGGCCAACCTGGTCCCGATCTGGTTGTTGTACAGCGTGCCGAAGATCGCGGTGCCGAAAGTGCTTCCGAGAGTACGGAAGAAGGTCACCCCGGAGGTGGCGGTGCCCAGATCCGCGTAGGGCACGGTGTTCTGCACGACGATGGTGAGCACCTGCATGGCCAGCCCGATGCCCATTCCGAGCACCAGCATGTACAGCGATTCGAGCCATATCCCGGTACCGCGCCCCATCGTGGACATCAGATACAGCCCCAGCGCCATGACCGCGGTCCCGGCGATCGGGAAGTACTTGTAGCGCCCCGTCCGGCCGACGACCTGACCGGAGATGATCGAGGTGATGAACAGGCCCACCACCATCGGCAGCGTCCGCACTCCGGAGACCGTCGCCGACACCCCGTCCACATATTGCAGATAGGACGGCAGATACGTCATCGCGCCGAGCATCGCGAAGCCGACGATGAACGACAGGATCGAGCAGACGGTGAAGACGTTGCTGCGGAAAAGATGCATCGGCAGCATCGGCTCGGCCGCGCGCAACTCCACGAAGACGAACGCCGTCAGCGCAATCGCGGCCGCGATGAACAGCCCGATGATCGTGCTCGATCCCCACGGATACTGCTGACCGCCCCATTCCAGGCCGAGGATCAGACAGCTCACTCCCACCGCGACCAGGGCGATGCCCGCATAGTCGATCACCGGCCGGATCACCGTGCGCACGCGCGGTATCGCCCGCGCCGCGATGACGATCATGAGGATCGCGAGCGGGACGTTGACGTAGAAGCACCACCGCCAGCTCGCGTGATCGGTGAAAAGCCCGCCGAGCGTCGGGCCGACCACCGTGGTGACGCCGAACACCGCGCCCAGCGCGCCCTGATATTTGCCGCGTTCGCGCAGCGGGATGACGTCGGCGATCAGCGCCATCGAGGTCACCATCAGCCCGCCCGCGCCGATGCCCTGGACGGCCCGCGCGACGATCAGCAGCAGCATGCCGTTGGACAGCCCGGCGACCATCGAGCCGATGATGAAGATCAGCGCGCTGAGCTGGAAGACGAGCTTGCGGCCGAACAGGTCGCCGAATTTACCGGCGAGCGCGGTCGCCACCGCCTCGGCGAGCAGGTAGGACGTGACCACCCACGCCATATGCCCCGCGCCGCCGAGATCTGCCACGATCGTCGGCAGGGCGGTGGAGACGATGGTCTGATCGAGGGCGGCCATGAGCATACCGAGTACGACTGTGACGAAGACGACATTCGCACGGGTATGGCTCACGGGAGCCGAGGCGTCCACGACTGCGGGGGCACCGGTCATGTGCACAGTATGTGCCGGAATCGGCGGTTCCAGAGGGAGGACACGAGCCGCGGCCGGTACGATCGGCCGTCGGCGAACTGCCGCGACACGCTGGAAAGTCGCTTCTCGGCGATCCCTTTCCGGAGACCTTACTCCAAAGTAAGATCCCCGGCGGGGCAGCAGGGCGCTGCCCGGACGACCACACCAGCAAAGGTCCGCGCAATGGCCTGGAAACCCAGTGAAATTCCCGACCTGACCGGTCGCACATTCGTCATCACCGGCGCGAACGGCGGCATCGGCAAGAACACCACCGCAGTGCTGGCCGGTAAGGGCGCCGGCGTGATCATGGCCTGCCGCAACACCGCCACCGCGCAGCGGGTCGCCGACGGCATCGAGGGCGAGGTCACCGTCGCGGCGCTGGATCTGGCCGATCTGTCCTCGATCCGTGAATTCGCCGAGCGCACCGGTGAATTCGACGTGCTGATCAACAACGCCGGGCTGATGAACATACCGTTCTCACGCACCAAGGACGGATTCGAAACCCAGTGGGGCGTCAACCATCTCGGCCATTTCGCGCTGACCGGGCTGCTGCTGGACCGGATTCGCGACCGGGTGGTGACCCTGGCCAGCATCGCGCACCGCCAGACGCCCAAGCTCTGGATCGACGACCTGAACTACGAGCACCGCCGCTATCAGCGCAATCTCGCCTACTCCCAGTCCAAGTTGTCGAACCTGATGTTCGCCCGGGAATTGCAGCGCCGCCTGAGCGAGGCCGGATCGCCCAAGCGCTCCTACGCGGTGCACCCGGGAGTTTCGGCGACCGATCTGTTCACCCGGACCGAAACGCTCATGGACAAGGTGGCCAAGCCGGCGGTCGCGCTGATCGGGCACTCCCCCGCCCGCGCCGCGCACTCGAGCCTGTTCGCGGCGACCATGCCCGATGCCGACCCGAACCAGTACTGGGGCCCGACCCGGTTGTTCGGCAGCCAGGGACCGGTGCAGGCGTCGCCGTCGAGCAAGTTGTCCCAGGACCGGGAACTGCAACGCCGGCTGTGGGACGAATCCGAGCGGCTCACCGGTGTGCACTACACGTTCTGATCGAATCGTGGCCCCGGCCCCGCCCGAGCCCCGCTGTCGCGCCGGTCACGGCCGTACTTCCGGTGTGACCGGTGATCGGCCGCCGGGAGCGGACCTGCCCCTACGGAACGTGTAGTAGACGAGTACCGTAGAAGCTGTGTCCGCTCCGCACCGCCGTCCCGCGCTGATCGTTCTGGTGATCGTCGCGGCGCTGACCTGCCTGGCACTGGGCTGGTGGCAGTGGGGGCGATTCCAATCCGGGACCGGGACGGGGCAGAATCTCGGCTACGCACTGCAGTGGCCGCTGTTCGCCGGATTCGTGGTGTTCGCCTACGTGCGGTTCGTCCGTCTCGAACGCGAGGCAGACACCCCCGAGTCCGAGCGGCCCGAGATCGTGAAACCCGCTGTGCAGCGCGAGATTCCGGCGGGCATCCTGCCCGAGCGGCCGACCGTGCGGCACGAGCAGGATCCGGTGCTCGCCGAATACAACAGGTATCTGGCCGAACTGCACGCCCAGGACCTGCACGAGCAGATGCGTGAGGCCGGGCTCGACGCCCGCGAGACCGAGAGGAGCGCCGGTTGAGCGCCAGCGACAACATCGAAACCGCCGCAGCGAGCACACCGGCGGCCAGTGCCCCGGCCGCACCCGCGCGCGGCGCTTCCGCGGCGAAGGTCCGCCCGGCGTTCCTGCGCTACCGCGTCCTGGCCTGGGCCACCGGTACCTGGCTGCTGTTGCTGTGCGCCGAGATGATCGCCAAGTACGGCTTCGGCGTGCACACCCCCAACTGGATCGCGGTGGTCCACGGCTGGGTCTACTTCGTCTACCTGATCGTCACCGCCGACCTCGCCGTCAAGGTCCGCTGGCCCGTCGGCCGCACCATCGGCACCCTCCTGGCAGGCACCATCCCCCTGCTGTCCTTCTTCGTCGAACACACCAACGCCAAGCAGGTCAAACAGACCTACAACTTCTGACGCGAATCAACGACCGTAGTGAAATCTGCAGGCGACGATCACCATCTCGTCTGCAGTAATGGTGTACACCAAGCGATGTTCCTGGTTGATTCGCCTCGACCAAAATCCGCTGAGATCACCTCGGAGCGGTTCGGGCTTTCCGATACCTTCGTTTCCATTGCGACATGTGTCGGCCACCAACTGATTGATACGCCGGAGGATCTGACGATCCTCACGCTGCCAGTACAGGTACTCTTCCCACGCCTCGGGGTGGAAGGTGACCTTCCTCATTCGGCCTCGTCCTCGAGCAGCTCGTGACGCTCACCGACACCGTCGCGCAGTTCCGCGATCCGGCGTGTGAGGATACGAGCGTTGGCAGCACTGGACAGCAGATACGCTGTCTCACGCAATGATTCGTATTCACGCTGCGGAATCATCACGACATTTTCCCCGCCTGGGCGGGTGATCACGACCTCCTCCTGATCGTTGATCACCGCATCGAGTGTGGCCGCATAGGCAGCCCTGGACTCCGACATCGTCATGACCTTCATATTCACCTCCATGTACACGATATTGTACATGGAGGTATCGAGTCGAAGAAGATCCAGAGTCACTCGGCGAGGGCGGCCAGGGCCGGGAGCAGGGCGCGCAGAGCGCGGCCGCGGTGGGACGCGGCGTCCTTCTCGGCGGGGGTGAGTTCGGCGGCCGAGACGGTGCCGCCGTCCGGGACGAAGAGCGGGTCGTAGCCGAAGCCGCCGTCGCCGGACGGTTTGCGGGCGATGTGACCGGGCCATTCGCCGATCTCGACGACCTCGCGGCCGCCGGCCACCAGGGCACAGGCGGAGACGAAACGGGCGCCGCGACGCTCGTCGGGGACGTCGGCGAGCTGGCCCAGCAGCAGATCGTTGTTGGCCCGGTCGTCGCCGTGGCGGCCGGACCAGCGCGCGGACAGCACACCGGGCATACCGTTGAGCGCGTCCACCGCGATACCGGAATCGTCTGCGACACAAGCCAATCCGGTGGCCGCAGCGCCGTCGCGGGCCTTGGCCAGGGCGTTCTCGGAGAACGTCGCGCCGGTTTCGGGGGCCTCCTCGTACGGGGGCACCTCGTCGAGTCCGACGATCTCGAGCCCCTCGACACCGGCCTCGGCCAGAATTCGCCGCAGCTCGCCGAGTTTCTTGGCGTTGCGGCTGGCGACCAGTACCCGGCGCGCCACTACTTCTTCTTCTCCGGCTCGGGCAGCACGCCCGGATACGGCTGCGCCAGCGCCTCCTTCTGCACCGTGAACAGCTGCTCACATCCGGACAGCGCGGAATCGAGCAGCTTGTCCAGCGTGGAGCGCGGGAACGTCGCACCCTCGCCGGTGCCCTGGATCTCGACCAGGGTGCCGGTGTCGGTGGCGACCACGTTCATATCGACCTCGGCGCGCGAATCCTCCTCGTACGGCAGGTCCAGCCGGACCCGGCCGTCGACCACGCCGACGCTCACCGCGGCGATCATGCACGAGATCGGCTGCGGGTCGGCCAGCCGCCCGGCCGCCCCCAGATAGGTCACCGCGTCGGCCAGCGCGACGTACGCGCCGGTGATCGCGGCGGTGCGGGTGCCGCCGTCGGCTTGCAGCACATCGCAATCGATGGCGATGGTGTTCTCCCCGATCGCGGCCAGATCGATGCAGGCGCGCAGCGAGCGCCCGACCAGCCTGCTGATCTCCTGGGTCCGGCCGCCGACCTTGCCCTTCACCGACTCACGGCCGCTGCGGGTGTGCGTCGCCGCGGGCAACATCGCGTATTCGGCTGTGAGCCAACCCAATCCGGAGTCGCGACGCCACGGGGGAACCCCGTCGGTGACGCTCGCGGTGCACATCACCCGCGTCTGCCCGAACTCCACCAGCACCGACCCGGCGGGATGCGTGGTGAATCCCCGGGTGATGCGGACCTCGCGGAGCTGATCGTCCGCCCTGCCATCGGCTCGTCTCGACACAGCCAGCAGCCTAGTGGTAGGCGTTCCCCCAAATCCGCGCTCCCCCCGGGAGTCCGGACGGCGCCGCACGAGGCGGACCTAGATATCGAAGACCTCACCGGGCGAAACCGCGTGCACCGGACCGGTGAACTGTTCCTTGGCCTCGGCGATGACGTCCTCGCGCGAGGTCCACGGCGGAATATGGGTCAACAGCAGCTCACCCACCCCGGCCTGCGCGGCGACCATCCCGGCCTCGGTACCGGACAGGTGGATGCCCTCGGGACGATTGCCGGGGTCGTGCGTCCAGGACGCCTCGGCGAGCAGGACGTCCGCACCCTGCGCGAGCTCGAACACCGCCGGGCACAGCGCGGTATCCCCGGTATAGACCAGGGTGCGCCCGGCCTTGGTGGTGATCCGCAGACCGTACGACTCGGGCGGGTGGTACATCCGGCGCGCGGTGACGGTGTGCCCCGGGCCGAAGGTGATCGACTCGCCCTCTTTCCAGGCGCGCATGTCGATCACATCGGACCAGTCGTCGCATTCCCCGCCGACCTCGGCCGAGGCGTTGCCGATCCGCAGCGGCGCGTCCGAGGGACCGCGCACGATCGCGTGCCCGCTCGGCGGATTCGGGTGGTACCGCCGCCACACCAGCAGGCCCGGCAGATCCAAGCAGTGGTCGGCGTGCAGATGGGTGAGGAAGATGTCGACCTCGCCCGGATCCAGATGACGTTGCAATGCGCCCAATACGCCGGGGCCGAAATCGATCACCGTCGGAGTCATCTCCGGGCCGGTCAGCAAATAGCCGGACGCTGGGGAATCCGGGCCGGCCACGCTGCCCGAGCACCCGATGACGGTAAGGCGCATTCCCCCATGCTCCCACGCTGCACTACTGGTCAAGAGGGGATCCCCCAACTCGTCGGCCGGGTTCCGCAGTCGTCACGGCGAGGCGAGGCGGCCGACACTATCCCCGCGACGATGACGACGTTCATCTCCGGAGAGTACCCAACCGGATATCAGTCCACCCAACGCGCCGAAAAGATGTGCTTGCCACGAGATTCCGGCCTGTCCGGGCAGCGCGCCCCACAGAATCCCGCCGTAGAGCAGTCCCACGATCACGCCCAGCACGATCTGCCAGACGTTGCGCGCGAACAGCCCTCGCGAGATCAGATACAACAGCCATCCGAACACCAGGCCCGACGCGCCGACCGTGACCGTCCCGGAAGCGCTGATCAGCCAGGCGCCGAAGCCACTGACCACCCAGATGATCGCGGTCGCGGCCAACCCGCGGCCGATACCGGTCAGCAACGTCAGCAGTCCGAGCACGATCACCGGCAACGTATTGCCCATCAGGTGCGCCCAGTTCGCGTGCAGCAGCGGCGCGAACGCCACCCCCTCGAGCCCCGCCGCGCTGCGCGGGCGGATCCCGGCCTGGTCCAGGTCGTGCCCCGCGATCACGTCGATCCCCTCGACGACGTACAGCAGCGCGACGAACCCGAGCGTGATCGCGATGGCCCGCGCCCACAACTGTTTCGTCGCCGCGCGCGACACACCGCCGGACCTCTTGTCCAATTGCCCGCGCAGGGCAGCGATCCGATCCGGATCGAACGACGATCCCATCCCCGCGGTCATCGGACCTCACCTCCTGGCGAGATCCGGATACACCCCGGCAAGAGCAGAGCGGTTGGGAATCCGAACCTCACCCCTACCAGCGTACTGACTGACCCGCCGCCCCACCCCGATCCCGAAGCACCCCTGAACCTCACCCCCGAACTGCACTCCCCGATGCCCCCGCCGATCGAAACTCCCGCCGAAGCGAGGCGAAGCGATGACCAAACGCGCCCAGCGGCGAAGCGCCTGGCGTCCCGCTGGAAGTCGCCCGCGAAGCGAAAGGCTCAACGACGCCAACCCCAAAGGTTTTCGGCGCGAAGCGGAGGCCAAAAATTCAAGCCCAAAGTTGGCCTTCTAGTTTGTCCTCGGCCTCTTCGAGGGTGCCGTCGTAAGCACCGGTCGACAGGTATTTCCATCCGCCGTCCGCGACCACGAAGGCGATATCCGCGCGCTTGCCCGCTTTCCGCGCCTTACCCGCCACACCGAGCGCGGCGTGCAGGATCGCGCCGGTGGAAATACCCGCGAAAATTCCTTCCTGCAGGACCAATTCGCGGGTGCGGCGTACGGCATCGTAGGGGCCGACCGAGAAACGAGAGGTGAGCACGGATTCGTCGTAGAGTTCCGGGACGAATCCCTCGTCGAGATTGCGCAGGCCGTAGACGAGTTCGCCATAACGCGGCTCGGCGGCGACGATATCGATATCGGGAACGTGCTCGCGCAGATAACGTCCCGTACCCATCAATGTTCCGGTGGTTCCCAGCCCGGCCACGAAATGCGTGATCTCCGGCAGATCGGCGAGAATCTCCGGTCCGGTGCCCTCGTAATGCGCAAGGGCATTGGCGGGATTGCCGTACTGGTACAGCATCACCCATTCGGAATTCTCCGCGGCGATCTTCTTGGCCAGCGCCACAGCCTGATTCGAGCCGCCCGCGGCCGGCGAATCGATGATCTCGGCGCCGAACATGGTCAGCAGCTGGCGACGTTCCACGGAAGTGTTCTCCGGCATCACGCACACCAGGCGATAACCCTTGAGCTTGGCCGCCATCGCCAGTGAGATACCGGTATTACCGCTGGTCGGCTCGAGAATCGTGCAACCGGGACGCAGCAGGCCCTGCGCCTCGGCCTCTTCGATCATCTTCAGCGCGGGCCGGTCCTTGATCGAACCGGTGGGATTGTGGTCCTCGAGTTTGGCCCACAGCCGCACATGGTCCTCGCCCTCCCACTGCGGGGACAGCGAACGCAGACCCACCAGCGGCGTATTGCCGAGGGTCTCGATCAGCGATTCGTAGCGCGCCACGGTAATTCAGCGCGCGCCGCCGGCGACCGCCGGCAGGATCGTCACGGTGCCGCCCTCGGGCACCTCGGCCTCGAGCCCGCCGGTGAAACGCACGTCCTCGTCGTCGACGTAGATGTTGACGTACCGGTTCAGCTTTCCGTCCTTGAGCAGCCGGTCGCGCAGGCCCGCGTGGTTGGCCTCGAGGTCGTCGATCACCGCGGCGAGCGTGGCGCCGGTGGCCTGCACCCGCTTCTCACCTCCGGTGAGGGGACGCATGATGGTCGGGATGGACACGGTTACCGGCATGGGGACTCCTTGATTCTTGCTGGTCGGGAGGGATCACGCGCCGACGTAGGCGGGCACGATCCGGACTGGTTCCTCGGTGACCTCGCCGCCGAGGATCCGGTAGCTGCGCAGCTCGTGCTGCTCCGGATCGCGCGTGGAGATCAGCACGTAGTGGGCGTTCGGCTCGGAGGCGTAGGAGATGTCGGTGCGGCTCGGGTACGCCTCGGTCCCGGTGTGCGAGTGGTAGACCACGACCGCTTCCTCGTCCCGGTCGTCCATTTCGCGCCACACCCGCAGCTGCTCGCCGGAATCGAAGCGGTAGAACGTCGGCGAGCGTTCGGCGTTGATCATCGCGACGAACCGCTCGGGGCGGTCCGAACCTTCCGGCCCGGCGATGATCCCGCACGCCTCGTCCGGATGATCGGCGCGCGCGTGCGCCACCATCGCGTCCACGAGGTCGGCCCTGATCACCAGCACTGTCGCATCCCTTCCGTTCCACACCCGCGATTTCCGTACCGCGCGGGCCGGAACGCTGTCCTCAACGGCCCAGAATATTCGGCTATTCCCAGGTCCGGCGCCGCAGCCCCCGCATTTCCCGCACCGCCCCGGGAAATCCGGTGGTCGCGGGAGATGTCAATACTTTCGCGCAATGAGATTCGAATCAGGAAATTTCCTAGGGGGCCAGTGCGCTCAGTAGCGAGTCCTGCATCCAGGTGAGCCAGTGATATACGTCCAGATGCGGAGCGCGCGGATCGTCCGGGTGCAGCTGGTCGGGCGTGTCGGCGTCGATGCCGATGGCCGTGCCCAGGGCCAGCCGCACGTCGTTCAGCGCGGTCAGCCAGGCATCGGCCTGTTCCGGGGTGATCAGGATCTTGCCGCCGCGCGGGGGCAGGGTTTCCAGCACCACCGAACCCGCGGCCACCTTGCGATCGATGATCTCCGGCTCGTGCAGGCTGCGCAGCGCGCTGTTGAGGTCGGCCCGGTCGGCATCGGGCGAACCGGACTCGGGGCGATGGAAATCCGGCAGCAGGCGAGCCAGCCGGGGGTCGTCGGGGGGTGTGGCGTTGCCGATCCGTAGCCCGGTCAGCGCGGCCAGCTCGTCGTCGGGACCCGAGGAAGCTCGTTCGGTGAGCAGTCCGGTGACGGCCCCGACCAGCGAGCGAAGCACGTCGGCCTCCCGCGCGTCCATCTCGGACCGCAGCTTGAGCCCGCTCAGCGAGTTCTTTCTGCTCCACTTGCGCACGGGATTACGGTAGTCGCCCGTCTCATTCGTCACGTTGCATGGTCGCCCAGAGGCCCGCGGCGTGCAGACGCTGCACGTCATGTTCCATCCTGTCCCGCGATCCCGACGACACCACCGCCTTTCCCTCGTTGTGCACCTGGAGCATCAATTCGGTTGCTTTGCCTTTGCTGTACCCGAAGAGCTTCTGGAAGATGTAGGTGACGTAATGCATCAGATTCACCGGGTCGTCCCAGACCACCGTCACCCACGGCCGATCTTCCGCCTCGAGGATCTCGTTGGCCTCGACCGCCTCGGGAACGGCTTGGCCCGCCATCATCACCCTCGGGCCCGCCCCGTGCACCGCCATCGTGTTCACTCCGCCCGAATCGGCGGCGACCCGGACGGCGTCCTTCATGCACAAGCCCATAACTCTCAGGGTACGACTCGACGCATGGGAAACAACACCCGACCGACGTCGTTTCGGCGCACTCGCCCCGGGATCCGCACGCCGATTCTGTCTACAGTGGCGACGTGGACACCGCACATGTCGCAGCCAGCACCGCGCTGCTGACCGACCAGTACGAACTCACCATGCTCGCGGCCGCACTGGCCGACGGATCGGCGCATCGGCAATGCACCTTCGAGGTATTCGCACGACGATTGCCGCACGGCCGCCGGTACGGCGTCGCCGCGGGCGCGGGACGAATGCTGGACGCGCTGGCCGAATTTCGTTTCCGGGAGCCCGAACTCGAGGTCGCCGCGAAATTCCTGGACGCGGACGCGACGAATTGGCTGCGCGATTACGAGTTCCGCGGCGATATCGATGGCTATCGCGAGGGTGAGCTGTATTTCCCGGGCTCGCCGATTCTCTCGGTGCGCGGCACCTTCGCCGAATGCGTCGTGCTGGAAACGCTGATCCTGTCGATCCTCAACCACGACAGCGCGATCGCGGCCGCGGCCGCGCGCATGGTCAGCGCCGCGGCCGGACGGCGGATGATCGAGATGGGCTCGCGGCGCACCCACGAGCTGGCCGCCCCGTCCAGCGCGCGGGCGGCCTATCTGGCCGGATTCGACGCGACGTCCAATCTGGAAGCGGTGCGCCGCTACGGGGTTCCCGGCGCGGGCACGAGTGCGCACGCGTTCACCCTGCTGCACAGTGGTTCGGACGGCGCGCACGAGGCGGCGGCGTTCCGCAGCCAGATCGAGGCGCTGGGCGTCGGCACCACCCTGCTGGTGGACACCTTCGACATCACCCAGGGCGTGGCCACCGCGATCGAGGTGGCCGGGCCCGAATTGGGCGGTGTGCGCATCGATTCCGGCGATCTGGGGGTACTGGCCCGGCAGGTGCGCGATCAGCTCGACGCCCTCGGCGCGACCCGCACCCGCATCGTGGTCTCCGGCGATCTGGACGAATACGCGATCGCCGCACTGCGCGCGGAGCCGGTCGACGCCTACGGTGTCGGCACCTCGCTGGTGACCGGATCGGGCGCGCCGACCGCCGGAATGGTCTACAAACTGGTCGAGGTCGAAGGGGTGCCGGTGGCCAAGCGCAGCAGCCACAAGGAGTCGCGCGGCGGCACCAAGCGCGCGGTGCGGCTGTCCCGGCAGACGGGCACGATCGTGGAGGAGATCGTCTATCCCGCATCGGATCCCGCGCCGGAGACCGACGGTTTCCAGGCGCGCGAGCTGCTGGCGCCGATGGTGCGCGCCGGCAAGATCGTCGACGACCGCCCGGCTCTGGCGGACAGCCGTGACCTGGTCGCCGCCGGCCTGGTCAGCCTGCCCTGGGAGGGGTTGAAGCTCTCGCCCGGCGAACCGGCGATCCCGACCACCTTCCTGCGGTGACCCACCCATACCGGCAAGCGAATTCGAGGTACGAAAGATGACCAGGGCACTCATCGTGGTGGACGTGCAGAACGATTTCTGCGAAGGCGGTTCGCTGGCCGTCACCGGAGGCGCGGCGGTCGCCGGGCGGATCAGCGAATACCTCGGCGCGAGCGGCTACGCCGCGATCGTGGCGACCCGCGACTACCACATCGATCCCGGCGCGCACTTCTCCGACGAGCCCGACTACGTGGACAGCTGGCCGCCGCACTGCCGCGTCGGCACGCCCGGCGCGGACTTCCACCCGGATCTGGACACCACCCGGATCGAGGAAGTGTTCTCCAAAGGCGCGTACACCGCGGCGTATTCGGGTTTCGAGGGCACCGACGAATCCGGCCGGCCACTGGCGGAGTGGTTGCGCGAGAAGGGGATCGATACCGTCGACATCTGCGGCCTCGCCACCGATCACTGCGTGCGCGCCACCGCCCTGGACGCCCGCGCGGCGGGCCTGCGCACCCGGGTGCTGCTGGACCTGACCGCGGGTGTTTCACCCGCTACCACCGAGACCGCGCTGCGGCAGATGCGCACCGCCGGAATCGAACTCACCGGACACGCCGAGTCATGAGTGGGCATTCGCTCTGCGGGTAGCCCCTCGCACGACTAGTTTGGCGGTGTTGAAGACTGGACCAGGTCCACAGGCCGGTTCCAACACTAGGGAAGACGAGGTCATGTCCGACACCAACTACTCGACCGACCGACATCGGGTCGGGCGCGCGATCGCCGATATCACCGGCGAACCGGCCGAGGCTGGGATGCTCGGATACGGCATGGCCGATCAGAAGAGTTCCGGCATCCACACCCGATTGCGTTCGCGCGCCTTCGTATTCGCCGATCCGATCACCGATCACCGGGTGCTGCTGATCATCAACGATCTGCCGCTGATCTTCTCCAGCATCACCCAGGAGGTGCTGCGCCGCCTGGCCGGCCGGTTCGGCGACACCTACAGCGAATCCAACGTGATGATCACCGCCACCCACACCCACTGCGGGCCGGGCGGCTATTCGCATCACCAGCTCTACAACCGCACCACCGACGGGTTCCGGCCCGCGACGTTCCGCGCGATCGTCGAGGGCATCGTGGAGGCGGTCGAGCGCGCGCACGAGGATCTGGCCCCGGCCACCCTGCGCCTGGCGCACGGTGAACTGCGCGATGCCAGCGTCAACCGCTCGCGTGCGGCATTCGATCGAAACCCGCAGGCGGACAAGGATTTCTTCCCCGACGCGATCGATCCGCAGACCACCCTGCTGCGCATCGACCGCGACGGCGAGCCGGTCGGCGCGATCGACTGGTTCGCCGCGCACAACACCTCGATGACCAATCGCAACACGCTGATCAGCGGCGACAACAAGGGGTACGCGGCCTATCACTGGGAACGCGTCGTCGAGGGCGTGGACTATCTGATCGATTCGGACGATCCGGATTTCGTCGCGGCGTTCGCGCAGACCAATGCCGGCGACGTCTCGCCGAATCTGGAGGGCGCGCCCGGTCACGGCCCGACCAACGACGAGGTCGAGAACACCCGCATCATCGGCCTGCGGCAGTACGAGGCCGCCGCCAAACTCTCCGACGGATACATGCCGCGCATGGCCGGGGACATCGATTGCCGGTTGATCCACGTCGATCTGTCCGCGATGACGGTCTCCGCGGAGTTCACCGGCGACGGCGCCGAACACCGCACCGCCAAGCCCGCCGGGGGCGCATCCGCGTTCGCCGGTGCGAGTTTCGACGGCCCGACCAACTGGAAGACCTTCCACGAGGGACGTAACCCGTTGTGGGACTGGATGTCCCGGATCGCGTACAGGTTCAACTCGAAGCTGCGGGACGCGCAGTCGCCCAAGACGATCGTCGCACCGAGCAGCCTGCTGAACCGTTTCGGCGGACCGTACGTGCAGGCGATCGCACCGGTTCAGCTGGTCCGGATCGGCGAGCTGTTCCTGATCGGCATCCCCGGTGAGGTGACCATCACCGCAGGTCTGCGCCTGCGGCGCACGGTGGCCGAGATCATGGGCGCGGAATTGCCGAACGTCCTGGTCGCCGGGTACGCCAACGCGTACATCCACTACATCACCACTCCCGAGGAGTACGACGAGCAGCGCTACGAGGGCGCCAGCACGCTGTTCGGGCGGTGGGAACTCCCGGCCCTGCAGCAGGTGGTGTCCGGGCTGGCGACCGCGATGCGAGACGGGCAGCCCGTCTCGCCCGGCATCTGCGCCCCCGATCTGGCCGACCAGCAGAAACCGGCGAAAACCGTGCTGCCGCCGGACTTTCCGCCCGCGGGCAAACATTTCGGCGATGTGATCACCGAACCCGAAGATTCCTACCGGGCGGGCCAGAAGGTGGTCGTCGAATTCGCCGGCGCCCACCCCAACCGCGATCTGCATCGCGGCGGCACGTACCTGATGGTGCAACGCTACGACGCGGGCCGCTGGCGCCCGGTCGCCGACGACGGCGACTGGTCCACCACCTTCCGCTGGAAGCGCGGCCCGGCCTCGAGTTCGCTGGTCACCATCACCTGGAACAGCCCGGCCGACACCCCCGAGGGCAGGTACCGGATCCGCTACTACGGCGATTCGGAAAGCCACAGCGGCGAGCGCATCCCCTTCACCGGAACTTCGGCCGAATTCCGGATTCGTAGCTGAGGGCCGGGCAACGGACTTGTCGTAGTCCAGCGATAGTCTGCCAGCGTGCCCGAACTCCCGCCCGTGCCGACCCTGTTGACGACCGCCGTCGAAGCGCTCGGCGGTAAGGCGCGCAAGGGGCAGCAGACCATGGCCGCCGCGGTCGCGCACTCGATCGACACCAAGGAGCATCTGGCCGTGCAGGCCGGCACGGGTACCGGCAAATCGCTGGCCTATCTGGTGCCCAGCCTGCGGCACGCGGTGCAGACCGGGCGCACGGTGGTGGTCTCCACCGCGACGATCGCGTTGCAGCGACAGCTGGTGGACCGGGATCTGCCGCGGCTGGCCGAGGCGCTGGCCGGTCCGCTGGGCCGGCGGCCGAAATTCGCGATCCTCAAGGGCCGCAACAACTATCTGTGCCTGAACAAGATCAACAGCGCGATTCCGGACGAGGAACCCGAGGCCGAACTCTTCGACGCGTTCGCCATCTCGCGGCTGGGCCGCGAGGTGCAACGGCTCAACGACTGGGCCTCGGACACCGAGACCGGCGACCGTGACGAGGTGGCCCCGGGCGTCACCGATCGGGCGTGGCGGCAGGTGAGCGTGTCGTCCCGGGAATGTCTGGGCAAGTCGCGCTGCCCGTTCGGCACCGACTGCTTCGCCGAGCGCGCCCGCGCCGAATCCGGCCAGTCCGATGTGGTGGTCACCAATCACGCACTGCTGGCCATCGACGCGATCAGCGGTGTGCAGGTGCTGCCCGAACACGACGTCGTGGTGATCGACGAGGCGCACGAACTCGTCGACCGGGTCACCGGCGTCGCCACCGCGGAGCTGTCCACGGGCGCCATCAGCGCGGCCGCCAAACGCTGCGCCAAACTCGTCGACGAGCAGGAGGTCGATCGGCTCGAGGGCGCGGCGGAGGCCTGGCACGACCTGCTCGAGGATCTGCCGCCCGGCCGCTGGGATCAGCTGCCCGGCGGCGCGGGCCCGGTGCTGGCGCTGATCCGCGACGCGGCATGGAACGCCCGCACCGCCCTGGCGCCGCCGGGTTCCGGTGCGCCACAAGGCGATCCGGACGATGTAGCCGCCCGCAACATGGCCCTGTCGGCGGTGGAGGAGGTGCACGACGCCGCGGTGCGTGCACTGACCACCTTCGAGGAGTCCGATCCGGCCGCACGCCGGGACGTGATCTGGCTGGCCGCCGACGAATTGCGCGGCATCGCCCGCCGCACCCTGCACATGGCCCCGCTCTCGGTCGGCGGACTGCTGCGAAGCCGTCTGTTCGGCACCGCCACGGTGGTGCTGACCTCGGCCACGCTGCAGGTGGGCGGCTCGTTCGACGGGCTCGCGATCACCTGGGGCCTGCCCGCGCAGTCGGCGAACCGGGTGGACGCCTCCCTGGCCAACGGCGGTGAGGCGCCGTCGGATTCGGATAGCGTGCGGTGGAATTCGCTGGATGTCGGTTCGCCGTTCGACCATGCCAAGTCCGGCATCCTGTACGTCGCCAAACACCTGCCCGCCCCCGGGCGCGACGGGTTGGCCCCGGCGTATCTGGACGAGATCGAGCGGCTCATCCGCGCCGCGGGCGGACGCACGCTCGGCCTGTTCTCCTCGATGCGCGCGGCCAAGGCGGCCACCGAGGCCCTGCGCGAGCGCCTGGACACCCCGATCCTGTGCCAGGGCGAGGACGCCACCGGCGCGCTGGTGCGCAAATTCGCCGACGATCCGGAGACCTCGCTGTTCGGCACGTTGTCGCTGTGGCAGGGCGTGGATGTCCCGGGCCCGTCGCTGAGCCTGGTGATCCTGGACCGCATCCCGTTCCCCCGCCCGGACGATCCGCTGCTGGTGGCCCGGCAGAAGGCGGTGGAGTCCCGCGGCGGCAACGGTTTCATGGCGATCGCGGCCAACCACGCCGCCCTGCTGCTGGCCCAGGGCACCGGCCGCCTGCTGCGCAGCGTCGACGATCGCGGCGTGGTCGCCGTCCTGGATTCCCGCCTGGCCACCGCCCGCTACGGCTCCTACCTGCGCGCCTCGCTGCCGCCCTACTGGGAGACCGCGGACCCGGAGGTCGTGGTCAAGGCCCTGCGGCGGTTGAACGCCGCGGCGAAGTAGGGCCTACTTCACCAGGAGGGTTATCGCCGCGGCGACGACTCCGAGCGCGACGGCTCCCAGGCCCCAGACGATTCCCCGGCGACCCCAAAAGCGGTTGTGGTCCAATGAGATCCGCCCCGGTCCGGCGAAGCCGAGGGCGGTCGCCGCGACGATCAGCAGCACCGCCGAGGAGGCGGCGACCAGGCCGTGCGGCCAGGTGACGTGCACCGCGTTGATCATGGTCCCGATGACGACGGCCGCGGCCAGCGGGGTCAGCAGCCCGAGTACGAGCAGGGCGCCGCC
This sequence comes from Nocardia sp. PLKS1-43, assembly GCF_059510335.1. Lineage (NCBI taxonomy): Bacteria > Bacillati > Actinomycetota > Actinomycetes > Mycobacteriales > Nocardiaceae > Nocardia > Nocardia sp. PLKS1-43. The sequence goes on along the minus strand of NZ_JCAJZQ010000020.1, from coordinate 16,957 downwards.
GGTGAATTCACACACCCCGGCGAGGGTGCCGAAAACCTTGCCCGGCTGGTATCCCATCCGTTCGAAACTTTCATTGGTCCGCTGCCATCCGGCGCCGTGGAACCAGCCGAGCAGTTTCTCGCTTCCGGTGACGAACAGCAGACCACCACTGCCGACCCGGAGCACGAGCATGCCGATGTCCGTGCCCAGCGACTCGACGGCGGATATGTGCGGAGCGTGTGGAGCGGTGGTGTCGACGGTCATTTCGAATCCTCGCGATCGGTCTCGATGGTCGGCGGGAGCAGCGTTGCGGACCGCGTCTGCCGAGACCACGACATCGGGCGCCGGCCGGTTCGCCCGATCGCGAAAATCACCTGTTGGCCAGGAAGAAGAAGTAGGCCAGGAAGATCACCGCCAACACCCACACGACCGGGTGGACCTCCCGGCCGCGACGTTTGGCGACCATCACGATCGGATAGAACAGCAGGCCCATGGCTATGCCGTTGGCGATGGAGTAGGTCAGCGGCATCATGATCACGGTGATGAACGCCGGTATGGCGTATTCCAGCTCGCCCCAGTCGATGGCGCCCAGAGACCGGGACATGAGCACGCCGACGACGATGAGGGCCGGGGCGGTCACCGAGGGCGCGCCCGCGACGACGTCGAAGACCGGAAACAGGAACATCGCGATCAGGAACCACCCGGCGGTCGAAACCGCCGTGATGCCGGTGCGTCCCCCGGCGCTGACGCCGGCGGTGGATTCCACGTAGGCGGTGGTGGTGGACGTGCCGATGATCGCACCGGCCGCCGTGCCGATCGAATCCGAGGCGAATGCCTGCGCCGCGCGCGGCAACTTGCCCTCGGGAGTGAGCAACCCGGCCTGGTTGGCGATGCCGATCAACGTGCCCGAGGCATCGAAGAAGTCGACGAACAGCATGGTCAACACGACGATCGCCATCTGCCCGGTGAAGGCGTGCGGCAGATTGACGATGGCCTGCCCGAAGGTCTTGTCCAGGCCGTGCGGCATGGCCACCACCGCGTGCGGCAGCGAGACCAGCCCGCTGACGATGCCCACGATCGTGGTCGCGACGATGCCGTACAGCACCGCGCCGTGCCAGCCCAGCACCAGGAAGATCACCGTCACCAGCAGGCCGAACAGCGCCAGCAGGGTGGTGCCCTTGGTGAAGTCGCCCAGATGGACGAACGTCGACTCGCTGGCCACCACCAGCCCGGCGTTCTTCAGGCCCAGGAAGGCCACGAACATGCCGATGCCCGCGCCGACGGCCAGTTTCAGCTGCATCGGGATGGCGTCGATGATCCTCTCGCGGATCTTGGTGATCGCGAGCACGAAGAAGATCACGCCCGACAGCAGCGTGCCCGACAGCGCGACCTGCCAGTGGATGCCCATGCCGAGCACCACCGAGTAGGCGAAGAAGGCGTTCAGCCCCATCCCCGGCGCGAGCGCGATGGGGTAGCGCGCCCACAGCCCCATCACCAGGGTGCCGACCACCGCGGCGACGGCGGTCGCGGTGAACACCGCCTGGGTGGGAATTCCCTTGGCCCCCAACGTGCCGTGATCACCGAGCACCGCGGGGTTGACCGCGAGCACATAGGACATCGCGAGGAAGGTGACGGTCCCGGCCATGATCTCGCGCTTCACGGTCGATCCGAGCCTGCTGATCCCGAAGTAGGCGTCCACACGCCCCTCAGCACCCGACTGGGCGTCGATTGTCATCTGCTTCTCCACATGGGCCGGACGGACGTGCCTTTCGAGCACGCTATATGCCGCGTGACGCCGCCGCATCTCCGGTCCCGCGAACCAACGGCAATCGATTCCGGCGGCGCCGCTCCAGGTCAGCGAACAGACGGCTGACGCGGCGATCACCGAACCACTACCGAAATTCGACGAACGCAACCGACGGGCAATTAAATGCAGAATTCACCTCGAATATCAAAGTTATTGACCGTTCCACAGCGGGCCGTTACAAATACGTTATCCGCCGAACCGAGCCTGTCGAACCGGCCACGTGAGAATTGCAAAGTGAGTGGTTACTGAAATCGTCGATGCGAGCGCCGATCTCGCGATCGCCCCCGGGGTCCTGTGGGACCTGCTGACCGATCCGCGTAATTACGCCCGGGTATTTCCCGGCATCGGCGCGTGCGATGTGCACGGCATCGTCGACGGACAGCCCGTGTGGCGCATGCGGATCGGCGGCAGCGACACCGAAATTCACCTGCTCGATGTCCGGGTGATCGGCGATCGCGCGGCGGGGGCCCTGGAGCTGCAGTGCACCGAGCGGCGCAGTTTCGCCGCGGTCGCGCTGTCCGGCAGTGCCGATCGCACCCGTGCCACCATCACCTGCGTCGCCCCGGACCGGGTCCACCCGCTCATGCCGAATCTCCCCAATGCCGCTGCGGCGGAATGGATCTCGTTCGGACTGCATCGTCTGGTCGATCTCGTGCGCGGCGCGCCGACGTCGATGGTGCTCAACGGCGAGGACTCCACCGTGCGCACCCAGGCCGGGGTCGCTATGCAGATCCTGTCCACCGGCGTGATGCGCAGCATCCGGCCCGACCGGATGGTGAAACAGATCAACGGCCTGGCCACCTACGGATTCACCCTCGCGGGCGGATACGCGGCGATGGCCGGGCATTCACCCAAACGCGTTGCCGTGGTGGACGATCGCGGGGCGAGCAGCTTCGGCGAGATCCACGCCCGCACCCAGCGACTCGCGGCCGCGCTGGCCGAACAGGGTATCGGCACGGGCGATGTCGTCGGCCTGCTCGCCCGCAGTCACCTGGAGATGATCGAAATCGTCACGGCCGTTGCCAAACTCGGCGCCGACCTCATCTTCCTGACCACCTGGCTGTCCGCGCAGCGGATCGCCTCGCTCGCCGAAACCCACCGGATGGCAGCGATATTCGCCGATCCCGAGCTGGAACATCTGACGGCGTACGTGCCGCCGGACGTGATGCACTTCGGCACGTTCAGCGATCCGGCCCGGCCGGACCAGATCGGGGTGGAGGAGCTGATCGCCTCGGGCAGAGGCGATGTCGGCAAACCGGCCCACCCCGGCCGGCAGATCCTGCTGACGGCGGGCACCAGCGGCCCGGCGAAGGTGGCGGTGCGCCCGCAGCCGCGCGGATTCTCCTCGATCGCCGCGCTGCTGTCGCGCCTGCCGTTCATCATGAACGAGACCATGCTGATCGCGGCATCGCTGTCGCACTCCTGGGGCCTGGCGGCCATGCACATCAGCCTGCCGCTGCGCGCGAAGGTGGTGCTGCTGGACCGGTTCGACGCCGAGGAGTGCCTGCGCCTGATCGCCGAACACCGGGTGCGCACGCTGATCGTCGTGCCGATCATGGTGGAGCAGATCCTGGACCTGCCCGCCGCGGCGCGGGCACGCTACGACCTGTCCAGCCTGGAGGTGGTGACCTGCGGCGGCGCACCGCTTTCGGAGGCGACGGTGCTGCGGTTCACCGAGACCTTCGGCGAAATCCTCTACACCATCTACGGATCGACCGAGATCTCGCTCGGCGCGATCGCCGAACCGGCCGATCTGCGGGTCTCGCCCACCACCGCCGGGAGCCCGCCGCTCGGTGCGAAATTCGCTGTGCTGGATCATGAGTCGCGCCTGCTCCCGGTGGGGGCCATCGGCCGCATCTTCATCGGCCACCATCTGCTGATCGAGGGGTATCTCGACGCGCCGCCGCCGGAGGAGGTCGACGGCATGATCGACAGCGGCGATCTGGGGTACGTGGATGCGGCCGGACGGCTTTTCGTGGTCGCACGCGCGGAGGAAATGATCGTCTGCGACGGCGAGAGGGTCTACCCGCGCCCGGTCGAGGAGGCCCTGGCACATCTGCCGCAGGTCAGCGATAGCGCGGTGGTGGGCGGACCGGACCGCGAATCGGGCCAGCGGTTGTCGGCGTTCATCGTCGCGCGGCCGGGCTTCGCGCTGGACGCCGACGCGATCCGCGATTACATCCGGATCCGGTTGGGGCGCGCCTGGGTTCCGCGCGACATCGCGTTCCTCGACGCGCTCCCCCGCAACGCCAGCGGCAACGTTCTCAAACGCGTGCTGACCCAGCAGCCCGTGCGTCGATGACCGCGCGGCGGGGCTGCGGCACACCGGCTTTCGACGCCTCGGCGAGTCACCGCGACTCGCCAGCGAACAGTTGACAACCGCGCCCACCGAGGGTTATCTGTAACCTGTGTGCACATGCAACCTATCCGCAATTTAACGCACGATTCACCTAACTTTTAATTCTCCTTGACCGGTTGTGCGCGGCCCGTTACAAAGACGTCAGCCGCCGAACCGAGTTGTCGACCCGGCCCAGCCAGAAGTGCAAGCGTGTGGTTACCGAAATCGTCGATGCGAGCGCCGATCTCGCAATCCCTCCCCGAGTCCTGTGGAAGTCGCTCGCGGATCCGGAGACCTATCCTCGGCTGTTCCCCGGCATCGGGGCATGCGATCCGGTGGAGACCATCGACGGCCCGCCGAGTTGGCGCATGCGCGTGGGCAGTGCCGACACCGAGATCCGCGTCCTCGACGTCCGTTTGGTCCTGAATCGCGAGGCGCACACAGTCGAACTGCAATGCCCGGCGCAGCGCAGTTTCGTCGCGATCCGGCTGCGCGACGCGCCCGACGGTACCAACGTCGTCATCACCTGCCTCGCCCCCGGCCGGGTGCATCCGATGGTGCGCGGGTTGTCGAACGCGGCTGTCGTCGAATGGATCAGGGCCGGGCTCGACCGCATCGTCGACCTCGCCGGCCGGGCCGCGACCTCGATCCTGGTCAACGGCGAGAATTCCGCGATCCGGCTGCAGGCCGGGGTCGCGCGGCAGATGTTGGCCACCGGCGTGGTGCGCACGCTGCGTCCGGACCGGGCGATCAGACAGCTCAGCGGCCTGGCCACTTGGGGTTTCACGCTGGCGGGCGGCTATGCGGCCGCGGCCGCGCACTCCCCGCGACGTACCGCGATCATCGACGGCCGCGGGGAGCGGACGTTCCGCGAGGTTCACACCCGCAGCCACGCCCTCGCGAGCGCCTTGGGCGACCTCGGCCTGGGCGCCGGCGATGCCATCGGGGTCCTGTCCCGCAATCACGCCGAGATGGTCGAAATCATGTCCGCGGCAAGTAAACTCGGCGTGGAAGCGGTGCTGTTCAACACCGGGCTGCCGGCCGGGCGCATCGCCGAGATCGCCGAAAATCAGCGGCTGGCCATGCTTTTCGCCGACCCGGACCTGGAAGACCTGCTCGGCTACCTTCCGCCGGACCTGCCGTGCTACCACACCGTGGACGACGGCATGCTTCCCGGCCGCACCACGGTCGAACATCTGATCGCCTCGGGCACCGGCGAGTTCGTCAAGCCACCGGAGCACGGTCGGCTGGTCGTGCTGACCTCGGGCACCAGCGGGAGATCGAAAGGCGCGGTGCGACCGCATCCCAAGGGGTTCGGCACCGTTGCGGCGGTGCTGTCGCGCATACCGCTGCGGATGAACGAGACCATGCTGATCCCCGCGCCGCTGTTCCACACCTGGGGTCTGGCGGCCCTGCAGATCAGCACCCCGCTGCGCGCGACGGTGGTGCTGCCCGAACATTTCGACGCGCAGGACTGCCTGCGCATGATCGCCGAATTCCGGGTCACCACACTGATCGTCGTGCCCGTCATGGTGCACCGCATCCTGGATCTGCCCGCCTCGGTGCGGGCACAGTACGACACCTCGAGTCTGCGCGTGGTGGCCAGCTGCGGCGCTCCGCTGCCCGGCGCAGCGGTGCTGCAGTTCATGGACAGCTTCGGCGACGTCCTCTACAACTTCTACGGATCCACCGAGGTGTCCTGGGCGAGCATCGCCGACCCGGCCGATCTGCGCATCGCTCCGACCACCGCCGGACGCCCTCCGCTCGGCACGAAAATCGCTGTGCTGGACGATGATCTGCGGCCCGTGCCGATCGGCGCGACCGGCCACATCTACATCGGCAACCACATGCTGTTCGACGGCTACACCGACGCGGACCCGCCCTCGGAGACCGACGGGATGCTCGACACGGGCGATGTCGGCTATCTGGACGCCTCGGGACGGCTGTTCGTGGCCGGGCGCGACGACGAGATGATCATCTCCGGGGGAGAGAATGTCTTCCCGCGGCCGGTGGAGGAGGCGCTGTCGCATCTGCCGCAGGTCAGCGAGGTCGCGGTGGTCGGTGTGCCCGACCGCGAATTCGGCCAGCGGCTGGCCGCTTTCGTCGTCACCCGCGACGGCCTCGCCCTGGACCCGGACATGATCCGTACCTACGTCCGCCGCCGCCTCGGCCGCTTCTCGGTCCCCCGCGACGTCGTCTTCCTCGACGCCCTTCCCCGCAACGCCACCGGCAAAATCCTCAAACGCCTACTGGCCCAACCCATGCGCCGTTGAACGCTGCGCAAGCAGGACACAGCCCGCTGCGACCCGACCGCCGCCCCCGAAACATGAGGCCCGGGCACCCAACGGCACGCTGAAGTCGCGGAGAGGCGGAGGAAGCAGAGGCGGACCGGCCCTATGGGGTCGGGGAGACGACCAAGCCGAGTTCGGCCGGGCTGGACAGCAACCGGTGATGCGGCAGAACACGGACGGTGAATCCGACCGCGCCCGACAGCGGAACCGGCGTCTCGACAGTGTAGAACTCCGTGCCGGAATCGCTTCCGGCATGGGTCATCTGGACGGTGCTGACCTCGGTCAGGTCGTCGTCGGTGTCGACCCGCCCCAGCACCGCCTGAACCGTGACATCGGCAGGGGCCAGGCCCGCGAGATCGATGCGGGCGCGCAGGGACAGTTCGTTGCCGATGACCGGGATGTCGGCGAGGCCGGAACTGTCCACCTGGAGCACCTTCACCTGCGGCCAGGCCGATTCGACCCGGCGGCGATAGTCGGCCAGCTCCCGCGCCCCGGCGAAATCGTCCTGTGTCACAGCGGCATACGAGGCCGCCGCCGGAGCGTAGTAGCCCACCGCGTAGTCCCGCACCATCCGGGAGGCCAGCACCTGGGGCCCGAGTGTCTGTAGCGTGTGGCGGACCATCTCCATCCAGCGCACCGGCACCCCGTCGTGGTCACGCTCGTAGAAGCGCGGCAGCACAGCACGTTCCATCGTTTCGTACAGCGCCGCGGCCTCCAGATCGTCGCGGCGGTGATCGTCGCGCACTCCGTCCGCGGTGGGGATGGCCCAGCCGTTCTCGCCGTCGTACATCTCGTCCCACCAGCCGTCCCGGATGGACAGGTTCAGACCGCCGTTGAGCGCGGCCTTCATCCCGGACGTGCCGCAGGCCTCGAGCGGGCGCAGCGGATTGTTCAGCCACACATCGCATCCCCAGTACAGGTACCGGGCCATCGACATGTCGTAGTCGGGCAGGAACACGATGCGGTGCCGCACGCCGGCGTCATCGGCGAAGCGCACCACCTGCTGGATCAGCCCCTTACCGCCGTCATCGGCCGGATGGCTCTTACCGGCGACCACCAACTGCACCGGACGATCGGGATCGGTCAGCATCGCGCGCAAACGTTCCGGATCACGCAGCATCAGCGTCAGGCGCTTGTAGGTGGGCACCCGCCGGGCGAAGCCGACGGTCAGCACCCCCGGATCGAAAACCTCATCCACCCAGCCCAATTCAGCCGGAGCCGCACCGCGCTCGAGCCACGAGGCGCGCACCCGGCGCCGCACTTCGGCAACGAGAATGCCGCGCAACGTGTTCCGCGTCGACCACAGCTCACGCAGATCGACGTCCTGCAACCGTTCCCAGCCGCGCGCCTCCTCGACCAGTTCCGGGCCGACGAATTCGCGTGCCTTGTCGATCCATTCGCGGGCGGCCCAGGTCGGCGCGTGCACGCCGTTGGTGACCGAGCCGATCGGCACCTCGGCCGCATCGAATCCGGGCCACAACGGCGCGAACATGCTCCGGCTGACCTCACCGTGCAATCGCGAGACACCATTGGCGCGCTGAGCCAGCCGCAACCCCAGATGGGCCATGTTGAACACCGATGGATCGGCCTCGCGACCCAACGCCACGATGCGGTCCACCGAAACCCCAGGCAGCAACGGAGATTCGCGTTCACCGTGGTCTCCGCCGAAGTACCGCCGGACCAGCGCACCGGCGAACCGGTCGATCCCCGCGGGCACCGGGGTGTGCGTGGTGAACACCGTACCGGCCCGGACCGCGGCCAGCGCCGAGTCGAAATCCAGTCCACCGGCCATGAATTCGCGAATCCGCTCGATCCCCAGGAATCCGGCGTGCCCCTCGTTCATGTGGAACACGTCGGGCTCGAGCAGCCCGTGCGCACGCGTGTAGGCACGCACCGCACGCACCCCGCCGATCCCGGCCAGGATCTCCTGCTTGATCCGATGATCCTGATCACCGCCGTACAACCGGTCGGTGACCGCGCGCAGCTCGGGATCGTTCTCGGCGATATCGGAATCCAACAGCAACAACGGGATTCGCCCCACCTGAGCGACCCACACCCGCGCCCGCAGTACCCGCCCCTCGGGCATCGGCACGTGCACCAGCACCGGCGAGCCGTCGGCTGTGTCGGTCGGCGGCGCTTGCGCGGCCCCGGCGTGACCGCGCTCCGCTGCCGCCTCCGGGCGCGCCGCGGTCAGCAGCCGCAACGGCAGCCCCTGCGGGTCCAGGTCCGGATAGTGTTCGCGCTGCCACCCATCGGCGGTCAACGACTGCCGGAAATAGCCGGAGCGGTAGAGCAATCCGACGCCGATCAGCGGAAGCCCCAGATCCGAGGCCGCTTTCAGATGATCCCCGGCCAGGATCCCCAATCCACCGGAGTAGTTCGGCAGCACTTCGGTGACGCCGAACTCCATCGAGAAGTACGCGATGCAGCGCGGGCCCTGATCCTGTCTGCCGAACCAGCGCGGCCGGGTCAGATAATCCCGCAGGTCGGCCGCGGCGGCGTCGACCGTGCGCACATAGTCCTCGTCGGCGGCCAGCTCGTCCAGCCGCTCGGCCGGCACCTCGCCGAGCATCCGCACCGGATCGCGCCCGAGCTCCACCCACAACCGCGGATCGAGCTCGGCGAACACGTCCTGTGTCGGGACATGCCAGGACCAGCGCAGATTCGTGGCGAGTTCGCCGAGCGCGGACAGCCGCTCGGGCAGATGGGCACGGACGGTGAAACGACGCAATGCCTTCATTGGGTAGAAACTACACGCCGAGCAAGCCGCGCGCGGCACCGTACAGCGCCACCGCGGGGCCCTGACCTGTACTCATCGGGTCCCTGGCCGCCACCGGCGCGGCGGCCCGGGACCCGCCGGAAACTATTTCGAGCCCAGCGTGCGATCGAGCAACGCGACCAGATCGCGGAAGTGACGCTCGGACGCCTCGGCGTTGTATGCCTCGGTGTCGGCCTGGGTGTAGCCGTGGACCGCGCCCTCGTACACCTCGGTGGTGTGGGTGATGCCGGCCGCGTCCAGCGCCTTGTCGAACGTCTCGATCTGCTCGGGGGTCGCGGACTGGTCGTTGTCGGCGTACCCGAGGAACAGCTCCGCGGTGATCGGCTCGAGCAGCAGGTGTGCGCTGTCGGGGCTGTCGGTGACCAGTCCGCCGGTGTGGAAGCAGCCCCCGGCCGCGACGCGATCGGGGTGCGAGGCCGCGGTGAACAGCACCAGCCGCCCGCCCATGCAGTATCCGGTCAGACCGACGGGGCCGTCGGCGACCAGCTCGGAGGATGCCAGCCAATCCAGGTAGGCGCCCGAATCGGACTTCACGACATCGAGGGTCAGCCCCTGCATCAGCGGCCGGATCTTTTCGAAGATCTCCGGGCGTGACTTCGGATCGATCGGGTCCGGCAGGTCGAACAGCGGTGCGCGGCCCGCCCGGTAGAACGCGTTGGGCGCCAGAACCGTGTAGCCGCTGGCAGCGATCCGGTCGGCCACCTCGCGCAGGGCGGGCCGCAGACCGAAGGCGTCCTGGTACACGATCACGCCCGGATGCGCGGCGCCGTCGTCGGGATGAGCCACATAAGCATCGGCAACGCCGTCGGGAGTCTGGATGTCTACCGACACGCCGTGCACTGCGGTCATGGTGGGTCCTCCTGTGTTTTCGCCGTCGTCGTGCCCGCCACCGAAAAGGAGGCGAGCGTTCCGCTTCGGTCCTACCGTCCCACATCGCTTCTCGCCACCCGGCGGCCACCCGTCCGCCGCCATCGCCGCGAACATGTCCGGATTACCGGTACGGTTGACGCCGTGACCGGTCGCATCGCCATCGATGACACCGCCCCGGCCCTCGGACCGGGGCGATACCCGGCCAAGGCCGTGGTCGGTGAGGTGTTCCCGGTCCGCGCCGTGGTCTGGCGCGAGGGACACGACGCCGTCGCCGCGACCCTGGCCGTGCGCGCGCCGGGCGGCTCGCGCACCCAGCGCATCCGGATGTCCCCCGATTACGAACCCGATGTGTTCAACGCCGTATTCACCCCCACCGAGCCGGGCCCGTGGACTTATCGCATCGAGGGCTGGAGCGATCCGATCGCCTCGTGGCGCGCGGCGGTCGAGGCGAAACTGGCCGTCGGCCAGAGCGCAGCGGATCTGGCCAACGATCTGGAACTCGGCGCGCGGCTGTTCGACCGTGCCGCACAGGCGGTTCCGAAGAAGCAGTGGGAACGTCTGCGCGCCGCCGCGGCGGCCCTGCGCGGCGACGACCAGCTGCCCGCGCGGGTGGCGCCCGCCTTCGGCGCCGAGGTCGCCGAGATCCTGCGCGAGCACCCGCTGCGCGAATTCGTCACCCGCGGACCGCAATTCACCGTGCAGGTGGAACGCCGTCGCGCCCTGTACGGCTCGTGGTACGAATTCTTCCCCCGCTCCACCGGCGGCCGGGACGCCGACGGCAATCCCGTGCACGGCACCTTCGCCACCGCCGCGAAGGAACTGCACCGCATCGCCGCGATGGGTTTCGACGTGGTGTACCTACCGCCGATCCACCCGATCGGCGAGGTGAATCGCAAGGGCCGCAACAACTCTCTGACCTGCGAGGCGGACGACGTCGGCTCCCCGTGGGCGATCGGCTCGGCGCACGGCGGCCACGACGCGATCCATCCGGCCCTCGGCGATGTCGCGGATTTCGCCGAATTCGTAGGCGTCGCACGGCAACTCGGCCTCGAGGTCGCCCTGGACCTGGCATTGCAGTGCGCGCCGGACCATCCGTGGGTCACCGAACATCCCGAATGGTTCACCACCCTGCCCGACGGGACCATCGCCTTCGCGGAGAATCCACCGAAGAAGTACCAGGACATCTACCCGATCAACTTCGACAACGACCCCGACGGCCTCTACGCCGAGGTACTGCGGGTGGTTCGGTACTGGATCGGTCTGGGCGTGAGCATCTTTCGCGTCGACAACCCGCACACCAAGCCCGCCGACTTCTGGGAATGGCTGATCGCACAGGTGCATCGCACCGACCCGGACGTGATCTTCCTGTCCGAGGCGTTCACCCGCCCGGCCCGGATGTACGGCCTGGCCCGACGCGGATTCACCCAGTCCTACACGTATTTCACCTGGCGCACCGGCAAACACGAACTCGCCGAATTCGCCCTGGAACTGGCCGCCAAGGCCGACGAGGCCCGGCCGAACCTGTTCGTCAACACCCCCGACATCCTGCACGAGAGCCTGCAGCACGGCGGTCCTGGCATGTTCGCCATCCGCGCGGTGCTGGCCGCGACGATGGGCCCGGCCTGGGGGGTGTACTCGGGTTTCGAACTGTTCGAACATCAGGCCGTGCGACCGGGCAGCGAGGAGTACCTCGACTCGGAGAAGTACGAGTTGCGTCCGCGCCCGTTCACCGAGGCCGCGGCGCGCGGTGAATCGCTCGAGCCCTGGCTGACCAGGCTCAACGAGATCCGCCGCGCCCACCCCGCGTTGCAGCAGTTGCGCTGTCTGCACGTGCATCACGTGGACAACGACGCCCTGCTGGCCTACTCGAAGGTGGATCCGGCCACCGGCGACGCGATGCTGATCGTGGTGAATCTGAACCCGTTCGGAGCCGAGGACGGCATGCTCTCGCTAGACCTGCCCGCGATCGGCCGTGAATGGCACGACCATCCGGTCGTCCTGGACGAGGTCACCGGTGAGGAATATCACTGGGGCCAAACCAATTACGTCCGGCTGGACCCGATTCGCGCGGTCGCGCACATCATCGCCCTGCCGCCGGTCTCGGCGGCCGCCCGCACCGAGTTGGCCTACCGCAGGACGTTCCGGTGATCGCCGCGCACCCGAACCCGCAGCGCGACCCGAGGTTTCGCCGGTGAACCGGCGCGATCTGCTGCTGCTCGCCGCGGGCACCCACCCGGACCCGCACTCCGTTCTGGGCGCACATCCGCATCCCGACGGCACCGTCGTCAGAGCCCTTCGGCCGCATGCGAATTCGGTATCCGCGCGCGTCGGCGGCGAGGACCACCCGCTGAAGCACGTCGAACACGGCCTGTTCGAGGGCGTCGTCCCGTACCCCGACCTTTGGGACTACCGGTTGCTGGTCTCCTACCCCGGCGGCCGCACGGTCCTGGACGCGGACGGCTACCGATTCCTGCCCACCCTCGGCGATCTGGACCTGCACCTGATCGGCGAGGGCAGGCACGAACGACTCTGGGAGGTCCTGGGCGCGCATCCGCGCCGGTACACCACCCTCGACGGCGAAGTGGCGGGCACGTCGTTCGCCGTGTGGGCCCCGAATGCCCGCGGGGTCAGCGTGATCGGCGATTTCGACGGCTGGAGCGGTAACACCGCCCCCATGCGCCGCCTCGGCGGCTCGGGGGTGTGGGAGGTGTTCCTGCCCGGACTCGGACCGGGCGAGAAGTACAAGTTCCGGGTGTACGGCGCGCACGGCGGCGTCGTCGACCACGCCGACCCGCTCGCCTTCGCGACCGAAGCGCCCCCCGCGACGGCCTCGGTCATCACCGAAAGTTCCCACCGCTGGCTGGATCAGGAGTGGATGCGCGCACGCCGCACGGCTGACCCGGCCCGTGCCCCGATGAGCATCTACGAGGTGCACCTGGGCTCGTGGCGACCCGGGGCCGGTTACCGCGAGGCGGGCACGCAACTCGCCGAATACGTTCGCGCACAAGGCTATACCCACGTCGAACTGCTGCCGATCGCCGAACATCCGTTCGGCGGATCCTGGGGCTACCAGGTCACCTCCTACTACGCCCCGACCGCCAGATTCGGCACACCCGACGACTTCCGCGCATTCGTGGACATCCTGCACGCCGCGGGCATCGGTGTGCTCCTGGACTGGGTCCCGGCGCACTTCCCACGCGACGAATGGGCCCTGGCCCGCTTCGACGGCGCACCCCTCTACGAGCACCCCGACCCGCGCCGGGGCGAGCAATTGGATTGGGGCACTTACGTTTTCGACTTCGGCCGCAACCAGGTCCGCAACTTCCTGGTCGCCAACGCGCTGTACTGGCTCGACGAATTCCACATCGACGGCCTGCGCGTGGACGCCGTGGCTTCCATGCTCTACCTGGACTATTCGCGTCCCGAAGGGGGCTGGGAGCCCAATATCCACGGCGGCCGGGAGAATCTGGAGGCCGAGCGATTCCTGCGGGAGATGAACGCGACGGTGCACCGGCTGCATCCGGGCGCGATCACCATCGCCGAGGAATCCACCACCTGGCCGGGCGTCACCCGCCCCACCGACGTCGGCGGCCTGGGCTTCTCCATGAAATGGAACATGGGCTGGATGCACGACACCCTCGGTTATCTCGGCCGCGATCAGGTGCACCGCAGCTGGCATCACAACGAGATCACCTTCTCCACGGTCTACGCGTGGAGCGAGAACTACGTCCTGCCGATCAGTCACGACGAGGTCGTGCACGGCAAGGGCACGCTGTGGACGCGCATGCCGGGCGACGATTTCGCCAAGGCGTGCGGCGTGCGGGCCCTGCTGGCATACATGTGGTCACATCCTGGCAAACAGTTGCTGTTCATGGGCCAGGACTTCGGACAGTTCCGCGAGTGGTCCCACGATCACGGCCTGGACTGGCAGGAATTGGACAATCCGCTGCACGCGGGCATCCACACCCTGGTCGCCGATCTCAATGCCGTCTACCGAGCACATCCGGCACTGTGGACCCAGGACACCTCCCCCGGCGGCTACGCCTGGCTCGAGGCCGACGATCGCGACCACAACGTGGTGGCCTTCCTGCGCTACGCCACCGATGGCTCGCCGATTGCCTGCCTCTACAACTTCTCCGGCTCCGAACACCGCGACTACCGCATCGGTCTACCGCGACCGGGCCATTGGCACGAAATCCTCAACACCGACGCGATCCCCTACGGCGGCAGCGGAATCGGCAACCTCGGCGGCGTAGACACCGCCGGAATCCCCTGGCACGACCACCAGGTCTCGGCCGCGATCACCCTGGCCCCCAACAGCGCGATCTGGCTCGCCCCGGAACAGCCGGACATCAGCGACGACAAATCGTGACAAATCTCACCCAATTTGCCAGGCCGCCGCGGCCGCGGAGCGCAACGCCGCCCACCCCCTGATCCGACGCCACACCGGCGCGGGAACGGGACCGCATTGCGTGTGCCCGCAACAACTGAATTCGCACGAACGTGGGTAACTGGGCGCGCCAGATAAGGCAACCCCATCACCCTGCTGCCGGCCCGACACCAGGTCCCCGCGCCCAACGACGCGCCGAACTCCGGAGAGACGGGCCGGCGGGCTCTCAGTACAGCGCGGTCGCCAGTTTCCGGCGGGCCGCGACTACCACCGGGTCCGCGGTGTCGAACAGCTCGAACAGTTCCACCAGCCGCGTACGCACACGATTGCGGTCATCTCCCGCGGTGCGCTTGATCAGGTCGATCAGGCGGGTGAAGGCCGCATCGGGCTCACCGGCGAACAGTTCCATATCCGCGGCGGCGAAGGCGGCGTCGATATCGGCGGGATCGGCATCGGCGCGGGCGACCGCATCCTGCGGCAGCCCCTGTGTGCGGGCGTAGAAGCGCACCTGCCGCAGCGCGGCCTTGGCCTCGGCATTGGCCGGTTCGGCGGCCAGAATCGCCTCGTAGGCGCTGATCGCACCCTCGACGTCACCGCGGTCCAGCGCCTCCTCCGCCGCGGTGAAACGCGGATCCTCGGGTTCGGGCTGCGCACTGCCCTCACCCTCCGGCAGCTGCCCCCGAACGGCGTCCATCACCGCGGTGAGCCACTGGCGAACCTGCGGCTCGGGCTGGGCGCCCTGGAAATCGGCCAGCGGCTGACCACCGGCCACCGCGATCACCGTCGGAATGCCCTGCACACCGAACGCCTGCGCGATGCGCATATTCGGCTCGGCCTCGACGGTCGCCAGATCCCAGCCGCCACCGGCCTCGCCGACCAGCCGCTCGAACAGCTTGACCAGCTCCACACTGCCGGGGCTGCGCTGCGAATACAGCACCACGACCACCGGCACCTGCATCGAGCGCCGCAGTACCTGGGTCTCGAAATTGGCCTCGGTGACGGCATGATCGCTCGGAACATCCGTGGCGGCAGGCTGTTTCAAGCTGGACAGATCCACCGCACCGGACATGGCGGCGGCAACGGCAGGCGAGGGACGGCGTGCAGCTGGTCGAGTCACAGCTTCCAGTTTGTCACGAGCCCGCGGCGGCAGGCGCCGGGGTTGGGCTCAATTCGCCCAACTGCCCCGACCGGATGGCCCACCGCTCGAACCAGACCGAGGTGAACGGGATCACCGACGACACGAGCCCGAGCAGGATCGTGCGACCCGGCCACTCGAACTCCCGCCACGCCATCAGCAGGCTGAACGCGTAGGCCAGGAAGATGATCCCGTGCACCATGCCGAACACCATCAGCGGCCATTCGACCGGTGGTGTCACCCCGTGCTTGAAGTACATGCCGACGAACAGCAGCACCCACCCGCACACCTCGAGGATGCCGAAAAGCCGCACCCGCTTGGCCAGGGTGCTCACGTCGAAGATCTCGCCCATGACTCCCCATTGTGCCCAATGGCTACGACACCTCGTAGTGGGTGTGCCGATTCTCTCAGGAAAACGGTTCAGCGTCCGCAGTGCACGTTGAACTGCTGCCAGAGGTCGTCTCCGATGTAGCCGCCCCAGTCGATGCACTTGCCCTGCGCCTCGACCTTGGCGAAGGCGAAGTCGGTGAACTTGTGCCCGTCGTTGATCACCACCGCCGAGTGGTCCTTCGACTGCCGGACCGCCGCGCCCATCGGAATCGCGGCACCCGGGTGATCCCGCACGGTCGCCACGCAGTTGGTCCTGCCGTTGTAGGTGAGGAAGATCGTGCCTGCCTTCAGTTCATGCTTGTCGACGACGTCGAAGCCCGCGCCGCACTGGCCGCCATACGGCGCCGCGGCGGAGGCCGTGGCCGGCAGGAGCGCTGCCGTACCCGCGCAAATCCCGAGGGCGGCAGCGCAGACAGCAATGAACTTTCGGGTATTGATCAAAGTTGAACCTTTTCTCTCTCATGTCGCGTCCGGCCCCCGGAGTCACCCCCGCACGCCCGACACCGTGCCGGTCCGAACCTAGGGGCAGCCGACGAGAAGAGATTTCGCAACTTCCCACATCTGGGAACTCACACCGGATCGAGAGCCGGCCGCGCCCGCGCGACAAGGCCGACGAGCCGAGGTCCACCCGAACGAACCCCGGCTGTCCGAGAAAGAAGTGTGCCGGATTACACCTTCACGATCAGGGCGTCACCCTGACCGCCGCCCCCGCACAGCGCCGCCGCGCCGATCCCGCCGCCGCGGCGCTTCAGCTCCAGCGCCAGATGCAGCACGATGCGGGCGCCCGACATGCCCAGGGGATGACCGATCGCGATCGCGCCGCCGTTGACGTTCACCTTGGCCGGGTCGATGCCGAGCTTGCGCGTCGAGGCCACGCCGACCGCGGCGAACGCCTCGTTGATCTCCACCACATCCAGGTCGGCGGGTGAAATACCTTCCCGCGCACACGCTTTGGCGATCGCGTTGGCGGGCTGCTGC
>NZ_JCAJZQ010000019.1:0-104109 GCF_059510335.1 Nocardia sp. PLKS1-43 | reverse complement strand
CCCGCGAAGCGATAGGTTCAGCAACACCAACCCCAAGGTTTTCGGCGCGGGCTCGTCGTTCAGCCCTCGAAGCGCATGGCCGAAGGCCGAGTCTCGAGGGCTGAACGACGAGCCTTACAGCGCCGAAAACAGCCGGAGCGAAGCGGAGGCCAAGGACACAGCCGAGTCGCGAGGGCTGAACGACGAACCCTGAAGCGCGCCGAAAACCCGTCGGAGCGAAGCGGAGACCAAAAATCCAGCTCAAGCGCCTACCGCGCCGATGATGATGCGGCGCAGCACCCGGATGATGTCGTCCAGGCTGGGGCGGGGGTCGGTGCCGCTCCAGGCGTCGACGACGTAGTTGACCGCGCCGATGATCGCCAGCACACGCATCTCGTAGTCGCCGGTCGGGATTTCCCCGTGCAGCGCTGCGTCTTCGGCGGCGCCGGCCAGCAGCGAGCCCCAGGCGCGGCGCAATTCGAGGCGGAACTTCTCCACCTTCGGTCCCGCGCCCACCACTTCGACCAATGCCACGCGGGCCTTGCGCGGATCGCGGCCGACGGCCTCGATATAGGCGCGCACGCACGCGTCGATGACCTCGACCGCGGGCCGATCGGCATGTGCGGCCAATGCGGCGGCGACCGCGTCCCGGGATTGCCGATCGATCTGTTCGTAGAGCTCGAGTAGCAGCGATTCGCGACCGGTGAACTCCTCGTAGAACTGTCGCGAGGAGAGGCCGGCGTCTTTGCAGATCGCGCCGACCGAGCTATTTGCGTACCCGTCTCTGGCGAACACCGTCAATCCGGACTCCAGAAAACGCGCACGTCGTTGTCGCTGCCGGTCTTCTACGGGCTGCCCGGCGTACATTCTGCCCGCATTAGTCTCCTGTGACATTGCGCCAGACAATACAGAAGGGCCCGATCCCCTCGTCATGGATCGGGCCCTTCGTTTTCACCTTCGACCAACCGAGTATTAGCCGAAAGTTGGCTGTATTACCGGCAATACCGATGACCTACCGCACCGGGCCGATGACCAGCCGTTAGCCAACTCGGAGCATTCCAAGCGGCCTTGGCAATCATAACCTTTTTATCGGATTTTTCTAGAGTTAATTCGAAACCTCTCACTGAGCGCATGCCGAACCGCCCACCATTTCCGGGAACGTCCGGTACGGCCTATCCCCACATCGCCCGGGGGCCGCAACTCGTTACAACAGAAAGAAAACTGACACCTGTTACAAGAACGACGCAGGGGCCGCGGACGGTGATCCGTCCACGGCCCCTGCGAGCGACTGCGGTCAGGCGGTGACGGCCTGCTCGCGCTGCAATTCCAGCGCGATGTCGATCAGCTGGTCCTCCTGCCCGCCGACCAGCTTGCGCTTACCCGCGCGCACCAGCATCTCCGCCGCGGAGACGCCGTACCGCTCGGCTTGGCGCTCGGCGTGCTTGAGGAAGCTCGAGTACACGCCCGCGTAGCCCATCATCAGGGCCTGGCGATCCAGCAGGCACTCCTGCGGCATGGCCGGACGCACCACATCCTCGGCCGCATCGGCGATCGCGAAGAAGTCGATCCCGGTCTTGATGCCGATCTTGTCGGCCACCCCGATGAACGCCTCCACCGGAGTGTTCCCCGCGCCCGCACCGAACCGCCGCGCGCTCCCGTCGATCTGCTTCGCGCCCGCGCGCACCGCGTAGATCGAGTTCGCCACGGCCAGATCGAGATTCTCGTGCCCGTGGAACCCGACCTGCGCGTCGTCACCCAGTTCGGCGACCAGCGCGGAGATGCGATCGGACACCTGGTCCAGCACCAGCGCGCCCGCCGAGTCGACGACGTACACACACTGGCAGCCGGCGTCGGCCATGATCCGCGCCTGCTTGGCCAGCACCTCCGGCGGCTGCGAATGCGACATCATCAGGAATCCGACCGTCTCCAGGCCCAGATCCCGCGCGTAGCCGAAGTGCTGGATCGATACGTCCGCCTCGGTGCAGTGCGTCGCGATGCGCACGATCGATGCGCCGTTGTCCTGCGAGATCTTGATGTCCTCCTTCACCCCGACACCGGGCAGCATGAGGACCGCGATCTTGGCCCGCTTCGCGGTCTGCGCCGCGATCGTGACCAGTTCCTGCTCGGGGGTCTTGGAGAATCCGTAGTTGAACGAGGAGCCGCCGAGGCCGTCGCCGTGCGTCACCTCGATCACCGGGATGCCCGAGTTATCCAGGGCCGCAACGATATCGCGCACCTCGGTCGCGGTGAACTGATGACGCTTGTGGTGCGATCCGTCCCGCAGCGAGGTATCGGTGACGCGAACGTCCAGCTCCTGCGAATAGGGCTGCTTCACGTAATTCATGGTGGTGCTCCCTTCTACACCCGGGCCGAGAGGATCTGATCGGCGACGACCTCGCCGACGCGCGTCGCGGCGGCGGTCATGATGTCCAGGTTGCCCGCGTACGGCGGCAGGAAATCACCCGCGCCCTCGACCTCCACGAACACCGAAACCTTCGCCATCCCACCGGAAATCACGCTCGGCTCGTCGAACTGCGGCTCGTTGAGCAACCGGTATCCCGGCACGTACTGCTGAATGTCCGCGACCATCCGGTGGATCGATTCGGCGATCGCGGCGGTGTCGGCGTCCTCGGGTATCGCGGCGAAGATGGTGTCGCGCATGATCATCGGCGGCTCGGCCGGGTTCAGGATGATGATCGCCTTACCCCGCTTCGCCCCGCCGATGGTCTCCACGCCCTTGGAGGTGGTCTTGGTGAATTCGTCTATGTTCGCCCGGGTTCCGGGCCCGGCCGACACCGAGGACACCGATGCGACGATCTCCGCGTAGGGCACCTCGACCACCCGGGAGACGGCCGCGACGATCGGAATCGTCGCCTGCCCACCGCAAGTGATCATGTTCACGTTCGGGGTGTCCAGATTCGCGTCCAGGTTCACCGGCGGCACCACCGCCGGGCCCACCGCGGCCGGAGTCAGATCGATCGCGCGGATGCCCGCCTCGGCGTACTTCGGCGCGTACTCGCGATGCACGTAGGCCGAGGTCGCCTCGAACAGCATGTCCGGCTTCTCCGGCAGACCCAGCAGCCAGTCCGCGCCCTCGTGCGAGGTTTCCAGGCCCAGCCCGGCCGCGCGCTTCAAACCCTCACTGTCCGGGTCGATTCCGATCATCCAACGCGGTTCGATCCGGTCCGAACGCAGCAGTTTGTACAGCAGGTCGGTGCTGATGTTGCCGGACCCGACGATCGCGGCCGAAACCTTCTTCCCGGCATTCCCGTTCTCGCTCACTCGAGCCTCCTCAGCTGAAACGCAAACGTACAGAACCGAGTCCGTCGAACTCGGCATGGAAGTCATCGCCCGGACGGGCATCGATCGCGCGCGTGCACGAACCGGGCAGCACGATGTCGCCGGCCTTCAGCCGCACGCCGAACGAGGCGACCTTGCGCGCCAGCCAGGCCACCGCGATCGTCGGGTCGCCCAGGACCGCATCGCTGCGTCCCTCGGCGATCGACTCGCCGTTGCGGGTCAGGCGCGCGTCGATCTTCTTGATATCCAAGGCATTCGGCGCGACTCGCTCCGGTCCGAGCACCCAGCCCGCCGACGAGGCGTTGTCGGCGATGGTGTCGCACAGGGCGATCTTCCAGTCCTTGATCCGGGTGTCGATCAGCTCGATCGAGGGGGCGTAGGCGACCGTTGCGGCCAGTACGTCGGCCTCGGTGCAGTCCGCACCCGGCAGATCCGCACCCAGCACGAATCCGACCTCGACCTCGACCCTCGGAAAGAGATACTTCGAGGTGTCCACCGGTGTGTTCTCGAACACTTCCATCTCACCGAGCAGATGGCCGTAGTCCGGCTCGTCCACGCCCATCATCTTCTGCATCGCCTCGGACGACAGGCCGACCTTGTGGCCGACGACCTTCGCACCGGCAGCCAGGCGAGCACGGATGTTGACCAACTGGATCTCGTAGGAATCGACCACGTCGATCTCGGGATACCGGGCGACCAGCGGGTCGATCGGCACCCGGTCACGCTCGGCGGCCGCGAGCTCCGCAGCCAGTTCCCTCCGTACCGCGTCGGACAGCACGCTACTTCCTTCCACTGGGGGCCCGGTCGGGTGGCCGAGACAGAAACTGAAACGAGTTTTCCTGCGGAAACCTGCCCCAGCAGTACCTTCTGCCAGACCAATATAGACCAAACGTAGGCCGATTCTATAACGTGTTCTACATGACTGATCGGGAATACGACGTGGTGGTGGTCGGCAGCGGCGCCGCCGGTATGACGGCCGCTCTCGCCGCGGCGCACCACGGCCTGCGCGTGGTGCTCATCGAGAAGGCCGCGCACTACGGCGGGAACACCGCGCGCAGCGGAGGCGGTGTCTGGGTCCCGGGCAACAAGGCGTTGCGGGCCTCGGGCCGCCCGGACGACCGCGAGGACGCGCGCACCTATCTGCACGCGATCATCGGCGACGGCGCACCGGCCGAGCGGATCGACACCTATATCGACCGCGGCGCGGAGGCGTTCGACTTCGTGCTGGACCACACGCCGCTGAAGATGCGGTGGGTGCCGAACTACTCCGACTACTACCCGGAGGCTCCCGGCGGCCGCTCCTCGGGACGTTCCTGTGAACCCAAGCCCTTCAACGCCAAGATCCTCGGCGATGAGCGGTTCAAGCTGGAGCCGCCGTACGCGAAGGCTCCGCTGAACGTCGTGGTCACCCAGGCCGACTTCGTCAAGCTGAACCTGATCAGGCGTCATCCGCGCGGCATGCTGACCGCCATGCGGGTCGGCGCGCGCACCTACCTGGCCAAGTGGACCGGTAAGCATCTGCTCGGCATGGGCCAGGCACTGATCGCCGCCATGCGCAAGGGCCTGATGGACGCGAATGTGCCGCTGCTGCTGAACACCCCGATGACCGGCCTGGTCGTCGAGGACGGGCGCGTGGTCGGCGTCGAGGCGACTCAGGACGGCCAGGCCGTCACCTTCCGCGCGCGGTACGGCGTCGTCCTCGGCTCCGGCGGCTTCGAGCACAACGAGCAAATGCGCCACAAGTACCAGCGTGAGCCCATCGGTACCGAATGGACAACAGGTGCGGCCGGAAATACCGGCGACGGAATCGTCGCGGGCATGGCCGCGGGCGCGGATATCGACGTCATGGAGGACTCGTGGTGGGGGCCGACCCTGTTCAAGGGCGGTAAACCGTGGTTCGCGCTCGCGGAGCGAAATCTGCCGGGCAGCATCATGGTCGACGCGGCGGGTAAGCGTTTCGGAAACGAGTCCGCTCCTTACGTCGAGGCCGTGCACACGATGTACGGCGGCAAATACGGGCAGGGCGAGGGGCCGGGCGAGCATGTGCCCGCCTGGCTGGTGTTCGATCAGCGGTACCGCAATCGCTACATTTTCGCCGGTTTGCAGCCGGGCCAGCGGATTCCGTCCCGCTGGATGGAAAACGATCTGATCGTCAAGGCCGACACCCTCGCGGAACTGGCCGCCAAGATCGGCGTTCCCGAACAGGCACTCATCGAGACGGTCGAACGGTTCAACTCCTTCGCCGAGAAGGGCAAGGACGAGGATTTCGGCCGCGGCGACAGCGCGTACGACCGCTACTACGGCGATCCGACCGTCAAACCGAATCCGAGCCTGGCCGCCCTGGTCCAGGGCCCGTACTACGCCGCCAAGATGGTGCCCGGCGATCTGGGCACCAAGGGCGGGCTGGTCACCGACACTTCCGGACGGGTGCTGCGCGAGGACGGGACCGTCATCGACGGGCTGTACGCCTCGGGCAACTGCTCGGCCCCGGTGATGGGCCACACCTACGCCGGTCCGGGCGCGACCATCGGCCCCGCGATCACCTTCGGCTATCTCGCGATCAAGGACATCACCGAGCGGGTGAAGCCCGCCGCCGGCGCGGTGAGCAAGTAGCGCCATCGACAACGCGGCCACGATCAGCTAGGAGAACTACATGCCGATTGATCCGAAAGTTGCACTGGGAGCGGCCCTCACACCGCAAGAGTTCGCCTGGACGCCCTCGGATGTGCAGCTCTACCACCTGGGTCTGGGCGCGGGCGCGCGCTGGACCGATCCGGGCGAGCTGCGTTATCTGGACGACCGGGCCCCGCAGGTACTGCCGACGTTCGCGACGGTCGCGCCGACCATGCGGGTCACCGAACCGCCGCGGGTGAGTTTCCCGGGCGTGGAGATCGACCTGGCCAAGGTGGTGCACGCCAGTCAGGAGGTGGTCGTGCACCGGCCGATTCCGGCCGCGGGCAAGGCGTCCAGCACCGGGCACATCACCGAGGTGTGGGACAAGGGTTCGGCGGCGGTGGTCGCGCACGAAACCGTGGTCACCGGTTCGGACGGCGAATTGCTGTGGACGGCCAAGTCGTCCATCTTCGCCAAGGGCGAGGGCGGCTTCGGCGGCGAGCGCGGGCCGAGCAGCAAGATCGAATTGCCGGACCGGGCACCGGATTTCAATGTGACCACGCCCACCCTGCCGCAGCAGGCCCTGCTCTACCGCATGTGCGGCGACCGCAACCCGCTGCATTCGGATCCCGAATTCGCCCGCGCCGCAGGCTTTCCCAATCCGATCCTGCACGGACTGTGCAGCTACGGCCTGGTCTGCAAGACCGCCGCGGACGCCGTGCTGGATTCGGACACCAGCCGAATCACCGGATTCCGCGCGCGATTCGCCGGTGTGCTCTACCCCGGGGAAACAATCCGGTCCCGAATGTGGTTGGAAAGCAATGAGCTCGTCATCGCGGCCACGGTGGTGGAACGGGACGAGGCTCCGGTTCTCAGCGACGTCCGACTGACCTTCACGTCCTAGAATCACCCGACTCCGCCGCCCCGGCGCCGGAGGAGGCGCGCAGCGGTCCCCTCATCCCGCTGCGACCTTCGTCCCGCCGGGGCGGCGGACTCCATCCACCGCCCTGTCACCGGTCGAGCCGGAACCAGCTGCCGCTCAGCGTCTCCCGGGATCAATGAGCCCGTCCTCGACGGTCACATCTCCATCGCGAGAAAGATTCGCGTCAACAGATCGGGAGCGGCCGGACGGTCCAGCGACACCGGCAACCACAGATCCCGCACGACGACAACCGCGGATCCGGCGTCGGCGGCGTGCGCTCGGCCGTGCTCAGAATGCGGTGATGGTTTCGGGGGCACGCTCGGCGCGGGTGAGGGCGCGCAGCACGGCGGGTTGACCGTGCCGGGCGACGGCCGAGCGGGTGAGCAGGTCGAGTACGGGCTCGAAGATCCGGGGCGGGAACGAGGGCGTCTCGATGCCGATGCTCACCGCCAGATCATCGGTGTGGACCACGATCTCGACCAGGCGAGTCAGCAGGAAGTCGTTGAGCAGCAATGGAATACCCAGGAAGGAGATGACCTGGTCCGCGGGTGCGTGCGACAGCGCGGTGTGCTGATCCGGCAGGGCCGCCTCGATCCGCTCGATCAACGCCCGCGCGCCGTCGGCCGCTGCCGCCTCACCGAATCGCCGGATACGGACATTGGCCTCGTGGTCGACATCGACACCGAAAGCGGCCGCGCGGCTGAAGAATTCGAGAGCGCCAACCGGCTCCAGCTCCGAAGCGCCGGCCTCCAGCACCCGCGATACGTGCGAGATCTGCGACGCCAGATGTCCGGCCAGCCCGCGAACGCTGAACTCCGCCAAGGCACTCGGCCCCTCCCACGCCGCCGCGATCGCCGGATCGGCGAGCAGTACCGGCACGGCACGAGCCGCTTCCAAGTAGGCATCCGCGCGGTCGATCATCGGCTTCCCTTCGGCGACAGCATGAACGACGTCGCGGTCAGGCTATCGCGGATCGCGCGCGGGCAGAATTCAGCGCCGAGCGCGAATTCAGTCCTTCGGGAAGCCGGTCGAGAACAGGCCGCCGATCGCGGCAGCGCAGACAACGGCGACAACGGGAATGATCCACATGCATCCAGACTACAAGCTGTAGTAGTTACCTCTACATAATTGTGCCCAGCATCACCGCAGGCAGGAAGGGGTAATCACCGCCGCACGAGCGATAGCGGTCAGTCATCCGCCCGTGCGGCGACACCCCGGATCACCAGCGCGAACACCAGCACCGCCAGTACCGGCGCGGCCAGCGGGACCCATTCCAGCCGGGCGGGAACCTCGGTCGCCAGGACCGCCACGGCGGCGAAACAGACCGCTCCCGCCACCGACGGCAACGTCGTCGGAACCACTCCGACCGGCGCGGACACCGTGGCCGTATTGAGCAGATAGGTGGTGGCCACCAGTCCCGTCGCGGCCGCGGCGAGGGCGCCGGAATCGGCCCAGGCCAGCGCGCCGAGCGCGACCAGAACCGCACCCACCGCGCAGATCCGCAACCACCATCCCGCGACCACCAGCGCCGCGGCCGGGATCGCGAGCCAGGGCATGACGATCCCCACCGCCGTGATCAGCAGCAGACCGGACAGCACCGCGAGGAATCTGGTCATCGCCGCACCCGCACCAGTCGTCGGCGGTCCGGGATCAACCGCATCACCTGATCCAGCCGGGTTCCCTCGGACCAGGCCACGATATCCACCCCGACCGTGCCCATGTCGCGGTACATCGCCATCCGCTCCAACTGCCACATCCGCGCCATCGTCGGATCCAGCTCGTCGCGAAACGGCGTGCCGCGCAACACATCCACGACCACCACGACATGTCCGCGCTTGCGCAGATCGATCAGCGCCAAGGCGAATTCGGTGTCCAGCAACGTCGAGAACGCCACCACGATCGCGCCGAGCGGCACCGCCGCGTGCGGGGCCAGCGAGCCGGAGGTGGACATATGCTCCTCGCCCACGTCGAGCACGGTGTCCACGATGCGGTAGAACTGCCGGCGCCCGATATCGGCCCGCAACCAGCGCGGCGACTGCCCCAGGCACACCACCGCGGTCCGGTCGCCCGCCTGCAGCGCGCTCTGGGCGACCTGCGCGGCCCCACGCACCGACAACTCCAGCGAATCCGCCGCCGGGCCCGGAGCCTGTAGCGAATGATCCAGCAGCACAACCACATCCGCGGCGCGGTTGGTGAGCCGCTCGGTGACGTGCAGCCGCCCGCGCCGCGCGCTGACCGACCAGTTCACCGTGCGCAACTGATCACCGGGCGTATACGCGCGAATGTCGGCGTATTCCACTCCGGGCCCGTGCCGGCGCGTCAGATGGGTGCCGATCCGTTCGGGATATTCGGTGCGCGGCAGCCGCATCGGCTGCGGGTCGGCGACCGGATACACGTACACCTGCCCGGCGGGCAGGCTCACCGCCGCGGTGGCCAGGCCCGCCGGACTCAGCGCAGTCACCCGGATCCGCACGGGATAGCGCCCCCAGCGCGCGGCCGACAGCGCCATCCGCAGCCCGGCCGGCGCGGTGCCGGAATCCACCGACTTCTCCACCCGCAGTTCCATACCGTCGAGTTGTTCGGGTTTGCAGCGCAGCAGGGCATGACCGTCCTCGACGAAGGCCGCCGCGGACAGCACCACCTCCTCGCCCTCGAAGCAGCGCAGCACGCCTCCGCCGTCGACCTGAATCTTGGTACGTGCCAACTGGATCGGCGCGCTCGCCAGCACGCCGAGCATGGGCGCGGCGAATACCACCAGCTGCCAGCGGCCCAGGATCACCGCCGCGGCGAGCGCGATCCCGCCCACCACCGCGAGCATGTAGACCAGGGCGGCGGGCCGCCAGCGTAGTTCGGCCTCCGTCGCCGAGCTCGAATCGCGATGTCTCATAGGCACTTCCCGTTACGAAGGCACAGCAGGCCGGGCACACGCTGCCGCGTGGCGCCCACCCCCGCGCCACTCACCCCACCCCCGAGTCCACCGCCGGCCAGGCTCGCGATCATCCCGGAGCTGCGCACCGGTGCGACGGGCCGCCGGCGGATTCCAGCCCCCCTCGCCGAACTCGAACCACTCACCAACCCGCCGCACGAGCCACTCGCGAATACGCGCGCTGCGGCGGGCCCGCGGACCGCGGCAGTGGACCGCCGATGCAGTTCTGCCTCCATCGCCGAGGCCGAACCACTGTGCCCCATCGGCGATCTCCAGCCGCGAGCCTGGTTCCCGGGCGCGGCCTCGCGCCGCATCGCCGCGCTCACGAACTCGCCAGTGGTCGCGCTCATGCCCCTGGTCGCGCTCATGTCCCCATGGCCCGCGGAACCCGCAGGCGGCGAAGCAATTCGGCGATGACGTCCTCGCCGCGAATGCGCCGCACCCACATCTCCGGGCGCAGGGTGATGCGATGTGCCATGGCCGGAACGGCGAGGGCCTTCACATCTTCCGGAATGACGTAGTCGCGTCCCTGCAACAGCGCACGGGCGCGAGCCATCTGCACCAGATCGAGTTCCGCGCGCGGGCTCGCGCCGACCTCCACCTGCGGATGGCTGCGCGTCGCCGCGGCCAGCGAGACGACGTAACCGACCACATCCGGGTGAACGGTGACGAATTCGACCGCGTGCCGCATTTCCAGCAGTCCGGCGGCATCGACGACCTGGCCGACCTGCGGTGGCACCGAACCGCGTTCGAGGCGACGGCGGATCATCTGGGTCTCGTCGTCCTCGGACAGATATCCCAGCCGAAGTTGCAGCGAGAAGCGGTCGAGCTGAGCCTCGGGCAGCGGATAGGTGCCCTCGTACTCGATCGGATTGTCGGTGGCCAGCACGATGAAAGGCTGTGGCAGCGGGAAGGTGTCGCCGTCGATGCTGACCTGCCCCTCGGCCATCGCCTCGAGCAGCGCGGCCTGGGTCTTGGGCGGCGTGCGGTTGATCTCGTCGGCCAGCAGCATATTGGCGAAGACCGGGCCCTTGCGGAAGTTGAACCGCCCCGAGTTCATGTCGTAGATGGTCGAACCGATCAGGTCCGCCGGTAGCAGGTCGGGAGTGAACTGCACCCGGGTGAAGTCCAAACCCAGTGCCGCGGCGAAAGATCGGGCGATGAGCGTCTTGCCCAGACCCGGTAGGTCCTCGATCAGGACATGACCTCCCGACAGCACCGCGATCATGATCAGCTGCAGTTCGTCCTGCTTGCCGACCACGACCCGCGACACCTCGCGCAATACCGCGTCGGTGCGTTTGACGGTCGCGTCCAAAGGTTTCGTCATAGCTGAACTCGCACGTGTTTCCAACCCTGTTTTCACATTTCCTGAAGCCGACGCAGGATCTCGTCCAGCGCGGCACGGCCCGGTGCACGCGAATTGTCATCGCGCAGTTGGGAATCGGCCGGATCCACCCAGCGCCACAATTCCGGTCCGAATTGCAACCGGCCCGCGGCCTCGGTGGCCCTCCGGTCCTTGGCGATGCGATGTCCGCTCGACAGCTCGAACTCCTTGGCCAGCAACGGCCGCAGATGCCGATCCCAGTCCGCGCGGCTGCCGTCGGCTCGGTCGACGAGCATCTCCGCGCGGGCCCGCCAGCGGAACAACATCTCCGTCGGCCCGTTCTCGATATCACTGTCCGCCGGGTCGGCCGGACCGTCGGACTTCGTCCGCTCGGCCAGCGACCGCACCAGCATTCCCACCGCGCACAACACCAGTACCCCCGTCAGTACCGGCAGCAGTGCACGTTGATTGTCGTACCCGACCGCCTCGATCAGCAGGATCAACGCGATCGATCCGCCCACGATCGCCCCGCGACCCCAATCGGACATCCCGGTCATGTGCGCACCTCACCCTTGTTCGCACATGACATACGTTGCGCCACTGGAGTATTCGGGTGGCCGGTCACGATTCGGCCCTCTGCAGATCGCCCAGCACGATGCGCAGCAACTGTTCCGCCCGCATGCGCTGCCATTCCAGCATCGAGTGCGGGCTGAATCGCGCCTCCTCGAAGAGGATGACCAGCTCACGAGCCGAGGCGTCGCGCAGGACGCCGCGGTCGAACGCGCGCGCCAGCACCTCCGAGGGAGTGTCGGAGATCAGCGGAGCCACCTCGCGGGCACGGGCGAGGCCACTTTCCATGGCGACGTAGCAGGCGATGATGGCCGCGCGCGGGTCCTTTCCCGAAGCGATCATCGCGGCCAGGCCCATCTCGGCGACCTGGGCGAGGGACACCGCCTGCTCCGCCGGTGCGGACTCCGGCTCGGCCGCCGGTGCGTGCACGCGGCGCCGAGTGCCGACCCCGACGACGATCAGTCCCACGATCGCGGCGAGGATCAGCGCACCCGCGGAAACCCCGATGACGATCATCGCGTCGGGACTCAGCGGCGATTCGACATTCGGCCCCGGTGTGGGCGGTGCGGTGGTGGACGGCTCCGCCACGGACGGTTGCGCGCCCGGACTCTGCGACGGCGACGCCGGATGCACCACACTGAGCTGATAGATCGCCCAGCTCACCGCGCCGAACACGGCGATCACCGCGAGCGAGACCAGCAGGAACAGACCGACCCGGCCCTTGCGCACCGGCCGCCGCACCCGATCCGGATGTGCGTCGGGCAGCGCCAGCGGCAGCCGATGCTGACTGGTGATCACACCCGCCAGCAGGATGACGATCGACACCAGCGAAAGGACCGGCATCAACGCCACGGCGATCACCGAAGGCGGCGACCCCACATGCGGTCCGTCACCACCCGGCAGATATCCGCGCAATGCGATGACGGCGAGCGCCAGCAGTGCGATCAGCCCGATCGCACGCGGTATCGCCGTACCCACCCCGACCACGGGCTGTTCTCCAATACTTCCGCACTGCCACGAGCAGCCACATCGTTACATGCCGAACGGTCCGTGAGAGGCGAAATGGCCAGAGCAGCCGCATTTCTACCGCGTACCGGGGGCGATGTCTCGGCACTGTCGGAAAAATTTGTGAAAAAGCACAGTGGGCCGGTCGCGGATTTCGAGACATGGACGACGCGCGTCCGGAGAAACCGGTCAGGAACGCAAAATCTCCCGCAGCCGCGCCGCCTGCCGGGTGAGGTGATCGCGCTCCGGCACACTCATGGCAGCCTCGGCCGCCTCCCGGTACAACTCGGCGGCCTGTTCCAGATCACCGGCGCGTTCGAGCAGATGCGCGCGCACCGCGGCATACCGGTGCAGACCGGGATCCACCGCCTCCAACTCCGCCAGACCGGCCAACGGTCCGTCGGCCTCCCCGACCGCGACCGCGCGATTGAGCCGAACCACCGGGTTGTCCGTGAACCGCAGCAACTCGTCGTACCACTCCACGATCTGCACCCAGTCGGTCTCGGCGGCGCTCGGGGCGTCCGCGTGTAATGCGGCGATCGCGGCCTGGGCCTGGTATTCGCCCAGCCGGTCGCGGGCCAGCGCCGCTTGCAGAATCGTCACTCCTTCCGCGATAAGCGCTGTGTCCCAACGGTTTCGGTCCTGTTCGGCGAGCGGGATCAGCCGCCCGTCCGGACCCGTGCGCGACGCCCGGCGGGCATGATGCAGCAGCATCAGCGCCAACAGCCCCGCGACCTCGGGTTCGTCGGTCGAGGCAGCGAGCTGACGGGTCAGGCGAATGGCCTCGGCCGCGAGATCGACGTCACCGCCGTAGCCCTCGTTGAACACCAGGTACAGCACTCGCAGCACCGTCGCCGGATCGCCGGGCCGGTCCAGCGACTGCCCCGCCAGGCACCGCTTGGCACGGCTGATCCGTTGCGCCATGGTCGATTCCGGCACCAGGTACGCGGTCGCGATCTGCCGCGTGGTCAGGCCGCCGACCGCGCGCAACGTCAACGCGACGGCCGAACTCGGCGACAGCGACGGATGCGCGCACAGGAAATACAGCCACAGCGAGTCGTCCGCATCCGGCACCGGACCGCTCGGCGGCTCCGTCTCGACCGCGAGTTCCCTTCCCCGCCTGGCTGTTTCGGCCCGGGTGGCATCGAGGAACTTGCGCCAGGCGACCGCGACCAGCCAGCCCTTCGGATCGCGCGGCGGATCATCGGCCCAACTCTCCGATGCCCGAATCAGCGCCTCCTGCACGGCATCCTCGGCCGATGCGAAATCCGCTCCGCGCCGGACGAGAACACCGATCACCGCGGGCACGAGTTCCCGCAGCAGCGACTCGTTCACTCGGTCGTCGTGCACGTCGCGGACAGGAACGGCCGCAGCTCCAGCCACTCCCGGATCGGCTCGCCACCCGCCCCCGGCGCCTCGGACAACTCCGCGGCCAGTTCCAGTGCACGCTCATAGGTCTCGACGTCGATCACCATCCATCCGGCGATCAGATCCTTGGTCTCCGCGAACGGGCCGTCGGTGACCGGCGCGCGCCCCGCACCGTCCGAACGCACGAACGTCCCCTGCGGCGAGAGCGCCTGATGGTCGACGTACTCACCGGTGCCCTCCAACTTCGCCGCGAAATCCTCCATGTACCGCACGTGCGCAGTGATCTCCTCCGGTGTCCAACGGTCCATCGGCTCGTCGTTCACCGCTGCGGGCGCGCCCCGATAATGTTTGAGCAGAAGGTATTTGGCCATCATCGTCTCCTCGGGTGTTCGTGCTCAGGCGCTCCGACGTTCGGTGCGCTGCCGGGCCAGTTCCTCGACCGCCGTGGGCAAGGTCGTTTCGAAGTCGATCAGCTTCACCCAGGTCGGCGTGATGACGATCCGGACCATGCCGTCGTACAGCGACCGCACCTCGGCCTCCCATTCGACGCGCTGCTCGGGCGTCATCTCATAACTCCCGTTCATCTGCAGATACTCCTCCGGAATGCCGTCCACGACATCCAGCTCGGCCGAACCGCGGATGAGCAGAATCCTGGGCGGATGCACCTCGGTGTCGATCGTCAGCGCAACCTGTGGATTGTGCCGCAGCGAGACCAGCTTCGGGGCATTCTTCGACGTGCACAGCACGATCCGCGACCCGTTCCAGGTGAAGGCGATGGGGACGTTGCGAGGCGTGCCGTCCTTGGCGACATACGCCAGCCGAGTCAGATCCCGAGCCAGCAGCTCCCGGCTGATCGGCCGGTCCAGAATTTCGGTGATCTTGTGCTGTTCCATGGCTGTCACTCCTGGTGTCGGGTCCGCGAGCGGGCCGTTCTCGGCCGCTCGTACCGCTGGGACGGAGCCGGTTACCGGTTCTCGACATCCGTGGCGAATTCTTCTCGACATTTCTTCGCGCAACCTCCGACCGGCGGAACGGTCTGGTCTTCCCATAGGACAAGCTGTGCCCGCGGCACTGTGCGCAACGCATCCAGCCGATATTCGCCGTCAGCTGTCCTCGGAAATGCCCATCGGGCACCGGTCGCAGCCCGTCGAGCAGCGCCGGGCTCGGAGTCACAAGTACGCCACGTTCGACGACGACGTGGCCTGCGGTAGCCAAGGGGCCCGGTGAAATGAGCCCCGCGCATCGGCGGAACTCCACCTCGAGCCGCCGTGATGGCGACGATCGGCGTCGGCCTGGCCGGGATCCCTGCCTCGCCCCTGGGACGTACCGCTCAGTGGGCCCTTTTCTCAGTGGCAAGTGGGGTGGTGCGACGGTAACGTTTCGGCGGTCGTGTTGAGGAACGTTGGGGGAACACTTGTGCTGTCGGCGGCTGTCGAACGCAATCCCGTGCCCGCGCAGCGATTCTCAGCGGCCGACGGGGTGTGGCGGCGGCACGCGAGGGTGCCGGACCGCGGGAATCCGGCACCCCTGGTGGACGAGAAACCGTAAGGACATCACGAATGCAACCGCAACCCCCGCCGGGATCGTCGAACAACCCGTCGGGACAGTCCGGGAACCCGCAGGACGGGAATCCCCAGCCACAGTCCGGATATCCGTCGGGACACTCCGGATATCCACAGCAGGGGCAGCCGACGCCGTGGCAGGCGGGTTATCCACAGCAGGGACAGCCTGTTGGTTATCCACAGGCGGGCCCGCCGATTCCGGGGCAGACGGGATATCCACAGGCGACCGACCCGACCACACAGATGCCGCAGGGACAACCCGCGACAGGCTGGGGACAGCAGCCCGGTTATCCACAACCACCGCAATCCGCAGGTCAGGCGGGCTATCCACAGCCGGGGCAGTCCGGCGCGGAGCCGACGACCCATCTGCAGCAGACGCCCGGTCAGGCGAACTATCCCCAGCCCGGACAGGCATCGGGCCAGCCGGGTCAGCCCGCACCCGGTCAGGCGAGTTATCCACAGGGACAATTCGCGCCCGGCCAGGCGTACGACCCGAACGCCTATCCACAGGGGCCGACGATCGCTCCCGGTGGACAGCCGCAATCGTGGAGTAGCGGCGCGGCGTCCGGACTCGGTGCGGGTGCGGCAGGGGTCGGCCGACGTCTGAGATCCGGCCTCGGCTCCTTGGCCGGACTCGCGATCGTGTCCGGCCTGATCTACCTCGTCAGCTGGGGTTGCCACCAGATCAACAAGCCCGATGCGGAGAAGGTCCAGGTGGGCCAGTGCGTCAAGGTCGCGGGCACCACCAACGACCCCAAGGTCGACATCACCGACTGCAGCAGCATGGACGCCAACTACAAGGTGGCCGAACGCCAGGACAAGAGCACCGCCACCTGCCCCGACGGCAACTACGCGAGCGTCTGGCAGACCGGCTCCGGCGGCTACAACCTCTGCCTGCAACTGAACGTCAAGGACGGCGACTGCCTCGACAAACAGTCCGACAACACCGTCAAGGTCGCCTGCGACAGCCCCGAAGCCAACTACAAGGTCACCAACGTCCTGAACAACACCACCAGCGACAGCGCCTGCAGCAACTCCGCCACCAAATACCTCACCTACTCCAAACCCGAGGAAATGGTCGTCTGCCTGAGCACGGTGCACTGACCACATCGGCCCCGGAGACCTGCGCGCACATGGAGCTCCGGGGCCGAATGCCCTCGCCATTCGGCCGGTGAGTCGATGCAGGAGCCTCCGGATGAGGCAACGCAGCCGACACCCGCAAGGCCGGCTGCCTCCGCGCCGGACAGGTGAGGCTCGGGCGACCCCATCGCTCGTCTACTACCCGCCGGATCGCTGCACCATCAGTTCGAACCCGGATTCTCGGCAGGCCTGGCCCCCACTTCGATGTGCCGAATCTGCTTACCCAATTCGAATGCCCGACGATCGTTCTCCCCGTACCGAATCGACATCTGACCGTGCAGTCGCCGCAGCCGCGCCAACGCCGCGTCGATGTCTCCGGCCTGCACGTTACAAGCGGCCAGCTGTCGTTGACAGGCCATCACCTGTTCGTCGTACGGTCCGCGTTCCGCGGTGAGGTCATCTATGAGTGCGCGGAACAGCTCAGCCGCGGCAGCGAATTCGCTGTTGTCGACGTACAGCGCGGCCAGGTTCGAACGCGCCTCGACAACGTCGGCATCACGCGCACCCAAATGCGAAACCGCGGACTCTACAACTTTTTTCAACCCATCGATGGCCCGGGTGTATCGAGATTCGGCGGCGAGATCACGGGCACGATGGATCGCGCGGCGGATGTCGGACCGGCTGAAATCAGAGTCGCGAGGCGGTGACGCGACCGTCGCGCCGGTGGTGATGATCCTGGACGATGCCACGGTTGTCGGTGTGACAGCTACGGCCGAGCTCACCGCGGCTGCGTACATTCGCGCCGGACCGTGGAAGTCGCCTACCTCCGGTAGATCACCGAGGCCGTCCGCATGTCGCATCAGCACGGTGTGCACGGTGGCGGCGTCCTCGGGTCGGCGTTCGGGCGACTTCGCGAGCATGCTCATGATCAATCGCGCCATATCGGTCGGAACCTCGGGACATTCGCGGCGAATCTCGGGCGGCACCCACTTGACTTGGTTCTCCCACACCACGTACGGCGAACTACCGGTCATCACACGATCACCGGTGAGCAGCTCGTACAGCACGAGCCCGAGTGCGTAGAGATCGGTTTGCGGTACTACTGTGCGCCCCTCGACCTGCTCGGGAGCCATGAATGCCGGTGTGCCCGGGGCATTTCCGGTGTTGGTGTAGCGGGTCATCCCAAAGTCGGTGGTAACAGCCAGCCCGAAGTCGAGCACTTTCACCGTCCCATCGCCGCAGAGCATCAGATTCGATGGTTTGAGATCACGGTGATAGATCCGGTTGCGGTGCGTCGCTGCCAGAACCGCCGACACCTGCGCACCCAGCGCGGCTACTACCCTGACGGATAGCGGTCCACGGCGAGCGAGCAGGTCGTCGAAGGTGATGCCCTCGATGAATTCCATGACGAGGTAGGGACGTTCCGGCGGGCCGGGCGCGATACCGGCGTCGTGGATCGCAGGCATACCGGGATGGCTGAGCTGGGCCATCAGCTCGGCCTCGCGCAGAAATCGCTTGGCCCAGTTCGGGTCCCGGTCCAGATTCGAGTGGGTGAGTTTCACCGCGATCCGGCGTTTGAGGTGCCTGTCGTAGCCCTCGTACACCTGTCCCATCCCACCGGCGCCGATCTCCCGGACGAACTCGTACCGATCTCCGTCGATCTGTGGTTGCTCCACCACTACCTCCGCGAGTACCGAAGCGCCGGCCTACTCCTGGACCTCAGCCGGTCGCAACTCCCCTGCCGCCAGCCCCCGTACACCAGACCGCACCAGCTGCTCGATCATCGTACGTCTATGCCGCCATGTCACTTCGAGTTCATGTAGCTGCCGGAACGCCATGCCGATTCGGCGCTGTTCCGCAAGCGGAACCCGCGGGATCGCCACCCGATACAGGTCGGTGGGACCGGATTCGACGGCCGCCCGCAGGACTCCAGCAAGAAACTGTGGATCGATGGAGTTCGGATTCCCGCGCACCAGATGGATCCCGGGCCCCAGCAGCACGTCGGTCTCGGAGCACACGTGGACTGTCCCTTCACCTTCCATAACCACTGCCACATCCGAGGACCGCACGACAATCACACCCGGCACAGCCGCATTCCCCCGCCGCGAGGCGGCTCGACCCAATCGAATGTCCTTGGCGGACAACATCGGTGTGTCGCCACCATTCAGTCCGACGGTCGGGGGCGACTCGTGAATGCTCAGCGCGTCGGCCGCGACCAGATCCTCGAGCGATACGGTGTCACGCGCTGCCTGACCTGTAACGAGATCCGGTGGGACAGTGAGCGGCTCGTCGATCAACGCCGTCCGCAGCTGGGCGTAACCACCCGCCGAATCGCCGTTCACGGCTTACCCCCGCGCCTTTCGCGATTGTCCTCTGGTGCCAACGCGCCCGCGGTCAATCCGGTTGTGATGAGTTCAGCGGCCTGCTCGGCAGCCTCGTCCGCCCGACGCGCGGCGGTGCGCAACAGGAACAATTGCCGGAACACCGCACCATACCGACGTTGTTCGTCGAGTGCGAGCACCGGAACACGGAGCCGGCTCGGATCGAATCGCACGGTGGATGTTCTTGTCGCCGAGACGTTTTCGGCACCGGTCAGGAAGCCGGCCAGGAACCATGGGTCCAGGCGCCGATTATCGACTCGCAGGACGTGGATATGCGCTCCGAGCACCGCACCGGCATCCGCCGGCGTGGCGACGCGAGCAGTCCGGCCACCACTGCGCGCACTACGCACGGCGGGCATGAGAACGTCACCGGAACACACTTCTACGGGTTCGTCGGGCGCCGAGCCCATATCACCGGTGGCGGGGTTACCTTTCGCCACATCCGGCGCGGTCAGTACCCGACGCCGGTCATCGGCGTCCGCCTCCGATCGTGGTGGCGCGGCCCGAAACCATTGCAGCTGACCGTGGTTGGCCAAATCTGCGACGGTGACGAACCGCCGTGCTTTCCCATCCGATTCCACACAGCCGGGCACAGCGGTAACGACGGAGTCCAATTCCGCCGCGGCGGCGCTCAAACTGTTGAGGGAGACGGCGACCTGTTGAGATATCGCCGCCGAATCGAGCGACGAGCGCACATATCGAGCGGGAGTGAGATCGATGTCGTCATCGAGCAGATCGACCAGGCGCACTACCGCCGAAGCTCCTGACTCCGCCGCCGCGTCCGGACTCTCACCGTCGAAGGCGCGCCACATATCGACCACGACGTCACGATCGAGACGGTCCCCGTCCGAATGCACAGCAGCACCTGTGGAGTCGACGAATAACAGTGAATCCGGCACCCCGGCACCAGGTTCGGGCCGACGCAGGACCCAGATCTGTAACCCGACGTGCCATGGCTGCGCGACTCCTGGTACCAGGCCGATCACCGCACGCAGGGCTCCAGTGCGCACGAGATTGGACCGAATCTTGCGTCCGGAAGTCCGAGTCGCGACAGCGGGCGGCAGCAGCAGCACCGCGATGCCGCCAGGCCGCAGATGCGCGAGCGCGTGCTGCACCCAGGCGAGTTCCGGTTCACCGCGCGGCGGTAGACCATAATCCCAGCGCGTATCGAAGGCCAACTCCCCTGAGCCCCAATCGCGTTGGCCGTAGGGCGGATTGCACAGCACCGCGTCTACCCGCAGTCCGGTGTACGCATCGTCGATCAGGCTGTCTCCAACTCGCGCGGTCGCTCGTACCGAAGTCTCCGCCTCGATCAGCAACCGGGTGCGCTGCACCTGCACCGGCAGCGAATCCTGGCCATACAGCTCAACGGCGCCCTCCTGCGCGGCCGCGAGCAAGAGGGAACCGCTGCCACACGCCGGATCGAGCACACTACGCACAGTTGTCGTGGTCGAGGACCTCGACAAGGCGGCCATCACCGACGCGACGCCGGGCGGGGTGATGTAAACACCGGTCGCAGTGGCCTCGTCCAAGGCACGTTCGGACAAGATGTCCAGCGCGGCGCGAACCCCGTCGGCCGCCGCAGCGGAGCTCACCGCCGAAGCGACCTCGTCGGCCAGTCGGCGATCCGCTACGCCGGGGGCGGACCACGTGTCACCGGAGCGGCGCAGGGCCGTCATCACCTCGATGATCACCTGGGGCGTCGCGCGCGACCGCACCAGTGTGCGCAGCTGTGCCTCCGGCGACTGTGCGGCCTCGACATTGTGTTCTACCAGCCACTTTCGCACCGCGTGCAGATCGAACAGCGGCCGAGTCTCACTGCCGTCGATCGGATCGGGGAAGTCCTCGTGACGGCGCCGCCAGTTACTGACCGTGGCCCGGGTGACGCCGGCGAGCCGAGAGATCTCCGCCGCACTGATCTTCGATACAGGTTCCGACATACCCCTCCTCTAAATGTCCTGCTCACACCCTGCTCGACGGTTGACCAAAAATCAATCTCCAAATCTCTGTTGACAATGTTTTCAGCACATCATACTGTTTGCATCAGCTTCAAAGACCCGCCGGAACTCATCGGCCCGGTTCGAGAACAGCTCGTATCGACACTCGCGAAGACCGATCCGGTCGCCGTCCGAATCCACACGGCTCCAACCGTTTTCCACCCTCACAGGAAGCATCATGAACGCCGCTCGCACCCTCGCGTCCCTGCTCGCCGCCGGCGCCACCGCCGCTCTGCTCACCGCCACCGCCGCAAGCGCTCTGGCCGCGCCTGACACCGGCTCTGCCTCGGGCTCGAGCGGTTGCGGCACCCGAAGTCCGGCCGACCAGCTGTTCCTGAACAGCTATGCCGAGGCCTACGACACCTGCGACAGCCAGGACGCGGCGATACAACTCGCTCAGGCGGAATGCAATTGGCTTCGGGCATATGGCAATTCGGCACACAACCAGATCGTGATCGCGGAACGCTCCCGCCCCAGCGTGAAGTACCCGTACATCTTTCTCGACGCCGCCATCACGGCCTACTGCCCGCAGTACGAAATCTGATTCGCCCTTGCCGGTAACGGTTCCGCCCCGCGGACCGAGAGACCCACACGCCGGGCCGGTGTCCGCTCTGGCCTGACATCCGAAACCTGCTCCGACACTTCGCCGGAACTCCATCCACAACATCGAGGAATCATGAACAAACGCACCATCGGCGCCGCTCTGCTCGCCTCTACGGCGGTCGGCGTACTCGCTACCGCCAACGCTGGCTCGGCATCGGCGGAAACCAATATCCGCTCCTACTCCGGCTACGGTGCCGAACAAGCCTGCGCTTTCGACAAGGTTCGCCTGCCGTATCACGCGGGCCAGGAGGTCGTGCTGTGCGATCGCGGTAACCAGGGCGTCTACCACCTCACCGTGGTGCCCAACTCCGAAATCCCCTTGCACCTGGCTCGACTCATGGTCACCGGCAGCTTCGACGGGTTGTCGTAGCGAGCCCTTGGATCAGGCCCCGCGCACGCAAGTCCACGGGGCCGCACTGCCTCGAAACACTGATCACGGAAAGGAATGCTCGATGTCTCGCCGAAGTTCGATCTCCAAACGCATGAATCTCTATCGGATGGCCGAAGATACGACCCTCCCGGACGCGCTTCGAGAGCAGTACCGGGAGCCTTCGGAGAAATTCCACGTCAGGCGTGTCAGCGTCGCCGGAGCGACGGCGCTGCTGGTCGACGGCGCTTTCGAAGGCCCCAGTGCATGGGCCGGGGACGTGTCGCTCCTGACCGATGTCGACGTATCTCAGGCCAACCGCTCACCCGGCGCCGTCCTGGTCATCAAGGACAGCTCCGCCGCGCTGTGGGCGTTGACCTGGGGCGTCGGTTTCCAGCTGCTCGATCAGGAGAAGGTCGACTTCCGCTTCGGAACCCGGGTTCTGGCCCGGTCCGCCCTGCCGACCGAAATCAAGTCGATCACCAAGTCGGTCCTGGACCACCGCGCCCGTGTCGACCACACTGTTCTGCCCGGTGGCAGCACGATGCGCGGGTTCGGTGTCGATGGATACGGCGAGATCGTCAACCGAGTCGACGCGAAGGCGCAGATCCCCGGACTGGCCTGCGGTAGCGCGCCGATTCCGTTGCACGCCAGGGATTCTCTGAGCGTACCGCTCGGCAAGCGGCCCGAAAGCTTGATGTCCGATCTGCAGGTGCTGAACACGCTGCTGGACGAGCCGGTCCTGCCGGGCCTGGAAAGTGTCGAGCAATTGGTCGCGTTGAAACCGAAGGATCCCATGGTCGCCGAGCTGGACCGCCGCCTCGCTGCGCGCCTGCTGGGAAAATCGACGGAACCGATCGGCATAAGCTGGCCGCACGCACGGGCCGACGTC
Organism: Nocardia sp. PLKS1-43; assembly: GCF_059510335.1. NCBI lineage: Bacteria > Bacillati > Actinomycetota > Actinomycetes > Mycobacteriales > Nocardiaceae > Nocardia > Nocardia sp. PLKS1-43. The sequence continues at coordinate 81,220 of NZ_JCAJZQ010000019.1, read as the reverse complement.
TCCGGCCTGATGGAAAGTTGCAAGATCAGCGGCCTCGGCACTCGCCGAGCAGGGATCCACGAGGAGATCCCGGATATCGAAGAGGTGTCGACCTGGTTTACCGGGCAGAACGAGCAGTCCGTCCTGCGGCGTCTGGGATCGATATCGCTGGAGATCCATAGCGAGGCGGAACCGTCTACGACGACCGCGATTTCGCGGCCATTGGCACTTCGCCGCTGGCTGGCTTTCGAGGTGCGGGACAACGCCGCTCGCTACTGCCTCCATGACGGATCCTGGTACCGCATGGACGACCGCTATCTGGATCGAATCGACCAGCGGGTGGAGAAAATCCTTTCCGCGCCTGCCTCGATCACGCTTCCGCCGTGGCGGCGGGGTCTCGACGAGAGGGATTACAACATCCAGGCGGCGCAGAAGATCGGTGGCTACTCGATCGACCGCAACCTGATGAAAACCGCGCTGCACACCCATGGCATCGAGCCGTGCGACATCCATGTTCGGCCAGGGATCTTCGTGCACGTCAAGCGCGGCCGCGGATCGTCTGATCTGAGCCATCTGTTCGCGCAGACCCTGGTCTCCTGGGAGGCGCTCACCTACGACGAGACCGCGAGATCCGCTTGGCTGGAAAAGATCTCGGAGCAGGTGGGCAGTCCGGTCACGGATGTAGCCCTGGACGAGGTGGTGATCGCCATCGGCAAGGCTAAGCCGATCACGAAGGACACCCTGTTCACCTTCTCGAAGGTGAACTTGGTCAAGCAGTGCGACCTACTGCGTGATGTGCGGGTTCGGGTCATCGGCATCCCGGAGAGTTGAAACCGGCCGGATGGTATTCGCCTGCGGCGTAACGGTTTTGCTCCGCAGACCGAGACAGCGATGGCCGAGTATCGACCACTACCGAACAGATCCTCGACCAAATCTTGGAATCACTACCGTTTCAGGGGATTTCACATGTCAGAAAACCATATGGGGCTGATGGAGCACGACGGCCTCGACAACGCACTGAAGGCGGCGTCCGCCGACGCCGCGGCAGCCGGGGCACGTGTGTTCCCCTGCACCGTCTTCCAACAGGGCCGACGCACCATGGTTTCCACGTCGTTCCCGTATTCCTTTCTCGCCCGCCAGGTCGTCTCCGAATCGGTGGAGAAGGGCGGCGATCCCGCGAACACCACGAACCGGCCGCTGCTGGCCGATCACGTCAAGAACATCAACGCCTACGTGCGCGACAACGCCGAGAACTACATCCTGCCGCCGGTGACGCTCAACGCCCGCCAACTTCCCGCTCTCCACGTCCCGCGGGGCAACTTCAAGAATCGCCTGGGCTTCATGGTGATCGGCGATAATGTCAGGTTCTACGTCACCGACGGCCAGCATCGCATCACCGCGATCAAAGGCCACGGCTCCGGCCGCGGCGCTGTACCCAGCTTGGTCGATTTGGGCTGCGGCTTCGAAGACGACAGCCTGGCGGTGTTGATCGTCGTCGAAGACGAGCTCAAGCGGATTCACCAGGACTTCGCCGATGCCGCGCAGACGAAGCAGATTCCGGCGAGCCTGCTGGCGGTGTACAACACTCGCGAGCCGGTCAATGGTGTCCTCGCCGACCTGGTCGACCGGACCCAGTTCTTCCGGGGTCGTGTCGACGCCACGTCCAAGACGCTGCCGAAGGCCTCGCAGTCGGTCTTCCTGCTCAACCAGGTCCGCCAGTTCGTCAAGGAACTGCTCTTCGCCGACTACGCCCTCTCCGAGGATTCGGTCGCTCGGCAGAGTGCCCAGCAGTTGGCCGACGAGTCCGCACGCGAAGAGTTCGTCACCGATGCGGTCACCTTGATCGACTCGCTGTCGGAACATATGGATCCATGGCGGGAAATCTGCGCCCTGCCGACCACCGGCGGGCCGGCGAATCAGGTTGCGGGCTTCCGAGACAAGTATCTGAACATGACCGCGACCGGGTTGGTCGTCATCGGGCGGGTCGCGTACGAGATCCGCAAGAGCCCGGATCTGGGATGGCGGAAAGAGATGTACCAGCGGCTTGCGACGCAGGTTGATTGGCGTCGAACCGCACTGATCTGGCAGGGGAACGTCGTGACCAAAGACGAGAAAGCACCGACCGATCAAGTACCGAAAGTATCGACCCATCGTGGACCGGTCCGCGATGCCGCGGATCGAGTGAAAACCGAACTGGGCTTGGGATCAGCCGTCTGAGAACGACTGCGCCGACTGGATGGCGTGTCGCTTCGGTCGGCACGAAGACCGCCACCGGGCGAAGCGACGTCCGGTCGGCATCCCCGCCCAGCCACGTGTCACATGACGCCCACAACCGCCGATACTGATTTGGTCTGCCCACCCCGACCCGCAGGAGCACCGTCGATGACCATCGCCGAACAGCCCGATACCTTCGAGGTAGCCCCCGGCTCGATCGTCGTTGTCCGCGACGAGGAGTGGCTGGTCACCTCGGCCGAGCAAGGCTCGGACGGATGGCTGTTACGGGTGCGCGGACTGTCCGAGCTGGTCGCAGACACCACGGCGACCTTCTACCGCAGCCTCGACGACATCGAGGTCCTGGATCCGGCGAAGGCGCATATCGTCCCCGACGGTTCCTCCGGCTACCGTGACTCCCGCCTGTGGCTGGAATCGCTGCTGCGCAAAACCCCGTTCCCCTACGGCGATCAGACGCTGACGGTCGCGACCCGCATGCTCGCCGACTCGCTCAGCTACCAGCGTGCCGCGGTCGCGAAAGCTCTGGACCCGCAACATATTCGGCCCCGCATTCTCCTGGCCGACGCGGTGGGTCTGGGCAAGACCCTCGAGATCGGCATGATCCTGTCGGAGCTGGTGCGGCGTGGCCGCGGCGAACGCATCCTCATCGTCACGCCGCGCCACGTCCTCGAGCAGATGCAGCACGAGCTGTGGTGCCGTTTCGCGCTGCCGTTCGTGCGCCTCGATTCGGCAGGTATCCAGAAGGTCCGGCAGAAACTGCCCGCGACCCGCAACCCGTTCACCTACTACAAGCGTGCCATCATCTCGATCGACACCCTCAAAAGCCCCCGCTACAAGGCACATCTGGAGCGTCAGCACTGGGATGCGGTGGTGATCGACGAGTCGCACAACCTCACCAATGTCGGCACGCTGAACAATGAGCTGGCCCGAATCCTGGCACCGAATACCGAGGCACTGATTCTGGCATCGGCGACCCCGCACAACGGCCGTGAGGAGTCCTTCGCGGAGCTGTTGCGCCTGCTGGATCCCACCGCGGTGGCGGCGGATGGTTCGTTCACCAAGGACGATGTGCAATCGCTGCTGATCCGCAGGCACCGCCACCATCCGGAGGTAGCGGCCGAAGTCGGCAGCGACTGGGCCGAACGCGCAGAACCCGTGCACAGCTTGGTCACGCCATCGCCTGTGGAAGAGCTGGTGGCTCAGGAGCTTTCGCAGGTCTGGTTGCACCCGGAGTCGGGACGTTCCCCCTATTCGGGTGAGACCAGGGCCCTGTTCCCGTGGACTCTGGCGAAAGCGTTCCTGTCCTCGCCCGCCGCGCTGCGCGAATCGATCAACCAGCGCCGCAACAAACTTCAGGAGAAGGGCGGACCGCACGGCCCCGACCAGCGAACCGAACTCGATGCCCTCGACACGCTCGCCGACCTGAACGACAAGGCATTCACCGAATCGGCCGGCAAGCAAGCCGCCCTGATCGACCGCCTACGGGAGATCGGCATCGGCCAGAAGTCACCTACTCGCGCTGTGGTTTTCGCCGAACGAGTCGCCACGTTGAAATGGCTGGTCGACCTGCTGCCCACCGCGCTGGACCTGAAGCCGAACGCGGTCGCCATGCTGCACGGTGGCCTTTCCGATGTCGAGCAGCAGCAGATCGTGGACAGTTTCAAACTCGAAACCTCCCCGATCCGCGTGCTGGTCACCGGCGATGTGGCATCGGAGGGTGTGAACCTGCACGCGCAATGCCATCACCTGATCCACTACGACATCCCGTGGTCGCTGATCCGCATCGAACAGCGCAACGGCCGCGTGGATCGCTACGGCCAGAAGCATCCGCCGGTGATCTCGTCACTGATCCTGAAGCCGTCGGACCCACAGTTCTCCGGTGACCTTCGCGTGCTGTCGCGTCTGATGGAACGCGAGAACCAGGCCCACGGCACACTCGGCGACGTCGCCTCGCTGATGGGCAAACACAGTGTGGGAGAGGAGGAATCCGCAATCCTCGATGTCCTGGCAGGCAAGTCGACCCTCGACGAACAGCTGCGCTCGATCGAGGAGGTGGCCGAGGGCGACGACCTGGACGCTTTCTTCGCCCAATTCGACCTCATCGAAGACGAACCGGCCGCCCTACCCGAGGAACCTCGCCACAGCCTCTACCCCGACGACATCAGCTTCCTCGACGAGGCGTTGCGTGCGGCATTCCACGATGTCCCGCACGCGAACCCGGACGCCGGCGGTGTCGGCTGGACTCGCCACACCAATCACGGTATCGCCGAACTGATTCCACCCCGCGACCTCAAACAGCGCCTGGGACAGCTCCCGCAGAACTATCTCAGCGAAGGCCGAGTGCTCGAGCGCTTGAAGCTGGCCACCACCTCCGCCGTCGGCAACGCCCAGTTGCGCGCGGCGCGAGAAGGTAAGGGCGTCAACGACACAACGTGGCCGGAAGCGCATTTCCTCGGCCCCCTGCATCCGGTCCTGGACTGGGCCAGCGACCGAGCGCTCAGCGCCCTGGGCCGCAACCAGATCTTCGCCATCCGCGGCCAAGTCGACGCGGTCACCGTGCTGCTGATGGGCACGCTGATGAACCGTCGCGGTCAGCTCGTCTCGCGAGTCTTCTCGATCGCCGAATTCCCCAACCCCGGCAACCCGTCCTTCTGCCTGGTGGAGCCGATCGAGGACCTGAACTTCCTGACCACCGACACCGGCCTGCAGCCCGGCACCTCGAATCCGGGTGCGCTGCACGATCTCGAACAACTGCAACCACTCATCCCGGTGGCAGTCCACGAGGCCGCGCAGTCGATGAAGGTCGTCCTCGACGCGCAGAAAGCCTCCGCCCAGGAACGCCTCGACGCCTGGCGACAGCGCGCCAACCGCTGGCATACCGGCGCCGAACAGCTGGACCTGTTCAGCGGCCAGAAGAAGAAGGTCGAGAAGCTGTCGCAGCGCATCCTCGAGGAACAACGCCTCGCCGAATCCCTAGCTCCCACACAGCAGCTGGTGCGTCCCCTGCTCGTGATCGTCCCCGAAAAGGATCAGTGAACATGGCCTCCTTCGATTCCATCGTCGTCGGCGAGGATTGGATCAGCGAGCACTACTTCACCACCGATTCGGTGAAGGAATCCTTCCACGGCAAAGTCATGGACCTGCGCAAAACCTGGGACGCCGAAGCCAAGGAAGGCCGCCCCACGGTCCGCAGCACCCTGCTCGCGGCAGCCCGCGACCTGCAAACCGCCCTGGCCGCCCTCGCCGAGGACCCCCTCGCGGCTCCCAAGGCCCATGCCCAGGTCCGCGCCGCCTTCGGCTACCAAGGCGAACTCACGCCCTTCACCGCCGAACGCGCCGGTTCCGACCTGGAAATCCCCAACGCCCAGCTTTTCGACATCCCCGATGTGCTGTTCCTGCAAGCAGATCCGGTGGAAGCACTGGAAGATCTCCTCGCACCGGAAACCGGCCTGCTGATCACACCCGCCATCGAGGACGGCAAGCCCATCGAATCGGCGTCGAAGGCGGTCTCGGCAGCCTTCCGCTCCGACACCCCACCGACGTTCGTGGTGGTGCAGGCCGGTCAATGGCTTTTGCTCGCCGAAGCCGAACGCTGGGCAGAGGGCCGCTACCTGGCAATGGACCTGTTGGTGGTGGTCGAACGCCGTCACGACACGCGGGGCGGTGAGATCGACCGTGCCGCAGCCATCTTCGGATACGAATCGTTGAAGGCCGACGCCGACGGCAACATCTGGTGGACCGGCGTCCTCGAAGATTCCGTCAAGCACACGGTCGGCGTCTCCAAGGATCTGCGCGAAGGCATCCGCCTGTCCATCGAGATCATCGCCAACGAGGTGGTCCGCCGCCGCGCCGATCGCGGCCTCACCATGGACGGCATCGACGGCAACGAACTCGCCAAACACTCCCTGCGGTTCCTGTATCGAATCCTGTTCCTGCTATACGCGGAAGCCTCGCCGGAGATGCAGGTGCTGCCCACCGGTGCTGCCGAATACGAGGAGGGCTACGGGCTCGACCGGCTGCGCGAACTCACCCTCACCGAACTGGTCTCCCACCGCGCCCGCACCGGGACTCACCTCTACGACTCGTTGAAGAAGCTGTTCGACCTGGTCGACCGCGGCCACACCCCGGTCGTGCGCGAGCCAGTTCTGGACGACCCGGCACCCGGCCTCGAGTTCAATCCGCTGCGCGCGGACCTGTTCTCCCGCAAGGCAACCGAACTCATCGATGAGGTCGGTCTCGGCAACGAAGCCACTCAGCGCGTCCTCGAACACCTCCTGCTCACCAAGGAATCCAAGGGCCGCAAGGGCGGCGACCGCGGTTTCATCAGCTACGCCGAACTCGGCATCAACCAACTCGGGGCGGTATACGAGGGGCTGATGTCGTACACCGGATTCTTCGCCGGAGAGGACCTGTACGAGGTCGCCAAGAACGGTGATCCAGAGAAAGGCTCCTGGGTTGTCCCGGTCGACCGTGCCGACCACCTGTCCGAATCTGACTTCGTGCGCGCCGAAGACCCGGACACCCACGAGAAGAAGCCCGTCGTGCACCTCAAGGGCACCTTCGTCTTCCGCCTCGCCGGCCGCGAACGGCAACAATCGGCGTCGTACTACACGCCCGAGGTACTGACAAAATTCGTTGTCTCCCAGGCTTTGGAGGAGTTGCTCGACCAGAACGACACCTACACCACGGCCGACGAAATCCTCCAACTCACCATCTGCGAACCCGCCCTCGGGTCCGGGGCATTCGCCATCGAAGCCGTGCGCCAGCTCGCCCGCGAATACCTCACCCGCAAGCAGAAGGAACTCGGCAAGCGAATCGACGCGGACCAAGTTCCCGTCGAACTGCAAAAGGTGAAGGCACACATTGCACTTCACCAGGTGTACGGCGTCGACCTGAACGCCACCGCTGTAGAACTCGCCGAAATCTCCCTCTGGCTGGACACCATGGTCGCTGGCCTACAAGCGCCCTGGTTCGGTCTGCATCTCCGACGCGGCAACTCGCTGATCGGAGCCCGCCGCGCGGTATACATGCCTGGTGAACTGGCCAAGAAGGCCTGGCTGAAGACGGTCCCGAAAGATGTCCCACTCGGCGAGGAGATCGGCACCGGTATCCACCACTTCCTCCTCCCTTCCGAAGGCTGGGGCGCGATCGTTGACACAGCCGAGGCCAAGACATACGCCCGCGAGAAGCGCGAAGAACTGCGCCTGTGGCGCAACGAGATCCGCAAGTCGCCGTCCAAGGACATCGCCAAACGCCTCGCCGCGCTGGCTCAGCGGGTAGAGACGCTGTGGGAGTTCACGCTGCGTCGACTGACCATCGCCGAATCCGAGATCCGGCGAGACCTGCACCTGTGGGGCAGGGAGCCGGTCGAGCACAAGCCCGCGGTCACCCGAGAGCAAATCGAAAAAGCACTGAGCGACGAGAACGGCGCAAACCGCCGTCTGCGCCGGGTCATGGATGCCTGGTGCGCACTGTGGTCGTGGCCAGTGACCGAGGATATCGCTGCGCCGGATTGGGATCAGTGGGTTGGTGGGCTCGAAGCGCTGCTCGGGCTAACGCCCAAGGCTGGGAAGTTCGAGAAGTACGGGCAGACGAGTATCGCCTCGGACCTGAGCTGGTTCGAGCTGGATGTCGCCGAGCACACAGACCTCACATTTGGCCAGGTAAAACCGATACAGGCGGCAATGGCGGAGTTCCCATGGTTGACTGTTGCAGCGGAGATTTCCGGCGCACAAGGGTTCCACCACTGGGAGGTGGATTTCGCGCCGGTGTTCGCAGAGGGCGGATTCGACCTCCAAGTGGGTAATCCACCATGGGTGCGTCTGGACTGGGACGAAGCGGCCATACTGGCAGAGTTCGATCCTTGGTGGGCGTTGGTACACAAACCGTCCGAGACCGCCAAGGAAGACAAAGCGACGGACATGCTGGCCGCGCCGCTAATCCAGTCGACACTTCTCGATGAGCGGACAGCCCAAGCTGGCATCAGCCAGCATCTGGGCTCAGCCACCGACCGTCCCGTCCTGTCCGGTCTGCGTCCCGATATGTATCGTTGCTTCATGGAGCGTACATGGCGCTCGATGTCCACGCGTGGAATTGTTTCTTTGATACACCCTGAAAGCCATTTCACCGAATCGCGAGCTAGTAAGCTTCGCCGCCACAGCTATCTGCACCTTCGTCGACACTGGCAGTTCAGAAACCAACTCAAGCTTTTCCGAGAGATAGATAATGGCACCCAATATGGAGTGCATGTCTATGGGATAGAATCCTCTATCAGGTTCCTACAAGCATCGGTACTCTACCATCCGGATGTTGTAGTTCGTTCAATACGGCACGATGGCAATGGCCCTGCACCCGGCGCAAAAGACCCCGACGGTAATTGGGACATGCGCCCCCACGCAGAGCGAATAATCGAGGTTACTGAAGCCGAGTTATCCAGGTGGGCTGCACTCATTGACGAGCCCGACACTCCCGCCGCTGAGGCACGCATGTTGTATCCCGTCAACCGCGCAAGTGCCAATGTGCTGGACAAGATCGCGGCCGCGCCACGCTTGGCAGATGTCGGATTCGACTGGACAGCAGGGTGGAACGAAACTAATGACCGAAAGCTCGGTTACTTCGAATCCCGGTCCGCAGTTCCGAATGATTGGCGGGAGGTGATCCTCCAAGGACCACACATAGGCGTAGCAAGCCCGATCCATCAACAGGGCAACCCGACTATGCGAAGCCCCAAGGACTACACCCTGACCCAACTGCAGTCAATCTCCGAGAGCTTCATCCCGAGAACCAACTATCAGATCGCCAAGCCGATTGAGGACTATCAAGCCGCTTACCCCCGTTGGAGTGGCGAACCGAGCTCATCCTTTTTCCGCTTGGCGTGGCGCGAAATGTGTGACACCGGAACCGTTCGTACTTTGCAGTCGGCGCTAATTCCACCGGGACCGGCCCACGTGCATGCCGTATTCGCACTACGGTTGCCAGATGACGCCCTCGGTTTGGCAACGCTCGCTGGCGTTAGCCACTCGATTGTCACCGACTTCATGATCAAGGTAGTGGGCAATGCTCACATCAACGCAGCCACATGGCTACGGTTCCCCTATCCTCGCAACCATCGACTCGAGCCGTACCTCGTCTTGCGCGTCCTCCGCCTCAACTGTCTGATCCGCCCGTACGCAGCTCTCTGGTCCGAGCTCTATACGCCAAGCTGGCAGCAGGACTCCTGGGTCCCAGGCATCGCAACTACTTGCGAGGGAAGACCCGAGCTCGGGGCGGTGGAGCCAAATTGGGGGTGGCGCACCCCGCTTCGCACGGACGCCGACCGCCGGCAAGCCCTCATCGAAATCGACGCCATTGTCGCCGTCATGCTCGGCATAACCGCCGAAGAACTCCTAACCATCTACCAAACCCAATTCCCCGTCCTCCAAAAATACGAACGCGAAGCCCTCTACGACGCCAACGGCCGCCAACTCCCCACCAAACTAGCCTCCGAATACCGCAAAAAAGGCGGCCTCCCTCGATCCGACCTAACCGTCGACGGCATCACCTACGAGGAACCAATCACAGGTGTCAATCGCGAGCACGACATGCAACTAGCCCACGCCCACTTCACTCACCTCGCTACTAGCTCACGGGAACTGTGACGTATGGGAACTATTTCGCTTTCACCGCCGTTTGAGGTGAATTATAATGCGTTCACGTTTCCGCGAACGATAAAATCGCAAGGCCAATTGACCTTCCAGCCCGAAGAATTGGCCCACGCACTATTCTCCACTGGACGCGCTCCCGGCGACCTCTACAAGCATGGCCCTAGGTCTACGTGGGAATGGCTACACCGCACCGCACTTATCCCGGCATACATACGCCGCGAACCGTACGGCTCTCTCACTCGTTCACAGCTTGCGCGCGAGCTCGATCGCTCCGAGCTAGTCGGGCTCTCCTACGCTCTCGGCATGGCCATGACAACGATCTTCTGCCGCCAGGTCGTGGGCGTAAGCCATCTACTCCATATCGATCGATATGCCTCGACATTCGGAACTACCTTCGCGAATGGCCGCAAGCGGGCAGATCTACTCGGCTGTGCTCCCTTGGGGTGGGTCGTTGCCGAGGCCAAGGGGCGATCAAGAGCGATGGAGCGTAAGCTTCGCGGCAAGCTGATCGACCAGAAGCGGTCGGTGCTCTCGGTCGAAGGCAAAGCGCCTTGGCTCGCATTGGGCTGCGTCGCTTCATTTCCGAGTGGCTACAATCTGAGAGTCGACGCGTTCGATCCGGTCGAGCCCGACGAAGAGGCGATCCGACTCGATGATGTGACGCGGGACCGTTACCTGTATTCCTACTATCTGCCATTCATCGACGCCCTCAACGCTGGCGACGGTGGAACAGATGTGATACCCGCCGGCCGCACAGGAAGCATCCCTTTCGAAACCACTAGCTTCGGCAGCTTCCGTCTACAATTCGGACTCATCAGGGGTATCGCTGAACTCACCCGAGAGACGCGACCTGATGACACCGCCGGCTATGGAGAGCGTGTTCTAGCATTGCTCGACTCTGCTCGTGAGCAGGAGACTCCGATGTTTCCTGACGGGACAATAATACAGACCGATTGGTTAGAGACGATTCAATCCCGTGATTCGCATACTTGGGTCGAATAGCGCATTCAGCATGAACGGCTCGAATCCGCTCTCGTTTGGCAAAGGGCCTTCGCACTCACCGATGACGAAAATGTACTGGCCATCGTCACAGCCAGCTTTCCATCAGTATCAGCTCTTCCCATCAACCGGGGTCGAGCTGGCAGCTTCCGCGATCCGATCAATATCCCCCGCGAGATCGAAGTCCAACTCGGTCAACTTCCGCCCGACATCGTGGGTCGTGATCCGAAACTCGATCCGCTGCCAAGTGATCAGCATGTCGGGATGGTGCCCCACCTCTCGGGCCTTCGCCGCGACGTACACCGCCAAGTGCACGCACTCATGGTAAGTGTGCGCGAAGGTTCGCGTGATCTCGTCGCCATCGCGCTCCCAACCGGGCAGGGACTCAAGACGGGTGGCAATCTCGCTGTCACTCAACGGAGTTGGCAGTGTGGTCATGCGACAGACTCTACGAGAGCGCACAGCTCACGCCCGGCTGAGGTGTCCGCCCACGAACGGGCATGGGAGGCAACCTCCTTCAATTCGCTGCGGAGTCTGGCGGACCCGGTGACTCTAACTGCCTCCACCGCCTCTGCTGCTGCCCATACAGCGCGGTCGGGGTCCGGTACCGTGGACAGCACAGCCGCCTGCCTCGCTCGGAACACAGCGTTGTCCCGACGCGCAGTCTCCGGCATCGAGTCCATGATCTCGTCCCACAGTATGGCCGCATCCATGGCGTCTCGTCGGTTGCCGGTGCGCCCATAACAGGTCGCCCGCTGTACCTCCATGTGGTGCGGGGTGCGACGGCAGGAGTTTCCCCACGGGTGCTCGTCATCGATACGGTCGATCAGCGACAAAGCGTCATCGAGCAGGCGCTCCGCCGTGGGGCGATCGCCAAGCATGGCGTGGCCCTGCGCCTCGTGTTGAAGTGCCATTACGCGGACCTTCGGAGACAGTTTCGGTCCGGCCGCACGAGCCGCCCGCGCGTAGTCGACGACAGTACGGCCATCGCTGTGGTCCAATGCGAGCATCGCCATGTTTGATAGCGCATAGGAAATGAGCTCGCGGTTGCCACCGCGGTGCGCGAGGGACAAGGTGGCGTCTCGCCAATTCGCGGAGGCCGCGAGGTTACCCGCGTCTTGATGGAGCCAGCCGAGCAGAGCGGCGTACGCAGTGCCGATTTCCAGCAGGCCGAACCGTACCGATGTATCAGCGGTCCCTGCGAGACACTCGATCAGTTCCGTCTGAGCTCGCACTGTCGGGATGAGGTAGAGCGGCCCGAGGTACATGTCTGCGGTGTAATGGCCGGACAGTTGAGAGCGGAAGTAGTCGACAAGTTCGGGGGCCACACGGGCACCAGACACAAGGTCTGAAATCTCGGTGTGTGTCGCGGTCAAATCCGAGTTCGTAACACCCGCAGCGAGAGCGGCCAGCCCACCGACAGCGGCGCCGAAATCCCGTCGTCTCATGTTGTCGACCTCCTGCACACCGATCCCAACCAACGCACCATTCGGCGACGATATTTCGATGCTGGCGATATGGCGAGTATCGCCCGATTGCTGCAATGCGACATCGAAGCGCGCCCGCTGCTCGCCGTCGAGCCTTCCGTGGGTGGTGTCCATGCACTCGGAGTACTTCGCTCCCAGAGCAATGTCGGCACCTCTGCGTTCCCATTTGCCGACCGCTTCCAGAGAACACCCGATCCGGTCAGCGAACTGAATCTGCGTGTCCCGCAACGCTGTACGCAGCGCCGCGACCTCGAGACCGGTCCACTTGATGATCGTCATCTCTCGGCGTCCCCCTCCGCTGTAGTACCGCCAGGGTACGGGCTCAGTACGGGTTCGGTGTGTCCTTCTGACGCGGCGACAAGGCGAAGCTGAATGCAATCAATTACCGCAGACCGCAGAGGCGCACGCTCGACTTTCGCCCCGACAGAACCCGGAGCCGACCGCTATGCCCGTACCCGCAGCCGAAACCAGCGCCCGTGAGCTGATCAACGTGGAGCCGACCGGTATCGCCCCGGTCGACGACGGCATGCGTCAGGAACTACCGAAACTCCCCATCAGGCGCGCGCACAACCGGTCGATGGCGGCCACCCTGCGCCTCTGGAACACCCGGAACCGGGACCTTCTCGAACGAGTCGCCGCAGGCCTCCGCCACCTCGATTCTCCGGCGAGCTGCAAGAGCACCGAACCCATTCGCGGGCGAGCACACGCCATCCACGTCATGGCCGATCACGCCAAGCACGACTGTCCCCGGTTCCGGCTCGCAGCACAGTACATCGAGGCCGCACAGTGACCACCGCTCGATCCCGAATCGTGAAGGGACAAGCGCTTTGACGGAAATGAACAAACCGATACGAGTGATCGCGCTGCTGCACAGTGACCACGACCCGGCCATCTTGGAAGCACTGACGCGGCAGCACCGGCTGCAGATCGTCTACACCGTGCACACCGACACCGTCGCCGTCCTGGCCACGCTGATCGCTGTGCAGTACGCGCTCGAGTACGCCGCGGATGCGGTCGTGATCCCCCACCTCGGCACTCTCGTGCCTGGCGCGCCGTGGTTGAGGGTCACCCAAGCCGCCGACCTGATCACCAGTACACAGAGATACCCCTTGTTGCCGACAATCACCGAGCAGGCGGGAGGCGAACAGTGATCACGCTCGGATTCGTCATCGCAATCGGCCTGCCACTGGCCGTGCTGATCTTGGCGGTGACGCTGCCGGACCCCACGGGTGGGACGTCCGTCGACAATGAGATTTTCCGGGTTGAACCACACCTGTTCGACCTCGCCCGGTCGCCGACCACGGACGGCCGTTGGCCTGCTGGCGACCGTGGAGATCGACTCGGATTGATCGGTACCCCGAGACTCGAGCGACCGCCATCGAGCAGACGATCAGACTGATGTTTCATCGAAATCCGTTGTACAGCTTCAGATTCTCAAACGTGGCGCCTGATCGCCTTCCGTCACCGTTATGGGTGATTCGCGAATACTTCGATGTCTTCCAAGGCGTCTTCGGCGCGGCCGGCAGTCGCCGGATCGTCCAATAGTCGTCGGACAGCAGGCACGACTCGCGCTCGGTCGATCGACCGGTGGATACGCGCAACGTGCCCCAATGCGGTAGCAGCTGCGATCCGCAGCTCCGCGTCACTGCTGGCGATCAGCTCGAGCGCCCGATCGGTTATCCATCCGCCATCCGGATCATGAAGCGCCACACGCACTATCGCTTCCCCCGCAGCTCTCCTATCGCTCGATGACAACCTTTCGAGTGCGTCATCGCGGCTCAACGGCGTCAGGCTGTGATATGTACTCAATTGATCTGCTTCCCTTGCCTTTCGACTTTCCCATCATTGCCCATGACCTCGGATCGGGGCGATCCACCGGCGAATTGCTCTCCCCACGCAAGTTCACCAGTGGGCACGGAAAACAAAACCCAACTGCGTCAAATCTCAGATCGCGCACCCGGTCGACCAGCTATTGCCGACCGCTTCCGTCACGCCAATCTGGCGGGTCACCACCGCCGAGAGCAGCAAGCTGTCCAAACGATCGAGCCCAGTTCCGCTCTCCTCGTGGGAGACTCATGACGATGACACCGAACGAGGAAGTCGGCGGTATCGATCAATCTCGGCTGAGTGATCTCCTCAGCCGACCAGTCACCGCCGTACATGACCTGGGCGCTCGGCATTCCTGGACACTGCACCGCGTCACACTGGCCGATGGTCTCGTAGTGTTCGTCAAGGCAAGCTCGGATCATGCTGGGGTGTTCGCGGCCGAAGCCGCGGGGTTGCGGTGGCTCGGCGCGAACGCCCCGGCATCGATGGTGCCCGAAGTACTGGCTGTTGGCGACGGATTGCTTGTGCTGCCCTGGATTTCGGCCGAAGAGCCCACAACGGAAGCTGCCGCACAATTCGGTCGCGACCTGGCTGTCCTCCATAGACAATCGGCGTGCTACTACGGCGCCCCGTGGGCCGGTTATATCGCCGATATTCCATTGGACAACACGCCCTCCGACGGACGGTGGTCGCACTGGTACGCCCAGAAGCGGCTGGCACCGTTCCTGCGACGCGGTGCCGCTCACCTCTCACAGGAAGAGGTCCGATCGGTCGAGCGGGTAATCGAGGACATTGATCGATTCGCGGGCCCTCCCGAGCCTGCCCGCCGGATCCACGGCGACCTGTGGTCCGGCAACGTGATGTGGTCGAACGGCCGCGGCGTGGTGATCGACCCGGCCGCACACGGCGGGCACCGCGAAACCGACCTCGCGATGCTCGCCCTGTTCGGCGCACCCCACCTCGAACACATCCTCGCGGCCTACCACGAGACGGCTCCTCTGGCCGATGGATGGCAGGACCGCATACCACTCCACCAACTACATCCACTTCTGGTACATCTGGCCCTGTTCGGTGCCGACTACCGGCGATCAGTTGTCGCCGCGACTGCGACCATCCTGGCATCGGCAGGCTGACCAACGCGAAATATGTTGCCGTTCGGCCATATTCGGCGTATCGACCGGTACACTCGGACCCGAGCGACGCGGGGGCATGGCGTCCCGGCTCGCACCGACAGTTGAGGCGAGATCGTATTGGGGGGTGCGTAGTGTCTTCTTCGGATCTGCGCTCACTGTTCACATCCGGCGGCCGGGATCTGAATGCCCAGGAGGTCTTCACAAACCGGCACGACGAGTGGCGGGCGGTAGTCAAAAGCCTTCTTGCCCATGTCGCGACGACTGCCGCGCCCGGGTTCAGCGTCACTGACTTCGCCAGTCCCCGCCGCAACGTCCTGGTCTTCTACGGTGTCGGCGGCATCGGGAAAACCACGTTCGCGAAGAAGCTCGAAACACACATGACGGCGCAGTCTGGCGAACATCCGGCGGCAGGGTGGTCGGCACTACCCGACGAGGTCGGTCGACTACTGCCGGTGCGCATCGACCTGTCCCGTCAGTCCGGTGTGGATCTCGAGGACGCGGTCTTGGCCGTGCGGCTCGCCGTCGGCAGGCTGGGGCGGCCGCTGTGCGCGTTCGACCTGGCGATACGACATTACTGGGAGGTCAATCACCCTGGAGAACCGCTGGACGGTTATCTGCAGCGCAACAGTTTCCTGCGGCGGTTGTCACGATCGGTATCGCTTCCCAAGGACATTTCGGTGGCAGTGGAAGACATCGCCGACAAGCTGCAAATACCGACCGCGGTGGGCGCAACGGCGGCCGCCGTCACGAGAGCCCTGGTCAAGGCATTGCGCGAACATCGTGACGCGGTGCGCGCTCTGGCGGGTTGCGACCGCCTGGCGGATATTCTGGAGGCCGACCAGGACATCACTACCCTCAGCTATATGCCGTACCTGCTTGCGTGGGACCTGGCTCAATTACCGGCCAAGCACACCGGCACACCCGTCATCTTGTTCGACACCTTCGAGGAAATCGCTGGGCGCAGCTATCGCGATGTGGAGCAACTGTTCCAGCGAATGGTGTGGCTGATGCCCAACGCGCTGTTCATCATCACTGGCCGCAACCGCCTTCAATGGGATACCGAACTGTTGGAGGGACAACTCGATTGGACTGGACCGGCGCGTTGGCCGGGACTGACCGCCACTGCCGTCGGCGAGCCGCGCCAGCACCTGGTCGGTTTCCTTTCCGAAGACGACTGTGAAGAGTACTTGCGCACCAGACTCACCCGCGCCGGCGAACCCGTGATCTCCGCCCCGGTGCGCGCCGAGATCGTCGCACGCTCACACGGATTGCCGCTGTATCTGGATCTGGCCGTGATGCGATTCGTCGAATTGCTCGATCGCACCGGAACACCACCCGGACGCGAGGAGTTCCAGCGCGACTTCCCCGCCCTGGTCGCCCGAGTTGTTCGAGACCTGACCACCGACGAACGGACCGTGCTACGCACCGTTAGCCTGCTGGACTCGTTCACTGTCGACCTGGCGACCACGGCCTCCGGACTGCGCCACGACGCCCCGGTTCGTAACCTGATCGAGCGCCCGATCGTCATCGACGATCCTTTCGCGCCTTGGCCGTTCCGGCTACACGACGTCATCCGCTCCGCAGTGCGGGAAGCGGACGCCACCGCCGAAGATCGCTGGTCGCCCGATGATTGGCGACGCGCCGCACAGTCGACCTTCGATGCCCTCGGAACCCGGGTACCCGTCCGCGGCGGCTACCGCTGGCGCCAGGGTTTGATGTCATGCCTCACTGAAGGATTGCGGTTGGCGTGCGAATTCGGGCTCGCCCCCGGTTGGCTCACCGACGCGGCCTGGCAGTACGTCATCGAATCGGTGTGGGAACCCGTGGAAATACCCGAGGGGTCGCACTCCCCCAGCCCGGCAATGGCATTGGCCCGTACTCTGCACGCCATCTCCCAGGGGCAACGCGCCCACCGACGCGACAGCGCCGACGAACTGCGCACCGTGCTGAGCTGGAACCTGCTGCCTGAGCCCGCACAAGACCTCGCCAGGTACTTTCTCGCCGAGAGTCAACGCCACCTCGGTCTCTACGGTGCCTCGGCCGACAACATGCGCCGCGTCGCGGCGGGTAACAGCCCCATGGCCGGCGAGGCCCTACGCGGAGTGTCACATATCGCCCGACACGTTGGGCGCTTCGATGATGCCCTCGCCGCCATCGAGGCCCTCGACCGTGACACGCACTACCACCGCGCACTCGGCCATCTCTGGTGGACCCAGGGAAGTATCGCCGCGGCCTGCGACGCCTACGCCACCGCACGCCGAGCCGCCCTTGCCGCCGACAACCCTGGACACGCGGTATTGGCGCAAGCCGGACTCGCGTTTGCTGCCGCCCTCGACGACGGCGGCCGAGCCCGCCAGCAGATCGCCTTGGCGAACAAACTGCTGCACGGCATCAAACAAAACTGGTCGGAAACCCAGATTGAAACTGCCACTCTGCTACTGGACGCCGGGTTCGACCCCGACCTGCCCACTCGATTCGACGAACTGGAAGCCCGGGCCGATGCGGCCGGGCTCGGCTCAGCGGTCGCCTACATCCGGTTTTCCAGATGCTTCCACCACGCCATCCGCCGCGAAACAGACCACCTGATTGCCGCACGAGAGCAGCTCACGCTCAGCACCATGGGAGGGGAATACGCCTACCTCGTCGAAATCACCCACTTCTTCGACGACACCCAACCGGCCCCCGAACTTCCCACTGCGCAGTGGATCGACGGCCGTGACACCACCGCAGGGCGATGGCACCGCCTGATAGCTACCCGCCAACGTGCTCTCACCGAGGACTCGACCACGAAACCGCCTGTGTCAATTACACTTCCGACGATGACACGCGAGATCGTCGCGCCCCTCAGCCCTGAAACTGCTCGACATGCCCTAGATTTCGCCGCCCTCGAAGCAGGCATCGACACCGGCGATGCCGAGCTGATCAGAATCGGCGAAAACGCTATCTATCGTCTGCGCTCCCAAGGCATCGTCGCTCGCGTGACCCGCACGGCGCGGCAACAAGCCGTCGTAGACAAAGAACTGGCCGTCGCCCGCTGGCTCGCCCACCACGAGTATCCCGCTATCACGGTGGCCGAACGCATTCCCCAACCGATACAGGCCGACGGACGGCTCATCACGTTCTGGGACCTCGTCGACATCCACGGCGAAGCCACCAATAACGACCTGGCGGCGCTACTTCGTGACTTCCACCGACTACCCGCACCCGACCATCCGCTGCCACAATTCGATCCGTTCGCCAAAATTCCCACCCGACTGGCCAACCCCGGTCACGCCGACCCCGCCGACGTGGCCTACCTCACCGACCTCTACCACGACCTGAAAACTCGTTACGCCGCACTCGGATTCGGCAACTCGTCCACTGTCATCCACGGGGATGCCCACCTCGGCAATATCATCCCCACCGCATCAGGGCCATTGCTGTCGGACTTCGAAGTCGTTGCCCGCGGCCCCTGGCAATGGGACCTCACCACCACTGCCATGACCGTCGATCGGTTCGACATGCCCCGTGGCGAATATGGCGAATTCAGCAGAATCTACGGACGTGACGTCACCGAACTACCGGAATATCCCGTGCTACGCGCCGTTCGAGAACTCACCATGGTCACCTGGCTCATGCAGTTGGTCGACGTCAGCTCAGATCATGCACGCGAATTCACTCACCGCGTCAACTCACTCCGCGACGGCGAGCTCACTCGACGCTGGCACATATTCTGACTGTCGAGTCGCTGCGCTGATCGACGACAGCCACATGACAGCGCAAACAGCCATCACCGATACCTCGATCTCAGCGCACCCGTTGCCAGGACGGTAACGAGCGGTGGGCGCAGGTAACCGAGGTCGATTCCGCCACAGACAATGTCGCACAGGCAGCCGACGATTCAATTATTGTCCCCGATGGTCGGTTCGATTATATTGGCGATATCCAGAACACCGTCGCATGGATTGGTGTGATCCATGATAATACTGTGCCAGATTATCGCCATATCTCCCGACTTCGTCGGAAGATATATATAGCATTCATAACCAGGAAAGTTGGTCACCTCGAATCCAACTCTCCTGTTCACGGTTACCGATTTGACCGGCTGGTCCGGATGCGGTGGATCGTTCCAGTACTTTCGATCTACATCCAAGTTCTCGTTGGACGATGCTACATCCAGTGTCGACTTCGGTTTTATTAATCCGTGCAGATCATCATCGAACTTGCATCCGAATATGATCGTCGGCGGTTTCGCTGTTCCTGCGTACCGCTTACGTGTTGCAGGGTCGTATCCGGCTTTTTCGACGACACTGTCCGGGATCATCGTGCACGGATCATAAATCACTTTGGGGCTAATGTCCGGGCCTTGAGTCGGCGGCTGCAGACTTGGCGCCGTGAGCGCAGCGGAAGGGTTATCCGGCTGCCCAGAGGGCCCCTGACTGCAGCCTGCGGATCCGAATATTACGAGAATTACCAGCATCCTGCAAAGTTTTGTCACTTCGACCCCGGAGGCTTTTGCTGGCTTCGCGGCGCAATATCGGATTCGGTGATAGGTTCCGATTTCGATGGATCTGGACCAGGGAAAACAGTTTCGGGAAGTTGCAGGTTCATGTCGTGCTGGAATCGATTATAGTCGTTGCGCCATGTATTCAGCCCGTCTCCGGTAGCTACGTTATTCCAATTCGTCACGAGGTTACTTCCGTCGGACTGTTCGAAATAACTCGCCGCTTCGGGGTGCTGTTGAACATATCCCTGAGTTTGCAGGTATTCGTCTCGAATGGTGTCGTTCTGGGTGGACTTGAGGATTGATTGCAGTTCGGACGATACCTTGTCGTCAGGGAGGGGATGCGCCGGATCGGCCGGGTTGGCGATGACATCGGCCTTGATATATGAGTCCACGGTCGCGGCGATACCATTGACGACAGGCACGGCCACCGCACTTTCCGGTCCGGCAATCGCAGCACCGGTCTGGACAACGCTGGTTACCCCATCGGCGAACACACCTTTGTCCGCGTACTCCTGCGACGCTTGGTAGGAACGTTCAGCCGCGTGAGCGTTGATATCAGTGGTCAGCCCATTGGTAAGGGCCGATTGCAGATTGGACGCGTTGGCTTGCAGCGACGCCGCGTGATCGGTGTTGACTCCGGACGCGTATTCGAGCGCATCGTGCCACTGCATGCCCGCGCTATTGATGGTGCGTGCCGCCTGCGGATCGGAGTCGAGTACCGCGAGCATGCCGCCCAGTTCACTGGAATCGTGGAACGGGGATTGGATTTGGTGTCCAGCGGAGTCGACCGGCGCACTGTTGAGAATGTTCAATCCGGGAGCATCCGTGACTCCGGCGAAATTGCCCAGGTAGGGCGACAAGGTATTCGCGAGAGTCTGTGTAAGCGCTGGATTCTTTGCTCCCAGGGGATTATCGGGGCTGTTCAGCAAGGATTTGTTGTTCGAATCCCCGAGGATCGAGGCCAGGCCGTACGCCGTCTGTCCCGCCTCATTGTTGGCGAAGGTGCCCTTCGGGAGGGTCGCGTCGTCGCCGATCCATTTGAACACGTTCTGCGCGCCGTGCTGGTCCGGCGACCACTGGTGTTGGAGGATATCGAGTACGTGCTGGTTCCCGTAGTATTTTCCGCCATTGGCGCAGGTGGCGTTCATCCGATCCGCGGCGGCGCGAGCATCCGCATCCGAACTGTTGGGATTCGCGAGGATGGCATCGTGGATCGCGGCGTGATCCCCGGCCGCGTCGTTCAGGAAGGCGTTCGCTATTCCGGGGACCGGGCCGTCTTTGAGACCAGGGTGCGCAGTTGTGAAAGCCGCGAGTTCGGAGCCCTGCTTGATCAGCCCGCGATTGATATCACTGCCCTGGATCGTGGTGTCTCCCTTGGACATCAGGGTGCCGAGTGAATTGAGACTGTTGAACTCGGCCAGGTCACCCGGCTGGCTTTTCAACGCGTTCTGAATGGTGTCGGGTAGCTGGCTCATGCCACCGGTGAGGGCGCCGGTCTGGCCGTTGAGTCCGGCCGAGTGGACCTGTGTGTCGGATACCAAGCGGAAGTCGTTGGCGATGGCGGCCTGTACCTGGTCCTTGCCAGTTCCGGGGAGCTTGCTGCCCAGGTTGGCGATGTCCTGTCCACTCATACCGTTCATGCTCTTGGACAGCGCTTGCAGGTATTCGAATTGGGGCAGGTTGACGCCCTTGCCGTTCGCCAACGCGTCCTTCTCGTCGGCTGCCAAGGTGGTCGCTGCCTTCAGTCGCGCCAGGGTTGCGGCATCGGCCGTGCCGTTGCGGACCGCTTGGAGGTCGGTCTGAGCCTGTTGCGCGGTGAACTGGCCATCGGGATTCGCGGTGTGTTTCTCGGCAGCGATGGGTGCGAGCTGACCGATATCGGCCACAGCCTGGGAGATTTTCGGTGCCCACTTATCCATCGCCCGGCCCAGACTGTCGGCCAGGCTCTGCAAACTGGCGGTGTCGTTGGCGGCCTGATTGACCTCCGGCGCACTGGCCCCTTTCGGCGGGGTGACGGTGAAATCTTCGGCGACAGTCCAGGTCGTCGGCAAGTTCGCCACGGTCTGTTTGATCCTGTCGATCACCCAGCCGGTGTCGCCTTCGGCACCTGCGAGTGTGGTGCACAGGTCGTCGTAGGCGGTGGCCACAGCGCGTTGCTGGCTGCGTTCGCGGTCGGCGCGGCCCGTCGCCGCGGTGTTCGCCGCGCCGGACCAATCGAGGCCGTGAATGGTGCGCTGCATCGCATCGGCTCGTGTGTCGATGGCATCGCGGATAGTGCCCGCAGTGGTGGACACCTGTTGCAGCATGCCCGATTTCCACTTTGCGACTTGAGATTTCGTCGGCGTTCCCATGATCAGGCCCCCGTCGAGTTCAGATCGCCGAACTTGGCCAGTTTGTCCGCGAGCTCCTGGTCCTGATCTTTGAACTGCGCCGCGGTCGTGTAGAGCAAGTCGGCCACGGCGGCGTGGCGTGAGGCGATGACCTGCTGGGCAACGAGACTCGCGCCATCGACATCGCCCAACGCACCGGCGATCGGCGAACCGATCAGAGCCAGGATGCCGCGTTCGGCCTTCAGATCCGGGAAGACCTTCTTGTCCTCGATTTCATCACCGAGCTTGCCTATGGTCAGAGCTGCCTCTACCAAGGATTCCGGAGTAATTTTCATCAGAGCCCCCTCCGTGCCGATCGAACACCGATCCTCGGTCAGTATAGACACCGGTGGACGAAAACCACTGTTCGCCAGCCACTTCGACCGTTCGAGGTTCGAGAGAAGCTTCCGCCGATCCCACCACGAGGACAGGGGTCACCAGAGCTGCTCTGGAATCAGAACTGTCCAAAGCTGCCCCGGCGCGAAGGAGATGGCTGTATCGGTGGGGGTTGTATAGGTTGTGCCTGCCTGTGGGGAGGGCCGGGACCACACGGCCGGGAACGCTCGACCGTCACGAAGTACGAGTGCCCGACCGCTACCAGTCGTCCGGGCCACGGGTGAGACGCTGCCCGCGACGTCGTGGATCGCCGAATCGCGCACCTGCACACTCTGCAGCACGACCGTACTTGCCATGAGCTGTCCGGTATCGGCGGTGGTGTAGGCGGCACCGTCCATGGACACCAGCCACCGGTGGTTGCTGGGTGACCAGTCGAAACCGATCGCCGCGTCCGGATACCGCGCTTCCTCATGTTGCGTGGGCCGGCCGCCGACAGGCGCAGGACCGAAGGGCAGCTGCGAAGCCGGCGGCCAGCCGCCGCCCACGGGCAACTGATCAGAGCGGACGAACAGGTTGTGCGGCGTGGCGCGACTGTAGTCGCGGTAGTACGCCGCGGATTGCCGATCGGCCGAGGCGTTCTGGAGCGAGGCGGAATCGATCGATGCCACCAGCTCGGGTGCGGCACCAGAGGATGCCAAGGTCGGGTTGCCGAACTGGCCCAACAGCGTCAGATCCGTCTCCCGCGCGCTGCGGATAGGTCCGATCACCGGGGGTTTGTGAGTCGAGAACACGGCGGCCAACCGGCTCGAACCACCCTCGACCGGCTCGACGTAGACCACATCGGCGGCTCCGAGCCCTACCGGTGGCCGTGCCTGCGGACTGTTGTCTATCTTCGCGACCAGCACGGGCGCCCCTGCCCGGGAAGATGTGGTCGAGTCGGGTGGGGCAGGCTCGGGTCCGGTGCCGCTACTGCACGCGAACGTAGTGCACATTCCCAGTGTCATCAGGAACGCGGCAATCCACACCCACCATCGCTGTCGCATAGGGAAAACCCTCTGACGCGATTTTACGCCGCGCTCGACCACGGCAAGAGTGGTCGGGCCGGTCGCCGGTTGAGGCTTTTGTCCCCGGCCAGCGCCCGTGGAACCACCCCGACGACGCACTTCGCGTGGGCACGGGCCTTGCACACGGGCGGTGAGGTGCTCGCCGGATGTAATCTCACGATCATGGTGGACACCCCCTTCGGTCGAGTCATCACGGCGATGGTGACCCCCATGCACGCCGACGGCTCGATCGACTACGACGGCCTGCAGAACCTCGCCGTATATCTCGCCGACCACGGCCATGACGGATTGCTGGTCAACGGAACCACGGGTGAGTCCGCCACCACCACCGACGAGGAGGACTACGCCTGCGTGCGGGCGGTGGTCGAGGCTGTGGGCGACCGCGTCGCGGTGATGGCCGGCTGCGGCACCAACGACACCGAGCATTCCACTCGTGCGGCGCGCGAGATGGTTGCCTGCGGGGCCGACGCTCTGCTCGTTGTCACGCCGTACTACAACAAGCCGCCGCAGGACTGCATCCTCGAACACTTCCGTCTGGTCGCCGAGGCCGGTGGCGGTGTGCCGGTCATGCTGTACGACATCCCGGGCCGGACCGGGACGGCGCTGAGCACCGATACCATTCGCCGCGCGGCCGACATTCCCGCCGTGCGCGCCGTCAAAGATGCCAAGGGTGATTTCTTCGAGGCCAGCCGGCTCATGTCGCAGACCGACCTGCTCTGGTATTCCGGCGACGACGTCGTCAACCTCCCACACCTCGCTCAAGGCGCGACCGGCATCGTGTCGGTGGTCGGTCACGTCGCGGGCGACCGCTACGCGGAGATGATCGCCGCCGTCGACCGCGGCGACCTGTCTCGGGCACGCGAGATCCACCGGCGTCTCATCCCCGCCGTCGACGCGATCATGCACGTCTCACAGGGCGCCATCCAGTCCAAAGCCGCGATGAAAATGCTCGGCGTCATCTCCTCCGACGCGCTGCGTATGCCATACCGGCAGGGCCCGCCGGAGCATCAGCAACGCCTGCGCGCCGGGCTCGAGGAATCCGGTCTGTTGTAGACAGGCACGTGAACATCACCGTGCAGCAGCCCCGATTACCCTGCTGTACAGCGACCACGACCTGCTGCGGAGGCCGAAGAGTTGTTCTGAATGTCGCCGTACGACGACATCTTCTATTGTCGCCATACGGCGACAGCGCAGCAGATGCGGCCGACGCCTCAAGCGCTCTACTCGGGTCCGACTGAAGTCGCATTGCGGACTCGTGTCGCCATACGGCGACATAAGGTAATGTCGCCGTATGGCGACAGCAAGGGTGGATCGAGCCGACGACCTGGGACCTGCCCTGCGCGAGGTCAGGGTTGCCGACGGCGTCACCCAGTCCGCGCTGGCGGCGCTGGCCGACGTGGGGCGGCAGTGGCTCAACTCCTTCGAGATGGGTGACAAGCCATCCGCACCGCTCGACATGGTCATGCGTGTTGCCGCGGCCCTGGGCGTGACACTCATGCTGACTCCGCCGGAAAGATTCCGAACCGGCACAGACAAGTCCATCGACGATGAACCAATCGACCTCGAAGCGCACCTCGAGAAGTACAACCAATGAGCATCGCGAACGAGCGTCAGTTATTTGTCGTGATGAACGGCCGCGTGATCGGCGATGTCCAGCGCACGGGAAAACGCCGGATGCGACTGCGCTATTCGGACTCTCGCGGGCAGAGTTTCACCCCGCTGTCGGTGTCGATGCCTGGCCCGATAGGGCGATACCGAGAATCGATCTTGGATCCGTGGCTCTCCGGCCTTCTGCCGGATCGCCCCGAAACCCTTCGACAGTGGCGACGTCAGTTCGGCATCTCCCACGAAACCGACGCCTACTCTCTCTTGCGGCATGTCGGCGAGGACCTCGCCGGCGCTGCGCAGTTCGTTCGCCCCGAACGCCTCGACGCCGTGCTGGAACGATCCGGACGCCTGATCAAATTGGATGGTCCTCGAATCGCGGAAATGCTTCGCCGCGCCAAGGCGGACCTGCCTGTATCGGATATCGACAACGGGCAGGGCAAGTTCTCCCTCGCGGGGGCTCAAGCGAAAATCGCACTTCACCGCACCGAAGACGGCTGGACCGACCCGTCAGGCAGCGTGCCGTCCACTCACATCGTCAAACCTGCCATTCCCGGCATGACCGACCAGGATCTGGTGGAGGCCGTGACGTTACGCACGGCGAGCAACCTCGGACTGAGCGTCGCAAAGTGTTCGGTCGAAGAGTTCGGCGATGAGCGCGCCATCGTCGTGGAGCGCTACGACCGCGCCCAGCAATCCGACGGCCGGTGGATTCGCGTGCACCAGGAAGACATGTGCCAGGCACTGGGCATGTGGCCCACCCGCAAGTACGAAAGCCAGGGCGGTCCGGGCGCAGTCTCGCTGGCCGATCTGATTCGCCGCGAAAGTCGGCAACCATCGGATGACGTGCGCCGACTCGTTCGGGCGCTCATCTTCAATTGGCTCGTCTGCGGCACGGACGCTCACGCCCGCAACTATTCGCTTCTACTCAGCGGACAGACCATCCGTCTGGCACCGCTGTACGACCTCAACTCCCATCTCGCCTATTCCGACGGTTCCGGGAACAGCTTGTCGATGTCCGTCGGAGGGATGTTCCATGCCGATCGAATTACGGTCGACAATTGGGTGCGGTTCGCTCCGGCCCTGCACATCCAGCCCGACTGGCTGCGAATTGAGATCGACCGGCAGCGTGAGGGCCTGCTGGACGCAATGGCAGCGGCCGCGGCCTCAGCCGACATCGCCACCTACGACAGCCCGGCCGTTCGTCGACTGTTGTCCAACGCCGCCGACTGGGTGGATCGGCGGTTCGGACGAGGCGGTAAGTGAGTTCGGTCAAGATGCCGTTCCAGGTTGATACATCGGCGATCAGTCGACCAGCGCGGCCTTCGCGAACAGGCGCGCTCCATGCGTCGGTTCGGTATGCAGGCCAAGACGATCCGCGCGTCGAAGTAGGCCAAGCCTGTCGAGCATGTCCCGCACATGCCGTACTCCCGCGGCGGCATCGGCTGAGGTGCAGCAAATATTGTCAGCGGAGCACCAGCCCAGCGCCGTCAACGATCGCGCGGTGACGTCGACGGGTTCCGCGGCGCCGCCGGCGAGCGCGCACAGATAGAAGAGCCCGGCCTCTCGTTCGAAGGTGTTGCGAGTCAGTTCGGGGGTCTTCGCGGCGAGATGTCGCCACAGCGCGACCGGATCCTCCCGCAGCGACTGCGCCGTCTTCGTAACATGCAGTCGCCCACGATGTTTACGAACCAATCCAAGTTTCTGCGCGGACTCGCGAAGCTCGAGCACCTGCGGTGTCATATCCTCCCGGTTCCCCTTGCCGATCCAATGCTCATCCATCCCCAACTCGGTGAATACGGCCGAGACCACACGTGGCGGCAGATAACCCGCCTGCGTCAGCGCGACCCCGTCGACGCCGATGTGGTCGAGCAGGCATCGGTAAGGCCGCACGACACGCTCGGCTTCATCCGCATCGATCTGTACGGGGCAGTCGAATTCGGTTCGACCGATGAGCGCCAACAGTTTTCGCCGAGCGGTCGAGGCCGGCAACCGAGCCCAGAGCGCCGCGAGTACCGCGGGCGCATGCAGTATCGCGCCATCGGCGTCATCGGGCCGCGGCGCAGCCTCGCCGGTACCGAATTCCGTCAGGGCAGAATTGATTCCGTCGATATCGAATGGTGTGGGCCGAAAGTGATCCGGATCGACGTCCCCATGCCACTCGCGGAAGGTCCGTAGCGCCTCGGCGTGATCTGGATGTCCGGCATCGGCTGCCGCGGCGACAAGTTCGTATCCGCCGATCCCACCGCAATCCTCGGGCGGCCCGGGACGCCGCCCGGCCGTGCAGATCGCCCGGCGCGTCACGGCAGAGTGCGGCAATACCGCCTCGAGCGCGACCACATGCAGCCAGTCGTCACCGAAGTCGTAGCAATAGGAGAGGCAGTCGCCGGGATCGACGAGCAGCTCATCCAGACGAACGCGCTCCTCCGCCACTCCGTCGTCATCCTCTTCGAGCATGAATGGACACAGATACCGTTCAACCTCGAGATCGTGATAGCCCGGTCCGCTACGAAATTCGTGCAGATGGCTGTCGGTCCAGCCGAAGGCAGCCTGTAGTACCTCGTGCAGTTCGTCGAGAAACAGATCGGATGACAGTTCCAAACGACGCCACAGAGCAGGCTCGGCGTCCTGCAGGTCGACCCGCACCCGGTAGGTCACCACCTTGGCTCGCCGTGGACGTCGCGGCGAGGGGACGGGGTGGTCATAGTGATCGCCCAGCGTCGACGACTTGCTCGGCGCGGCATCGAACACTGTTCCTGGAACAGCAGCCGGGAAGCCGCTGACGTTTGAAAACCTGGCGTCGTCGGTCACGCCGCGAGGATACGCAGGCCACGCCGAGACGTAGTGCGGCACTGCTTGCTCACACTGGGCAGAGTGGTGAACGGGGTCCCGCACCTCGACAGCCCATACGCCCGAGCAGGAACAGCGGCTACCGATGTCGTGACTCACAACCGCCACCAACCGAGCGATTTCCTGAGCTTGGACCCCATAAACTCAGGGAAGCTCGAGGTTGGCTGCGGTTCGGCGAACGGAGATCACACAGCGTCTTGCAGGCACGAACGACGGGCGTGTCTATCGAGCATTGGGAAAGCTCACCGACATCGGCATTCTCGAAGTGCTGTCGTCGAGCAAGCGTAACCAAATCTGGGCCGCAACCGATGTGCTCGCTGAACTCGATGCGCTCAGCCCGGCCATCGGCAAGCGAGTAACCGAATACGATTGAGCGTCAGACGTATTCACCGAACACAAGGCCGTAATCCGAGTTACAGCAAACGGGGCCTGAACCACCGAACGTCGGAGGGGAGTCGATCATGGGGGCACTGCTGCCCACACTGCAGGCCGACAGGCTGCGGGAAGGTCTGACCGACTACCTCGCCACCACCTTCGCGTTGACCGATGCAGATACCAAGGGTGCGCTGGTCGACTTCATCGACCATCCCCGCGACGGCATGTTCAAGGGCCCCTACCTGCGGCTTCGGTTGCCGTTCGCACCAGCGCGCGGCAACTGGGGCATGCACCTGGACTGGTGGCCGGACGAGTTCGTGCCGTACGGGCACCAGGCGCAGGCGTTCGAGCAGCTGTCGACGAAGTTCCAGTCGCGGCCGCAGCCGACGCTGGTCACCACCGGCACCGGTTCGGGTAAGACCGAATCGTTTCTGATCCCCATCCTCGACCACGTGCTGCGCGCCAAGAAGGCCGGTGTGGCCGGGATGAAGGCGCTCATCATCTATCCGATGAACGCCCTGGCCAACGACCAGGAACAACGTCTAGCGCGGATGATCAGCAGCAATCCGGCACTTGCGGGGGTGACTGCCGGTCTCTATACCGGCGAGAGTTCGACGAGCAGCCGCACGCTGGTCTCGCAGGACGGGCTGATCACCGATCGCCGCATCATGCACGATTCGCCGCCGGACATCCTGCTCACCAACTATAAGATGCTCGACCACATGCTGTTGCGTCCGGACCGGGCGCCGATGTGGCGGCAGTCGGCGGAGTCGCTGCAGTATCTGGTGCTCGACGAGTTCCACACCTACGACGGCGCGCAAGGCACCGATGTGGCCATGCTGCTGCGGCGGCTGGGGTTGACGATCAAGTCGTATTGGACCGAGGACACGGCGGTCACCGACGAGGACCGGGCACGGCCGCTCGGCCGGATCACCCCCGTCGCGACGTCGGCGACGCTCGGGTCCGAAAAGACGCCGACCGCCATGCTCGATTTCGCACACACGGTCTTCGGCGAGGTCTTCACCGAGGGCGCGGTCGTCGGCGAAACCCGGCTGAGCCCGGACCAATGGCTCGCCGATCGCAGCCCCGCCCTGGATCACCTGTACCGCCCGATCCGCCACCCGGCGATCGACGAGGAGAACCTCGACGACCTGAAAAATCGCGTCGCCGACGCGCCGAACAACGCCGCGGCCACCGCATTGATTCTTGCCACCCTGTTCGAACGGGTCGATGCGGAAGGCGGTCTCGCCGAGCGTGCTGCCGATCTGCGAAAGCTCGACGACACCGAACTACTCGACCTGCTGAAGAATCACGACCTCTTCCGGAACCTACTTCGCAAGTGCGTCGACGCGACTTCTCTCGCCGAGCTCGCCGACACCATCTTGGAGACCACGACCAGCAGCCGTGAGCAGCCGCGCGACGTTGCCCGTCGGCAGCGCTATCTGGACTACCTGTTCGCATCGCTGTCTCATCTGCGAGCAGGCATCGGGCGCAGTGCATTGAATGTCGATGTGCACCTGTGGATTCGGGAATTGTCCCGGATCGACCGGAATCTGGCCGCCGCCACCGTATTTCATTGGGCCGATGACGGCGCCGTAGATACGCCCGGCACGACCTACCTGCCCGCCGTGTTCTGCCGGCACTGCGGAAGATCGGGCTGGGGTGCACGTCTGGCGCCTACGGGTATGGCGCTGGACGTCTCCGATGATGACATCCGTCGTCAGCACGCTACGGACGGCCAGCGTATCCGTGCATTGATCTCCGCACCCGTCGAAGCACAACTCGGCAAAGATATCGAGGGCTTGCGGTGGTTACGTGTCGACGAACGCGAAATCATCGAGGAGACACCGGATCCCGAAGGCACCGAGATACTGGAAGGTCGCGTTCTTCCGATCTTGGTGCTCACCGGGCCAGATGCCGAGGAAAATTCCAAGAAGGATATGTGCCCGGCCTGCCGGACCGCGGACGGTATCCGATTCCTCGGCAGCGCGGTGGCCACCCAGCTCTCGGTGGCGTTGTCGAGCATGTTCGGCGATCCCGGACTCGACTCCGCCGAGAAGAAGGCGCTGATGTTCACCGACAGCGTGCAGGATGCGGCGCATCGCGCCGGGTTCGTGCAGGCACGCTCGCACACCCTCAGCCTGCGGTCGACTCTCCGAAATGCCCTCGGGACAACAACTTCCGACGCCGGACTGCTGCCTCTGACAGATCTGTGCGAGGCCGTGATCGACCTGGCCGAACCGAATGCCATGCGCCGGTATCACCTGCTGGCACCGGACATCGTCGAGCGCGACGAGTTCAAGGCGTTCTGGGACGATCAAGCTGTCTCGACCGCTCGCAACAAGGCCCTGCGTCTGGTGCGTAAGCGCCTCCAGTTCGATATCAACCTCGAATTCGGCTTGCAGTCACGACTCGGCCGCACCCTCGAGCTCACCGGAAGCGTTGTCGCCGAAGCAGATCTGGGATCACCGGAGCGAATCGTCGAGCTGGGCACGCGCGCGCTCGGCAACACCGAACACCAGCTGACCTTCGCCGAGCCGGATCCCGTGGCGGTGACCCGATGGGTGCGCGGGACCGTCGAACGGATGCGCACCCAGGGCGCGATCGGGCATCCCTGGCTCGACAAATACATCGCCAAGGATGCGAACCGTCGGTGGGTGTGGGGCGGGCGGCCCAAACACGAAGGGATGCCGGCCTTTCCGAAAGGTCGTCCGGCGCCCGCATTTCCGGCTATCGGGTCACGCACGATTCCCGAGGGTTTCGATGCGATCACTTCCCCGGCTGCCTGGTACGCACGTTGGGCCAGCAAATGCCTGGGGGTGTCGGCCTTCGAGGGAGGTTTCGCGGCACGGGCGCTGTTCGCGGCGCTCGCCGAGCAGCGGATCCTGACCACGAGAACCACCGAGAAAGACCTCACCGTCTACCAACTGGGCTCGGCCTCCGTGTTGGTGGGTGCCACCCGACTGGCAGATCTCGAGGCCGGATCGAATCTGCTCACCTGTGATGTCTGCCAGACACAGATTCCCGGAACAGACACTGTCACAACACAACTCGACGGCGCGTCCTGTCTGCTCGACCGATGCCCCGGCACCCTGCATCGCACGCCGCGCGGGTCGAACTTCTACCGCAAGCTCTACGGCGACTCGGAGATGAAGCGCGTCGTCGCTCGCGAGCACACCTCACTGCTGCCTACCGAGACTCGGCTCGAATACGAGACCAAGTTCAAGCAGACCACCCCCGATCCGACCGCGCCCAACGTCCTCGTCGCGACACCGACGCTGGAGATGGGTATCGACATCGGCGATCTGTCGACGGTCATGCTCGGCTCGATGCCGCGTACGGTGTCCTCCTATCTGCAGCGCGTCGGCCGCGCCGGACGTGCCACCGGTAACTCGTTGGTACTGGCCTTCGTCCGCGGGCGGGGTGAGCACCTGCCCAAGCTCTACGAACCGACCTCCGTGATCCAGGGCGATGTGCGCCCACCGGCCACCTTCCTCACCGCCGAGGAAATCCTGCAACGACAGTACGTCGCGCACATCGTCGACCGGCTCGCGCGAGAGCCGGGGGCGATGGACCCCATCGAGGCCCGAGCGGTGCTGGGCACATTCGACCAAGGCAGTTGGATGGCAACACTTCTCGCCGCCGCAGATGCGGATTCGAAGAAGCTGTTGGATACCTTCCTCGCCCAATTCGACGGACTGCTCGACACACGCACACAGGACACCTTGCGTGCCTGGGCCACCGGGGACGCAGACGGGACACCCAGTGGGCTGGTCGAACACTTGCGTGACGTGGTGCACCGCTGGAACCGTGACGTCCACGAATTGACGGACAGGCGCACAGCCGTCGATGCCGCCATTCCCGAGTTCGAGAAGCGCGCCAACTCCCCCGCCGCCACCGATGAGGACAAGCGTGAACTACGCACGGCCAAAGGTACTTTGCGGGTGCTGGGCAAGCACATCAAGGAGCTCACCACCGAGCATTGGGTGGGCGTCCTCGAACGGTACGGGGTACTGCCCAACTACACGTTGCTCGACGATTCGGTAACCCTGGATGTCGGGATCACCTGGATCGATCCCGATACCAATCAATACGCCGGCGGCACCGCCAGCTACCAGCGCGGTTCACGCGTCGCACTCACCGAGTTGGCCCCGGGCGCAACGTTTTACGCGCAAGGGCTGGCGGTGCAGATCGATGCGGTCGACCTCGGTCCCGGCGAAGCGAACATCCACACCTGGCGGATGTGCCCGCGATGCGGATGGGTCGGCATCTCGCATGCCGCGGACGACAGCCCGCCACCCGCACAATGCCCACGCTGTCACAGCCCAGCCATCTCCGATGTGAACCAACAACTCCAGGTCGTCGAGATGTCGCGCGTTTCGGCAGAGGTCCGCCGTGACGAAGCATCCATCACCGACTCCCGAGACGACCGCAAACGCGAGTCGTTCAAGGTCATCACGGCCGCCGATATCAACCCCGACGATGTGGCGCAGCGATGGTTCGTCACCGACCGCGACTTCGGTGCGGAATACCTGCAGCGCATAGACATTCGGTGGCTCAATATGGGCCGGCGCACCTCCCAGGGAGGCAAACGCGAGATCGCCGGGGAGGAATCGACCAGTGGACTGTTCCGCGTCTGTTCCGGTTGCGGCCAGCTCGACCGCATCGCCGGGCACAACCGGAGCCACGAACACCGCAGCTGGTGCAAATTCCGCACTGCGACCGACGAGAAACACGTGCGTGAGATCGCGCTGGCTCGAACCCTGAACACTCAGGCGGTCCTGCTGCACGTGCCCGGCTGGCTCGAGTACGACTCGTTCACCTACCCGAGCCTGAAGGCCGCGATCCTGCTCGGCCTGCGAGAGGTGATCGGAGGTTCGCCGGAACATCTGGACGTCGCGATCATTCCCGATGCCCTGCACGCACCGAACCAGCACGCACTGCTGATCCACGACACCGTTCCCGGCGGCACCGGATATCTCGCCGAATTCGCCGACGCCGCAAAGGTCTGGGCCGTGCTTGCGGCCGCGCGGCGGGTCGTCCAGGACTGCGAATGCGCCGAACAACAGCGGCTTGCCTGTCATAAATGTCTGCTGCCGTTCGCCACACCGTACGAGCTCGAGCAAGTGTCACGTAAGAGCGCAGCACGGGTTCTCGACGAACTCTTGGGAGTCGAGAAACAAGCCGAACCGCTCTGGAGTGATTGGGAGAACTTCCTGACCACCGAACAACCGCGGCGCAGAGTCGGCAGCGAGGAGTCGGCACTCGAGGGCAGGTTCTATGCCGCCTTCATCAAGCGTATGAAGAATATGGGCGCGACGATCAAGGAGACGCCGGGGACCTACGCCCCTTCTGCGAGGATCACGTTGCCCGGCAAGGTAATTCGAACCTGGACACTGACACCTCAGAGGCGTATGGAGAACAGCCGGCCCGATTTCGAACTGAGTACCGTCGATACGAACGTTCCCGCCATCGCGATCTTCGCCGACGGACGCCGGTTTCATGCGATGTCCGACAAGAACAGGGTCGCCGATGATGCGAGTAAGCGCGAAAACCTCCGAATCGGCAACAAGATCGTGTGGGCCTTCGGTCACGAGGACCTGGTGCGCTTCGAAGCCGGAAAGACGCCCGTTCCGTCGTGGTACAAGGAGCAGCTGGCCAAGGTCACCATGCAGAACGGCAGTCTCCGCCCGGGGCTGTTCAAATTGATCACTGCGGACCCGATCACACAGCTCGTGGAGTTCATGCAGGATCCGGACCGTGAAGCGTGGGCGACCGTCGGACATTGGCTCCCGATGATGTTCATGGGAACCGACCGGGTCAAGGGCGACCTGACCGCGGTCGCCCCCTGGGCGCTGGATCTATTGGACGGTCGTGCACCGTCCATTCCGGAAGGGGACTACGCATGCTGGTCTTATTCCTATGGCCCCCTTGCGATTACCGCTGCACTGCGGCCGGACACGAAAACGATCCACGCCGTGCTCGTCCTCGATGATCGCGACGAGAAGCTGGAAGCTCTCGACGGCCAGGCGTGGAAGGAATGGCTGCGCCTGTCGAATTGGTTCGGGCTGTGCGACAACCACACCATCACCACACGTAGCCTGCTCGCTGCCAACACCGAAGCCCCGAAGGAAACACCGGCCATAAGCGTCACCGATCTGACTCCCGACTACCAGCAGGCATACGGCGACGCGTTCTCCACCGCCGAGAGGGAGCTCGTAATCGCGCTCGCATCCGCGCAGGCACCGGTCCCGGTGGTCGGTGGCGAGAGCGACGACGGCCATGCACTGGACCTGGCCTGGCCGCAGGCGCAGGTGGTGGTGTTGTTCGATGCCGAGTCCGAAACCGCGCAGGTGATGACGGAACGCGGTTGGACCATCTGTCCGCCGGATGCCGGGCGAATCGTGGAAGCTTTGACGACGAACGGGCTGATGTGATGGCGAATATCGTCATAGCGACCAACACCAAGGCGATGGGCAAGCTCGACGGCTCCGTCAAGCGCAAGGTGTACGACTTCCTCGAGAAGCTCCAAGCCGACGACACCGCACCGGGTTTGCATATCGAGCCCATCAAGGGCGCGTCCGACGCACGAGTTCGGACCGGCCGGGTCGATCTGAACTATCGGGCGATTCTGTTCCGCCTCGACCCCGAAGGCGGCGACACCACCTACGTCTATATGGGGACGTGGAAGCACGATGAGGCGAACGATCTCGCCGAGCAGTCGACGCTGCGGGTCAACAAGATCAACGGCACGGTCGAGGGAATCATCGGCGAGATCAACGGCCGCGAAGACCGTAAGAAGGTCTCGGCCATACCTGACGCGACAGCCGAAGACCGCGCCACCGTCGATCGGGACAAACCGCCGTATCTGGTCGGCGCAGGATTCACCACGAGCGATCTCGTCGACCGCCTGGGACTGGATCCCTTGCTGGCCGAACGGGCCATGGCCGCGGCCGACGACTACGCGATCAATGAGATCGCGGCCGATATCGACGGGTGGCAGGGCGACGCCTTGCTGGACCTCGCCTGTGGCACTGCCATCGATGACATTCGCGAGAAGTACTCGTTCACCGATGGCGCCGTGGACGAGAGTTTGGACGAGGACAGTCAGATCCTTGCCGCACTCGAGCATCCTGCGTCGAGGATGCAGTTCACCTACATCGATGACACCGAGGAACTCCGACGCGTCATCGAGGGCGGTGATTTCGCGGCATGGCGCACCTTCCTGCATCCCGAACAGCGCACCTACGTCGAGAAGGACTTCAACGGCGCCTTCCGGTTGTCCGGTGGCGCCGGCACAGGAAAGACCGTCGTAGCGATCCATCGCGCGCGCAGGCTGTGGAGGAGCAACCCGCAGGCACGAATTATTCTGACCACCTTCAACAAAACTCTCGCCAAGGGGCTCGAAGCAGACCTGAAGGTCCTCGATCCCGGGGTGACCATCGCCAAACGTCCCGGCGATCCGGGTATCTACGTCGCGGGCATCGACAAGCTCGCCAGCGATATCGCACACCGGGCAACCGATCTGACGGCCGCCACTACCGCAGTTTTCGGAGCTCCCGTCGATGCGACCCCGAAACGCACGACCCCGGACCGAGTGTGGCGGGAGATTGCTCAGCCCGGCGGCAGCGGTCTCGACCAGCGGCTGTCCACTCCGGCCTTCCTCGAAAACGAGTACGTATCAGTTGTTTTGGCCAACAAGGTGACGACACTGGAACAGTACGTTCGAGTTGCGCGCGCGGGGCGCGGGGTACGCCTGAGCCGGGCGCAGCGAATTGCGGTCTGGAAACTGGTGGAAGCGTTCCGGCGGCACAGTCGCACCGACAGCAGCCTCAGCTTCCCGGAAATCCTCGCGGTGGCCGCCGAACATCTGAAACTCGGACAGCAAGCCGGGAAACCTTTCGTTGCGGATCATGTGCTCGTAGATGAGGCCCAGGATCTACACGCGACCCACTGGGCGCTACTGCGCGCCTTGGTACCCGAAGGCAGTAACGACCTTTTCATCGCCGAAGACTCGCATCAGCGGATCTATGGACAACCGGTTGTGTTGGGACGCATGGGGATAAAGATCGTCGGCCGCTCCCGCCGACTGACGCTGAACTACCGGACAACCGCACAGAACCTCAACTTCGCCGTGGGAGTTCTCTCGGGGGCCGACTACCACGATCTGGAGGAAGGCGAAGAGTCGACCCTGGGGTACCGCTCGGCGCGACTGGGACCGAATCCTGATCGCCATCAGTGCAATTCGCTAGCAGACGAGTTGGATTACGTCGCCGAGACCGTGCATAAGTGGCTTGCCGAGGGAGCCGAACCCGAGACCATCGCAGTGTTGACCCGCGGCCAGAACGACCGCACCCAATTCGTACGAGCGCTCGGTGAGCGCGGGATCGATGCGCGCGCACTCGATGACAACCCTGCGACCACCGGGCACGTCCAAGTGTTGACCATGCATCGGTCGAAAGGCATGGAGTTCTCGCGAGTCGTTCTCGCCGGAGTCGACGAGGCTCACGTTCCCTCGCAGGCAGCCATGCGGACAGTGCCGGAAGAGGAAAAGGCCGAAGCCGAACTGCGCGAGAGGTCCCTGCTGTATGTAGCAGCCAGCCGGGCCCGTGACGAGCTCGTTGTGACCTGGAGCGGAAAACCGTCGACGTTGCTGGGGAACGCGTAGCTCGGCCACCACCGATACGATTTCAGGCGCTCGCTCCCTGACGGCTGCGGTAACCGAGCAGGCCCTCGACCCCTCGCAAAAACGTGTCGCAGATGGGCTTCGGGTCGGCGAGGCACCCTGCCGCCATGGCGCCGTCCCGCAGCATGACGAAGTGCCGGGCGGCGGGGTCGGGGTCGGGTTTGCCTGTGGCGGTGAAGAGTTCGGTCATTGTGGTCAGGAACCAGTTGCGGTGGTTCAGGACTGCCTGGTGGACCGGGTGGGCAGGGTCGGGGAATTCCGCGGCGGCGTTGAGGAAGGCGCAGCCTCGGAAGCCTTTTCGCTGGATGTCGTCGGCTATGGATCGGGCGACGGCTCGGATGATGTCGTCGGGGGGCGCGGCGGGGGCGCGGGCGGCGGCGACCTGGGCGCGGACCGCCTCGTCGGCTCGTCTCAGGTAGGCGACGAGGAGGTCGTTCTTGCCGGGGAAATGCCGGTAGAGGGTGGCTCGGGTGACCTTCGCCTCGCTGATGACGCGCTCGACGCCCACGGCGTGCAGGCCCTCGGCGTAGAAGAGGCCGGTCGCCGTGTCGAGCAGTCGTGCCCGCGCTTCCGACATGTGTTGCCCATCCGTTCCCTCGAAGTGTCGTCACCAGGCTAGCAGAAAGAACGATCGGTCTTGACAACGCCGGCCGGGTACCGCAGGCTCAGGTATACCGATCGTTCTTTCTCTGTGCGGGAACGTCGCGATCGCCCACCGCTTCACCAATCGAGAGGGACCTGATGTCCAGTCCATTCGCCACCGACGCCCGCAGCCTCGATACGGCGGCCGATGCCGCCAACGGCACCAGGACGCTGCGGAATCTGTACTACGCCCGGTTCGGATTCGCCATCGTCTGGGCGGTTCCGATGATGACTGTCGCCGAGACGATCAGCCCGGGAACCGTTGCGCTACTGGTGATTTACCCGCTTTTCGACGTTGCCGCGGCCGTGATCGACTTCCGTTCCTCGGGCAGCACTCGCGCGAAGTCGCCGCTCTACATCAATATGGCGTTGAGCCTGCTCGCCACCGCCGGACTGTACGCGGCGGTCGGATCCGGAATCCCGAATGTGTTGCGGGTGTGGGGTATTTGGGCGATCACCGCGGGGGTCGTGCAGCTGATCGTCGCGATTCTGCGCTATCGGCTCGGTGGCCAGTGGGCGATGATTCTCAGCGGTGGGATTTCCGTCCTCGCCGGTGGCAGTTTCGTCGCGATGGCGGGCGGGCCGAAAGCCGCACTCACCTCCGTCGCCGGGTACGCGATCCTGGGCGGGGTCTTCTTCCTGATCTCCGCGATCCGGCTGCACCGCATCGGAACGAAGTAGATTGTGCGCCAGCCCGTCTCGGGCATGCCGCTCAGGCTGCGGGCCGCAGATATCGCCGGGCCCATTCCTCGAAGCTCGTGACGGCGATACCGAGATCCATGGCGTATTCGGGACGGGCGGGCTGGGGCACCGCGTTCAGGAGTTCCAGAGCAGCACCCATGGCAGGCATTCCGGCGGCGAGTGCTTGTTCCTCGGTCATATTCGGTGCGGACAGCGGCGTGCCCAGTACGCGGGAGAGGACTTCGGCGATTTCGGTCATCGTCAAAAGGTCACTGGCCAAGTCGAGTTCGACGCCGTCGAACCGCTCCGGACCGGTGAGGGCCGCGGCGGCCGCGCGACCGATATCGTCCACCGCGACCAGCGACAGGCGGGTCTCCGGCTTGATGACGCCCACCAGCCCGCCTTCGATGCCACGGGGGAACAGGTACGCCATGGACGGCAGGAAGTTCTCCATGAATGTCGCCGGCTTCAGCAGCGTCCAATGCGGGAAGCCCGCCGCTCGAACCCGGTCCTCGATCGCGACCTTCGCCTTCAGGCTGATCTCGGCCATCGGCCAGCGCCCGCTGATCCAGCGCGGATCTTCGGTGCGCTGTTTCGCGCCGGATACGGACGTGTGCACGAACTGCGCCACACCCGCGGCCCGCGCAGCCTCGACGAGATTGACCCCCTGCGCTATCTCGCCCTCGAAATCCGGTCCTGCCGTGGTGAATTCGGGCATCTGCACGGAGAATACGGCCCGCGCCCCGTCGGCTGCCCGGATGAT
This sequence comes from Nocardia sp. PLKS1-43, assembly GCF_059510335.1. Classification (NCBI taxonomy): domain Bacteria; kingdom Bacillati; phylum Actinomycetota; class Actinomycetes; order Mycobacteriales; family Nocardiaceae; genus Nocardia; species Nocardia sp. PLKS1-43. The sequence continues at coordinate 42,063 of NZ_JCAJZQ010000019.1, read as the reverse complement.
CGAATCGCGATCGCGCAGATCGCCGGTGACCAGTTCAGCGCCGAGCGCCTCGACGGCCTCGGCTCGGGCGGAATCAGGATCGCGAACAAGCGCTCGAACTCGAACGCCCGCTGCGAGCAGTTCCCGGGCGGTAGCGCTGCCCTGCCGACCTGTGGCGCCGGAGACGAGAACTGGCGCGGAATCCATGGACATAATGCCCCTCACATGCTGATTCACTAAACGGCGTGGCCCGCCGTTTCTGTTCATCTAAGATATGGCGGGGCCCGCCGTTTAGCAAGTCAGGAGGTGACGCGATGCCCGAACACCAGCGCGCCGACGCTCGTCGCAACTACGCACGAGTCCTCGCGGTCGCGGAGGCGGAGATCGCCGCTCACGGCGCCGGCGCGTCCCTGGAGCAGATCGCCCGCATCGCGGGCGTCGGTTCGGGGACCGTCCGCCGTCACTTCCCCACCCGACGCGCCCTACTGGAAGCGGTGTCCCACAAGCGAATCGAAGCTCTCTGCGTCCGCGCAGAGGAGCTGATCGTCGCCGACGACAGTCGCGGCGCACTGCTGGACTGGTTGCACGACGTCCTGACCTACTGCGTCAACGCACGCGGCCTGGCGGCTGCCCTCTCGTACGACAGCGCCGGAACCGACCAGATGCACCACAACGCCTGCTCGACAGCACTAGAAGAGGCCGGAAAACCGTTGCTGCGCCGCGCAATTCAAGATGGCAAGGTCGCAACCAACGCAACTGTAGCGGAACTGATCATGCTGATGGTAGGCATCGCCCTCACCACAGAGGGCGGCACCAATCCCACCACCCAGGCCGATCGACTGTTCCAGTTGACGGTAGTCGGCCTACCCGAAGACCGACCCCGGTAGCCGAGTCCGGGCCACATTCGGTCACAACACCGGCCATGCCGGCGCAGTCGTAATTCGCAGCAGCGCACAATGTCTCGTGACGGCCGCGAATATTCGGCGAAGCGACGATGGCTCGTACAGCGAAATCCACGCCGAAAAGCGGCGACTCCGGCAGGTGATCGGATCCATCTACCAGCGCGGTAGAGATGGTCCGGGGCGTGGAACTGCGGGCTCTATCGATATCTCGCCATACCTGCCGCGCCCCGGGCTGGGCGCGGGCCCGGGGCACGGCATGGCGCGGCTCAGGCGGTGGTGAGGACCAAACCCGATGTGGGAACGCCGGTTCCGGCCGTGACGATGATGTTCTGCACATCGGGTACGGGGTTGACCGAGGTGCCTCGGATTTGGCGGACGGCCTCGGCGATGCCGTTCATACCGTGGATATAGGCCTCGCCCAGCTGGCCGCCGTGGGTGTTCAGCGGGAGACGACCGCCTACTTCGATGGCACCGTCGGCGATGAAGTCCTTGGCCTCGCCGCGGGCGCAGAAACCCAGCTCCTCGAGCTGCATGAGGACGAAGGGGGTGAAGTGGTCGTAGAGGATCGCGGCCTGCATATCCTCTGGGCGCAAACCGCTTTGGGCCCAGAGCTGGTCGCCGACCAGGCCCATTTCCGGCAGACCCGTGAGGGCGTCGCGGTAGTAGCTCGTCATGACGTACTGGTCCGCGCCGGAACCCTGTGCGGCACCGGCGATCACGGCCGGCTTCTGCGGAAGATCGCGAGCCCGCTCGGCACTCGTGACCACGATGGCCACACCGCCGTCGGTCTCCTGGCAACAGTCCAGCAGATGCAGCGGCTCGGCGATCCAGCGCGAATTCTGGTGGTCCTCCAGCGTGATCGGCTTACCGTAGAAATGCGCCGCCGGGTTCACCGCAGCGTGTTTGCGATCGGCAACGGCCACCGCGCCGAAATCCGCACTGGTAGCGCCGTATACGTGCATATAGCGGCGGGCGACCATGGCCACCTGCGCGGCGGGAGTGCCCAGACCCTGCGGATATCCCCATGCCGCGTCGACACCCGAGGAGGTGGGCGCGGCGGCCAGCTGAGTGGAGAACTGGCCGAAGCGATGTCCGGACCGTTCGTTAAAAGCGCGGTACGCCACAACGACATCCGCGATACCGGTCGCCACCGCCATCGCGGCCTGCTGCACCGTCGCCGCCGCCGCACCGCCGCCGAACGGAATGTTGCTGAAGAACTTCAGATTCGGCACACCGACCGCGCGAGCCACCGCGGCCTGGGTGTTGGTGTCCATCGTGAACGTCGTGAGGCCGTCCACATCCGCGGGCGTCAGCCCGGCATCCGCCAGCGCGGCGTTTACCGCCTCGGCGGCCAAACGCAGTTCGCTACGGCCCGAATCCTTCGAGAAGTCGGTGGCCCCGATACCCACGATGGCGGCCTTGCCGCTGATCCCCGTACTCATGCTGTGTCCACTGCGCATGAGCGAGGAGCCTCCGTGGTTACGCTTCGCTGCCGCCTCCGGCCCTGACTCACTCATGCGGTCTCCTGCAGTTCGATCACGGCCTTGGCGGTGATGTGGTCGCCGAGGCTGTCCCGGCCCACCACGTCGATGTGCACCTGCGAACCCTCGACGGCGGTGACGGTTCCGCTCAACGTCAGCGTGTCACCCGCGTACAGCGGCACGCCCAGGCGCAGGGCCAGCGATTTCACGACAGCGCCGGGCCCGGCCCAGTCGGTCACGAACCGCTGCACCAGTCCGGTGTCGGTGAGGATGTTGACGAAGATGTCCTTCGAACCCCGCTGCACCGCCTTGTCCCGGTCGTGGTGCACGTCCTGGAAGTCCCTGGTGGCCAGGGCAGAACTGACCACGAAGGTCGGATCGGCGTGAACCACCAACTCGGGCAACGCATTTCCGACCTGCACTGCCGAAAGTCGCAGAGTCCCGCTCACGACTCCACCTCGCTGACGCTCGGCTCCGTCGTGCGCGGTGCGCCCTGTGCCGATAGCTCGCTCGCAAGCTCACTCACTGGGACCGCCTTCCAGTACGGCAGCGTGTTGTCATCGTCGAGCTTCTCGAAGGCCACCTCGACCGGCGTGCCCACGCCGACCTCGCTCGGCTCGATGCCGCGCAACTCACCGAGCACGCGCACGCCCTCCTCGAGTTCGACCAGGGCGACCACGAACGGCAATGTCCGTCCGGGCACCTTCGGCGCGTGGTGCACCACATAGCTGAATACGGTGCCGCGGCCCGATGCCACGACGTAGTCCGGCGTCTTCTCCTTGTCCTGCCACAGCGCCGGAATCGGCGGATGACGCAGCGAACCGTCCGGCAGACGCTGAATCCGGAGTTCGCCGAGTTTGGCTCCCTCCCAGAAGAATTCGGTGTCCTTGGAGACGATCGGCCGGACCCGCTTGCTCAGATCAGCTTGCGGCGCGGCGGCTTTGCCGGTTCCGGGAATGAATTTCAGCATCCGGAACGACATTTCGGTGACGGCCTCGTCCCCGACGTACCAGGTCAGCAGGTAGGTCGCGAACCAGCCCTCGCCCAGCGCAGTGCGCTTGGGGCCGACCAGATCCTTCAAGCGCGTTCGCGCATAAGGACGCTCGCCGAGCCGCAGATACCGGTGATAGGTCTGCTCGCAGTTCGTGGCCACCACCGAGGTGTACCCGGCGGCGTCGAGCAGGTCGTTGACCGCGTTCATCGGATCGTCCGAGGGCCGCGCGCCGTGCAGGCCGGGCATGGTCCACACCTGCGCCATCGCGGGCGGCGCGACGATGCCCGGATGCCCCGCGGCGCGCGCGGCCTCCTCGTCGACGTAGATCGGGTTCGCGTCGCCGATGGCCTCGACCCAGTTGTTGATCATCGGCTGATTCACCGGGTCGCGACCGTAGCGGGGGGCGCATTCGCCCTCGGCCATGATCCGATCCCCGGCGACGACGATCTCGTCGGCTGTGCTGGTTTCCGGCACTCCAGGCTCCTATCTCGGTACGCGTGGCAGCTGCAGACCGGCGGTGGCGATGAGTTCGCGCATGACTTCGTTGACGCCGCCGCCGAAGGTCACCACCAGGTTCTGCTTGGTGCGCCGGTCCAGCCAGCCCAGCAGTTCCGCGGTCGCGGGTTCGGCGGGATCGCCGTAGCGACCGATCACCTCCTCGGCCAAACGCCCTGCCTCCTGCAGGGATTCGGTCGAATAGACCTTGGTGGCCGAGGCGTCGGCGATGACCCCGTTGGGGTCGGCCGCCGCCTGTTCGGCCTTCGCCGCGACCTGCCAGTTCAACAGCTCGTTGAGCCGGACCATCGCGTGCAGCCGGCCCAGCGCCCGCCGCACCCCGGACTCGCCGAGCACCCCGTGGGCCTTCGCCCAGTCGTGCACGCGATCGTAGAGCTGCTCGATCTTGCCCGACGGCCCGAGGCCCACCCGCTCGTGATTGAGCTGGGTGGTGATCAGCTTCCAGCCCCGATTCTCCTCGCCCACAAGCATGTTCGCCGGGACGCGGACGTTGTCGAAATAGGTCGCGTTGGTGTGGTGCGCACCGTCGCAGGTGATGATCGGGGTCCACGAGTAGCCCGGATCGGTGGTGTCCACGATCAGGATGGTGATACCGCGATGCCGCGACTCGGTGCTGCCGGTGCGGCAGGCCAGCCAGATGTAGTCGGCCTCGTGCGCACCCGTGGTGAAAACCTTCTGCCCGTTGACGATCCAGTCCCCGTCGCTGTCGCGCACGGCGCTGGTCCGCAGCGCGGCGAGGTCGGTGCCCGCCTCGGGCTCGGAGTAGCCGATCGCGAAATGGATGTCACCGGAGAGGATCCCGGGCAGGAACTTCCGCTTCTGCTCGTCGGTTCCGAACTGTTGCAGCGTCGGGCCGACGGTCAGCAACGTGACCAACGGCAGCGGCACATCCGCGCGCACCGCCTCGTTGTAGAAGATCTGCTGTTCGACTGCCCCGAATCCCTGGCCGCCGAACTCCTTCGGCCAGCCCACACCGAGCCGGCCGTCCCGGCCCATCCGCCGCACCACCGCCCGGTAGGCGTCGCCGTGCCGGTTCACCGCCATCTCGGCCTCCTCCTCGGGAGTCACGAGATCGGCGAAGTACGAACGTAGTTCGTTGCGCAGGTTGCGCTGTTCGAGCGTCAGATCGATGAACATCTCGCCCCCAGACGGTCCAGCCGGAACGATTCGCCGCCGAGCCAGCGGGCGATGTCCTTGGCCTCTGAGTAGTAGCGATGCATTGGGTGGGTCACGTCGACGCCGATGCCGCCGTGCAGGTGATGGCATTTCTGCATGGCCGCGGGCAGATCCGAGGCGACCGCGTAGGCCAGCACCTCGAGATCGTCGTCGACCCGGTTCTGATGCTCCGGACTCGGATCCTGTTCGGCCAGTGCCCAGTTCGCCGACACCGCCGCGACGTGCAGGGTGCGCGACACGACATAGACGTCGGCGATTTCCTGTGCCACAGCCTGGAATTCGGCCAGCGGCCGGCCGAACTGCTGACGAGTCCGCACATGTTCGGCGGTCAGCGTCAGCACACCCTTCAGCAGCCCGTCCGCGACCGAACCGATCGTGGCGAGCGCCGAGCGGTGCAGCGTGCCCAGCTCGACGGACAACAGCTGTTCGGCCGGGATGGTCACATCGTCGAATTGCACGGAGAATTCCGGGAATCCGGCGGAGGTAGGGCTCTGGACGCGGCTGATGCCTGCCGCGTCACCATCCACCACGGCCAGGCCCGCATCCGTCGGCACCAGCAGCCACTGCGCCTGATCCGCGTACGGCACGGCGGTCTTGCGGCCGGATATCCGCACCGAATCGCCCTCGGCGACGGCGGTGGTCTTCGGTGTGGTGGTGAACGGCGCACCCGGCTCGTGCAGCGCGGCGGTGAGCACCGCCCCCTTCGCGACGGCGGGAAAGACCTTCTCCGCCAAAGCGTCCGCGAGATTGCCGACCAGCGGCAGCACACCCAGCCCCAGCGTCGCCAGCGCAGGCACCTGCACCGCGTCGGTGGCCAGCTCGGTCAGCATCGCCGACACCTCGAGCAGGCCCATATCGTCGCCGCCGAAACGTTCGGGAAGGGCGACGGCCAGCAGACCGCTCTCGACGAGGGTGGGCCAAAGCTCGATATCACGCTCAGGATTGCGTTCCAGCAAGCTTACGACAACCTCGGCAACAGCGTCCTGGCTCTCGTCTCTGTCGAAATCCAATTCCATACTCCAGATCGAGGTGTGGACCTACGCCTGCGGTTCGCGCGGGAGTCCGAGTATCCGTTCACCGGCCACCGTCAGCAGGATCTGCTCGGTACCGCCCGCAATCGATAAACAGCGCGTCAGCAGGAATTCCTTCACCACGTCGATATCCTGCGCGCCCGCCGTGCCGGCGAGCTCGACGGCGAATTCGGCGACCGCCTGCCGGTGCCGCACACCGACCAGTTTGCGCACGCTGCTCTGCGGACCCGGATCCCCGCCGGCGAGCATTCGCTGCGCCGCACGAGTCTCCAGCAATAGTCCGGCAACAGCGTCGGAGACGAGTTCGCCGATCCGGTCGGCGATCAGCTCCGCTCCCGGGCCCGAGGTCGGGGCCGTGGCGATGAGTTCCTCGAGGGCATCGCCGATTCCGCTGCCGCCCATGGCGACTCGCTCCGAGGAGAGTGTCGAGCGCGCGATCTTCCAGCCCGCGCCGAGCTGACCGACCAGGCAGTCGTCCGGGACGAAGACATCGTCCAGGAACACCTCGGAGAAGCGCGCCTCACCGGTGATCTGCACCAGCGGCCGCACCTCGATGCCGGGACTGCTCATATCCACCAGGAAGTAGCTGATCCCCCGGTGCTTGGGTGCGCCGGGATCGGTGCGGGCCAGGCAGATCGCCCAGTTGGCCACGTTGGCCAGCGAGGTCCACACCTTCTGCCCGCGCAGCCGCCAGCCGCCGTCCACGCGCGTCGCGGTGGTGCGCAGCGCCGCCAGATCCGACCCGGCCTCCGGCTCGCTGAACAGCTGGCACCAGATCACCTCCCCGCGCAACGTCGGCTGCGCGAAACGTTCGATCTGCTCCGGACTGCCGTGCTGCAGCAGGGTCGGCACCGCCCAGTTGCCGATCGTGATGTCCGGCACGGTGATTCCCGCGTTGCGCACCTGCTCGTCGATCAGCGTGCGCAGGATCGGGCCCGCGCCCCGGCCGTACGGCGCCGGCCAGTGTGGCGCGAAAAGTCCGGTGTCCACCAAGGCATCTCGCTGCTGCTCGACCGGAAGTGCCGCGATCCGAGCCAGATCCGCGGCGAGTTCGGTCGCCTGCGCGGCGTCCAAGCCGAGCGACTCCCACGCCTGCGTGTCGTCCCGGGCGGTGTCCCCGAAACCCAGGTCCAGCCCGACCGTGCGCCGGTCACCACGGCGCACCAGCTCGGTCACCCGGGCCCGCCACTGGGCCGAACCACCCAGCAGCTGCCGCAACGCGACCGCGCGCCGCAGGTAGAAGTGCGCGTCGTGCTCCCAGGTGAAGCCGATACCGCCGAGCACCTGGATGCAATCCTTGGCGGTCTGCACGGCCGCGTCCAGCGAGATCGTCATCGCGATCGCGGCCGCGATCGGCAGTTCGGGATTGCGTCCCTGATCGACCGAGGCCGCGGCCGCGGCGTCGGCGGCGACCGCGCGGATCAGTTCCGCGCGGCACAGCATCCAGGCGCAGATGTGTTTCACCGCTTGGAATTCGCCGATCTTGCGGCCGAATTGTTCACGGACCTTGGCATATTCGGCGGCCGTCTGCAGGCACCAGCCCGCGATGCCCGCGGCCTCGGCGGCGACCAGCACGGCGGCCAGATCCCGCACGGCATAACCGGGTTCGAAGATCTTCTCGGCCGGAACCCGGACCCCGGCGCATTCCACGCGGGCCACCGGCGTGCTGTGGTCCAGCGGTTCGAGCGGTTCGATGCGCAGCCCGGCCGTATCCGGCGTGATCAGGCACCACACCTCGCGATCGCCGCGCGACACCGGCAGCAGCACCGCGCCACCGGGGGCCGCGCCCAGCACGGCCGGCCACGTACCGGTGAGATCCAGCTCGCCGGATCCATTGTCCCGCACCCGAACCGGGCCTTCCAGCGCGACGCCGCAGGGCGTATCCTCGGCCAGAGCCGCGCCGGTGACCAGACCGGCCAGGGCGGTCGAGAGCACCGGTCCGCCCACCAGATCGTGGGCCGCCTGCTCGATCAGCACGGCCAGATCGCTCACCGAACCGTCCGCGAGCCCCTCACCCTCGGTCACGGCGACACGGAAAATCCCGAGCTCCACCAGGCTCGGCCAGTACTCACGCCAGGAATCGGCCGCGCTGGGCTCGCCGGAACCGGCCGGAGATCCCGCGTCCCGACGCTCGGATGCCGACTTCGGTGCCGTCCCGCCCAGGCCGGCGCGCATTGTTGCAATCGGGCCGACCGACGCCGCCCACGCGCTCATCGACTCCTGAACGGCTTTATGCTCGTCAGTGGTGGCGATGGTCACAGTCCATACCGCCTTTCCGGCGTGACTCCCACACCTAGAACATGTTCTAATATCCAGGTCGGGCGGATGTCAACCGCCGTCCCACCGAACAGACGAGACGCACCTCCTCGCCACCAATGAGGCTTGTGCAGGAAAGGACTTTCATCGATGGCCAGTCCCTCCCGAGAACAGGCAGCAGACTCGGGGGCGCAGAACGGCGGCCGTTCACGCGCGACCCCGGTGTCCACACTGAGTGAGGACGAACTGAGTTCGACCGCGCAGCGCGAACGTCGTAAACGCATTCTCGACGCCACCCTGGCCCTGGCCTCCAAGGGCGGGTACGACGCGGTGCAGATGCGCGCGGTGGCCGAGCGAGCCGACGTCGCGGTGGGGACGCTGTACCGGTACTTCCCGTCCAAGGTGCACCTGCTGGTATCGGCACTGGCCCGCGAATTCGAGCAGTTCGACAGCAAACGCAAACCGCTGGCCGGGCAGAGCCCGCGCGAGCGCATGCACCTGATGCTGACCCAGATCACCCGGTCCATGCAGCGCGATCCGCTGCTCACCGAGGCGATGACCCGCGCGTTCATGTTCGCCGACGCGTCGGCCGCCGCCGAGGTGGATCGAGTCGGCAAGGTGATGGACCGCTTCTTCGCCCGCGCCCTCAACGAGGACGAGCCCTCCGACCGCGATCTGGCGATCGCCCGGGTGATCAGCGACGTGTGGTTGTCGAATCTGGTGGCGTGGTTGACCCGCCGAGCCTCCGCGACCGACGTCGCCGAGCGCCTGGAACTGACCGTCGACCTGCTGCTCGGCTCGTAGTTCGGGCCCGAATCGGACCGGGAGAATTCACACCGAATCCGGGTGACTCGCAGGCGTGCGCGGACTCGCCGCGTTTGAGAAGTTTGTCGCGGCTTCCCTGTGGCTAATAAGGTGACGCACCGCAGGAGACCTCACAACCTGGGATGCGCACGGCCGAGATGTCCGCGACGTGCGCGAAACACGTGAGCAACCCCCACCCAGTAAGGTTTCTCGCGCCCCCGGTATTTCTCCTCCGATCACAAGGTTGGATGCGTGAGCGCACAGGATCTGCCAATCGAACTTCGCCGTGCGTTGTCGGCGGTGGCCCGCATGCCGCGGCTACTGGTCGCCTCGGACTACGACGGGACACTCGCGCCCATCGTCAGCGACCCGGCGAAAGCCTATCCCCATCGGGAATCGGTGAGCGCCCTGCGCGCGCTCGCCGGCCTGACCGCCACCACGGCGGCCGTCATCTCCGGCCGGGCCCTGCGAGATCTCGCGGCTTTATCCCGCCTTCCGGTCGAGGTTCAGCTGATCGGAAGCCACGGCTCGGAATTCGACGTGGGTTTCGTCCATGCCATCGATAACGACGCCCGCAAGCTACTGCAGGAAGTGCAGAACTCCCTGACCCGCATCGCCCAGGACAATCCGGGCGTATCGGTCGAGGTCAAACCGGCCAGCGTGGCGCTGCACGTGCGCAATGCCGCACCCGAGGTCGGGCGGCGCGCACTGCAGCAGGCGAACCTGGGGCCCGCCAGCTGGGTCGGGGTGCAGGTGACGGAGGGCAAATCGGTCATCGAGCTGGCCGTCATCCAGACCGACAAGGGCGCCGCGCTGGACATCATCCGGCATCAGGAGGGCGCGTCTGCGGCGGTGTTCTTCGGCGACGACGTCACCGACGAGAAGGCTTTCGCGCGCCTGGCCGGGCCGGATGTCGGCATCAAGGTCGGCGACGGCCAGAGCCAGGCCGGATACCGGGTCGCCAGTACCGAGGAGGTGTCCAAGGCCCTGGCGTTCCTGCTCGAGGAGCGCCGCACCTGGCTGGCCGGTGCTTCGGCCCCCCGAATCGAACGGCTGACCATGTTGGCCGGCCCGCGAGCGAAGGCGTTGGTCACCCCCGACGGCACCGTCACCTGGCTGTGCCATCCCGAGCCGGATTCCGCGGCGGTGTTCGCGCATCTGCTCGGCGGACCCGAGGCCGGACATTTCACCGTCGTGCCCGAGCGGCCCGGACTGCCGCTGTCGCAGCGTTACGTCGACGGCACCATGACCGTCGAAACCCGTTGGGCGAGTTTGCAGGTCGTGGACTATCTGCCGCACGACGTGGCCGCCGAGCGGACCGACCTGACCCGCGTCATCACCGGTGACGCCAAGGCCGTGGTCACCTTCGCGCCGCGTCCGGAATTCGGGCAGGTGCCCGTCACGCTGGTGCAGGAACCGGCCGGACTGCGCGTGCACGGCACGAACGATCCGATCGTGCTGCGCTCACCGGGCGTGCAGTGGACCATCCTCGAGGAGGGCATTCACCACGTCGCGACCGCGGTCGTGGATCCCTCGCGCGGGCCGATCGTCCTGGAAATGCGTTGCGGCACTTCAGATCTGGCCCCCGCGATGGTGAGCGAGCCGGACCGCCGCGGCGAGGCGGAGCGGTACTGGAAGGACTGGGCCGCCAAGCTGGAGCTGCCGCCGCTCAAACCCGATCTGATGAAGCGTTCGGCACTGACTCTGCGCGGTCTGGTGCACGCCCCGTCCGGATCCATCCTGGCCGCCGCGACGACGTCGCTGCCGGAGGACATCGGCGGCGTGCGCAACTGGGACTACCGCTACTGCTGGCTGCGCGACGCCTCGCTGACCGCACACGCGCTGGTGGCGCTGGGCTCACTGGCCGAGGCCGAGGAATTCCTGGCCTGGGTGCACCGGGTACTGGAGACGCTCCCCGGTCCCGAACGCCTGCACCCGCTGTACACGCTCTACGGCGAGACGCTCGGCCCCGAGGCGGTGCTGGATCAGCTGCCCGGTTACGCCGGCTCCCGGCCGGTCCGGGTGGGTAACGCGGCCAACATGCAGGTGCAGCTGGACGTGTTCGGCCCGATCGTGGACCTGATCGCAGCGCTGGCCGACGCCCGCGAGCGCCAGGGCGTCGACGACCCCGCGCAGGCCCTGCCCGACCAGGACTGGGAGCTGGTCACGGCCATGGTCTCGGCTGTGCAGCGACGCTGGACCGAACCCGATCACGGCATCTGGGAGATTCGCGGCAATCCGCGGCACCACGTGTACTCCAAGGTGATGGGCTGGCTGACCGTGGATCGCGCGGTGCGGCTGGCGGCCAGGTTCGCCCGGCTGGCCGACCCGGCCTGGACCGACCTGCGCGACACCATCGCCGAGGAGGTCAAGGCCAAGGGCTGGAACGACGAGGTGCAGTCCTACACCGCCGCCTACGACGGTTCGGACCTGGACGCGGCGACCCTGCACATCGGTCTGAGCGGGCTGATCGAGCCGTCCGATCCGCGGTTCGAGGCGACGGTCGTGGCGACCGAGGCGGAACTGCGCAGCGGGTCGACGGTGTACCGGTACCACCACGACGACGGGCTGCCCGGCGGCGAGGGCGGCTTCCACCTGTGCGCGGCCTGGCTGGTGGAGGCGTATCTGCTGATCGGCCGGCGGGCCGACGCGGAGGCGTTGTTCGCCCAGCTCGTCGACGTCGCGGGGCCGACCGGCCTGCTCAGCGAGGAGTACGACCCGGTTGCCGAGCGATCGCTGGGCAACCATCCGCAGGCGTACAGCCACCTGGGTCTGCTGCGCTGCGCTCAGTTGCTGAGTCAGCCGGTTCCGGCGTTGGTGCAGTGACGCGGTAGTCCGCGAGATCGATCGAACGGCCCGTCCGGTTCGGACGGGCCGTTCGCGTATCCACCGGGCGAGTGCGCGGCGTCACAGGGACGAATCGGGCAGACGATACCGCCGGTTCTGGACACGTGAGCTACATTCAAATGGAAATCGTTTCCGTTATCGGTAGTGCCAGGAGTACCCCGCGTGTCCAGAAGTCTCATTGCTCGATTCGCTGTCCTCGCATTAGGGGTTGCCACTGCCGCAACGCTGACCGCGTGCGGAAGTTCGAAGAACGGCTCCGGCAAACCGTCGATCGTCACCTCGACCAACGTCTGGGGAAGTGTCGCCGCCGCCGTCGCCGGCCCGGACGCCGAGGTCGGCTCCCTCATCTCCAGCCCGACCGATGACCCGCACTCGTATCAGACCACCCCGGAGGACGCGGCGAAGATCCACGATGCCGACCTGGTCGTCTACAACGGCGGCAACTACGACGAATTCGCCGAGAAGGCCGCCGCCGGGCGCGGCAAGCCCACCATCGACGCCTTCGCCCTGCGCCCGGCCGCTTCGTCGAAGGATGACAACGAGCACGTCTGGTACGACGTGCCGACCGTCTCCGCCGTCGCCACCAAGATCGCCGCGGAGCTCGGAGCCATCGACAAGGCGCACGCCCAGGCATACACCGATCGCGCGATCCAGTTCGATTCCAAGCTGAAGAACATCAGCGCGATCACCGACCAGATCGCCACGGCTCACCCCAAGGCCCCGGTGCTGCAGACCGAGCCGATCGCCCACTACCTGCTGCTGGCCGCCGACGCCGACGACCGCACCCCACATCCCTTCGAGGAGGCCATCGAACAGGGCACCGATCCGGCTCCCGCCGATCTGGCGGCAGTCCGGGACCTGTTGAACGGCAAGCAAGTTCGCGCCCTGGTCTACAACATCCAGACCGAGGACAAGACCACCCGGAACGTCGCGGCCACCGCGAAGGCCGCCGGCATCCCCGTCGTGAACGTGACCGAAACCCTGCCGGAGGGCACCGACTATCTCGGCTGGCAGACCCGCAACGCCCAGGCCCTGGCCGCGGCCCTGAACTGATCGGCAACACCCATGCCCACCTCTCGCACCACCACCGAACCCGTTGCGGCGGAATCTGATTCGCACACCGCTACCGGAACACCCCGAACCGGCGCCGGACGAGTCACCGATCCGATCACAGAACCGGCCGACGCGACCGCTCGGTCGTCCGCCCCGGCTGCATCCGCCTCCCCGGGGACAGAAGCCCGCGAACGCGCTGCCCACCGAGCGGCGGCTCGGACCGACGGCAGCGGCCGAGCACGGGAAGACTCGACCACCGAACTCGACAACCCGAACGAAACATCCTCTGCCGCATCGGCGCCCGGCACTCGACTCCCGAACACTCTGGCCGCGGCGGACTGTCCCATCTGCGGACCGGCCGAATCTCCGGACGCACAGGTCCAGGTCGTGCGCGCCGAACTGCCCGAAACCCGGTCGGGGGCAACCGAGACCGAGGCGCCGCAAGCGCGCGAAACCAGCGAGAGTTCTGTTCCGCCCATAGCGGAGCAGGGCGCGGTCACAGGAACCTCCGAGGTCGACGGGGCCGCAGCATCGGACCACTCCATCCGCGCGCGGGCCGGGACGCCGAGGACCGCGGGCCGAGATCCCTCGACGCGCAGTTCGACCGCGGCGGACCGCGCTGCGATAAGCGAAACCCGCTCGACGGCAACGCAATCCGGTGCGGTACACGGGCGCGGCTCGACAGGAGACCGGCAAACGCGCGGCGAGGGCATATCGGGCGGTACGACCGTATGCCGAACGGCAAGTCCCGCTGCGGCAGCTGTTCCTGTCTGCACCGATACGGACAGCATCGGCGCGCACGTCGTTTCCGAGGCAGCACCGGATCGCCAGGCGGTGGTGCGGTTGCGGGGAGCACGGCTGGCGTACGGGGAGCGGATCCTGTGGGACGGTCTGGATCTGACGGTGCGGGCTGGGGAATTCATCGCGATCCTCGGGCCGAACGGGTCCGGGAAGACGTCCTTGCTGCGGATGTTGCTGGGGCAGGTCGCGCCGAGTGCCGGAGCGGTGGAGATCGCGGGAGCGCCTGCGCGGGTGGGCAATCCGCATATCGGGTATATCCCGCAGCAGAAGACGATCGATGCGGGCGTCCGGTTGCGCGGGGTGGATCTGGTCGGGCTCGGGGTGGACGGGCATCGGTGGGGGCTGGGGTGGCGCGGACGCAAGGAGCGGCGGCGCAGGATCGCCGAGGCGGTGGCGCGGGTCGGGGCGCAGCACTACGCGCACGCGCCGCTGGAATCGATGTCCGGTGGTGAGCAGCAGCGGTTGCGGGTCGCGCAGGCATTGGTCGGCGATCCGCGGGTGTTGCTGTGCGACGAGCCGCTGCTGAGCCTGGACATGGCCAATCAGCGGCTGGTGGCCGAGCTGATCGACGCCCGGCGGCGCAGCCACGACACCGCGGTGCTGTTCGTGACGCACGAGATCAATCCCGTTCTGCCGCTGGTGGATCGGGTGCTGTACCTGGTCGACGGCAAATTCCGGATCGGCACACCGGACGAGGTGATGACCTCCGAGGTGCTCTCGGAGCTGTACCGCACCGAGGTCGATGTGCTGCGGGTGCGCGGGCGGCTGGTCGTGGTCGGAACGGGAGACGCGATGGATGCCCTCGGCGGGGAGAACGCGTGAACGACAAGCTCACCGACATCTTCACCAAGATGCTCGACTTCCACACGACCGCCGATCTGCTGTCCTACGACTTCGTGCGGCAGGCGGTGCTGGCCGCCGCGCTGCTGGGCCTGCTGGCCGGGTTGATCGGTCCGCTGATCGTGAGCCGTCAGATGTCGTTCGCGGTCCACGGCACCAGCGAGCTGTCCCTCACCGGTGCGGCGGCGGCGCTGCTTGCCGGAATCGGGGTGGGCGCGGGCGCGATCATCGGTTCGGTGGTCGCGGCGGTACTGTTCGGCCTGCTCGGATCGCGTGCGCGCGAACGTGATTCGGTGATCGCGGTGGTGCTCTCGTTCGGGCTCGGACTCTCGGTGCTGTTCCTGTGGCTGGGGCCCAACCGCGCCGGATCGAAGTTCTCGCTGCTCACCGGACAGGTGGTCAGCGTCGGAGACAACGGGCTGACCCTGCTGTCCGTCTGCACGGCCGGTGTCCTGGTCGTGCTCGCATTCATCTATCGCCCACTGCTTTTCGCCAGCACCGACCCGGAAGTGGCGGTCGCACGCGGAGTTCCGGTGCGGGCGCTGTCGGTGGTCTTCGCGGTGCTGCTCGGCATCACCGCCGCGTTCGGCGTGCAGATCGTCGGCGCCCTGCTGGTGCTGTCGCTGCTGATCACCCCCGCCGCGGCCGCCGCTCAGCTCACCGCGAGTCCGCTGCGCGCCGCGGTCCTGTCCATCGTCTTCGCCGAACTCGCCGCGGTCGGCGGCATCATCGCGTCGCTGGCTCCCGGCGTTCCGGTGTCGACCTTCGTCACCACCATCTCCTTCGCGATCTATCTGGTCTGCAGAGCGATCTCGCCACGCCTGAACTCGGGTCGTCGCGCCCGGGCGCAAGCCCCCTCGACGACACCCGGCCCGGCCGAGGTGAGTGCCACGCCGAGCTGATATCGCCCTCGGTCGCTCAGCGCTGCGACCGCACCGCCGGAGGCCGATCCGCATCCGGCGTTCGGCCGACACGGCTGACCGGCTCCGCGCGCGAATGCGGCCCGCGCCGCGACGATCAGGCTCCGGCCTCGCCGGCCAGGGCGAACAGCCCGTCGGGAGTCTGTTCGACCAGGCCGTCGGTGAGCAGCGAGTCCAGGGCCCGGTCGCGCTGACCCGTATCGCGGGTCCAGGCCAGGTCGAGGGCGACCCGTTCGACGGGTCCGGAAGCTCCGCGCAGCACATCAAGGAGCCGGCCGCGAGCCTGCCGGTCCGTACCGTCGTATTTCTGCGTGCGGCGCACCACATCCGAGGCGGGGCGTCCGGCCTCGAGCCAGGCACAGCGCGGCAGCGGGCAGAGAGCGCAACCGGGTGTGCGCGCGGTGCACACCACCGCGCCCAGTTCCATCAGCGCGGCGGAAAACACCGCGGCGCGATCGATTCGGACGGGCAGCAGCGCCTCGGTCTCGGCCAGATCGCGGGCCGCGGGATTGCCCGCCTCGGCGCGGCCGTGCACCGCACGCGCGACGACCCGGCGAACGTTGGTGTCCACCACCGGAACTCGCTGACCGTACGCGAAACAGGCCACGGCCCGCGCGGTGTACGCGCCGATCCCCGGCAGCCCGAGCAGCACGTCGACATCGCCGGGCACCTCGTCACCGTGTTCGGCGGCCAACACCCGGGCGCATTCGTGCAACCGCAACGCCCGCCGCGGATATCCCAGTTTTCCCCAGGCCCGCAACACTTCTCCGGGGGTGGCCGCCGCCATCGCCGAGGGCACCGGCCAGCGCGCAACCCATTCCCGCCACACCGGTTCCACCCGCACGACCGGCGTCTGCTGCAACATGATCTCGCTCATCAGGATCTGCCACGCCGAAACGCCGGGCCGCCGCCACGGCAGATCCCGGGCCGTCTGCTCGTACCAGTCGATCAGCACATCGGAGTCGATGCTCACCCGCGCACCCCCGACCCCCACCCAGGGCACCCGGCCTGGACACTTTCCGGATCCACCGCCCACACGGACGAATTCAGCTGCCGAACGATCACACAACCATGATTCACTCCGAGCCGACCGCCGCTCGCACCCGGCCCACATCACCGGAAATCCGACCATCGGCCCGGGCCGAAACGACACAAGTAATTGCCAGGAAGTAACCAAGCGGACTGGCCGGTAACCACGGCCGTATGGAAAATGGGACGCATGCCTCATACCAACCCGATCAGCGCCTGGAAGTCCCTCCGCGAGGGCAATGACAGGTTCGTGAGCGGTAACCTGCAGCATCCCGGCCAGGGAACCGCGGACCGGGCCAAACTCGTCCACGGACAGCAGCCCTCCGCGATCCTGTTCGGGTGCGGAGATTCCCGCGTGGCCGCGGAGATCATCTT
The DNA here is from genome assembly GCF_059510335.1 of Nocardia sp. PLKS1-43. NCBI lineage: Bacteria > Bacillati > Actinomycetota > Actinomycetes > Mycobacteriales > Nocardiaceae > Nocardia > Nocardia sp. PLKS1-43. Next base: position 25,059 of record NZ_JCAJZQ010000019.1, on the reverse strand, counting down.
CGATCAGGGGCTCGGCGACATGTTCGTGGTCCGCACCGCGGGCCACGTACTGGATGCCTCGGTGCTCGGCTCCATCGAATACGGCGTCGAGATCCTGAACGTCCCGCTGATCGTGGTACTCGGACACGACAGTTGCGGCGCGGTCGCCGCGACGATCAACGCGCTCGACGGCGGCGACGTGCCCGGCGGTTTCATCCGCAGCGTCGTCGAACGAGTCACTCCGTCCATCCTGATCGGCCGCCGCGAGGGCCTGACCGGCGTGGACGAGTTGGAGGCACGGCACGTCGTCGAGACGAGCCGGCTGCTCATGCAGCGCTCGATGATCATCTCCCAGCGCGTGGCCACCGGCCAGTGCGCGATCGCCTCGGTCACCTACAAACTCGCCGACGGCCGCGCCCAACTGCACCGTTCCGTGGGCAACATCGGCGAAACGGTGTGAGCGGACCGTAGCTCGGGCGGAAAGGTACCCGGTCCCACAGCTGTTCCACACCGACACGCCGTGCCGCTGAGCGGCGGCTCACCCGATCGTGCCCTTACCGTGGTGTCGTGCTGGAACCGACTGGACCACTGCCGCCGGAGATCTACTGGCGTCGTCGCGTGTTCGCCATCGGCGCGATCGTCGTCGTGCTGGCGCTGGTCATCTGGCTGGCGATCATGCTGTTGCACGGCGGCGGCTCGTCCACGTCGACGGCCGCCGCGACCTCCACCTCGGCGAACGCCACCGGACCGGCCGCCGGATCTGTGACGCCCACGGCGGCCGCGACGTCGGCCGACGACGCGGCGTCGTCCACCTCGACGCCATCGGGGACGGTGAATGCCACCGCGGCCAGCGCACCGGCGGCCTGCCCGGATCAATCGCTGGCGGTGAAGGTGACCGTCGGGCAGCCGAGCTACAAGGCGGGTGACAAGCCGGTGTTCGGGATCGTCATCACCAATATCTCCACCGTGGCCTGCTCCCGCGACATGGGTTCGGGCCTGCAGCAGGTGTCCGTGCAATCGCTCGACGGCCAGCGCCGGCTGTGGACCAGCACCGACTGCGATCAGGGCGGCCAGCCCGACGTGCGCACCCTCAACGGCGGCCAGCAGGCGGCGTTCACCCTCACCTGGTCGGGCACCACATCCCAGCCCAACTGCGCGGGCGATCGCGTTCCCGTCCCGGCGGGCTCCTACGCCGTCAGCGCGCAGTTCGGTTCGGTCCACAGCTCGCCGGAGACGTTCAACATCTCCTGACCGAGTTCAGACCCCGCCGGATTCGGCGAGGCGGGACAAGCCCTCGCGAATCTGGCGGGCCGCCTGGGCATCCACGCCGTCCAGGGTCTCCAGTTCGTCGGCGGTGGCCGAGAGCAGGCTCGACAGCGAACCGTACACCGTGACAACCGATTCCACGGTGTTCAGCGGCACCCGGGGGATTCTGGCCAGCAGCCGGTAGCCACGCGGGCACACGGCGACGTCCAGCGCCTCCAGGGTGGCCGGGAAGCCAAGTGCCGGACCGAGATTCGACAGCTCCAGAAGATCCACCTCGAGCAGAGCGTCCAGTTCGGCCAGGGCCGCGTCGAGGCTCCGCTCGTCCACCGGATGCATCCGCAGATAGTCGCGAACCAGCAGCCGCCGCAGCGTGTCCGTCTCGCCCACCAGCTCGGCCAGCTGCAGTGCGAGCTGGCGGCCGTCGATGCCGAGTTCGCCGACATCGGAGTCGATTTCACGGCCGATGCGGCGCACCAGTTCGAGATTGTGCAGAACGGTCAGCACATCGCGCAGAGTGGTGAAATCCTCCAGCTCCACCACCGAGAGCAGTCGCATCGTCTCATCGAGCCGCGAACGGTAGCGCTCGAGCGTCCCCATCGCCTGATTGGCGCGCGAGAGAATCGACTGCGAGGGCTGGACCAGATGCCGCAGGCCGCCCAGATACACCGTCACGATTCCGGTCGAGCGACTCACCGAGACCACCGGATATCCGGTGTGCGCCGCGGTGCGCTCGGCGGCCTTGTGCCGGGTGCCGGACTCGACCGTGGGCAGCGCCGGATCGGGAACCAGATGCACATTGGCCCGCCGGATCCGCGCACCATCGGTCGAAAGCACAACGGCGCCATCCATTTTCGAAAGTTCACGCAACCGCGTCGGGGAGAACTCGATATCGAGTTCGAAACCGCCGTCGCAGATCCGCTCGACCGACTCGTCGTGCCCGAGCACGATCAGCGCACCCGTGCGGGCCAGCAGGATCCGGTCGATGCCGTCGCGCAACTGGGTACCCGGAACCAGCCGCGCGATGACGTCGCGCAGCGCCACATGCCCGCTATCGCGGTGCGGCACAGCGGAATTCGCCGACTCGATGCCGGGCTCGGGCTTGCCGAGCAGGTTGGTGACCCAGCGGCCAGGGTTCATTGGGCAGCCTCCGCATGTTCGCCCCCTCGCTTCGACAAACCACTCAACGCAACCGCCGCACGAACATTCGCCACTTCGCGCACCCGCATGGACAGGCCGGAGCAATCCACGCCCGGCGGCACCAGCGCCTCAGTGAAACCTAGCCGTTCGGCCTCGGCGAGGCGACGCCCGGCCCCCGTGACACGCCGGACCTCACCGGCCAGCCCGACCTCCCCCAGGATCACCAGGCCGCCGGGCAGCGAGATCCCGCGCTCGGAACTCGTGATCGCCAGTGCGACAGCGAGATCCGCGCCCGGTTCGGTCAGCCGCATGCCACCCACCGTGGCCGCGTACACATCGTGTTTGCCGAGGTAGACGTGGCATCGGCTCTGCAGCACCGCGAGCACCATCGACACCCGGTTGTAGTCCAGGCCGCTGACCGCTCGACGCGGCGCGGGCGCGGGCGTCGATACCGTCAGGCCCTGCACCTCGGCCAGCAGCGGACGTTTGCCGTCCATCGCGACCGTGATCGCCGTGCCCGGCACCGGGTCGGCGCGATGATGCAGGAACAGTCCGGAAGGGTCGGGCACCCCGGCGATCCCGTCGTCGTGCAGTTCGAAACAGCCCACCTCGTCGGCGCTGCCGAAGCGATTCTTCACCCCGCGGACCATGCGCAGGGTGGAGTGCTTGTCGCCCTCGAACTGCAACACGACGTCGACCAAGTGCTCGAGCGTGCGCGGCCCCGCCACGTTGCCGTCCTTGGTGACGTGCCCGACCAGCAGCACCGCGATACCGCTGGCCTTGGCCAGCGAGGTCAGCGCCGAGGTCACCGCGCGCACCTGTGTCACCCCGCCGATGACGCCCTCCGCGTCCGCGGCCAGCATGGTCTGCACCGAGTCGACCACCAGCAGCGAGGGCCGCACCTGCTCGACGTGCCCGAGGATCGTGGCCAGATCCGATTCGGCGGCGAGATAGACCCGCTCGTGCACCGCGCCGGTCCGATCGGCGCGCAACCGCACCTGTCCGGCGGACTCCTCGGCGGTCACATACAGTGCGCGTTCCTCCCGCTGCCGTGCCCAGCGGTGCGCCACCTCGAGCAGCAACGTCGATTTGCCCACCCCGGGCTCGCCGGACAGCAGCACCACCGAACCGGGGACGACGCCCCCGCCGAGCACCCGGTCCAGCTCACTCACGCCCGTCGGACGCGCCCGTGTGACCTGCGAATCGATCGTCGAGATAGGCGCCGCGGCCGTCGAGGGCAGCAGCGCGCGCCGACCGGTCGCGACCGATGCGGGCGCCGCGGCCTGCTCGTCGACGGAACCCCATTCACCGCACGAGGGGCAGCGTCCCACCCACTTGGCGACCTCGTGCGAACAGGCGGAGCAGCGGTAGAGCGATTTCACCTTGGGCACGTGCGCAGCCTAGGGATCGACTCCGACAGACTCCGCGCGCCCTGCCCGACCATAGCGTTCACCCGTCTCGACGAGGCCGTTCCGCGTCACCGACCGAACTGCTGGGAACCCGCGGCGGCGCACCGTACCGTTCGCACACCGGCGTGCCCGCGCGATCGGCGAAATATTTCCGCGCGGTCCCCGGCTTTGTTGGCGGCAGCAGCGCAGTGTTTGAGCACGTCGACAGGCGTTCGGCCCTGGGCGGTCCACCCCCGCCTGCGGCGGGGAACAGCCCACGAAGGGCGGCGGGATCAACTCAGCGAAACCAACCACGCCATGCCGCAGGGTCAACCACGACACTCGGCGAAACCAACCCACGACACGCCGCAGGATCAACCCGCTCGCCCCGCCACAGCAGCGGGTCGTACATTGCCGCGAAAGCGCGCCCACAAGTCCGAATTTCCGCGACACTCGGCGAGACGAACCCTCGACACCGCGGAATCACCCCGGACACTCAGCGAAACCAACCCACGCCACGCCGCGGAATCAGCCCACGCCACGCCGCGGAATCAGCCCGCGGCGCGGCCGGGATCAGCTCGCGGCGTGCGGGGCGCTGTCGCCGTCGACCGGAACGTTCACCAGCACGGTCCCGGCCTCCTTGAAGTTGAAGGTCACCGGATAGGTCGGGCCGGGGGTGATGTCCTTGGTCAGACCCGTGATCTCGACCAGGATCGGCTTGGCCGGGCCGGAGGTCGCCTTACCGTCGGCGGCGGGCGGCGTGCTGGTCGCCTGCGCGGTGCTGGTCGGCGCGCTGGTGGTGGTGCCGGAGGCCGGTGTGCTGGTCGAGGTGGTCGGCGAGCCGGCCTGCACGGCCTCGGGGCCGCCCGCGACGACGGTCCGGCCCGGGTCCAGGGTCGCGTCCGACGGGGTGATCTGGACGGTGCCCAGGTCAGTGGTGATGCTGCTGAGCTCGTCGGCCCGGGACGCGCCGAAGTTGACCGCGCTGAAGGCGAGCAGCGCCTTGCCGCCCTTGGCGTTGGTGTACTCCTCGGACTGCGGCAGCAGAATGCGCACGTCGCGCAGCGCCACATTGCCGATGTCGGCGGTATTGCCGTTCACGGCGGAAACCTGGCGCGCGGTCTGCGCGATCTGGCCGGAGCTGCAGCCCGACAGCGCGAGTGCGGCACCCGCGGCCAGCGCGGCAACTGCAACAGCACTGCGGCGCACGGCACTGCGGCGCGCCTCGGACGCTGTGGTGGCTTTCAGGGCAGTCACGGGTTGTCCTCCATGTCGACCGGGCTCACTCCACGATGCAGAGTAGTAGTACGGAGCGTAATAGTTGTCCGGGCACACGGATCGGCAGGGCCCCCGGTGGTTCCGGTGCCGCACCCGCCGCGCGGGCGCCCCGCCGTAACTCGTTCTGGCACAACAGGATGCACACCGAATTGGTTCTGTCAACCCCCAGCGCACGGCTGTTGTGGCCCTGACCTGCGTCGTTGATCGCGCCGTTATCGAGTCGCATGTTAAACTGTGAGCATCGAAAGGGGCACGGGACACATGATTTTTAAGGTCGGAGACACCGTCGTTTACCCCCACCACGGAGCGGCGCTGATCGAAGCTATCGAGACTCGCACCATCAAAGGTGTGCAGAAGGAGTATCTGGTCCTGAAGGTCGCCCAGGGCGATCTCACCGTACGGGTTCCCGCCGAGAATGCCGAATACGTCGGCGTTCGTGACGTCGTCGGCCAGGAGGGTCTCGATCGAGTCTTCCAGGTGCTACGTGCGCCGCACACGGAAGAGCCGACGAACTGGTCTCGGCGTTACAAGGCCAACCTGGAGAAGCTCGCCTCCGGCGATGTGAACAAGGTGGCCGAGGTCGTCCGTGATCTCTGGCGGCGCGAACAGGATCGCGGCCTGTCCGCCGGCGAGAAGCGGATGCTCGCCAAGGCTCGTCAGATCCTCGTCGGTGAACTCGCCCTCGCCGAGGGCACCGACGATGTCAAGGCCGAGACCCTGCTCGACGAGGTTCTCGCAGCGGCCTCCTGATCGTGAACCAGGTGCACGACACGAGTCGTGTCGTGGCATTGGTACCTGCCGCCGGTCGGGGCGTTCGCCTGGGTGAGTGCATGCCCAAGGCGTTCGTGCCGGTCGGCGGCACGCCTATGCTCACACTCGCTGTAGACGGCCTGATCGCGTCCGGGGTCGTGGACCACATCGTGATCGCCGCGCCCGCCGAACTCCTCGGCGAGGCGCGAACTCTGCTGGGCCACCGCGCCGAACCGGCATGCCCCGTGCCGGTGAGCGTGGTCGCGGGCGGCGCGGAACGTACCGATTCGGTGCGTTCCGGAATAGACGCCGCACCGCAGGCTACCCATTTCCTCGTGCACGATGCCGCGCGTGCCCTGACACCCCCGTCGCTGATCGCGCGGGTGGTGGCCGAATTGACGTCCGGTTGCCCGGCCGTCGTCCCGGGTCTGCCCGTCACCGACACGATCAAATCCGTGGACGTCGCCGGCGAGGTGACCGGCACACCCGACCGCGCGGTACTGCGCGCGATCCAGACTCCCCAGGGTTTCCAGGCGCAACTCCTGCGCGACGCCTATGCCGCGGGAATGCACGCCACCGACGACGCGGGCCTGGTCGAGGCGTTCGGCGCGCCTGTCCGGGTGATCCCCGGCGACCCGATGGCATTCAAGATCACCACCCCGCTGGATCTTCGGCTGGCGCGCACACTGCTCGCCGAGCGCGACACTCCCGAAGCGGCGGACGAGATCGCGGATATTCGCACCGCGTCGCAGATCCCGGCGCCCGCGCACGGCTCGGTGTCGCGGTGATCGATCCCACTGGTCTGCGGGTCGGCCTCGGTACCGATGTGCATCCGATCGAACCCGGCCGTCCCTGCTGGATGGCCGGTCTGCTGTTCGAGGGCGAGAGCGGCTGCTCCGGTCACTCCGACGGTGACGTCGGCGCGCACGCGCTGTGCGACGCGCTGTTGTCGGCGGCCGGGCTGGGCGATGTTGGCGCGGTATTCGGCGTCGGGCGGCCCGAATGGGCCGGGGTGTCCGGTGCGGACATGCTCCGCGAGGTCCGGCGTCTGCTGGACGAGGCCGGATATACCGTCGTCAACGCGGCGCTGCAGGTTATCGGCAATCGTCCCAAGATAGGGCCTCGACGTAGCGAGGCGCAGCAGGTACTGGGAGAATTACTCGGTGCACCGGTTTCGGTGTCCGGCACGACCACCGACGGTCTGGGACTCACCGGCCGCGGCGAGGGTGTCGCGGCGGTCGCCACAGCGTTGCTGTGTTGTCGCAGCTAACTCGCTCGCACCCCTGAGCTGCCGGATATCCCGCACCCGGCACCCGCCCTGTACCTTATGCAAAATTCCCGACAGTAGGATGGCTGGTCGTGACTCTGCGCCTGTTCGACACCGCGACGCGGACCCTGCGTGATTTCACGCCTCTGGTCCCCGGCCGAGCGTCGATATACCTGTGTGGCGCCACGGTGCAGGGCGAGCCACATATCGGACACGTCCGCAGCGGAGTCGCGTTCGACGTTCTGCGCCGCTGGCTGCTCGCGGGTGGATACGACGTCGCGTTCGTGCGCAATGTCACCGATATCGACGACAAGATCCTGAACAAGGCCGCCGCCGCGGGCCGCCCGTGGTGGGAGTGGGCCGCGACGCACGAGCGCGCCTTCGACCGCGCCTATGCCGCGCTCGGTGTGCTGCCGCCGTCGGTGGAGCCGCGCGCGACCGGGCACATCACCCAGATGGTCGAGATGATGGAACGGCTGATCGAACGCGGTCACGCCTACGCCTCCTCCGGGAACGTCTATTTCGACGTGCGCAGTTATCCCGAATACGGCGCGTTGTCCGGGCACAAACTCGACGACGTACACCAGGGTGAGAGCGCGGGCGAGGGCAAACGCGATCCGCGCGACTTCACGCTCTGGAAGGCCGCCAAACCCGGTGAGCCGACCTGGCCCTCGCCGTGGGGTCCGGGCCGGCCCGGCTGGCATCTGGAGTGCTCGGCGATGGCCGGGTTCTACCTCGGCTCCGAATTCGATATCCATTGCGGCGGTATGGATCTGGTGTTCCCGCACCACGAGAACGAGATCGCCCAATCCCGCGCCGCCGGTGACGGTTTCGCGCGGTACTGGTTGCACAACGGCTGGGTGACCCTGGGCGGGGAGAAGATGTCCAAGTCCCTCGGCAACACCCTGGCCGTGCCGAATGTGCTGGAACATGTTCGGGCCGTGGAACTTCGGTTCTATCTGGGCAGCGCGCACTACAGTTCGATGCTGGAATACTCCGATCAGGCGCTGCGCGATGCGGCCCAGACCTATCAACGGCTCGAGGCGTTCGTGCGCCGGGCGAGCGAGCGGCTGGGCGAGGTTCCGGTCGGCAAGTGGACCGACGCGTTCGCCGAGGCGCTGGACGACAATCTCGGAATTCCCAAGGCGCTGGCCGAAATTCACCGCGTCGTGCACGAAGGCAACAAGGCGCTCGAATCCGGTGCGTCCGACACCGCCCGCGAAGCGGCCGGACAGGTGCGGGCCATGCTCGGCATCCTGGGTGTGGATCCGCTGGATCCGCACTGGTCCGGGCCGCAGGATTCGTCCTCGGCGAACGACGCGCTGGACATCCTCGTGCGCGCCGAACTCGACCGCCGCCAACGGGCGCGCGCGGCGAAGGACTGGGCCGAGGCCGACGCGGTGCGCGATCGGCTGAACGAGGCAGGCGTCGAGGTCACCGACACACCCGACGGCCCGGAGTGGGCACTGGTATCACCGACGGCACGAAAGGCGAACTGATGGCAGGCAATTCGCAACGGCGTGGCGCGGTGCGCAAGGGCGGCAGCAAGAAGGGGCAGGTGGTCGGGTCCGGCGGCAAGCGTCGGCGCGGCCTCGAGGGCCGGGGCGCGACCCCGCCCGCGACCGAGCGCAAATACCACCCCGCGGCCAAGCGCGCGGCCGCGGCGGCCAAGGCCGCGGCCAAGACTCGCGGCGGCCCCTCCTCCGGCGGCGGCCGGGTCGCCGGTCGCCGCAACGCCGACGGGCCCGAACTGGTGCTCGGCCGCAATCCGGTGGTGGAATGCCTGCGCGCCGGCGTACCGGCGACCGCGCTGTACGTCGCGGTGGGCACCGAGAACGACGAACGGCTCACCGCCTCGGTGAAACTCGCCGCCGACGCCGGAATCTCGATCTTGGAGGTGCCGCGCACCGACCTGGATCGCATGAGCAGCAACGGATTACATCAGGGGCTGGCACTTCAGGTGCCGCCGTACCGGTACGCCCACCCGGACGATCTGCTGCAATCCGCCAGTGGTTCGGGCGAACCCGCGCTGCTCGTGGCGTTGGACAACATCTCCGATCCGCGCAATCTGGGCGCGGTGATCCGTTCGGTCGCGGCCTTCGGCGGACACGGCGTGGTGATCCCGCAGCGGCGCAGCGCGAGCGTCACGGCGGTGGCCTGGCGGACCAGCGCCGGCGCCGCGGCCCGGCTGCCCGTCGCGCGCGCGACGAATCTGACTCGCACACTGAAGGATTGGGCTGCCACCGGGGTGCAGATCGTCGGCCTGGACGCGGGCGGAGACACCGTCCTGGACGAATTCGACGGCACCGCACCGACAGTCGTGGTGGTCGGCTCGGAGGGCAAGGGCCTTTCCCGGCTGGTGCGCGAGACCTGCGACGAGATTCTGAGCATTCCGATGGCCGGACCGGTCGAATCGCTGAACGCCTCGGTCGCGGCGGGTGTGGTGCTGGCCGATATCGCACGTCAGCGGCGGTCCTGACGGGGCGAATCCGCCCGTCCGAGAGGGAGATTCTGCACGGCGACCGCGCCGGTCGATGTGAATTGGCGCGCGTCCGGGCGTTGAAATGGCCCGCGTCACCGTAGACTCGAATGGTGGCCATGTGGAATGAGCAGCCCTACTGGGGAGGAGAGCTGCCCGATCAGCCGATCGGTCAGCCCGTCGAGCATCCGCACGCGACGACGGTGCTACTGCTCGGCGCCCTGAGCATATTCTGTTGTGGCGCACTGGGTCCGGTGGCGTGGGCGTTGGGCAAGCAGGCGCTGGACCAGATCGAGCGGTCCGGCGGTACGCTCGGCGGCCGCTCGCAGGTGTTGACCGGGTACGTCCTCGGCATCGTCGGGACGGTGCTGATGGTGTTGGTGGCCATCGTCTACCTGCTGATGGTCATCGGCGGACGTGCCTGAGGCGAGCGGGTCTCAGTCCAGCCCGGGGCGTTCCGGTTCGGCGGGCACCTCCCAGGCAGGCCATTCGCCGCTGATGCTGCCGGTCCAGCGGGGTGGGCGGCGGTCGCGGAACGCGGCCATTCCCTCGCCGCCGTCGATGCTCTGTGCGACGTAGCCGTTCAGCTCGGTCTCCATCCGGCCGACCGCGTCCTGCGTCATCCCCAGGCTCTCCCACAGCAGCCGTTTTGACAACGCCACCGGCAGCGGCGCGGATCCGCCCGCGATGTCGTGCGCGACGGCCATCGCGGTCGGCAGCACCTCCGATGCGTGCAGGCAGCTGTTGGCCAAGCCCATGGCCGTGGCCTCCTCACCGTCGAAGGTGCGGCCGGTGAGCATGATGTCCGCGGCATTGGCCATTCCGGCCAGCCGGGGCAGCATCCAGTGCGCATAGCCGTCGGCGAGCACCGCACGACGGACCTGATTCAGGCCGTACACCGCGTCGCGGGCCAGGTACCGCAGGTCGCATTGCAGCGCGAGCGCCAGGCCGACGCCGACCGCGTGACCGTTCACCGCCGCGATCACCGGTTTGCGCACCCGCCAGGGCGGCGGGTCGAGGGTGGCGCTGACCTCGCCGACCCGGTGGGACAGATCCGCGCCCGCGCAGAAGGCCGGTGGCGTCCCGGTGAGCACGACCGCGCGAATCGCGTCCTCGATATCGCAGCGGCGCAGTGCCGCGCCGAGTTCCTCCGTCAACTCCGGGGTCAGCGCGTTCTGCTGGGCGGGACGGTTGAGCGTGAGCACCGCGACGCCGCCGGAAACATCGACGTGCAGTTCCGAACTCATGCAATGTCCTTCCGGCGCGGGCGGGTCGCCGCGACAGACCGTCGCAGACGTACTCGACCGCATTTCTTTCCCGCACGACCCGCCGTTACGCGGCGTATCACCGACCGGGCGTGCTGTGTACTTCCGGCACGAGCCGATCCGCCGGACCAGCGCATGCGTGCGACAACATCCTAGGACACCGCCGTCGGGTGTCAGGGGGGCGTGCGCATTGAGGACATTCGGACCGGCCGCGTTATCGGAACCGACCGCTTGGGAACAATGGCCGCTGGACGCGCGCCACCCGACGCGCGACCGCACCCATCCGGCCGCCGACGCCGACGTTCGCCGCCGAGTCGCCGGTAGCCGTGCCGTGCCGTGCCCGGACGAAAGCGCCGGCCGGCGCGCTCGTCGAGGGTCGCCGTATGGTCGGAGCCGATGCTGATCGACGAAGGTGGCACAGGTGTGCCGATTCTGCTGCTGCACGGGCTGATGGGCAGCGCGCGGACGTGGCGCGCACACCTGGACTGGCTGCGCCCGTTCGGGCGGCTGTACACGTTCGAGGCCGCCGGCCACGGCCGCCCCGCCCCGCCGGAGTTGACCACCGAGGCGTTCGTCACGGATCTGGCCGCGGCCACCGCGCGGATCACCGAGCCGATGGTGCTGATCGGTCATTCGATGGGCGGGCTGCACGCGTGGATGTTCGCCGCGGCCCATCCGGAGCGGGTGCGTGCGCTGGTGGTCGAGGATATGGCCCCGGATTTTCGCGGCCGCACCGCGCGGGACTGGGCGCAGATGATCGAAGCCTGGCCGCAACCCTTCCCCGACGAGAACGCGATGCTGGACTTCTTCGGCCCGGTGGCCGGACGCTACTTCCTGCAGGCCTTCGCCCACGGCCCCGACGGCTACCGATTGCACGGCGCGGTAACGACTTTCCGCGATATCTCCGAGGAATGGGGCACCCGGGACTTCTGGTCGCAGTGGCACGCCGTACGCGCCCCCGCCCTGCTGATCGAGGGCGAGCACACCATCACCCCGCCCGGTCAGATGCGTCGCATGGCCGCCGAACATCCGAACGCCCGCCACGTCCTGATCTCCGATGCGGGCCATCTCGTGCACGACGACCAGCCCGCCGCGTATCGCACCGAGGTCACCGGCTTCCTGACCGAAGTCCTGAACTGATCCGCCGCGCGGCCCGGGCGATCGCCTGCTCGCCGGTCTCGCCATGGCTGCCGATCCGGGCTCTGCTACCGCGTCCGCGCCGGGCCTGTTCAGCGCCCGCGGCCGCGGGCGTGCCCCGGTTCGGATCGCTGGGCGCCGGTACAAGGAGCCGACCCAGCGCTGCGCCCCAGCAGCCGGGATCACGGCACCGAACAGGACCGTGACGTGCGATAACGGGTGCAGAAGTATTTGAAGGCGTCTGCCGTCAGTCGGTAGGGCGATGCATCGTATGCTCGTTCGCAGGCCAACGAACGAAGGTGACCAGATGATCGATTTCTCGATTCCCGCCGACCTCGCCGCCGAACGTGATCGGGTGCGGCAGTTCGTCATCGACAAGATCGTTCCGTACGAGCGCGATCCCCGGTTGACCTCGCACGGGCCCAGCGACGAGCTGCGCCAGGAATTGGTCGAGCTGGCGCGGGCGGAGAAATTGCTGACCGTGCAGGCCCCGGTCGAGTTGGGCGGGCGCGGTCTCACCCACGTGGAGCAGGCCGTGCTGTACGAGGCGGCGGGCTGGTCCACGCTCGGTCCGGTCGCGATGAACTGCGCGGCGCCCGACGAGGGCAATATGTTCCTGCTGTCCAAGGTCGCCGACGCGCCGCAGATCGACCGGTATCTGGCGCCGGTGATCGCCGGGCATCAGCGTTCGGTCTTCGCGATGACCGAGCCGGGCGGGGCCGGATCGGATCCGGGTCAGCTGGCCACCACCGCCACCTTCGACGGCGAGAGTTTCGTCGTCAACGGCCGCAAATGGCTCATCACCGGCGCGGACGGCGCCAAGACGTGGATCATCATGGCCCGGCTCGAGGCCAATCCGCATCTGCCCGAGGGACCCACATTGTTCCTCGCCGAGGGCGGCACACCCGGCATCGTCATCGAGCGCACGATGAACACCATGGACCGCAACTATGTCGGCGGGCACGGTGTGGTGCGGTTCGAGAACCTCACGCTGCCAAGGGAATCCGTACTCGGCGAGACCGGCCAGGCGCTGCGGTACGCACAGCTGCGGCTGGCACCGGCCCGCCTGACGCACTGTATGCGCTGGCTCGGCGCGGCCGAGCGGGCACAGAGCATCGCGGTCGAACACGCGCGCACCCGCACCGCGTTCGGCAAGCCCATCGGCGAGCACGAGGGTGTGTCGTTTCTGTTGGCGGACAACGAGATCGCGTTGCACCAGTGCCGCCTGACGATCTGGCACGCGTGCTGGCTGATGGACAACGGCCACAAGGCCCGGCACGAGAGTTCGATCGCCAAATCCAGTGTGTCCGAAGAGCTTTTCAAGGTCGCGGACCGCTGCGTGCAGGTGCTCGGCGGCATCGGCATCAGCGACGAGACGGTGGTGGAGATGATCTTCCGCGATATGCGCGCCTTCCGCCTCTACGACGGGCCGACCGAGGTCCACAAGTGGGCCATCGGACGGCAGGTGCTGCGGCGCTGAGGACCAGGCCGGGGCCCGCGGCTCTAGCGCTATGGTCGAGTCATGGCTGTTGTGAAGATCAATGCAATCGAGGTCCCCGAGGGTGCGGGGCCCGAGTTGGAGAAGCGGTTCGCGGGCCGCGCGCACGCGGTGGAGAACTCGCCCGGCTTCCTCGGGTTCCAGCTGCTGCGCCCGGTCGCCGGGGACAACCGGTACTTCGTTGTCACGCAGTGGGATTCGGAGGAGTCCTTCGCCGCGTGGCGGGACGGCCCGGCCAAGACCGCGCACGCGGGTGATCCGTCCCGCAAACCGGTGTCGACCGGCGCCTCGCTGCTCGAGTTCGAGGTCGTGCTCGACGTCGCGGCCAAGCCCGCGTAGTTCGCATATCCGCCGTTCACCCGGCCGCTGACGGGTGGCTCGGGCCCCGCGTGAGGTGTCACCGGGGCCCGAGCCGTGCGCGGGCGCGACCCGCGCGATGCCTCAGCCCTCGAAGCTCGCGTCCAGTTCGATGTTCTCGACCCCGGCCAGCGCCTTGCTGATCGGGCAACCCGCCTTGGCGGCCTCGGCGGCCTTCTGCGCGCCCGCGGCATCGATGCCGGACACGCGGCCCCGGACGGTCAGCTTGATGCCGCTGAGGTGGAATCCGCCTGCCGGATCCGGTCCGAGCGTCACATCCGCGTTGACGTCCAGGCTCTGCACCGTGCCGCCCGCGTTGCCGATCTCCGCGGACAGCGCCATCGCGTAGCAGGACGAATGCGCCGCCGCGATCAACTCCTCCGGGCTGGTCGTCCCCTCGGCGGTGTCGGCGGTGCGCTTGGGGAACGAGACGTCGAACGTGCCGACTCCCGAGCTGGCCAGCTCGACCCGCCCCGAGCCGTCCTGCAGACCTCCGGTCCATGCGGTGTGTGCACTACGTGTTGGCATCACGGTCCTTTCCGTATCTTTGGCCTCCGCTCCGCTCCGGCGTGTTTGCGGCGCCCGAAGGCTCACCGCTCGGCCCCGTGTCGGGCACTCGTTCCTCGCACCCGCCACGCGTCCGAGCGGCAAGCCGCGCCGCAAACCGGAGGTCGGCGTTATCCGGGTTGGTAATGTCCAGCGTCGACGTTACTCGGAGCTCGGCGTCATCCGGGATTGGGCGATGGATGCGGCTCAGGCCATGTCGCGGCGGTGCAGCAGCCACACCATCGCGAGGGCGAAGCCGACGATGTAGGTCGCCAGAACAACGAAAGATGCTGGGCGCGAGAGAATATCGAGCACGCCCGGCGTCGACTCGCCGGAGACCGTGCGCATCGCACCGGCCAGCGAACCCGCCGCGGTGCCGGGCAGATGGTCGGTGATCGCCCGGATCGGCGCGAAGATCGCCGCGACGCCGCGCAACAGATTCTCCACCACCAGCACCCACACCAGTCCCAGGCCGACCGCGAGGGCCGGACCGCGGGCGAGCACGCCGATCAACGCACCCGCCAACGTCCACATGCCGAGAATCGCCGCGCCCGTGAGGATTCCGAGCAGCGATCGCCCGGCACCGGGCAACGCGAGGGACTGGTGCTGCACAGTGCCGATGATCGCGGCCACACCGGTGTCGACCAGGAACGCGCTCAGAACCAGCGCGACGACCACCACCGCCAGCGCCAGCACCGTCCCGCCCGCCACCCGGGCGCGCGAGGGCCCCTGGGTGAAGACGGTCTTCCAAGTGCCCCAGCCGTATCCGCTTCCGGTCACCAGCGCGCCGAGCACCAGCATCAACGCACCACCGAACATGGCCATACCCTGTGTGAACACCTCGGGTACCGCGGCGGGAAGCATCTGCTGCAACAGGATTGCCCGCGGCTGCCCGTTGGACATGCGCATCGACGAGCCGGTGGTGTAGGCGAGATAGTTGAACAGATAAGCGAATACGAGGTTGAGCACTATCCAGGTGCCCAGGATGATCCAGAACGCCGGCCAGCGGCGCAGGCGGGCGAATTCGCCTCGGGTACAAGCGATCAGGTCGGTCATCGAGAATCTGCCTTGGATACCCCGTCGTTAACGGCGGGAGGGAAAAGTCGTGAGTGTCGCTTGCGGCGCATGGCAAGAGAACCAAGCAAAGACGGGAACCGCGTGAGAGGAACTTCCGATGCGAAGGCGCCGTCAGGCGGAAGAACCGTTAACTCGAAGAAGACCTCCTCCAGCGAACGCTCGTCGCTGCGCAGTTCCAACAGGTCCGCGCCCGCCTGGACGACCGCACGAGCCACCTCGGGCGCCATTGCCGCCGCGGCATCGACTCTGATGCCGCCGGTGGTCAGCAGTGCGGTTCGATCGCCCAGCACGGCGCGCACGGCCGGGAAGGCCAGTTCCACCGGTTCGGCTCGCAGGAAAAGCGTTGCCGTACCGCGTAATTCGCTCACGGTCGATTCGGTGAGCAGGCGCCCCTGGGAGATGACGCCGACGCGATCGCAGATTTCCTGCACTTCGCTGAGCAGGTGCGAGGACAGCACGACGGTGTGCCCGTCCGCGGCCAATCCGGTGATGAGCTCACGCATTTCGGCCATTCCGGCCGGATCGAGCCCGTTGGTGGGTTCGTCGAGGATCAGCAGATCCGGGTTCCCCAGCAGGGCCGCGGCGACCCCGAGACGCTGTTTCATCCCCAGCGAGTAGGCCCGGAACCGGTCGTTCCCGCGGGCGGCCAGTCCGACCCGGTCGAGCGCCTCCTCGGCATCGTCGCGGGTGCGGTTCCGATAACGCGCCAGCACCCGCAGGTTGTCCCGGCCGGACAGGTACGGGAAGAAGCCCGGCCCCTCGATCAACACCCCGATCCGGCGCAGCGCCGCGGGATCGCCGGGCTGTCGCCCCAGGACGGTCGCATGACCCGAACTCGGCCGGACCAGGCCCACCAGCATGCGCAGCGTGGTGGTCTTGCCGGCGCCGTTCGGTCCGAGGAAGCCGTAGATCTGCCCCGCCGCGACGGACATGCCCACGGCATCGACAACGGTATGTGCGCCATAGCGTTTGGTGAGCGCATCGGTGCGCACCGCCGCTACGGGATCCGATTGATTCATGCCGTCGAGAATCCGCCCGCGACCCGGCCGGGCACATCCGCCGGCGGTCGTGACCGGGCGTACGTATCCGGACGTAACCCACCACCCGGTACGCCGGTGCGATCGGCCGCATCCGCATCCCGAAGCGAGCACACATCCGAGCAGTCACACACAGCGGCTCGAACGGATTTCATCGGATATCCGAGCCCGGCCCTCGATTGCCCAACCTGACCCACATGTGCACAAACGCTCGCAACCGTTGCCGGGGAATGAACAGACCCGTCCCAGCGCGCACAGCAGCGGTAACCAAGGCGAGCCGGCCCGCACACAGCATCCCGGCCGACGGGCACACGTCGGAGCAATCACATACGGCATCCGGCACCGTGCCCGGCGCGACCTGACCCGTCACTTGCGCACACAAGGCGTGGACAGCGAGTGGAGCCGGGCGTACGTATCTGGACGTAATTCGCCGCGCGGGGCGTCCGGAAGCGGTGCGGCGGGCTACGGTTCGACTGTGGATGCGCGCATGCGGCCGAGTGGCAGAGTGCTGTTGCCGGCGCTGATCGCCGCCGTCGTCCAGGTGGGGGCGGGCGGCAGGGCGAACGCGCATTGGCACGAGACCGGCTCGCGGCAGCTCGATGCGCTCGGATATGCGCTGTTGCTGGCCGGGCCGGCACTGCTGGCGGTGCGGCGCGCGTATCCGCGCGCGGTGCTGTACGCGGTCATGCTGATCACGCTGGCTTACCTGCTGTCGGGATACGGGTACGGTCCGATCTTCATCGCGCTGGCGATCGCGTTCCTGTCCGCGGCCCGCCGCGGGTCGCGCTGGTACACCTATCCGATCGTGCCGCTGGGGTATCTGCTGATGGTGTGGCCCGCGCCGTTCATCGCGGGGCATCCGACCAATTACTGGCAGATCATCGGGCTGTTCGCCTGGCTGTCGGTGCTGGTGGCCCTCGCCGAGGGCATGCGGCAGCGGCGCGCGGTGCTGATCGCGCGGCGCCAGCGCGCCGAGGCCGCACAGCGCAACGAGCAATCCGAACGCGCACGCGAGCAGGCCCGGCGCGAACAGCGCGCCAGCGAGGAACGTCTCGCGATCGCGCGCGAGCTGCACGACGTTCTCGCGCACAGCCTTTCGCTGATCAACGTGCAATCCTCGGTGGCGCTGGAACTGCTCGACCGCAAACCAGAACAGGCCGCGACCGCGCTGGCCGCGATCAAATCCGCCAGCCGCGACGCACTCGGCGAGGTGCACGCACTACTGCGATCCATTCGGGCCGGAGCGGAAACCGTTGCGGCGCCGAGGGGGCCGGCCGTGCGGGTCGGTGACCTGGACACGCTGATCGAGCCCGCTCGCGCGGCGGGCCTGACGGTTCGAACCGAGGTGTCCGGCGATCCCGTGCGGCTGCCCGCCGTACTGGATGTGGCCGCCGCGCGCATCGTGCGGGAATCGCTGACCAATGTGCTGCGGCACGCGCCGGGCGCGAGCGCCGTTGTCGGCGTGGCCTATTCCCCGCAGGAGCTGCGTCTCACGGTCGAGAACACCGCCCCCGCGAATACTCCACAACCATCCACGACCCCGGGCGGCAACGGCATCCCGGGCATGCGCGAGAGAGCACACGCGCTCAACGGCGAACTGTCCGCGAACCCGTTGCCCGGCGGCGGATTTCGCGTCACCGCACGTCTTCCGATACCCCAGGAGTCCCGATGATCCCCGCCCGAGACGATATTCGAGTTCTGGTGGCCGACGATCAGGCCCTGGTGCGCGGCGGATTCGTCGCCCTGCTGGACGCACAGGAGGGCATCCGCGTCGTGGGCGAGGCCGACAACGGCGAACGGGCCGTGCGGATGTCCAAGGAGCTCACGCCCGACGTCGTGCTGATGGACATCCGGATGCCGGTGCTGGACGGCCTGGCCGCCACCCGCGCGATCGCGGCCGATCCCGCGATGAGCGCGGTGAAGGTGGTGGTGCTGACCACCTTCGAACTCGACGAGTACGTTTTCGAGGCAATGCGTTCGGGCGCAACGGGTTTCCTGGTCAAACACACCGAGCCGGCCGATCTGGTCCGGGCGGTGCGGGTGGTAGCAGCGGGCGATGCGCTGTTGTCCCCCAGCGTGACTCGGCGTCTGGTGGCCGAATTCGCCTCGCGTGCCAAGCCCGCGCCCGCGGCCGAACTCACCGAACTGACCGATCGCGAACGCGAGGTGATGACCCTCGTCGCCGAGGGCCTGACCAATGCCGAAATCGCCGCACGCCTGTTCATGAGCCCGGCGACCGCTCGAACGCACGTCAGCCGAATCCTGTTTAAGCTCAATGCGCGTGACCGGACACAGCTGGTCGTGATGGCATACGAGTCCGGCCTGGTCCGCCCGGGCTGGCAGTAGCGACGCGCCGGCGCGGGAATGACCGACCGGTCCGGAGCGCTGAGCGATAGCGACGAGATGCATTCGCAGGAGGTTCGATGACCATACGATTCGGCACGATGCAGGCCCCGGGATCGGCGGCGGACTGGCTGGAGACCGCCAGAAACGCTGAGGGACAGGGCTATCACACGCTCCTGATGCCCGATACGCTGCGCACCGCGTCACCCTTTCCGGCCCTGGCGGCCGCGGCGGCGGTGACCACGACCCTGCGGGTGCGTCCCAACGTCATCGCGGCGCCGCTGCGGACGGCCGCGGTGGCCGTGCGGGAAATCGCCGCGCTGCAACAACTTTCCGATGGCCGCTTCGAACTGGGCATCGGCATCGGCCGTCCCGATGCGGTGCAGGAGGCCGAGCAACTCGGCCGGCCCGGCGGTTCGGCAGCCGAGCGCCGCGCCCACCTGATCGAGATCGTGGCGGCCGTGCGGGCCGAGATCGCCCCCGCGCCACCGGTCATGATCGCCGCCTCGGGTCCCCGCATGCTCGCGGCCGCGGGGCGGATCGCGGACCGCGTTCTTCCCGCGCTGCATCCGGCGGCCACCGAGAACGACCTGGCCGAGATCATCGCCACGGTGCGCGAGAACGCCGACCGCCCGATCGCATTCACCACTCAGCTGATCGGCATCGGCGACCGGCTGGCCCCGCCGCCGGGCAACTGGCAGGTCCCCACCGCCGCCGAACTGCGTGAAGCAGGTTCGGTAGGTCTCCTGCCCGCCGACCCAGCCGAGGCCGCCGACGTTCTGGAATACCGCCACGAGACGTACGGCATCGACGAGGTGATCGTCCCGGGCGCGCTGGCCGAGGCCTTCCAGCCGATCCTCGACCGCCTGCGCTGAGGACGCAGGTCGATACTCGATCCCCAGTCATCCACACCCGACCACGAACGGCTCGACCGCACTCTCAGGTCGGCACTGTCGACGGTTGGCCGCGCCGCGGACCGACAGCCGATGGCTGACCGCGCTGTCGGGCCGGCACAGTCGACGGCCCGCCCGCGCGCACGGGCGGCATTGCCGGCGGCCCGACCGCACACGCGGGCCGATACTGCCGGTGGCGTGCGGCGTTATCGCTGAGCAGTGCGGCGCTGCCGGGCTGCCTCGTACAGCAGGACCGAACCCGCGGTGGCGGCGTTGAGGCTGCTCGCGCCGCCGCCGATCGGAATGCGGACGATATCGTCGCAGACCTCACGCCAGCGGGCGCTCAGGCCCGTGGTCTCGTTGCCGATGACGATCAGGCGCGGCCCGGTCAGGTCGTAGTCGGCGATATCGGCGGTGCCGTGCTCGTCGGTGCCGACGACGCGCAGCGCGATTCCCGCCTGCTGCCGGTCGCGCACCCAGGACGCGACCTCGTCGGTGGATCGGGCCCGCAGCACCGGCAAGGTGAACAGCGATCCCGTACTGGCCCGCACGGCTTTCGGATCGTAGATATCCGCGGCGTGACCGCTGACCACGACCGCCGATGCGCCGAAGGCATCGGCCGATCGAATCAGCGTGCCGACGTTCCCGGGGCTTACGGGTCTATCGAAGACGATCCCGAAAAAGTCCGGCCCGCAAGCGATTCGGCCGAAATCATCGGGCCGGGCCACACCGACCGCGATCAACTCGGGCTCGCCCGAACCCCGCTCCCCCAACTCGGCCAGCAACTCCGGCGCGACGTCGATGGCATCCGCGTCGCTGCGTGCGATGATCCCGCGAGCCCACTCGGACAACTGCTTGCCCTCCGGGCGCAACAGACTCTCGAACCGCCACCCGTTCGCCGCCGCCATCGAGATCGGCCGCACCCCCTGAATCAGGAACAACCCGGCCCGCTGCCGCTTGTTCCGATTCGCCAGCAACGCCTCCCACTGCTGAAACCTGGCATTTCTGACGGTGACCTTCAGCGGTTCGGCCTTCCTGTCGGGGTCCGGGCGTGCACCGGCCCGCTCACATGACAATCGACCAGAGTACCGGCCACACAGCGAAAGTCGGCACCGCACCGAGGTATCGGCCGCGCCCTGATTCCTCAGCGGGCGGCGTTCTCGAGCCCCAGCCGAATCGCACGCTCCAGCGGGGTGTACCTGCCGTCCGGACGGTCGAGTACGCAGGGCTCGCGCAGGATCAACGGCGGCTGAGCCATGAATTTCGGCCGACCACGCCGATTCGGCTGCGCCGCGTGCACGAGAAAAGGGTGACACAGGTACACATCCCCGGCTCGCCCGGTGGCCAGTGCCTGCGGCAGGTCGGCGGTGGCCGCGTAAACGTCCAGCAGGTCGAGCATCCTTACCCCCGCCTCGCCGTGGGGCGCGAGCACCGGCGGCAGCCGCAGATGGGAACCGACCCGGATCCGTGTCGGCGCGTCGCCGCCGTCCACGTCGGAGAACAGGAACAGCATCAACAGCGCGCGGTCCCTGGTCCACAGGTTGATCCGCCAGCTCGTGTAGTCGTTCGGGTCGTCTCCGAAACTCGCGTCGACGTGCCATCCGTCGTCTCGCGGCGGCGTCGCGCTCGGGAAACGAATCGGCCAGCCGCCCAGACTGTTTCGCGGAACCCACCGTCCCGGACCGACGAGTTGGTCGAACGCCTCGTGCAGTACGGGCGCATTCACTGCCGCATCGAACGGTTCCTGCGCGAATCCTCCCAGCCGGATCACCGGTTCGGTCCAGGTCGACGGGTCATCCGGATCGCAACCGGTTGCCCGCCACAGTATCTCCCGGCCCGAAGCGGCTAGCTCGCGCGAAAATACCTGCTCCACTTTGACGAAGCCGTCCGCCACGAACGCATCGATCTCGGTTTCGGTGAGCATGAAAGCCTTTCGTCGCGCCTCATCGCCAACCATGCGCGACGGGTTGCCGTCGTCGCCACCGAATTTCCCCCGAGCGTCGTCTTACCGAACGCCCAACGCACGCCGCCGCGCGAGCGACGGCGATCGACCGGTACGGCTACGGCCCCCTCCCGCAATGCGGGAGGGGGCCGTAGAAACCTGCCGATTACTCTCCGGACGCGGCGGAGGACTCACCGGCGAGCGCTGCGACCGGCTTCTCCTCCTCTTCGGCCGGCTTGGCGGGCTTGGCCCGACCGACGAAGGTGAACTTGGCATCCTCGCCCTGGCCCTCGCCGTCCCAGCCCTCGACGTCGACCGAGACGATCTGTCCGGGGCCGATCTCGCCGAAGAGGATCTTCTCCGACAGCTGGTCCTCGATCTCGCGCTGAATGGTCCGGCGCAGCGGGCGGGCGCCCAGCACCGGATCGAAGCCGCGCTTGGCCAGCAGGCTCTTGGCCTGGTCGGACAGCTCGATCTCCATATCCTTGTTCCGCAGCTGGGTGGCGACGCGGTTGATCATCAGATCCACCATCTCCACGATCTGCTCGGTGGTGAGCTGGTGGAAGACGATCACGTCGTCGATGCGGTTCAGGAACTCGGGGCGGAAGTGCTTCTTCAGCTCGTCGTTGACCTTGAGCTTCATCCGCTCGTAGTTCGAGCCCTCGTTGTTGGACTGGGTGAAGCCCAGGCCGACGGCCTTCGAGATGTCCGAGGTACCGAGGTTCGAGGTGAAGATCAGCACGGTGTTCTTGAAGTCGACCGTGCGGCCCTGACCGTCGGTGAGGCGGCCGTCCTCCAGAACCTGCAACAGGGTGTTGTAGATCTCCTGGTGGGCCTTCTCGATCTCGTCGAACAGCACGACCGAGAACGGCTTGCGGCGCACCTTCTCGGTGAGCTGGCCGCCCTCCTCGTAGCCGACGTAGCCCGGAGGGGCACCGAACAGCCGCGAGGCGGTGAAGCGGTCATGGAACTCGCCCATGTCGATCTGGATGAGCGCGTCGTCCTCGCCGAACAGGAAGTTCGCCAGCGCCTTGGACAGCTCGGTCTTACCGACACCGGACGGACCGGCGAAGATGAACGAGCCGGAGGGGCGCTTGGGATCCTTCAGGCCGGCACGAGTACGGCGGATTGCCTTGGACACGGCCTTGACCGCATCCTCCTGGCCGATGATCCGCTTGTGCAGCTCGTCCTCCATGCGGAGCAGACGGGTGGTCTCCTCCTCGGTGAGCTTGAACACCGGGATACCGGTCCAGTTGGCCAGCACCTCCGCGATCTGCTCGTCGTCGACCTCGGCCACGACATCCAGATCGCCGGAGCGCCACTGCTTTTCGCGGTCGGCGCGCTTGGCGACGAGCTGCTTCTCCTTGTCACGCAGCCGCGCGGCCTTCTCGAAGTCCTGCGCGTCGATCGCGCTTTCCTTCTCCCGGCGCGCGTCGGCGATCTTGTCGTCGAATTCGCGCAGGTCCGGCGGTGCGGTCATGCGACGGATGCGCATCCGGGCGCCGGCCTCGTCGATCAGGTCGATCGCCTTGTCCGGCAGGAACCGGTCGTTGATGTAGCGATCGGCCAGCGTCGCCGCCGCGACCAGCGCGGAGTCGGTGATCGAGACGCGGTGGTGCGCCTCGTACCGGTCCCGCAGGCCCTTGAGGATGTTGATGGTGTGCTCGACGGTCGGCTCGCCCACCTGGACCGGCTGGAACCGGCGCTCCAGGGCGGCGTCCTTCTCGATGTACTTGCGGTACTCGTCGAGGGTGGTCGCGCCGATGGTCTGCAGCTCGCCGCGGGCCAGCTTGGGCTTGAGGATCGAGGCCGCGTCGATCGCGCCCTCGGCCGCGCCCGCACCGACCAGCGTGTGCAGCTCGTCGATGAACAGGATGATGTCGCCGCGGGTGTTGATCTCCTTGAGCACCTTCTTCAGGCGCTCCTCGAAATCACCGCGGTAGCGGCTGCCCGCGACCAGGGAACCCAGGTCGAGGGTGTACAGCTGCTTGTCCTTGAGCGTCTCGGGGACCTCCCCGTTGACGATGGCCTGGGCCAGGCCCTCCACGACGGCGGTCTTACCGACGCCGGGCTCGCCGATCAGCACCGGGTTGTTCTTCGTGCGGCGGGACAGCACCTGCATGACCCGCTCGATCTCCTTCGAGCGGCCGATGACCGGGTCGAGTTTGCCCTCGAGCGCGGCCTGGGTCAGGTTCCGCCCGAACTGGTCGAGCACCAGCGAGGTGGACGGGGTGCCCGACTCGCCGCGCGAGCCCGACTCCACTGGCTCCTTGCCCTGGTAGCCCGAGAGCAGCTGGATGACCTGCTGACGCACCCGGTTCAGGTCGGCGCCGAGCTTGACCAGCACCTGGGCGGCCACGCCCTCGCCCTCGCGGATGAGGCCGAGCAGGATGTGCTCGGTACCGATGTAGTTGTGGCCGAGCTGCAGCGCCTCGCGCAAGCTCAGCTCCAGTACCTTCTTGGCCCGCGGGGTGAACGGGATGTGCCCGGACGGGGCCTGCTGGCCCTGACCGATGATCTCCTCGACCTGGCTGCGCACACCCTCCAGCGAGATGCCGAGCGACTCGAGCGACTTGGCCG
This sequence comes from Nocardia sp. PLKS1-43, assembly GCF_059510335.1. Taxonomy (NCBI): domain Bacteria; kingdom Bacillati; phylum Actinomycetota; class Actinomycetes; order Mycobacteriales; family Nocardiaceae; genus Nocardia; species Nocardia sp. PLKS1-43. Next base: position 840 of record NZ_JCAJZQ010000019.1, on the reverse strand, counting down.
CGACACCCTCACCCTCGTGAATCAGACCCAGCAGGATGTGCTCGGTACCGATGTAGTTGTGGTTGAGCATCCGGGCCTCTTCCTGGGCCAGGACAACGACGCGCCTCGCGCGGTCGGTGAACCTCTCGAACATCGCTCCCTCACTCTCCTGCTCCGACATTCCGGCATCCGGCGCTTCAGACGTCTTTCGCGCAAGCCTGCCATGAAGCCCTGGGGTTGCCTCCCCGGCCTCCACTCTAGTTGGCCGGGGTCGCGGGCGTCTTCCGTCCACCCTATTGCGAACGGCCGACAACTCGACTCATTCATGCATAACGCGGAGGTCCCCGCATTCGTTTCAACCGCGACTATGCCCACAGCGAACAGGGGTCAGTCGGACTATCCACCGGTCACAGGAGCGATGAAGTAGCACGACACCGGTCGCGGGCGCCCCGGATCCAGGGCGTTCAGGGCGAAAGCCGCCGCGCGGGCGCTACCCGCGATGCTCGCGTGTTCGGAGTAGTCCGCTGGACAACAGTCCCGGACCAGGATATTCGTCGTGTGCGGTCCGGAGACGAGACCTACGGTATACGGGACGATCGCCTCGTCGTAGCGGGTCTGGATATTCGTGTAGGTCACTTGCGGCTGGCAGACGCCATCCGCGTCGAGCGCACGCGGGACTGCCGAGGTTCCGGCCATCTGAGCGCAGTCCAGGCAGAGTTTCGCGCTGAGCAGGGCATCCGCGAAGCGAAAGGCTCGGCAACCCCAGCCACAAAGGGTTTTCGGCGCGCACCGCACCCGATGCCCGCCGAAGCGAAGCGAGGCGAAAGCCTGACGCACCCAGCGGCGAAGCGTCTCCGTCCC
>NZ_JCAJZQ010000018.1:0-133769 GCF_059510335.1 Nocardia sp. PLKS1-43 | reverse complement strand
GTGTCTATAGCTGATGGACACGGCTTCATTTTTGGCGGAAAGCGAAAAACTGAAGCGCAAATTTTTGCGCAGAGCGCAAGAATATTGTGGCCCAGATCACGTAGCGTTTCTCGTGGGAATCCGAGATCGAGCCAGCACCCCGCCCTCCAGGCGGCGGAGTGGACGCTTGGAAGTACCCGCCACAGGCCGATCACGCCCATAGCGATACATCGTCCTGAGTGCCACTGTCCCGAAGAATGAAAGCCACCGAAATGAGCATCGCTACCAACCAGCCGACCGGGCAGGAACTTCTCGATCGCGCATCAGAGATCGCACCGAAGATCGCGCAAGCCGCACCCGATGCACTGACCCTCCGACGTGCGCCCGACGAATCTATTCAGGCACTCATCGACGCCGGATTGACGGCAATGTCCCTGCCTATCGACCGCGGAGGTTCGCAAGCACCGGCTTCCATCCAGTATGAGGTAATGGCCACGTTAGCCGCCGCAGATGGATCACTCAGCTGGGTGGCGTCGATCTACACTGCGGTCAGCCACATGGCCTGCGCATTCGGCGACGAGGCGCTCGATGAATTCCTTGCCTCGGATGCACCGCGTACGGCTGGCGTTTTCGCCCCGACAGGCAAATTCTCTGCGGTCGCCGGTGGGTACACCCTCAGCGGCACCTGGGCTTTCAGCTCCGGCCAACATCATGCCGGGTGGATAATCGTACCGGCACTACCCGAGGCAGGCGGGCCACCCGTCGCGTTTCTCGTTCCGAAGTCCGAATTCGAGGTCATGGACGACTGGTATGTCACTGGCCTCATCGGCACCGGTTCCAACACCGTCAAGCTCGACAGCGTCTTCGTTCCCGAACACCGTGCAATGCCGTTTATGGATATCGTGAACGGCAACGGCCGAAGCCGGTCGCTCGCGAAGGATCCGTATTACACGGCGCCATTCGTTCCCAGGATGTGCGCATTGTCAACCGGGCCTGCCATCGGAATGGCCCGGGCGGCACTGGCCTTGTTCGAGGAAAGAATCCAAGGACGTGGGATCACCTATACGAACTATACCCAGCAGAGCGAAGCGCCGATCACGCATCTTCAGCTCGCCGAGGCTCGAATGAAACTCGATGAAGCGGAATTTCACGCCCGTCGAATGGCGGACACGGTTGACCATTACGCCATAAGCGGTGCCGACTGGGATCTCGCTACGCGTGTTCGGTGCCGGGCCGACATCGCCAGGGCCGGAAAGCTGTGCCGGGAAGTCTGCGAAATCGTCGAAAATGGATCAGGTGGGAGCGCGATCCGCGCCAAGGACAAGCTGCCGGCAATTCTCCGAGATATCCGTACGGTGTCCGTCCACTCATTCCTGTTGGACTCTACCAACGCAGAACTCTACGGCAGGGTTCTCGCCGGCCAAGATCCGGGAGTACCGTTCATTTAGGAACTGAGCACGCATATGCCGCTGCGGACCGTCGCAACCGAGCGGGCTACGCGGAATACGGGAGCAGTACACAGTGATTACAATTGGCAGCAACGGTGCAGCCGATCCGAAGAAGTTCACCGATTTAGGTAGTTGGATACAGCATCTACACGTCCGAGAAGATATGCGTGTCGAATCGGTATGTTCGCCCGAACTTCTGCAATCGGCAATCGAACAGGTCGGCGATGCCCGAATTGTCGATTGGGCGGTCGCCGTGGGTATCGATATCGCCCGGCGCAGTATTGAGATATATCCCGGTTTCGGCACGGCTCCCGCCCAGTTTGCGACGGTCCGCCTCGGCACCGAATCTTCAGTGCTAAGCTCACTTCTTGCGATTCACGCTGGCGATCTGAGCACCCCAGAGATAAACGGCGATACGCTGCGAGCTATCCGGGAATGGGTGCACAGAGAAATTCCGCTGACAGTTATATGGGCGGCAGTGCGGAAGGGTCATGGATGGCTGGCAGAATCGTATATGAAAACCTGCGTGGAGCACGTTCCTGCTGCCGATCTTCCTGAACAGCTACAGCTGATATCTGCAGTGTTACTGAACTTTTTCGACCAATTTTCAGAAGCAATAGGGCGCGAGTACGATCTCGAATACTGTCGATGGAACACGACCACTTCCGCTGCACGCGAGCGAACCGTACGCAATATAATAGAAGGCGACTGCGCCGACATACCGGCAGCAGAGCGAGAGCTCGGTTACGCACTATCGCACCGTAACCATATCGCCGTCCTAGTTTGGTCCGAAACGAACGATTCTCCGCACACTGCGGAATTGCGCAATATCGCAAAGGAAGTTTTACATAATCGCGGTGCGGACAAATTTACATTTCTGCCGCACGGGCAGTTCGCTGTCCATGCCTGGGGTAGCAGCGCCACCGACATGACCGAGACACAGCGCTGGTCGCAAGCCGTCTGCGACCACAAGCGAGTCCGGGTGGCTATCGGCAGTTCATATGCCGGGCTGCATGGATTCATTCGCTCATACCACGAGACATTGGATGTGCAGAGCACTGTCCAAACCTTGCCCGGGTTGCGAAGCCAAGTGATCGATCATCGCGCGATACGCCTCCTCACATTACTGGTCCGGGACCCTGCTACGGCGCTGCAGTTTGTGGAAGCCGAACTCGGCGAACTTGCCGTCGATGACCCGCAGATGACCATGCTACGCACGACAGCCGAAGCCTATCTGCGGCTCAAACACAGCGCACTCGCCGTGGCGAATGAATTATATGTCGTGCGCAATACGGTGATATATCGGATAAAAAAGGCCGAAGAAGTGCTCGGACACAGACTGGACGAACGAGCATTGGAGACCTGGGCCGCGCTGGCTATCAGAAATAATATGACAGATCTCAAAATACCAATCCCGCCTATTGCAACACTCCGACAGTAGAAAGTCAATTCTATGCCAGACCCTCATCTTGCGCCTAACGATGATTTCAAAGATCTAATGGCTCACGTAGCATCCCCCGTGGCAGTAGTAACCGCTACGCGCGACAGGCAACCCTACGGTACGACCGTCAGCGCATTCATATCATTGTCCATGACCCCACCGATGCTTCTCGTGGCACTGGATAAGAGCTCCGAGACCTTGGCAGTCATAGCCCATTCCGGACGCCTCGGGGTGAATATCCTCTCAAGTCGGCAGTCCTCCCTCGCATTGAAATTTGCAGGCAAGGGCGGGAGTTTCAAGTTTCAGGACGTCTCCTGGAGAATAGATGATACGACTCCTCGTTTACATGAATCCGCCGGTTGGGTTTCCTGCAAAGTCAGTCGACTCGAGGAGGGCGGAGATCATATTATCGTCCTCGCTGACGTCCTTCACGCCGAAAATAATCACAGTCGGCCGCTGGTGTATCACGCGAGGACTTTCGGAACCCACTCCGAATTGCACCCCAACTGTGCGTCGCATAGCAATCTTGAGAGATGAACCATGTCCACGCCTATGATTAGCCGTACCGAGCGGGCAAATGACCTCGTGCACGGGGCCGACGCCCTCGCTGCGGGGACACTCGTCGTCCTCGTCGTAGCGGACCGGATTGTCCTGGTCGAATCCGCCGAGCACGCATCAACTGCGCAGATTGCCTTCATGATCCGACATTCGACCGGATTCCTCCAGGTCGCGTTGCCTGAAGATGTATGCGATCGACTGCTGCTACCCGAGGCAACGCCTACACATCGCTACGGTTCGGCAGCGGGGCTAGGACAATGCGTGACTGTCGATGCCGCGCACGGAACGACGACGGGAATTTCAGCTGCGGACCGAGCACTGACGGCCCGCACGCTCGCCAACCCGAACTCAACGTCCCAAGATCTGACTCGTCCCGGGCATCTAGGTTCTGTCTCGAAGTGAGGGAGGACGGGCCTGTGGCCCGTCCTGCCTCAGGAGTGTCTGAGCCACTGGTTGATCACCGCAATGTGGATCGTGGCCTGGTAGCGGACAGCGAGTTTGTCGAACCGGGTTGCCACGGCCCGATGCTGTTTGAGCTGGTTGATGCCCCGCTCGACGGCGTTGCGGTCACGGTAGATCACCGGATCGAACGCATACGGCCGACCCCCGCCACCACCGCGACGGCGCCGGTGCGCAGCCTGATCCGCCGGGACCGGGATCGTGGCCTTGATCCCATTGCGACGCAACCACTCCCGATTCCCGCGACTGGAATACGCCTTGTCGGCCAGTACACGCTCCGGACGCACCCGCGCTCGACCACCACTGAGTTTCGGCACCGCGATGCCGTTCAGCACCGCCTGAAACTGCGGACTGTCACCGGCTTGACCAGCAGTAACCATCACCGACAACACTCGGCAGCCCTGGTCACACGCCAGATGCAGCTTGCTGGTCCACCCGCCCCGCGAACGCCCCAGCCCATGATCAGCAGGCTCGCACTCACCAGGACCGGCTGGCGGTTCGACCTGCTCGCCGCCCTCGCGGCGGGCGCCCGCCGCATGGGGATGGGCCCTCGTGGTCGTGGAATCGACGCTGACCTGCCAGTCGATCACCCCGGCAGCATCGGCCAGGACCTGCAGCGATGTCACGATCGCGGCCCACGATCCGGCCCGCTGCCACCGCCGGAACAACCCATACACCGCTTGCCACGACCCGTATTCGGCGGGAACGTCACGCCACGGCGACCCGACCCGGCACCGCCACCGGATCCCGTCGATGAGCTGACGTTTTGTCCACTTCGGCGGGCGTCCCGCCTTCTTCCCGCAGGGCAGCAACGGTTCCAGCCGAGCCCATTGGGCATCGGTCAGGTCCGCACGCCCCGCCACCGCTACGCTGGCCACGAGGTCTCCGGTGCTATTCAGATTTGCTTGGTCGCTAATCCGAATACCGGAGACCTCGCCTATATGCCAACGCGGGCAACAGCTTCGGTCGAACATGCTGATGGGGTGGCACCGCTGCGCGGTGCCACCCCATCACTCACTTCGAGACAGAACCTAGTCCCGGTCCGGGTCACCCCAGCGGCGTACGAACGCCCAGAATGAACCACCCCAGGTTCGGTACACACCGGTTTATTTGATTCCGGTCTGCTGACAGGTGGCCCTGGCATAGTAGTCGGCCTCGTACTCGGCCGGTGGTTTGCGGCCGAGGCGGTGCATCAAACGGCTGCTGTTGTACCAGGCTGTCCAGGCGGAGGTGACCGCTTCCACGTCGCCGATGTCGCGCAGCGGGCCGCGGCGGAACGGGGAGTCCGCACGGATCGCTTCGGTCTTGTAGAGCCAATGCCGCGTAGTTAAGCCGTTGGGAGGCAGGTCAACTCGGGTGATCCCGAAAGTGGGTGTCGGGGAGGCAAAACAACGGGACCTCTGCTATTGCAGAGAAGCCGTCCAAGGTCTTCCTGCATCCGAGAGGTCCCGTTGCCCTCCCAGTCTGTCACTACGACACTCACCCGCACCATCACCGTGGCCGGGGGAATCTTCGCGCCCGGTCACCTCGGCGAACTCACGCAGTACCTGCCGTTCGAATTGATCGATGACGTTCTCACCCGGACCCGCACGGTGCAGCGTCGTACCCGCTTGCTGCCCTCGCGCGTCGGTGTGTATTTCGTTCTGGCACTGGCTGTTTTCCCGACACTGGGCTACGAGCGGGTCTGGGACAAGCTGATCGCCGGGCTGGGACCATTACGCCTCCGTAGCCCCTCGGAGAAGGGGCTACGGGATCTTCGCCGGCGCTTGGGAGTCACGCCGCTGAAGGCATTGTTCGAAGTAGTCGCTGGCCCGCTGGCGCAGCCTGCCGTCCCGGGCGTGTGCTATCGGCGTTGGCGCACTGTGGCTTTCGACGGCTGCGGCTCGCTGCAAGCTCCCGACCAGGAGCGGATTCGGATGCGGCTGGGCAAGTTCACTCGATACCGCGGCGGCACCGAGGGCTATCCGCATCTGCGGGTCCTGACCTTGTGCGAGACCGGAACCCGCGGCCTGCTCGGCGCGGTCTTCGGCTCGATCAAGCGTAGCGAGACCGACTACGCCGCCAGTCTGGTGCCGCTGTTGAACGATACGATGCTGGTGCTGGCCGACCGCAACTTCGGTGGCGACGACATTCTCGCCCGGGTCGCCGCCTCCGGCGCCCAGCTCGTGGTCCGGCTCAGCTCCCGCCGTCGCCCGGCCGTGTGGGCCACCCTGCCCGACGGATCGGTGCTGACCAGGATCAACGGTTACCGCTTCCGCATCGTCGATATCCAGATCACTGCCACCTGCGCCGACGGATCCCGCGTGGGTGACCGCTACCGGATCATCACCACCCTGCTCGATCACCGCGCCGATCCAGCGATCCAGATCGCTCGCCTCTATCATGAGCGTTGGGAGATCGAGTCGGCATTCTTCGCGTTGCGCCACACCATGTTTCGCGGACGGGTTCTGCGTTCGACCGACCCGGTCGGCCTCGAGCAGGAGATGTGGGCCGCCCTGACCATCTATCAGACGTTGCGCCGCGCCATGTGTGACGCCGTGGAAACCGCTCCGGGCACAGACCCCGACCGGGCAAGCTTCACCGTCGCCCTGACCGCCGCCGTCAACCAGATCGTCACCGCAACCAACATCACCAGCAACACCTCACCCGAAAACGCAATCGCCCGAGCGGTTTTGGACAACCGCCTGCCTGCCGCCGTCCGCGCATCAGCGCCCACAAGGTCAAATGCCCCATGTCCCGCTACGGGACCGCGCTCACCGGTAAGCGCCCTGCCAAGAGCCAAGCCGTCATCGGTCTGGAACTTTCCGCGCTCACCGACCCACAACACACCGAAGCGTCTGGACACCCCACAAGTGCTACCGACCCGGGCCACCGCCAGCAAGTGCTGCAGCTCCTGCGGACCGACCCCGGCCGCGACTGGACTCCCAGCGAGATCGCCCACGCGCTGAAACACGTTCCCTACCGCAGCCTTTGCAGCCAAATAGGCCGATGGACCGACCAAGGGTTCCTCGACCGGATCGGTCGTGGACGCTACCGCCTCAACCGCCAATGGCTGGCACCGCAACCACCACAGCCAGAAGGCAACTCGACAACCGACACCACCGCTTAACTACGCGGCATTGCTTGTAGAGCCCAATTGTGGTCTCGGCCAACGCATTATCGTATGCTTATCCGGACACTTCCGATCGACGGCACCATCCCGGCCAGCAGCACCGACTCAGCGAAGCGCACCGATGTGTATTGCGAGCCCGCATCCGAATGGTGAATCGTGTTGCCCAGCAACGGGTTACCTTCACGCTTGCGTAGCGCAGCAGCTTGACGCAGTGCTGATTCGACGAACCTGGTGCGTTTGTCGGTCGAGCATTCCCAGCCGACGATCCGGCCGGCGTGCGTACGCGTCGGTGACGAACGCCGTGTACACCCACTTGCCGTTCTCCAGCGGCACATAGGTGAAATCGGCCACCACCAGCTCGTTCGGTGTGTGGACCCCGAAGTTGCGGTCGACCAGGTCCGGTGCCCGCTGCGCCGACGGATCGGCCACCGTCGTGATCGGTGGCTTCCTGCGACGCATCACCCCGCGCCAGCCGCGGGCGCGCATGAGCCGTTCCACCGTGCACCGGGCGACCTCGATGCCCTCACGCTGGAGGTGAGCCCACATCTTCTCCGCCCCGTAGAGCGACTCGGGACGGCGGAAACCGTGCTCGTCGGGATCGTAGTAACCGGCAAGGACCTCGGTGATCGCTGCGTCCCACAGAGCTCGTTTCGACGGAGCCCGCCGCAACCAGGCATAGAAGGTTCTCGGGGCAATCTTGCAGCCGTGCGCTGTCAGCACACGGCAGATCGGAGCGACCCCGAACCGAGCACGATGCCCGGCGATGAACTCACAAATCAACGGTGTCGCGGGTCGCTCTCCCGCACGAAGAAACTTGTTGCGGCCTTCAGGATTTCGATCGTCTTCTCCAGCTCGGCGTTCTTACGCTGAAGATCCCGGATCTGCTTGGCCGCCGCCGTGGAAACCCCCTCGGCCTTGCCCTCGTCCACCGCCGCTTGCCGCACCCACCCCCGCAGAGTCTCCGCATGCATCCCCAACCGGCCCGCGACCGCAGTCAGCGCGGCCCACTCCGATGGATACTCATCACGGTGCTCGATGACCAGACGAACAGCCTTGGCCTTGGTCTCCGCGTCGTACTTGCTCGGCATGATGCCCACAACCTTCCCAGGAAAGAAGGTGTGCACCAAACCCGGAGAGATTCATTTGGGGTCGGAGCCGAGCCTTGTGCCCACGTTCCCAAAGGACGATCGAGGCTCGGCTCCGCCGGAGCTGCCCACCCCAGCAGGGGCGGGTGGACGATGTTCCGGTGCTTGTGCCGACCGATGGTGACGGTCACCTTGCACCGCGCCCGTCTGGTTCGTGTGACCGCTGCCGCCGACATGCTCGGCGATTCGAGTGTCCGGTTATCGCCACGAGCGCCGGGGAGCACGTGGAGCTGCCGGTCGCGCTCGCGACGGCGATGGGCTCATCCTCGCTCGCGCGGGGAGCACGGGCAGATGGTCATCGACCGGCACAACGTCCTGGGCTCATCCCCGCTCGGGCGGGGAGCGTTTCTGAAGCAGGGGCGGGAGATTGGCGTTGCGGGGCTCATCCCCGCTCGCGCGGGGAGCGTACTTCCTGACCAGTGATTCCTCGGGGCAGCGTGCAGACGTTTGGCGTCGCGGCGGCGGGCTGCCTTGCGGTATCTGCTGGCTTTGCTCCATCCGGCTCGGGGGCCGGTCGGTTTGTGGGCGCCGGTGTGGGGGCGACGTTCGTCGACGACCAGCGGGCCCGATCACCGAACTATGCCCCGAGAACCGCGACGGCAAGCCGTAACCGTCGCGGCCGGCCGAGTCCCTGAAAGCCCGCGTGGACTCAGCCGACCAGGAGGGCACGAATCGGCTGCGCGACAAGGCTATTGGCTGACCGAGTTGAACTCGGGTGCCTCGAACAACTCGGGAAGCCCGTCCGACACCCGGTCGGGGAATCGAGGAGCACGCTTGGACAGAAACGAATCCACACCCTCGCGCACGTCGTCCGACGTACCGCGCACGAAGATGCCGATCGACTCGGCCCGATGGGCAACCTCCGGACTGTCGGCGCCCAGCATCCGCCACATCATCTGACGAGTCAGCGCAACCGAAACCGGGGCGGTGCCCTTCACCAGTTCCCGGGCCACCTCGATCGCGCGATCGAGCACTCGCTCGACGGGCACGACCTCGCGGACCAGACCCCGTTCCAGGGCCTCGGCGGCGGGAATCATCCGAGCACTCAGCGTCCACTCCAGGGCCGTGGACACGCCGACCACGCGGGGCAGGAACCAGGTCGAACACGCCTCGGGGACCAGGCCGCGCCGGGTGAACACGAAGCCGAATTTAGCTGTGTCCGAGGCGATTCTGATATCGGCGGGCAACGTCATGGTGGCGCCGACACCCGCGGCGGGGCCGTTGACCGCGACGATCACCGGCTTGTGCGAACGATAGATCCGCAGCGATACCCGGCCGCCCTGATCGGCGGGTGCGCCGCCGGTGCCCGGATCGCCTTCCAGCACAAAGGTATCGCCGCCGGCGGCGAGATCGGCCCCGGCGCAGAATCCGCGGCCGGTGCCGGTGATCACCACCGCGCGCACGGTGTCGTCCGCGTCGGTCTCGTCGAACGCCGCGATCAGGCGGTCACCCATCTCGTCGGTGAAGGCATTGAGCCGATCCGGGCGATTGAGCCGCAGGATGGCGATCTCGCCGTCCCGTTCGAGCAGCACCGGACTGCTGTCGGCCTGCGGGTCGGTTTCCGAACTCATCGCACCTTCTCGAATCGTATTGTGACGTCCCGGTATTCGTCGCGGATCGCGGTCTTGGCCAGCTTGCCGCTGGGTAGCCGCGGCAGCGGTTCGTCGCGGATCACCACATAGCGCGGCACCTTGTAGTCGGCGACCAGCTGGTTGCAGTGCTCGACGATCGCCGCGGCGTCCACATTGCCGCTCACTGTCACGATGGCCGCGGGGGTTTCACCGAACCGCTCGTCGGTCGCGGCGATCACCGCCACCTCCTCGACGCCGTCCAGATCACCGATGACGCGCTCGATCTCCACCGGCGAGATGTTGATCCCACCGGTGATGATCAGGTCCTTCATCCGATCGACGAAGGTGATCCGCCCGCCTTCGTCCCGCTTGCCCAGATCACCGCTGTGCAGCCAGCCGTCCCGCAGCGCCTCCGCCGTGGTCGCAGGATCGTTCCAGTAGCCGGGCGTGACACCCGGCCCGTGCACGACGATCTCGCCTTCCTCGCCCGGATCGGCCTCAGTGCCGTCCGCGCGCACCACCTTCAATTCGGTGAAGATCGAACCCGCCCCGCAACTTTCGGGATGGGTGAAGGCCTCGGCCCGGGGGGTCGCGGTGGCCACGCCACCCGCCTCGGTCATGCCGTAGATCTGCCGCAGCGCCACGCCCTTGTCCGCCCACGCCTTCAGCAGCGCGGGCGAGACCGCCGCCCCGCCGATGATGGCGGTGCGCAGCGAGGACATGTCCGCGTCCGCGAATTCCGCGCTTCTGGCGACCGATTCCCACATCAGCGGAACCCCGAACATCGCGTTGACCTGATGGCGGGCGATCAGTCCGGCCGCGCGACCGGGCTTGAACTCCTTCTCCACGATCAGCGTATTGCCGAGCACGACGCTCATCAGCACGCCCCAGACCAGTCCCGGGGTGAACACCAGCGGCAGCAACAACAGCGAGGTGCAGCCGGGTCGGAATCCCTCCTCGGTGAGCGTCGCCTCGAACACGATGCTCAACACCGTCCGGTTGGTACAGATGACGCCCTTGGACACTCCGGTCGAGCCGCTGGTGAACAGCAGCGCGATGGGCTCCTCCGGCCCGACATCGATGCGGAAGTCGTCCCGCTCACCCGAGCGCAGGTCGGTGAAGTCGTCGAAGCTCAGGGCACGGAAATCCGGTCCCAGCTGCCGGGTCTGCTCGATCCGCTCGGCGAACTCCGAGGGCGCGATGGTGAGCACCGCGCCGGAATCGTCGAGCACCTTGCGCAGTTCGGCCGCGGTGAGGCGCGGGTTCAGCGGAACGACCACCGCGCCCGCTTTGAGCACGCCGAGAGCCAGCACGGGCCAGGTGAGCGAGTTCGGGCCCAGCACACCGACGCGGTCACCCGGCGCGATCCCGAACTCGACGATCCGGCGCGCCACCCGGCTCGACCAGTCCTGCAGTTCCCGATAGGTGAGCGTCTCGTCGCCGACGATCAGCGCGGGACGACTCGGTTCGGTTTCGGCCCACCAGTACAGAGCCGAGGCGATTGTCGCAGCCATCGTTGTCCTTCGCGTAGTGAAATGGCTTCGGGCGTGGTGTGTTTCGCAGAAGTTCGGCGCCACCAGCCGGGACGGCCGGCGATCCGGCGTCGGGATTTCTGGATGATTCGAGATGTGTGGACACCGGGTTCCGGCGAGGCGGTTTCGCGGCCTGCCCGATTGTGACCCACACTACATGCGCTTACATATTACGTCAATCGATATTTGTCTCATGTTTTACACAGGGTTGCCGTGGCCCGGCCGATCCGGCGCATCGCCGTCACTGCCCGGTCCACTGCGGCGCCCGCTTGGCGGCGAAAGCCCGCGGACCTTCCTTGGCGTCCTCGCTGCTCATCACGATGCGAGCGGCGTCGCGACTGAGTTTCCAATCCTCCTCCGCCCATCCGGTGTGCGCGGCGGCGCTCTCGTGCATCACACGTTTGCTCTGCTGCACCGACAGCGGCGCGTTCGCCGCGATGGCCGCGGCAAGCTCGTGCGCGGCGGCCAGGGCTCCCCCGGCCGGGGCGACGGAATTGACCAGGCCGAGTTCATAGGCTCGCGCGGCCGAGATCGGCTGTCCGGTCAACGCGATCTCCGCGGCGATCTTCGGCGGCACCTGCCGGTGGATGCGCAGCACACCGCCCGCGGCGGCCATCAGTCCGCGCCGGACCTCGGGCAGCCCCAGCGACGCCTGCTCGTCGATGACGGCCAGATCCGCCGACAGGACGATCTCGGTTCCGCCGCCGAGCGCGAATCCGTTCACCGCCGCGATCACCGGCTTGGGGATCCAGTGCCGCACGATTCCGGCGAAATCCCATTCCCGGTGGTCCGGATCGTGAACGTTACGCCCGGCCGCGATCTCCTTCAGATCCGCACCGGCGCAGAACGCCCGGCCCGCGCCGGTGACGATGACGACCCGCACCTGCGGATCCTGCGCCGCTCGTTCCAGAGCCGCACCCGCCGCCACGGACACGGCCGCGTTCACGGCATTGAGGGCGTCGGGGCGATTCAGGGTCACCACGGCGACGTGATCGCTCACCTCGTAGAGGACGGCGGGTTCGGCTTCAGACAACAGTGTCTCCTGACGTGTGGGCTGGGTGGTGGTCTACAGATCCAGGACGATCCGGGGCGTGCAACTTCGGGAGACGCAGATCATCATCGCGTCGTTCGTGGCCCGCTCGTCCTCGGTCAGTATGGAATCGCGATGATGGGGCCGACCGGCCAGGACGGCGACCTCGCAGGTCCCGCAGGTGCCCTCCCGGCAGGAGAAGTCGACGTTCACACCGCGGCGCACGAGCGCATCGAGCACCGATTCGGACTCCTCGACCGTAACCACCTCGCCGGTGCTCGCCAATTCCACCTCGAAGGAGGTCACCGGCGCGTCCGGATCGATCTCACGCGCCGTGAAACGCTCGACGTGCAACGTCAGATCGCGTGTGCGGCAAGCCGTTTCGATCGCCTGCAAGAGCGGCTCCGGGCCACAGCAGTAGACCGCGGCGCCGGGTGCGAGCGCGTCCAGCGCCGCGTCCAGGTCGAGCAGTCCGTATTCGCCCTGGGGACGCACGTCGACCCGATTCGGATGAGCCGCGGCCAGATCGTCGGCGAAGGCCATGCTCGTGCGCGCGCGACCGCCGTACAGCAGTCGCCACGGCCGGTCGTTCCCGTCCACCGCGCGCAGCATCGGCACCAGCGGAGTGATGCCGATCCCCCCGGCGACGAAGAGGTAGGACTCGGCCGGGGACAGGCCGAAGGCGTTACGCGGCCCGCCGATCGGGATCAGGTCGCCGACCTGGAGCTTGTCGTGGACATAGGCCGAACCGCCGCGGCCGTTCGGGTCGTGCAGGACCGCCACGGTCAGCGACTGCCGATCGGCCGGATCGCCGCACAGCGAGTACTGGCGGGTGATGTCGCCCAGCACCAGATCAATGTGCGCGCCGGGTTCCCATTCGGGCACCTCGCCGCCGGCGGCGTCGGCCAACGTCACCGCGACCACGCCGGCGGCCACGGACTCCTTGCCGATCACCCGCATCCGGCGGGGTGTCCGATCTTCGCTCATCAACCCTATCCGTCCACTGGAACAACTGTTTAACTAAATCTTAAGTCATTAGGTTTACTGAGTGCAATACCCAGCTAGACGGCTGATGTGAAGTCACGATAACATGTATAAACCTATAGATTTTAGTCATCCGAGCATTGCGACAGGAGCTACCGCATGGACACCACGGACCACCCCGCCGGATCGGTGCTGGACCTGTTCGGACTCACCGGACGGGTGGCCGTGGTGACCGGGGCCGGTACCGGGCTCGGGGCCGGATTCGCCCGCGCGCTGGCCGAGGGGGGCGCGGACGTCGTGATCGCGGCCCGCCGCCGCGACAAACTCGAGCAGGTCGCCGAAACCGTCACCGCGGTCGGCCGCCGGTGCCTGGTCGTGCCGACCGACGTCACCGACCCCGTGCAGTGCGACGCACTCGCGCAGGCGGCCGTCGCGGAGTTCGGCCGCCTGGACATCCTGGTCAACAATGCCGGGGTCAGCCACGTCGCCCCGGCCACCCACGAGGACCCGCAGGACTACCGAAACGTCGTGGACGTCAACCTGTTCGGCGCGTACTGGGCGGCGCAGGCGTGTGCCCGGGTCATGCGACCCGGATCCAGCATCGTGAACGTCGCGAGCATGCTCGGCCTGATCAAATCCGTTCTGCCGCAGGCCGCGTACGCCTCGAGCAAGGCCGGGCTGATCGGACTGACCCGCGACCTGTCACACCAGTGGTCCGGGCGAAAAGGCATCCGCGTCAACGCGATCGCACCCGGCTTCGTCGAAACCGACATGATCGGCGAGATGTCCGAGGCCACCCTGGCCGAATTCCTCCGGAACTGTTCGCTGGGCCGGACCGGCACGCAACGCGAGATCGACGCGGCGGTGATCTTCCTGGCCTCACCCGCATCCGGATACGTGACCGGATCGACGCTCGCCGTCGACGGCGGCACGTCCGGCCACTGACCGCAGGAGGACTCATGAGCGAACTCACCACCGTCATCCGATTGCCCGGTGACGGCGTCACCCTCGTCGCGGACCGGCGTCCGGCGCGGCGCGCCTATGCGCTCGGCACCGTTCTGCTGCTGCACGGCGGCGGCCAGACCAGGCATTCCTGGCAGCGCACCGGAATACGGCTGGCCGAGCACGGCTGGCACGCGGTGAACGTCGACGCGCGCGGGCACGGCGACAGCGACTGGGCCGCCGACGGCGACTATTCGCTGATCGCGCACGCGCGTGACGTCGTCGCGATGGTCCCCGAACTCGACGGTCCGGTCGTCCTGGTCGGCGCGTCGATGGGCGGAATGGCGTCGCTGCTCGCCCAGGGCGGTCATCCGCACCTCGCGCGGGCGCTGGTCCTGGTCGACATCACGCCCAAATCCGAGCCCGCCGGGATCGACCGGATTACCACCTTCATGCGCGACGGGCTGGCCGGATTCGATTCGCTCGAGGCCGCCGCCGCGGCCGTCGCCGCCTACAACCCGCACCGGCGCCGGCCGCCGCGCCCCGAGGGGCTGCGCAAGAATATGCGCCTGCGGGAGGGCCGGTGGTACTGGCACTGGGATCCGCGCATGATCAACCATCGCGACAACGCCCCCGACCGCGCGGCGACGCGGGAGCAGTGGGCGAACACGGCCGCGCGCCGGATCACCGTGCCCACCTTGCTGATTCGCGGCGCGCAATCCGACGTGGTGAGTTCCGAGGGTGTGCGCGACCTGCTGACGCTGATTCCCGGCGCACGTCATATCGATGTGGGCGGAGCCGGGCACATGGTCGGCGGAGACGACAACGACGTACTCACCGAGGGACTGCTCGAATTCCTCGACGATGCGGTGGTGAATCACCGTCCGGGACCGGTCACCCGATACCATCGACCGTGAAGGCACCAGGTGTTCAACCTGGTGCGAACCGACTGGAAAGCCGCAGATGCCCCGACCTTCACAACCTCTGATCAGCCGTTCCGCAGTGATAGAGGCGTCCATCGAGATCATCGACTCGGAGGGTCTCGAGGGATTCAGTCTGCCCAAACTCGCCAAATACATCGGCGTCAGCGCGCCCTCGCTGTATCACCATTTCGCCGACCGGTCCGCCATCCTCGCCGCGGTGGCACGACATATCGCCGGGGCCTGGCCCACCCCCCGCCGCAAGCCCGGCCCGGAATGGCCCGAATTCTTCGTGCAGCTGGCACTGAATTTCCGCCGGTCTATTCTGCGCCACCCCAACGCCGCGCCCATTCTGCTGCAATACCTTCCGCGCGATCTGCTCATCGGCACCTACGAGGAGACCGCTAGTTTCCTCGAGGCATCGGGCGTGCCGACGCATCTGCATGTGCAGATCCTGGACGGCATGGAACGCCTGAGCCTGGGCACGGCCCTGACCGATGCGATGCGCGGACCCAGTACCCGCAGCACGATCTTCCCCAATGTCGATCCCGGCTCGCAGCCGGTCCTGGCTCGCGCGCTCGCGGAGAACACGTTGACCTCCAAGGGCCTGTACGAGGAGATGGTCCGCAGTTTCCTGTACGGCGTGATGCGGCACGAGAATTCGCGGTCCGCCGAACACTCGGACGACGCCGCAGTCCCCGCGGTGTAGGCGACCGGTCCGAGGTCCGCGCTCCACCGGAATCCGACCGCATCAGCTCCGTACGATCCGAAACGCAACTGCCGGTGCCCGGTCGGTAATCCGACCGGGCACCGGCAGTTCGATATCCGCGAGATCCGCCTACTGCGCCGGAGCGGGCATGTGCACCGTCTTGATCTCGAAGAACTCCTCGAGCCCCTCGACGCCGCCCTCGCGACCGGCGCCGGACTGCTTGTAACCGCCGAACGGCAGGGTGAAGTCCATCACCGCACCGTTCACGCTCACGGTTCCGGTCCGAATCCGTTGCGCCAGAGCGTAACCCCGGTCCAGATCCTCGGTGTAGACCGCGCCGGACAGGCCGTAGACCGAGTCGTTGGCGATCGCGACGGCCTCGTCCTCGTCCTCGTAGGTGATCACCGAGATGACCGGACCGAACACCTCCTCCTGGGCGATGCGCATATCGTTGCGCACGCCGTCGAGCAGGGTCGGCGCCACGAAGTAGCCCTGCGAGACGCCCTCGGGAGCCGCTCCCCCGACCACGATCCGCGCGCCGTCCGCGACGGCGGTGTCGATATAGCCCTGCACCCGGTCGCGGTGCCGCGCACCGGCCAGCGGCCCCAGGAAGTTCTGCGGCTCCCACGGATTGCCGATCGGCAGCGCCCCGTAGGCGGCCGCCAGCGCCCCGACCACCTCGTCGTGCCGCTGCCGCGAGACCAGCACCCTGGTCAGGGCGATACACGCCTGGCCGGACTGCATGCAGCCGCCCATCGGCAGGGACTGCAGGACGTGGTTCAGATCGGCGTCGTCCAGCACGATCGCCGCGGACTTCCCGCCCAATTCCAGTGAGACGCGGGCGATCCGGTCGCTGGCCAGGGCTGCGATGCGCCGCCCGGCCGCCGTGGAACCGGTGAAGGTGATGTGGTCGACGTCCGGATTGGTGACCAGGGTCTCGGAGACCTCGCGATCGGCGATCAGCACGCTGACCACGCCCTCGGGCAGGCGGCCCTCCGCGACGAGTTCGGCGATCACGTCGGCGAACACCGCCGGTGACAGCGGCGCGTCCGGCGCGCCCTTCAGAATGACCGAACAGCCCGCGGCCAGGGCCGGAGCGACCTTGAAGGCGATGGTGCCGATCGGGCCGTTCCACGGAATGATCGCCGCGACGACGCCGGTGGGCTCGCGCAGGATCCGGGAGACCCCGCCGTCCGCGCGGACGCGGTCCTCGCGCTGTTCGAACGCGCGCGCCTCGGCGGCCACCGCGTGGAACAGTCCCGCGCTCATCTGCTGGGTCATGCCGCTGACGGTGACCGGGACGCCGACCTCGAGGACGCCGATGGGGGTGAGCTCATCGATGCGCTGCTCGAGCCGGGTGCCGATCTCGTCGATCACGTCGGCTCGTTCGGCCATGGTCTTGCCCGACCAGACGCCGGAATCGAAACTGCGCCGCGCCGCGGTGACCGCGCGGGCGACGTCTTCGGTTGTGGCGCTGCGGATCCGGGCGGCACGCTGCTCGGTCCAGGAGTCGATCAGATCGATCCACTCCTCGCCGGTCGAATCGACCCAGCGGCCTCCGATGAAGACCTGTTCGCGGTCGGCGACCGCCGGTGTGGCGACAGCGGTGTCGGTGGTGGTCATCGAGATATCCCCTTCAGCGGTTGTTGTAGCCGGCGTCGACGGGCAGCGTGACTCCGGTGATGTATCGGGCTTCGTCGGAGGCCAGGAAGGCCAGGGCGTTGCTGATGTCGATCGCCTCGATCAGCTCCACCGGCATCGGGTTCTTGTATGCCTCGTCGTTGGCGACCTCGGGGTGGGAGTTCACGAACGCGCCGTATTCGGCGTTGGCGACCATCGGGGTGTTCACGCCGGTCGGGTGGATCGTGTTGACCCGGATGAAGTGCTTGGCCAGCTGCTTGGAGTACAGCCGCATCAGCCCGACGACACCGTGCTTGGCGGCGGAGTAGCCCGCCTGGCCGGGAAAGGTGTTCAGGCCCATGCTCGTCAGTCCGGCCGCCGAGCTGGTGATGGTGATGGAGCCGCCCTGGCCGCGCTCGACCATCGGCGGGGAGGCGACCTCGAGGGTGTGCCACACGCCGGTGAGCATGGTGTCGACGGCGTCGTGCCACGCCTGCGGTTCGCTGCCCTGGTCGATCACCGGCATGATGCCCGCGTTGGCGACCACGATGTCGACGAATCCGAACTGCTGCACGCCCGCGTCGTAGGCCCGCTGCACGTCGGTCCGGTCGCGCACGTCGCCGATCGTGGTGACGATCCGCCCACCGGCCTCCTTGACCAGGCGGGTGGTCTCGGCGAGGTCCTCCTCGGTGGCCATCGGATAGAACACCGACGGGATCTGCGCGCAGATGTCCATGCCGACGATCGCCGCGCCCTCCTGCGCCAGGCGCACGGCGTGCGACCGCCCCTGCCCACGCGCGACACCGGTGATGAAAGCGACTTTGCCTTCGAGACGTTTCATGAAATTCCTTCTCTAACTGACGTTTCCGAACGCCCGCCGGATTCGTCGCGGGAATGCCCGGGAAGTCAAGGCGGAACCGTGCGCAGCGGTTCGCGTCGACCGTGGACCCGGCTCGGCCATGCCGAGCGGCTGTGAATGGCGTCACACCACCGTAGCGTCCGAAAGCCTGCAGGTCAACAACTGACAGATATCGTCATTTATATCGTGTGTCACTTAATCTTGACGATCCATCGAGCGTCTACCTGCACATATGCCAAAGCAAACCTATGGCCTATCGATACTCGACAGGTCATAGATTTGCCAGGATAAATCTATCTACTGTAGTTTTTCTGCGGTTTCGGCAACCAGCGCCGGATCATCGGCCGGTGGTTGCAGAACTCCGTCGCGAACCAGTGCGTCGATCTCCGCCGCGGACATGCCGAGCAGCTCGGCACAGATCTCCCGCGTCTGCTGGCCCGGTAGCGGAGCCTGGCGGACCGGCGGGTCGGCGATCTCCGCGAACCGCGCGGCACGGGCCGTCGCGGGCAGATCCGTGGTCAGCAGGTCGTGCTCGACGAGGGTGTAGGTCTCGCGGGCGGTCAGGTGCGGGTCGGTGAGCAACTGCGGCAGTCGCAGCATCGGGCCCGCCGGAACACCGGCGGCCTGCAACGCGGCGGCCGCCTGCTGCGGATCCCGCGTGCGCGTCCACCCGGACAGTGCGGCGTCCAGTTCGTCGCGGTGCCGGATCCGTTGCGCCACAGTCGAGAAGCGGTCGTCGTCGGCGAGGTCGCCGCGGCCCGTGACCTCGCACAGGTTCCGCCACTGCGCGTCGTCGGCGACGGTCACCACGCACCATTCGTCGTCACCGGCGCAGGGGTAGACGCCGCTGGGCGCGCAGTACGGATCCGCGTTGCCCGGCGCCACCACCGATCCCGGTTCCAGGCCCTCGGCGACGAGCTGGGTGCCAAGTTGAACGAGCGCGGTATCGGCCTGTGCCACTTGAATGTTCGCGCCCCGGCCGCTGCGGCGCCGGGCGATCAGCGCGGCCAGCACCGCACCGGCGGTGATGTGCGCGGCGATGTGGTCCGGGTAGACGGTCTGTCCGTCGCACAGCAGTTCCGCGTTGTCCGGATAGCGCCACAGCGCCGACACCCCGCACGAGGCGCGGACCAGCGGGCCGTAGCCCAGCCGGGTGTGCCACGGCCCGGTCGCGCCGAAGGCGCTCGATTCGGACACCACGATGCCCGGATTGATCTCGGCCAGGGATTCGTAGGAGAACCCCATGGCCGCGAGGGTGCCCGGCTTGAAGTTGGCCAGCACCACATCCGCCTCGGCGGCCAGCCGCCGGAACAGCTTCGCGCCCTCCGGCCGCCGCAGGTCCACGCCCAGGCTCCGCTTGTTGCGGTGCCCCCACGCGACCGAGGCGGCCAGGGCCGCACCGCGTTTGGATTGGCGCAGACCGTCCGGGAAGTTCGCGTTCTCGATCTTGATGACGTCCGCGCCGTAGTCGGCGAACTGCCTGCTGAGTTCCGCGCCGAAGACGATCACACCCAGATCCAGCACCCGCAGACCGGCCAGCGGCGCGGCCGAGGGGTCGCCGGTACCCGCGTTCGCGGCCGGGCCCCGCGGCGGCACGATCTTGTCGTGTTCGCCGGGTTGCGGTGCGCGCGTGCGGATTCCGGCTCGCACACCCCCGAATCCGACGTACCCCGAGGGCACTTTCGCGCGCGTCCCCGGCACGATCTCGGCTTCCACGAGTGCGCCCGAAGCCGCGAAATGCGGCGTGGCCAGCACTTCGGCCAGGGTGTGCACCCCGCCGACCGGCACACCGCGACGCGCGCCCTGCTCGACCAGCTCGGCCTGCGTCTGCGTGGCGAACAGCTCGCCGATCAGCGGGTGGAGCCGGTCGGCGGCCGCGAACCGCGCGGGGATCGTGTCGTATTTCGGGTCGGCGAATTCGGCCGGCTCGCCGAGCCATTCGAACATGCCCCGCCACTGCCGCTTGGCCAGCAGGCAGATTCGCACGTGCCCGTCCTTGCAGGCGAACACGGGATAGAAGTCCGCGGCGTTGGGCCGCCCGCGCGGGAAGTCCTCCGAACGTCCGGCGGCGGCGGAGCCCTGGGTGCCGAAGCCCGGATCGAAGCCGTGCACCACCGCTTCGAAGGCCGAGACATCGACCGTCTCACCGCGTCCCGTCTCCAGTCGGCGGCGGTAGGCGAGCAGGGTCGCCCACACCGCGTGCGCGCCGACGGTTTCCTCGACCAGGCCCGCGGGCGGCAACAGCGGGTCGGCACCGGGAGCGCCGGAGCGGGACAGCACACCGGACAGCGCGTACAGCACCTGTTCGGTGGCCACCCACTCCCGGTAGGGCCCGGTCTGCCCGAAGCCGGTGATCGAGGTCCATACCAGACCCGGTACGGCGGAACGTATCTCGGCCGCGCTCACACCGAGTTCGGCGAGGCGTCCCGGCGCGGCCGATTCCACGACGATGTCCGCGCCGCGGGCCAGCTCCCGGAACCGCTCGACCCCGGCCGCGGTGGCCAGGTCGACAGTGATGCCGAGTTTGTTGGCATTGCGCAGTGCGAACGCGATACTCGTCCCGGCGACCGTCGGAGCGCTCGCGCGCGAGCGCGATCCCCCGGGCGGTTCGACGCGGATCACCTCCGCACCGAGATCGGCCAGATACCGGCCGCAGGATTCGCCCAGACCATCGGTGAGGTCCAGGACGCGGGTGCCCTCCAGCGGAAGTGTCATCGTTGGCTCCGTTCGGTCGGTGTCCGGCGCTTCAGCGGGTGCCGAAATACACCGATTTGGTGCGGTAGTACGGCGCGATTCCCTCCGGTCCGAGTTCGCGGCCCAGACCGGAGGACTTGACGCCGCCGAACGGGGCATCCAGATCCAGCAGATAGTGGTTGACGCCGAAGCTGCCGCTCTCGACGCGATCGGCGATGGCCAGACCGCGCTCCTCGTCGGTGGTCCACACCGTGCCGCCCAGGCCGTACAGCGAGTCGTTGGCGATGGCGATCGCCACGTCCTCGGTCTCGAACGGCGTGATGGTCAGCACCGGGCCGAAGATCTCCTCCTGCGCGATGCGCGCGGCGTTGTCGACCCCCTCGAACACGGTCGGCTCGACGTACCAGCCCACCGGCTGCTGCTCGGGAACGCCGCCGCCGGTGGTGATCCGGTAGCCGTCGGCGCGCCCGGACTCGACGTAGCCCAGCACGCGCTCGCGCTGCGCCGCGCTGACCAGCGGGCCGATCTGGGTGGCCCGGTCCAGCGGATCGCCGATATTCAGCGAGCGCACCGTCTCGGTGACGACCTCGACCACCTCGTCGTACCGCGAACGCGGCGCGAGGATCCGGGTGCCGGCATGGCAGGTCTGGCCGTTGTTCACCAGCGAGACCTCGAGCAGCTTGGCCGCGAACTCGTCGAGATCGGCGTCGGTGGTCACGATGGACGCCGATTTGCCGCCGAGCTCCAGCGTCACCGGACGCAGCAACCGGCCGCACACCTCGCCGATCGCCCGCCCGGCCGGGGTGGATCCGGTGAACGCCACCTTGTCCACGCCCGGGTGTTCGACCAGATACGCCCCGGCCTCCCGGTCGGCGGGCACGATGTTCAGCACACCGGGTGGGAGTCCCGCCTCGACCGCTGCCTCGGCGAAAACGTAAGCGTCCAAGGCGGTTTCGGGTGAAGGCTTGAGCACGACGGTGCAGCCCGCAGCGAGCGCGGGTCCCAGCTTCATGGCCGCGAGCGACTGCGGATAGTTCCACGGCGTGATGGCGGCCACCACCCCGACCGGTTCCCGGCGCACGACCGACCGGCCGCCGAATACGCTGGGCCGCACATCATCCCGCGTCGCCTCGCGGATCAGGCGGGCGTAGTAGCCGATCATCAGCGCGGGGGCGTAGCCGTTGACGCTGATCGACGTCGAGATCGGCATGCCGTTCTCGCGGCTGGCCAGCGCCGCGGTCTGCTTGGCGCGGGACTTCAGCGCGGCGGCGAAGCGATCGAGATGATCGGCGCGCTCGGTGTCGTCGAGGGCACGCCAGGTGACCAGCGCCCGGCGCGCGGCCGCCACGGCCGCATCGATGTCGGCGTCGGCGCCCAATGCCGCTGTGCCGAGCGTCTTCTCGGTGGCGGCCTCGATGACGTCGTACGCGGCGTTCGTGGTCGGCGTGGTCCAGTTCCCGTCGATGAACAGGGTGGGCCGGTCGTGTGTGGTGTCCATTGTCGGTCCTCGGGGTCAGAGGGTGTCTTCGTGCCCGAACAGGGTGGAGCTGACCAGCGGGGCCATCGGGCCGCCGATGAACAGCGAGAGTCGTGCTCCTGGAACGGGATTGGTGGAGGTGCCGCGGATCTGGCGGACCGCTTCCACGGCCAGTCCCATACCGTTGACGAAGTTGTCGGCGATATTGCCGCCGCTGGTGTTCACCGGGAGCTTCCCGATTCCGGCGGTGAGGTTGTCGGCGGTGAGGATCTCCCCGGCCGCCGGGCCCGCGGGGGCGAAGCCGTGGTCGATCAGGGCGGCGATGGCGGGGCCGCTGAAGTTCTCGTACACCTGGACCACGTCGACGTCGTCAGGGGTCAGCCCAGCCGCGGACCACAGCCGCTCCGCGACTCCTGGTCGTCCGGCGCGGCCCGCGAATCCGGCGCTGGTGTAGAGATCGTCATTATCGATGAGCGAGGAGTATCCGCCCGGTGCGCCTTGGGCTCCGGCCAGCACGTACGCCGCGTCCGGGCGGATGCTGCGGGCGCGTTCACCGGAAACCAGGACCAGCGCGACCGCCCCGTCGCTCTCGCGTGAGCAGTCGAACAGGTGGAACGGTTCGGTGATCATGCGCGAGGACTCGTAGCTCTCCGCGTCCAGCGGCCTGCCGTAGCCCGCGGCGGTCGGATTGTTCTGCGCGTGGCGGTAGGCGGCGAGCACCAGCGCACGCATCGCCTCGCGGGGCACGCCATCGTGTTCGAGTAGCCGCTGGGTGCGCAGCGCGCAGATCTGTGCCGGGGAACCGATGCCGTGCGCGAGATAGTGCGGCCCGTAGAAATACTTGGCGTAACCGAGGCGGCCCGTATTCTCCTGTGCCATAGAGCGATACACCACGACGGTCTCGGCCTGGCCGGTCGCGATCGCGATGGCGGCGTTGTTGATCGCGGCCGCGACGGTGCCGCCGCCACCGCCCCACATCATGTTGGACCAGCGCACGTCCCGCACGCCGAGCGCACCGCCGAGGATCGCGCCGTCATGCCCGCCGCCCGCGTACGAGACGAAGCCGTCCAGCTCGCTCGGCGAGATTCCGGCATCCGCGCAGGCCGAGACGATGGCCTCGAGGGTCATCCGCAGCTCCCCGTGCGGGGCCTGGCCGCGCTTGTAGTGCAACTCGGCTGTACCGACCACCGCGGCCGCGCCGCGCAACGTCGGGTTCATGCCCGCACTCCTTCCGCATCGACGCGGCGCCACCGCAGCAGGGGCCACGTCGCTCCGGGATCGAGTTCGATATGTCCGGCGACGCTGTCGCCGATCCGCACGTTCTCGGGCGCTTCGTCCACAAGAAGGCCCAGCACCCTTCGGTTTCCGGCTCCCGGCAGTTCCACCAGCACCGTCACGTACGGCACCCGGTCGGCCAGTTCGGTGATGAAGGGGTAATGGCTGCGCGCCCAGGCGTAGACGGTGCCGACCGGCTCGACCCGCTCCCAGAGCGGATCGAAGGTGTGGCAGGTCCCGCAGATCCACTGCGGGCCCCAGATCCACTCCCGGCAGTTGCCGCACCGCTGCAACCGCAGCTCACCTTCGGCCAGGCCGTCCCAGTAGGGCTGGTCCAGGCCGTCGGCGGCGGGCCCCCACGATAGTTCGAGGGTCGGCGTCTCGCTCATGCCGTTTCCCCGGACACCGGGAAGTTCTGCAGCCCGGCGGCCTTCCAGACGCCGTCGTGCAGTTCCCAGATCGAGCGCAGGCCGATCACGCCCTTGGGCGTGTCGTAGACGGTCTCCCCGATCTGCTTGCCGCCCTCGGCACGCACGTCCTGGATCCGGAAGCTGTTCACCGTGCCGCGCGGGACGGTCACGCCCTCGAACACCGCGGGGATGTTCTCCTGCACCATATCGGCCAGGGCGCCCTTGAAATCGCCGCTGGCGACCTTGCCGACGTGCCGCTCGTACAGTTCGCGGAAGTCTTGATCAGACATTCGAGTTCTCCTCGCTTCCCAGGTGACGGCGTGCGTCGCCGGTATTTTTACCTTAAGGCTTTAGGTTTATTCGGTCAATCCCAGACCGTGACCAGGTGCGATACCCGGTCAGTCCTCGGCGAATCGGAACTCGCCCTCGGCCCCGACCACGACCGGCTCGTCGGCTTCCTCCGTGCTCGCCAGCCGGGCGAGAGCGTCGGCGTCACGCGTCGAGGCGAGCGTGCGTCCGCCGTCGGGCGTACGCGCGGCCAGGAACCCGAGTTCCGGTTCGCCCGATCGGTCGTAGACGACCGTCCACGACTCGGACACCGCCGGGCCCGCGTAGTCCGGATGCGCGCGGACGGTGGGTTCGCGGTCCACCTGCTCCTGCACGTCGACGCGGCGGAACGCCTCCTTGGGCGGTTCGGTGCGATACACCCCGAACGCGTGCTTGGTCAGATAGCCGCCGTTGGCGGTGAGCAGTCCGTAGTCGCCCGGCGACTGCCGCAACCGGGTGGCCAGCGTCGCGATCCCATGCGTGCTGTAGTTGTTCCACGGCCCGCCGGCGAAGGTGAGTCCGCCGGTCACCGTGAGCGGGCGGTCGGGATCGTCGGTGGGAAGGCCCAGTTCCTGCGCGGCGACCTGGACCGCGGACGGGAAGCAGGAGTACACGTCGATGTGGGCGATATCGTCCATGCCGACACCCGCCAGCTCGAGCACCCGCGCACCCGCGTGCCGGATCGCGGGCGAACGGTCCAGCGCACCGCGTTCGGCGATGTCGTAGGTGTCGTGCGCCTCGGTACCCGCCTGCGGGAACACCCAGTTGTTCCGCGAAATCCCCAGTCGCTCAGCCGTTTCCACCGAACACATCAGCACCGCCGCGCCCTGCTCGACCATGTTGTTCGAGTTCAGCAGTTTGGTGTAGAGCGAGGTGATCTGCCGGTTGCTCTCGCCGGGGGCGATGATCTCCGAGGCGGTGTAGGCCCGCTGGGTCCACGCGAACGGGTTGGTCGCGGCGACCTCGCTGAAGCGGGCCCACAGCGCGCCGATCACTCCGCGGTGCTTATCGATCGAGCGTCCCGCCGAGATGCGCAACGCCTGTTCGAACAGCGGGTAGATGTAGGCGGGCCGGTCCAGCCCGGCGCGCCGCTCGGCGTCGGACTGCATCGGGACCTCGGGGACGAGCATCGGCGCCGCCGGAACCGACTCGTCCTGCACCGTCCAGTGCGGACGCAATCCCCGCGCGCGCAAGGCCATTCGCGTACGCCAGGATTCCGCGCCGCCGATCAGCACGACATCGCTGCGCCCGGCCTGGATATCTTCCGCGGCCTGGTTGACCAGCACCTGCGGCGTGCTGCCGCCGCTGCCGGTGTAGCCGGTGTGCCGGGGCGTGGCCCCGATCCAGGAGCCGACCAGCGCGCCCGGATCGCGATACCGCCACGAGAGCAGCCCGACGATCCGCACCGAGTCCACGAGTTCGAGCAGACGGGTACTGCCCGCCTCGGCCGCGGCGCGGGCGGCCGCGTCGGCGATCAGCGCGACCGGTTCGCGCGCGCCGTCCCGCTCGTTGATCTGGCCGCCGCCGACCAGGATCGGGGTCCGGGGATCCAGGCTCATGACCGCACCGCCTCGAGGATCCGTTCCCGCGACTGCGGCTTGGGCCAGCCGCCGAGAATGAGCGTGGTCAGAACCGTTGGCTTCCAGCGTTTCACGATGTCCGCACAGATCTTGTCGACGGGACCGACGAGCGCGACGTCCTCCACCATCGCGGTGGGCACCGCCTGGGCGGCCAGGTCGGCGCGTCCGGCCAGATAGAGCCGCTGGATCTCGGCGCACGCCTCGCCCCAGCCCATCCGGACGAACACGTCGTTGTGGAAATTCGCCCCCTTGGCGCCCATGCCGCCCGCGTACAGCGCCACGACCGGTTTGAGGCGTGCGGCCGCGCGCTCGACGTCCTCGTCCTCGGACAGCCAGCACACATTCGCCACCTCGAAGTCCGCGGCGGTGCGGCGCGCGCCCTCGCGGGCGAACCCCTCGGCCAGGGCAGCGCGGTAGAAGTCGTCGGTCTTGGGCGAGAACCACAGCGGCGTCCAGCCGTCGGCGATCTCCGCGGCCAGCGCGACGTTCTTCGGTCCCTCGGCTCCCATGTAGACCGGGATATCCGAGCGCAGCGGATGCACGATGGACTTCAGCGGCTTGCCCAGACCGGTTCCACCCTGGTAGGGCAGCTGAAATTGCTTGCCCTCGAACGTGACCGGCTCATCGCGCCGCCACACCGACCGCATGATCGAGACGTATTCGCGGGTGCGTTCCAGCGGACGCGGATAGGGCTGGCCGTACCAGCCCTCGACCACCTGCGGCCCGGACGCGCCGATGCCCAGGATCAGCCGCCCGCCGCTGAGATGGTCGATGGTCTGGGCGGCCATCGCCAGCGCCGTGGGCGTGCGCGCGGAGATCTGGCACACCGAGGTCCCCAGCGCGATGCGGCTGGTCCGCGCGCCCCACCAGGCCAGCGGCGTGAGCGCGTCCGAGCCGTAGGACTCCGCGGTCCAGAAGCTGTCCACGCCCGACGCCTCGGCCTCGGCGATGGTCTGTTCCATCCGCCGGGGCGGGTGCGAACCCCAGTATCCGGCCATCACACCGACCTTCACCGTATCCACCCGCCGTTCGTTGCTGTCGTCAAAGCTGTTGTCCTGTCAGTGATTGCGGTAGACCGGCGGGCGCTTCTCGAGGAAGGAGTGCACCGCTTCGCGATGGTCGCGGGTGGTGGAGGCCAGGATCTGGGTCCGGTTCTCCAAGTCGATCGCCGCGCGCAGGCTCGGCACCTCGAGGTTGGACCACATCACCTCCTTGGTCATCCAGACCCCGAACGGGCTGTTGCGGGCGATCGCCTCCGCGGTGTCCAGCGCCACGTCGAGCAGGTTGTCAGCCGATTCGATCGAGGACACCAGCCCGATCCGCTCGGCCTCCGCGGCGTCGACCGAACGCCCGGTGAGCAGAATCTGCGCGGCCCTGGCGAATCCGATCATCCGGGGCAGCAGCCAGCTGACGCCGATATCGCAATTGGACAGCCCGCGCTGGATGAACGAGGCGTGGAACTTCGCGTCCTGGGCGATGATCCGGATGTCGGTCATCAGCGCCAGCGCCATGCCGCCGCCCGCCGCCGCGCCGTTGACTGCGGCGATCACCGGCGCGCGCGTCCCACGGAACGCCTCGACCAGCGAAGCGATGTGCTGTTGCACGCGTAATCCCGCCTGGGCTCGGCCCTCCCCCTCGGACGCGTCGGGCGGGGTGCCGTA
Source organism: Nocardia sp. PLKS1-43 (assembly GCF_059510335.1). Classification (NCBI taxonomy): domain Bacteria; kingdom Bacillati; phylum Actinomycetota; class Actinomycetes; order Mycobacteriales; family Nocardiaceae; genus Nocardia; species Nocardia sp. PLKS1-43. The sequence continues at coordinate 106,036 of NZ_JCAJZQ010000018.1, read as the reverse complement.
GCCGCGCAGGTCGAGCCCGGCGCAGAAGGCGCGGCCGTTGCCGGTCAGGACGATCGCCCGGACCTCCGCATCGTGGCGCACCTCGGCCAGCACGGTGTGCAGCGCCTCGATGAGTTCGGCGTTCATCGCGTTGAGCGCGTCGGGCCGGTTCATCCGGATCAGCAGGATGCCGGGGCGGGGACGCTCGGTCTGGATCACATCGGACATGTGTCGGACTTCCTCGAATCGTCGGCGACGGGTTGCCCAAGGGGCTTTACCGTAGACCATAAAGCTAATACCTTTAGATTAATAACTCAAGGTCGGAGCGGAATCGAAAGACTGGTGAAGATGATGGAACTGGATGGCAAGGTGGCCGTGGTGACCGGCGGCGCGAGCGGGATCGGTGCCGCGACGTGCGCGCTGCTGGCACGGTCCGGCGCGCGGGTGGTGGTCACCGACGTCGACGACGCCCGCGGCGAGGCCGTGGCCGCCGAACTCGGCGAGAACGGCCTCTACCAGCACGCCGACGTCACCCGCGAGGAGGACTTCGCCGCGGCGATCCGTATCGCGACCGAGCGGTTCGGACGGCTGGACGCCATGGTGAACAACGCCGGGCGGGTCGGCGCGTGGACCTACATCGAGGACATCACGCTCGAAGAATGGGACGCCACGTTCGCGGTCCTGGCCCGCAGCGCGTTCCTGGGCACCAAACACGCCGTCCGGGTCATGCGCCAACAGGGCTCCGGCGCGATCGTGAACATCTCCTCGGTGGCGGGCGTGCGGACCGGATTCGGCCCGCATCCCTACGGCGCGTCCAAGGCCGCGATCCTGCAGATGACCCGCAGTGCCGCAAGGGAACTCGCACCGCTGGGCGTCCGGGTCAACGCCGTGACACCCGGTGGTGTCGCCACCCGGATCCAGGGGCACGGCGCGGGTCTCGAGGGCGACGCCCTCGATGCCAGCATCGACAACGTCCGCCAGGGATTGCGCACCTTCCAGCCGATTCCGCGAGCGGGCGAGGGCGACGACATCGCCGGGGCGATCGCCTATCTCGTCTCCGACGCGGCCTCGTTCGTCACCGGTCAGAACCTCGTCGTGGACGGCGGGCTGACCCTCGGCAGGGGCTGGCCGTCGAACTACCGCGCCGAGGCCGACGCCACCGCGAGCAGCCGCCGCCCGGACTGAGCGCGCCGCGCCCGGCGCGGAGGGTGGCGGTCGCGATTCGCGATCGCCCACCCCGCACCGGGCGGCCGGACTCAGATGCCGACCGGCCCGCCCAGCCAGACGCCGACCTCCTCACCGGAGACGTGCTTCCCGTCATCACTCACCAGGAAGGACACCGTGGCCGCGATGGATTCGGGCGGAATGCTCGGCCAGGTCGCGGACAGGGTCTCCGCCGCCTTCGATCCGCCCGAGGCGATGATGTCGGTCTCGACGAAACCGGGCATGACCGCGTTGACCGTCACGCCGCGCCGCGCCACTTCCTGCGCCATCGCCCGAGTCATCCCCGCCAGGCCCGACTTCGCGGCCGCATAGGCGCTCATCCCCGGTGAGGGCCGTCGCCCGCCCGACGGGCTGGTGACGAAAACGACCCGGCCCCAGCCTTTCTCGTACATCGCGGGCAGGGCCGCGTGGGTGCAGTAGAACGCGCCGCTGAGGTTGACGCCGATCACCCGGTCCCAGTCTTGCGGCGACTGCTGCCGCGCCGAACCGAACAGGTTCATTCCGGCGTTGTTGACCAGCACGGTCGGTGCGCCGAGTTCGGCGGTGGCCTGCTCGATCAAGCTCGTGGCCTGGGCGGAATCACCGACGTCGGCGCGGATCGCCACAGCCCGGCCGCCGCCGGCGACGATCTTGTCCACGACCTCCTGCGCCGGTCCCTCGCTCGTCGAATAGTTCACGGCCACCGCGAATCCGTCGGCAGCCAGGCGGCGCGCGATCGCGGCCCCGATCCCCCGCCCGGCGCCGGTGACCACCGCGACGCGATCCTGCTCGTCCGGAATCGAATTCGTCATCGCAGCGACCACTTCCGATCGCGCGAGGGCATATCGATAGTCATTTCCTGGACCTCATTCCTGTCGTTGTCCTTCCGGACGGCCGTCGACCCGGGCGGCAACGGAGGCCACCCGGGTCGGCGAGTTCTACGAGATCCGCGGCAGCCGCGAATCCATCTTTACCGCAAGAGCATTCATCGTTCCGGCATACTTTCGGCCGGGATCCCGCTGTATCGGGGTACCCGGATTCCGGCCGCGAGCACGGCGGAACGACGCGAACGCCATCGCACTCCTAGCCGGTCGCGGCGACCCCGTTGACCGGGATGGCGTCGGCGGGAGCCTGCGGGAACTGCTTGCGCAGCAGCGGCTTGGCCATCTTCCCGGAGAACGTCCGCGGCAGCGGCTCCCCCAGTGCGACAGCGTGTTTGGGCCGCTTGAACTTCGCGAGTTCCTCCCCGGCGAGCAGCGCGATGTCCGCGACGACGTCCGCGGCCGGGCGCCCGCTGTGGAAGACCACCATGGGTACCTCGCCCCACCGGTCGTCCCGCACACCGATCACCGCGAGGTCCTCGACGCCCTCGATGCGGTGCAGCACCTTCTCGATCTCGGCGGGATAGACGTTGAGACCGCCGGAGATCAGCATGTCCTTGCTGCGATCGACGATCTTGAGGAAGCCGCCCTCGTCCTGCAGGCCCAGATCGCCGGTGCGCAACCAGCCGTCCACCAGCGTCGCCGCGGTCGCCTCGGGCTTGTTCCAGTACTCCCGCATCACGTGCTCGCCGCGCACCAGGATCTCGCCCACCTCACCAGCCGGGGTGTCCACGCCGGGGTCGCCGATCTTGACCTGGGTGCCCACCAGCGCGCGGCCGGCGTAGCCGGGGCGCGACAGCGCCTCGTCGTAGGTCAGTGAGGAAACCATGCCCGACGCCTCGGTCAGCCCGTACACCTGGGTCAGCGGGATGCCGTGTTCGCGATAGAACTCCACCAGGTCCACGCCGACCGGGGCTCCGCCGGTTCCGGCGAAGGTGAACTTCGCGAGTTTGCGCCGGCTGAAGTCGGGCAGGGTGGTCATCCGCTCCCAGATCACTGGTACCACCGTGGCCGCGGTGATCTGCTCACGCTCGATGGTGTCCAGGGCGATCACCGGATCGTATTCGCCCAGCAGCACCATCGTGGCTCCCGGGACGACGACCAGCTGCATGAAGATCGACAGCACCGATCCGGTGTAGACCAGCGGCGCGGCGCACAGCACCCGGTCGCGGGCGGTGAAGCCCTGGGTGACGGTCTGCGCGACGCCCGGGGCCATCGCACTGCGGTGCGTGATCACCGCTCCCTTCTGCACCCCGGTCGTGCCGGAGGTGTAGCAGATGAAGGCCGCGTCGTCACCGACGATGTGCACGCGCGGGGCGACGCCGGAATCGATCAGGCTGTCGTACGGACGATGCGCACTGCCGCCGATCGCGTAGATCTCGAACGGGATCTGCTCGGCAGCGACCTCGAGCAGCGGGGCGAACCCGTCTTCGACGATCACCACGCGCGGAGCCGAATCCACCACCATCGGCGCGAGTTCCGTCGCGGTGAGCCGGAAATTCAGCGGCACGCTGATCGCGCCGAGCTTGAGCGTGGCCAGGATGACGTGGGCCAGTTCGGGCCGGTTGAGCATCATGACCGCGACCCGGTCGCCCTTGCCGACGCCCCGCGCGGCCAGTCCGCGAGCGATAGCGTCGGTGACCGCGTCGAGTTCGCCCCATGTCTCGGCGGTGTCGCCGAACACGATCGCCTGTTGCTGAGAGCGGGTCTTACCCCAGTACCGCGTCAGATCCGCGAGATTCATTCGAATTCCTCCTCGTTGGCCGACTGCTCGGCCGCGAGCACCGGCGGATGTGACCGCCCTCACTGCGTGTCGCCAAACCTAACAGCTTTAGATTTATTCCGCAATACCCCGGCAAGCCCCCCATACAACCTGCCAGAGTGCATGAAAACGACACCCACACAACATCTTTCGCGTGAGTGTCGTTCTCCCCCACGGCAGCTCAGCCGGTGGGTCCGTCGTCCTTCGCATACAGCTGGCGATCGGCCGCAGCGGTGATGCGCGCGTCGTCGTAACCGGCGACCTCGCGCAGCACCCGCGCGGTGTCGGCCCCGGCCCGCGGGGGCAGTGCCGGAGCGAACTTCTCCCCGGCCACCCGCACCGGGCTGACCACGAATTCGAGTTCGCCCACCCCCGCGTAGTCGACGCGATAGGTGTTGTCCCTGGCCCGGAAGTGCGGATCGTCGAGCATCTCGGTCACGGTGTTGACCGGTCCCCCGGCGATGCCGTGCTCGAGGAACAGCTCCACCCATTCGTCCCGGGTGCGCTGGGCGAAGATCTCCCGCAACTCCCGCCACACGTGCTCGGCCCGCTGCGGCGCGCCCTCGTCGGCGGTGGTCAGATCCACCTCGACCAGATCCTCGCGGCCGACCGCGATCAGGAAGTTCCGCCAGAACTTCTCCACGTGCGAGCCGAACAGCACGGCCTTGCCGTCGCTGGTCCGGTACGCCTCGAGCCGCGGCCAGTCCGGCAGCCGCCCGTCCGGCAACCAGGTCGGCCGGTGCATCGAGCGTTCCCGGTTCAACTCCGCGTCGGACAGATCCGGCATCCAGGCCGCCGCCACGTCGATACCGGAAACCTCCACCCGGGCGCCGACCCCGGTGGCGTTCGCGCGGTGCAGCGCCGCCAGCAGGCCCATCGCCCCGTAGGCCCCGAGTGCGTACATCGCGATCGGCGGGCTGGTCGAACCGGCGATCCCGGACACCGGCGGCTCGTCGGGAGTGCCGACCTCGCGCAGACCGGCATACCCGTCGAAGACCGGTCCGCCGGTGCCCAGGCTGCGATACGGGCCGTCGGTGCCCATCCCGGACACCGTGCACAGCACGATCTTGGGGTTCACCTCCCGCAGCCGATCGAATCCGATGCCGAGCCAGTCCAGATAGCCGCCGCGCATGCCCTCGATCACCGCGTCGCAGGATCGGGCCAGGTCCAGGAACGCCTGTTTACCCTCGTCCGAGCGCAGATCCAGGGCGACCGACCGCTTCCCGCGATTCCACCGCAGGTGCATGAACGACGGGCCGTCCGGCTCGCCGATCGCGCGGTCGCCGCCGACGCGCACCGGATCGCCCAGCGGTCCGGATTCGACCTTGATCACCTCCGCGCCGAGGTCGGCCAGGTGGCCGCCGAGCGAGGCGGGGGCCAGCTGTGCCACCTCGAGCACGCGTACGCCGTTCAGCAGGGAGAATCCACTCATCCGACGACCTCTTTCAATTCCTTCGAAATATTGTGCGTCTGTTCGGGTTTCAGCTCGATCCACAATCCTTCGGCCTCAACCAGCAGGACGTCGCCGTGGTGCAGCGTCCCGTGCATGAACCGCTTGCGGCCCTGCTGTTCGACCAGGCGCGCGCTCAGCGTCAGCTCGGTGTGCAGCGGCGTGGGGGCGCGGAAGGAGACCTCGAGCCGGGCCGTGCGGGCCCACGGGCGGTGATGGTTGGCCAACCGCGCCATGATCTCGTCGAAGATCAGCGGGGCCACACCGCCGTTCATCGCGTAGCGGCCCGAGTGGAAGCGCTCGACCCGCACCCGGCCGATCGCGGTGGTGTCGGTGATCCGGTCCAGCTGGATCGGCGGGGCCAGGGCTTGGCCGTGCCCGGCGCACTCCCAGCGTTTACCCGAGATCTGCTCGTCCTCGTCGACCTCGAATTCGGCCATGGCCGTGGCGATCTCACGCAGTCTCGCGGCCGACTCGGCAGCCGCGCGCGGCGTCGGCTTGCTTCGCGCGACCGCCTCCTGAGCGGCTCGCAGCGCCTCGATCAACTCGGTGTACTCGTCCTGCGCGGCGATGGTCGGGACGAACGGGTCCGCCCAGGTCGGATTCCAGATATCGGCGCTCATACCTCACCCGTGGTCTTCGCGGCCGGCCTGTTCGCGAAGAAGGTCGAGAACATATCGCCGATCGCCTGCTGTTCGAGCGTCGAGCGCACGGCCGCGTTCTCGTGCTCGTACCGAGCACGCAGACTGTGGCCGGGGCCCTCGAGCAGTAGTTGTTTGATCGCCCGCAGCCCCTCGGGCGGTTGTGCGGCAATCTCTTTCGCGATTCGCACCGCCGCCTCACCCACATCCGGCTCGTACCGGGTGAGCAGGCCCATCCCGTAAGCCTCCGCGCCGGGTACCGCCCGTGCGGTCATCAGCAGGTCACGGGTGTGCGCGCCGCCGATGAGAGTGTCCAGCAGCCAGCTGAGATTCACGCCGCCGTATCTGGCGGCACTGACCGCCATGGTGGTCTCCGGACCACCGACGCGCAGATCCGAACACGCCGCGTACATGGTTCCCGCGCCGTAGGCGAGACCGTGGACAGCCACCACGGTCGGTTTGGGGAAGCTCAGATACCGCCACAGCATGTCCTCCCGCTCGGCCATCGAGGCCCGCGCGAGTTCGGGCGGCATCGCCTCGAGCTCCTTGAGGTCGTAGCCTGCGCAGAACGCCCGCTCGCCCGCACCCGCCAGGATCACCACGCGGATCGAATCCTCTTGCGCGGCATCGGACATCGCGGTGTCCAGTGCGCGTTGCAGGGCGATCGAGATGGCGTTGTGCGCGTGCGGGCGATCGAGCGTCAGCCGGAGCACGCCGGGCGCCGGGCTGTCCCGGCGCAGTTCCTCGGCCATGACCCGCTACCGAGCCGCGACCGGCTCGGCGGCCTGCTCGGACTCGAGCCGCGCGACATCGTCGGCGACCATCTTGTGAAAAACCTGTCCCGGCAATTCGTTTCGCCCGTAGATCAGCTCGCCGACCTGACCGTGCGCCGCGTTGTCGGTGATCGTCTTGGTGACGAACCAGTCCTCGGCGTGCAGCGTCTCCATCAGCAGGTCCCAGTTCTTCTGCAGGATCCGCTCCTCGCGCGGGGTCTGCGGTTTGCTCGGGGACAGCAGGCGGATGGTGCAGTAGCTGACGTTCGGGTCCTGCGCGTCCGGCACGATCGTCCAGATCTCGAAGTGGTTGGGCTCGGTCACCAGCATGGTGCCCGGATAGACCGTGTAGTTCGCCAGCGAGTAGTCCCGCACGTCGAACGAATCCGGGTCGGCGTCGCGCACCTCGGTGATCGCCTTGCGCGCCACCACGAGTCGCCACGAACGGCCGACCGGATCGAAGGCGGTGATATTGCCCTCGAGGTAGTTGCAGACCGTCTTGGTGTGCAACTGGCACAGGTGATACGAGTCCTGCACCCCGTCCACGGCGATCTTCCAGTTCATACCCAGCCGCCAGGTCTCCTTACGCACCTGGTAGGACCCGCCCATGCCCGTGTCGGCGACCTCCGCGTCGTGCTTGTCCCCCAGCACCGCGGCGATATCCAGCGACTCGCCGACGGTCGGCACCACCCAGACCAGCCCGTGCCGGACCTCGCAGGGGAATTCGACCAGGCCGTACTCACCGCGGTCCATGCCGTCGAAACCCTCGGCGTGCGGCATCCCGCGCAGCGAGCCGTCCTTGCCGTAGGACCAGTTGTGATACGGGCAGGCGAACACGCGTTTGCAGCCGGACTCGGAGAATTCGACCTTCGACCCGCGGTGTCGGCAGACGTTGGAGAACGCCTTGACGCTGCCGTCGCTCTGCTTGACCACCAGTAGCGGCGTCCCGATCAGACCGGTAGTCAGAAAGTCACCGGCCTTCTGCAACTCGTCGACGTGCGCCACGATGTGCGGGAATCGCCGCACCACCGCTCGCTCCTTGTCCGCCAGCTCGGGATCGTCGAATACCGAAAATGACACGCGGAGAAGGTCTTCCGCGTAGTCGGTGGTGTTGTTGTCCACGTGGGCGATGAGCCGCTGCGTGAGCCTGATCTTCTCGTCGCGCTCCATTATCCGAGAGTGGCACACGAGACAATGATTGTCTAGTGTCTTATCTAAAGCTTTTCGATTTCCCGACTACTTGGTATCGTGCTTCGGTGACTGCACGCGGCGCGCATATCGAGCTCCCGGCCGATACTCGATCGGCCATCCTCGCCGCGGCCGAGTCCTGTTTCGCCCGCCTCGGCATCGCGAACACCACCATGGAGGACGTCGCCAAGGCCGCGTCGAGTTCGCGCGCGACGGTGTATCGCTACTTCGCCGACCGCGACGCGCTGGTGACCGAATCGGTGGTCCGGCGCGCCCGCGCGAACATGGATTCCGCCCGCGAGTTCATCGCCCGACACCCGACCATCTCCGAGCGCATCGTCGAGGGCATCTGCGAAGACGTGCGCCGCGGCCGTCGCGATCCGATGATGCACCGACTGGTTTCACCTGCGGAAATGGTGCTCGCCGCGCGCCTGCTGACCGAGACCGGCCGCGCGGTCGAGCTGACCTACGAACTGTGGGAGCCGATTCTCACCAGGGCGCGCGCCGCGGGCGACATTCGCGCGGATCTGGACATCCGGCTGCTGTGCGAGTGGATCTCGGAACTGGAGATCTACTACATCGCACGCGGCTCGACCCGCGAGGCCGAGGACCTGGACACGGTCCGCGCGCGACTGCGGACGTTCCTGCTTCCGGCCCTGCTCCCCTGACCCGTTCGCGAAGCTACGACGGGCCGGCGCGGCCGGATCGATATCCCCGATCGAGCGAATACGGCCCGCGGCCGTCACCCGGGAAGTACGCTCACTAACCTATGATCGATAGGATAACCAACCTGGTCGGCCACCACTGCGTCACTTCACTCCCGGGAGTCGCGTCATGACGCCGAAGCGCACCACCGGATCCTGCCGCCGAGCCGCCGGTCGCCGCACCCGCCTGCGCGCCGCGCTCGCGATCGGAGCCGCGGCCGCGAGCACCTGGGCCGCCGCATCGCCCGCTGCCGCGCAATCGCCGCAATACGGTCCACCGCAATCGAATTGGGAATCGGCCGTGGCCTATTCGGTGGTCGCTCCGGAGGCGCTACCGCCGGGCATGAACGACTTCGGCTGCCGCCCCGCCTCGGCCCATCCCAGGCCACTGATCCTGATCAACGGCGCATTCCTGAACGCCTACGCGAACTGGGCGATGTACTCACCCCGGCTACACGCGGCAGGTTATTGCGTCTTCGGCTTGGATTACGGCGGCCCGGCGGGCGGACCGTTCCACCAGATGGGTGATATGCGCGCCTCCGCCGCCGAGATCGGCCGGTTCATCGATCGGGTTCGTGCGGCCACGCACACCGATCAGGTCGATCTCGTGGGCTATTCCGAGGGCGGTCTGGCGCCGCTCTACTACCTCAACGTGCTGGGCGGCGTTCCGCACGTGCACGCGATGATCAGCCTCGACTCGCCGGTGCGCGGTCTGAGCGGCTATGGCGTCCTGGCCGAACTGTCGGCTCTCCCGGGCGGCCCGCAGGCACTCGGCTCGGTTCTGCCGGCCGCCGCGGACGGCGCGGCGGGTTCGGCCTTCGTTCGCGAAGTGTCCCGCGACGGCTTCACCCGCCCGGGCGTCCGATACGTGAGCATCACCTCCCGCGCCGACCTGGTCGTCACCCCCGACGAGGCCCGCCTGCCCGCCGCGCCCAACGTCACGAACGTCATCACCCAGGACACCTGCCCGCAGGACCAGGTCTTCCACGGTTCGGTGATCTACGACGACATCACCCTGCAACTGGTCCTCAACGCACTGGACCCGCAGCACCCCGCGCCGCCGACCTGTCACGTGGTCCTGCCGCTGGTCAACTGAATCGCCACTGTTCGATTTCCCGGGTCGTCCGAAAACGCGCTCACCCACCCGTGTCGAGCCGCTCCGAACTGGGCTCCCTGGATGCGGCATCGTGAACGACAGCTCGCAGTCCGCTACCTACATCGGGAACTCCGGATACGGAACCGGGATTCGCGCACAGATGTCCGAGACTCGGTGAGCTGCTCGCCATCGTTCCGATCAGCGTCGACGGGTTCTAGCCGGGAGCCGTTCATGCGCTGGTTCATGAGCGACGGGGGTTGAAAATCCCTGTCCCACATCGTGTCCGGGGTCGCGGCTGGGCCGGCAGCCCATCCCGGTTACCCGCCCCCAACGCGCCAGGACTCGGGATCCGTCGTCGACACGCCCGCGGCCGGAATCCGTACCGCCGATGGCACGAATTCCGGCCGCGAGCACGCCTTGCCGACACGGCTTACCGCCGCGGATTCACTTCGGGGCGGTGGCGCCGTCCAGGGCGTTGCCGATGCCGCCGATGTCGGTGATGGTCCAATTGTCGTGGCTGTCCAGGGTCAGCGAATAGGTCGCGGTGGACTGGATGCCCTCGGGCGCCTGGCTGTTCTTGGTCAGCACACTGACGAAGCAGTCCACCGAGTAGATGCCGTTGTTGTCCGAACGCACCTTGGCCGCAACGGGTTTGGCCGTGGACACCCACTGCAGCGGGGTGATGATCTGCTCCATCGAACCCGCCGCCTGGGTCAGCCGGTTGGACAGTTCCGGGCTGGTGCCCTTGGTCAGGCGCGAGCGCCAGGAGGCCAGATCCTGGAAGTTCATCTCCGCGGCGGCGGTGGCGTAGTCGAGTGCGACCTGTTCGGCGTGCGCGGTCCCCGCCTGCTCCGCACGCCCGGCGGCGATCTGATCGGACTTGTCGCTCAGCTGCCAGCCCAGCACCGCGACCGCGGCCACCAGCGCGAGGACCAGCGCGCCGACGACAACGGTTTTCAGCTGGATCGAGGAGTTCCCCGTCCGTCGTCCACGCCGCAGCGCGGCGGACAGCGCCGCCGAACGACGGCGCGACTCGTCCGCGGCGGGCGCGGATTCCGTCGTGCCGCTGGATGATTCGGTGTCGGGATCGGTGGCGGATTCGGGGCCGGTGAGCACGGAAGTGGAGTGGTTCATGAAAGCCTTCTTCGAACGGGGATGGTCAGGAAAATCGCTATCGTCGCGGAGCAGGGGCTACCTCCCCGGTGGTCGCAGGTGCACGGTGATCGCATCGCCCGAAGAGGTCGAGGCGATCGCGTTGTCCAGCAGGCGCCCGACATCCACGGTCGACATCGACGTCGCCCCGGCCCGCACACCGGGCAGCAGGTCCACGCCGAGGGTGTGCAGGTCACCGGAACTCTTGTCCAGGAACGCCTGCAACTGATCGATCAGCGGGGCGGCCCCGTCGCGGATGCCGGTCAGCGGGCCGAAGGACGCGGCGAAGTCGATCCCGCTGAGCACATCGTTGAATCCCGACCCGAACTGCGCCAATTGCGGTGTGGCACCGGCGAGGTCGGCGGGGACGGTGCCGGTGCCTTCCAGCAGCGGCTGCAACTTCGTCAGCAACTGCGTCAGATCGTTCGATCGCCGGGTCAGGGTCTGGGCGAGCAGCTGGCCCGCACGCGACAGGTCGTTCAGGACCCACGAATCATCGGGCAGCGCCACATCGACGGTCCGGAAGATCTCCCGGACCCGATCGGGCTCGATCTGCTCGAGCATCCGGGTCAGCCTGGCCGACAATTCTTGGAAGGTGGTGGGCACGACCACGCGCGCGGTGGGCACGGTGGCCCCATTGGTCAGATACGGGCCGGATTCGGTCGCCGGAAGCACCGCCAGATATGCCTCGCCCAGTGCCGAGAGGTTGTCGACCCGGAAACTGCTCTCCGAGGGGATGCGGTAGCCGTCGTCGTAGTTCCAAGCGATCTTCACGTGGTCCGGCGTGGGGTCGATACCGGTGACGTGCCCGATCGCGACGCCGCGCAACAGCACCCGCGACCCGACCACCAGGCCGTTGGTGTCCGGAACCGACATGCTGGCCGTGCGGACGTGTTGCAGCAGACCGGTGTCGAGGCCTATGTGGTTGAGGTACACGAACGAGGAGACGGCCAGTGCCGCCATGCCCGCGACGGATGCGACGGTCTTCAGGCTCATTTCACCGCTCCCAGCATGCGCAGCAGATTCTGCACGTCCCCGACGATCTGATCGCCCTTGTCCGTCTCGATCGACCGGATGTCGACCGAGGGATTCTGCGCGAACGGCAGCAACGTGGTGCGCAGGAAATCCGACACCTTCGCGGTATCCGCGGGCGCGCGGTCCCAGATGCCGCGACCGACCGCACCGGTCTCGGCCAGGGAATTCAGCATGGGCACCATCCACAGGCCGCCCTCGTACACGCTGCCGACCGAGGGCAGGATCTGGCTGATGTAGGACACGATGTTGACCGCCGTGCGACGCCAGTAGTGCACGGTCGGTTGCGCGAACAGCGTCGCCAGGGTCTGCCCCCTGGCGTCGATCGAGGCGCCGGTCGCGCTGAAACCGTTGAGCATCCGGTCGATCTCACCGGTGTCACCGGACAGATCGTGCATGTCCCCGGCTACGACGTTCGCCAGCCGCTGCACGTTGCGCGGCTTGGGCATGACGGTGTTTATCCCGGTCATCGCGTTCTCGATCTGCTGGATGCTGCCGCCGTTGACGAAATACGCCATGACCGCCATGGTGTCCTCGAGCTGCGGCGGCGAGCTGGTGTGATCGACGCTCACCGTGCCGCCGGGCGGCAGATACGGACCCTGCACGACAGCCCCGTGATCGAGCGCGATGTAAGTATCGCCCAGCAGGGTGTTCTGGCGGATCACCGCGCGCACGTCGGCGGGGATCTTGGTCCCCTGCTTCACCTCGGCGCTGACGTCGACGATTTTCCCTGCGACAGTGAGCTTCTCGACCTGCCCGACGCGCAGTCCGTCCATCATCACATCGGCGCCGGTGGGCAGATTCATGGTGCTGGCGAACTGCATCCCGAGCTGATAGCCCGCCCCGACGCCGCCCCGGACCGAGGGCAGATCATCCGGGCCCACCGCCGAGCACGCGCAGGTGGCCAGCAGGCTGCACCCGAGCACCGTCGCCACCGCGCCGGTCTTCCATCGTGTGGTCGTCTTCATCGCTGACCTTTCGCGAGCGTCATGTCCAGCAGTCCGGTGACCGGGACCCGCACATGCCCCTGAACCGTCGAGCAACTGCCGGGACGCGTACGGTTCGCCTCCTCGCACAACTCGGGAGCCACCGGGGAATCGACCTGGACGGTCGGCGGACGGTAGTCGATCACCATCCCGCCGTTGCCGTTCGACTGCTGCCGCAGCGTCGCGGCGATCGATGGAATCGAATCCAGCAGTCCGGCAATGTCTTTCGAGCGGCTGGCGGCCAGGTGGACGGCATCGGCGACCGGCCCCTGCAACAGCGGCCAGAGCAGGTCGCCGTAGTTGGTCTGCACGTCGTGCAGCACGTTCACCAGCCAGCCGACGCCGATGCAGACGTCCACCACGCCGGGCCACAGATCGATCCCCGCGCCGACGACCTCGGGCATCTGATCCAGGATGGATTTCATCGCGGGCCACCGCTGCAACGCGGCGTCGGTCAGCGGAGCCATGTTCTGGATGATCGAGCCGATGTCGGCCATCAGCCGGTCCGGGCTCTGGGACGCCGCGGAGGCGTGCAGCATCATCGACCGCGCGTTGTCACCCTGCCCGCGCAGTGCCTCCGCCATTCCGGACACGGCCTTCTCGAAGCTCTCCCGGTTGTCGTTCGGACTCAGCGCGTTGATGAAATCCGCTGCCGAGCCCGCGATTTCGGAGATGCTCTTGGGGGTGAAGCTGTGATCCTCCGGAATACACTGCCCGGCAGCGAGTTCCGGGCCGGCCTTGTAGTTGCCCACCAGCTCCACACTGCGGTCGGCCAGGATCGACTTGGAGCGGGTGACCGCACGGACATCGACCGGGAACCTGCGGCCGCCGTCGAGGGTGAAGCTCACTTCGACGTGGTCGCCGCGCGGTTGGATCCGGTCCACGCGACCGACCTGCAATCCCATCTGCGTCACCGGATTACCGGCGTACAGGCCCACCGCGTCGGGCATCTGCGCGCAGAACCCCGAATGCGATTGCGAGCCATCCGGATCCACGACCGCGAAGCCGAGGCCACCGACCAGCGCGAGTGCCAGCACCCCACCGGTACCGATCAGATACTTCCTGCGAATTGTCATCTCAGCACGTCCGCCCGGGAAGAGGAACACAGATATTCGAGGCCAGCACTGTGCCCCCGGTGATCGTCGCCAACCCCTGCGGGGTCAGCCACGCCGCGAGCTGGGCGCGCAGTCCCTGCAATTTGTCGATGGCCGGGCCCATGTTCGCCTGGAAGCTCTCGATCGACTTGCGCACCTGGTCCACCGCGCCGCGCACCTGGTCCTTGTGGTCCAGGTAGAACTTCATCTCCGGCTGCACCCGCATCAGGACGTCACCCAGCAGGGCGTAGGCTTCGTTGAAACCGACATGCGCGTTGTTGTACGTGGATACGACCAGATCAATCTGCCGGATCAGGTCGAACACGAAATCCCGGCTGCCGTTGAACGTCTTCATGTACTCCGAGGCCAGGCCGGTGATCTGCTCGACCTGCGTGCGCTGGCGGTCCATCACCGCCGAGATGCTGTTCATCCCGGAGATCAACGATCCGACCGACGTCGAATTGTGTTGCAGCGCTTGGGCCACCTGGTCGATATTGGCGTCCACCGGACCGCCCTTCACCTGGTCGGTCACATGCGGTGCGGCCTGGAGCACGTCCCCGATCGAATACGGCACACTGACGTGGTCGACCGGGATGACCCGCGAACCCAGCGGCGAATCACCCAGTGGCACAACGGTAACCGCGTAGCCACCGACCGGGGTCAGCATGCGCACCTCGACACGGGAATCGTCGCCGATGAAGGTATCGTCGGAGACCTGCGCCTCGACCAACACGGTATCCGGCTGGAACGACACCTTGGTCAGCTTGCCGACGGTGATCCCGGCGACCCGGACCTCCTCACCGGTCGACAGCGTCGAGGCATCGGTGGTCTGGAAGGACACGGTGCGCTGCCCGGTCGGATGGATGTAGAACAGGGTGGTCGCGCCCAGGGCGGCGACCGCGGTGACCACGACCACCGTCCCGAGCAGGATCTCGCTCGCGGCGACCCGCCGCACCAGAGCGCCCAGCGCGCCGCGCCGCGGCTCGCTCGTCATCACTTCCGACATACCACGACCTCGCTCCCGTTCAGCAAAACCTTGACCTCCGTGGGCAATTGGGCGACCCCGTGACTGCAGTTCATCGCCGAGGGCGCGGCCGAGGTCTGCGGCAGTTGCAGTCCGGCGAGCGTCACCGGCAGCAGCCGCAGCGCCTCCGCGGCCTGCGGCAGCGAGGCGAACGCGTGGGTCAGTATCTTGTCCACGTCCACGCCGCGGGCCATGCCCAGCTCGATGAGCAGTTGGTGCACGGGGGTGAGGAATTCGGGCCCGAATTTCGCGGTCTTCGGGAATTGGCTCAGCACCGTCATCGCCTTGGCGATCGGGAAACTCAGCGATTTCATGAATTCCATGACCTCGGGCGACTTTCCGCCCATCGAGTCGGAGATCCGCGAGAGGTTGGCGACCAGCACGGAGATCACCTGTTCGCGGTCGTGCGCGAGATCGGTGAGCCGCTGCACGCTGTCGAGCATGGGCGCCAGGCCCGATCCGTCGCCCTGCAGCAGGGTGATCGCGTTCTGCATGAACGTATTGATCTCGTTGGTGCTCATTGTGCTCAGCACCGGCTGCAGGCCGTTGAACAACTGGGTGATGTCGAACGACGGCCGGGTTTGGTTGGTGCCGAGTTGGCTGACCGGACGGCCCGGCTGGTCCGGCTCCTGCAGATCGACGTACCGGATTCCGGTGAGGTTCTGGTACTTCACGGCCAGCACCGAGTTGTCCAGCAATCGGTAGGGGTGCTGGAGCGAGAAACTCACCTCGGCGATGCTCGCGCCGTTCTTCCGGATGAGTTTGATCGCCGAAACCTTGCCTATCCGAACGCCTTTCGTGCGGATATCGCCGTTGACGTGCAGACCGGAAGCATCGGTGAACTCGGCGGTGTAGCTGTCGGTGTCACCGTGCACCGGATTCTTGATGGCGCTGAGGATGATCGAGAACAGCACGACCGCCACGACCGCAGCGACGCCGAGCTTGCCCAGCGTGACGAACAGTTTGGTGCGCGGGCTCATCGGTGGGCCTCCCCGGCCGGTGTGGTCGGAATTCCGGTCAGCGCCAGCGGCGTGGCGAACATCGGCAGATCGTCGACGACGATGCGCAGACTCAGCGTCTTGTGCCCGTTGCTGCCGTGGAAGGCCGCGTTGTACCGGTCGATCAGTGTCATCAGCTTGTCGGGAGCCTTGCCGCCGCCGAGCATGTGCGGCATGGCATCGCTCATCGCCTGCACGAGGCTGGTGACCGGGGTCAACTGCGATCCGTGCGAGGCGAGCAGGTGACCCGCCTTGCCGAACAGGCTGTTGGCCGCCAGGCCCAGGCCCTCGTCGGTCTTGTCCATGAACGCGTCGTCCACGCCGACCGAGCCGTCCGGCCGACGGTTGTAGGAACTGTTGTACACGTTGTAGAGGGCGTCCACCGCCTGATCACCGAAAGCCGGTAGGACAGCGAGGATGTCGTCGGCGCGGCGCATCAGTTCGGTCGGCATCGTCTGCTGGGTCGCGGCCACCCGATCGGCGAAGATGATTCCCGACTGGATCAATGGCGTCAGCCCGTCGGTGTACCGCACGACCTTGTTCAGCGTGGTCACCATCGACTGAGTCAGCGTCCCGTCGACCGCGACCGAGCCCTTCTCCAGCATCGTCGACATGGTGAAGTCACCGGCGGGGGTCTTGTCCAGCGTGCTGCCGGATACCAGCCGATTTCCCTCCGGGTGCGCGACCAGATCGACCGCGCTGATGCCGAAATAGTTCTCCGGGCGGAAATCCAGGTCGAAGTCATCGGTCAGGCGTGCGGAAATATCGGAGCGCAGTTGCAGACTCATCCGCACCGTGCCCGGATCGGTCTTCTCGAGGCCGGTGACCTGGCCGATCTCCGCGCCGTGCAGAATCACCTTCGTCCCGGTACCGACGCCCGGACCGACATAGGGCACTTCGACATTCAGCGCCAAGCCGGATGGCTCGTGGTAGGTCGGGTACACCCACATCGTCGCCGCCAGCACGACGGCGACCGTGGCCGCGACCCCGGCGGCCGCGATATTCACGATACGTTTCTGATCGCGGTCGGTGCCGCGCAGGAAATCCTGATTGCGTGTCTTGGCCATCGCCCTATCCTTTGAAAACCAGCAGGGGGCTCAGGCCCCAGATCGCCACTGTCATCGCGAAATTCAGCACGACGATCGCCACCAGGCTCGCCCGGATGGCGCGCCCCGACGCCGCGCCCACGCCCGCGGGCCCGCCGGAGGCGAAATAGCCGTAGTAGCAATGGATCAGCGTGACCACCGCGCAGAACGACACCGCCTTGATCACCGATGCGCCCAGATCCGGCCAGCTCAGGAACTGGGCGAAATAGTGGTCGTAGGTGCCGTGCGGCTGGTGATGGAAGACCTTGACGATGATCCCGCCGGTGAAGAAGGCGACCACCAGCGCCATCAGATATCCGGGCAGCACCACGAGCATGCCGCCGATGAGCCGGGTGCCCACGACGAACGGAATCGCCCGCAGCCCCATGGATTCGGTCGCGTCGATCTCCTCGGAGATGCGCATCGCGCCGATCTCGGCGGTCATCCGGCAGCCGGCCTGGGCGGCAAAGCCGATGCCGGTGATGATGGGAGCGATCACGCGAATGTTGCCGAAGGATCCGATGATTCCGGTCAACGCGCCGAAGCCCAGCAGATCGAACGCCATGAACGCCTCGATCGCCACCACCGCGCCGACGGCCACGCCGAGGAAGAACATCAGGCTGACCACGCCGCCGTCGACGATGAGTGAGCCACTGCCCCAGGCCATGTTGTTCATCGTCTTGACGGTCTGTTTGCGATAGTGGCGAACGGTGACCGGCAGCAGCGCGACGGTCTTGACGATGAACACGGCTACTTGGCCGATCTCCCCGACCATGTCGCTCACGCTGCGCCCGAGGGCGCGAAGCGGTCGAGCGGCCAAGGCGGGCAACGCATTCGAGTAGTTCGAAGATGTACTCATCATCACGCCAATCGGGCCGGGAAGAACATCATCTGCAGCTGACTGATCAGCAGATTCGTCATGAAGATGCAGAACACGCTCAACACGACCGAGGCGTTGACGGCGTTCGCCACACCCTTCGGACCGCCCTTGGCCTCGAGGCCGCGCAGGCTCGCGATCAGCACCACGATGGCCGCGAAGACCAGCGATTTGAGCACCGAGAACGCCAGGTCGGTCGGGGTGGCGAAAGCACCGAAGGACTGCCAGAAGCTGCCCGGCACAACGTTGTTCACGTTGGCGGAAATGACCAGGCCCGCGAACACGCCCGCGCCGACGATGATGATGCACAGCACCGGAGCGATCACGATCATCGCGACGAAGCGCGGCATCACCAGGCGTTCGACCGGGTCCACGCCCATCACCCGCATGGCGTCGATCTCCTCACGGATCGACCGCGCGCCCAGGTCCGAGGCGATCGCCGAGGCCGCCGCGCCACTCATCAGCAGACCGGCCGCCATCGGCGCGCCCTGGCCGACGACTCCCAGGCCGCTGGCCGCACCCGCCAGCGAGTTGGCCCCGACCTGATTCATGATGCCGCCGACCTCGACCGACACCTCCGCACCGATCGGTATCGCCATCAGGAGCGCGGGCAGCGCAGTGACCTTGAGCAGCAACCACATCTGATCGACCAGCTCGTACACCGGCATGCGCAGCCGCACGGTGTCCACGACCGTGTAGCGCACAACCGCGGCGGTCAGATGGGCGGACCGGCCCAGGGTTGCCAGGCTGTCGCGCGGCGCTCGCCGCAGATGCGCCATTACCCGTTGTGTCCGGGACGGCGTCGCCGGTGACGACCCGTCGAGACGATTGTGCGATGGACCGCCGGGGCCGGATACTGCGTGGGCGATCATCGGTGCCTGCGTGATACTCATCGGTGGCACCTCCCTCCATGGATGTCGGCGCATGCGACAGCTGCGCCGCTGTAACCGATTTCTGGTGCTGACGGTGTGCGGAATTCCCAACGGTGCGACGAAACGTCACCGATGGTGAAATTGCTTGCTATGTAATGGATTAAAGAGACGAATGCCGATTTCTCGTGCGCCGCGTCTTCGGCGCCTGGCCCCGCGCAGATTCGAGGGCCGGAAGAACGATCGCAGTATTCCCGATCGGTTCGGCGACATTGCCTTCGAGCGTCATTGTTCGATACTCCGATTTCACGAGACCGCATTCGCTCGCGCAGTACGGCGAGCAGTGGAGCCACCGGCGCTCCCGGAATACCGACCCGGCACATCGCTTGTGATCCGAATCTCCCTGTGGCGCGCCACGTGTCGTGGCTCACATAGAACATACTTTGCTTTACGCATTACGTCAATCGTCTTTTGTAAAGCAGTCCGCTGGAGGTTCAGCGATCCGCCAGGTCCGGGACCGTCTGCTCCGCACCGAAGCTCGCCTCCACCGCGGTCCGCGCCGCCGGGGTCAGCGTGTGCAGCATCTCGCGCACGCGGTTCTGACGGCGGGTCACCGCCTGCCGGAACGGCATCCCCGGTGTCGCCTGCATCTGCGGGACGATCCCCTCGATCTCGTCCACCCCACCCGCGTGATGCCCGGCATCGACCAGCGCCTGTTCGCGCTCCATCTGGGCCTCGTCCTTCTCCTCGGACATGCCGATCGGGCCGACCATGCGGCCGTTGAGGAACTGCTTCACCACCGGCTCGTCGGAGGTCAACAGCACCTCGCGCGGGCCGAACATCACCAGCTCACGACGGAACAGCATGCCGATGTTGTCCGGCACTGTGCGGGCGAGATTGATGTTGTGCGTGACGATCAGGAACGTCGCATCGATCTGAGCATTGATGTCCAGGAACAACTGACTGATGTACGTGGTGCGCACCGGATCCAGGCCCGAGTCCGGCTCGTCCACCAGGATGATCTCCGGATCGAGCACCAGAGCCCGGGCCAGCCCGGCACGCTTGCGCATCCCGCCGGAGATCTCGCCGGGCAGCTTGTCCTCCGCGCCGAGCAGACCGGTCAGCTCGAGCTTCTCCAGCACGATCCGCCGGATCTCGGACTCGTTCTTGCGGGTGTGCTCGCGCAACGGGAACGCGACGTTGTCGAACAGGCTCATCGACCCGAACAGCGCCCCGTCCTGGAACAGCACGCCGAACAGCTTGCGGATCTCGTACAGCTGCGAGGTCGAGCACTTCATGATGTCGGTACCGTCGACGTGGATCGCACCGCACTCCGGGCGCAGTAGGCCGATCAGCGATTTGAGGAACACCGATTTGCCCGTACCCGAGGGACCGAGCAGGACGCTCACCTCCCCGGGCGGCAACGTCAGGCTGACATCACGCCAGATCGTCTGGGCACCAAAGCTTTTGGTGATTCCGGTGGTACTGACTTCGACACCCATGTTCTCTCCTCGGCCGAGCTTGCACGCTTGGACCAGCGCGCCGACGAACAACCAGCCCGCTACGCTGCCACCGGCAGAGCGGTCGGAGCCATGAGCGAGCTGTGATACAAACTACGATAGACGTCAGACGTTAGACGGATCACACATTTCGTGCAACGATATCTCTCAGCTTTCGATCAGCGAAGGCTTTTGAACAAGCCCGGGCTACCAACTCTGCGGAGCCGGGCGGCGCAGCTGCCCGAATCATGCTGGCCTACAGGCGAATCTGCGATCCCAGGGAGTTATCCGATGCGATCACATCGTCGTGCGCAGTCGAGAAGTACGAATCGATCCACGCCCGCACGCCCGGCGGCCCTGGTCTCCGCGCTCGCGGTCACCGGACTGCTGGTCGCGGGATCCTCGAGCGCCGGGGGCGAGTCCGCGCCACCACCGAACCGAAGCACAGCGAGCACGGAATTCACTGCCCTGCAACGCGATCTGCGCGCGGAGCGGAGCGGTCCCGCGCTGGTGCCCGCGGTCGTTCCGGCGCTGCGCCCGCATCCGGCCGTGCCGGAACCGAGTACCCCGCCCGATGACGCACCACCGGCACAGCCCGTCGCGGCCACCGCGGCCGAGGGGGCCACACCCGTGCCCGGCAGCGCGGCTGCCGCGATCCCCGAGCCGGTGCTGGCCGCCTACCGCAATGCCGAGTTGATTCTCCGGCAGACGCGGCCCGGCTGCGGTCTGACCTGGAATCTGCTGGCCGGCATCGGGCGGATCGAATCCGGCCATGCGCGCTCGGGCTCGGTCGACGCACACGGCCGGACGATCTCGCCGATTCTCGGACCGGCACTGGACGGGACCCTGCCCGGAAACGAGATCATCAGGGCGTCGGGCAGTTACGTTCGCGCGATCGGGCCCATGCAATTCCTGCCGGGCACCTGGCAACACTGGGCCTCCGACGGCAACGGCGACGGTGTCGCCGACCCGAACAACGTCTACGACGCCGCGCTCGCCGCCGGACGATATCTGTGCGCGGACGGCGCGAACCTGAGCGATCCGCAACAGCGCCTCAACGCGGTCCTGCGTTACAACCACTCGATGGCGTATGCGTCGAACGTGCTGACCTGGTCGCGGATCTACGCGGGTACGCAAGCCCGTCCCGCCGATGTCGTTCCGTCCGTGCCCGAGACGACGATCCCCGGCCCGGACGACCACGCGGCGGCGTCACCCGAGGACCATGTGCAAGCGGTGGTCACCTCGAACCCCAACCCCGGCAACGCATTCCCCGCACCGGCACCCGCACCCATGCCGACACCCGCGCCGATGATCTACATCCCGGGACTGCCCCCGATCCCGTGCGGCATTCTGTGTCCTCCCCCGGCTCGGTAATCCGGCCCCGAGCGCGGATCGAGCACCCGGCGGCCGGCCCGTCGAGGCGGTCGGCCGACCCGCTCGACAACGTACCCGCAGAGTCGTTCCGCGTGCCGATCGCCGTGGCCGCCCGGTCGCGCGACGCGGGCGTTCACAACGCATCGGCAATGCCCGGACATGTTCTGCGCCAGCGGGATTCACCGTGTACGCGCGTCGGCATTCGCGCACCGCGTGCGCGAATGCCGCCCGGATCGGTGGCCCCCTCATATCGGCCACCGCCCGCACTGGTTACGAAACCGGCGCACGAGCCGGGCCGATCATCGCGACCCGAGCGCGCAGACCGAACTCACCTGCCCGAGAAGGCGGGAACCTCGTCCCACTCCCCGATCTGGTAGCACGCGTGCGCTTCCTCCTGCTCGAAGGACAGCATGCGGCACAGGCGGACCGCGCCGTGATCGTCGGGGTCGATCCGCATCAGCACGACCTGCACTCCGGCGTCGGCGAGTTCGCGCAGGGCGGTGGTGATCAGCGCCTCGCCGAGGCCGCCGCCGCGGATCTCCGGGACCACGATCAACGCGCGAACCCACGCGGCGCGCAACTCCAGATACCGCACCTGCCGCGGTTCGAACCAGACCGCGCCCGCCGGGCGGTCGCTGCCCGCCGAGGCGATCACCACCCGGCCGGTGCGGTCGGCGAACGCGGTGCGGAACTGCTCGAATTGCGCCTGGGTCAACCCCTCTCGCGCAAGCACATCGCGCACCTTCGCCACAGTCGCATCGTCAGTGAGCTCCTTCGGGCCCTCGATCGATATCCCGCCGGGGATTACGGCCGGGTCCAGGGGCATGGCGAACGGCCCGGCCAGGTGCCGCGCCATCGTCCACAGCCGGGCGATCGGCGCGATGCCGAAGCGGCGGGTCAGCCGCTCGGACGCCGGATGGCTACCGTAGGCCCAGCAGCGCAACGACGTTGCACCCCGCCCGCACCAGCCCTCGGAGGCGGCCACGTCCAGGCCGAGTTCCTCCACCAGCAGAGTGGTGATGCCACGTGAGCGGTAGTCGGGATGCACGGTGTAGCGCACGGTGCCCTGCCCCTGCGCATCGATCGACAGATGCAGATAGGCCACCAGCACCATCGGCGCGTCGTCGAGGATGCTCAGATCGCGCCGGGCCTTGATCGGCAGATGCCAGACCGACCGCTCCTCGCTCGAGACCGACTCGATGTCGCGCTGCTCCACGACCGCGAATCCGGCCTCCTCGTCGTACCGCGCGGCGGCCTCGACCAGCGCCGCCGCCTCGACCCGATCCTCGTCGCCGAGGCGCCGACACCAGGTGTAGTCGATCATCGTCTGCCCTTTCTGCATGCGGCCGGTTTACAGTTAAATCTACATGAGTTAGATTTAAGAAGCTATATTTACAGCTCAGGACGTTACACCGAGTGCATCAATGCACCTCGGACCATGCGATTCGATATTGGAGACAGCCCATGACCGAGGTTGGCGCCCCGCGCGAGGAACGGATTCGTCGCGCGCTGACACACCTGCGCAACGACACGACCGACGAGTTCGCCCATGTCACCTGGTTCGAGCCCAGGGAGTTCACCGACCCGACCGTCGCCCAGCACGAACGCGACCTGATCTTCGGCCGGGTGCCCTCGATCGTCGCGCACGGCTCCGAAATCCCCCGCGCCGGCGACTTCTTCACCCTGCAGATGCCGCGTAACAACGTCATCGTGGTCCGCCAGCGCGACGGCGGGGTGAAGGCCCTGGTCAACCTGTGCCGTCACCGCGGGGCCCTGCTGGAGAAGGAGGAGAAGGGCCGGTGCCGGCTGTTCTCCTGCCCGTATCACCGCTGGTCCTACGACATGGACGGCAGCCTGCGAACCATCACCCGCGACAACACCTTCGGCGAGGCCGAGCGCGAGACGCTGGGCCTGATCGAACTGCCGACGCAGGAACGCCACGGCTTCATCTGGGTGGTCGACGACGCCAGCGCCGAGATCGACGTCGCGGCCTGGCTCGGCCCGGAGATGGACGCCATCCTGGCCACCTACGATCTGGGCTCGAAGGTCTGCGTGCAGGCCGAGGGCTTCGACGAGCCGGTCAACTGGAAGATCATGCAGGACGCCTTCCTGGACGGCTATCACATCCAGTACGCGCACCCCAACACCGCCGCGAAGCACATCCACACCAATGTGATGGCATTCGAAGATTTCGGGCGGCACTGCCGGTTCATCGCCCCGCGTAAGTCAATCGACCGCTGGATCGAGGAGGATCCGGGTGACCGCAGCCTGGCCAACGACGTCACCGAGACGCATTTCCTGCTGCCCAACAGCACCCTGCTGCGCCAGCCCGACCACTTCCAGCTGCTGACCTTCCGGCCGCATCCCACCGAACCGCAGCGCAGCCGCATGGAGATGCGCCTGATCGTCCCACCGGTCGAGCAGACCACCATGACCGAGGAGAAGTGGACCCGGTTGTGGGCCAAGAACTGGCAGATCCTGCTCGATGTGCTGCACGCCGAGGACTTCCCGCTGCTGCGGGACTCCCAGCGCGGTATGACCAGCGCTAGCGCGGGCCGAATGGTGCTGGGCCAGAACGAAGTTGCCAATCAGGTCTTCCGCCGGGAGACCCAGAGACTGCTGACGCAGAAATGACCACGCGGCGCAGGCTTACCCGCCTGGGCACAGGAGGAGTGCAGTGAAATCAGATTTGTTCGAGAGCGACCACGAACTGTTCCGGCAGACCGTCCGCGGTTTCGTGGAACGCCACGTCATCCCGAAGATGGAGAAGTGGGACGCCGACCGCCTCATCGACCGCGACACTTGGCTGGCTGCAGGTCAGCAGGGCCTGCTGGGCCTGGCGGTCCCGGAGGAGTTCGGCGGACCCGGCGAGACCGATTACCGGTTCCGGTTCGTGATCCAGACCGAGATCGCCCGGGTCGGCGCCTCGGCGCTGCAGTCGGGCTTCTCCACCAATGACGACATCGTGCTGAACTACCTGCTGCGGCACGCGAATTCCGAGCAGAAGAAGCGCTGGCTGCCCGGTTTCGTCACCGGCGAGACCATCGGCGCGATCGCGATGACCGAGCCGGGCGCGGGCAGCGACCTGCGGGCGGTGCAGACCACCGCGGTCCGCGAGGGCGACGAGTGGGTGATCAACGGTTCCAAGACGTTCATCACCAGCGGCATGCTGGCCGATCTGGTCATCGTCTTCGCGGTCACCGATCGTGACCTGGGTTCACGCGGGTTCAGCCTGTTCGTCGTCGAGGACGGCACCCCCGGCTTCAGCCGCGGGCGCAAACTCGACAAGGTCGGCCTGCACGCCCAGGACACCGCGGAACTGTTCTTCGACAACGTCCGCATCCCGGCCGGGAACCTGCTGGGCGAGATCGGCGGCGGATTCGGCTACCTGATGCAGAGCCTGCCGCTCGAGCGTCTCGGAATCGGTATCGCCGGACAGGTTTCCGCCGAAGCGGTCTTCGATTGGACGCTGGACTACGTCAAGGACCGCCGCGCGTTCGGCAAGCACATCGGCGAGTTCCAGGGCCTCGGGTTCACCCTGGCCGAACTGCAGACCTCGATCGAGGTGTCCCGGGCCTACATCGATCGCTGCGTGCGCGAATACAACGCGGGCACCCTGACCGCGGTCGACGCGGCCAAGGCCAAGCTCTGGGGGTCCGAGCTCCAGGGCAAGGTGATCGACGCCGGTGTCCAGATGCACGGCGGGTACGGCTACATGATGGAGTACCCGGTCGCGAAGGCGTACATCGACGCCCGCATCCAGCGCATCTACGGCGGGACGAACGAGATCATGAAAGAGATCATCCATCGCGATCTCATGCGTTCCTGACGACTCGGCCGGCGCGGTCACCCGCGCCGGCCATTCCCCCTGTGCCGAAATGTCTTTCGTATCCTCACCCGCGCTCGCCGGACGCGGGCGCGCCCGCGTGCACACCGGCGGCGGACAGCATCTCGCCGATGCCGACGAATTTCACCCGGGGGCGACCGCCCGCGCGACCCGCTCGGCGTTCGGCCGCGTCGATGGTCTTCCATTCGCGCGCGCCCAGGCGTTCGGGCCGCCGCTGCTCGAGCACCGCGTCCAGTTCCGCGCGCGAGCGGTCCGGAGTCCGGAGCCGTCCGGCGGCGAAGTCCTCGAGCAGGGCGCGCACGGTCTCCTGAGAGCAGTACCGGTTGGTGCCGATCACCCCCGACGGGCCGCGTTTGATCCAGCCCGCCACATAGGTTCCCGGTATCGGATCGGTTCCCTCGGCATCGAGCACGCGCCCGTCGCGGTGCGGGATCGTCCCGTCGGATTCGCGGAAGGGCAAGCCCGGCACCGCGATCCCGCGGTAGCCGACCGAGCCGAACACCACACCGCAGGACAGCACCTCGGCCACGCCGGTCTGCCCCTGATCGGTGCGCGTGAACTCGACCGCGTCGACCGCGTGTGTGCCACGGAAGCTGTTCGGACGCAGGAAGTATCGGAACTCGATGCGACGATCGCCGGAGTTCGCGGCGCGTTGGGCCAATTCCCTGGCGACGCGGCTCTTGTGCTGGATCACCGAGTCCAGCCCGTCGGTGTCGAGCGGCGAATCGGCCTCGCGGATATGCACATCCACTCCCCCGACCTGTCCCAGGCCCAGCAGTTCGGGCGTGGTGAAGGCCGCGTGCTCGGGGCCGCGCCGTCCCACGACGACGACCTCGCGAATCCGGCTGGCCGCCAGCGCATCCAGCGCGTGATCGGCGATATCGGTGCGCGCCAGCGCGGCGACGTCGGTGACCAGGATGCGGGCCACGTCGAGTGCGACGTTGCCGTTGCCGATCACCACCGCGCGCTCGCCGGACAGGTCGAACACCCGGTCCGCGTGATCGGGGTGGCCGTTGTACCAGCCGACGAAGTCGGTCGCGGTGTGCACACCGGCCAGGTGCTCCCCCGGTATACCGAGGGTGCGCCCGTGCGAGGCGCCGGTCGCGTAGATCACCGCGTGATGATGATCGAGCAGTTCGGCCGCGCTGATATGCGTGCCGACCTCGACGTTCAGCTCCAGCTTCAGCTGCTTTCTGCCGAGCGTCCGGGCGAAGGCGGTGGCGACCTGTTTGGTGTGCTGGTGGTCGGGCGCGACCCCGTAGCGCACCAGCCCCAGCGGGGTGGGCAGCCGTTCGAACATGGTGATCTCCACGTCGATGTCCCGACGCGCGGCCAGCTCCTCGGCCGCGTAGCAGGCCGACGGGCCCGATCCGACGATCGCGACCCGCAGCGGCCCGCGATCGGCCACCTCGAGCCGCGGCTCGGCGGGCGCGGGCGGGGGCGCGGGCCGTTCGCTGCCGAAGTAGGCGGCGTTGACCTCGCGATACGGTTCGGTCTCCGGCGTGAGATCGCCCTCGGGGACGATCGCGTCCACCGGGCACTCATCGATGCAGGCACCGCAGTCGATGCAGGTCACCGGGTCGATGTGCAGCAGTTCCGCGCGTCCGTAACCCTCCTCGCCCGGCCTCGGGCGAATGCAGTCGACGGGACATACCTCGACGCATCCGGCGTCGTTGCAGCAGGGCTGCGTGATGACGTGTGCCACGGTTCCTCCGGATCCACGGCTACTACTCGACCCGACCCAGGGGGAGACTGCCGTTACATATGACGCTATTTGTCCATTGTTATACGCTGCGTCGTGGGTCACACACAATACCGGAGCGATATTTCCCGGCGCCCTACTGACCACACCCCTTGCGCCGGAGACGATTCCGGCGACCCCGAAGAGAGGAAATCACCCATGACAACCGCAGTGATCGTCGATGCGATCCGTACCGCGTCCGGGAAAGGCAAGCCCGGCGGACAATTGTCCGGACTACATCCGACCGAACTGCTCTCGGCCGTACTGCGCGGACTGATCGATCGCACCGGAATCGATCCCGCACTGGTCGACGACGTCATCGGCGGCTGCGTCGGACAGGCGGCCGAACAGGCGCTCAACATCAGCCGCAACGCGGTCCTGGCGGCCGGATTCCCCGAGTCGGTCCCCGCCACGACGATCGACCGCCAGTGCGGCTCGAGCCAGCAGGCCGCCCACTTCGCCGCGCAGGGCGTCGTCTCCGGGGCCTACGACATCGCCATCGCGTGCGGTGTGGAATCGATGAGCCGGGTGCCGATGGGCACCCCCAGCATGGGCAAGGACGCCTTCGGCCCCGGGGTCACCGCCCGGTATCCCGAAGGTCTGGTGGGACAGGGGATTTCGGCAGAGCTGATCGCGGCCCGGTGGAAGTTCGACCGGACCTCCCTGGACGAGTTCTCCGCGCGCTCGCACGCCCGCGCGGCGGCGGCCGACTTCTCCGGCGAGATCCTGCCGGTCGCCGTGGGCCCGGACGCGCAGGCCACCGTGGACGAGACCGTGCGGCCATCCACCGACGTGGCGGGCCTGGCCCGGTTGAAGGCGTCGTTCCAGGACGAGCGCTTCAGCGAGCGGTTCCCGGAGATCGACTGGCGCATCACCCCGGGCAACTCCTCACCCCTGACCGACGGCGCGTCGGCCGTGCTGATCATGAGCGAGGAGAAGGCCGCGGCGCTGGGCCTGCGTCCGCGGGCCCGGTTCCACAGCTTCGCGGTCAGCGGCAGCGATCCGCTGCTCATGCTGACCGGTGTCATCCCGGCGACCCGCAAGGTCCTGGACAAGGCCGGTCTGAGCATCGATGCCATCGATACCTACGAGGTCAACGAGGCGTTTGCTCCGGTTCCGCTGGTCTGGCAGTACGAGTTCGGGGCCGATCCGGAGCGGTTGAACCCGCGCGGCGGCGCGATTGCGCTGGGCCATCCGCTCGGCGGCTCGGGCACTCGGCTGCTGACCACCATGCTCAACCACCTCGAGCAGACCGGCGGCCGCTACGGCCTGCAGACCATGTGTGAGGGCGGCGGAATGGCCAACGCCACCATCATCGAACGGCTGTAGGACCGGTCGAACGTGCGGGGCGCCAAAATTCGATGGCGCCCCGCACCGAGCGACATTGGTGCGGCCGTGGATATTTCGACGATTCCGACCACTGAACGCGGTGCGACCGTGAGGTTTCTTCGCACATCCGGTTCGACACAGGACGCTTCAGCGCCCGATCCGTATCGACCGTATGTCGACACGGATCGGGCGCTGGGCCGAACTCGGCGCGCAACAGACCGCGAGACGCGGCCTTCGTGAATTCAGCGGGGCGCCATGCGGATCGCGCCGTCGAGGCGGATCGTCTCACCGTTGATCATCGGGTTCTCCACGATGTGCCGGGCCAGCGCCGCGTACTCGACCGGATCACCCAGACGCGAAGGATGCGGCACCTGCGCGCCCAGCGAGACGAGGGCCTCGTCGGGCAGCGCCTCGAACAGCGGGGTACGGAACAGGCCCGGGGCGATGGTGACGACCCGGATGTTCAGGCTCGCCAGATCGCGTGCGATGGGCAGGGTCATCCCCACGATGCCCCCCTTGGACGCCGAATACGCCGCCTGACCGATCTGACCGTCGAACGCGGCGACCGACGCGGTGTTGATGATGACACCACGCTCCTCACCATCCAGCTCCGCAGCCGAAATACGTTCCGCGACAAGCCGGATCACGTTGAACGTGCCGATCAGGTTCACCGACACCACCTTGGTGAACGCATCCAGCGGGAACGCGCCCTTCTTGCTCACGGTCTTGATCGCGTTACCGATCCCCGCGCAGTTCACCGCGATCCGCAACGTGCCCAGCGCCTGCGCGGCATCCAGCGCCGCGGCCACCTGCCCCTCGTCGGTCACATCGGCCGGCGCGAACACCACGTTCTCGCCCAGCTCCTTCGCGATCGACTCGCCGTTGGAGGAGGGCAGGTCGATGATCACGATCTCCGCGCCCTGGCCGTGCAATTCCTTCACCGTCGCCAGGCCCAGGCCCGACGCACCGCCGGTCACCACGGCAACCGCGCTCTTGATGTCCGTCCAGTCATTCCTCTCTATGCCCCCGACATACGCACTATACCTATAGTCTGTAGATTTAAGGCGGCAGGCCCCGGGGCGGAAGAATAGCCGATCACCAGCGGCGATGCGGTTTACGACACCCTCGCCGCCCGGCCGACCGAGCGTCGATCCCAGGCCTCCGAACAGGCTCGGGCGGACGTGCCGAGCGATGCCGGAGCCCGGCTCGATCACCGGCCCGACAAAGATCAAAAGTCATGATTCGAAGGTCGACTGACAAATGACGATTGACGTCATTCGTCTCCTAGCGTAGCTTCAGGTGTGAGGCACAGCACTCTGTCCCCTCCTGGGCGGACAGGTCACACGGCATCCAATCCCGCCGGATCCGCTGCGTCTCCGTCCGTACCGGCCCAGCCCCGCGCCGGCCGCATCTCGAGGGAAAATCGGAGTCCCACAATGAAGCTCGAAGGCAAAGTCGCCGTCATCACCGGAGCCGGCTCCGGCTTCGGCCGTCAGTGTTCCCAGTTGTTCGCCTCGGAGGGCGCGTCCATCGCCGTGGTCGACATCGACCCCGAGCGCGCCGCCGGAACCGTCGAACTCGTCGAGCAGCAAGGCGGCAAGGCCATCGCCATCACCGCCGACGTGAGCGTCGAGGAGCAGGTGAACTCCGCGGTCGCCGCCGCGGTGCAGCATTTCGGCAAGCTGGACATCATGTTCGCCAACGCGGGCGTCGTCTCCCGCGGCGGCGTCCCGTCCGTCGCGGGCGGCGAGGAGGTCGAATTCCAGGACCTGACCGACGCCGACTGGCAGCACGTGCTGGGCATCAACCTCAGCGGCGTCGTCTACGCCGCCAAGGCCGCTGTCCCCTATCTGCGCGAGAACGGCGGCGGCACCATCCTGGCGACGTCCTCGGCGGCCTCGCTGGTCGCCTACCACAACATCGCGATGTACTCGGCCACCAAGGCGGGCGTCAACGGCCTGGTCCGCGGGCTGAGCCTGGACCTGGGCAAGTACGGCATTCGCGTCAACGCCATCTGCCCCACCCACGGCATGTCGCCGAACTTCCTTATGCCGCCGGGATCCCCGGTCGTCGGCCAGTCCTACGAGCAGGTCATGGGCCCCTGGGACGCGTCGATCTCGCCGATCCCGCTCAAGCTGAACCGGCCGCCGTCGCTGCTGGACAACGCGAAGGTGGCGCTGTTCCTGGCCTCGGACGATTCGCAGTACCTGTCCGGCGTCGTGATGCCCTCGACCGACGGCGGCACCCTGGCCCGCGTCGGCATGTGGTTCGCCGAGGACAAGGGCTCGCCCGGAGATCTGTGACATGACCGAGCCCGTTCACCTGAACGTCGACCGGACGGCGTGCGCGGGCCACGGCCTGTGCTACGCCACCGCGCCGGACCTGCTCGAGCCCGACGACTTCGGCAATCCCGTCGTCGGCGACGGTCCGGTCCCCGAGTCTCAACTCGAATCCGCACGCCGGGCGGCGGCAGCCTGCCCCGAGCGTGCGCTGACACTCACCAGTGCCCTTCCCCTATCCGAGGAAAACATATGACCACCACCGCAGAGGTCTCCGAGGACCTGGTAGTCGACTTCGACATCTACGATCAATCGCTGGCATTTCCGAAAGACACCGTGCAGGATCGGGTCGCCGAACTCGCGCGCCGAGGCCCGGTCGTGTACTCCACCGCTCACGGCGGCCATTGGATCGTCACCCACTACAAGGAGATTCACGAGGTCCTGCGCGACCCCGAGACATTCTCCAGTCACCCCAACAATCTGACGTCCGAGACCGCCGGATTCGGCAAATTCATTCCGCTCGAACTCGATCCGCCGGAACACACCGGTTATCGTCTCGCCTTGCAGCCGTTGTTCAGCCCGAATCGAATGAAGGCGCTCGAGGACGACATCCGCGCGACGGTCAACGAGCTCCTCGACGGAATCGCCGCCACGGGAAAGTCGGAATTCATCGCCGACTTCGCACATGAATTGCCCACCCGGGTATTTCTGAACCTGATGGACTGGCCGCTGGCGGACGCGCCGATGTTCACCCACGCCACCGATGTACTTCTCACCGGAATCCCCGGAGCCACCGAGGAGGAGTCCAATGCGGCGCGCGGTAAAGCGGCGTTCGAGATGCTGGGCTATTTCCAGAACATCATCAACGAGCGCAAGGCCAACCCGCGCGACGACGTCACCTCGCAGATCATCCACACCGAGGTCGCGCTCGAGGGCGGCACCCGGCTGCTGACCGACGAGGAACTCAACCGGATGTTCTTCCTGTTGCTGATCGCCGGCCTGCACACCGTGCAGGGCTCGCTGGCGTGGAGCATCATCCATCTCTCGCACAACCGCGAGCAGCGCGAACAGCTCATCGCCGACGAGAGCCTGATCCCCTCGGCGGTCGAGGAGATCCTGCGCATCGAGGCCGCGGTGATCCCCGGCCGTCGCGCCACCCGCACGATCGAATTGGGCGGGGTCACCATCGCCGAGGGCGATCAGCTGATCCTGATGCTCTGCTCGGCCAACCGGGACGGCGAGGAGTTCGACGACCCGGACGAGCTTCTGCTCGAGCGCACCCCGAACCGGCATCTGTCCTTCGGCGCGGGCGCGCATCGCTGCCTCGGCTCGCATCTGGCACGCATCGAACTGCGTCTGGCCCTGGAGGAAATCCACCGGCGCATACCGGATTACGATCTGGTCGACAACGATCCCCCGGTCATGCACGCCAGTCAGGTCCGCGGGTGCGCGCGGTTGCCGATCACGTTCACCCCGACGGCGTGAACGGTCCGGGTGCGGGTCAGTCCCATCGACCCGCACCCGGCCCGGCTTCGGTGATGTGAGAGTCCTCACCGTGCTCTCGAACCGGCACACCAGCCACGACGGACGATCGACACTGGTCACGGCCGCTCCGGATCCGTTCACCCGCAACGGTTTTCACGACTCCACCCGCTCGTCGCCGCGCCGCGCCCACGGTGGACGTCGAACGAACAACGAAAAACGAGTATTGTCCATGGTGTTGCCGAGTATCGCATACAAAGCAGAAATCCGTGGAGGGCAGGAAAAGAGAATGGCTCGTCGTAACAGCAACGTCCTGAGTGGGGACGTCGAGGAAGCACGCGGGCAGATACTCGAAGCCGCCCAATCGACCTTCCTGCATTTCGGTGTCGCGAAGACGACAATGGACGATATCGCCAAGTCCGCGGGCGTATCACGACCGACGATCTACCGATACTTTCGCGATCGGGACACGCTCATCGCCGAACTGATCCGGCTGCGCGCTCGGAAACTCTTCGTCACCGGCACGAAATTCGTGTTGGAGCGGGAGCACTTCCGAGACCAGATCGTCGAGGGTTTGATATTCCTCGTCGACCGCGGCCGCAAGGATCCGCTGATCCGATTGATCGTCAGCCCCGAACATATGGACCTCGCCGCTGCCGTCGTCGGAACCTCCCGCCTGGCCAGCACACTGACGCTGGAAATGTGGGCGCCCATTCTGGATCGCGCGCGTGAACGCGGTGAATTGCGCACCGATATCACCAACGAGGAAGCCTGCGAATGGCTCGCTCTGGTGCAACTGATCCTGGTCGGCCGCCTCGATTTCGACGACCCGAAGGATCCGTCCCACCGCAAACTCCTGGAGACGTTCATCCTCCCGGCATTTCTGCCGCAGGCCACCGCCTGAGACGCCCGCGGTAAACGACTCGCCCGCCTGTCCGGACTCATCCGGGCAGGCGGGCGTCGTCGATAGCGCAGCAAGACGAAGGGCCGTGTCGGGCAACGCTTTCCGCTGCCACCCGACGCGGCCTGGTTTCAGTTCGGCACGCTGCTCAATGCGCGCAACCCCGCCGCCATGAATTCCGGAGTCGATTCCGCGGCCCGCGCGGCGCCCGATCCGGCATCCGAGCCCTGCACGGCGCGATGGGTGATCCCCTCGGCGATCACGCCCAGTTTGAAATTGGCCAGCGCGAGATAGAAACCCCAGTGGTCCAGATCCCGGCCGGAGGCGACCGCATAGGCCTGAGCCAGGGCGTCGGCGTCCGGCAGACGCGGGCTGGTCCACGCGGCCTGCGTCCCGAGTACCAGGTCGAATGCCGGGGACCGGTACACGCACATCAACGCGACGTCGGTCAGCGGGTCGCCGAGCGTGGACAGCTCCCAGTCCACCACCGCGCGGATGCGGGCCGGATCGGCCGGGTCCACGATGGTGTTGTCGATGCGGAAGTCACCGTGCACGATCGCGCCGGGCGACTCGGGCGGCAGCGCAGCGGCGAGGGACTCGGCGAGCCGGGCGACGTCGGTCAGCTCTCGCGTCTTGACCCGATCCCATTGAGAGGCCCACAGTTTCACCTGACGGGCCACGAATCCGGCGGGCCGCCCGAACGAGCCCAGTCCGGCCGCGTCCGGGTCCACCGCGTGCAGCGCGGCCAGAATCCGCACCGACTCCCCCACGCAGGCCGCGACCTGGTCGTCGGTGAATGCGGCCAGGTCGTCCTGGTCGCGGACGACCACGCCGTCGACGAATTCCACGACGGTCATCGGAGCGCCGAGCGCGGTGCCCTCGGCGTCGAAGGCGACCGTCTCGGCCACCGGCACGGCGGAGCCCTGCAACGCCCGTGTGACGGTGTATTCGCGGGCCATATCGTGCGCGGACGGGGTGAGCCCGGCGACCGGGGGACGTCGCACAACCCATTGCGAGATGTCGTCCCGCGCCGCGAACGTCAGATTCGAGCGGCCGCCGCTGATCAGCTCGACCCGCAGCTCACCCTGCACCTCGACGCCCTGCTCCCGCAGAAAACGTTCCAGCGCAGCCACATTCATACCTGGCAGTGTCATTCGGCGTCCCGTCGTGCGCGGCGAGCCGCACCGACAGCGCGTTTGGCGATGGCCCAACGGTGAACTTCCGACGGGCCGTCGTAGATGCGGAACGGACGCACCTCGCGCGAAAGCCGCGCCAGCGGCAGATCCCCGGACACGCCGAGTCCGCCGCACATCTGCACGCTGCGATCCACGATCCGGAAGATCGCCTCGGCGGCAAAGGTTTTCGCGATGGAGGTGGCGTTCGCTGCGGACTCACCCTGATCGAGTTCCCAGCACGCGCGGGTCAGGAGCGCGCGGGTGGCGGCGATATCGATCTCGTTGTCCGCGATCATCTTCTGGATCATGCCCAGATCGCCCAGCCGGGACCCGAAGCCCTCTCGATGCGCGACATGGTCGACCGCGACGTCGTGGCCGCGGTGCGCGGCGCCGAGCCAGCGCATCACATGTGTCATCCGGGCCGGGCCCAGGCGCACCTGCGCGTACTCGAAACCACGGTCCACCGCGCCCAGCACAGCCGAATCCGGGACCAGCAGGTCGTCGAAGAACACCTCGCAGTGCCCGCCGATCATCGACCGGTCCAAGGTCTCGATGTGGCGCTCGACCCGGATGCCGGGGGTGTCGGCCGGGGCCAGGAACATCGTGGCCCCGCCACGCTGGCCCGGCTCACCGGAGGTGCGGGCCATGATGATGAAGAAGCCCGCGCCGTCGGCGCCGGTGATGAACCATTTGTGGCCGTTGATCCGCCAGCCGCCCTCGGCGCGCACCGCACGGGTCGCCAGGGCCGAGGGATCCGAGCCCGCCCCGGGCGCCGGTTCGGTCATCGCGAACGCCGAGCGCACGTCGCCGCGGGCCAGAGGCGCGAGGAACTGCTGTTTCTGCTCCGGATCGGCGATGTGGGCGAGCATGTGCACATTGCCCTCGTCCGGCGCGGCGATATTGAGCGCGGTCGGGCCGAACAACGAATATCCGGCCTCCTCGAAAACCGGCGCTCGATCCGACATGCCCAGACCGTGACCGCCGAATTCGACCGGTGCGTGCGGGGCGAAGACACCCGCCGCGCGAGCGGCTTCCTGCATTTGCGCCCGGACCTCGTCGCCGCCCGCCGCGGTGATGTCACCGCCGTGCGCGTCCTCGACCGGAAGCACGCTCGCGCGGACGAATTCGCGCGTGCGCCGGGCCAGGTCCTGGACCTCGGGTGGATGGGATAGCTCGATCGCCACGATCACTCCTCGCCTGATATGCCGAACGTACGCTCGGCAGGGGGTTGTCAGAAACAGTGACACGGGTTCCCTATCTCTGTCAAAGCCGAATTCTACGTGTTCGGACCTGTTCAGTTATTCTGAACATATGGATCCTTCGGACCGCCCCGGGGCCGACATCGGCGCCCGGGTGCGAACCGCGCGGGCGGCGGCCGGTGTCTCGCTGCGCGAGACCGCGCGACGCATCGACGTCAGCCCGGCCACACTCAGCGCCATCGAGAACGGCCGCACCGGCGTCTCCGTACCGCGACTACGAGCGTTGGCGCAGGCGCTGGACACCACGCTCGCGTGGCTCATCGGGGATGCGGACGCCACACCCCGGCGTGATCGACCGGCGAACGCCCAGCACCACACCGCCCCCGGGCCCGAGGCCGCCGACTGGCGCGAATTCCCGCCGCTGGCAATGGATCCCGTCCTGTCCGCGGCGGTGGACTCCTTCGTGGAGACCGGCTACCACGGCGCGACGATGCGTTCGATCGCCGAACGCGCCGGGATGAGCGTGCCCGGCGTCTACCACCACTACCCCGACAAACAGCAACTGCTCGTGCGGGCTCTCGACCTCACCATGACCGAGCTGCACTGGCGCGTGCGCGCCGCGCGCGACCAGGGCCCGACGGCACTGGACCGGGTGGCGAACACCGTCGAGGCCCTCGCGCTGTTCCACACCCACCGCCGCGAGCTGGCGTTCATCGGCGCCAGCGAGATGCGCAGCCTCACCGCGCCGAATCGCCGACGAATCGCCGCGTCCCGCAACGAGATCCAGTATCTGCTCGACGAGGCGATCACCGAGGCGGTCCGGGAATACGACCTGCCCGAGGAACACACCCGGACCGCGGGCCGGGCCATCGCCACGATGTGTACCGCACTGCCGCAATGGTTCCGGCTCGACGGCCCCACCGCACCGGAGCAGATCGCCATGCGGTACGCCGGATTCGCGCTCGGCCTGCTCGGGCTCGGCGCCCCGGCCCCGCAGCGCGAACAGCCACCCTGCGGCGGGCCGGGTGATCAGCCGCAGCGAGTATAGGAATCATGGCACCTCTGCTACCGACCTTCGAACAGGTGTCCTATCGATCCAAGATCCGGTCGGGGCAGCCGTCACCGCGGATATGCGCACCTCGGGCGCGCCGGCCGCCCGCACCTCATGCGCGATCTGAGCGGCGGACTTCCCGTCCCAGCTCGCCGTGATCATCCGCGCCCCGCGAATCCAAATCAGCCGGAGCATGCCGGGCCCAGCAAGTTTACGAATCCTGCGCTCCTCCAACACATCCCGTGCAAGACGCGCAACCAGCACCTTCGAATCGAATGCGTTGCGCCGCTGCGGATGCGCTGATCTTCCTGACTCTCTCCCGACGCCGAGAAGGCCGCAGCTAGACCTGCGCTCGGCGAGCCGGGTCCAGCAGGCCCAGCAGTTCCAGATCGGTCAGGTACTTCTCGATGATCGGCCTGACGATGCCCGGAATGTCGCCGCCACCGATACCGGCTTCCGCGACCGCGGCCCGGAACCGATCCACGGGTACCGGGGACCCCCGGCCGCCGGAAGCGGGTACCGGTAGTTGGGCAGCAGCGACACCTGACGCTGCTTGTCGGGCAGGTTGCGCATCGCGGTCTCGAAACGTTCGTACCAGCGGTCGTGATCGCTGATCCGTTGGACCGGCCACCCCGACTCCGCCATCCAGTCCACGTACTCGTCGACACCGATGCCGTCGTCGTGTGGGTTCAGCACGTGGTAGATCCGGAATCCCTCGGACAGGTCGGCGCTCAGCTCCGCGATCGACTCGGCGATGAAATCGACTGGCAGACCATCGAAATGGGCCCGGGCCCGCCGCCCGCTCGCGGCGGGGAGATAGAACGATTCCGGGGCGAGGCCGGTCGCGGCGACGCTGAAGGTCAGCCGGGTGAACATGTCGGGGACGTTGAGCTGGCCGTGGTAGGTCGGCTCGACCAGGATCATGTCGCAGCGGAATACCTCGATCGGCAACGCGCACAGATCGTGCGCCTCGCGCAGGAGCACCTCGCCTGCCCATTTGCTGCTGCCGTAACCGCTGGCGTAGATACCGCTGAGCGTGCGCTCCGCACCGACCTTCCGGATATCGGCGTCCTCGGTGAACTCCTACGGGGCGACCTCCGCACCGGCACCGGGTCCGTGCTGCCCGAGCCTGTTGCGGAATTCGCGATGGACCATCTCCCCATACTCGCGGAACGAAATTCAGCTGTGTGGGGCGAAAGAGCGACAGGTTCCTCCAGCAGTGTGGACAGGTCGCTCTTCCCGGCGAAATAGGCGGTGCCGCCGACACCCAACGCGGCGTAGAGCAGGCCGCGCCCGCCGGTGTGGCTCATCGGCATGAAGTTCACCGTGATCGACGGGAAGGCGAACCCGAGCGAGGCCATCATCGAGGCAGCGGTGGTCCATACACGGTTCGCCAGGCTCTCGGGCTGTATCGCGCCTTTCGGACTGCCGGTGCTGCCGGAGGTGTAGAGAATCACCGCGAGGCGGTCGTCGTCGACGGGCGGGCCCGGCGGCGGCGGAAGTGTGCCGCCGCGGGCGATGGACTCGGCGAGGGTGTCGAGCGCCACCGAGCTGCCGGCGTCGGCCAGCCGTGTACGCGCCGTGTCGAATGCTTCGCGGTCGGCGCGACATCCGGGTGGAAGTCGAAGACCAGCAGCCTGGTCGGCGGTGAGGCGCCGAGCGCGAGTTCAACACCGTCGCTGAGGTATTCAGCACTGCAGGCGATCACCGACGGACACGCCTCGTCGACACCGGCGACCAGTACGCCGACGACATCTATTCCCAAGCCGCGCAGGCTGTTCGGCACCCTCGGAACGTCGCGCCGCTGGATGGTCTCCTCGCCCGGCACGTCATCGCCGTCGGCCAATCCCAATCCGGCGTCGCGATGGACAACTACCTCACCTCCGGAGCCGACCGCGCCACAGCGATCTTCGACGCATTCGTCATCGACGCCGACGGGGCACAACACCGAACCCGCCACCTACCGCGCCCCGACCATCACCGTGAGGAGCGAGGAATCGGCCAGACCGGTTGCGCCCGTGTCCGATACGCATGTCACCTGGTCCGTCGCGGACCTCGCCCACACCGATCACTGGCTGTCGGGCGACGCTGCGGCCTGGGTACAGCACAGCTTCCTGGGCACTCCTTTGCGCACGAGAGTCGAACAACAGGCCAGGGTGCGTAGTGGCGCAAGGTGACCGCGGGATCGCTGTGGCCCAGATAGTTCGCCAGCTCGAGGATCGAGACTCCTTCGGCCAGGCAGGAGGACGCGTAGTAGTGCCGTAGCGCGTGCATTCCGTCGACGCGGTCGCGTTTGGTCAGTCCCGCACGCCGGAACGCCGCGTCCCACACCGCCATGAACAGGTACCCGTACATCGGCTGCAAATCACCTGTCCGCGACATCAACACCCGCACCGACACCGGGCGCCCGTCCAGAAACCGCCAGGGCAACGTGACGGTGACCGGTTCGAACCTCTCCAGGTAGGTGTCGATTTCGTCGAGGATGTTCTCGGCCATCGGAACGATGCGTGTCTTACCGCCTTTGGGCCGTGAAAGCACGCATCCACCGTTCAACCGCCGAATCTGCCGCTGCACGACAAAAATGCCTTCCTTGCGGCGGATGTCATCGGGGGAGAATCCCATGATCTCCCCCATCCTCATGCCGCAGCCCGCACCGAGGGGAATGACAATTTTGTTGCGTTCGGGTAATGCTGTCCAGATCGCGTTCATGCGGTCTTCGGTCCACGGGATGATTTTCCTGTTGGTGTCGCGTGGGCGTTCGATCAGCTTCGATCGGCACGGGTTTTCCGGGATCGTGCGTTCGGCTACGGCGATGTCCATGATTGTCACCAGGTGGTCGAAGATCACTTCTTGGCAGCTGGGGTCCAGGCCGCAGCTGTTGAGCCATTCCAGGTAGTCCCGCGCCGTGTCCACGGTGCAGGCACCGACGATCGAGCGTCCGCCGAAGTAGGGGGTGATGTGGTTGCGGGCCTGCTGAGTGGGATCAGCGCCGTAGCAGATTGTGTGTGTTGGACACCCCGCAGGGGCCGAAACGTGTCTTCGGGCATGCAGATCCTCTTTTCGGGCAAGAAGTTCGGAAGAGGAAAGACGAGGAAGAAAGAAGCTTTCGGCGGCAAGCAGTTCGGCACACGGGAGCCGTGCGTCACCCCCTCAGCCTCAGTCCCACAGTCCGCGCACGGCAGCGACGGCAGACCGGGATACATCTCGTCGTCCACCGTGACGCGAAGCTCCAACGTCGAAAAACTATGCGCCAGCTCGTCCGCGACGTTCTGGGCTTGCTCTTCGCTGGCCTGGTAATCCAGGGTGAGGGAACCGGATTCGATGTGCAGATGACGCATGCGCCGCGGTGGATGGGGCGGGGTGACCGGCCGCATGGGATCTCACGTCCCCGGGAGTACTCGGTTGCCGGATTCGACCTCTGCGGCCAAGTCGTCGTACCCGGCACACAGCTCGGCCAGCCGGTGCTTCGCGGCCCGTGCCCTCGCCGTCGGGTCGTCACCGGTGGCGACCGCCCGCTCCCACAAATCAGCCATCTTGGCCGCGATCTCCCCGATGGATTCGGTGTGGATTGCGGTCCGCGGCAGCTGCGCGAGCTGCACCGGGATCGACACCTGTGCTCGCGCCAATGCGCTGCGTCGTTGCATCATTCGCGCGAGCACAACGTCGTCGATGACCGCTATCAGCATGTCGATGTCCGCTTGCGCTGTCACCAACGTCTTGGCCGCCGCGCACAGCTCGGCGTACGACGCCGCCGTATTCGCCAGCACCTCGATGGCCAGTCGGCAGTCTCGCTGGCACTCCACCAAGTCGTAGGCCGGGTTCAGGATGTCACCAGCCATCACCGGCTGCGCGCCGGAAATGGTGGCCAGGAGCGTCTCCGCCGACGGCAGCGGCTCCAGCGGCGCCCACTCCGGAATCTCCATGGGCGACTCCCCGTCACTGGCTGCGCTCGAATGATGCTCCGGCGTGCCGTATTCCGGCGATCCGTGCACCAGGTTCACCGCGGATGGCTCGCGGAGGGCACCAAGCGGCCGGCCCCGGCCAGTACGTGGAGCGCGGCAGCCTTGCGCGGGCAGCGAATCGCCCGGCACGCGATATGGAACTGAACGATGGTGTGGGCGCGTTCAACGCTGAACGGCGTCTTGGGAGCGGCGTGGGTTTCCTGTTCGGAGAGCACGATCGTCTGGTGGATCGCGAGGCTCGCGTAGGACATCGGGGAGCACCTTCTTTTTTTCGATGAGGCAAACGACTCGAGGGAAGGCACCCGGCACCAAGGGCTTTCGCCACCCGTCACGGCATTGAGGCGGGTGCGCCGCCCACCCGGTAATGAAAAGGGGGTGCGGCGTCGGCTTGGTACCGGGTACCAGGGGCGACCGTACGGCGGGCTATCGCCCGATTACGGACGCATATAACCGAGACTTCTGAAATATACGAAAAGCCATATATAGTGCCGTAAAGGGCTAAATCCTTTGCCTGGCAACATGTCCCGAGCTGCCAGTCGATCTTGCAGATGCACGTTCACTCGAAGAAGCAGGGGCAGCAGCATGCACATGACGACCGGCGAGGTCATCCGCCGGATCCGCAAATCGCTCGGGATGACACAAGCCGAATTGGGCGCGATCCTCGGCTACACCCAGCCTGTCATTTCGCAACTCGAACACGACGGAGCCGCCATCCACGATGTCCGCGTATTGCGTCGGATCGCCAAGGCACTGCACGTTCCGCTTGCCATACTGGTGGTGGAGTCGGACAAGGAGGCAGATGTGAATCGTCGCAATGTCCTACGAGCCAGCGCTCTCGGTGCCGGAACTGCCGTGACAGCCGGGGTCGCTGGGCACGCTGCTGCCGCATCACGAACCGCAAGCGTCCATGTCGGGGCCGCCGAGGTCGCCGAGATTACTGCGAGCACCAGTGAAATTCATGTGCTTGACCTGCTCGTTGGCGGAGACCGATTGTGCCGTGTCGCCGCCAACGGAGTCCGTTACGCCGAGCAGTTGCTCGACAACGGCACCTACACCGACGCGGTCGGGCAAACCCTCACCAGCGCCGCCGCCGAGATGATGACCGCCGCTGGTTGGGTGCACTATGACGCAGGTCGACTGGGCGAAGCACGTCGCTACTACGCCGACGCAGCTCAAGCCGCGACCGCTGCCGGGGACGACATTGCCGTCGCCCATGCCCTGAGCAACGCCAGTTCACTGCTGACTGAGTGGAACGGCGGTACTCCCGCCGCCACCAGTCGCGCAGTGCAGTACGCACAAACCGCCTCACGCACGGCGATGAGTCATGGCGGCCCAAAACTTCGCGCGCTCATGGCGATTCGAGAAGCCGACGCGCTCGGCATGCAGGATCCAAACCTCAATAAGTCCGCCATTACCAATTCGCTCAGTCGGGCGCATCGGGCGTATGAGTCGGCGAGAGGATTCGACCCAGAGTGGGTCTATTTACCAGATGCGCTGCTCAGCGGCATGACGGGCCTGATGCACATGTACCTGGGTGAGCACCGTGCTGCGTCGAAACAGATTCAGGAAGCAATCGACGGCTCAGACGCATGGCCGCGCGAACAAGCTGAGTGGCACGTCTTGCTCGGTCGAAACTTGGTGAATGCCAACGAGATCGCCGAGGGCTGCCACGTCCTGAACGAGCACTTCGACGCGATCAGCCAGATTGGTTCGACCCGGGTGCAACAGAAACTTGGCACCATCGCCGAGACCGCGCGACCGCACTCCCAAGTGCCGGAAGTTGGGAAGTTCCTGGAGCTGATGGCGATCAGCTGACCGTCGAGGGCGGCGGGTCATGGTTCACTACGGGGACGTGGCTGTCGCCGCCCCATCGCCTTACCGATCAGAGCCCGTGCCGTCTCACCAACGACCGCTTGGTCCAGGAGCGTCTGGAATACCTGCTCGTACAGCACTAGTTCCCGCGGCTGGCTGATGGTCAGCTCGGCCGAGATCGTTTCGACGCTGGCGACGTTGCGGTCGAAGATGACGAAATTTGTCGTCGGCACCTGGTAGGCCGACATCTGCGGGATAACGCTAACCACGACATTCGGCAGCCGCATCACACTGAGCAGGTGGTCGAGCTGACCGATCATCACGTCGTCTGAGCCGACGGTGGTGTACAGAACTTGTTCGGCCAGAACGAAATTGAAGCGATGGTTGCCATGTCGAAGGACGTGCTGGCGTTCCAGTCGGGCGGCGATCCCGTCGTCGACGGGTTCGTCGTGCCCGTAGAACGCAGCGACTTTGGTGAGCATGGCGCGCATGTAGTCCGGGGTTTGGAGCAGGCCCGGCATGATGACCGGTTCGAACCAGCGCGTCAGACGGGTGCCCTCTTCGAGGGTGTGCAGTTGCTGTTGCTTGCGCCGGATTCCGGCGATGCGTTTCCACTCGACGTAGGCGGCTTCGACGTTGCGCAGGGTGGCGATCAGGTCGGGGATCTGCTGCCTGGCTTTGCAGTGGCGGCACCAGATGCGGATGTCGGCTTCTGTCGGCGTCTGCTTGCCGCTTTCGATCTTCGAGATTTTCGAGGGCTGCCACCCGGCCAGCTCGGCCAATCGGACGCCAGAGAGGCCCGCGTCTTTGCGGATGTCGCGCAGACGACCGCCTAACGCCTCTCTGGCATCACGAACGCTGG
Source organism: Nocardia sp. PLKS1-43 (assembly GCF_059510335.1). Classification (NCBI taxonomy): domain Bacteria; kingdom Bacillati; phylum Actinomycetota; class Actinomycetes; order Mycobacteriales; family Nocardiaceae; genus Nocardia; species Nocardia sp. PLKS1-43. Next base: position 62,729 of record NZ_JCAJZQ010000018.1, on the reverse strand, counting down.
AGCTGGTCACTTGGCAGCAGCGTAGTCGCTTCCCACATAGTCGGCGTGCGGGATACCAGCGCTCCACACCTTGTCGCGCACCGCCACCAGGTGAGCCGCGATCACCGGGTCCTCGGTAACGGCGAACCCACCGAAGTCACCGTCGTCTTTGAAGCTGACGAAAACGACCAGACAGTCATCGAACAGCCAGTAATCGTCACTGGTGAGCTCGGCCGGATCGACCAAGGGCCGCGGCAGCCACTTGATCTCTTCACCCGCCTTGATGTTCAGCGGCGCTACGGTGAGGCCGAACCGGGTGTAGTCCACGTGCGGAATGCTGACCAGCCGAACCCTGTGCACGTGCTTGCCGCGACTGGTGACGTCGCGGATCAGGTCGTCCCAGGAACGGCACCATTCGTAGTCGTCGGGCTCGCCGGCCAGGAACTTGCGGAACGGTTCGTGCTCGTCGGCGACGAGGTACTCGTCCTGGGTTTCCAGGTGGAAGGCCCGCTGCCAGTCACCAGCGCGGAAGAGGTCGACAAAGTCCTCGCCCTGGATCAGCTTCATACGGGGCGGATTTCCTTTCCGATCGGCACTTCGATGGCGGTTTCGTGACCAGGCAGATCCATCTGCTGCAGCGCTTCCAGATCGGTCACCGGGGTGCCGCTGAGTGTGAAGGTGCCACGCCCGGTATCGGTGAGTGGCGTGCCCAGGCAGGTGCCGTATTCCAGAAAGCCCAGCAGCATGTGCGGGATTTCGATCACTGTGTGGTCTGGCTCCGTACGCCACCCCTGGATGACGTACGTTTCCCGATCAGACGCGAAAAGCGTTGGACACGTTCCATTCTGACTGCCAACACCGAGGCATCGTAAACGCATGGCGACCGTCCTTGATCTCATGATGCGCGATTTTGCTCGAACGATGTCATCGTGGCTGGTCTCATCGCCACTGGTCAACGGATCGGGCACGCCAGAAGCAAATCCGAGCAAAAACATGGCCGCCCACCGAGCCGACCCTTTAGCGTCGATGGTCAGGCGCTCGGCACCAGTGAAAGTCGGCTCGGGACAGCATATTTGGCTTGTTTCTGGTGCTGAGCGCTCATCAACCATTTGCGGTGAGGGGAGTGAAGGGCTGTGCGTCGATACCTGGTGTGGGTCCACTGCTGCGGCGTCCGGTGGGTGGTTCATGTGCCGGCGGTGAACCGGTGGGTTCTGGTCGAGCACAAGAAGGCGATCGAAGCCACCGCGCACGCCCTGATCGCCGAGACCACCGGGGCGGCCGCGACGTCGTTCGGCCTTGATCTTCACGAAGGCCGCGTCATCAACAGTGTCGAGGAGTTCGCCTCCGCGACCACCGAGGCCATCCGGTGGGGGCTGGCGACCGTGAACGGCCCGTCCGACGCCCCGTAGGGGAACACCGAAATATCTTGCGCAGTAACCCAATTCCCGCGCGCCTGGTGGTCGTCGGGAGCTGATGTCTGCTGCCTTCGAACACCCCGGAGCGGCGTGTTGCCGGGGCGGTTTGCCGCTGCGCGAAATGTCTTTTGGAAGGAATGAGCGATATGGGTATCTTCTCGGGACCGCTCTGTGGCGGGCTGCTGCACAATTCGACGCCGGTCCCAGGGATGCGACAAGCCCTCGCCGAAGAGTTGGCGAAGGATCGACAGTCCGCGAGGTTCCTCACCGCCGAAGCGAACAGTTACGTGTACGCCTGCTGCCTGCGCGTGGTGGCGCAATTGGGAGTGGCGGATCTGCTGGCGGACGGGCCGATGCGGGTCGGGTATTTGGCTGAGCGGGTCAGCGCCGATGAACACGCGCTGTACAGGGTGCTGCGGCTGCTGGCCACCCGCGGAATTTTCCGGGAGTCCGAATCCGGGGTTTTCGTGCTGATGGAACGCGGGGCGTCGCTGCGCTCGGATGCGAGATTCTCGGTGCGCGAAGGGATCTTGGCGGCCACGACACCTGCCATCTACCGTGCGGGTGGTGAACTCCTGCAGGCGGTGATGACCGGTGAGCCCGCGGTGAATCGAGTGTTCGGTGAGTCGTTGTTCGACTACTTCGCCTCACACCCCTCCGACGGCGCGGAGTTCCATACGGGCATGGGCCAGTACTCGGTGATCGAGAGCGCGAACTTCGCCCGAGAATGCCGGCTACCCGAGACCGGCACGGTGGTGGATGTGGGCGGCGGCCAGGGCTCACTGCTGCTGATGATCCTGCAACGACACCGGCAGCTTCACGGCGTGTTGTTCGATCTTCCCGTGGTCGTCGCGAAGCACCGACTGGGAGAACTCGATGATGCGAGCCGCTGGGAAGTGGTGGGCGGCAGCTTCTTCGATTCAATGCCAGTCGGGGATGCGTACATGATCCAGTACGTCCTGCACAACTGGGACGACCAGCGCTGCCTTGAGATTCTGCGGAACTGTCGGCGCGCCATGGCTCCCGGTGGGCGGGTCATCATCCACGACATGATCGTGCCGCCCGGCAACGAACCCGATCAATCCAAGGTGCTGGACATCGTCATGCTGTCCATCGTCACCGGCCGCGAACGCACCACACAAGAATTCGAACACCTCCTCGACGCGGCAGGATTGCGGATCGTCCGCCTCACTCCACCGGCTCTCGGTACGTTGTCGATCATCGAAGCCGAAGCAGCCTGAAAGCCCTTTTCGTAAAGGGATCATTTCCTCGATTCTCGTCAGTTTTGGAGAATTCATGACGGCATTCACCTTCGGTGGTGTCCCCCGAATAAAGCTGTACACAGACCAATTCGCGGCCGACCCGCACCACTACTATCAGGAAATGTATGACTCCGGGGAGTCGTTGGTGCCGGTGGAACTCGCACCGGGCATCAACGCCACGATGGCAGTCCGATATCGGGCAGCATTGAAAATTCTGCACGACCCCGAGCATTTCCCGGCAGACCCCCGGCGATGGCAGCAGACGATCCCGCCCTCGGAGCCGGTCCTGGCGATGCTCGGCTACTACCCCTCGACCCGGTTTTGTGATGGCCCGGAGCACAAGCGGGTGCGTCAGCCGATCAAGGCCGCGCTCGATCGTGTCGATCCGAATCGTCTGCACGCGGAGGTGGAAGACGCGGCGCTGTCGTTGATCGAATCCTTCAGCGCGCACGGTGAAGCCGACCTGCTGTACGACTACTCGTTCCCGCTCGTGTTCACCGTCCTGAACCGATTGATGGGGTGCCCTGACGATCTCGCCGCACAGATCGCCGAGGGCATGACGCTGCGGTTCAACGCGATCGGCGAGGAATCCGTGCGCGGCACAACCCAAGCCAAAACAGCCTTCGAGCAGTTCGCCGCAGTCAAACCCGGTCACCTCGGCCACGACATCGCCTCGGCGATGATCCGCCACCCCCACCACCTCACCGATCCCGAACTGGTCGGCGCGTTCATGTCCTGCTACGGCGCGGGCATCCAACCCCTGGTCAATCTCATCACCAACACGCTGTGCCGCACCATGGTCGACGGCAGGTTCGGCGGTGGGGTGCTGGGCGGGAGCATGCTGGTCCGCGACGCTCTGGACGAGGAGTTGTTCTACGACCCGTCGATGCGGGCCTTCTGCGCTCGGTATCCGACGACGCCGACCCTGTTCGACGATGTGTGGCTGCCCGTGGACGAGCCGGTTTTGATCGGTATCACCGCGTGCAACAACGACCCAGCCATTCAGGGCGATCGGATCGGGAATCGTGCGCACGTGGCGTGGGGAGCGGGCCCGCACATGTGCCCGGCCACCTCGATCGCCTACCTGATCGCGCAAGACGCGGTCGAACAACTGCTCGACGTTCTCCCGGACATCCAACCCGCAGGTGAGCCGACGTGGCGTTCGGGATCGTTCCAGCGAGCCCTGGAAGGACTACACGTCACCTTCCCCCCGTACACGATGCCGCCCCGAATACCAGCACCTCCCATCCTCCCCGCAGTGCCGGCGACGACATGAGCATCCCTGGCCCGGGCGCCCCGAGGCGAATCTACCAGGGGTGCGGTCGCCCACTTACCCCTCGACCGACACCGAGCATCGAATCAGCGATCGAAAGGCCACGCTCTGTGACACCCCGAACCCCGCCGAACGCCACCCGAGACCGGTCACCCCGCCTCGCGTCCCAGGACGCCAGCCGCGCGAGCGGTATTCGCGCGGTCGTGTTCGATTTTCGGGGCACGCTCACCACAGAGTTCGTCGGCGACGAATGGGCACGCGAAGCACTCCGGCGGGCCGGACGCGACTACGGTGACCAGGCGTCCGCACTGTTGTGGCAGCGCATTCACACCGCAGCCGGGGAACCGAACCGCTTGCAGGACCCGACGGGCAATACCAGCCCCGCGCGACATCGGGAAACCCTGTACTCGGTGTTCGCCGATGCCGGGCTGGACGATGAGCTGGCTGATGCGCTGTTCGCGGTGGATTCGGACACCAGCAGCAACATCTTCGCCGCCGATGTCATCGACACCTTCGCCGCTGTGGCCGGAAATGGTTGCGCGATAGGCGTTCTGAGCAACATCCACGTCGACATCCGGCCTACCTTCGCCGACGCGGGGGTGGCCGAGTTCGTCGATGCGTTCGTGCTGTCCGGTGAGCGCGGAGTTCAGAAACCGCATCCGGGCATCTTCGAATTGATGCTCGAGACGCTCGGCACCCAGCCCGCGCAGACCTTGATGGTTGGAGACCGCGTCGCACGCGAAGGGGCAGCCGTTCAGGTCGGCATGCCAACCCTGCTCGTTCCGCCGCTGACCGACCCCCGCCAGCGCAGACTCCACCTCGTCGCTCACGCCGCCGGAATACCAGCAGACCCGAACCTGGCGGATCGATGACACACACACCGCACCGATCTCCTCACCCCGACCAGCGGGCAACACTCACCCATGCCTCGGCGCACCCGCCCGCGCGCACCGCCGCCGGAGCCGCAGTCGTGGCCGAGCACCTCGCCCACCAGTGCGACAGCGTCGCCCCGGTGATCCACCTGCCGGCCGCGCCGCCCCTGAGCCTCGGTCTGCGCATGCTGTCCTTGTCCTGCACCCGCCGCCAGCCCTTGCTCCTCGACCAGCACGCACGAATGAACCCGACACCAGAGGTGATCCCCGCTCCCGGCGCGGACAGCCCCCACATCGGGACGACCAGACGCGTGGACCCCGCGTTCACCTCGTGGATACGAGCCAAGGCACTCGGATGAGCCCCGCGAGTACTCGACAGGCTCGGCCGGCACCCGAAGGCATCGACCCCACCAAACCCAATGCCGCCCGCATCCACGACTACCTGTTGGGCGGCAAGGACAACTACACCGCGGACCGCGCCGTCGCCGGGCGCATGCTCGCCCTCGCTCCGGAAAGCCGCACCGTGGCCTGGTTCCAACGCAAATTCCTCACCCACGCAGCCACAGTGGCCGCCCAAGCAGGGATACGACAGTTCATCGACATCGGCGCGGGAATCCCCACCACACCCAGCATCCACGACGCGGTCACCCCGATCACTCCGCACATGCGTATGGCCTACCTCGACTACGACCCGGTCGTCTACGCCCACGCCAACGCGGTCTACACGAACGTGGCAGGTGTGACACCGATGCTCGCGGACTTCCGCGACCCCGACCACACACTCCTGCCCCGGTTACACACCGAGGCGGGCATCGACTTCGACCAGCCGATCGCGCTTCTGCTCATCGGTGTCCTGGACCACATCCTGGATGACGAGCAGCCCGGCGAGTGCATCGCGCGCGTCGCACAGGTGATGGCACCGGGCAGCTACATCGCCTTCACCCACGGAGCCGCCCACAGCGACGAGACATTCATCCAGCAGCTGCGCACCGACACCGAAAGCAGCACAGCACAATGCGTCTTCCGCACCGAGAATGAACTCGAAGCGCTGGTCGACCACTTCGAACTTCTCGCCCCGGGGATCGCGCCGGTACAGGACTGGCTGGCAGATGACCTACCCACCTCACGGTGGGTCATCCTGGGCGGAATCGGACAGGCATGAATATCCCCGGACACCGGATAGCGCTGCGCTGCGCTGAAAGAGTTATCGGCCCACGCCAGGACGTAAGGGCAGCCCGGAATGTCTCTCGGCGCCGGAGCCGGTCAAGGCTCTGGAGACCGAGAGGCGTCCTACCTGCAGGAAGTGGCTGCCGATCAGCAGTCGTCTTCGTTGGGGTCGGCGGCAGCGTCCGCTCGATCGGCGAAACAGCCTGTGGCGGTGTCACTGTCGGTCCCGTTCAGCCGCCTCAACTATGCGGTCGATTCTATCGCCGATTAGATCTGTTGTGGCTCAACCTATTTGGCCTCAAATCCTTGCAGGTCTCATCACGCCCCACCGTCGGGCGGATTCGCAACAGTCCTCAATCGGTTCTAAGGGACCTGACGGCGACCAGTCTGCTGGGGCAAACGCAGTCCAGATCCGCTGTGCGATTCGGGACCTGTCGATAGCTGAACGACTGCTATGCCGGTGATGACCAGTGTGTTTGGTGGCCTAGTTGTTAGTTTTGCCGGTTTTGTTGGCTTGTGTGTATTTCTCATCGGTGATGGGTTCGAGCCAGGTGGTGCCGCCGCCGATGTCGATGCCTTCTCCCCGCCCTCTTGGAGTCGGTCCGCTGGATCCAGTGGCGTGGAGAGTAACGCTTTCAGGTAGCGGTGTAGGTATTCCCACCGATGTGGGGGTGTTGTCTCAGGGGCAGGGTGGTCGTCGTACCGGAAAAGCACGCCGACTTCAGAACCGATTCACCATGACAACTGCTCTATTACCTCTGGCCTACGGCTACGTGCGCGACGATCTCCTCGATGACCGCGACGGCGGTGCGAGTGAGGACAAGCTGCGTGAGACCGCCCGCTCGCTCGGGTACGAACTGGGAACGGTATTCCACGAGCCCACACCGCAGAGCGCGACGTTGCCGCCGGCGTTCGCTGATCCGGTCCAAGAATGCCGACGCGCTGCCGCGGACACGGTGATCACCCTGCGTGGACACTTGTCGGACATGGCCGTGTGCCGGATGGTGCTGGTGGCGGTTCTGGACGTGCGAGCCGGTGCCGCGGTCCACGAAGTCGCGGTGTAGATCGCCCGTCTGCCCGGGCGACCCCGGTTCCCGATGACCGGGTCGAACGCCACGGATCAACCACTGCGGGTGGGCGAGAACCTGCTCTCCACCAACCGATTACGGCATACCCGATTTCCCGGCGTTGAGCCGACCCGAGAGTGAGCCAGACTCAATATTATCGGTGCGCCGGTGATCGGCTGTCGAAACCGACCGCACGGAGATATCCGCGCTCACGTGCGCCGTGGATCAACTGGCGGCGTGTTGGTCGATACAGGTGTGGTCAGCTCGTCGCTGCCTCGAAGGCCGCAGGCTCAGTCGCTTTACGCACGCGACTGGGCCTGCAGCACTTCGACCAGTGTCCGAAATCGACGCTCCGGACCCCGGCCTCGTTGATCACACTGCCACTTCGACATGATATGTCAAGAATTTATCGAAACCTTGGCCGCGCACCTCCGGTAGGCGTAGGGATGGTCAGTCGAAGCGGGATTGTTGGCATCGTCGCGGCGGCGACGCGGAGCACGATCGGCCCGAAACCGGATTCGGCACCGATTTCATCCGCGCAGATGCGCAGCTCGACGGACGGTGCGCCCACACGCGTCCGGCTGGATGCCGTGACGGGCACGGCGGAACCCATTTCTGCGATCCAACCGAATCGCCACCGCAGACGATATACGCGCACGTCCGCGGTCGGCATCGCAGCCTGTCCAGGCGTGTCACCTCGTGGTTCGCTGGTTCGGACTGCAAGGATTCATCTCCATGCCCCGAGGCTGGAAAAGGAAAGCATCACGCTGGCGTCTGTGGCAATTCATTCACGATGCCCGCCCCGGCGCATCACAGCGAGAGGCAGAATTCGGTATGTCGCTACAAACCGAGATCTGGCATCGCCGGTACCCACCAGCCAGTGTCCTTCAAGCTGTGGGCACCGACTGCGGTCATCCAGTACCCGCGCACGACATGGCCACGTTCACCGGATTGGATATCCTTCTGCGCGCCCGCGGTTGGAGTTTCGTTCGCGAATGTTCCGGCCCGAAACTGCTGACCTTCCGATACCTGCCCTCCGACACCGGCATCGAGTATCTGTGCCGGGGGCTGGAGCCCGTCAGCACGGTCGTGGTCGTGCTGGATCGCTCCGGTCGGGCCGGCACCGTCGCGAACTGCACGGTGGAGATCCTGCTCGTCGGTGCTCCACGCGGGCAAGCCCACTCCACCAGCCTGGCCACTCTCACCAGCCTTCTCGGCGTGATCGAAACCCACCGGCCCATAGACCCGACCCCGCTGTCGTTCCTGCCGGTCGGCCCCGCCCACGCATGAGGGCGCAAGGTGCCGGCAGAGGCGATCCCGAGCCAGGTCCACCCCGCCCGACACCCCCTCGCACCTGCATGTCGAATTCGACGGGCCGCGCTAGCCTTCCTACCGGATCAATGATCCAACTTCCGCAACACAGTAGGTTGTCACAACAAGCAGGTTGTCACTCTCTCATTGCGCGTCGGGTACGGTCCTCGCCCAGAGTCGTCGGGGGCGTCCAACGAATCCGACCGGACGGTCTCGTTGATTGAGGTGCGCCGGGGTCTGTCCAGATGCGACAGAGCCGAGATCCGTACACGCCCTCCATGTGGATCTCCTTTCGAGGTCTTGGGATCGGCGAACAAAGTTGTTCGCCATTGCGTTCAGCTGTCCGGTCGAATCGCTGAACGTTCAGGCGCCTGGGCGAAGGCTACGGAAGTCCGGTCCGAAGCCCAGTTCCTCCACGGGTGTGGTGGCGCCGTCGAGGCCGAACCAGTTCGGTGGGACGGGCGTGCTGGTCAGGCCGGGGTGGGGTATGTGGCGGTCGGGGGTGCAGCGGTGGAGGGGGCCGTTGGCGGCTTCGAGGATGTGGCGCATGTGGGGGTCGATGTGGTTGACGAACAAGGTGGACATGGCGGTTTGGTCGTCTGCGGTGCGGGCGGCTTCGAAGACGGCGTGCAGGGCAGCGAATCGGAGGGCGACCCCGTGGTGGGCCCACCATTGCCGGCACCAAGTGTAGTGGCCTTCGCGGTTGTTGCACGCGATCCGCACGGCCGTCACGGGTAGGAGCCAGTGTTCGACGAAGTCCGCGTAGTGCGTGTACCGGGGTCGATGCTTGTCCTCGGGGCCGGGTTTGGGTGGGGGCCCGAACCAGCCCGGCGGTACCGGGTCGAAAGGAAGGGGCTGTAAGGCAACGTGTTTGGTGCGTGTGCAGCGGTGCAGGGGCCCGTTGGCGGCGTCAAGGATGATGCGGAAGTGGGCGTCGATGTGCGAGAGCAGGTAGGTGGATACGGCGCTGCCGCTGCGGCTGCGCCTCGTGGCTTCAAAGGCGTTGTGCAGGTGTGCGATTCGGACGGAGACGGGTCGGTGGCGCCACCATTGTGTGCACCAGGTCATGGTTTGTTCGCGGTTGGCTTCGGCCAATCGTGTGGTGACGAAGGGGAAGAGCCATTTCTCGGCGAAGGTGACGAAGTCGCGGTATTTGGGTGGGATCGGCGCCTGCTTCGACGTCCCGGCGGCTGCGGCCGGCGGGGAGGCGGGGTTGGTCGAGGGTGTGGTCATAGTTCGGTTCCTTGTGTACCGCTGGCGCATTCGCCGTCGGGTAGCGACCCGACAGGTGCGTCGCCGGTGGGGGCGTTGTTGAAGCGGTTCAGGGAGGTGGTGATGATCGGGGTGAGGTCGGGGTTGTCCCACCAGAAGTGTTTTTTGATGAGGATGGGTTCGTGTCCGGGCAGGCGGATCAGGGCGCGGTCGCGCGGGAGTTTGTTGAGTTTGGCGATGTTGAGGATGGGTTCGGGCCGCCACGAAGTGGTGCGGTTGACCCCGCCGGCGCCGACGGAGCGGGAGTGATCGGCGACGTCGTGGTCGTCGATGAGGCGGGCCCATTCCTCGAGGTAGGAATTGTTGGAGATGTTGCCGCCGAAGATTTCGATGGACTGGGCGCGCATGGTGCGTAATCCATTGACACTCCACAGGTCTTCGCCCTGTTCGATGACTTGCAGGATGGTCACCAAGATGACTCCGCTGCCCGCGGCGTAGGTGTAGTAGGACGGCAGCTCTCCGATGCGGGCGCAGTTCGCGGCCTCGTCCAGCACCGCGAGCAGCGGGACTGGCAGACGTCCGCCGCGGCGTGAGCGCGCGATCGTCAACGCGGCTTCCAGGATCTGACCGATCAGCGCTGCGGTCAGGGCTGCCGCGGAGTCCGGGCCGGCCATCGACAACGCGTAGAGGGTGTCGGTGCTGGTGGCGAAGTGGGCCGGTGTGAATTCGGGTAGGTGGTGGGTGATCGGGTCGTGGGTGGTGTCGATGACGACGCCGTTCGCGCCTTCGTACACGCTGAATTGGGTGCGTGAGGGCGGGGTGATCATCTGTGCGTATCCCTCGTCGGACAGGGTATTCAGGAATCGTCTGGCCATGTCGTACAAGCCATCTCGCTGTCTGGCGTAGAGCGATTGCGCGTCCAGGATCCGCCGCGCGGGCACCAGGTGCCCGTTCGCGCGCAGGATCAGCGCCGGGGTTTGGTCCTGGTCCGCCGACAGCCATTCGGACACGTGCAGCAGATCCCCCTCGGCGCAGGCAGCGGCGAACATGTACAGGGACAGCAACTCTTGTGCGCCGCCGTCGAAGTAGGAGTCGACTTTCGCGCCTGCTTTCTCGGTCGCGGACCCCGAGGCTGCGGAGACGAAGAACGCGGCGAGTTTGCGGGCGGCGGGCAGGTTGTGCACTTGGGCCAGCAGGTTCACCCAGAACCCGCATTGTGGTGTGCCGGTGACTGCTTGCAGGTCACACATCCACACGGTGCCGCGTTGCTCGGCGCCGGCGACGGTGTGCTGATACAGGTCCGGCCTGTTGCTGGTGGCCAGGACCGGCCCCCACGCGGACAGCACGGCCGGGATCGCCCATGCCATGGTCTTGCCGGTGCGTTGCCCGGCAGCGATGACCAGCGACTGCTCGGCGGGCAGGAACAGCTCGACCCCGCCCAGGACAGTGCTGCCCAGCGGCGGCCCAGTTTTGGCGCGCACCTGTTCGGGTGCGTCCGCGAGAAGGCGTTTCGCCGCGGCGACGTTGTCTCCTCGGCGGGCCAGCGTGATCGCACTGGGTGGGTCCATCGTGCGTGCGGCGGCATCGATACCGCTGCGCCGCGGCCACCGCCGCCGAGCATACAGCGTGAACATTGTTGTTGCGGAGGCGATGACGGCTGCTATCGCGGTGGCTTGCCACGGCCACCGATGTCTGCCCAGGACGACTTCGAGTACCGCGATGAGCGGGTTGGCGACGATCGGCAGGCCGGCGCACCAACTGCCCAGGCTCAACGCGATCCACACCAGCACCACCACACCCGCGGCAGCCAGGAACGCCAGCAGCAGCCAGGTGTCCTCCCCCAACGCGCCGGTGTTGCGGCGACGCGTCTGTCTGCCCATCACCCCCTCAACCCCGGCACGACCAACACCGCTGTGAACAGGTGTGGATAACTCTGTGCAGCAGAGGTTTTCACGATCCGACCTCCGCTCCGAGTTCGGCCGATGCGGCCGGTTGCTGCTGATGCTGTGCGGGATGGGACCAGTCGGTGCCGTGCTCGCCGGTCAATGCCGCGGCGACTGCGTCATCGATCACCGCACCTGTCCCCTGCCTCGGCGCGTCAACGCTGCTGCCTGGGGACGCTTCCTGCCGACTCTCGTTCAAGGGTGGATCGAGAGCGGTATCTGGTCGCGGCGTATCGAGTTGCCCCGGCGGCGGGTCGGCGGGCTGGCCCGGCGGTGCTGTGGGGGTGTCTCGGCCGCGTTGGTAGGCGCGGTAGGCGATGTCGTGGGGTACTCCGGCGTCGATCGCGTCGGCGCGGGCTGAGACCAGTGCGGCGTGGAGTTGGTCGAGCCGGTCGATGGTGGCTTGGTCGGTGGCTGGGTTGCCGGTGAATGTTTCGGCGGTGCGGGTGTGTTCGCCGGCCAGGTCTTGGATCTGCCACAGCAGCCGGGCCTGTACCGCGGGTCCCATCGCCGCGCGCGTGTCAGAGTCCAGGACGATTGTCTCGCGTAATTGCGGTGGGAGCAGTTGTGCTCGTTGGTCGGCACGGGCGAGGTATTCCTCGGCCAGCAGCAGCTCATCGGTCGCGGTGATCGCCGCATCGACCGAGTTCAGGCTGAGCGTGCCGACCGGGGCGCGGGGCGCGCCGAGGGTTTTCTCGACCGCGGTGCGCTGGTCGGGGCCTTGCTCGCGGGAGCTCTCGCGCTGGGCTGCACGGTCGGTGATCGGGCGTGAGCGTGCGGCGTCCTGGTCGGATCGGGTTGGCAGGTCGTGGGCGTGGCCGGTGAGTTCGCGGGCGTACCGTCTGGTCAGCCACAGTTCCGAGTCCGGGGCGAGGTCTCCGCGCGTCCGGGCGTGGCCGAGTTGTTCGGCGATCCCCCGCGCGTGTTCGGGGTGGGTTTCCCACAGCTCGACCGCGCCTTTGAGCTCGGTCCACATCCGCCGCAGCCGGGGGTCCTGGTGCTGGGCCCATTCGGTGTCGAGTTGCTCGGCGGACTGTTCGAATTCGAGGGTCTGCGTCTCGGTTTCGCCGTAGGGGGCGATCTCGCGCAGCAGGTGTTGGTGCGCGAACGCGGCGAATAGTTCGCGTACCTGTGGGTCGCGGATATCGGTGTAGTGGTCCGGGTCGGTGATCCCGGCCCTGGTGTCCGGCCAACTCATAGCTCGACCTCCTGCCCGGCCAGTCGCGCCCCGGCGGTGGTGTCGGGGCCATTGGGGGCGGTCCCGGGGTCCCAGGCCGGGAGTGTTTCTTCAGGCGTGGTTGCTGCCACAGCGTCCTGAATCCCTGTCCCATCGGGGCGAGCATCACCGCCAGCTGCTTCTGGCAGAGCTGGCACGGCTCGAAGCCGGGACACGGCCCGCTCGGCAGGCGCGGTGTCCGCGGAAATGGTCGTGGGGTCGGTGTGGCTGGCGGTGGTGTGGGCGAGTTGGTCACGCAGTGTGGCGATTTCGGTGCGGGCTTGGTGTTCTCGCTGCAGGGCCTGCGCGGCGACCAGGGCCAGCAGGGTCGTGCCGGTGTGTGCGTCGGCCAGCTCGGTGGTGAGTTGTTCGATCCGTCCGAGGTGGCGGTGTGCGGGGGCGTGGACCCACGGCACGCCGGATGCACCGAGGTCTCGAGCGGCGTGGATGTGTTCGTCGGCGATCCCGGTGGCGGCGGCGGCCTGGCGGGCGTGTGCCAGGGCGGCGGTCAGGAGTTGCCGTTGAGTATCGGGGTCGTCGTCCAGGGTGATGCCGTCGAGGTGGCCTGCGGTGATCGCGGCCAGGTTCTGCATCTCACGCAGCCGCGCCGCCGCGATCGCGTCGTGGACCGCGCGGCGCCCATAGGTCTGGGTGACCGGTCCGTCGCGGAGCCACGGCGGGACCGCGGTGGTGAGATACAGGCTCGCCAGCGTGCGTTCGACCGCAACCGCGGTGGTGCGTGGTTCGTTTGGAAGTGGCTGTGGCCGAGCGTTTTCGGGTGTGGGCGCGGGGTGGGTGGTAGACATCGTGTCCTCGCTGATGGAAGCGGACCGCACCGGCTGTTCCGCGTGGTGTGCGCGGATCCGGATCGCGGTGGGATGTCCCTCGCGGAGAAAGTGCATGGCGTCGACGGGAGCTGGTGGTGGCCGGCGTCAACAGCCACCACCGTCGAGAACTCGGGAGCCGCGTGCAGCAGGATGTTTCCGCTGCCTCAGCGATGTGAAAGACCCTCACGGATCCGGGCCGATGTCCGTGCCCGACGGTGAGGTGGTGGTGTCGGGGTGATCGCTGGGAAACCACGCGCGGTTGGTGTCGGCGGGCAATGCCGCCTCCACGCTTCGGCCGGTGGGGACCGTGTCGTCAAGTGCTGTCCTGTGGGTGGGGTTTGGGCTGATGAGGGCTGTGGTGGCCAGGGTGATCAGTTCGGTGGGGGTGGGTGGGATCGTGTGTGCGATGCCGATGGGCAGGTTGGTGCGTGGGTCGACCGGGATGTAGGGCGGGACCGCGGGGTCGGTGTCGGCGAACGCGTAACGGCGCCAGGTGTGTTCAAGTTCGAGATCGTTCATCGTGTGCACGGTGACGCGTGCCAGATGCCGCCAGTGCTCGGGCCGGGTGTTCCAGAACCGGCGCCCTTCGAGGGGGGTAAGTTCGGCGGCGGCGGCCAGAGCGGTGATCCGCAGGTGCAAAAGGCTCATGTTGCGTTCAACCGCAGCCGACGCATCCGGAGCCGGGCCGAATCCGTAACCGCCGGCGTCCAGGCGGTGCCGGCGCGCGGCGGTGAGCATCGCGATCCGCTCGAGGTGGAACATGTCCACGGTCAGCATGTCGGTGAAGAACTCCGCCACATGCTCCGGCACCCCAGCCGAGGTGGATGCCGGAACCTGCTGCGGCGCAGCACGTGTCGGGTCGGGGTGATGCCGGGCTCGGTCGATGGCCGGTGGCCGGATGCCCGCGGAGGCGGCGACCTGTTCGGCGTGTTCTCGCTGCGCGGCCAGACCATCCACATGCGCTTGCCAGGCCTCGCGGGCCTCAGCGTCGGTGCCGTCATAGCCGCTGTGCCCGCGTGCGGTGACCCGCGCGTGTTCGGCGCTGAGGTGGGTGATGTGGGCCAGGAGCTCGGCGTGCCACCGAGCCACCGGGTCCGGTTCTGCTGTGGTCATGATTGTTCCTGTTCGCTGATTCGCTGGGTGGGTCGAAACGTGTTCGGCCGCTATGGGTCAGGCCCTGGGCCAGCAGGCGGGCCGATCGCGTCGGTCCCCCCGCCGTGCGGGTCGGTGTCGGTGTCCCACGCTCGTGGCTGGCCGGTGGCGGGGATAGCCTCGGCGATGGCGGTACCGATCCCGGCCTGCGCCGGTGAGGGGTTCGCGGCGAGCTGGTCGAGGGTGTGCCGGGCGCGGTCGAGGAAGTAGTGCGGCGCCGGGGGCAGCAGTTCGGTCGCCGCGTGCACGCCGGTGCTGCTGGTCGCGGCGTCGGGGTGTGCGAGTTCGTTGAACGAGTGGTGGGCCTGTGCGGCGATCTCGGGAGCCGAGTACTGCTCCCAGAGGGCGTCGATCTGCTCGCTACCGAGGTGCAGCAGGTGCGCGACCCGCCCGAGGCAGTCCCGGGTGCTGGTGCTCCAGATCCGGCCACGTTCCTGCGGGGTCAATCCGGCGACCTGCGCGGTGCGCGCGGCGCGGAACCAGAGCGCGTCCATGGTGCGGGCGAACTGTTTTCGCACTACCGACTGATCCGTGCCCGGGTCGGTGTGGTGCTGGTGGTCGCGGACCACCGCGACCGCGGCCATGTCGGTGACATGGCGCATGTCGTCGGTGACGTGTTCGGCGGCACGGTGCCGGCCGTCCGGGACCGGCAGCATCAGGGGTTGATCGGGATCCCATGCGCGGCCTACCTGTCCGCGTGTGCGCGCAAACGCGATCCACCGCAACGACACCCCCGCAGCGTGTGCCCGGACCTCGGTGGCCTCGCGGTGCCGATCGAGGTCGCCGACCCGAGTCACCATCCGCGCCAGCACACCGACATCACCACCGGCTGCGGTCACAGTGGCTGCCCGGCGCATCCGCGTGACCTCGGCGGCCAGGTGCTGCACCTCGCGCAGCCACCGACTCGTCTGGGCGGGCAGGTCCCCTGCCCGCATCACCGCGCCCATACCCGACGCTGCGGGCGGAGCGTCCGGTGCGATCCGTCGCACCCACCGATCCAGGCCCTGCAGGGTGGACAGATGCTCGGGGTCGGGATCAATCCAGCGGTGGCCGGTCTGCCCGCCGTGCCGGACTGCGGTGATGATCTGCTCGCCGACTACCAATGAGCGGGCGTGCTGTTCGGCCAGCGCCAGGTCCGTGAGCGTCTCGTGACGCTGGCGGGCCGCGGTATTGACAATCCAATCGGCTCCCCCGAACGCCAGGACCCGATCCAGTGCCGCAGTCGCCGCGGCCATCTCATGGATCCGATGCAGCGCCGCGATCAGTTGCTGCTCGTGGGGATGCGGCTCGAGTGCCGGGCCGCTCACGATTCGTCTCCCGCCGCGCGAGGAGACGGCGCCGAGCCCTCACAAAGGCCCTCAGTATCCTGGTGTTCGAGGCGGTGGCGGGATTGCCCCACCGGCACGGTCGTCGGTTCGCGCCGACGCGCCTGTGGTATGCGGGGTGTGTTCATCGGCCGACCTCCGGCTGCACGGGCGGTTGCTGGTCGGCCGGCGCCGGTGGCGGTTCCGCGGTGGCCCACCGGGTTGGGCCGGTGTCCGGCAGGGCCGCGCCCACCGCGTCTCCGATCCCCGAGCCGCCCTCGGCGCGACCCACGCTTGCGCCGGGCCGGCTCTCGGCTCCGGCCGCGAGGAAAGGTGCGTCGTGTTCGGTGCCCGGCGGGTCGGGTGCGGCTCCGGTGGTGGTGAGGGGCAAGCCGTTCGCGGCCAGGTCCTTGGCCAGGTCGCTGACCATGGAGCGGGCGTGGTTCAGGCCTTCGCTGAGGGTGTCGATGACCCCGTAGAGGCGATCGAAGCGTTCGGCGATATCCCCGACCAGGCCGCGGGCGGTCTCGGCGCGGTTGTTCGCGTCGAACACTTCCCGGGACAGCAGCTCGATGCGCCCCAGATGCCGGTGCGCGGGCTGCTCGGCCCACGACACTCCCGCGCTGCCCAACGCTTCGGCGTCGATGATGTCGGTGGCCGGCACACCGGCCTGCTCCGCGTTGGTGCGCGCGTCGCGGACATCGGCATCGATACCGTTGGAGTACAGCGCCCACCGCCAGCTCGGGTCGCTGGTATCCAGGTCGTGGTCGACCGCCTCGGTCATCCACGCCGAACGGGCGACGGAAGCGTCTTGGACCGTGCGCAGGAGTTTCGCGTGCACAGCATCGGGGTCATCGGCGCCGAACCGGTGCGCGATCGGGCCATCACGCAGCTGCGCGGGGCCCGGATCGGAGTATGGCGGGGACTGCGCGCTCGAAGAGCCAGCGGCCGGACCGCTGGTCTCGACATCGCTGGGGTGTGGCGTGTGGTCGCCAGGAGTGGTGTGGTCGGGGAAGTGGGATGACTTGTCGGGAGTGTTCTCGGACATCGGTTGGCCGCCTTCGTTTTTCGAAGCGGACCGCACCGGTTACGGCATACGGGGCCGGTGCGGCAGTGTGATGTCCCTCGCGATGAATTCCGGGGCAGGCGGGCGTGCGCGTCAGCCAGCGTCAATGGCTCGGACACGCTCAGATGCTGGTGCAGCACTGAGGTTTTCGTGTCCGGACGAGATGCGATGCCCGCCCCGGGTTCTACGGGTCGGCGCCCGTGCAGCATCCGCGCCGCTGGCGAGTCGCCGAGGAGATTCGTTCGTCCATGAGGTGTGACTCCTGTCCTTTCGAACACCGTGTGGTGCAGGGGGTTCGAGTGCTATTGGGGTCAGGGGTCGGGCCCACCGTCTCGGTGCGGTGGGACGCCGTGGCCTGTATCAGATGTCGTGGCGGTATCGGGGTGCCAGGCACGGCCCCGATCGACCTGCGGCAGTACCTCGTCGATGGCCTCCCCGATCACCGGCTCCTGCTGTGCTGTCACCACAGCGAGCAGAGCAGCTCGGGCCGCGCCGAGTATCTGCTTGGGCTCTATAGCACTCGCCTCGGGATCGGCGGCGGAAGGTTCGGGCACGGCGTCGCGTAGTTCTCGCAGCGAGGCTCGGAGCCGGTCCGCCACAGCGGGCGGGGGCAGCGTGGTGCCGCCACAGCATGTCGATGTCCGTGGCACTCAGGTGCAGCAGCCCGCGGACCCGGCGAACCAGCGTGTCCTGGTCAATACCCCAGGCTCGCCGCCGGGCCAGGTGACTGAGCGTGAGCGTCTGGCTGGTGCGGGTGGCTCGCAGCCACAGCGCGTGCATGGTTCGCGTGTATTGCGCGGCCATGACCGGATCCGGGACCGCAAGTTCCGTGCGGGCGGCGTGGTGTTCACGCACGACCGCGAGAGCTGCCATATCGGTCAGATGGCGGGTGTCCCGCGCGATGCGGTGAACCGATCGGCGCTGGTTGAGGGTGATCGGGTTCGGCAGCAGCTGATTCTCGTGCCAGCCGATCCCCTGCCGACCCAACTGCGTGACCCGGCCGATCCATTCCACCGGTACACCCGCCGCACGCGCCCGCATCTGCAGGACTCCGCGGAACCGGTCGAGTTCCGCTGCGCCGGTCGCGTGTTGAGCCTCATCCTGTGTGCCGCGCTGGACGGACGCGCGGTGGCGACGCAGGTCCGCGTCCTCGAGCGCGAGTTCTTGGATGTGCCGCAGCATCATCGCCTGCGTAGGCGGGATCTCGCCGACGCGGATCACCAACTCGTTCGGGCCGGTGATTCCCGCGGCCGCGGGCGGCAGCGAGTTCCCGGGCAAATCATGGCCCGACGTGGTCACGGCTCGAGCTCCGGGCTTGGATCTGCTTGCTGCTCAGCACTGCCGGAGGTGTTGTTGTCCGGCTCCCAGCCACGGTCGGTCTGCTGTGGGAAGGCGGCATCGACAGCATCCTCGGGACCGGCTCCGGTGGCGAGGCGTTCGTGCAGTTGGTGCAGGGCGTTGCGGTAGGTGCGAAGCGCCGCAGCCTTCGCATGCTCCGCGCCAAATCCGATCCTGGGATTCGGCGAGCCCGGGTCGGGTAAACGTGCGGTGCGGTGCTCCAACTGCTCGATGGTGTGCAGCACCGTGGTCACGACCTCGGTGGAGGTGTACTGATTCCACGCCCACTCCAGATCCTGTTGCGCATCAGGTCCCAGGAACCCTGTGAGGTATTCGCGCTGCGCGGTCAGCGGCAGATCCCACAGCGATTCCCAGCCCGACTCGCTCACCCCGATCAGGTTCGCGAGCATCGCGGTCCGTTTGAACATCACGGCCATGTTGCGCGTGAGTTGATTGGCCTCGAACGGATCGCGCGGCAGGCTCGAGCCCGGCTGAAATTCGTGGCTGACCAATACCGCGGCCATATTGTGCAGTTGCCCGGCACTGGCCATCAGCTCCGCACCCAGCACCGGCCGCAGTCCCAGCGTCGGATCAGACTGTCTCGGAGTCCATTCGGCATCGCAATGCCCGGCAAACCACGCCATCACAACCAACTCGCCAGACACGCCCGCCGCCTGGGCTTGCTGTTCGGCCGCGGTGCACCGCTGATCCAGGCGCTGTAAATCCTTGTGCCACAATGCGACAGTCGCCGCCGGCCACGCACTGTCCTCGAGATCGTGAGTGATCGCTGTACCCGCGGCCGCCAATGCGTGGATCTGCTCCAACAATGGCACCGCCGGCTGAGGAAGTTCCCGCGTCGCCTCGCCCTCGGGTGACTCGTTTCCCCAGGGGGCGTTCATGGTTCGAGCCCGCCTATATCGACAGCGGCCGGCGGTGCGGGTTTCGGGTCGGCTGGGCTGCAGAACACGGGCCGAAGGCCCCTGACCAGTCCCGCGGCCCTGACGGATTCGGTGATCTGGCCTCCCCGCGCGGCACTGAACCTGGTTCGCTGAGCACGCGGGGCACTGCCGGTGATGCTCGCGGGACCGGTGGTGACCGCAGCGGCCAGCGTGGCCGGTTCGCTGGTGGTGGCGTGTCCGGTCTGCTCAGGCAGCTGCTGCCCGATGCGTTGCACCATCTGCGCTGCCGACGGTGCGGGGTTTGCGGCGCATCCCGCACCGATCCCCACGTCGGCCAGCGCCGCCACCTGACGTGCCGCGGCCCGGGTATCCAGACGCGCCAACGTGCGCCAACGCTCGGCCAAGGACGCCTCGGACTCAGCGCGCACCCTGTCCGCCACGGCGCTCCACACATCGGGGTGTCCCCACAGCTGCTCGGCCTCATCGGTGGAAAGGTTCAGCAAGTGCGCGATCGCGGCCACCCGGCGCGCCAGCGTGTCGAGATTCCGCGTGAACAGTTGCGAGGTTCCCGCTTCCGCGCGCGCCCCGCGCTGCCCGTACGCGGCAGCGACCGCGGCGATCTCACCCACATGCCGCACATCGTGTTCCAGGGCGGTGAGCAGTGCGGGCCGATCGATCGGTGTGTGCTCACGCCAATGCAGATCCGGCCGCCACGCCATGCCCAGCTCCCCGCGATAGCGGGTCTGCTCGATCCACTCCCGCGGCACACCACCGACCACCGCGGCAGCCTCGAGTTCCCGGATCTTCACCATCCCCCGGTGAAACGCCGGATTACCCGCGCCGCCGGCTCCGTCGCTGCGTATGGATTCACTGCGGGGCAGGCATTTTCGCGCTTCCAACGCCTGTTGAGTGATGGCCCGCAGGACCCGTTTATGTAACGTGCTGGGTTTGTTCATCTCCCCTTCCCTTCCACCCCGCCTGCCGATGGCTCCACGACCGCCTCGCAGCAACGGGCTTGTGTTACAAGCGATCACGGCTACGGCCCCATCCCGGGCTCGGGCACATCGTGCGGAACCGGATCTGGTGCGCTCGCCGGTGATTCCTGGACAGCTGCTCGGGGCGCAGGCGATTCGGGGCCGGCTTTGATCGCTGGCGGCTGGGTGCCGGGCGGCCAGGTTGCCTCGACGACCTCTCCGATCCACGCCCCCGTATCCGGCGCCGCGTCCTCGCCGAGTGCTACCGTCTGGTATTGCTGCTCGCCGTAAATGCCGTACGCCAATTCCTGGGCCAACCCCGGCACCGGCTCGAACGCCTCCGACGGCCACCGCCAACCACCGACATCCGCCGTGGCATCGAGGTCGTCGCCCAGGTCCTCGTCCTCCCCGTGGAACAGGCTCGCGACCAGCCGGCCCCAGCCGGTGTCCTCGGCGACACGTTCGTCCCACGCCGCGGCCTGATCGGCGTGTTCGCGCGACAGCCCCGCGGCACTGTGCGCCGCGGCCCACGCCGCGGTGGACACACCAGCGGTGTAAGCGGCGCGGTCCTCGTCCGCGGCGAGGGTTTCGGCGAAACCGAGCGCACGTTCGCGGCCCTCGATGAGCAGCTTCTTGTATCGCACATCCAGCGAATGCAGGTGCCGGGCGTAGACGGCACGCGTGTCGTAACCGTCGACTTGTTTGGTGTGGATCGCGTCCTTGCGGTTGCGGTCGGCCCGCTGTGCCTGCACGTGGAAGCCGTGCAACTGGTTTCGGCGCTGTTCGGTGTTCTCGTGGGCGGTCTCGCGGCGCCCGGCTTCGGCGGCATCATTGTCCAGCCGCGCCTGCTTGATCTGTCTTTCCAGGTCGTGCAGTTCTTTGCCCTGCGCGGCTCGATCGTGGTATCCCTGCCATTGCAGGCCGGCGATGCCTTGGCGGGTGTTGAATTCGGTGACCGACCGCGATTCCGCGCCGCGGCGCTGCAGCAGGTTCATCGTCATCGCCGCGGTCTGCATCGCCTGCACAAACCCGGCCCGGACCGCTTGCCCGCTCTCCTCGACGGGATCCCCACTCGCGCTCATGTTTTCACCTCCAACTGTGTGATCCGCCACGCAGTGCTCGGGTCGGATCGCCCCACGCGGGCATACACGGTGAACTCGATCGAGGAACTGATATCGCTGGGACGCTGGGTCACCGCCAGCACACGCGCGACGCTGGTGGCGGTGTCCGGGGGATGCTCGTCCCCGGTGACCCGCACGCCAGCGGTGACGGTGACCGCGTGCGCGGCCCACTGCTGCCACATCACCGGGGTGATCGGCACCAGCACCGCGGCCGCTGGTGCGGCCCGCGCCGCGAACTCGGGGTCCATCAACGGTGCCGCGGCAGCGAATGCCGCTGGCGCAGTGCGGTGTTCGGCGGGCTGATAGCTGAAGGCGGTGGTCAGGGCCGCGGTCATCACACTCTCCGGCGAGCAGGCATCGACCTGGTCGAACGGTGCGGTGAACAGCGCCGCGCACCGCCGGCCGCTGCTGGTCGCGGACGAGGAACCGCTACACGATGTCGCGGTGACCAGCACGCACACCGCTGCACTCAACAGGCCCCCGCGCATCCTGGTCATGGAGCGCTCCCGGGAGTGTCGATCAGCTCGGTCAGATCCGCTGTGCGCCAATCCGTCAGCGGCCCGCTGGCGCATACCTCGATCGCTGGGTTGGCGGGCGCGTCCACCACCAACTCCAGCAACAGCCCAGCCGCGATCGCCGCGGTGTCGAGCACGACCGCGGTCATCGGATGTCGGGGCGTGAGCACCAACCGCACCCTGGCCGCGCTCGTGCCATAGTGTTCGCGCGCTCGTTCGGCCAGCCACAACGCGTGCACTCCCGCGAGTTCGGTGGCCATCGCGTCCGACTCGACGATCAGGTCGCGGTGGAACCGCGCACACCACACCGGTATCCCGCCCACGGTGCACACCGCGAACCTGTCCCGCTCAGCCGCAGCACACAGCGCCAACCCAGGACCCCGCACGGCCAAGTCAGCAATGCGTGCCCGCGCCGCAGCCAGCATCCCCCCGTCGCCGGTGAGCTCAGACACCGAATTCACCCGCTCTTCGCGACACAGCCTCAGCCCCGGGCGGGGCACCCGCACCGCGAGCGGGTTCGCTGAACACCGCGCGCAGCACCGCACCCGCAGCAGATCCGGCACCCTGCCTCCTGCCCACGATGCCGTGAGTTCTGCTGCGGCCCAAAGGGTTTTGGATTCCCTGTCGGTACATCCGTGTCATGGTCGTGTTCCTTCCTGCGGACTCGGGATCGTTGACTGCGGGTCGTTTCGTACCGGGGCGGAAGCTGGTCCTGCCGCCGAGACCGGTGCCGGGGCGTAGCGCCGCACGTCCATACGGTCGTGCCCGGCTACCGAGGCGAGCGGGGCTGTCCGGACGGTTTCGGAGAAGTCCGGGGCGTGCACCACCATGTCCTGACCAGAGGTGTTGCGGCCCAGATAGATCGCGACGTGATGCGAGTCGGACTCGCCGGAGCTGGTGAAGAAGATCAGATCCCCGGGCTGCCGTTCGGCGAACGGCACCACCCGTCCCTGTGGGGAGTCCTGCTGGGCCTGGGTGTAGTGCGGCAATCGGATTCGCCCGCCCGATGCTTGATAAATCGCGTACAGGGTGAGCCCGGAACAGTCGAATCCACCGTTGGTCGGGCCCGGAGGGTCTCCGCCACCCCAGACGTACGGTGTGCCGATCCACCGCTGGGCCGCAGCGGTCACCGCTGTCCCGAACGCTCCCCCGTCCCCGCTCAACGGTGCCCCGGAGCCACCGCTCCCGCAGCCCGAGGGCTGTTGTCCCGCAGTCGCATCGGCCGCAGCGGTCCGGGGGTCGATGGTGGCGAACATCGCGTAGAGCCAGCGTGCCAGTTCCATCTGGGTGGCGTAGGCGTCCGGGGCCGAGCGTTCGACTGCTTGCGCCAACTCCGGTGAGGACAAGCCCTGCCCGGCGTAGCGATCGGCCTGCTGATAGAACCAGTTGATCTGATAGACCGGATTCATCAGAGTTGAGATTCCCGCAGCGCCCCAAATACTGGCGCGCATCTGGTGCGGGCCCAGCGAATCCAGGTCGTAGCCCTGCCCGTCGTTGGCGTACCGAAGCGATTCGGGGACAGCGGGATTGGCCAGATTCCGCAACGTACTCTCGGTCGCCTGGGCCGCGAGTTCGGCGATGATCACCTGCTGAGGCTCGTGGCGCTGTGTGCCGATCACCACTCCGTTGCGCGCCAGCTGCAATTGGCGATCGTTCAACCCCGCCACCGACTCCCCGGTCGGGCCTTGCGTACCGTCGCTCACCCCGGCCGCGCAGGCCTGTCCCGGATCCGCGCCAATCAGCACAACCAGCACGAACAGCAGCACCACCGGTATCGACAGACACAGTCCGACAACGAGTTTCGAAGCACCCACTACCCACCTGCCTGCCCTCCCCCGCCCTCGCGCCCGCCGTAGGGCAGGCGGAGATCGGCTTGTTCCCCGGCGCCACGCCAGGGCGGCGGCGGGTTCACAGCTCTATCCCCTGGTCCGCTTCCTGGGCCGGTGATGGTGTGGATTGTGTTGCTGCGCTGTCAGTTTCGGTTGATTCGCCCGGGTCGGCGGGAAGTGCGGCCTCGATCATCTCCGCTGTTGCATGTGGGGAGGAATCGGCTGGAGCGACGTCGGTCGCGGGTGCCCCGGCGAACAGACCGTTCAGTGTTTCCCGCACCTCGGGGGTCAGCGGTGGGACGTCCCCTGACGGGGTTTCTTCCATGGTCAGCGCCACCGGCCCGTACCAGCCGGTGGGATGGCGATACCCCAGTCCGGTGAGCACGCGATCGGCCAGCGGGTTCGCTGCCAGGGCCGGGTCGCTGAAATCGTCGGCAAACCAGGCCCTCACACACCCCATCCCCTGCGTACTCAGATCCGGAACATGCCACGCGAGCGAACCGCGCAACCCCGAGCCCTCATCACGCACGTCATACAAGACAGTGCCGTCCGGATTGATCACCACGAAATCCGCCTCGGCACTCATAACCGCCCGCCATCCTCGACCGGCGAGCCGGCACGACCGGCGGACACCGACGAACCTCGCGCGTAGCCTTCGATATCGCTGCGGCCCAATGAGTGTGGGAATTCGTTCAGCAGCATTCGTGTCTCCTTCATTGCCTGGGTGTGAGGTGGTCGAAGCGGCGGTTGGTGTTGTGGATGTCCGCATCCCGCTCAGCGGGTGTGAAGCTCATGCGGACCGGGATGCCGGGCTGGTTCGCCTCACCGGTCTTGATGAGAAAACACCCTGTGCCAGGCGGTGTTTCGCGTCTGGCTGCGGTGTTGTCGCGGTCGTCGGTGGGTGGTCGGGGTGCGGCCCAGGAGGTGACGAGAAGTTTTTCGGTGTAGGTGATCGACACCGCACCGCGAAGGCGCTCGATCTCGTCCGGGCCGACCGGGCCGATGATCTTGGCGCGGGCGCGTTCGAATAGACCCAGCGCTTTAGCCGCTGCGGCTGGGGAGTCGAACCCGGACAGGTCTTTGATGGTGTGGCTGCACATGATCAGCCCGGTCCCCAAGGGCCGGTTCAACCGGGACAGCGCGTCGGTGCGGTCGACCATGAACTCCCCGGCGCCGAGCACCCTCCAGATTTCGTCCATGACGACTTCGAAGGTGCGGGGCGGCGCGAGCCCGGCATCGGCCAGGGCGTGCGCGGCAGCCACGGCACCGAATCCTTCGGACCAGCACACCATCAACGCCGCGGCCAGGAGTTTGGTGTCGCCCTCGGGAATGCGGGAGACATCGATACACACCGCGGGGCTGGACAAATCCAGGGGTGTGCTGGTGTGGCGGTCGAAGATCGCACCCCACGGCCCCTCGACCAGGGCCCGCAGCGAGCGACGCAACATTTTCGTACTGGCCCGATACGAGGTCTCGTCGTCTTCCTCGGCGAACTGGCGCATCCGCTGCCCGCCCGCGGAGATCACCGCCAGCAGATCCGACAGCAACGGCGGCGCGCTGGGAGTGAATCCGCCTGCGGGACTGTAGAGTTCGCGAAGCCCCGCGATCAGGAGTGTTTCCTCGTAGTCCGCGACCCGGCAGCCACGAACCAGCTCGATCAGCCCGGCGACGATATTGACCTGCCCGGCCTCCACACGCGCAGTGACCTGGCGGCGTTGATCCGGGTCGGGGAGCCGGTCGATGACCGCGCCCAGGGCGCCGACCGCGAGCGGGTTGATCGTGCCGTGCCCGTACCCCAGGTCGATGACCTGTCCACCGAGTAACCGGACCAGGTCGCGGTAGTCGGGTTTGGTGTCGCCCATGCACAACGCGACCGACCCGGACGCGACCGCACCGGTCACCAGCCGCCGGATCAGCGAACTCTTGCCGAACCCGTTGAGCGCCAACACAAATGTGATCGGCGCGGTGATGAAACCGCGAACGAACCAACTCATCTGATCGAAATGCACCGGGGCGCCGGTGATGTAATGGGCGCCTATCGGAGTACCGACCGTCGGGGCCGTCGCACCGACAGCGAACGGCCACAACCCTGCCACTTGCACCGTCGTCGAACGCCATTCCGGTGTCGCGGGCACCACCGAGGCGCGGCCACCACCGCGGCCGGCGTAACCGCGGTCGGTCAGCCGCGCGAGGGGCAGGAGGAATCCGTCGGTGCCCGCGTCCTCGATCCGGCGCAGCGCGGTGGCCCGGCGATGGTCGTCCCGGGACAGCACCAGGCGTGCGCGGGCACCACGTATCCCGCCGTGGCGGGCTTGCTGTTCGATGGCCATGCGCGCCTCGTCGGTCAGCACGCGGATTCCGCTGAGCTGCGTGTGTTTCGGCGGGCGTGCGCTGGAGCGGGTCGCTGTGTTCATGCGGTCACGCGCCTCGAGATCGAGACGTGTTCGGGCAGGATCAGTCCGATACCCAAGGACGCGGCGAAGGTGGCGGCTTGCGCGGCATAGCAGCGCCGGATCCCCAATCGTGAAGCTGCGGCCATATCTTTCACCGACGCTTCGATGCCGGGCATGTCCGCATCCAGTGGGGCTGTGGCGGTGATGAGTACACCGAACCGGGTCAACCCGGCACCGCGGACTTGTTCGTGCCTCGCGGCGCGGGTGTTGTCCACCCGCATCGACGCCGCGGCCGAGGCGATCCCTCGTTCGGTCTGCTCCGCCGCCAGGGCGTCGCGGAAGTCCCGGTCGACCAGGTCGCTGGCCTCGGCGGCCGAATGCAGCCGGTACACGATGGCGATCCGCTTGCGCGGCACATCCGCGCGTGGCCGCAACAGCTCTTCCAGGCCGGTCTCGTACACCGCGCCGCGCGGAGCCAGGTCCATCTCCCATGTCACCGACCGGGCCCCGTCGTGCAGGTAGTGATCCCACCGGTCCTCGTGCGCCACCGGACCGACCGAGTCCCATGACTGGGTGCGCTCGATATCGCGGCCCGCGGCCTCGATATCACGTTGGGAGGCGAGGTCGTAGCGGCTGCGGACCATCCCGATCACTTCCCACGCCTCGAGCGGGGTCGCCGGCAGCCCGGCACGCGAAAGCTGCGAGAGCACCCCTTGCAGGCGTTGGGCGATCTCACGCGCCTGCTCACCGGTGTCACGGCGGGCCCGTCCTTGCCCGAACGCACGAAACGTGATCGCCACGCGCGCTTCCACACGCACACCGACACCGCCGATATCCGCGGCCGCCTGCTGCATCACCGTCCGCGCGAACTCGGGAGCATCGGCGCGGATCAGCCGGGCGACCTCCCGCCGCTGGGTGAGATGGGTTTCCACCACGTGGTCCAAAACCGTGGTCACCGCGACGACTTCCCCGCCACGGGACTGGCTCGCCAGGAATTGCCCGTACTCGCTCACCCACGCGTCGATCTGGGTTTGATCCACCAACTCCTTGCCGCGTGGCAACACCCGCAAGACCACGGTGAAATGGTCCGAACGGCGGATATGGATCACCGCGAAACGTTTACCGCCCGCGGTTTCATACTCACTCAAACGCGAACTCGCCAGCAGCCCAGGCAATTTCGCTGTCCCCGGAATAGTCGAGAACCGGCCCGCGCGATACAGGTCTTCACCACGAGCCCGAGCCAGCGCGAATTGGGTCCGCAACACCGCGATCTCCCAACCCGTGCGGCCACCGATCGTGATCGCCGTCGGCGTGAACACCACAGCCGCACAACCCATCACGATCACCGTCACCTGCAACGAACGGGTGATCATGAACGCGAGCATCACGGTGACGATCAAGGCTAGCCCGAACATGGACACACCCCAGGTCAAGCCGAAGAACCCAGCCGAGCGGGGACGCTCCCACCGCCCATACATGCGCGTCGTCATCGCCGAACCTCCAACGGTCCTGGTGTATCGGGATCCACCCCGGACTCCGTGGTGTCGCGCGCTTGCGGCACAGCAGACGAACCCGCTTGCTGCACACCGTGATGCGCCGACCGAGCCGCGGTCACCGCCATACCGGCAGCTCCTGCGCCCGCAGCGTCTGCGCCGCCCGCTGCTGCCCCGGCGCTGCTTCCACTGGTGGTACTCGCACTGGTGGCGCTCTCGGTCGCGGGAGCACTGCCCGGGCCCCCGCCGGTGGTCCCGCCGCTGGAACTGCCTGTGCCCAAAGGGCGTCCACCGCCCTGCGGGCCACCGGGAGTTGGGGGTCCGCTGGTGGGTGGTGACCAATTGCCGCCACCGCCAGCGTCACCGCCGTCGTTTTCGCCGAGTTTGCGCGCTTCGGAACGATCACCACCGGCGCTGCCCATCGCGATACCGGCCAAGCCGCCAGCCAAAGTGGCCGCAGCTCCACTACCACCGCCCATGGTCGCCACAACTGGCGCGATCAATCGCATCAGCGCGGGCAGTACAACGGCCACCATCAACAACAGGATCAGTCCGAGCAGCACCATCTGCGGATCCTGTTGCTGTACAGAACTTTTCGCACCGGCGGCGTTGAACGCGATCGCGTAGCACAAGGCACCGACCGGCTTCCACAACAAGAACGCGAGCGACCACGACAGCATCCGCTTGTACGCCTGCGAGCCCGGCCCGGTACCAGCAGCGGCAGCAGCGATCGGAAGGGCTGCAACGACCAGGATCAGGAAGGCTTGACGCACGACCAACATCACCAACTGGACCAGCATGCTGATTAGCCCGAACAGTCCGACTAGTAAGAGCACGCCGGTTCCGAGGCCAACATCGGTCTGCGAAATCCCGTTCAATAGCGCAGCGGCGTTGTTGGAATCGCCGCGAGTGGCATCGAAGATCACCCAGTTGGAGAATGCATCCCCGGCTCGTGTTCCGACGGTGACGACCGCGGCGAATGTCATCGAGGCGAAGACCGCTCGGGCGAACATCAAGAATGCCTCTTGTGCTTCTCCGGCGACGCCGCCGCGCTTGGCCAGTGCCAGGCGTGCGGCGGCGAACATGATGCCTGCAGTCAGCAGCAATACTTGTAGTCCACTGGTGTATCCGCGGATTGATGCGAGTGCGGGTCCTGGTTCGCCGTTGGGCGCGGCAAGTGTTGGTGACGGCAGGCCGGTCCACCACGTCAAGTCGTAGCGAAGCAGTATCCCCATGCCGTTGATGAGGCTTTGCACGAGGCTGTCGAAGGCTGAGCTGGCGGCATCGTTTACGGCTTGGCCGCCGAGTCGTAGCCCTTTGCACACCGCGCCGACGATGTCGGGCAGGCTGCAGGCAGCGTCGGGCAGTTGCGATCTGGTGTTCGATCCTGCAACGGCGCCTACGTAGAGTGCTGGGTTCATTGGTTTTTCCATTGCCCGAAGCCGGTCACCGTGTCTACGGGCACGGCTTGTTGCCAGAGGGTGTCGATGTCGTCGGGGACACGGACGCGCCAGTCGGTGTTGTTCCAGACCATCGGCCAGGTGCCGTAGGCGAAGCTGTCTCGTGTGCGTACCGCGATTTGAACGACCGCGAAGTCGGGTCGGTAGCCGGGCAGGACCCGGATGCCTTCGGGCACTGTGACGTAGCGAGCTGCGTCGGGAGTGCTGGCGCGGCTGGCGGCGAACCTGTCGATCAACGCTTGTCCGCCGCCGAGGTAACGGGCACGTGCGACGTTCTGCCAGATCCCTGGGGGCGCGGCGAGCGCGCGGGCGATGGCGTCGCACGCCGCCAGGGCCGCGCCTTGGGGGGTATCGGCGAATCCGGAGGCGACCCCGCCGCGGATCTGCTCGGGGCCATCGCTGACCGAAACCGGAATCGCGGCTCCACCCCAAACGCGCTGCCAGTCGATGCCTGCCGGTGCAGCGGTCAGATAATCCGGGCTGCGCGGATCCACTCGCTTCACAGTGTTTTGAGGCAGTACACGCCCCGCCTCGTCGGTGACGTCCAACCTGTTGCCGTACAGGTCGGTGGTCGGGCCGTTGTTTTCGCCCGCGGACGGCTGCACCGGTCCAGTGGTCGTGATTCCCGCCGCTGCGGGACGAGGTTCCGGCGCGCTGTGGCGCCTGGTCGCGACCAGTGCGAGGCCGGTAATGAGGACTGCAGTGATGCTGATGGTCAGGATCAGCCATAGGCGGCGAATGGGCATGAGCTTCTCCGGTGTCAGTGCAGGGTCAGGGCGACCATGTCGGCGGGCACGGTCGGGACAGAGGTCACGGCCTGGGTGCGGAGTTGGTCCGGTAGCAGCAGTTTCCAGTCGCTGTTCTGCCAGATGACGGTTTCGGTGTTGCAGGTCAGCGAGTTGTCCGGTTGCCGGGCGTAGATGGCGATCTCGGCGCGACCGGGGGTGTAGGTGCGCACGTGGTAGCCCAGCAGCAGTGGTGGCGTGTTAGAGGGTGCGGTGATTGAGAGCTGCGCGCGTGCTACCGCCCACGCGTCACGTCCGGGGCCTGGGGCGAGCATGTGCTGGCCGATCGTCGGCCATTGAGTATCGGAGGCGACCGACATCCGGACGCTGGCCTGAATCGCCGCCAGCGCGGCACCGACCGGTGAGTAGTCGAATCCGGCCGCGACCGTTCCATCGTCACGGCGTGGTCCTTGATCAGCATCAGGGAGTGCAATCCCTTGGAACACAGTTGATCTCGTGTTCAGAGGGTTCGCGCCCAGATCGACCGTGGCAGTTCTGGGCGGTGGCGGTGAGTGGTGTCCAGCGCCGCAGGCCGAGGTAGAGGTCAAGATCAGGAGCCAGATCGTGCCGCTGATGACCCGGGACGGTATGTGCTGATGTGGTCGTGGCATAGCTTGTGTTCCGACGGTTTTCATTGCGAGGGCAGGAGCGCGCGGGCGAATCCGCCGGCGGCGCCGAGCAGGGTTACCGCGATCAGGGAGCCCAGCAAGCCTTCGACGGCTTCGTCGCGGTAGAGCCGGACGGCGAGTTGGCCGCCGATCCACACCAGGCGCGCCACGCACAGCAGCAGCACGATCCAGTCCAGCCAGCTCAGCAGCGTCGCCAGTTCCTGCTGCACCGCACCGGGCAGCGGCTTGTTCACAGCAGGTCCTCGGCGTCGTCCGGCAAACCGGCCGACGCAATGCGCCTGGTGTGGTGGACGATCTCCAGAACTTGCCCGATCGTGTCGACGACACGGTCGGGCTCCGTGCAGGGCAATCGGTGATCGCCGCCAGGGATGATGTCGACCTCGGACCAGATCCTGTCCGCGAGCCGGATCGACTGCGTCGCCGGCACAATGCGGTCGTGTTCGCCGGCCATGACGAACGAGGGCACAGTTCGTAGTCGCTGCGCCGTGTCCTCGGACAGGGTCGCGTGGTACAGAGCCGCCAGGACGTCGATCAGTGCCCTGGCGTCACAGCGTGCCGCAGGCATCGTGACGGCGCCGCCGTTACTGGCTTGTCGGAGCTTTCGCATCAGCAGCGACGCGCCAGCGGTGACTGTCGATTCCAGCGGCCCGTGCCGCCAGCGACGCAACTGCTGGGCCCTGCGGCGGTGTCTCCGTGACAGACCTGGCAATTCGGGGAATTCGGCGCTGCCGTTGAGAATCACGAGTCCGGACAGCGCCGCGGCTGATTGCGGGAAGTTCTCAGCCCAGGCGTGCACGAGCAGCGATCCGGTCGAGTGTGTCACCAGGACGATCGATCCACTCACCTGCGTCAGGACGGTGTTCAAGTCTTCGGCGAGCTGGCGCATCGTAGTACCGAGCCGCCGCGACGGGATTCCCGAATGTCCTTGTCCGCGTTGGTCGTACACGATCTGCGCGATGCCGCCTTCGGTGCGCTCGTGCACGCGCTGTGTCACCAGGTTCCAGATCCTCGAATCTTCCAGGAGGCCATGGAGGTACACCACGGTCGCTGGTGCCGTTGGTGGTCCCCAGCGCGTCGCCGCCAGCTGAAGACCGTCCGTGGCAGCGAGTTTCATCTCGTGATATTCGGCAAGCATTTGCCACTGCCTTTCGTTCTCGGGTGACCGCACCCGGCCAGAGGAGTCCTGCGGATGGGTGCGGAGTGTGAAAGTCGCTCTCGGACAATGGGTTCGAGGGCTATTTGGAGGTGTTGATGATTTCGGTCATGATTCCTCCGGCGCTGGTGGCGATGATTCCGCCGACCAGGGCTCCCAGGACGATCTTGGGAGATTCGACCGCACCGCCGTGCCATCGCTCCCACCCGAACTTGCCGCCCGCGTAGATCAACGCGGCGATACCGGCCAGCATCGTCAACCACGCCAGCCAATTGACGATGTGGATCAGGCCTGGAGCTCCCGGGGGTTGGCTGGGGGTGATCGTGACCTGGTCGAGTGAGACCAGGCCGGCCAGAAGTGTGTGGATCATGAGTGTGTGCCCTTTCCTTCCCGCATCGCGGCGATGCGCTGGGTGATCGCAGCACCCGCCCGGTGCACGTCGGCGGGGACTGCGTGAGTCAGATGTGCGCGGCGTGGCGGTGTTGGGTCGAACGGCGTGTAGCGGGCCAGCTCGCCGAGTTCGTGCACCAGTAAGCCCTCGTGCCACCTGATCAACCACACCTCTTCGGCTAGTTCGCTGACGGTCCGGCGGAACCGCCGCACCGCCGCGGGAGCGCGGCCGGGCCGCGCGGCGATCAGCACCAAGGCCACGACGGTGACACCGTCCGGCGCGAGTCCGGCGTGCCATTCGCGCAGCCGCTCGGCTGAGGCGACCAGCCCGGGGATGCAATCGCGAGCGACCAGTACCACGCGTTGGGTACTGCGTGACGAGCCCGGCCAGGCCACACCGGTGTCCGCCGCATGCGCCCACCACCGGGCCAGAGTCGAGGCACCGGCGCCGCCGTGCGCTCCCATCACCGCCATCAGCGGCGGATACGGGCCAGTGGTCGGCAGCGGAGCGTTCCGCACTGCCGCGAGTCGCTCGGCGCTGGGTATCCGGATGGTGTCCGCGTCCAGTGCGCTGGGCCTTCGTCGCTTCCCAGCGGAATCGATGGCGCGTAATTGATTGGCGGGCAGCATTATTGCTGCCTCTGAATGTTGCTGATCGCCAGACCTGCGGGGGTACGGCGGGTGTTGATCAGCTGCAAGTAGTCGGCCCGGCTGTGATCGGGGTGCAGTTCGACCACATGCACGTCGGCGGCGTCACCCGCAAGCAGGTTGATCGCGACGCAATGACGGGTGTCCAGGGGAATCGAGGCGATCCCTGCCGCCAATTTCTCCGGCACGATCCCGCTGTCCGCGGCTACCGTGCGCATTGCCTGATCAGCCGAACGTGCTGTGTAGTAGGCGAATTCGAAGGTGGCGATCAGCCCTGCGACCGTGCCGGTATCGCCGGCCCGGTCGGTCACGACCGCTCCGGTCAGGCCCACGCACGCAGGACTCGCCGGTGCGAGGGTCCTGTGCTGGGTGGTGGCGTCCGTTTCTCCTGCAGGAGAGTGACCAGCGTGTCGTGTCAGGACTGCGCCGGTGCACGACGCCAGTAACACGACCCCGGCGGCGAATCCCGCAATTGTCCACGTGCGCAGGCGTATTCGTGGACGAGAAGGTGTCGTGGTCGGTGGGCTGCTGGGTGGGGTCGCGGCGGGCAGCCACTCCCATTCGTTGCCGCTCTCGGTTGTCGAATCGGGGAATGCGCTCGGGCGCAAAGGGATCGGTGGTGTGGCGGTGGTGAGCCAGCCCCACCCGTGGTCGTTCTCGGTGTCTGTACCGGGTGTGGTGTGGGGCATCGGGGTTGCCTCCTTTCCGGCTGGTTGTTCGGGTGGTGTGGTTCGGCCCTTCGGGGAGACGGCTCAGGGGCTCGCGAGGGATTGCCCGGCTTCTCTGACGCAGAGACATGTCTCCGCCGAAGGGGTCTAAGGACTCACCGGCGCGTGTGACACCGAGGTGGGGGCCAGCGGGTCGTGGGTATCGGCGTCATCGGTGCTCGCGGTGGTGCTGACAGGTGTTGGGCTGCTGGTGGGTTCGGGCGCTGGCGTCGAGGCGGACCCGGTGGTGTCGGCGATGTCGTGGGCCAGGGCGCTGAACCAGGCCGCGGTCGCGTCGAACACGGGTGTGCCCTGCGGCGTGGCCGGATCGGAGCTGTATGCCTCACCGTGGCTGGTGGAGTCGCTGTACGCGGTTCGGGTGGCCACGTCGTAGAGATCGTTTCCGCTGACGGTGGAAGTGATCGCGCCGAAGGCTTGATCGACCCACCCCAGCGCCGTAGAGGGTGGGACGAGTTCGGCGACCGCACCGGCGACCTTCACCCCGAGATCGGCGATCGCCGCACCGGGATTGGTCATACCGACCGCGGCAAGCTCGGCGATCGTCGCCGGAGTAAGGACCTTCTGCGCGACAGTTACCACCGTGTTCAACCCGATCGTCCCCAACCGGAACAATGCCGACAGCACCTGGTCCGGGCCGGGAGGCGGGGTGTTCGGATTCGAGGCTTCGGCCAGGCGTTGGCCGAGGGATTCGGTGGGCTGGTAGGACAACTGGTCGAGGCTGTCGCCCTGGATGTCTTGGCCTGCGACCCCGACCGCGGTTTTCCACACGGTGCCCGCCAGTGCTTGGGCCACGGTGGTGATGGCACTGAGGGGGTCGTGCAGATTCGATTGCGCGGTGATGTTCTGGATCGTCTGGGCGATCGGCGACTGCTTAGGGGTGTCGCAGGCCAAATCCCCCGGAACGCACAGGTCCGCGACACGACCAGTCAGCACACCGTATGCCGGTGCCGCACTGGATGTCTGGGCGATTCCGGCACCGTTGATCGGCTGGTTCGTCAGCGTAATCACCCGGGTGTGCGCTCCGCTGGCGCCCGGGGCAGGAGCCGGTGTTCGCTGCTCGGGACGGCCAGGTAGCACCGGAGTTCCGGCGCTGCGGCGGGGATTCGCGAACAGCGCCACGCCCGCGACGGCGTCGGCGGGGATCGGTCCGGACCGGGCGCCGACCTTTCCAGCGAACGCGGCGACCGCCGCTGCACCCTCGCGGTACCCGACGACGCCGATTCTGGTGTGCGGGCAGCGGTTCAATACCTCACGGGCGTCGGCTTCCAGATCCGTCGTGGCGGCTGCGACCGCCTGGTCGAACGGTTGTTGCGTCGCGCCGTCCGCGATGTAGCCGTAGGGTACGTAGGCGCGTTGAATGTCGCTGCCGGCAGCGGCTTCCAGAGGGCCGAAGAACTGCCCGAGCGCACCGGTGTCCGCGGTCGCTACCGCATCCGCCGATGTCTGGTCAGTGCCCTGTACCCCGAGCACGTACAACGCGGGACACGTATTACCCAGAGGAACAGACGATGTGGGTGGCTGGGCCGGTAGCGGTCCCGACGAGCAAACCAGGATCACCGCCGCCAGGCCCGCGCAGATCGCAACGCGAGGCATACGGGCCTGAAACGCGTATCGAGCCTTGGATCCGCAGACAGCTGCACTGTGGTACATGAATGTTCAGCTCCTTCGGCCTTTGAGTAGTATTCGAAGCCGCTGCCGCAGAATCGAATTCACTCGGTGCCACGTGCGCTGGAACAGGGAGTGCGCCTCGATCGCCGGCTGGGCGGGGGCATTCAGGTGCTGGGTGAGTGTGTCGAGTGCTTCCTCGACGCTGTCGATGGCGGCGCCGATGTGGTCGGTCGCATAGTCGCGCCACGTCACGTCCACGCCCGCGGCCAGGTAGTGCCGATACACCGCGTGCCCGTGCGCATGGGGGATGAGCTCGTCATCGGTGCCGTGATACAGGTGCACCGGCACGCTGGGGACGGCCAGGCCGATCTTTTCCTTGGCCAGAACATATCGCCACATCGGGTCGTTCCACGGGTCCGGGCGCTCGGATAGTTCTCCCAGTGGCCAGCAGTAGCCTTGGGCTAGAGCTGCCGCGTCGAGTGTCGCGGCCGCAGCGGCGCTTCGGTGGCCTGCGTCGGTGAGTACGTGGCGCAGCGGTAGGTGCTGATGCGCGTGCGACAACCCCACCAAGGCGGCCCACATCAGGAAAGCCCACCCAGTTTCGTTCAACCGCGCCGCGAGTGCGCCCGGGTCAGCCAGCACCGCCCCGGCCGCAACCCCGCATAGGCGCAGCTCTGGCGCGTACTGCCGGTGTTGTTCGGCCGCGGCGATCACCGCACGCCCTCCGTCGGCATATCCCCACATCACTACCGGGAATGGATTCGTGTGACGGTCAGCTAGATGCGCTGTGGCGCGGGCGATATCGAGTGCGGTATGTGCGGCCGCGTGCGCGGCAAGAAACGTGTACGGGCCGGCGCCGGCGATGCCCATACCTTCCCCATCAGGGACAGCCACGACGAACCCGCGCTCGAGCGCGGCATCGATCCGGTGGGACTCGGGTTCGGTACCAGCGGCAAGTAGTTGCGAGGGCGCGGGGCCGCCGAGGCCGTGGAAGCTGGTGCAGTACACCAGGATCGGGGCGTGGTCATTCTTCGGAGCGTCGTCGGGTAGCAGGACGATTCCCGAGACCGGGATCTTCTCCAGGTAGGTGTCCGTGGACACGTACACCACCTGCCAGGCCTCACGGACATGACTCAGGCCCAGGACGGCGGTTCGGCGAGTCCGCAGCACGTCGCCGGGGCCGCGGTCGTGGCCGATGACAACCTCGGCGTAGTGGCTGTCGACTTCCCAGGTGGGGTTCATCGGTGGCCCCCGGCTATATCGTGAGCACAAGCGATCAACCAGGCCGCGCCCGAAGCGAGCTGGCCGCTGCCGGCGTAGCCGGTATGCGCAGCGACGGTGTCCGCGAACTGCGCCAACACCGCAGGATTCGCCAAGTCCGCGTTGTCGCCCGCCAGTTGACCGACCGCGGCAGACAGCTGCCCCACGAGTTTCGGAAGCACTGAGATCGGGTTGGCCGTCACCGTGGCGGTGATCTGCCCCCATCGAGCGTTGGCTGCGTTCACCTGGTCCGCGGCGGGCGCTGGAGTCCGGGGGTCGGCTGCCTCGACGAGCCTCTGCGACAACGATTTTCGTGGCGTGTAATCGATGGTGCCGTTCGCGAGGGTGAAGTCGTTGCCCAGGATGGTGGTCCACGCATTGCCCAGGGCGCTGGTCAACAGTGTGTTGAGCGAGGCGAGGGCCGCCACGGGGTTACGCAGGTCCGCTTGGGCGGCCAGGCGTGCGGCGAATCGCAGGATCGCGGCGTGATCAGGTGCCGCACATGCCAGATCACCGGAAGCACATATTTCCGCGACACGGCCGGTCAAGGCGCCGTACCCGTGTCCGTTGGTGCCGATGCCCGCGCCCGAGACCATGGGGCTGGTGATCTGCACACCGGTTACTGCGGCACCGTTGGTTCCCGGTGGGGCATCAGGGTGGGTCTGGCCCGGTCGGCCTGCGATAGCGGGTGATTCGGCGGGGCGGTCGGGGTCCGCGTACAAGATGACCGCAGCGATACGGTCCGCGGGGACCGGGCCGTGGCCTGCTCCGATCTCCTCGGCGACCTCCGACCACGCCTGCGCACCTTGCGAATACGCGACCCCGGCGATCTTGGTGGCCGGGCAGGCGGCCGCGATCTGTCGGGTGGCGTCGCCGATGAGGCGGACCGCCTCGGTCGCCGAGGTGGCATACGGAGCCGCTCCCCCGCCCGGGACCGCGCCACCGAAGCCGGCGTCGTATCCGATGTAGCTGCGCTGCACC
Organism: Nocardia sp. PLKS1-43; assembly: GCF_059510335.1. Taxonomy (NCBI): domain Bacteria; kingdom Bacillati; phylum Actinomycetota; class Actinomycetes; order Mycobacteriales; family Nocardiaceae; genus Nocardia; species Nocardia sp. PLKS1-43. Next base: position 25,459 of record NZ_JCAJZQ010000018.1, on the reverse strand, counting down.
AGGTTCGGGCCTAGCGCGACCACCGGTGCTAGTAGCGCGCCGAGCACGCTGGTGTCCGTGGTCGGGCTCGCGGTCGGTGCGGATTGGCCGGTGCCCTGCACGGCCACGACATACAGGGCAGGGCAGCGGGGGCCGATCGGCACCGCTGCATGCACCGCGGGCATTGCGGCCGTCCAGGCCGTCACGATGCTGGTGGCGGCCGTGAGCGCGACCCGGGTGGTCGTCTTCACCGCCCCACCCCAACTCCAGCACCGAATCCCGCGCCGACAGTTCCCGCGATAGCAGCGCCGACAGCCGCGGCCGGTACACCGGCGATCAAAGCGCCGGCGGCAGCACCGGCCGCGGCCCCCACGGCTGTTCCGGCGACACCGCTGGTCACCGTACCGATCACCGGCACCGCTACAACGGTGCCCAGCGCCGCTCCGCCGATGCCCCCAACAGTGCCGCCGATCAACCCGCCCATCACCGCACCCACGGCCGCGACTGGCACACCGGCCACTGCTGCCCCGGCGGCACCACCGATTCCGGCCCCGGCCACGGTCGCACCAGCCACCACATCCGATCGCCCTGCGGGCAAGCCGACCGAATCCAGTGCGGTGGAGACCTGAGCTTCCGCGCCGGCCGCGGTGTTGTTGATCGTGTCCCGCACGTTCGGCGGCAACCAGGCCGGCGACGGGGTCTGGAACTGGCCGATCCGAATCGTGTTGTCCGGCGGGCGAATCGGCGCGACCGGAGGAACCGAACGCGGCAGATGCAGATCCTGCACCCGCACCGGAGCGACCGGCTCGTTCCCCGGCTCGGGCCGAGGAACAGGACCATTGCGCACGCCCGCAGGCTGCGGAGAGTCCACCATCGGCACAGGAGCCGGTGGTGGCGCCGCAGCGGGAGGTGGAGGCGGGGGCGCGGGGGCGGTGGTGCCCGGCTGCGTATGAGTCGTCACTCCCGGCTGTCCGGGGCCTGTGTCCGCTCCGGACGCTACGCCTGTGCCAGTGCACGACACTATGACCGCGATCGGCACTGCTGCGGCTACCGCCAGCATTCCGCGCCCTCGGCGGGCGATGGCGGCCGATCGGCCAGAGCTGATTGTGGGCATGCGAAATAGACCCTTCTGGGCAAGATCATTCGAAAGATGGGATAGAGAACGAGGTCTACCGAGCGGGGCCTCGCCGGTCCTGTTCCACCAGGCCGAGGCCCCTTCGCCGAGACGGCGGTCAGAGGAACGGCGCGGCCAACGACAAGATCTGTACGGCCACGGTCAGTCCGTTCGACAACAGAATCAGCCCGTTGTTGAGCCATGTCATGACGACATCGGGATCCACTGGTTTTCCCTCCTGAGCAGTTGCACTTACCAAAACCACACAACACCCGGATCCGCTGAAAATCTAGATTCTTAACTGATGCGGCTTGCATATATGCATGCAGCATAAGAATGGATAGCATCGCTTTTCCGGTAGTTATCCTGCTGTTTTGATGCTGCGTGCATCAGATAAATCCCGCAACGGCCGGTGCGGACTTTTTTTCGAACCGGCTCCACATCCGTCGCGTTGCGCCACCCCTGCTAACTATTCGCTATCGAATAGCGAAGTTCTGGTGTTGCCCACCCTTCCCAACTCTGGTACGTCTAAGAGTGTTCGGGGGAACCATTCAGACTATTCGTGCTCATCCCATGCTCGAAAGCCCCAAGGGAGGGGGGCATCGCATGCGCAGGACACAGCCCGATCCACCACGACGCCGCAAACCACATCGCATCAAGCAACCGAAACCTCTGCTGTCGGTTCCGGAGCTGCCCCCATTCCTGGAACAGCTCCGTGACGAACGCGAGCTCACCCGCCGTGCCGCCTCGGAAGTGACCACGATCAGTGAGCCCTACCTGATCCAGCTCGAGAAGGGCACCCGCCGTCCCAAACCGGAGACGCTCGACCTCGTCGCAACCGGCTACGGCCTGACTGCCGCGCAGGCGCGCCACGCCCACGAACTACTCGCTGACCCGCTCCCACTGCCCGACCTCACCAGCTACCGCCGCCACCTCGAGGAGACTCCCGCCCTCATCGACCATCTCACCGATCTGGGCGCGCAGCACGTACCGGCCATGTATCTCGATCCGCTGTCCAACGTGCTGGCCGTCAACAAACCGATGGCTCTCGCCCTACCCGGACTCGAAGAGGCCGGGAACCTGTGCATCTATTGGTTCATGCCCGTTGCCCGACAGCTGTTCCCCGACTGGCCCGAACAAGCGGACTACATCGTCGGCCGGCTCAAAGCCGGGATGGGACGCTACCGCACCGCGCCACAAGCCAGAAGACTGCTGCGGACCTTGGGCAAGAACCCGGAGTTCACTCACCGGTGGACCTCGAGCACACGCATCGCATACAACTGGGAAACCAGCGATCACATACGCTGGAGGAATCCCAATACGGGCCAGGAAAAGCTTGTCAGCGTGCACAGAGCAGAAATCAGCGAAAAAGCCGTGATGATCATGTACACCGCGTACGTCAACCGCCGCACAGACGGAACCGGTTAGCCATCTTCCATCCTTCGCCCGACCACCATGAGGACAGCGCGTTTCCCTAGTTCTAGTGCGTTAACTGATGCAATTTGCATCAGTTAACGCACTAGAACAATGGAGACATTTGAGAGGCAAATGCGGACCGTTTGCTCCCGGACACTGTTTCGGCCACGAGCAGAGCGGGCGCCGCAGCAATCACAACGGATATTCGGGCCGACACATCGGTCGGCGTCTCACCATCAACTGTCCCGAGCTTCATCGCCCCAGATCAGACCTGCAAACGACTCGATCCGCCTTGGGTCGTAACCAAACAGTGGCGACGACAGTGAAGGCACTCTCCGCAGAGATCGCACACGAATGTACCTGCGCGGCAACGGTCTTCGATCGATTTCGTCCGCGATACCCCGCTCCCACTACTGGTCGAACCGGGCCGACGACAGGTCGAGCGCCCCAGCGCTCGTGGCACAGATACTCAAAAAGGCCTCGTTACCAGTCTTTCCACACCAGCGATGGTCCACGACCCTTGCGCCCGCAGGCGCGATCTGCCCGGCGCTCGCGCCGAGCGCATCGCGTAGCAGGTGGTATGCCTCGCGGATGAGCTGCATGTCGGCGGTTCGATGTCGTGGTGCACCATATTGACGAAGTGATCGGGCCCCGTCCGGGCCGATGTGGGTGCAAGCACGGCAGCCCATCCACCGTCGTCAACACGGCATCAAAGGCGTCCGATGCTGGTCTGCAACACCCGGCACGCAAACTGCTTCAGGCGCAAGAGCTCAATCGTGGGATCGGGGTATCCTGAAGTTCGCGAGGGACTGACCGGTTGTCTACCTGTCAGGAGCCCACCATGGCCGAACACCTTCGCCCCCACCATGACAGCACTCACACCGATCTCGCTGACGCATTGCGACGGCTGCTGAACGAGCCGACGATCTCGATCCCCGACGCCGCCCGACTCCTCGGGGTCGGGCGATCTACCGTCTATGCCGCCGTGAAATCCGGTGAACTACCGGCGATTCGAGTGGGAAACCGAGTGCGAATCCCCTCCAGATCGATACGTCGAGCGCTCCAGCTCTGTTCCGATCCGGATGCCGACAGCCAATAGCGCTGTGCCACTGCATCATCCATCTCGCGCGGCCTCTCCGCGCCCACTCGGCTCCCTTCCTACTCCGGCGGCAATTCCCCCGCAGTAGGAAGTCCCAGTCCCAGAGTGCGGGAAGCACATCCACGCGCACGGCCAGTGCCACACGAACTGACGCAACGCAACTAACAGGCCGCCAGGGAGATGCCCAGCCCGCAGCAGCGGCGCGTTCTCGTAATCGCATGTCGAGTTGCCGCAATAGCCGGTAGCACTGCCATGCCCGAAACAGGGCCACGCGACTCCGATTCGTCGAGCCGCGATCCGACACCGACCATCTCCCACCGGCGCAGATCCAGCGTTTCATGCATAGAAGGAGACTCATCTCAGATGCCTGCGGAAGAATCAGAGCGGCCCGAGCGCCGAACCGAGCCGATCGACGAATACACCGCCAAGGACGGAACCGTCACCTACACATTCCAAGTTGATGTCGGCACCAAGCCGGATGGTCGACGGAACCGGCCCAGATTCACCTACCCCACACTGGGCGATGCTCAGCGTGAACTCCGGCGAATCAAGACCGAACTCGCCGAACAGCGCTATGTGCCGCGCACGGACATCACCGTCGACGATGCATGCGACGAGTGGTTGAACGGGCGGCGCGGGATCCGCCTGGTCAAACTGGAGGGCTACCGCAACCATCTCAAACCGGTCCGGCGGCGGCTCGGCCGGAAGCCACTGGCCGAGGTCACCAAAGCCGACCTCGACGCCCTGGTCGATTGGATGCTCGACCAAGGCCGCGCCGACCCACGCCACTTCCAGCCCGACAGCCTGATGTCGCGGGTCGCCGCGTTCGTCGACCGCCAGCCCACGGCCGGCGTGCCGGTCGGCGAGATCCGAGCCGCGTTTCCAGATAGCGATGTTTACAACTGCCTGTCAGTGCTCGTCCGCACCGGCAGGATCATCCGCCCGCGCCGCGGCGTATACGCCCCAAACCCGGATCCCGCACCCGACCGGGTACCCGAGGGCGTCAAACCCATCACAGTCCGCACCACGCTGACCACGTTCGGGATGGTCGTGCAGTCCTTCGTCGACCAAGGCAGAGTGCCGCTGAATCCGGTCAAACTCGTCGACCGGCCACCGGACGACCTTGACGACGATGACGATGAAGACGACGACAGCGGGAAATCGTGGACCTTGGCCGAGGTCGAAGCGTTCCGCGAATCGGTTCGCACGCACCGGCTCTACGCGTGCTGGCTGTTGTCCTGCTACGGGCTGCGGCGCAGCGAGGTACTGGGCATGCGGTGGAAACGCGTCGACGACGCGCGGCTACGGATCCGGCGAGGCCGGGTGGCGATCGGGACGATCATCGAGGAGAACGGGCCCAAATCCAAACGCAGCCGACGCGACCTCCCACCACCACAGGATGTCCGGGAAGCGTTGTGGTCCTTCAAAACCCACCAGAAGGCCGAATGCCTTGCACTGGGCATTCCGTGGTCGGACGACCGTTTGATCGCGGTCCACGCGGACGGCACACCGATCCGGCCCGCCTGGTACAGCGACGAATTCCAGCGACTCCGCGACGCGGCGGGACTGCGCCGCATCCCGTTGAAAGGACTACGCAACACCTCGGTGTCGATGATGCTCGCCCGCGGCGTTCCGCCCCTGGTGGTCGCCGCCTGGCACGGCCACGACCCCGCGGTGTCGCTACGGATCTACAACCAGACCCGACCCGAGGACCTGCGAGCCGCCGGAGCCGCTCTTTTCGGCTCCCCGGCGATTGATAGCAAAACCGCTTGGCAAGCTGTTGGCAACATGGCGGGTTTCGGACACGAAAAACAGCAGACCCTACCCGGCGAAAACCGGGTCTGACCTGCTGTTCTTCGTTGGTGCGCGATACTGGGATTGAACCAGTGACCTCTTCCGTGTCAGGGAAGCGCTCTCCCGCTGAGCTAATCGCGCGTGGTTCGCCTACTAAGAGGCGGCGACGGGAATCGAACCCGTGTGCACGGCTTTGCAGGCCGTTGCCTCACCACTCGGCCACACCGCCAACCAAGGCCGGGTTGGCCTTCGAGCGGATGACGGGATTCGAACCCGCGACCCTCACCTTGGCAAGGTGATGCGCTACCAGCTGCGCTACATCCGCATGCACTGTAATGTGCAGTGTGCCTCCGTCCGGCTCTTTCCTGCCTTCCGGCTGCGAGAGAGAACATTAGCCCACCACCTGCGCCATCAACAAATCGGCTGGTTAGAGTGGGTAAATCGGAATTACAGCCATGTCGTTTCGCAGGCCGGCCCCGTCTAGCCGACGCCGCGATGTCACCCCCCGTTCAGAGTCCACGCGCGGCAGTGTCACCACCCCCGAGGTTCCACTGCATGCGACGCCCGGCCGAAGGGCCTCCCCGAACATGCTGTCCGGCAGCAGAGTTCGATCCCCGCGCCATCGACGGCCCGCCGCGAATCGATATCGCACCACTCCGGCAGCACGGCCGGAGGACCGCCGCCGATCCGCTCGACACCCCACCGAGAACCCCGAGGTAGCGCCGCGATTTGGCGTCACCCCGGTACCGCGTGTTAAGGTTCCATCTCGTCCGGAACGGAGCCCCCACTCCCCCGGAACACCCGCACCACCTGGTCCTATAGCTCAGCGGGAGAGCGCTCGCCTCACACGCGAGAGGTCGCTGGTTCGAAACCAGCTAGGACCACTCCAATGCAAGCCGCAGGTCGTCGACCTGTGGCTTTGTTCTTGCCGGGACATCCCGCGGCCGGTGTTCTCACGTTGACAAGTAGACAATCTGTCGTATTTCGAACTCCACAGAGAGGCCGTGAACCTGCAGTGGTTGCCGCGATTGTCGTAGATCGCTGGTCGCGCGGCGAAACGCGCCCGTAGCCGATTCGCCTGGGCCGCAAGCACATCGGCAGCCTCAGACAGGCTGACCCGCCGCGTACACGGCAAGCGTGATCCGAACCACGAGCCCTGCGCGAAAGCGGGCACCTCACCCCGACACTCTCGCTCGGTGGTCGATGCGAGGGATGAAACGTCGATCACCTGCACACAATGCCGCCGTCAGGACGGCACGGCAGGATCGGCGACAACCACATCCAGCAGTTCTCGCAGGCGACGAGCCAGCTGGTCGGGGTCGGCCCGCACAAGGGCGGGGCTGCCGATCATCTTGCGCATCAGCCAGAAGCCGGCGATGAGCGAATGGGCCAGCATCGCCCGTTCGTCGGCATCCGGGCCGTCGAGCAGATCGCTCAGATGACGCCCCGCATGCCTTTCGATCCCGGGTCGGATCACCTCCGCGGCCCTGGGATTGGCCGCGGAACGCAGCATCAGGAGGAAGGGGTCCAGATGCTCCGACTCCGGCGCAGTTCGTTCCACCAGTCGGGCCGCGATGTCTTGTGACAGGGTCTCGGTGCGATCCGACAGCACTGTGCGCGGCTCGAACGCAACGTCCACCGCCTCGGCGAACAGTTGCTCTTTCGACCCGAAGTACCGATTCACCAACATCGCCGTCACCCCGGCCGACTGCGCGATCTCACGCACCCCCACACCGTCGTATCCATGCTCGGTGAACGCGATCACCGCCGATCGCAGGATCGCATCCCGGGTAGCGGCGGCATTGCGTTGTCGCTTGGGCGACGCGGCGTCGGTTCCCTGGCTCATGGCAACAGCGTACCGCACATGTATACGTCTGTAGACTTTCCACGCAAGCAAGTCTACAGTTGTAGATATTGCGCCGCGCAGATCCCGCCGCGAAGCTGCCGGTGACAGATAGTGCACAATCATTCACGGCCGCAACAGGTTTCGCACCAGGGGTCGCACCGGCGAAGCACTCATGATTCGACGGCTCGTGCCGCAGATGCGCGAACGCGACTGGGGCCGGGTGATCACCATCGGAGGGGGCCTCGCAGTCCAACCGATGAACACCCACCTTCAGTACAGCGCGACCTTGGCGGCCCCACAACCTTGCGGTCTCGCTCGCCCGAGAACTGAAGGGCACTCGCGTCACTTCCAATGTGGTTTCGCCCGGTGCGATGCTGGTGGAGGCGACCAGAGACTTCGTGACCGGCATAGGTCCCGCTCGCGGCTGGGGCGAGAGGTGGGAAGACATCGAGCCGAACGCGGTGAACTCGCTGCTCCCCAACGACCGGGGACGCTTCGGCAAGCCCGAGGAGATCGCCGCGGCGGTTGCGTACCTGTGCAGCGACTACGCCGAGTACGTCAGCGGCGCAACCATTCGGGTCGACGGCGGTCTCATCAAGAGCGCCTTGTGATCCGGACGTCGCGCCGAGGATGACAGGATCGACGGATCCGAGATGCCGGTCGCTCGAGCCCCGGGCGAATGTCCGGGCGCGCGTGGCAGTCTGGATGGGTGCTCCTTCCGGCAGGTGGCCGTAGGCACGAAAACGCTAGGAGGTCGCGGTACATGGTGAGCGTTATCGGTGGCGGGATCGCGGGCAGTTGCCTGGCCGGTGGTCTCGCGCGCAAAGGTCACCCGGTAGCGATCTACGAGCAGCAGCATCCCGGCCCCGGAGCCGGGGCGTTCCTGTTCATCGATGGACGCGGACACGACGCGATGGCGGCGATGGGCGTCGACCGTGCGGCGTTGCAAGAGGTTTCGTACCCACTGGCGGGACTCGACTACGAAGACAGTCGTGGCCGGCGAAGCGGAATGCCCAGTCGCGGTCATCGTTTCTGGTTGCGCCGCAATCTCATGGGCGTACTCTCGGAGTTCGTCGCAGGCTCCGGCGCGCAGTTGCGCTACGGCGCACCGATTTCCGGCGTGATCTCAGGTGACGGCGGCCATTCGATCGAGCGCGGCGCGGACGTCGTAGCCGCCGAGGGATTGCTGGTCGGGGCCGATGGCATCGACTCCGTCGTCCGCGCGGGCCTCGAGCCCGGCCGCACCCCGGTCTACGCCGGTGACGTCGTGCTGTACGGAATGACCAGCACGCCACTGGATCCGCCGCCGGCCACCGCCCCCGCGGTCCTGCACTTCTTCGCCGAGGTTGCCGAAGACGGCAGTGCCGGAAGCACTTTCGGACACATCTGGCGGCCACAGGACCCGGCGGCACTGTGGTTCGTGCGGATCCCGCGCGAACCCCTTACCGGCACCCGGGACGACATCGGGATGCGACCGGTCGATGAATGGGCCGAAACGGTCCTGGCCGCAACGCCTTCCAGCCGGTCGCTGGTGTCGGCGTTCCTGGCGCACACCGAGGTGGTGCACGTCAGCAACGCCCGCAACGTCTCCCTGGAACAGGCTCGCGCGCCGCAGGATTCGGTGGTCCTGATCGGCGATGCCGACCACGCCATCACTCCGGCAGCCGGAGTCGGCGCCCGCGACGCGCTCGAAGACGCCCGCGCGGTATTCGACGCGATCGTCGGCGCCGGTTCACCCGCCGAAGCGATGACACAGCGCCGTAAGCAGATACTCGCCGATCGCGAAGCGGCTCAACGAGCGCGGCGGCAATGATGTAGCGCTGCCGGGGCCACACCCGGCATCGTCCCGGCCGGTTCGATGGCTCGGACCGACCCGCTCGGCCCGCCCGGTTCCGCGTGCGGAACCGGACAAGGTGGTGACCGGCAACCGCACGTGCCAAGCCTGCAACGCACCCTGTACCGGCTACGACATGATGGTCATCGGAAGGGTCGACCACCAGGGACACTGCGTGGTCCCCGGCGTGAAGGGCACATCTCCGTGGCGCGGTGACGAGCCGCACCCGCCCGGCCGGTCCGAGCAACCGGCGAGCGACATCATCGCGACCGTGGTTTTATCGCTGGACTGCCGGACCAACGGGTGGCGGCTTGTTCGGACTCGCTCAGCGCCAGGTACCGCCCCGGCTCTGGGGCGGCTGTGCGGAAACCACTCGCAGACAACATGTGCGACGCCGCGGGCACCGACCACTCGGCAGCCGAATCAGCTTGTGGCCGAGTTGATGACGTGAGCGAGGGTGTCCAGCAGCTGATTCCAGCCGAAGCCGATGCCGGCCATGGCCGGTTCCGCGCCCGGGGTCGGGTCGGACACGTCGATCCGTAGGTCGAGGCGGGTGCCGCCGGTGATGCTGGTCAGCTCGAGGAGGTGTTCGGTCCGGAACAACGGGTTCCCGTTGCCGTCCAGCGGTGACAGCTCGAACCGGAGCCGTTCGGGCGGAACAACTTCGAGGTAGTGCCCGGCACTGGAATACAGCGCACCGTCGCCCTCTCGGAGCACGATCGACAGGGCGCCCCCGGCGACCGGCCGCAGGACGCAGTCGGCGACCTCGAAATGCGCTGGGTGCCACCACCGGCGCGCCAGATCGGGCGAGGTCCACCACTCCCACACGGTCGCCGCCGGCGCTGACAGCGTCCGATGGAATTCGTGGGCCGACAACGGCTCGGCGGCGATGGCCGCCCGGTACTCCGCGAGCACCGACTCCGAGGGATGGTCGGCCTCGAATCCCGCCAGCCACCGTCGCAGCTCGCGCAGCGGACCCCGGCGCAGGGCGTAGATGCGGCGCTGCCCGAGCGGTTCCATCACCACCAGGCCCGCGCGTTCGAGCGCCTGGAGATGCTTGGTCGTCTGCGGTTGTCTCAGGTCGAGTGCGGCGGCGATCTCGCCGACCGGACGCGGTGCGGCGTTCAGCAACTCCACGATCCGCATGCGGTTCGGTTCGGCCAGAGCGGCGAATAGTGCGGGGTCCATTGACCAAGCATGCCTCCCCAGATATATTCCTTTCAAGGAATACTTCTGAACGAGGAGCACGACATGTCCGAGCAGATCCGCATCGAACGCGACTACCCCGCCACCGCCCAGGCGATCTGGGAACTGTGGACCACCCCGGCGGGCATCGAGAAGTGGTGGGCACCCGACGGTTTCACCGTTCGCGTCGACCGGATCGACCTGCGCCCGGGCGGCGAACTGGTCTACACCATGACCGCGACCGCCCCCGAGCAGATCGAATTCATGCGATCCGCGGGCATGCCGCTGTCGACCGAGTCCCGCAAGACGTTCACCGAGATCGACGGCCCCGACCGGCTCGCCTACACCTCCCTGGCCGACTTCATCCCCGGCGTCGAGCCGTACGAGTTCCTCACCACCGTCGAGCTCGAGCCGACCGACACGGGCGTCCGCGTGGTCATGACCGTCGACGCCATGCACGACGACGTCTGGACGCAGCGCCTCACCAAAGGACGGGAGAACGAGCTCGCCAACCTCGCCGCCATCGTCTCCGGCGGCTAGTTCCGGACCGCGCAACCGAACCGGAACAGCAGCGCGGGCAGCTTCGACGCGTCCTTCAACGCACGAAACTCCCAAGCTGTCATCACGCGGCAGCACACCGCCGCGCTGGGCGACTCCAGGAAGCCGTCGCGGGTCTCCCCCTTGCCATCAGCGCGTCGGCATTGCAGAGATCGTGGCACTGGACGAATCGGTCGTCACTGTAGATCACCGCAGCGGCGGCGTCGTGCGGGTACAGCCGCAGCGCGCCGATCCGGCCGGCATCGCGCCGCATTGTGAATTCGGCTGGGCGACAAGATGATCGCGCTGGCCGACAGCGCATTCAGCCGGGCACGCGGGCGATGTCGGGCTGCTCGGGGCCGTGCGGGATGTCGACGGTGTCCTCGCCCGTGCGCAGCAACCGCAGCACCACACCCGCCACGTATTCCGGGTGATGCGGCACCATACCGGGCCGGGGCGAGACGCCGAGCTGGAACATGCCGTCGCCGAACTCGGTCGCGGTGATGGACGGCAGCAGCAGCGACACCGCTATCCCGTCCACGGCCAACTCCTCGCGCAACACCGCGCTGAGCATGTTCACGGCCGATTTCGTCGCCGCGTACGCGCCGTAACCGGTCGCCACCCGGCGCGTGGTCCCGGAACTGATGTTCACGATCCGGCCGAACCGCTGCTCCCGCATCGCCGGTAGCACGGCCTGGGTCACCCCGACGAGAGCGGCGATGTTCAGCTCGAGAATCCGCCGGTACTCGGCGAGATCGACCTCGGCGACCGGGCCCATGATGCTCGCCCCGGCGTTGTTCACCAGGCCGTCGATACGCCCGTGCCGATCCAATGTCGCCGCTACCAAGTCGCGCACCTGTACCGCGTCGGTCACGTCGGTAGGTACGGCCAGCGCGCCGCCGAGTTCCGCACTCAATCCGGCCAACCGATCGGCCCTGCGCGCGGCCAGGACCGGACGCGCCCCGGCGGCGTGCAACGCCCGCGCGGTCGCCGCGCCGATCCCCGACGACGCTCCGGTGACAATCACGGTCCTATCGGCCAGATCGATGAAATCACCCATGCGCCAAGGTATATCAGACACCGAGCGGCTCTCCGTCCGCTTTTCTCCGGGTGCCTGGACACGAAGATTGCGAGGTAGCCGTCGGCGCGTCGCGCGCCACGTGGCGGGCATCCCGCACAGCGCGCTACCGGAATCCGGGCCGCAACTCGCGGCTGAGCTGTCGTCACCAACTGATACCCTCGCGTTGTGCCTGTGATCGTTGCCACCATTACTCCGAAGCCCGACAAGTTCGACGAGGTCGCGGAGGTCCTCACCCGCCTCATTCCGCAAGTCCACGACGAGGACGGCTGCGAGGTGTATGCCCTGCACAGGGGCAAGGACCGGTTCGTATTCGTCGAGAAGTGGCGGGATATGGCGGCGCTGGGCGTGCACGGTGGCGCGCCGAGCATCAAAGCCATGAACGAGGGTCTCAAAGACCTGGTGGCCGGCCCGCTGGACGTGCAGGTCCTCGAAGCCGTCCCCGCGGGCGATGCGGCCAAGGGCGCCATCTAGGCGCTGCCCTCGCCGCACGGCGAACGACAACCGAACGGGTGGCGGCTCTAGATCGCGTGCCCGTGAGTACCTCTCCCTGGGCAGTTCGCGCGATATCGCCGCCGAACGCCGAGGGCCGTATATCCGCACTCCCGCGTAGTGCCCCGCCGGAACCGGCGGGCGACAGTGCCGGGAGTCGGTCCTGCCTTCCTGGGCCGGTCGAGCAGCCGGGCCGCGGCTCGGCTGCTCGACTCCTTCCAGCCCTTGCCGATCCGGCCGCTGTCACCGAACGTCCGGTCGCTTGCGACGAGACCTTGCCGCGCCGGTATCAGTGCGCCGGCAGGGCTCTGCGGCCGGTGACGGTGAGCAGAATGTCCTTGGCGGACAGGGTGATCGGCGTGCCCGATCCCAGCACCACGTCGGCGTCGGTGGCGCACAGTTGCACTCCGGACAGGTCGAACCCGAAGTAGGAGAAGGATTTCGGGGTCGAACTGCGCAGCACCACCGCGATGCGTTCCGGAGGTGCGGACGGCAGGCCGAGGGGTTCGGTGATGTCCAAGCCGTGGATGACGTCGTGGCTCAGCGCGCCCGCGGCCCCGCCGCCCGGTGGCCGCCACGGGTGCCGTGCGTTGTCGCGCAGTGCGGCGAGCAATTCGGGGTCCGAGAGTCGTGCGGTGTCGCGGTGCGCGGCCTTGTCCGCGAAGCGGTCGAAGGAGAATCGGGCGGCGATCAACCCCATCAGGAACGCGGGCGGCTTCAGCCGATAGGGCATGGTCATATGGGCGACCACCTCGCGGATTCGCCATCCGTCGCACAGCGAGTCGGCCGCCCACTGGGCCGGGGGCAACTCGGCCAGCAGCCCGGCCAGACGCTCGCGTTCGGCGATCGTGTGCGCCCGCTCGGGACTGAGGTTGTCGGTGGTCATGTGGCGATCCTTCCGGTCCGGGAAATGGGAGTCGTCACTGTTACGACCGGGACGACCGGAACTAATCGGTGGGCCGGCGGATCGTCGCGGGCAACCCGAATTCGGCGAACCTGTCCCCGCTGCCCAGGAAGGTGACCAGCTGCGCGACCAGGCCGTCGCGCGCGTGCACGGCCACCAGCGCGAACGGCCGCAGCACACCGCCGTCGCCGGGCCGGTACTGCCCCACGCCGGTCACGCCGTTCATCCGGACCGGCACCATCCGGTCCCCCGCGCAGGCATCGGTCGAGGCGAAGATCCGCACCGCGGCATCGCGACCGGATATCCGCCAGGCGAACGGCGGCATACCCGTTTCGGCGTCCGCGCACAGCACCGCGGCCAGCCCGGCGACGTCGTGGTTCTCGAAGGCCGTCGTATAGCGCCGCAGCAGCTCCTCGTCGACGGGTTCGAGGCGAGGCTCGCTCGTCCGCGCGGCGGCCAGGGTGACGCGGGCACGCTGCAACGCGCTGTTCGCCGCCGCGATGCTGACGCCGAGCATGTCCGCGGTCTCCGCCGCGGTGAAGGCCAGCACGTCGCGCAGAACCAGCACGGCCCGTTGCCGAGGCGGCAGGTGCTGCAATGCCGCGACGAAGGCCAGCCGCACCGATTCGCGCTGTACCGCCAGTTCGGCGGGGTCGCCGGTGTCGATCAGGCGGGCGTCGGGCATCGGATCCAACCACCGGCCGGGCAGCACCGCGTCGGGATCGAAAACCTCCGGAGACGGCCCCTCCCAGACCAGCGTGCGCCGCCGCGCCGCGCGCAACATGTCCAGGCAGATATTGGTGGCGATGGCGTGCACCCAGGTCGACAACCGGGCCCGGCCCGGATCGTAGGAATCGAAGCGGGTGAACGCGCGGACCAACGTCTCCTGCACGGCGTCGTCGGTGTCGGCGGCGGTGCCGAGCAGGCGATAGCAGTACCCGGTCAGCGGCACCCGCAGCGCCTCGAGTGCACCGGAATCGATCTCCGCCCGCCCCGGCGATGAACTCACCGGGTCATGCTAGCCCGCGGCCCGATCCGGGTGCGCACGGAATCACCGCTGGGCTGTCGGTGTTGCTTCGTAGAGTGGGAACACCGTATCGCCGAGCACACACAGACGGGGACTCATGGCCGACCAACTGACGATCATGGCCGTACACGCCCATCCGGACGACGAAGTCATCAGCACCGGTGGGATTTTCGCGCGGTACGCCGCCGAGGGCATCCGCACGGTGCTGGTGACCTGCACCAACGGCGAACAGGGTGACGCACCCGGCGGCATCAAACCCGGCGAACCCGGGCACGATCCGGATGCCGTACGGGCACAACGGCTTTCCGAACTCCGCGAATCCGCGGCATTGCTCGGTATCGAGCACGTCGAACTGCTCGGATACCGCGATTCCGGTATGGACGGCTGGGAGGCGAACAACGATCCGGAATCGTTCCGCAATATCCCGATCGAGCGGTCGGCCGCGCGACTCGCCGAGCTGGTCCGGCGCTACCGCCCCCAGGTCGTGGTCACCTACGACGAGAACGGCAACTACGGCCACCCCGACCACATCCAGGCCAACCGCATCACGCTCGCGGCGACCACGGCGACCGGTATCCCGGCCAAGCTGTACTACACCGCGATCCCGCGCGAAAGCTCCCTCGAGATGTTCGAGACGCTGCGAGCCAGGGGCATGGTCGACTTCGAACCGCCGGAGGACTTCGGTACACCGATGGAGCGGATCACCACGGTGGTGGACGTCGCCGCGTACGCCCAGCGCAAGATCAAGGCACTCGAGGCGCACGCCAGCCAGAGCGACAGCGTGCCGTTCCTGCGCATGCCCTCGGACCTGCAACAGATGATCTTCGGCACCGAGACCTTCGTCCGCCATGTCAACCACGTCGCTGCCGCGCCCGACCAGGAAACGGACCTGTTCGCCGGACTCCGCTGAGATCCGCTCATGGTGGCGGTGCGGACGGCGTGATCCGATACGCTCTGCCGCCGACACCCTGCGCCGCAAATACCCTGTGCCGCCGATGATCCGGGACGATGACCGGATCATCATCGGGGCGGCACCGCGCATCGCGCTCGGCGCGGCTCCGCGTGACCGGAACGAACCGCCCGGCACAGTGTGGATAATCACATTCGCAGGGTCGGATGATCGATCGAATCATGTACGCACCGAGGAACTTCCGGGCACGAGCACTGTCACACCGACAGTTCCCCCGCGCGGGAAGTTGGGATTCGGCACAAGTAGGCTCGAGCAGATGCCGAATCGGTCACAGAGATGCGGCATCGATTCGTGAAAAGCGGTACGGGGGGCCGATACTCGTGGAGGTTCGACCGAACCGAGTGTTTCGATGCGAGGATTCGTGGTGAAAGCGTTACTTGCAGTTGCGATTTCCGCAGCGCTGGTCGGAAGTGCCTCTGTGGCCGCGCAGTCGGCTCACGCCGATCCGAGTGCGCAGATCAACCCGAGCGCGCAGCCGATGCCCGGCACTGCGGGGCCGACCCCGTTGCAGCAGTGGATCGACAATACCGTTCCGGCACTGCCGCACACCGGTGACGACCAACTGACGGCGCTGTGGCGCGGCGTGCTGTCCCCGCCCACCGGCGATCCCCTCTTCGACGCCTGGCCCGGCGACCTCGCCGCCGCAGACCCCGGCCAGATTCTCGAAGCACGCGATGTCACGGCCACCGCGGCCCCGCTCGTGGCGGTACCCATCCAGCGCGCGGTCCTGTTGAAGTTCCGGACCACGTCGGCGACCGGAACCCCCTCCTTCGGCACGGCGACCCTGATCGTGCCGACCGCACAGTGGAAGGGCCCGGGATCTCGGCCCGTTCAGGTCAACGCACTGCCGATCAACTCCCTGGGCGCGCACTGCACCACGAGTTACACGATGGCGCACGGGATATTCGACAAGCCGAACACCGATCTGGCCGTATTCCTGCCGACCGTGTGGGCGGCGCTCGGGCAGGGGTACGCGGTCGTACTGCCCGATCACGAGGGTCCGCGGATGGCGTACGCCGAACCGAACATCGCCGGACATGTGATGCTCGATTCCATTCGCGCCGTGCGTAACAGCACGCCGGGCGAATTCACCGACAGCCGCTTCACCGTGAACGGATATTCGGGTGGCGCAATCGCCGCCTACGGCGCGGCCATGCTGATGAACGAATACGCGCCCGACCTGAAGAACATTCTCGTCGGGGCCGCCGCGGGCGGATTGGTCGCCGATTACCGGGACGTGGCGCACCGATTCAACGGCAACATCGAATCCGGCATTCTGCTGTCGGTGGTGCTGGCGATGTCCCGTGAACATCCCGAGATGTTGCAGTACATGAATCATCTCGCCCAATGGGTGTCGACCTCGCCGGTCAAGGATATCTGCGGCGATGCGGACGGACCGCTCGGGGTGGCCGGATTCCCGCTCGATGTCGCCGCGAACATCGGCGACCCGCTCGACGGCCCGTACGCCGAGCAGATGTACCGGCAGCTGGATCTGAGCAACCGGAAATCCGGTGTGCCGCTGTACGTTTACCACGGCGGACTCGACTGGTGGCTCCCGATCGAGGACGCCGAGAAAATGTACCGGCAGCAATGCGCCCAGGGCGTGCCCGGGGTGTTCCGCAACGTGCCCGGCGAACATCTGATCGGTTTCCTCACCGGCTACCCGGGGCTGAACGATTGGCTCGACGCACGCCTGCGCGGCGAACCCGCGCCCGACGAATGCCCGGCGCGCTGACGCGAGTACCGCATTCGCGCGCACGGTGAAATACTCCGGCCCACAAGGGTTTCCGGAGCGGAGGACTACCGCCGAATACTGATGTACAAGGGCGTGCAGCGATCGGCACTCGAAAACAAGGATGCTGGTTTTGAGAACCCTGATACTGACCGTCATCGTCCTGTTCGCCGGCTGTACCGCATTGGCGGCGCAGCCCGCGCGCGCGGACGACGGAACGCCCGGCGATTCGCAATTCTCGGCGACGCCCGGTGACGCGGCGCCGTCCCCGCTGCAGAAATGGATCGACGGCAATATTCCGTCGCCGCAATTACCCGCACCGTCGCAGGCGGATGCGGGTGGCGCCGGGTCGGCCCTGTGGAAATCCGTACTCCCCACGCCCGCAGGCGATTCCACGTTCGACAACTGGCCCGCGAAGCTGGCCGGCCTGCGTCCCGGTCAGTCGATCGAGACCCGGGACATCACCGCGGCGGCCGCCGGGCTGTTCAACGCCCCGATCGCGCACGCCTCGCTGGTGAAGTTCCGGACCACCTCCTCGACCGGCGCTCCCTCGTTCGGCACGGCGACGTTCCTCGTTCCGGCCGCCGCGTGGCCCGGCCCGGGACCGCGGCCGGTGAACGTGGACACCATGCCGATCAACGCCCTCGGTCTGCACTGCACGCCCGGTTACACCATCGCGCACGGCGTCCGCGACAACAACGGCATCAACGTCTTCCTGCCCTCGGTCGCCGCGGCGTTGAACAAGGGGCAGGCGGTGCTCATCCCCGACCACGAGGGGCCGTACATGGCGTACGCCGAGCCGGTCGTGGCCGGGCATCTGACCCTGGATTCGATCCGGGCCGTGCGGTCGCTGTTCCCGGCCGATTTCCGGGACAGCCGGTACGCGGTGACCGGCTACTCCGGAGGGGCGATCGCCGCGTACGCGACGGCGATGCTCCAGCCCGAATACGCTCCGGATCTGCGCCGATCCATGGTGGGGGCCGCCATCGGCGGCCTGGTGACCGATTACGGCGCGGTGGCGCACGTGTTCAACGGCCACAGCGCCTCGGGCATCCTGCTGTCGGTGACGCTGGCGATGTCACGCGAGCATCCCGAGATGCTGCCGTACATGAATCACCTCGCCCGGTGGGCGGCGATCTCGCCGTTGAAGGACATCTGCGGTGAGGCCGATGGCCCGCTCGGCGCGGTGGGCATCCCGATCGACGTCGCGGCGAACATCGATCACCCGCTCGAAAGCGATATCGCGGCCCGGATCGAACGCCTCACGAATCTGACCGACCGCACCTCGGCCGTGCCGCTGTACATCTACCACGGCGACAACGACTTCTGGATTCCGATCGAAGGGCCGCGCCGGATGTACAGCCGCCAGTGCGCGCTCGGCGTGCCCGCCGAATTCCGGACGGTCCCGGGCGATCACGTCTCGGCCATGATCAACGGGGCCAACGGCGCGACGGACTGGATCGATGCCAGGCTCCGGGGCGAGCCGGCACCGAACGAATGCCCCGCGATTCGTTAGGTCGTCCGGCGCGCCAGTGAGCCGGCGCGATTTCCTGTGCACTTTCACAGGGCGCATACGCCGGACATGTTGAGAACAAGGCTCTACCTTTCCAAGAGTCTTGTTATCAACTCCGCGTGGGAGGGCCGATGGCCACCTTGCCCAACACTCCGGAATCGGGCGATATCGCCGCGCCCGATACCGGCCGCCTCGCAGACGACGTCTCACGCCGGCGAATCCTCGCCATCGTGGTCGCCATGGTGCTGCTGTCGGAGGTCACCACCTTCCAGCTGACGATGGTCGGCTCTGCCCTGCAGAAGATCACCAAGACGTTCTCGGACGTCGGGGCCGATATCAACTGGGCGGTGATCCTGCCCGGCATCGTGGGCGCGGCGACCACACCGATCCTGGGCAAGCTCAGCGATATGTGGGGCAAGAAGAAGATCTTCCTGCTGTGCGGGGTGTTCTTCCTGGTCGGCAGTCTGCTGGACGCGGTGACCAGCAATTGGTGGGTCTTCCTGGTCGGCCGCGGACTGCAGGCGTTCACCGTCGCGATGACCGTCATCACCTACGGGTTGGTCCGGGATCTGCTGCCGCGCAAGTACATTCCGATCGGGCTGGGGGTCGTGGCCAGCGGCGTCGGATTCTCCGCGGTACTCGGCCCGGTCATCGCCGGACTTCTGGTCGACAACTTCGACTGGCGCGCGATGTTCTGGTTCCTTGCCATCTACGTGCTGGCCGCGATGCTCGTGATGGCGGTCGTGGTTCCGGAGACCAAACTCCGTGTGCGCCAACGAATCCAGCCGTTCGGCATCCTCGCGCTCTCGGCCGGAACCCTGCTGATCCTGATCTACGTCGACAAGGGCCAGGAATGGCAGTGGGGCCACCCGGCCACACTGTCCTGGCTCATCGGCGGCCTGATCCTCGTGGCCGCCTTCGTGCTGATCGAATTCCGTTCCAGCGCACCGATCATGGATGTGCGCCTGCTGCTGAGCCCCAAGGTCAGCCTCACGCTGCTGTTGATGCTCTTCGGTATCGGCGTGCTCGCGGTGATGCCCACCGCCACCGGGTACATGACCCAGACACCCAGTCCGGACGGGCTGAAACAGTCCGTGGTGCAAGGGGTTATCGACCAGGCGCACCAGATGACCGGCATCACGCTACCGGCGTCGGCGGTGCATGTGACCCTCGATCCGGGCTATCACTACGGCAATGGTTTCAGTCTGCTGGCCTACGCTCTGCACATCGGTATCACGACCGGCGTCGTCGCCATGATCGCCGGACCGGTCTGCGGACTGCTGGCCCGGCGGGTCGGCGTGCGGGTCCACGCGATCGTCGCCTGCGTCATCACCGCACTGTGCGCGGTCGGCTTCGCGCTGGTCATCCCGCATTACTCCTGGCAGGCGTTCGCGATACTGGCCGGAGTCTTCGGCATCGGCTTCGCTCTGTTCTACACCGCGGGTTCGGTGCTGATCGTGGACGCCCTGCCCGAGGAGCAGCAAGGCATCGGATCGGGCATGCTCGGGGTGACGATGGGCCTGGGCTCGGCCATCGGCACCGCGATCCTGGCCGCGTTCCAGGCCGCACACCCGTTGAGAGCCCACATCGAGGTCATGGGGCATTCGGTCACCCAGCCCATCCCACAGGTGTTCGCCGACCGCGGATACATCCTCACCTTCTGGTTCATGGCCGCCACGGTGCTGGTAGCACTGGTCGTCGCGCTGTTCATGCGGCACGGGCGCGCTCCCAGTACGGCCGGACTCATCACCGCCTAACCGGAAGACGCACCCGTATCAACGCACCGGGTGGGCGCTGCCGGTCGAGCGGTGGCGCCCGCCCGGTCGATCGTGTCGCCCGGCGGTCTCCTCGTCCCGGCCGACCGATCCGGACGTGCGCATCTCATCCAGTCCGGCGGCGAAGCTCACGCTCGGCCGATAGCCCAGATCGACACGGGCACAGGCGATGTCGTAACTGCGGTCGCGCCCCATGATGGCGATCAGCCAGTTGTTCAGCGGCGGCGCAGTGGGACGGCGCAGCAGTCGCCATACCCCGTCGAGGATCCCGGCGATCGGCGCGGCGATCGCGAGCGGAAAACTCGGTGAGCGGCTGACGTCGACACCCATGGTCGCCAGGACCGGGGTGAAGAATTCCCGCATCGGCATCGGCGCGCCGTCGGTGATGTAGTAGACCCCGCGGTCCCGGCCGCGGGACAGCGCGGCCGCCGTCGCGGTCGCCAGATTGTCGACGTGGACCAGGTCCATGATGTGACGTCCGTTGTCGATCCACGCGAACCGGCCGGAGTCGGCCACCTCGCGCAACGTCGTCATGCCTTTGCCCCAGATGAACGGCGGGCGCAGGGTGATCAGCGTCATCCCGGGAGTCGCGATGCCGGCCAGGGCCCGTTCGGTCCCGAGTTTGACCCGGCCGTAGGCGATGATCGGCCGACCGGTCGGCGTGGTCTCGTCGACCAGCGCGGGCTCGAGACGCCGGTCGGTCGACACGGCCGCGGCGCTGATGAGCACGAATCGTTCGACGCCCGCGGCGGCCGCGGCGTTGAACAGGGACACGGCCGGCCGGTGGTTGTCCCGCTCGAACCCGGCGTCCGGCCCCCAGAACTCCATCCGGGCGGCCGCGTGGATCACCGCGGCACACCGGTCCAGCACGGCAAGCCAGGCCGGTCGCGACGCTCGCGCGGGCGAACCGCCGGGCTGATCCTCCGGCCCGCACAGGTCGTCCAGATCGCCGAGGACGGGCGTCGCTCCGGCCCGCTCCACTCGCCGCGCTGCCTCGGGACTGCGGGCCAGTGCCCACACGGTATGGCCGTCGGCGAGCAGCCGGCCGATGATGTGTTGTCCGACGAAACCGCTTCCGCCGGTGAGGAATACGTCCATGTCAGCTCCATTCGCCATCGAGGGCTGCCGCGGTCCGGCCACCCTGCCGCAGGTTGCGCGCAAGATCGATGGTGGGCCGCGGGTGGGGCCCGTGGGAGCCACAGCTCTTCCTGGTACAGCTGGTACCACGCCGCGGGTGCCCAGGTGCGGGAGGATGGGACTCGTGAACGAACTCGGTGTCGCACTGCGGGCTTGGCGAGATCGACTCGATCCCGGCGTCGTCGGGCTCGCGCACCATTCCCCCCGCCGGGTCGCGGGCCTGCGCCGGGGCGAGCTGGCCCAGCTGGCCGGGATCTCCGCCGAATACGTGGTCCGGCTCGAACAAGGCCGGGCATCGACGCCGTCGGCGCAGGTCTGCACGGCGCTCGCCCGCGCGCTGCAACTCTCCGATGACGAGCAGGCCCATCTGCTGCGCCTGGCCGGCCATGCCGCCGATCCGGACCGCATTCCGCGATTGGTCCCCGCCAGCGTGTACCGGATCGTCGAGCAGCTCGCCGACAGCCCGGTAGCGGTGTGCGACGCGTCCTGGCAGTTGTTGCACTGCAACGCGCTGTTCGCCGCGACCTTCGGCGATCCCACCAAGGGCGGCGAGGACGAGCGCAACGCCCTGATCGCTCAATTCGAGAACCAGCCTTCCCGGATCCGGCAGACCCCCGCGGAACGCGACGCTTTCGAGGAGTCGCTGGTCGCCGACCTGCGCGCCACGACGAGCCGCTACCCGAACGACCCGGATATCGCGGCGCTGGTCTCGAGACTGAACCGCAGTCCCCGGTTCCGCGAACTGTGGGAGCTTCGGTCGGTGGGTGTCCACCAGGGCGCGCACAAGATCGCCGCGCATCCGGATGTGGGGGACATCGCGCTGGACTCCAATGTGCTCACCACTCAGAACACGAACCTTCGCCTCGTGGTGGACACGCCGCGCGACGCGGACGCCAGGAGCAAACTCGATCTCCTGTCCGCGATCGGCCTCCAGGACATGACCCCGAGAACCTGACCTACAGCGGTCACACCGTCCGGAGGCCGTGCCCGGCAACGACATTCGGGCCTGGATGGCTCAGATGACCGAGCCCACGTCGTGCCGGACGAGGTTGTCCAGCGCGCGTTCGGCGACCGCCGCGATGGTCATGGACGGATTGCAGGCCGCGCTGTTGCCCGGAATCAGCGCGCCGTCGAGCACGTACAGGCCGCGCTGCCCGTGCACCCGGCCGTCCAGGTCGCACACCGGCCCCATGGGCGCGCCGCCCAGCGGATGCCAGGTGGACGGCACCGCGGCATTGGTATCGGTGAGCACGCTCGCCGGACCCGCGACCTTGCGGACCAGCGGTCCGATATAGCCGTTCTGCGCGGCGGCATCGCCCTCCTCGGGCCACTGCAATACGGCCTCGCCCCGGCCGGAGTCGTAGACGAAGCGGCCGCGGGCGTTGCTGACGCCGTAGCCGACCAGCATCGTGGTGTGCGCGTCCAGCCCCATCGGAGGGATCGATGCCTGGATCACCGTCGCGGCGGTGGCGGGATTCTTCCAGTTCAGGCTGCCGTACACGACCGGGCCGCCCTGCGGATAGCCGACGTCGGCGTCCAGGCAGGTCCAGGTGTAGATGCGGTCGCCGTTGGTGCCCCAGCCGCCGCCGAGCCCGTCGGGCAGATCCGGAATCCGGCGCTCGGCGCCGGCGCGCACGAGCAGCCGAGTGGTGTTCAGGCTTCCGGCGGCCATCACCAGCGCGGGTGTGGTGAGGATCTTGTTCTCCACGACCTTTCCGGCGGCGTCGGTCCGGTCCACGTGCACCGTCCAGCGACCGTCCTTGCCGCGCTCGATATCGGTGACGTGGTGCAGGGGCGCGACCGTGACCTTCCCGGTCGCCTCCGCGGCGGCCAGATAGGTGACGTCGACCGAATGCTTACCGCCGTTGTTCACCCCGAGCGCACCGTCGCCGTTGGTGTACGACGGCTTCATCTCGCCGCGGATTTCGGCGAGGGCGTAATTCCAGTCGATCGGCATCGGAATCTTCGACACCGGCAATCCGGCTCTGCGCACATGATCCGCGAAGACCCGGACGGCGGTGTAGTTGCGGGTATTGATCAATTCGTCGGGGGCGACGGCGATCCGCAGCATTTTCGCCACGCGCGGGTAATGCACCCGGTGCATGGTGTTCCAGTCCAGCTGCGCCGGAAGTTGGCTTTGGAAAACATCTTTCGCGGGTTCGAGCGTCATTCCCTGGTAGACCAGCGACCCGCCGCCGACCCCGGCCGCGCACAGCGCGGTCATATGTTCGCTCGTCACCGTTTCGAGCAGACCGGCGTACGGTTCGAAGCCGACCGGCTTGCCGAACAACTGCGGCGCGGATCCGTACCACAGCATCCTTTTGTCGGGAGACGTTGCGCGCGGGAAGGTTTCGGAGTTCGGGCCGGTCGGCCACCGCAGTCCCCGCTCGAGCACCAGCACGGGCACACCGGCCAGCGCCAGTCGCAGCGCGGTGACCCCGCCGCCGAAGCCGGATCCGATCACGATGACCCGGTGATCCTCCCGCACGACCCGGACGCGGCCGACCGCGGCCGCGATGCCGTGCCCGGCCGCGTTCGCCAAACCCGTTGCCGCACCGGCTATTCCCGCCGCCGCGGCCCCACCGAGCAGGGCACGACGGGTGATGACAGACATCGATCGACCTCCAAGATATGCCGGCGAACAGCGGCATCGAATTCATCGCACGCAACAACGACCCGCGAATGTCACGACCCGGCAGAACACGGCGTGCGCCGACATGGATTACCGGAAGAATCGACATTGCTTTCGGACTGCGGGGACGACGCTAACGGCCGCGTCGCGAACGCTCAATCCGCCGAACGGATATCCGGGGAAGCTACAGGCTCGGCGACGGAAAACCTCATTGTGCCCACAACAACCGAACCGCGCGCACGGGTAATCGACCGGCCGGCTACCCACTCGATGAAACATCACCTATTCTCGTCCTGTGAGTTCCGCCGACAGTGCGCTGACCGATTCGGCAGTTCGTGGTGCGTACAGTCCGGCGCAGGCCCGCACCATCGCCGCGGCGGTGGAGTTGTTCGGTCAGCACGGCGTGAGCGGAACGTCATTACAGATGATCGCGGACGCGGTCGGGGTGACCAAGGCGGCGATCTATTTCCAGTTCCGCACGAAGTTCGAGATCGTGCTCGGCGTGGCCAGCACCGAACTCGCGTGGCTCGAGGCCGCGGTCGACGCGGCGGAGGCCGAACAGTGCGATGTGACCGCACGCGAGCTGCTGCTGAGCCGGATGATCGATCTGACCATCGAACGCCGCGGCCTGGTCGGGATGTTGCAGACCGACCCGGTCATCGTCGAATTCCTGGCCGATTACGAGCCGTTCCACCGCGTCACGGACAGGTTGTTCGCGGTCCTCGAGACCGGCGATGCGGCCGGAACCGTACAGGTCCCGGCCGCGATGCTGATGGCGGCCATCGGCGGCGCGGCCGCGCATCCGCTCGTCGCGAATTTCGACAACGCCACGCTGCGGTCGCATTTGATGCATCTGGCGCAGCGGCTCTTTCGCCTGCCCGGCTGATTCGCGCCCGAAATCGAATTCGACACCCGGGCGGAATGCCGTCACTCATTTCGGCCATAACGGCCGGTTGATCGGCTAGGTGCGGGTCGGCGACGCACCCGCGGGCGGACGCTGCCGATCCCGGCGGAAAGGGTCTTGCTCCCACCTTGCCGTTCGGCTAGCCTCTGACTAGCTGATCGGCTAGGTCACGGTTCCGAAGTTCGGCACTGCTCGATATTCCGGCCTCTCCCCCGCCGTTCACCACTCGACGACGAGAAACGGAGGCAGAGATGAACTCGGGTGATTCACTCTCTGCGACCCTGGCGCCGCTGTCCATCGATTCCGACCCGATGCAGACCCGAACCTCCCGTGCCCTGGTCAACTCGATCATCGAGTGCGCCGCCACCGCCCGGATCACCCATGACGCCGAAACCGCCGCGGTGGAATGGGCGCAAGCGGGGATACCGCTGGAAACGGTGCACAAATACCTCACCGACCGTGTCGTGCACACCTACCGCCCGAACCCGTAC
>NZ_JCAJZQ010000017.1:0-183625 GCF_059510335.1 Nocardia sp. PLKS1-43 | reverse complement strand
ACACTATCTCGCAGGATTTACCCGGTTGATCGGTGAGGCAACTTTTCAAGCTTAGCGCAACCGTAGATCCCGAAACAAATCGGGTGCCTCGATCGAGCTAGTGTGAGCGTCAGGCGCTCCTCGTCCAACCTCGTGTCCCAGGCCTTTCGGCTCCGGGTCGGTGTCCGTGTCGCTCTGACCTGGAATAAGTTACGCGGCAGGCGGTTTCAATGTCAAATCGCCTGGTCATCCGGCCAAACTCACGATTTCCCGCACTGGGACATCAAGTGAACTCGGCGCGCGGATCTCATGCATCAAGGTCTGCGAATGCAACCTTCACAGGGAAGGGCTCCCGAAGCACGAGTGATCCCTGATGCGTTTGCGCGCACCGGTATGCACCACTGGCCCAGTCGAGCCGGTACTCCTGGATGATCTTCACACGCAGATCGTCGTCCAGATGGACCACCAGGTACAGCGGAATTCCCTCGGCGGCGTACTCGGCGCACTTGTCGACCGTGTCCATGTATTCCGACCCCGGCGAGATCACCTCGACCGCGATGAGGACGTCGCTCGTCCGCGGCTTCTGCCCTCTCGGCGTGCATCGAGTCACGAACACATCGGGCCGACGGAAGGAGAAGCGCCTGTCCCCGGGAAGTTCGTTTCGGTAGTGCATCTCGAAATCGGTCAGGACACGTGTACACGGCTCCGACGGTTTGGCGTCGTCAAACGCGTTGGCCAGCCTCCGGGCCACGATGTTGTGCTCAGGGCTGCCACTGCGGCAGAAGATCACATGACCGTCGACCACCTCGATCCGCTTCTGCACGTCCACGGGGAGCGCGTCGTACTGGTCCTCGGTGAGAACAAGTGGCTCAGGGTCGATCGCCCAGCTTGGCAGCGCGGTCATGTTACCTCTGTCCGGCGGGATCACGGTCTCGCTCATCCTATGCCCGCACACCGACAGTTCCGCAGGTCCACAATCCCATCGGCCGCCTTCAGTACGTGGGCGTCGTACCGACGTCGAACGCGACCGTCCCGTTGGTCGACCCCTGGGCCGCAATGATTCCCGGTGTCATCCGAGTGTTGCCGTTCGCGCTCTCGATATCCGGGGCCGCGAGTTGGTGGTCGACGTCGAAGCGCTGACGGCACAGGTTCCGGTTGCGAACATCAAGAGCCCAAGTGAGCGGAACGGCACACTCACGATGCCGATCAGCCGAAAACGCCGGTAGCCGGCCCGCCTGAAGGCGGACCGGCTACCGGTTCGAAAGGTGTTGCCGGGAGGCCGGACTCAGAAGTCCATGCCGCCCATGCCACCGGTCGGGTCGCCGGCGGGAGCGGCGGCCTTCTCCGGCTTGTCGGCCACGACGGCCTCGGTGGTGAGGAACAGGGCCGCGATCGAGGCCGCGTTCTGCAGCGCCGAGCGGGTCACCTTGACCGGGTCGGCAACGCCGGCCGCCAGCAGGTCCTCGTAGACGCCGGAGTCGGCGTTGAGGCCCTGGCCCACGGGCAGGTTGGCGACCTTCTCGGCCACCACGCCGGGCTCGAGGCCCGCGTTGAACGCGATCTGCTTCAGCGGCGCGCCCAGCGCCACCTTCACGATGTTCGCGCCGGTGGCCTCGTCACCCTCGAGCTTCAGGTCGTCCAGAGCCGGAGCGGACTGCAGCAGGGCCACACCACCACCGGGGACGATGCCCTCCTCGACGGCGGCCTTGGCGTTGCGCACGGCATCTTCGATGCGGTGCTTGCGCTCCTTGAGCTCCACCTCGGTGGCGGCGCCGGCCTTGATCACCGCAACACCGCCGGCCAGCTTGGCCAGACGCTCCTGCAGCTTCTCGCGGTCGTAGTCCGAATCCGAGTTCTCGATCTCGGTGCGGATCTGCGCGACGCGGCCCTGGATGGCGTCGGCATCGCCGGCGCCGTCCACGATCGTGGTCTCATCCTTGGTGATGACGACCTTGCGGGCGGTGCCCAGCAGGTCGACGGTCGCGGTCTCCAGCGAGAGGCCGACCTCTTCGCTGATGACCTCGCCACCGGTCAGGATGGCGATGTCGGCCAGCTGCGCCTTGCGGCGGTCGCCGAAGCCCGGGGCCTTCACGGCGACGGACTTGAAGGTGCCGCGGATCTTGTTCACGACCAGGGTCGACAGGGCCTCGCCCTCGACGTCCTCGGCGATGATCAGCAGCGGCTTACCGGCCTGGATGACCTTCTCCAGCAGCGGCAGCAGGTCCTTAACGGTCGAGATCTTCGAGCCGACCAGCAGGATGTACGGGTCCTCGAGGACCGCTTCCTGACGCTCCGGGTCGGTCACGAAGTAACCCGAGATGTAGCCCTTGTCGAAGCGCATACCCTCGGTCAGCTCCAGCTGGAGGCCGAAGGTGTTGCTCTCCTCGACGGTGATGACGCCTTCCTTGCCGACCTTGTCCATGGCCTCGGCGATCAGCTCACCGATGGACGCGTCGCCGGCGGAAATGGCGGCGGTGGCAGCGATCTGCTCCTTGGTCTCGACCTCCTTGGCCGAACCCAGCAGACGGTTGGTGACGGCCTCCACGGCCTTCTCGATGCCACGCTTCAGGCCCAGCGGGTTCGCGCCGGCCGCGACGTTGCGCAGGCCCTCGCGCACCAGCGCCTGAGCCAGCACGGTCGCGGTGGTGGTGCCGTCGCCCGCGACGTCGTCGGTCTTCTTGGCGACTTCCTTGACCAGCTCGGCGCCGATCTTCTCGTACGGGTCCTCGAGCTCGATCTCCTTGGCGATGGAAACACCATCGTTGGTGATCGTCGGGGCGCCCCACTTCTTCTCCAGGACAACGTTGCGGCCCTTGGGGCCCAACGTCACCTTGACGGCGTCGGCGAGGCTGTTCAGGCCCCGCTCGAGGCCACGGCGGGCCTCTTCGTCATACGCAATTGTCTTGGCCATGGCGTTGTTGAGATCCTCCAGATCAGGGATTGACACGATCTGGCCAGGTTCGGTGCCCGCGACGGACGACCGAGTGTCTCGGCCTCACCATCCCGACCTGGCACTCGTTGGTTTGGAGTGCCAGATCCCTTTTTAGCACTCGCAGGTACCGAGTGCAAGGTTGGCGGTATCTTTGGTCTCCGCTTCGCTCCGACTGGTTTTCGGCGCTGTAAGGCTCGTCGTTCAACCCTCGAGACTCGGCCTTCGGCCATGCGCTTCGAGGGCTGAACGACGAGCCCGCGCCGAAAACCTTTGGAGCTGGCGTTGCTGAACCTATCGCTTCGCGGGCGACTCCCAGCCCGACAGAGACGATTCGCCGCTGGGCACGTCAGGCTTTCGCCTCGCTTCGCTTCGGCCCGTTTCGGTCGCCGGAGGGAAGCGTCGCGCGGTCGGGACTCGACCCTCGGGGGGCTGAACGACGAACCCGCGGAAATCCTTGCAGGTTGGCGTTGCTGAACCTACCGCTTCGCGGGCGACTCCCAGCGGGATGGAGCTGCTTCGCCCTGGGCGCGTTGGGCTCACCTCGCTTCGCTTCGGCCGGTTTTCGGTGGCCGGAGGGAAGCGTCGCGCGGTCGGGACTCGGGCTTCGAGGGCTGAACGGCGAGCCCGCCGAAAAGCTTTGCGTTGCTGAGCCTCGCTTCGCGGGCGACTACCAGCCACAGAGACGGTTCGCCGCTGGGTGTGTGGTGGTCGGACGGCGGCCGTGGGGATCGCGCGGGTGCGGCCGTGGTCGCGCGGAGGCTCGGCGGCCGCGGGAATGGGGTTCTAGGTATCTGTGACGCGCAGCGCCAGAGCGAGGAAGGCGTCGGCGCGGCGCTCCTCCGGGGTGCGGGGTTCGCCCCGGTCGACGGTGACCTGCCGGGCGTCGTGCAACAGAAGTTCGGCCTCGATGCGCATGATGGCGCGGATGAATGGAGGCGCCACGTCGGGCGGGAGATCTCCGTTGACGATATAACTGCCGTCCGGGCCCGACTCGGTCTCCACATAGGAGAGCGCTCGCAGCAGGTCAACCCGCGTTTCCCCGGCGATCAGGTCGGAATCGGTGTCATCCGCCATAGCCACATCCTATCCGGACACCTGTTGCGTGAGCGTATTTCGGCCTATAAAGTACGTACGTACGGTTTGGGTAAGCGCTATAATTCTCCTCGAACGCGACGTCAGGAGCCGCCCATGTGGGATCCGCAGCAGTATCTGGCCTTCGACGACCACCGCTCCCGCCCCTTCTACGAACTGCTCGGCCGCGTCGGCGCCGATCGCCCCCGGCGGGTCACCGATCTCGGCTGCGGTCCCGGACACCTGACCTCGGTGTTGTCCCAGCGCTGGCCCGAGGCGATCGTCGAGGCCTCGGACGCCTCGTCAGAGATGGTCGCCGCCGCGCGCGCCCGCGGCGTGCACGCGACCCTGCTCGACGTGCGCGACTGGGTCCCCGAACCCGATACCGACGTCGTGGTCTCCAATGCCGTACTGCAGTGGGTGCCCGGCCATCCCGCCCTGCTGGACGAATGGGCCGGCAAACTGCCGCCCGGCGCATGGCTGGCGATCCAGGTGCCCGGCAATTTCGACGCGCCCTCACATCGGTGCATCCGGGAACTCGCCGCCCGCGAGCAGTGGCGCGACGCACTCGAACCCGCGGGCCTGCTGCAACCGCGCAACGTCCTGGATCCGACCGGGTACGCGAGCGTGCTCGCGGCCGCCGGATGTGCCGTCGATGCTTGGGAGACAACGTATCTGCAGCGCCTGACCGGAGCGGATCCGGTACTGAAGTGGGTATCGGGCACCGCTCTGCGCCCGGTCCGCGACGCACTCGACGACGCCGGCTGGGATCGTTTCGTCGCCGCGCTCGCGCCGATGTTGCGCGAGGCGTATCCACGTCAGGCCGACGGGACGACCTGGCTGCCGTTCCGCCGGGTGTTCGCCGTCGCTCGCACGCCCGGCTGAGTTCCCGGAACCCGCCGAAGGGCCCGTTCGATTCGAACGGGCCCTTCTTCTGTTCACCGCGCATGATCCCCGATCCGATGCGCGCACTCCCCGAGCGCACCTCGAAGATGTCCGAATTACGAATGGCGACAATGTATTTCGCCCCAGCGCCGGTACCGTCGATGCCCGCGACATCGCTGCGGGTCGTCGCGATCGCACGCCCGGTCACGTCGCGAACGCTGCGGTGGACGCCGACCGCCGATGCGGAATACAGCACCTGGGCTGCGACGGCGAATCAGGCGTGCGGCGGGACGGGCGGCTGCGGCGGTGCGGGCGGCGCCGGCATCGGCGGGTGCATGCCCTGTGGATGTTCCGGCGGTGGGGGCGGCTGGTGGCCCGGAGGCGGGAGATGTCCGGGCGGAGGCTGGTGGCCGGGTTGCGGACCGGGCGAGGGCGGCGGTGCGAACTGGGCAAGCTGGGCGGCGATGTCCCGCTCGAGTCCCGCCTTGTCCAGACCCAGGCCGGAGAGCACCCCGGAGCCGTCCTCGAGTTCCAGCAGCGCCAGGAGCATGTGTTCGGTGCCGATGTAGTTGTGCCCCAGGCGAAGCGCCTCGCGGAAGGTCAGCTCCAGAGCCTTGCGGGCCTGGGCGCTGTACGGGATGAGCGCGGGTACTTCCTCGGCCGCAGGCGGCAGTGCCGCGGTGGCGACCTTGCGGACCGCGTCCAGGGCGATGCCGTTCGTGACGATCGCGTGTGCGGCGAGCGATTCCGGCTGGGTCAGCAGGCCGAGAACGAGGTGTTCGGGCTGGATCTCCGCATTGCCCGCCTGGCGCGCCTGCTCCTGCGAGGCCATCACGACCTCGCGGGCACGCCGAGTGAACCGCGCGAAACCGGCATTGGGGTCCATCGCGGCCGGATCGCCGGAGGGTTTGGGCACGAACCGCTTCTGCGCGGCCTGCTTGGTGACGCCCATGCTCTGGCCGATATCGGTCCACGATGCGCCTGCCCGGCGGGCCTGATCCACGAAATGACCGATCAGGTGATCGGCCACCTCGCTCAGATGTCCGGCGGCCACGACCGCGTCGGACAGTTGTTCCAGCACGTTGTCGGGACGTGCGCGCTTGATGCCCTCGATCAGATCGTCGAGGCGTATTCTTTCGCTCATGCGTCAACTCTAAGTTGACTACCCGCACTTCGTCAACCATTGGTTGACGATGGCGCACAGGTGACGCCGCCCGCGCGGATGATGCAATTCGCGGGCACGGCCAATACCCTGCAGAAGGCAGAAGCAACCGAACCCCAGTCGACAGGTGAACATGTCCGCATTCCGACGCTCGGCCGCCGTCGCCGCGGCCGTGATGGCAACATTCGCCCTGCACATGCCCACGGCACCCGCCCAGGCACCGGCCCTCGACCCGGGCCTGGTCGCCCGCGCGACCGCTGCCGACGCCTATGCCAAGAGCCGGCCCGGCACCACCGGAATCGTCGTCTTCGACCGGCAGACCGGGGCCATCTGGCAGAACGGCAATGCGAACAACCAGGTGTGGGCCGAATCCACCGAAAAACTGGAGATGGTCGCAAGCCTGTTGCTGCGCAACGAGTCCGGGGCCATCACGCTGTCCGCCTCCGACCGCGACCTGATGCATCGCATGCTGAACGTCAGTGACGACAACGCGGCCGACGCGCTGTGGAAGCGTTACGGCGGTGCGAGTTTCGCCCGGGATCTGGGCCGCTTCGGCATGACCACATCGAAGTTCCGTGACCCGCAACCGTATTGGGGCTGGATGCGCACCACCGCAGCCGATCTCGATCGGCTGATGAATTCCGCACTGGCGCAGCTCAATCCGGCGGACCGCGACTACCTGGTGCACGAGATGCGCTCGGTGGGCGCCGATCAGCAGTGGGGCGTCTGGGGTGCGGGACCGGCCGCGCAACCCGGCAACAAGAACGGCTGGTCGCCCGACAATCCGGACGGCTCGTGGCTGGACAACTCCGTCGGCTTCGTCGGGCCGAACGAGCGCTACACCGTGGCCATCACCGGCAACACCGCGACGGTGAAGAACGGCGACCAGATCGGCCGGGAGACCGCGACGCATATCGCGAGCATCCTGTTCCAGGGCTACTTCCGCTGATTCGCGCGCACGCGGCCGGCACAGGACGCGATCGGCTACTCCTGGGCGACACCTAGGGCGACCGCGATGGGCTTGTTCTGCTCGCTGGAGGCCAGGCAGACCAGTTTGGCCGTACCGAGCGCGACGTTGGGGCTGCCCTGCAACCTGGAGCCGGGATTCTCCGCCAGCACCTTCTTCACCAGCGACGTCTCATCGTCGATGCTCATATTCCTGAAGGTGGCGCAGGTCGTCCGGGAGGCCGGGCCCAGCTTCGAGTTCACCGGCGCGCTGGAGGCCGCGGCGCTGGTGGTCGCGGCGCTGCTCGTGGCCGACGACGCGGCACTGCTCGCGACCGCTGACGCGGATGCGCTCGTCGTCTTCGACCCGGGGGCCGAAGCAGCGGAATCGTCCTGGTGGCCACCGCATGCGGCCAGGGCCGTCGTCATCGCACCGAGCGCAACGATCGTCGCCCCGCGAGCGACGATCACCGAAAGTCGTTTCATCTACACGTATCCCGAAAGTCCGCCAGCGCCGGGCACCCCGACGCGCTCGCAGCGTACTGTATCTTCGGCCTCCGCTTCGCTCCGGCGGGGCCGCGAGGCCACAGCCACATGGCTGATGTCTCCGAGGTTGGACGAGCCTGGGCGGGCCCGGTCGGTGTACGAAACGCGGGCGAGCAGCGTGTTGATGCCGGGCGCAAAGCAGAGAATCGACTCGACCATGGGCTGCGGAGTTGGTGATGTCCGGAGTGAACGGGCCTGGGCGGACTCGGGGTTGGCGTTGCAAGGTACAGGCCGACGCAGACCGGCGGTTCGACGCCGGCGTCCGAAATCGCCCGAAGCCCGGGCTCGGGAATCAGTGGATGTGGGACTGCCAATCCCTCGGTACCCGCTCGCGGGGGCCGGGCACGGTCTGGCTGCTGGGATGGTGGGCCGGAGGGGCGAGAGCAGGCCCCTCGGAGAACATTTCACCACTGCGGAAATCCCAGAACCATTCCTCGCCGGGCTCGAAACTCTGGATATAGGGGTGCCCGGTTTCGGCGAAGTGCTTACTGGCGTGCTGCGCGGGAGAACTGTCGCAGCAGCCGACGTGACCGCAGGCAGCGCAACGCCGCAGATGCACCCACCAGCCTTGCGCCGCTTCGCATTCCACACAGCCGGTGCCGCTGGGCGGCACGCCGGGATCGATGCCCTCGATGGATTCGGCCATCACTCACCTCCGAGATCGGGTTGCACGACGGAGCCGGCGGCCGCAGCGGTGACATCGGCGGAACGGCCCGGCGGATCGAGCGGCAGCCGGACGATGAACCGGGTGTCGCCCGGCACCGACTCCACCCGGATATCGCCGCCGTGCTTCTTGGCTACGATACGAAACGAAATATCCAGTCCCAGACCGGTTCCCTCACCCACCGGCTTGGTGGTGAAGAACGGTTCGAAGATCCGGTGCCGCAATTCGGCCGGGACACCCGGGCCGGTGTCCCCGATTTCCACTACGGCACAGTCGTTCTCGCGATACGTGCGAACGGTGAGAGTGCCGCGCCCCTGCATCGCCGCGACGGCGTTGTCGATCAGATTCGTCCACACCTGGTTCAATTCCGCTGCGTAACAGGGCACCTGCGGCAGGGTGCGATCGAAGTCCTTGACCACGGTGATGTCGTCACCGATCTTGCGGGCCAGCATGACCAGCGTGCTCTTGAGCAGTTCGTGGATGTCGACCACCTGGAACGGCGCGCGGTCCATCTGCGAATACTGTTTGGCCGCGTTCACCAGCGAGGACACCCGCGTGGTCGAATCGGTGATCTCGTTCATCAGCAATTCGGTCTCGACCGTGTAGTTCAACCAGCGGATCGCGCCCTCGAAAACGTCACTGCCGCAACCCTCCAGCGTTCCGGCCACCCGCTCGAGCCAGTCGACGTCGAAACCGGCCTGCACGAACGTCGGGGCGATATCCCAGCCGTTGGCGATGCCGTGCTCGTCGAGCCAATCGCCGAGTTCGTCCTCGAGGTCGGCGGTTTCCAGCGGGGTGAGCGTCGGAGCCTTGGCGACCTGCGTCGCGGCTTCCTCCTGCAATTGCACGAGGGCTTCCAGCGTATCCGGGGTGAATTTGCCGTGCGCCATCATCTTCAGTTTGTGCCGCATGCCCGCGACGCGCTCGCGCAGCGCCGAGGTGGCCCGAACGGCCGCGGAGGCCGGATTGTTCAGCTCGTGCGTCAGGCCCGCCGACAGCGAACCCAGTGCGAGCAGGCGCTCACGCTGGCCGATTATCTCGTTGCTGTTGCGGTTGCCGAAGAACACGCCCTCGAGCAGATGCAGGGCCATCGGGAACCATTCCTGCATCATCTGCGCGAAAATCGACGCCTCGAGTACATAGAAGCGCGAGGGCTCGGTGACGTAGAACGATCCGGAGTAGGTCTGGTCCACCTTCTCCTGCATATAGGCGGTCCACGCACCGGCATATGATCCGCGATGACTGGTGCGGATCAGCTCGATCTCCTCGCCGCCGGACTGCTTGGTCAGCACGACCTCGCCCTGCATCAGCACGTAGAAGCAGGTCGCGGGATCGCCCTCGCGGAAGACCAGGCCGGGTTCGAAGGTTTCGATCCGGCCGTCGCGGCACAACCAGGCCAGCTGTTCGTCGTCGAGCTTCTCGAACAGGAACAGTGTGCGCAATTCCGCGGGGTCGCAGACACATTCGGTGCTCTCGGCATTGTCGCTCACGACGCACACCTTCCTTACTGCTTGGCGATGTATCGGTGGACGAGCATGACCGCCATCGCACCCTCGCCCACGGCCGAGGCGACCCGCTTGGCCGATTCGGAACGCACGTCGCCGGCGACGAACACACCGGGAACGCTGGTCTCGAGATGATGCGGCGGCCGCGGCAGCTCCCAGCCGGACGGGCGCGCGCCGTCCACCATCAGGTCCGGACCGGCCAGAACGTATCCGGCGGCGTCCCGGGTGACGATCGCGTCCAACCAGTCCGTCTCCGGTGCGGCCCCGATGAACAGGAACAACCGCTCGGCATCCACTTTTTCTTCCGACCCGGTGGCATTGTTGCGCAGCACGAGCCGTTCCAGGTGGCCGTCGCCGTCGGCCGCGACCACCTCGGTGCAGGGATGCACGACGATGTTGCCGATCTGCTCGATCTGCTGGATCAGATAGTGCGACATGGATTTCTCCAGCGAGTCCGCACGTATCAGGATGTGCACGGTGCAGGCGTGCCGGGACAGGAATACCGCGGCCTGGCCCGCCGAATTCGCCCCGCCCACGATGTAGACGTCGCGATCGGCGCAGTCGGCGGCCTCGGTCATCGCCGAGCCGTAATAGACTCCGCGCCCGGTGAATTCGTCCACGCCCGGCGCGGGGTGATGCCGGTAGTTGACACCTGTGGCGATCAGTACCGAATGCGCCGAAATCGAACTGCCGTCGTCGAAACGCACCACCCGAGCCGACCCGCACACCTCCAGGCCGACCACTTCGCGCGCGGTGATCAGTTCGGCTCCGAATTTGACCGCCTGACGCCGTGCCCGGTCGGCCAATTGCGCTCCCGACAAACCGTCGGGGAATCCGAGATAGTTCTCGATCCGCGAACTCTGCCCGGCCTGGCCGCCGGTCGCGGTGCGTTCGACCAGGACCGTGCGCAATCCCTCGGACGCGCCGTAGACGGCCGCGCCGAGTCCGGCCGGGCCGCCGCCGATCACGATCAGATCGTAGAATTCGCCGGTCGGGTCGGTATTGAGCCCGACGCTCGCGGCCAATTCGCTGTCCGAGGGAGCCAGCAGCGCGTTCCCGGCCGCGTCGATGATCACCGGGCAGTTGTCCGCGGACGCGCCCGCGGCCTGCAACAGCCGCGAGCCCTCCGGCTCGTCGGCCAGATACCAGCGATAGGGCAGCTGATTGCGGGCCAGGAATTCCCGCACCTGCGAACTGCGCGCGGACCAGCGGTGACCGATCACCTTGGTCTCGTGCACCGGGCGATGTTCATCGCCGCGCCAGGCCTCGAGCAGCGCGTCGACCACCGGATACAGCTTCTCCTCCGGCGGATCCCACGGCTTGAGCAGGTAATGGTCCAGATCGACGACATTGATCGCCTCGATGGCGGCGTTGGTGTCGGCGTACGCGGTCAGCAATACGCGCCGCGCGTGCGGATGCAGGTCCATGGCCTGCTCCAGGAATTCGATGCCGTCCATTCCCGGCATCCGGTAGTCGGCGATCAGCACGGCGACCGGCTGACCGCGCAGCTTCAACTCACGAAGCGCGTCGAGTGCCGAGGCGCCCGATTCCGCGCGCAGAATCCGGTAGTCCCCGCCGTACCGTCGCCGCAGATCACGCACGACCGCCCGGGAGACGCCCGGGTCGTCGTCGACACTGAGGATTGCCGGTTTGGCGGCAGCTGGTGAAGTCACTGGATCTTTGGCCTCCGCTTCGCTCCGGCTGTTCTTCCGCGCGGAGTGTCCTGCCGAGCCTATCGCTTCGCCGGCGACTTTCAGCCGACGGAGACGCTTCGCCGCCGGGCACCCTGGGGGTCGTATCGACTACGACGGCTTCGTCCGGCTACGACGATCCTCGACGGGGCTGCCGGACGATATCGAGTTCGGTCGGCGTGAGCAGTCGCTCGAGTCGTTCTTCCAGATCGGCCCGCGCCCGTTTGCCGTGCATGCGCGGAAGATGGATGTGCTCGGTCTCGGAAACCGGAAGTAGCGGAACGGAATCCGCCTGTCGGTGCAGGAGGGTACGCAAATTCACGGCCGATCACCTCACATGAGACGGGACATACTCCGGTCGGTTGCTTCGTTGCCTGCCGCTATCTCTATCTGCCATTGTGCGTCGGTTATTACCGATTGGGACAGCGTTCACATCGGAATGTGATCCAGCTGATCTTCACCCTGGAAGTGGCCGTCGTCACCGATTGCGGCCGCACGCCGCGCCAGTAGGATTTTGCCGGTACCGACAGTCACACCGTCACACGCCCGGAGGCGACGTTGCCGAAACCCCTGGAAGCCACCATCGAGATCGCCGCGCCGCCGGAGCGGGTCTGGGCGGTGCTGACCGACCTGAAGCGGATGCCGGAATTCAGCCCGAACACCGTCCGGATGATCCCGCTCGGCGCCGTTCGCGCGGGCACCTGGACGGTCAACCTCAACCACGACACGTACTACTACCCGACCACCTCCCGCATCGTGCGCTTCGAGCCCGACCGGGCATTCGCGTTCCGGATGAACGAGAACCGCACGGTCTGGAGCTACACCCTGGAACCCACCGCGTCGGGCACTCGCCTCACCGAGCGCCGCGACGTTCCCGACGGCGTCCGCAAGCCGGTCCGGGTCCTGATCGACACCTTCCTGGGCGGTGAGGAGAAGTTCGAAACCCATTTGATCGCCGGTATGAACGAAACCCTGACCAAGATCAAGAACGTCGTCGAGAGCTGAACCTCCGCGTTGCCCAGCTGAAGCGAAGCGGCGCGACCCGCGCTCAGCGTAAGTTTCGTGGATGCGACGACGAATTATCGGCCCGGTTGCCGTGCTGACAGCGGCTGTTGCCCTCGTAGCGGGTTGCGGGAGTTCGGATTCCGCGCCCGCGCCCGGCCGGGACGTCACCGTGATCGGGTCCGGCCAGGTGCAGGGAACGCCCGACACGCTGAACTCCGATCTCGGTGTCGAGGTGACCGCGCCGGACGTGTCCACGGCGATCTCGACGGCGAGCAGCAAGGCCGCGGCGGTCGCCGACGCCATGGTCGGCGCGGGAGCCAAGCGGGAGGACATCCGCACCACCGACGTCTCGGTGCAGCCGCAGTACGGCGCCGACCAGACGATCACCGGTTACCGATCCGGCAATACCGTGCACGTCGTGGTCCGCGATCTGACCAAGGCCTCGGCCATCCTCGGCGCGGCGACGCAGGCCGGCGGCAACGACACCCGCGTCGACTCGGTCTCCTTCGCGCTGGACGACAACGCCAAACTGCTCGCCGACGCGCGCGCCCGCGCCTTCGCCGACGC
Source organism: Nocardia sp. PLKS1-43 (assembly GCF_059510335.1). Lineage (NCBI taxonomy): Bacteria > Bacillati > Actinomycetota > Actinomycetes > Mycobacteriales > Nocardiaceae > Nocardia > Nocardia sp. PLKS1-43. The sequence continues at coordinate 170,673 of NZ_JCAJZQ010000017.1, read as the reverse complement.
GAAGTCGCGCGCCGAGCAGTACGCGGTGCTGTCCGGGCTGAAGCTGGGGACGGTGAAGACCATCCACGAAACCAGCAGCGGCGACACAAGTCCCGCACCCTCACTGCACAAACAGGCTGCGGTGCCGGACATTCCGCTGGAACCGGGAACGCAGACGGTGACATTCACGGTCACAGTCACCTGGAACCTGAACTGAACCGAACAGAAAGGAGGCCACCAAGTTCCGCCCACCTCCTGCAACCCCGCCGCAGCGAAGCGGAGGCCGAAATTCCAGCCGAAATTACTGCCAGTTGGGCAGTTTCACGACCTGTGCGGCATAGGACAATCCGGCGCCGAAGGCGACCAGCAGCGCGTCGGCTCCGGGTTTGGTCTCTCCCGACCGCAGCAGGGCCTCCATCGCCAGCGGGATCGAGGCGGCCGAGGTGTTCCCGGTGTGCTCGATATCGTTGGCCAGCGCGGTGTCCTGCGGCAGTTTGAGCTCGCGGGCCATGATCTCGATGATGCGCCCGTTGGCCTGATGCGGGACCATCGCGTCGATATCGCCCGGGGTGAGTCCGGCGCGGCCGATGGCGTCCAGGCAGACGGTCTTCAAAGAGTGTGCGGCCCAACGGAATACCGCGGTGCCCTCCATCGCCAGATAGGGCCGCGCCGCGTCGGCGCCCTTCTCCTCGATCTCGTGGAAGAACTCCATCCAGTCCTTGTCCTGCCGGATCGCGTGATGCTGGGTGCCGTCCGAACCCCAGACCGTCGGGCCGATCCCCGGCTCGTCGGACGGGCCGATCACCACCGCGCCCGCGCCGTCGGCGAACAGGAAGGCGGTGCCGCGGTCGGCCGGGTTGATCGCATCGGTGAGCCGTTCCACGCCGATCACCAGCGCGTGCCGGGCGGTACCCCCCTTGACCAGGTCCGAAGCCACCGCGACGGCGTGACAGAACCCGGCGCATCCGGCGGAGATGTCGAAGGCGGCGGGATGGTTCATCCCCAGTTCGGTCGCGATCTGCGGGGCCGCGGCGGGGGTGAGCAGCAACCAGGTGGACGTCGCCACGATGACGCAGTCGACCTGTTCCGGCGAGACGCCGGCCGCGGCCAGCGCATCGCGTCCGGCGGCGGCGCTCATGCCGATGATGGTCTCCGCATCCGAGGCGAATCGCCTGGTCCGGATGCCGGAACGGCTGTGTATCCATTCGTCGCTGGAGTCGATCGGTCCGGCGACCTCGTCATTGGTGACGACGCGGGCTGGGCGGTACACGCCGAGCCCGAGCATCGCCGTGTGCTCAGCCCCTTCGACCTGGGCGAGTCGAGCAGCCATCGTGCTTCTCCTCCGTGTACCTGCGTGGCTTCCTTCGTCGGGCCTCGGACAACCGATCGCAAGGCGGTAGACATGAGGCCCCCTCATATTATCCCGAACTGTAGCGCCACGTTGAGAAAAGGCACAATCGATTCCGGTAAGTCCCGGTCGCCGTGGATTCGCGGCCTGCCACGGGGCGGACCTGTTCCCGTAAGGTGTGAGCGCGGTCCGAGACCGAATGCGTCCCGGATACCCGCGACACCCCTGTCCATGCACGAAAGAGGAGCCCGTGGCCCGCCGCCCCACCCCGCCCGGCACGCCCGAACAATCCGGCCTCGGCCATATCGCCGACCTGGTTCGCGCTGCGATTCCGCCGCTGCACCCCGCCGGCCTGCCCTTCGTGGCGACGCCGCTGGCGGTGGCGCTGGTGGCGCGGCGGCGCAAGTGGGTGCGTCGCGCGGGGATCACCGTGGCCGCCGCCTCGGCCGCGTTCTTCCGGCATCCGCACCGGATCCCGCCGAACCGGCCCGGCGTCGTGGTCGCACCGGCCGACGGTGAGGTCGCCCTGGTGGATACCGCCGTTCCACCCGCCGAACTGCATCTGGGCGAGGGCGAGGTGCCGCGCGTCAGCATCTTCCTGTCCGTGCTGGACGTGCACGTGCAGCGCATGCCGGTTTCCGGGATCGTGCGCGAGATCGCTTATCGGCGTGGGAAATTCCACTCCGCGGATCTGCCCGAGGCGAGTTCGGAGAACGAGCGCAACACGATGGTCGTCGAAACCGCGACCGGGCAGTTGATCACGGTCGTGCAGATCGCCGGACTGCTGGCCCGGCGGATCGTGTGCGATGCCAAGGCCGGTGACAAGCTCACCATCGGCGAGACCTACGGGCTGATCCGCTTCGGCTCCCGCGTCGACACCTATTTCCCGGCCGGAACCCGGCTGCTCGTCGAACCCGGGCAGCGCACGATCGGCGGGGAGACGGTGCTGGCAGAACTGCTGTCATGATCGAGAAGGACGCGATCGTCCAGGGACGACGCAGAACGGTTCGGCTACTGCCAAGCATCGTCACCATCCTGGCGCTGTGCGCCGGACTGTCGGCGGTGAAATTCGCCCTGGACGGCTCTCGTGAGGTCGCGCTGGCGATGATCGGCGCCGCCGCGGTGCTGGACACGCTCGACGGACGCCTGGCGCGCCTGCTCGACGCCACCACCAAGATGGGCGCGGAACTCGATTCGCTGGCCGACGCGATCTCCTTCGGCGTCGCGCCCGCGCTGGTGCTGTACGTGTCGTTCCTGCAGAAGAACAGCGTCGGGTGGATCATCGCGCTGATCTACACGGTCAGCCTCGTGCTGCGGCTGGCGCGGTTCAACACCCTGCTGGACGACGACACCCGCCCGGATTGGCAGCGCGAATACTTCACCGGCGTCCCCGCGCCCGCGGCCGCGCTGATCGCCCTGCTTCCGGTCGCGGTGCACGAGCAGTTCGGCAACGGCTGGTGGAACACGCTGCCGGCGATCGCGGTCTGGATGGTGTTCACCGCGCTGCTGGCCGTGAGCACCATCCCGACGCTGGCGATGAAGTCCGTTTCGGTCGCGCCCCAGGCCGCGGCCATGCTGCTGGTCCTGGTCGCGCTGATCGCCGCCGCGCTGGTCACCTATCCGCTGATCCTGCTGATGGTGCTGGTCGTGGTCTATCTGGTGCACATCCCGTTCGCCTGGCGTTCGGCCCGCTGGGTCGCCGCGCGTCCGGAAACCTGGCACCACAAACCGTCCGAACGCCGCGCCCAGCGCCGCGCGACCCGTCGACGTCCGGCGCTGCCGCCGCTGCGCGGTTCCAACGCCCGGCTCCGGCTGCGCCGCCCCGGCGGCCGCAACTTCCCGGAGGACCTGCCGCCCCGCTGAGCGTCGAGTCGCGGGCGCCGGGACTTCCGAAGCGGGGCGAAAACCTCTCGGAGACAATGCCGCACGGCGGCCGGCGCCGACTCGCGAACACCGGGACGACGCGGTCGATACCGCCCAGCGCGGGGTGAAAGCCATTCGGACGAAAGCGATTACGGGCTGCCCGCACCTACCCGCAGACGCCCGGAAGACCGGGTCCACGTCGCCCGGCGGGTATCGAACCGTTCGGAGGCAAGGGTTCACAGGTTCACACGAGGCCGTGCGCGGTCACTCCGTATCGTCGTCGCCGAGTTCGTTGATCAAGAGCAGTCCGTCGCGGCCGCGCTGTTCGCGATAGGCGGTGCGGCCGATCAGGTGGGCCACGGCGGGCGCGGTCAGCAGGGTGAACAGGCCGACCAGCACGAGCATCCAGATGTTGCCGTGGCCGCGCAGTTGGATGGATGCGCCGATCAGGATCAGGATCAGGCCGACGACCTGCGGTTTCGTCGCGGCGTGCATGCGGGACAGGGTGTCGGGGAAGCGCACGATCGCGATCGCCGCGGTCAGGGCCAGGGCCGACCCCAGCAGGATCAGCACGCAGGAGGACCAGCGCAGGACGGTGTCGAACCAGCTCATCGGTCGTCCCGGACGCGGAAGCGGGAGACCGCGGCGGAGCCGAGGAAGCCGACCAGGGCCAGCGCGACGATGCCGGGCAGCACGGTGGCGTCGTTGCCGTAGGCCGCCCAGACCGCCAGGCCCGAGGCGGTGATGGCGACCAGGGAGTCGACCCCGACCACGCGGTCCAGCGTGCTGGGCCCGGCCACGACCCGATATCCGGTGAGCACGGCCGCACCCGCCAGCAGTATCCCCGCCACGATCGCGACGATCGTCATGATTTCTCCTGTCTCGCTGCTCCCGGACGGTGCGCTGCGGCGTTTCGCGCGGCCATTCAGCGCTCCTCGGGAGGCAGGGGTTCGGGACGCATGGTCTCGTGCCATTCCCCGGGACGTTCGAAGGACCGGATCAGCAACCGCTCCAGCCGCCGGGTGGTGAAGTAGAACCGCTCCACGGCCTCGTCACTGCCCACGTCGAGGACATGGACCCAGATGGCGTGCGTGGCCCGGTCGATCTCCAGGACCATGGTGCCGGGAATCAGATTCAGCACGTCGGCGCACAACACCATCACCAGCGGTGAGCGGATCGACATCCGCACCCGCAGCACGCCCGAGACCGGTGCGCCGGACGGCCGCACCGCGAACCAGGCGATCTGCACACTGGATTCCAGCGCGTAGTACACGCCCACGACCACCAATTCCAGCAGCGAGAGCGGATGCAGCCGTCCCGAGACCGGCACCCGCGGCAACGGCAGCAACACCATGATCAGCGTGCCGATCACAAGTCCGGCCACGATATTGCCGACGGTGAAATCACCCCACAGCGCGGTGTAGACGATCGCCAGCCAGACCAGTCCGCCCAGCCGGACCAGCCGCTCGCGGCTCAACAGCGTGGACAGGCTCATCGCGCAGCACCCGCCCCCGCCGGATCGGGAGAATGCAGAACCGTTGTGAGATAGGCGTTTCGGTCCAACAGGTCACCCGCGGTGCGGGTGGCGATGTTCAGGATCGGCCCGGCGAATACGGTCAGGGCCAGGCCGACGGCGATCAGCGCGATCGTGGGCATTACCATCAGCCGCGGCATGCGGCCCGGGTCGGGACGTTCGTCGAACGGCATGTCGACCGATTCGTCGATCAGGGCCGACGGCGCGGCGTCGGCGAGTTCCCCCTCGGGGGCCTGGGCGCGCGGCCGCCAGAACGCCTTACTCCACACCCGCGCCATCGCGTACAGCGTCAACAGGCTGGTCAGCACCGATCCGGCGACCAGCACCCAGGACAGCGCACTTCCGTCGGCGGCACCGGCCTCGAGCAGCGTCATCTTGCCCAGAAACCCCGAAAGCGGTGGAATACCACCGAGATTCAGCGCCGGAATGCCGAACAGCACGGCCAGTGCGGGACTCGCCGCGAGCAGCCCGCCCAGGCGTTCCAGCGACGCCGACCCGGCCTGCCGCTCGATCAGGCCGACCACGAGGAACAAGGTGGTCTGCACCAGAATGTGGTGTGCCACATAGTAAACCGTTCCGCCCAGACTCAGCGCGGTGTTGAGCCCGATGCCGAACATCAGATAGCCGATATGGCTGACCAGCGTGAACGACAGCAATCGTTTGATATCGCTCTGCGCGATCGCGCCCAGAATGCCCAGCACCATGGTCAGCAGACCGCAGATCAGCAGGATCCGGTCGAAGTGCGCGGCCGGGAACAACAGCGTGTGCAGCCGGATGATCGCGTACACACCGACTTTCGTCAGCAAACCGGCGAAGACCGCGGTCACCGGCGCGGGCGCGGTCGGATAGGAATCGGGCAGCCAGTTCGACAGCGGGAACACCGCGGCCTTGATCCCGAACGCCACCAGCAGCACCGCGTAGATCGCACCGCGCGTTCCGGCGGGCACCGAACCCATCCGCTCGGCCATCTGCGCCAGATTCAACGTCCCGGTCGCGGCGTAGGCCAGGGCGATACCGGTCAGGAAGATCAGCGAGGAGACCATCGAGACCATCACGTAGGACACCCCGGCGCGTACGCGTTCCACACTAGCGCCGAGGGTCAGCAGGACGAACGAGGCGGCCAGCAGCACCTCGAATCCGACGAACAGATTGAACAGGTCCCCCGCCAGGAAGGCGATCGAAACCCCCGCGCTCAGAATGAGATACGTCGGCTGGAAGATCGAGGTCGGCTGGCGTTCGGTGCCGTCGCTGATACCCTGCCCGACCGCGAAGACGAGGACCGCGAGCAGCACGATCGAGGACACCAGCAGCATCGTCGCGGACAACCGGTCCACCACCAGGGTGATTCCGACCGGGGTGTGCCAGTTGCCGACCTGCAACGCGGCCATCCCGTTCCGGTCGGCGAGATACAGCAACATCCCCGCGACGCCCACCACCGCGCTCAGGCCGATCACCGAGATGATCTGCTGCACCCGGGGGCGGCGTCCCGCGATCAGCGTGACCGCCGCGGTGAGCAGCGGAATCAGGACGGGCAGCGGCGCCAGACGCAGGATCAGGTCGTGGGGCGGAGTCACTGTTCGGGATCCTCCCCTTCGCGACGCTTGGCCACCTTCACGTCCTCCGGATCGTCCTCGACCTGTTCGGTGGTGGTCAGGGCGTAGGAGCGGTAGGCCAGCGCGAGCACGAAGGCGGACAGGCCCATGGTGATCACGATCGAGGTCAGCACCATGGCCTGGGCCAGCGGATCGGAGGTGCCGTGATGCACCCGGTCGGTCTCGCCGAGGATCGGCGGCCGACCGTCCGCGCCGCCGACGGTCAGGATCAGCAGATTCACCGCGTTGCCGAACAGGATCATCCCCAGCAGCATCTTCGACACGGCCCGCTCGAGCAGCATGTAGACCGCGCAGGCGACGGTGACGCCGATGAGGACCAGCAGGGTGATGTTCGCGGTCATCGGGCCTCCGGCGCCGGGGCGGAGGAGAGCACCGCGGCGCTGTCGTCGACGTGCGGGGACGCGGACCCGACGGTCGGTTCCTCGGTGTCCAGTCGCGCGCCGAGACTGCGCAGCACATCCAGCACCAGCCCGACCACGATCAGGTAGACGCCCAGGTCGAACAACATCGCGGTGACCAATTTGACGTGTCCGAACAGCGGCACGGTCACCTGGATGATCGCCGAGGACAGCGGCGGGGCGCCCAGCAGCAGCGATCCGGTCGCGGTTCCGGCGGCCAGGGCCAGGCCCGCGCCGAGCAGATGTCCGGCGTCCACCGGCAGCGCCTCGGCCAATTCGTACCGCCCGCCCGCGAGGTAACGCAGTACCAGGGCCAATCCGGCGGTGAGGCCGCCGGCGAAGCCGCCGCCGGGGGCGTTGTGGCCGGAGAAGAAGAAGTACGCGGACAGGACCATGATCGTCGGGAACAGCAGCCGGGTGGTCATCGCCAGCACCATCGAACGATGCCGCCGCGCGACCAGCGGCGAGGCGGTGAGCCAGTAACTGCGATTGGGGTCGGGGGTGTAGCCGGGGGCGTCGGCCACCCGGGGCAGCGTGCCGAATCGGCGGCTGCGGAACATCAGCGAGGCGACGCCCGTCGCGGCGACCAGCAGGACCGAGATCTCACCGAGGGTGTCCCACGCGCGGATGTCGACCAGCAGGACGTTGACCGCGTTCTTACCGCCGCCGAATTCGTATGCGTACGAAGGGATCAGGTGCCAGATCGGATCGGTGTCGCGGGCGGCGACGGCGAAGGCGGCCAGGACCGAGACCGTGGCTCCGACCAGCGCCGCCAGAATCGCGCGCCGCACCTTGAATTTCGCGGCGCCGGCCGGCGGGACCTCCGCGGGGAATTTGCGCAGCACCAGCACGAAGATCACCAAAGTCAGTGTCTCGACCAGGAATTGGGTCAACGCGAGGTCGGGCGCGCCGTGCAGGGCGAAGATCGCACCGCAGCCGTAACCGGTCACCCCGACCAGCAGCACCGCGGCCAGGCGGTTGCGCATCACCGTCGCACCCAGCGCCATCATCACCATGATCCCGCCGATCACCAGCTGCCACGGCGAATCCCACAGGCGCAGCGAGACTTTCGATCGGGCGCTGGCGAAGAGCATGGCCACCGGCAGGATGATCAGGGTGATCAGGATCAGCGCCTGGTTCAGCGGAAGCGAACCGCGTTGGGTCGCACCGGTCATGCGCAGCGAGAGCTGATCCATCGCGCGCAAGGTGGCGTCGTAGACGCGGTCGGCGTTACCGAGTCGCGGCGTCGCGGATTCGCCGATGTGGTCGCGGATCTCGAACAGCAGCAGACCGCAGGCGATGGCGATCATGGACAGCGTGAGCGGTTGCCCCCAGCCGTGCCAGAGCGCCAGGTGCACGGGCTCGGGCCCCGGCAACGTCCGCGCGTAGGGCCGCAGCAGCCGGTCCAGCCAGGGCGCGCCGAGTGCGGCGGCCAGGCTGCCCAGCGCCAGCATGCTCGCGGGGGTGACGAATGCGAAACTCGGCCGGTGCCAGGCGTTCTCGGGCTCGGGAACGTCCTCGGGGTCGCCCGATCCGGACTTGGCGCCGAACGCGCCCCAGAGGAATCGGATGCTGTAGCCGACGGTGAACATCGACCCGATGACCACGCCCAGGGTTTCCGCGATCTTCACCGGCCCGGACAGATCGCTCGCTCCCATGATCGCCGCGAGCGCGCTCTCCTTGCCGACGAATCCGAACAGCGGCGGTATGCCCGCCATGCTCAGCGCGGCCAGGATCGCCGTCCCGCACAGCACCGGCGCGCGCCGGCCGAGTCCGGACAGTCTGCGCATATCGCGGGTCCCGGCGCTGTGATCGATGACGCCGACGACCATGAACAGGCAGGCCTTGAACATCGCGTGCGCCACGATCATCGTCGCACCGGCCAGGGCGGCGTCCGGCGTGCCGATACCGACCAGCACCATCATGAAACCCAGCTGACTGACCGTGCCGAAGGCCAGTACCAGCTTCAGGTCGTACACCTGGAGTGATCGCAGACCCGCGAGGATCATCGACAGCAGGCCGAGGGTGAGCAGGATCGGATGCCAGGGCGCGGCAACCGCGAACACCGGCGCCAAGCGCGCGACCAGGTACACACCGGCCTTCACCATGGCCGCGGCGTGCAGATAGGCGCTGACCGGCGTCGGCGCGGCCATCGCGCCGGGCAGCCAGAAGTGCAGCGGCACGATCGCCGATTTGCTCAACGCTCCGATCAGGATGAGCACCACCGCGACGCCGGTCGACCAGGAGTGCGGATCGGCCCGGTGCACCACCTCCGACAGGCGGTAGCTGCCGCAACTCTCGCCGATCATGATCAGCCCGACCAGCATCGTGAGCCCGCCCGCGGCGGTCACCAGCAGCGCCTGCAGGGCCGCGCGGCGGCCCGTGATCTGTTCGGCGTGATGACCGACCAGCAGGAAGGACAGCACCGTCGTCAGCTCCCAGAAGGTGAACATCAGAACCATGTTGTCGCTGGTGACCAGGCCGAACATCGCTCCGGAGAAGCCGACCATGTACCCGGCGAAGATGCCCAGGCGCTGCCGGTCGTCATCGTCGAAATAACTTGCGCAATAGGCCAGGATCAACGTCCCGATGCCGAGGACCAGCACCGACAGGATGCAGGCCAGCGAGTCGAGGCGCAGGTCGACGTCCAGATGGATGCTCGGGGCCCACTCGATGCGCACGACCTGTCCGTCGTTCCAGTGCGCGATCAACCAGAGCAGGCTGCCCAACGGTGCCAGGGCCAGTGCGTAGAAGCCGCGTCTGCCGAGGAGCCGGACACACGGCGGCGCGACGAAAGCGGCTGCGGCGTGTGCGAGCAGAACGGCGAGCAAACATCACTCCGTCGGTCGGGGGCGGGGTGGAGTGCGGTCGAGTTTACTTGGCGTCACAGGCACCCCTCCGCCACGACCGGCGGCAATCCGACCTGATATGCGCTTTAGCTATCTTCAGGCAATTCTTCCGGGCCGGTCGATTGCTGCGCCGGCCAGGCCGGTTGGCGCCAATGCCGCAGAGCCAGCAACGCCACCGCGCAGCAGGCCGTGATGGCCAGCGCCATCCAGTACGCCAGGGCCGACTGCGCCATCGGCGCGGGAGCCGAACTCCAGTGCGTGCCGCCGATGATCGCGGCGCCGAATTCCCCGCGCCCGCGCATCGCCAGCACGACCGAGGACCCCAGGATGATCGCGACGCCCAGAACCCGGGTCGGGTTGTAGCGCGGCGCCGCGCAACCGAAGCTGAATCCGGCGATGAGCGCCAGGGCCGCGCCGATCGCCACGACGTGCATGCGGCCGTGCTCACCGGAGCTCAGCGCACCCCCGAGCGCGAGCGCCGCCAGTGCGGCCATCGCCAGCATCGGCGCCGGACGCCGGAAACCCAGCAGGATCCCCACCGCGAGCAGAACCACCAGAATCCACGCCGACCAGCCCGGGATCCGAGTCGGGACGATCGCGCTGCCGACGGAGGACAGCGCCACCGCGAGCAGGACCAGGGTGCCGTCTCGACGTGGCAGCAACATGGCCGCGATCATCGCGGTGACGGCCGTTATCGCGACGGCGAGCACGATATCGACCGCCGTCGCGTTGCGCCCGGCCAGCCACTGCGCGCCGAACAGGGCCACGCCGATGTAGAGCATGCCCGCCACGATCGGCGCCATCGGCAGCTCGACCGCGCGTCGCTCGATACCGGTGCGCCGCCGGTTGACCAGGGTGCCGATGGCGACCAGCACCAGCGTCGCCTCGATCAGCCACAACGGCGGGTAGTCCACCGACGACCAGTGCGCCGGAACGGGTTCGAACGGGTTCGAGGCATGCCTCACGGGCAGGGCCGCGGAGACCACCATGCTGGTCAACGCGCCCAGCGTCCAGCCGAACACCTGCATCCGCCCGCGCAGCACCGCCGCGGCGATCCCGCCCAGCAGCAAGCCGCCCGCGATCGAATCCACGAAGTACAAGGTGGACAGCGGCGCGACCGGACTCGCGGCATGGCCCGCGAGATGGTTGATCAGCATGATCACGACACCGGCCAGGGCCGAGCCCCAGGCCGCGAGCGCGTGATTGATCGTCGTCGCGAACACCGCGACGACCACCGCGATGATGGCTCCGACCGCGATCGCCCGCGGCACGCTGAACGCGAGCATATCCAGTTGCAACGGTGTCGACTCCGATGACCACGCGAAGTCGATCGGCAGTAACAGCGACATCCCGGCAACCAGCGTGGACACGAAGGCCGTGACCATCTCCACCGCCGCATGAGGAGTGCGCACCAGGCAAAACTACCTGTGATGGGAATCATGTCCGCGAGTGGTCTGCCGGATACGCACGGTTCGCGCCGTCCGGGCGGGATGTCGCCCGCGTCCCGCACTCGGCGTCCGGCCGGTGACGCACCGTGCCGCGCCCCAGCCCACCCGCGCACAGCCGATCGGACGCCGCATGCTCACTCGGGTGTGGCGCGCCGCGACCCGACGGGCTCGCCGGGCGCAAGCCCGCGCGCCTGCGGCGGCACTCGCACCACGTCGCGGAAATCGCGCAGGCCGATTCCGACACTCGCCTCGGCTCGGACCACGCCCCCTCAGCACCGCACAGCCCCGGTAGCCCCTCGCGCCGACATCTCGCGCCGAGCCCGAACAGCGCGCGCCCGCGGGAGAGCGCCGGTTCCGGGCGTCGATTCGGGCTCGGCACCACCACCGCACGACGACTCGGGGACTCTCGAACGACACCTACACCAGCACGCATGCCGACCGCGGAGCATCTCAATTCCAACGTCGGAGATCTCGGCATGCGCGCCGCACGCAGCCCAGCACGGGCCCGGCGATCAGGCCGCCGACGGGCAGGAACGGGATTCGGTCGCCAGAACTGTCGGCGGCCCTGCGCGGTGACGCATCACACCGGCGTGGACAGTGCCGCGGCACTGGGGCAGGTCAGATATCGGTTGCGCGGCGTTCGGCGTAGGCGCGCAGGGATTCGACCTGGGCCGCGTCGAGGGAGGGATGGACCGACGCGCGGGCCGTGGCGACGTCGGCGGCGGTGACGTCGGCGGCGTCGACGTCGCGGCGCATGGCCGCCATGGCCGCTTCGCGCAGCAGGGCGGAACAGTCCGCGGCGGAGTAGCCGTCCAGCGTCACCGCCAGTTCGGTGAGGTTCACGTCGGCGGCGAGCGGGACCGAGCGGCCGGCGGTGCGCAGGATGTCGGCGCGGCCGGCGGCGTCCGGGGGCGGGACGAAGACCAGGCGTTCGAGGCGGCCCGGGCGCATGAGGGCGGGATCGATCAGTTCGGGGCGGTTGGTCGCGCCGACCACGACGACCTCGCGCAGCGGTTCCACGCCGTCCAGTTCGGTGAGCAGCGCCGCGACGACTCGGTCGCCGACACCGGAATCGCCGCTCTGCCCGCGGCGCGGCGCGAGGGCGTCCACCTCGTCCAGGAAGATCAGCGAGGGCGCGGAATCGCGGGCGCGCTGGAACAATTCGCGGACCGCGCGTTCGGACGAGCCGACCCACTTGTCCATCAGCTCCGCGCCCTTGACCGCGTGCACGCTGAGCTGGCCGCTCCCGGCCAGGGCGCGCACCAGGAAGGTCTTACCGCAGCCGGGCGGGCCGTAGAGCAGCACACCGCGCGGCGGGTCGATGCCGAGCCGGGCGAAGGAGTCCGGGTGCCGCAGCGGCCACAGCACCGATTCGGTCAGCGCCTGTTTGGTCTCGGCCATATCGCCGACGTCGTCCAGGCTGAGGCTGCCGATCGCCAATTCCTCCGCGCCCGAACGGGACAGCGGCCGGATCACCTCCAGCGCGCCGAGCAGGTCCGGCTGGGTCAGCACCGGATCGGACTTCTCCCGGCTGGCCCGCGAGGCCGCCCGCAGCGCCGCCTCCCGGCACAGCGCAGCCAAATCGGACGCCACGAAACCCGGTGTGCGCGAGGCGATCTCGTCCAGCGCCAGACCGTCGGTGGGCACCTTGCGCAGTAGTTGCGCCAGCAGATCCTTGCGGACGACCGCGGTCGGCAGGGTCAGCGCCACCTCGCGATCGCACAGTTCCGGTGCGCGCAAACGGGAATCGATACCCGCCGGATGAGAGGTGGTGGCCAGGAAGGCTACTCCGGGCGTGGCGACCGCGCCCCGGAGCTGATCCAGGATCAACGTCGCCACCGGTTCACGATCGGCCGGAAGCAGCGCGTCGATATCGGTGATCAACAGCACACCGCCGGCGCCGGAACCGATCTCGGATACCGCGAGCGCGACCTCACGCAGCCGGGTGCCGCTCTCGGTCGCCCCCACCGCGGGACCGTCGAGTTCCACGATGCGGCGCGGCGTGGACACCGCGCGGGCCAGTGTCGCCTTACCGGCTCCGGCAGGCCCGGTGATCAGGGCGCCGAGATGTGGTGGCGCACCGAGGGTTTTCAGCAGTTCGGGCTCGTCCAGGGCGAGGCTGAGCCATTCGGTCAGCTTCGCGGCCTGCGCCCGCACGCCCGCGAGTTCGGCCACCGGAACGACGGAAGGACGCTCCCGCACCGTGATTCGCGTCCCCGGCTCGGCGGACGATTCGCGCGCACCACCCGGATCGTGCGAAGCCTCCGCCGACGGAACGCCGGTGCCCCAGACGACGGCGCTGTTGGGCTGCACACTCACCGGCCGGTCGCCCGGATCCGTCGTGGTGACCGTGAGCAGCTCCGAGGTCCACGCGATGCCGAAGGTCCGGGACAGCGCCTGCGAGGCGGCCGCGGTGCTGGTGCCCGGCCCGAGATCGCGCGGCAGCAGCGAGACCGTATCCCCCACCGTGACCACCTTGCCCAGCAGAGCCTGCCGCAGCGTCGCCTCGGCAACCGACCGCATCGCCTGCGCCGATCCGGTCACCGAGATCCGGCGCGCCCCGAAAACCGTTGCGGGAGAGACCACCACGGTCGCATCCTCACGCACCCCCGCATTGGACAACGTCACGTCGTCCAGCAACAGCGCCCCCGCCGGAGTCCCCGCCGGAGCCAGACCCGCCACCGCCGCGGTCCGCCGCGACCCGATCACCGTGATCCCGTCCCACTCGCGCAACCCCAGCGCCGCCAGCGCCTCCGGATGGACCCGAACCACCCCCCGCCGCGCATCCGCGGCCGAACGATTCAGTCGGGCGGTCAGGCTGAGTTCAGGAACATCCGTCACCGTGCCATTCTGCCCCCGCTCGGCCGTGGCGGGCCGGGACCCCGGGCGCCGATTTCGCCCGCCCCGGTCCGCGGTTCCGAATCGCTCCGTCCTGTGCTCCGACGGGATGCGGCCACCCGACACTCCGGTCGTGTCCTGATCTGCGCCCTCGATCCGGAACCGCCGACGCACGCCGTGGTCGAGGCCGGTTTGTATCGGAGCGGACGAAACCCGGTTATTTCGTGGCGTCAGGAGGCCGGTAGTGATCGGCCGTACCGGACGAGGACCTACGGGCGCGAATCGGATCGACCGAGTGCGGCGTCATCCACGCCCGCGGCCGCGCCGACCGCCGGGGTGCGGGCGAACCAGACGTTGTGGAAGGCGGCGGCGTATGCGGCCACGAACAGCAGCAGGATCAGGCCCGCGGGTACGGTGTGTTGCGCCATCCACAGGGCCAGGTAGCGGAAGCTCAGCAGCAGACCGGCGAACAGGGCGGCGCCCGCGGCGACGAGTTGGACCCGGGTGCGGTCCCAGCCGCGTTCGGGGGCGCGCAGGGCCGATTCGACGGTCAGGCACAGCACCGCGCCCGCGACCAGGTCCGAGCCGTAGTGGTAGCCGAACCCCAGGGTTGCCGTCAGCGTCGCCAGCACCCAGAACGTACCGCCCCAGCGCAGCCAGCGCGGTGCGGGCGAACCGTCGGCATCGCGGCGCGAATGCAGGAATATCGATGTCGACCAGGCCGCGTGCATGGAGGGCATGCAGTTGCGCGGCGTGAACGCGTCGAACCGCAGCGCGGCGGGCGCGTGATCGAACGGCGGCGCATGATGCGGCCAGAAATCGCCGATCTGCAACCCGTGACCGTCCGGGGCGAAGGCGAACATCGGGCCCACCACGGGAAACAGCACATAGCCGATCGGCCCGACCAGCCCGAGCACCAGGAAGGTCCGGACCAGATAGTGGCTCGGCCACACCCCCGCGCGATTGGACGCCGCGGCCACGTGCCGCAGCTGCCACACCGCGATCACCATCGCCGCGACGGGCAGTTCGATATAGACCCAGTGCAGCACCGCGGGCGGCACCGAACCGAGCGAATCGAGCAGCCGCGCCACCGTCCACGCGGGCTCACCCAGTGCGCGATCGGTCAGCGCCACATAGCGGTCCAGCACATCCGGCCCGGCCATCACCGTGATGTGCAGCCAGACGTCGCCGACCTTCGTCGCCAGGATCAGCAGCGCACCGAGGGCGGCCGCGTGCAGCGCGTTGCGCTGTTCGCGCCCCTCCCAGCCCAGCCAGGCCACCAGGGCGAGCCCGGTCAGCGCGATCACCGCGCCGTTGCCGAAGGTGAACGGCCCGCCGAAAGCCACACGCGCCCCGGCGATCACCGCGTCCAGCACGAACGCGATCGCGAATGTCACGAAGCGCCGCCGCCAAGACAATCCGACCAGCGCCAGCGCGAGCCCGGCCCACGGCATCGACATCGACTTGGGCGTGCCGAAGTAGTCGTGCCACACACTCTGCAGCGGGCCTTCGAAACCATTGCGGGAGGCCACGATCTGCAAGACGAGCAACAGCAGCGGAACCGCCGCCACCGCGGCGACCGTGCGGGTCCGGCTCGACGGCCATCGGAACCGGCTGCGGCGCGAATCGCCGTCGTAACCGGCGCGATGATCGAGAAGCACCGAACCATAGTAAACACACGATGAACGCCACCCCCCTGGCCAGCTGAATCAGCGGCGTCTGGTAAGCGAAAGCCGCAGCGTCGCTCAGGTGTCGAGTTCGCGGACCAGCGCGTCCACCACGGCCACCAGATCCCCCTGCGCGGCGGCCGCCACCCGCCGTTGACGCTGATAGGACGCGCCACGCCGGGGAATGTCTGCGACCGTGGCGAGTTCGCGTTCGCAGCCCAGCAGTGCGGCCGTCGGCCGGAGCCGCTCGAGCATGTCGGACAGGTCGTCGGTCACCAGACGCTCATTGCTGTCGGCATCGGTGATGATGATCGCGTCGAGACCGTAACGGGCTGCGCGCCACTTGTTCTCCTGCACATGCCAGGGCGGCAGCACCGGCAGCGTCTCACCGGCCTCGACCCGCCGATCGATATCCACGATCAGGCAGTGGATGAGCGCCACCATCGCGGAAAGCTCGGCGCGATTGGTGATTCCGTCACAGACCCGGACCTCGATGGTGCCCCACTTCGGGGCGGGCCGGATATCCCAGTGCATTCCGCCGAGCTGTTCGAAGACGCCGGTCTTGGTCTCGTCCCGTACGAAAGCCTCGAACTGCGACCAGTTCTCGAACTGGAACGGCAGTCCCGCGGTGGGCAGCTGCTGGAACATCATCGCCCGGTTGCTGGCATAGCCGGTGTCCACCCCCGTCCACATCGGCGAGGAGGCCGACAGCGCGAGCAGATGCGGATAGGACAGCAGCAGCGTGTTCAGGATCGGAAAGACCTTCTCCGGGTGCGAAACCCCCACGTGCACATGCACACCCCAGATCAGCATCTGCCGCCCCCACCACTGGGTGCGATCGATCAGCTCGTCGTAATGCTCTGTGCGAGTGAGCAATTGGGCCGACCACTGGGCGAACGGATGGGTTCCGGCGCAGAACAGATCCACACCCAGCCGGTTCGCGGCGCGACGCACCGTATCCATGGTGCCGTGCAGATCGTCGACGACCTCACCGACGGTGTCGTGCACCCCGCTGATGATCTCGACGGTATTGCGCAGAAGTTCCTTGGTGACCTGGGGCCTGCCGTCGTGCGCGCGCAGGTCGCCGACCTCGTCGAAGACGGCCGCGGCGGTATTCGACAGATTGCGGGTCTGCTTGTCGACGAGTGCGATCTCCCACTCGACGCCGAGCGTCGGGCGAGGCGAGCCGTTCCAGGGAACCCGAGTGATGCTTGCCTCGCCCATGGCGACCTACCTAGCCGCCGATGACACCGCAGGCGACACGCGCACCCGCGTCGCCGGTCGACTGCGACTCGGCGTCCGGGCCCGGAGTGCCGTTGGCGCTGTACCGACTCGGGATGTTGCCGAAGTTGTCCGCACCCGCGTGGATGATCAGAGCCTTGCCCTTGATCTGATCCAGCGTCACCGCGTCGGTCGTGGTGACCAGGTGGGCGGTGCCGTCCTTGCGAACCTGCAGCGAGGTCAGGTCACCGCTGGCCGGCATCGCGTGCGCGTCGCCGACCTGCAGATGCCCGCCCGCGGACAGGAAGTTGCCGGGTGCGCCGCCCGCGGGGGCGACCGAATTCGCCTCGCACTTGCCGACCGAGTGGATGTGCAGGCCGTGGAATCCCGGCTGCAGGCCGTGCGCGTCGACGGTCAACTCCAGGTGATCACCGGCTTTGACGAACTTGGCCGAGCCGATACTCGCGCGGAAGGGATCCCGGAGTTCCACCGTCACCGAATCACCCGCGTTCGCGGGAGTCTCGGTGGCGTTCGCGCCGCCGTTCTGGCCCGCCGTACCTGTCCACACCGGCGGCGTCGTCCCCTTCACGTCGCTCGACTCCTGACTGTTGGTGCAGGCTGCCAGGCCCAAGGCCGCGACCGCCAGCACCGGGATCGCGATCCGCCGGGACGGGCGACGTGTCGTGAACGGGGCCATCGGGGAACTCCTTTACGAGTACCGAGTTTACGAGTAAAGCTGGGTGGACGAATTCGTTACCGCTCAAGATGATGCCAGAGCCGCCACGCGGTTCCGGCGCGGGGCTACTACACAATGTAGGCGCGAGCCGTTGTGCCACCGGACTCAGCCGCCGGTGACGATGACGATGATGCCCGGAGCCGAACCGGCCAGGGCCGCGGTCCGGGGCTCCGCGATCCCGCCGAGCTGACCGGCGATCGCCTCCGCGGTCGCTTGCTGATGTGGTGAATTCTCGTAGAACACAGTGGTTTTCGACAGCACGCTGGTCGCGTAGTTACCCGTCGAGGTGACTTTCCAGCCGTTCGCGGTGAGCTTGGCCCCGGTCTTGGCGGCCAGGCCCGCGACGGTGCTGTTGTTGAGCACCCGCACCGGAATCGACTTGTCGACTCCGGCGGCCGCGGTCGTGGTGGGCGCGGTCGTGGTGGTCGTCGTTTCGGCCGCGGCGGACGCGGTGTCCTGCGCCGCGGCCGAGGCGGCGGGCTGCGCCGAGGTGGCCGCGGCCTGCGCGGTCGTCGAGGTGGCCGAATCCGGGGACGCCGAACTGTCGGCCTGCGATCGCGACAGGGACATCGCGCCGAGGCCGGCGAAGACTATGGCCACCGCGATCAACACCATGGCGAGCGCACGCAGCGGCAGTCCACCCGGGGCCGGATTCTGGTTGCTCACGGTTGCAACCCTAACCGTCCGCGCATCCGAACGCGCGGATCACACCTGAAAGCCCATTCGCCGTGCCGCTCTGGCCTTCTGACGGCTCGCCCGCAACCGGCGCAGGCGTTTGACCAGCATCGGGTCGGCGACCAGGGCCTCGGGCTTGTCGACGACGGCGTTGAGCACCTGGTAGTAGCGGGTGGCGGACATGCCGAACAGTTCACGGATGGCCTCTTCCTTGGCTCCCGCGTACTTCCACCATTTACGTTCGAAATCGAGGATCTCGAGCTCGCGACGGTCGAGGCCGTCGACCGACTGTTCCGCACCCGGTGGGCCGAGGACCTCGCTCGCGGAAGAGCTGTCCTCGCTTGCGGAAAGGTTCCGGGCCGCTGCGCTGTCCATAATGCTCCCTCGCCGAGTAACCACCAGACGATACGTCGTCGCTCATTGAACCACGGATGCCGGAGATACAAGATGTGTCACACGGCGTGTCGGGACCCGCCACGACGCCGCGTAAAGTGTGCGACCATGGCGATTCTCCCCATTCGCATCGTCGGCGATCCGGTGCTGCACAATCCGACCGAACCGGTCACCCAGTCACCGGACGAGCTCGCCGAGCTGATCGCGGACATGTACGAGACGCTCGACGCGGCCAATGGTGTTGGCCTGGCGGCGAATCAGGTCGGCGTGGCGTTACGCCTGTTCGTCTACGACTGCCCCGACGTCGACGCGGACGGCACGGTGAATCGTCGTCGCGGCGCGGTGATCAATCCGGTGCTGGAAACCTCGGAGATCCCGGAGACCATGCCCGACCCCGATGACGACGAGGAGGGCTGCCTGTCGGTTCCCGGTGAGCAGTTCCCCACCGGCCGCGCCGAGTGGGCGCGGGTGACCGGCACCGATGAGAAGGGCGATCCGGTCACCATCGAGGGCAAGGGCTTCTTCGCCCGCATGCTGCAACACGAGGTGGGCCATCTGGACGGCTTCCTCTATGTAGACGTGCTGATCGGCCGCAACGCCCGGGCGGCGAAGAGGGCGATCAAGCGAAACGGTTGGGGCACACCGGGTTCGAGCTGGCTGCCCGGATCGGTCGCGGACCCGTTCGGACATGACGACTGAGCCCGACGACCTGGTTCCCGGACGGCGGGTCGTGGTCCGCTACCGCCTGCCCGCCGACGATGCACACCAGTTCACCGACATCATCGGCGAACTCGTGACGCTCGACCCGCTGGCCGTGCGGATCCCGGACGGGAGCACCGTGACCATCCCCGCCGAACGGGTCGTCGCGGCCAGGACGTTGTCCCCCAGGCCGATTCGCACTCGCGAGATCCGAGCGCTGGAGTCCGCGGCGGCGGACGGCTGGCCGGGCGTGGAACGCGCCTGGATCGACGGCTGGCTGGTGCGCGCCGGGAACGGCTACACCCGCCGGGCGAATTCGGCTCTGCCGCTGGGGACCGTGGACGGTCCGGTGCAACTGACTCCGGGCGCGCTGACCCGGATCGCCGAGTGGTACGCCGCGCGCGGCCTGCCGGTGCAGCTGGCGCTGCCGGATCGGCTGGTTCCGGAACTGCCCGGCTACCGCACCTGGTGCGAGGTGGTGGTTCTCGGCATCGATATCAACAATATCGTTCTGCCGCAGGGTCCTTCGATGGTGCGCATCGATACCGAACCGAATGCGGCATGGCTGGACCTGCACAGATTCAAGGGCGAGGACACCACGCCGGTCGCGCCGGTGGAACCGGATCGCGACGTGCTGACCGCCGTCCACCAGGGCGAAGTGGGTTTCGCCGCGCTGGGTATGCCCAGCGTCCTGGCGATCGGGCGCGGTGCGGTCACCGTCGCGCCGGACGGACGGCACTGGGTCGGGTTGAGCAGCGTCGCGGTCGCCGCGCCGCACCGCCGCCACGGACTGGGCACGCTGGTCTGCGCCGAGCTGATCCGCTGGGGCCAGCGGCGCGGCGCCACCCACGCCTATCTCCAAGTGGAGGTGGAGAATACCGGGGCGTTGGCGCTGTACCGGGAGATGGGTTTCATCGAGCACCATCGGTACCGGTACGCCGTGCCCGACTGAAAATACGCGCGGCCGCGCCGGGCCGGGGAGCGAAAGAGGTGAGCCGGCAGTGCGTCTGGCGACATGGAACGTGAATTCGATTCGGTCCCGGGTGGACCGGGTGGTCGGCTGGCTCGACCGCGCCGACATCGACGTGCTGGCGATCCAGGAGACCAAGTGCCGGGACGACCAATTCCCTTCCGAGCGTTTCGAAGACGCCGGTTACGAGGTCGCGCACGTCGGATTCAACCAGTGGAACGGGGTGGCGATCGCCTCGCGCGTCGGGCTGGACGAGGTGGAGATCGGCTTTCCCGGGCAACCCGGTTTCGACAAGGACGCCGAGGCCTCCCTGCTGGCCGCGCCGGTCGTCGAGGCCCGCGCACTCGGCGCCACCTGCGGCGGGGTC
This sequence comes from Nocardia sp. PLKS1-43, assembly GCF_059510335.1. Lineage (NCBI taxonomy): Bacteria > Bacillati > Actinomycetota > Actinomycetes > Mycobacteriales > Nocardiaceae > Nocardia > Nocardia sp. PLKS1-43. The sequence continues at coordinate 150,075 of NZ_JCAJZQ010000017.1, read as the reverse complement.
CGGGTGTGGAGCCTGTACGTACCCAACGGCCGCGCCCTGCACGATCCGCACTATACCTACAAACTGCAATGGCTTGGCGCGCTGCGTGATTCGGCCGCTCGCTGGCTGGCCGAGCGTCCCGGCGCGCAGATCGCCCTGGTCGGCGACTGGAATATCGCGCCCACCGACGACGACGTGTGGTCGATGGATTTCTTCGACGGCAAAACCCATGTCTCCCAACCGGAACGCGCGGCCTTCACGGCCATCACCGAGGCCGGTTTCACCGACGTCATGCGGCCCTTCGCCCCAGGGCCGGGCGTCTACACCTACTGGGACTACACCCAATTGCGTTTCCCCCGTAAGGAGGGCATGCGCATCGACTTCATCCTCGCTTCCCCAGCCCTGTCCGCACGGGTCACCGACGCGGGCGTCGACCGCGAGGAACGCAAGGGCAAGGGCGCCTCAGACCACGCCCCGGTGGTGGCCGAAATCGCCGAGTGACGGCTCTCGGCTATGCCGGGCGGGTCTTGATGGCGTCCTGGGAGATGAAGACGTCGTACGCGCCGGGGGTGGCGATGACGGCGTTGCCGTAGGCGGAGCGGACGAAGGGATGGGTGTACCAGGTGTGATTCTGCATGTCCGCGAAGAAGTCCCGGTCGCTGCCGTTGAGGAAGATCTGGTTCTGTTTCACCGCGGTACCGTCCTGGCGTTCGCCGAGCAGGCGGGTGAGTTTGTAGCCGGAGTGGAAACCCAGGGCGTTGACCCACGGTTCGAGTTCGACGATATCGGCCTGCAGGGCCCACATATCGCCCTCGACCAGGTAGGTGGCGTGCGTGTCGGCGTGGTCGCGATCGCCGTAGACGGTGACCTCCACATCGAGGGTATGCGGGCTGTTGGCAACGGATTTCGCGATGACGTGCGCGGCCTTCACCTCACCGGTCAGCCCGAGGTAGGCGCGCAGCAGCGTGGTCACCCACAGGATCAGCACCGCGATCAGGACCAGAACCAGTGCGCTGCTGCCCCTTCGGGCCAGCACGCGCCAGCCGGCCCGGCGCGCTTTGAACAGCGCGGTGACGAGCAGGACGACGGCGACCGCGAACAGCAGCCCCAGCAGCACTTGAATCCAGCCGAACTCCACCGGGAACACCATGGGCTAGTTGTACCCCTGTTCCGCCTGTCCGCAACTTCAGCGGGCCGTCGAGCACGGGGAGACTCTCGCTTCGGGCCGAGAGCGGCCCACCGGGTTGCCTTTCGGGCGTACCCGGTGAGTTACCCATGTCCGCACGAAATCGGTTGTCCCGCTTCCGCGTCCTTCGCCGGCCGGAAGCTCAGAAGGCGGCTTCCTCCAGCTGCATGATGTCGTTGTCCAGGTTCTCGATCACCGTGCGAACGCTGCTCAGCAGCGGCAGCTGATTCTTCGCGAACCACGAAGCGACAACGCTCTTTCCGGTGTAGAACAGCCGATCCTTCTCGGTCGGGCTGCCCTCGAGCGCGGTCTGCGCGATCATCGCCGCCTCCAGCAGCCGCCACCCGATCACCAGATCGCCGACCGCGTGCAGGAAGCGCACCGAACCGAGGCCGACCTTGTAGATCTCCTCCGGATTCTGCTGGGAGGCCATCAGATAACCGGTCAGCGCGGCGGCCATGGCCTGCACGTCGGCCAGCGCCGCGCCGAGCAGTTCACGCTCGGCCTTCAGCGCGGAGCCCTCGGCTTCGACGAACTTCCCGATCAGCCCGGCCACATGGCCCAGCGCCACGCCCTTGTCCCGAATGATCTTGCGGAAGAAGAAGTCCTGCGCCTGGATCGCGGTGGTGCCCTCGTACAGCGAGTCGATCTTCACATCGCGGATGTACTGCTCGACCGGATAGTCCTGCAAATAGCCCGAACCGCCGAAGGTCTGCAGCGACTCGGTCAGCGTCTCGTACGCGCGCTCGGAACCGACGCCCTTGACGATCGGCAGCAGCAGGTCGTTGACCCGCGCGGCCACATCGGCGTCCGCACCGAAATTGGCCTGTGCCACATCGGCATCCTGATACGCCGAGCAGTACAGGTACAGCGCGCGCAACCCCTCCGAATACGCCTTCTGCAACGCCAGGCTGCGGCGCACGTCCGGGTGGTGGGTGATGGTGACGCGCGGCGCGGACTTGTCGGCCATCTGGGTCAGGTCGGCGCCCTGTACGCGAGTCTTGGCGTATTCCAGGGCATTCAGGTATCCGGTCGAGAGCGTGCCCGCCGACAGCACGCCCACCATCATCCGGGCGTGCTCGATCACCTTGAACATCTGGGCGATGCCGTTGTGCACATCGCCGACCAGGTAGCCGATCGCGGGATGCTCTGCGCCGAAGGTCAATTCGCAGGTGGGCGAGGATTTGATCCCCATCTTGTGCTCGAGGTTGGTGACGTAGACCCCGTTGCGCTCACCCAATGCCAGTGTCTGCGGATCGAACAGGAATTTCGGGACGACGAACAGCGACAGTCCCTTGGTGCCCGGGCCCGCGCCCTCGGGGCGGGCCAGGGTGAGGTGGAAGATGTTGTCCGCGGTATCGCCGACGTCACCGCCGGAGATGAAGCGCTTGACCCCCTCGATGTGCCAGGTGCCGTCGGGCTGCTGAATCGCCTTGGTGCGGCCCATGCCGACATCCGAACCGGCGTCGGGCTCGGTGAGCACCATCGTTCCGCCCCAGCGGTTCTCCCACGCGTGGGACGCCCAGCGCTGCTGCTCCGGGGTGCCCTCGCGGAACAGCACCTCGTGCATGAGCGGGCCCATATTGAAGAAGCTCGCCGAATTATGCGCTGCCACAAGCATTTCCTGCGTCGCCCAGATCAGCGGGGAGGGGGCGGGAACGCCGCCCATCGCCTCGGGCATGCCCAGCGCGGACCAGCCCGCCTCGTTCACCGCGGCCACGGTCTTGCGCATCGAATCGGGGACCACGGCGGAGTGCGTGGCGGGGTCGAAGGTGACGGGGTTGCGGTCGGCGTCGACGAACGATTCGGCGACCGGCCCCTCCGCCAGGCGCAGCACCTCGCCCAGCATGCCCCGTGCGGTGTCGGCGTCCAGATCGCCGTAGGCGCCGCCGTCCAGCAGCGCTCCGATTCCCAGCACCTCGAACAAGTTGAACTCGATATCACGAACGTTCGCCTTGTAGTGCGACACGGACCGGCCTCCTCGGCGCAATTGCAGCGTGCGAGGGCGAAACATCGATCCGCGAATCCGGCCGCGCACACTGGTCGACAGTTACATCTGGAGGTTGCCGTACAACCGTCAGGCTACGCAACCGTAGGCTCCACGCCGCCCGAATCGTTAACTCGCCTACCTACCGAACAGGCTGTTATTTCCCGTGTCCGGGTGTACCGGACTTCACATCCGATAATTTGCCGGAAGTTATCCGAGAGCGACCGAGGATTCATCCCCCGGATACCGCGCGTACCTCACAGCGCTGCGGCTCTCACAGCAATCCGGCACGGCCCGCGCCCACCGCGGTGATATAGCGGTTGAGATCCGCGACCAAGGATTCCATCGTGTCCGGGCACCCGCCGTCGTCGTGGTGGAACAACCAATCGATGACGAGTTCGAACAGTCCCCCGATCGCACCGAGGGCCAGCGCCAGTCTGCGGCGCTGCCGCTCACCGTCTGGATCCGGCTCGCCGGCCCATTGAGCGTCCAGGAAGGCCGCGGCCCAGCGGCGATACCCGCGACGCTGCCGTTCCACGACCGGGGAGATGCCACCGGCCTGACCGAAACCGACCGCCGCGATTCGCGGATCGTCCGCGATGGCGTGCACGAAGGCGGCGATCACCACCGGCGCCCGCTCCGACCAGGGTAATTCGGCCACGGCGTCGGCTTGTTCGGCAACCTGTTGCTGAGTATGTGCCGTTACCTGATCGAGCAGAGCGGCGTAACAGGCCTCCTTACTCTCGAAATGTTCGTAGAAGGCTTTCGTGCCGACATAGGCGGATTGGCAGATCTGTTCGATCGACGTTCCCCAAAAGCCCTGACCGGCAAATAAATCCATCGAAGCATCCAGAATCTTGCGACGGCGCCGAACACTGCGCTGTTCCGCGTCCAGACCGCGGGTCCGGTGGTTGGCCGCCGCGGATTCTGTCCGCGCGGAGGATTTGCTGCGGGTCATCGCCCGACAATAATCGGTGCCGCGCGGCCGTGGTGTCGAATGTCCTCGCGGCGGCGGGCCGCCGCGAGATTTCCGCCCGGGTCCGCTGACGGGCCGGGCTTCGGGCATGTACTCTCGGCCGGGTACCACAACCGAACATGCGGGGGCTCGCACCAGCGGGCTGAGAGGACGGCTAGCCCATTCGGGCGGAACAGGGTCGTCGACCGTTCGAACCTGACCGGGTAATGCCGGCGTAGGGAGGCTTCACATGTCATCGAATCATGTCCAGGGCACGGTCGAGTCCGTGACCACAGGTCCTGTTCAGGGCAGTGTCAAGCACTATCAGCAGGTCGATGACCTGCGAATTCCGGTCCGCCGGATCAATCTGAGCAACGGTGAGCACTTCGACGTCTACGACACCTCGGGCCCGTACACCGACGATGCCGCGGTGATCGACCTCGAGGGCGGCCTGCCCAAGTTGCGGGACGGCTGGGCCAAACCCGACGTCGCCGGCCCGCCCACCCAGCTGGCCTGGGCCCGGCAGGGCATCATCACCAGTGAGATGCGGTATATCGCTGCGCGCGAAGGGGTTTCACCCGAGTTGGTGCGCGAGGAGGTCGCCGCGGGGCGCGCGGTGATTCCGGCCAACCACAACCATCCCGAGTCCGAGCCGATGATCATCGGCAAGCGGTTCGCGGTGAAAATCAATGCGAACATCGGCAATTCGGCCGTCACCTCCTCGATCGCCGAGGAGGTCGAGAAGATGGTGTGGGCCACCCGCTGGGGTGCGGACACCATCATGGATCTGTCCACCGGCAAGAACATTCACGAAACCCGCGAGTGGATTCTGCGCAATTCGCCGGTGCCGGTCGGCACCGTGCCGATCTATCAGGCGCTGGAGAAGGTGAACGGCGATCCGACGCAGTTGACCTGGGAACTCTACCGCGACACCGTGATCGAGCAGGCCGAGCAGGGCGTCGACTACATGACCGTGCACGCCGGGGTGCTGCTGCGCTACGTGCCGCTGACCGCCAAGCGGGTGACCGGAATCGTCTCGCGCGGCGGTTCGATCATGGCCGCGTGGTGCCTGGCGCATCACCAGGAATCGTTCCTGTACACGCATTTCGCCGAGTTGTGCGAGATTCTGGCGAAGTACGACATCACCTTCTCCCTCGGCGACGGCCTGCGCCCCGGTTCGATCGCCGATGCCAACGACGAGGCCCAGTTCGCCGAACTGCGCACCCTGGGCGAGCTGACGAAGATCGCGAAATCCCATGGCGTGCAGGTGATGATCGAAGGCCCGGGGCACGTGCCGATGCACAAGATCGTAGAGAACGTGCGGCTCGAGGAGGAGCTGTGCGAGGAGGCTCCCTTCTACACCCTGGGTCCGCTGGCCACCGATATCGCGCCCGGGTACGACCACATCACCTCCGGGATCGGCGCGGCGATCATCGCCCAGGCCGGTACCGCGATGCTGTGCTACGTCACGCCCAAGGAACACCTGGGCCTGCCCAACCGCGACGATGTGAAGACCGGCGTGATCACCTACAAGATCGCCGCGCACGCCGCGGACCTGGCCAAGGGCCTGCCGCACGCGCAGGACCGGGACGACGCGTTGTCCAAGGCGCGCTTCGAGTTCCGCTGGCACGACCAGTTCGCCCTGTCCCTGGATCCGGACACCGCCCGCGAATTCCACGACGAAACCCTCCCCGCCGAACCCGCGAAAACCGCCCACTTCTGCTCCATGTGCGGCCCGAAGTTCTGCTCCATGCGGATCTCCGCCGACGTCCGCGAATACGCCGAGCGCCACGGCCTCACCGATGTGGACGCGATAGCGGCGGGCATGGCGGAGAAGTCGGCCGAATTCACCGACTCCGGCAACCAGGTGTACCTCCCGGTCGTCTCGTAAAGCCTTCCCGCACAACCGATCCCGGGTCCGGCCTCCCAGCGGAGGCCGGGGTCCCGCCTGGCCCCGACCTCCTCCGGGACGACGGACCCGGGTCGTATGCGCGATTCGGCGGCGCGAAACGCGCTCGACCGTACTCGGACCACGCAGTTTCTTCTCGGGACGAATCCAGCGACACGCCGACCGCTGAACCCTGACCCCAACCCCCACCTCCGCTCGTCATGGCGTCGATCCGGTCCCGCCGCACGACCGCGCGGGCTCGGCGCGATGATCTAATTACCCGACGACAGTGGGCCCGCCATCGCACATGAGCGAACGGAAAGGACCGGCATGGTTCGGGTTGGGGTGCCGAGATGGATTCTGGTCGGGATAATCGGTGTCGCTGTGGCGTCCAGCGTCGCTCCGGCGAGCGCGGGGGTGCCGCCGGTCGCGACGGCAGGCTGCGGAAGCCCGCTGTCCGCCGGCGAGGTCGGCACGATTGCCGCGCTCACGGACACGACGACATTGTCGGGCACTCCTATGCAACGGCTGAGCGACGCCATCGAGCGACACCACCGCATCACCGACATTCTCGTGCGGCATCGAGATCGGCGCGGGCTGTTCTTGATCGGGCTCGATCTGTCCGAACAGCAGGCCGTGATGCCGCTGCAGCGTGATCCCTCGGCATTCGCCCACCCCGCCTACGCGCACGCGGTCAGCTTGGAGCTCGCCCGGCGGCTCTTGGTCGACCTTCACCTCGAATTCACCGGCGGTGACGTGGAACCGCATTGGGCGCAGTACTTTTCGCTGGCGGCGAGTTGCGGCGTATCCGGTGCCCGGGTGGCGATGGCCGGTTACAACGCCCATCTCACGGTCGATCTGGCGTATTCGGTCGCGGCGGTCGGCGCGCGGCCGGAGGACGCGGGCGACCACTTCGAAATCGTCGACGCGATCGCCGGGCAGGGGTTGCCGATCGTCGACCGCACCAAGGCCGCCTACGGCGTCGACCTCGGCCCGCTGTGGCGGTTCTATTTTCTCGGCGAGGGCTTGGATCTGGTTGTCGGACAAGGCGTTGCGACCGGCCCCATGCTCCGGGCCGCCGACGACGGCTACAACGTGATCGTGTTCGGCAACGGCCTGGCACTGCAGAGCCCGGCGACCCGCGACGCGACCGCGGGAGAGATCCGGACGCTGCACGAGTCCACCGAATCCGCCTTCGACGTCCTCACCCGGCTCGGCGGATTGTGAAGCCCGGACACCGGCACCCGTCCGACGACGCCGACGGTTCGTCCCCGTCCGGCATCGGGGACGAACCGCGGCGGTGCGCCGGACCTATCGGCGCGGCGTGAGCCGCACGAACAGGCCCCTCATGCGTGTTCGTGCAGGTCACCCCAGGACGGGAAGGGATCCGGGTATCGCGCCCACGCTCGGGGACCGGCGGCGAGTTCGGCGTCGGTGAGCAGGGCGGTGTTCAGGAGGTCACGGATGTGCGGGCGGTTCAGGCGGACGCCGATGAAGACGAGTTCCTGGCCGGGCGGCATTTCCAGCGCGGTCCAGTACGCGGCGGCCTCGAAGGTCAGGTTCGGGCCGGCCTGAGACCAGAGCGCGGCGACGTCGGGCCGGGACGCCAGCCAGCAGAAGCCCTTGCTGCGCAGCAGCCGGTTCAATTGCGCCAGAACCGCTTCCAGACGTGCGGGATGGAAGGGGCGGTCCGCGGTGAAGGTGAGGCTGCTGATCCCGTACTCCTCGGTCTCCGGGGTGTGCCCGCCGGCGAGTTCGCCGTCCCAGCCGTCGAATTGCGCTGCGATATCGGGGTTGTAGCGGCCGGTGCCGAGCACCTCCGCCAGCTCGACCACACCGCGCTCGGCCCGCACGATGTGCGCTGCCGGGTTGAGCCGCCTGATCGTCGCCTCCACGGTCCCGACGGCGTTCGCGCTCACCAGATCGATCTTGTTGAGTATCAGCACGTTCGCGAATTCGACCTGATCGATGAGCAGGTCGGCGATGGTGCGCTCGTCGCCGGGCGCGGCCTGCATATCCCGGTCGGCGAGGGTGTGCCCCTTCACCACCTCGGCCAGGAACGTGGAGGCGTCCACGACCGTGACCATGGTGTCCAGCCGAGCGATGTCGCCGAGCCGGAAGCCGTCCTCGAATTCCCATTCGAAGGTGGCAGCCACCGGCATGGGTTCGGAGATGCCGGTCGATTCGATCACCAACTGGTCGAAGTGTCCCGAGCGAGCCAGCTCGCCGACCGATTCGAGCAGATCCTCGCGCAGGGTGCAGCAGATGCAGCCGTTGGTGAGTTCGACCAGTTTCTCCTCGGTGCGGTTCAGGCCCGCCTGGCCCGCGACCAGGGCCGCGTCGATGTTCACCTCGCTCATATCGTTGACGATCACCGCCACCCGGCGGCCTTCGCGGTTGGCCAGGATGTGGTTGAGCAGGGTCGTCTTGCCCGCGCCGAGGAATCCGGACAGGACGGTCACGGGCAGCGGGACGTTCGGCGATGCGGTCACAGGATAATGATAACCGTTTTCATTAATGCGGTGCACTGCGGGCCCCGAACGGCAGGTCGTAGTGTCGTACCCCGTGAGACTTCTGCCGCTGCCCCCCGACGGCCGCACGCCGATCCGCGCGCTGACCATTGCCGGAACCGATTCCGGCGGCGGCGCGGGGATCCAGGCCGATTCACGCACGATGGCGATGCTCGGCGTGCACGCCTGCGTCGCCGTCGCGGCGGTGACAATACAGAATTCGGTGGGCGTCAGCGGATTTCACGAAATTCCGCCCGAGGTGGTCGCCGATCAGGTCCGCGTCGTGGTGGGCGATATCGGCATCGGCGCGGCCAAGACCGGCATGCTCGCCTCGACCGCGATCATCGAGGCGGTCGCGGGTGTGTGCCGGGAGCTGGGCATCGGCCGCGACGGATCGATTCCGCTGGTGGTCGATCCGGTCGCGGCCTCCATGCACGGCGATCCGCTGCTGCACGCCGAGGCCCTGGACGCGTTGCGGCACAGCTTGATTCCGTGCGCCACCCTGATCACTCCCAATCTGGACGAGGTGCGGTTGCTCACCGCAATCGACGTCGTCGACGATCGCACAGCGCACAAGGCGGCCGAGGCGCTGCACGCGCTGGGACCGCGCTGGGTGATCGTCAAGGGCGGACATCTGCGTTCGTCGTCGTCCAGCACCGATCTGCTCTACGACGGCGACACGTTCATCGAACTGTCCGCCCCGCGCATCGCCACCGGTAACGACCACGGCGGCGGCGACACCCTGGCCGCGGCCACCGCGTGCGCGCTCGCGCACGGTTACACCGTTCCCGAGGCGGTGGAATTCGGCAAGGAATGGACGACGCGCTGCCTGGCCGCGTCGTACGATCTGGGCGCTGGGCACGGGCCGGTTTCACCGCTGTGGCGGCTGCGTTCCCACGATTGAGGGGGCAAATATTCTTTGTTCGAAACTTCGATTACGCAACCCCGTCGGCCGCTCTCCCAGGAATCTCTCAGCTCCGCCGCAGCCAGAACCAAGGCTGGTCCTCGACGGTGGACCCCATGACCGACACCGCAACGGCGGCGCACGAGTGCGATCCGGACGATGCCGTACTGACGCCCGTGCTGGATGTGGTGATCCCGGTCTACAACGAGGAGCGCGACCTCGGCGTGTGCGTCCGTCGCCTGCACGAATTCCTCGGTGACGGGTTCCCGTTCAGCGCCCGGATCACCATAGCGGACAACGCGTCGACCGACACCACGCTGGCCGTGGCCCGGGGGCTGGCCGACGAACTGGACGACGTGCACGTGGTGCACCTGGATCGCAAGGGGCGCGGCCGGGCGTTGCGGGCGGCCTGGGAGGCGTCCGACGCGCAGGTCGTCGCCTACATGGACGTCGATCTGTCCACCGACCTCAACGCGTTGCTGCCGCTCGTCGCGCCGCTGGTGTCCGGACATTCGGATCTGGCGATCGGGACCAGGCTGGCCAAATCCTCGCGGGTGGTGCGCGGGCCCAAGCGGGAATTCATCTCCCGGTCGTACAACCTGATCCTGAAGGCTTCGCTGCGGGCTCGCTTCTCCGACGCGCAATGCGGGTTCAAGGCCATCCGCACCGACGTCGCCCAGCTGGTGTTGCCGCTGGTCCAGGACGGTGAGTGGTTCTTCGACACCGAACTGCTGGTGATCGCCGAACGCGCCGGACTGCGGATTCACGAGGTGCCGGTGGACTGGATCGACGATCCGGATTCGCGGGTGGACATCATCGACACCGCGCGCAAGGATCTGCGCGGGATCTGGCGCCTGGGCCGGGCCCTGGCGACCGGCCGACTGCCCATCAACGAGCTGCGCGCAGCGATCGGGCGGGAGCCGCTGGTGGAGGGCGTACCACTGGGCATGGTCGGGCAGGTGGTGCGATTCGGCATCGTCGGGGTGATCTCGACGCTCGCCTTCATGGCCCTGTACCTGGTGTTGCAGCCGCTCACCGGTGCGCAGGCGGCGAATTTCCTGGCGCTGCTGATCACGGCAATCGGTAATACGACGGCCAACCGGGCGTTCACCTTCGGTGTACGGGGTTCGAGCAAGGCCGTCTCGCATCAGGTGCAGGGTCTGTTGATCTTCGTCTTCACCTGGTGTCTGACCAGCGGTTCGCTGTTCGCCCTGCATCACTGGGCTCCCGGAGCGGCCGTGCACCTGCAACTGCTGGTGCTGGTGATCGCGAATCTGGTCGCCACGCTGATCCGGTTCATCGGATTGCGCTGGGTGTTCCGCAATGCGGTCGGTGGTTCCCGCGCCGCCGCGAACCTCGCGTGATCCGACGAGCCCCTTCAGCGAATCCGGCTGCGCGACAGACGGTTTCATCCGGACAGTGAAAAAGCCGCATGATCCATGCGGCTTTTCGAAGTAGCCCCGACGGGATTTGAACCCGCGCTACCGCCTTGAGAGGGCGGCGTCCTAGGCCGCTAGACGACGGGGCCAGAACAACTCGCCTAGCGTAACCGCCGCACGGCCATCGGCCAAATCAAGTCGGGTGGATCACAGCCGCCCGGCCCCATCGTCCCGTGCGCCACATCGAGCGGAGTGGGAATATCCTGCTCATTCACATTCGTCACCGGGACGGCTCGGGTTCACGCGGTCCGGGTGCCGGGGCGGGCATCCAGGGCCGCGTGCAGGGTGCTTGCCCACTGGGCGACGATTTCCTTCCGGCGGGCGGAGTCGTCGGTGAGGACGTCGGCCAGGCCGAGGCCGCGGGCCAGGTCCATGGTGGCCTGGACGAGGTGGTGAGCGACCGGATCGGAGTCGTCGACGCCCAGCGCGGCCACCGCCATGCGGTGCGAGACACGGCCGAACCGGGCCTCCAGCGGGACGATGCGCTCACGCAGGGCGGGATCGGCCGCGGCGTGCGTCCACACCTGCAGGGCCGCCTTGAACAGCGGGCTCGTATAGGACTCGACCAGCGAACCCACCACCGCCTCGGTGCGGCCGACGCCCTCGGCGATCCGGTGCAGACTGAGCGCCTCGGCCTCGGCCTGTGCCATGCGGATGTCGAACATGTACTCGAGTGCGGCGGTGATCAGATCCTCTCGAGTGGGGAAATGATGTTGCGCCGCACCGCGGGACACCCCGGCCCGTTCGGCCACCACGGCCACGGTGGCCGCCGCCCAACCGGTTTCGGCCAGCGCGTCGATGGTCGATTCGAGCAGCCGCTGCCGGGTGGCCCGGCTGCGGTCCTGCTTGGGTTCGTGCGGGGTAGCCATGATGGGCTATTCTGCCCAGCGCGGCGGCCGCCGCTCGAAGAAGGCCGTCATACCCTCGACGACCTCGGGCGTTCCGAAACAGGAGGCGGACCGCTTCGCCAACTCCTCGGCCGAGCGGTCGAACTCGGCGAGCAGGGCCGCGTTCACCAGCCGCTTGCTCTCGGCCAGCCCCTGCGGCGAGCCCTTGCGCAGTTCACCGCGCAGCCGGTTCACCTCGGCGACCGCATCATGCGCCGCGATGGTGATCAGGCCGACGCGTTCGGCCTCGGCCGCATCGAAGGTCTCGCCGGTCTGGTAATAGCGAGCGGCCGCGCGTGCGGTCAGGCGCGGCAGCAGCGTCAGCGAGATCATGAAGGGCGCCAGGCCGATTCGCGCCTCGGTGAGCGCGAAGCTGCTCGACGGGCCCGCGACGGCGATATCGCAGGCGGCGAGGATGCCCATGCCGCCGGCTCGGACATTGCCATCGATCTGTGCCACAACAGGTTTGCGGAGTTCCAGGATGTCCCGCAGCACCCGGATCATCCATCGGGTCCGGATATCCGCGGCGGCCGCCGGGTCGGCGTCCAGGGCTTCCTTCAGATCCGCACCGGCGCAGAAGGTGTTGCCGGTGTGGGCCAGCACGACGCCGCGCACGGATTCGTCGGCGGCGGCACGTTCGAGCCCTGCCAGCAGTTCACGCACCAACCGCGAGGACAGCGCGTTGCGGTTGTGCGGGGAGTCCAGGGTGAGCACGGCGAATCCGTCGCTCACCTCGTAACGCACGAAAGGCGCTTGCGCATCGGATGTTTCGCTCATGACCGCCTCTCAGTAGGACCGCGGCAGGCCCAGCGAATGCTGGGAGACGAAGTTCAGGATCATCTCGCGGCTGACCGGCGCGACGCGCGCGATCCGGGCGGCGGCGAGCATCCCGGCCAGGCCGACATCGCTGGTCAGGCCGGAGCCGCCGTGCGTCTGGATGGCCTGGTCCAGCGCCTTGATACTCGCCTCGGCCGCAGCGTATTTCGCCATGTTCGCCGCCTCGGCCGCACCGAAGTCGTCGCCGGAGTCGTAGAGCACCGCGGCCTTCTGCATCATCAGCTTGGCCAGCTCGAGCTCGATCTTCACCTGCGCGAGCGGATGCGAAAGGCCTTGGTGGGCACCGATCGGCACGCCCTTCCAGACCGCTCGTTCCTTGGCGTACTCGACCGCGCGATCGATGGCGTAGCGGCCCATGCCCACCGCCATCGCCGCACCCATGATGCGCTCGGGATTCAGACCGGCGAACAGCTGCGCGATGGCCGCGTCCTCCTGGCCGACCAACGCCGTGGCGGGCAGGCGCACGTCGTCGAGAAACAGGGTGAACTGATTGTCCGGCTCGATGATGTCCATCTCCTGGGCCGTCTTGACGAGGCCGGGGGCATCGGCCGGCACGATGAACAGCGCGGGCTGGAGGTTGCCGGTCTTGGCGTTCTCGGTGCGGGCCACGATCAGCACCGCCTCGGCCTGGTCCACACCGGAGATGAAGATCTTGCGGCCGTTGAGAATCCAGTCCGCGCCGTCGCGGCGTGCGGTGGTGGTGATCTTGTGCGAATTGGATCCGGCGTCGGGTTCGGTGATGCCGAAGACCATCTTCGACGAACCGTCGGCCAGGCGGGTGAGCCAGTACTTCTTCTGGTCCTCGGTGCCGTATTTGGTGATGATCGTGCCGCAGATGGCCGGGGATACCACCATCAGCAGCAGGCCGCAGCCGCGCGCGGAGAGTTCCTCCTGCACCAGGGCCAGTTCGTAGATACCCGCGCCACCGCCGCCGTACTCCTCGGGAAGATTCACGCCCAGGAAGCCGAGTTCGCCCGCCTCGGCCCACAATTCGTCGTACGGCTCGTTGCGGCGGGCCTTGGGTCCGGCGTAGTCGCGGAAGTTGTACTTCTCGGCCAGTGCTGCCACCGCGGCCCGCAGCGCCTTCTGCTCGTCGGATTCGATGAAACTCATTGGTTACTCCTGCTCTTCGCTGTGGACCACGGCGAGCACGGTGCCGACCTCGACCTGCTGCCCCGCGGTGACATTCAATTCGGCCAGCACGCCCGCGGCCGGGGCGGAGATGGTGTGCTCCATCTTCATCGCCTCCAGCCACAGGATCGGCTGCCCCTTGGCGACCAGGTCGCCCGCCTGCGCGCCGAGCCGGATGACCGCGCCGGGCATCGGCGCGAGCAGCGAGCCCTCGGCCACGTGATCGGCGGGATCGGAGAAACGCGGCAGCCGTCGGACCGCGACCGGGCCCAGCGGCGAGTCGATCGCCACCAGATCGCCGTAGCGCGCGATCTCGAAGCGACGGCGGACCCGGCCCCGTTCTCCGGGCACCGTGAGGATCACCGAATCGGGTGTGGCCTCGACCAGTTCGAGGCCGTCGAATCCGTCCGCCACCAGGCCCGTGCGGGTGAGGCGGTACCGGACGTCGTGACGACCGCTGACCCGGGATTCGTAGGATTTGGTTTGCGGTTGCGAGGGCAGGTTCCGCCACCCGCTCGGCAGGCCGGCGCCGGTGCGGGCCGCGGCACGGTTGGCCGCGGCGTCGGACAGCGCGGCGGCCAGGATGGAAAGCTTCTCCTCGTCCTCGGAAACCACTGGGGCGGACAGGTTTTCGAGTCCATGCGTGGCGAAGAACGCGGTATCGGTGTCGCCCGCGAGGAAGGCCGGATGCCGCAGCACCCGCACCAGCAGATCGCGGTTGGTCACCAGGCCGTGGATCTTCGCCCGCTGGAGCGCCGCGGCCAGCAGATGCGCGGCCTCGTCGCGGGTTTCGGCGTAGGAGATCACCTTGGCGAGCATCGGGTCGTAGTGCACCCCGACCACCGAGCCGTCCACCACACCGCTGTCCAGCCGCACGCCGGGTTCGGCGAGTACGGTGAATTGCCCTGTGGCGCTGGGAATGTCGAGCCGGTATACCGGACCGCTCTGCGGTTGCCAATCCTGTGCCGGATCCTCCGCGTAGAGACGCACCTCGATGGAATGTCCCCGCAGGCCCGGCTGCCGTGCGGGCAGCGGCCGTCCGGCGGCCACCTGCAACTGCAACCGGACCAGATCCAGGCCGGTGACCTGCTCGGTGACCGGATGTTCCACCTGCAGACGGGTATTCATCTCCAGGAAGAAGAAATCACCCTTCTCGTCGGCCAGGAATTCGACGGTGCCCGCACCCTCGTAGCCGATGGCCTGCGCGGCCAGCACGGCCGCGGTGAACAGGCGCTCGCGCATGCCGGCGATCTTCTCCACGAGCGGCGAGGGCGCCTCCTCAACGACCTTCTGATGCCGCCGCTGAATGGAGCACTCACGCTCGCCCACCGGCCACACCGTGCCGTGCGTATCGGCCATGACCTGCACTTCGATGTGTCGACCGGTCTCGAGATACCGCTCGCAGAACACGGTCGGATCGCCGAATGCCGATTCGGCCTCGCGCTGCGCGGCCTCGAGTTGCCAAGCCAGCTCGCCGACCTCGCGCACCACCCGCATGCCGCGGCCGCCGCCACCGGCGGAAGCCTTGATCAGCACCGGGAGCATGTCCTGGGTGACCTCGGCCGGATCGAGCTGTTTCAGCACCGGGACGCCGGCCGCGTCCATCATCTTCTTCGACTCGACCTTCGAGCCCATCTGCTCGATCGCCGCGACCGGCGGGCCGATCCAGGTCAGCCCGGCATCCTGCACGGCCTTCGCGAATCCGGCGTTCTCCGAGAGGAATCCGTAGCCCGGATGGATCGCGTCGGCGCCCGCGGCCCGTGCCGCCTCGATGATCAGTTCACCGCGCAGATAGGTCTCGCCCGGGGCGTTGCCGGGCAGCCGCACGGCCGAATCCGCCTCCGCCACATGGGGTGAGTTCGCGTCGGCGTCCGAATAGACGGCGGTCGTGGCGATTCCCATGCGGCGGCAGGTCGCGAAGACGCGCCGGGCGATCTCCCCGCGATTGGCGACCAGAACGTTCGTGATTTCCATGCCTCGCCTCACATCCGGAAGACGCCGAAGCCCGCGGCGCCCTCGATCGGGGCATTGTGGATGGCGGACAACGCCATTCCCAGTACCGTGCGGGTGTCGCGGGGGTCGATGACGCCGTCGTCGTACAGGCGGCCCGACATGAACATGGGCAGTGATTCGGCCTCGATCTGCGCCTCGATCATCGCGCGCATCCCCTTGTCGGCCTCCTCGTCGAAGGGCATCCCCTTGGCCTCGGCGGCCGCGCGGCCGACGATCGAGATGACACCCGCCAGCTGCGCACCGCCCATCACCGCGGATTTCGCACTGGGCCAGGCGAAGACGAAGCGCGGATCGTAGGCCCGCCCGCACATGCCGTAGTGGCCCGCGCCGTAGGACGCGCCCATCAGCACCGAGATGTGCGGCACCTTCGAATTGGAGACCGCGTTGATCATCATCGCGCCGTGCTTGATGATGCCCTTCTGTTCGTACTCCCGGCCGACCATGTACCCGGTCGTGTTGTGCAGGAACAACAGTGGCGTATCGGACTGATTCGCCAGCTGGATGAACTGCGTCGCCTTCTGCGCCTCCTCGGAGAACAGCACGCCGCGGGCGTTGGCGAGGATGCCGACCGGATAGCCGTGCAGCTCGGCCCATCCCGTCACCAGGCTGGATCCGTAGAGCGGTTTGAACTCGTCGAAATCAGAACCGTCCACCACCCGGGCGATCACCTCGCGCGGATCGAACGGAATCTTCAGATCCGTCGGCACGATGCCGAGCAGCTCTTCCTGGTCGTACAGCGGTTCGATCACCTCGGCCCGGGGCGCGGGACCGCGCTTGGTCCAGTTGAGGCGCTTGACGATCGAGCGGCCCAGCCGGATCGCATCCTGTTCGTCCGCGGCCAGGTAATCGGCCAGGCCCGAGACGCGCGCGTGCATTTCCGCGCCACCGAGGGATTCGTCGTCGGACTCCTCGCCGGTGGCCATCTTCACCAGTGGCGGACCGCCCAGGAAGACCTTGGAGCGCTCCTTGATCATCACCGTGTAATCGGACATGCCCGGGATGTACGCGCCGCCTGCGGTGGAGTTACCGAAAACCAGTGCGATCGTGGGTATTCCGGCCGCGGACAATCGGGTCAGATCCCGGAACATCCGGCCGCCGGGGACGAAGACCTCCTTCTGCGTCGGCAGGTCCGCGCCGCCGGATTCGACCAGTCCGATGACCGGGAGCCGGTTCTCCAGCGCGATATCGTTCATCCGCAGGTTCTTACGCAACGTCCACGGATTCGAGGTGCCGCCGCGCACGGTGGGATCCGGGGCCACGATCATGCATTCGACGCCCTCCACGATTCCGATACCCGCGATCACGCTCGCGCCCACGTGGAATTCGCTGCCCCAGGCCGCGAGCGGGGCCAGCTCCAGGAACGGCGAATCCTCGTCGATGAGCAGTTCGATGCGCTCGCGCGCGGTCAGCTTGCCGCGCTTGCGATGTCGCGCCAGCTTGTCCGGGCCGCCGCCGGCGATATTCTTGGCGTACTCGGCCTGCACCTCGGCCAGTTTCGCCGTCATGGCCTCAGCGGCGGTGGCGTAATCCGCCGACGCCGCGTCCAGGGAACTACGCAGGATACGCCCGCCCGTCGCCCGACCACCACCCCTCATCGAATCGCTCCACGATGCTGTCATTTCTGGAACCCCAATCGCTTGGCCGCGAGGCTGGTCAGGATCTCGTTCGTGCCGCCGCCGATACCGAGGATGCGCACATCGCGGTAATGCCGCTCGACCTCGGACTCGCGCATGTAACCCAGCCCGCCGAACAGTTGAACCGCCTGGTGCGCAACCCATTCCGCGGTTTCCACGGCGGTGTTCTTGGCGAAGCAGACCTCGGCGATCAGATCGGTGTCACCCGCCGCCGCCCGCTCGACCACGTGCCGGGTGTACACCCGCGCCACATCGATCCGGCGCGCCATCTCCGACAACGTGTTCTGCACCGCCTGACGGCTGATCAGCGGGCGGCCGAACGTCTCCCGGTCCCGGCACCACCGCAGCGTCAGATCCAGGCAGCGCTGCGCGTGCCCGTACGCCTGTGCGGCCAGTCCCGCCCGCTCGCTCACGAATGCCTGTGCGATCTGGGCGAACCCGCTGTTCTCCACGCCGACCAGATTCGAAACCGGAACGCGCACATCGACATACGACAACTCGGCGGTGTCCGAGGCCAGCCAGCCCATCTTCTCCAGTTTCCGGCTGACGGTGAATCCGGGAGTTCCCTTCTCCACCACCAGCAGCGACACACCGGACGCCCCCGGGCCGCCCGTGCGCACGGCCGTCACCACGTAGTCCGCGCGCACGCCCGAGGTGATGAACGTCTTCGAACCGTTCACCACGTATTCGTCGCCCTCGCGCACCGCGCTGGTGCGCAGATGCCCGACGTCCGAGCCGCCGCCGGGTTCGGTGATGGCCAGCGAGCCGATCTTCTCCCCCGCCAGCGTCGGTTTCACCCAGCGTTCGATCTGTTCGCGGTTGCCCGAGGCGATGATGTGCGGCACGGCGATACCGCAGGTGAACAGCGAGGCGAACAGGCCGCCCGAACATCCCGCGTAATGCATCTCCTCGCAGACGATCGCGGCATCGATGCCGTCGCCGCCGGAACCGCCCGCGGCTTCGGGGAACTGGATGCCGAGCAGGCCCAGCGCGCCGGCCTTCTTGTGCAGCTCGCGCGGGATCGCACCGTCGCGTTCCCACTCGTCCAGATTGGGCAGCACCTCACGTTCGGCGAAACCGCGCACAGTGGCGCGCAATTCACGTCGCTCGGGTGTCTCCCAAGGGTTCACATAGGTCATGGTTGCGTCCTCCCGGGCATGATCGAGCGCCCTCCTCGGTGACATCCCGCCGCTTCCCGCGAGCGCCGGCTGTTCACGGCTGTGTTCTCTCGGGCGGATGAGCGCAGGCCTGCGTGGTCACACTCCGCTGCCGCCTTCGGCCACCGACTTCTCATGCCAGCAGCTCCACGGGGATATCGATGTGCCGGGCCCGGAGCCATTCCCCGAGCCCCTTGGCCTGCGGATCGAATCGGGCCTGATAGGCCACGCCCGCACCGAGCAGGCCCTCGACGATGAAGTTCACCGCCCGCAGATTCGGCAGGACGTGCCGGGTGACGGGCAGCTTCGCCGTCTCCGGCAGCAGCTCGCGCACGGTGTCGACGGTCAAAGTCTGTGCCAGCCAGGCGAATTGCTCCTCGGTGCGGACCCAGACGCCGATGTTGGCATTGCCGCCCTTGTCGCCGGACCGGGCCATGGCGATCGTGCCCAGTGGTCGGCGCTCGGTTTCGCCCGAGGTGACGAACCGCGGCACGGCGGGTTCGGGGACATCGGCGAGTTCGGTCGTCTCGGCGGCGGGCGCGATGGCGACCTCGGTACCGTCCGGCAGCACCGCGATGTGCGGCACCTGCGCGGCGTCCACATATCCGGCCGTGAACACCCCGTAGGGGCTGCCGTTACCCGGTGGCGCGGTAAGGGAGAAGCCGGGATAGCTCGCCAGCGCCAATTCCACTGCCACACTGGAGAATGCGCGGCCGACCTTGTTCGGGTCGGGGTCGCGGACCACACAGCGCAGCAGTGCGCTGGCCTGTTCCTCGGTGTCCGCGTCGGGCCGGTCCAGGCGGCTGAGTGTCCAGTCGAGTTCGGCCGGACGCACGGTCAGCCAGGATTCCAGCTGCCGGCGCGTGAGCGCGGCCTTCTCCTCGATGTCCAGACCGGTGAGGATGAAGGTCATCTCGTTGCGGAATCCGCCGATGGTGTTGAGCGAGACCTTGGTTCGCGACGGCGGCGCCTCACCGGTCACACCGTCGAGCAGCACCCGGTCCGGCCCTTCCTGGGCGAGCCGAATGCTGTCCAGCCGGGTGGTCACGTCCGGCCCGGCGTATCGCGCGCTCTGGATCTCGTACATAAGTTGTGCGGCAACGGTATCCACGGTGACCGCGCCGTCCGTCCCGGCATGCTTGGTGATGACGCTGCTGCCGTCGCGCCGCACCTCGGCGATCGGGAATCCCGGACGGCCCAGATCGCCGAGTTCGGTGAAGAACGCGAAATTGCCGCCGGTGGCCTGTGTTCCGCATTCGATCACGTGGCCGGCCGCAACCGCACCGGCCAGCGCGTCGTAATCGGTACGCCCCCAATCGAAATGGGCCGCAGCCGGACCGACGACCAGCGACGCGTCGGTCACCCGGCCGGTGACCACGATGTCCGCGTCCGCGCGCAACGCCTCGGCGATACCCCACGCCCCCAGATAGGCATTCGCGGTCAGCGGCGACCCGAGCCCGAGTTCGCTCGCCCGCGACAGCAGATCGTCACCTGCCACGTAGGCGATTCTCGGTGCGAGCCCGAGCTTTTCGGCCAGCTCACCGACCCGCAGCGCCAATCCGGCCGGATTCAGCCCGCCCGCGTTGGCGACGATCCGCACGCCGCGTTCCAGCGCTGCGCCCAGGCAGTCCTCCAACTGCCGCAGAAAGGTCTTGGCATATCCGAGCGAAGGGTCCTTCAGCCGATCCCGTCCCAGGATCAACATGGTCAGTTCTGCGAGATAATCGCCGGTCAGCACGTCGAGCCGGCCGCCGTCGAGCATCTCTCGCATCGCACCGGCCCGGTCGCCGTAGAACCCGGAACAGTTCCCGATCCGGATCATCTCCGCATCACTCGCCACACCGCTCATCCGCGTGCCGCCTCCCAACCTGAGCCGCGCGATACGGCATCCTCGCCGCACCGGTTACAGGGTCACATCGGGCCCAGAAAAAATCAAGCCTGCGTGCTTGTTAATTGGACGCGCCTTCGGCCTCCGCTTCGCTGCCGGGTTGAGCATGCCCGTCTTCGTGGGGCTGCGGACCCGCGCCGGCGAAGCGGAGGCAAAATAGCGCCCGTGTCGCACTCCGTGATCGTGGTCGTCCTCTTGGCCCTCGCCGGTTTCCTGATCGGCGGGGCCTTCACCACCTGGAAGAACGGCAGCAGACTGCTATCCGGCCTGCTGGCCGTCTGCGCCGTGCTGGCGGTGGCCGGTGCGGTGCTGTGGTGGCGGTAGCCGCGGTCAGTTCCCGTCCAGGCGGAAGATCCGCAGGTCCTCCGGGACGCCGCTGAGTGGTGCGGCGAACAGGCCGCGGCGATACGGCCGCGCGGTGTAGCCGAGGTCGGCGAGGGTGTCCGGACGCAGCGCGTCCAGCGTGGTCTGCGAAATCATCGTGTTGCCGTTGCCACCGGCCTCCATCACGCGGGCCGCGATGGTCACGTCGACGCCCAGCCAGTCGCCGCCGAACTCGCGCGGGGACCCGGTGTGCAGGCCGATCCGCATCTGCGGCCGGTAACCCGGCACGTCCAGCGCGGTCAGCTGGCGTTTCGCGGCCAGCGCGGCGCGCACGGCGGCATCGGGACTCAGGAAGACCGCCATCACGCCGTCACCCATGCGCTTGATCACCCGGCCGCCGCGGTCCACGATCGGCGGTTCGACCGCCGTCGCGACCCGGCGCAGGAATTCCAGCGTCGCCTCGTCGCCGGCGGTCAGCGACCAGCGGGAGAACGACACCAGATCGGTGAACATCACAGTTACCGGCTCGCTACCTTTTCCGCGGCCGACCCGCTCCAACATCGCCTGCCAGACCTGCAGCGCGCCGAGACCGATCTCCTTGGCCGCGCTGGGCGTATCGCCCACCAATTTATCCGCCGCGCGTGCCACCACCTGCGGCCCGCCGGGCCCCGAGACCGACAGCGGATCGCCGAAAGCCGGGTCACCGGGCAGGTTTTCGCGCGCCTTGCGGATCACGCCGATCAGATCGGTCCGCTGATTCGCCGCGGCCATCAGCGCGGACAGTTGTCCGGCTCGCAGCCGGGCGCTCGATCGGCGACCGCTCGGCTCGGCATCGACCGGCGTGAGCGGAATCACCACCTCCGGACCGGTTTCCGCACGCCCGTCCCGGGACGTCGATTCGCCGTCCACGACTTCGTCACTCTCGCCGCCCCGCTGCGACCGCCCTCGCTCGCGACGGCCGGAGGAATTACCGGCATCGCCGGCACGACGCGCGTTTTCGCCGTCGGCGGAGGGAGATTCACTCACGCTCCGAGGGTATCTCAGACGCCCCCCGGCAGATAGATCGTCGATTATCGCCACCGTGCACCTCTCTATCGGACGGAGCGAACACGGCACTGGGTCCGCCGATGGATAGCGTGTGGTTGCTGTCCCGATGCTACGCACCGGTATTTCAGGGTGGAAGAGCAGGCGTCAACAGTTAACCGAGGATTTCCATATGCCACCGGCCCGATGCGCCGGAACGCAACGGGCCGGTGGTTGTCACGCCGAACGGGCAGTGTCCGCCGTGACCGGGTGCGGCGGCCGCCCGACGCGGCCGCTTCCCGTCCCGGGCAGCGAGGGAGCTCCCGGGGAGTCGTGCGGGCTCAGGCGTCGCGTTTGTTCACCACGAACAGAGCCGCGCCGAAGATGATCGCCACGATCACCGCGAAATACGCCAGCCCGCCCCACGGACCCCAGTGCCAGGGCAGATCGCCGCCGCCCGCGGTGCCCAGGAATCGTCCGGCGTTCTGGAACGGCAGGAAGACCTCGATATCGCGCCCGACCTTGCCGAACGCGCCGACGATCGGCTCGATCAACACCGGCCACACGATCAGCAGCGACAGCGCGCCGGCCGACTGCCGGATCAACGCGCCCACGCCGACCGCGAGGAAGACCACCAGCGCCACGAAGATCGGCACCGCGTAGAAAACATGCGCGTCGCCGTGCGCCAGGCTCATGTTCCGGCTCGCGTCCTGGGAGAGCATCAGCTTGAAGATCAGGAAGCTCAGGAAGGTCAGGACCACCGAGAGCACCGCGGCGGCCACCGCGATCAGCCCGGCTTTGGCCAGCAGGACGCCGGTGCGGTTCGGCGCGGCCAGGAACGTCGCGCGGATCGTCCCGAAGCGGTACTCACTGGTGATCGCCAGCGCGGCCAGGATCATGATCATGATGTAGCCGAATCCCGGCATGCCCTGCGAGGCTCCGGTGATCCCCAGTCCCGCAATGGAATTGCCCGGGGAGGGATCTTCGGCGATCATCGGATGCCCGCTGGCGATCTGCCGGTGGTACTCGTTGACGCTGACGTTGACCAACAGGCTGAACAGCGCCGCCATACCGAGCGCGAACACGACGGTCAGCGCCGTGCACCACATCGGCGACCGGGTCGAGGTGAGTTTGATCCGTTCCGCTGTCAATACGCCCATCAGAGCGCACCTCCCATCACCTGATCGAGGCCTTCGCCGTGGTACTGCACCGCACCACCGGTCAGCCGCATGAACGCTTCCTCGAGCGAGGCACGCTGCGGCGCGAGCTCGTACAGGACGATGCCGTTCGCACCGGCCAATTCGCCTACGGCATCGCTGGTTTCGCCGATGACCGTGAGGGCCGGGACCGGATCCACGGGCCGGCCGTCGGGGCTGACCCGCTCGTTCCCGTCCTCGCGCACCGTCATTCCCTTGGAGGTGAGCAGGCTGCGCAGCTGATCCAACTGCGGACTACGCACGCGCACAGTCGATTCCGAGGCGCGTTCGATGAAATCGGCGGTACTGGTGTCGGCGATGAGCTTGCCGCGGCCGATCACGATCAGATGATCGGCGGTCTGCGCCATCTCCGAGAGCAGATGACTCGACACCAGCACGGTGCGGCCCTCGGAGGCCAGCCGCTGCATGAACCGGCGGATCCACAGGATGCCCTCCGGGTCCAGGCCGTTCACCGGCTCGTCGAACAGCAGGATCTGCGGATCACCCAGCAGCGCCGCGGCCAGCCCCAGCCGCTGGGACATGCCGAGCGAGAACCCGCCGGCCTTCTTGTCCGCCGCCTCGGCGAGACCGACCAGTCGCAGCACCTCTTCCACCCGGGTGAAGGGCAGATCGTTGGAGGCGGCGAGCCAGCGCAGATGAGCCCGCGCCGACCGGTTCGGATGCACCCATTTCGCGTCCAGCAGCGCGCCCACGATGTGCAGCGGATGATCCAGCTGCTGATACGGCTTCCCGTCGACCAGCGCGACACCGGCCGTCGGCCGGTCCAACCCCAGGATCATCCGCATCGTGGTCGACTTACCCGCACCGTTCGGACCGAGGAATCCGGTCACCTGGCCGGGCTCGACCTTGAAGGACAGGTCGTCGACCGCGACGGTCGCACCGAACCGCTTGGTCAAGCCCTTGACTTCGATCATGCGACCAGTCTCGCCGACGATCCCCGGCTCAACCATCGCTCCGAGGTCGCGAGTCGGTCATCCCTGCGGATGATTTGTCAGACCGCGGGCGAGGACGCCTGTGCCCAGAATCGCTTGGGGATACGGCCCGCCTCCCGGGCGAGATACCCCGCTCTGACGGCGTCGGCCATGGCCGCGGCCATGAGCGCGGGGCGGCGGGCCCGGGTGACCGCGGTGGCCAGCAGGACGGCCGAGCAGCCCAGTTCCATGGCCAGGGCCGCGTCGCTGGCGGTGCCGATGCCGGCGTCGAGGATGACCGGGACGCCCGCGTCGGCGACGATCATCTCGATATTGTGCGGGTTGCCGATCCCCAGGCCGGTACCGATGGGTGCGCCCAGCGGCATGACCGCCGCGCAACCGGCCTCCTCGAGCCGGCGGGCCAGGATCGGATCATCGGTGGTGTAGGGCAGGACGGTGAATCCGTCGTCGACCAATTGCTCTGCGGCACTGACCAATTCGATGGCGTCGGGTAGCAGGGTGCGTTCGTCGGCGACGACTTCGAGTTTCACCCAGTCGGTGCCGAGCGCCTCGCGGGCCAGACGCGCGGTCAGCACCGCCTCGGCGGCGGTGCGGCATCCGGCGGTATTGGGCAGCGGGGCGATGTCGAGGCTGCGCAGCAGGTCCAGGACTCCGGTTCCGCCCGCGGCGTCCACGCGTCGCATCGCCACGGTCGTCAGCTCCGTGCCCGAGGCCACCAGCGCCTCGGACAGCACGGCCAGATTCTCGGCCCCGCCGGTGCCCATGATCAGGCGCGAGCCGAACTTCCGATCGGCGATCTGCAGTGGTTCGGTGGCCGGATGCGTGGCGGAAATCGTCTCAGCCACCCTGCACCGCCGTCAGCACCTCGATGGTCCAGCCGCGGCCGACCGGGGTGTCCCACGCCGATTTCGGGAACACCGCGCCGTCGACCGCGATCGCGATGCCCTGGCAGGGCAGGTCCAGCCGGGCCAGCAGTTCGCGCACGGTGAGTTCGTCGGCGAATTCGTGGTCCTCGCCGTTGACGGTCACACCGATCGGGATCGTGGTCATCGATTACCTCCTGCCGAGGGCGCCGGTGAGCTCGTCGGCGCCGGGGTGAGTGGGGGACGTCTGTGACGGAAAGCGTTGCGGGTCGGCCGCTTTCGCCTCGGGGAGTACATCGTCGGCGAGCAGGGCCAGCACCGCGTCGACGGTGAGCGGCACGCCCAGGATGCCGTTGCGGCCATGTCCGGTGGCCACCACGACGCGCTCACTCAACCGGCCGATCAGCGGCAGGTTGTCCGGGGTCGCGGGCCGCGATCCGGCGCTCGCCTCGGCCAGCTCGTATTCGCCGAGCGCGGGCAGTACGGCCTCGGCGTCGGCGATCAGGTCGCGCACACCGGCCACGGTCACCGCGGTGTCGAAACCGGCCTCGTACTGGGTCGCGCCGACGACGATGCCGTCCGCTCGCGGGACCAGATAGATCGGGCGGCCGTGCACGCGGGCGCGGATGACCCGCCGCGGCGGCGGCGGCGCGCCCGGACGATGCCGTAGCCGCAGGATTTCACCCTTGAGCGGGCGGACCGGGAGGCCGGGCCACAACCGGGCGGCAGCCGCACCCGCCGCGAGGACGATCCGGTCGAATTCCAGGTCGGCCAAGTTGTCCACAGCCGCCACTCTTATGTGGACACCAGACTGTTCACACGCCTGCCGCAGGGCTTCGACCACGATCCGGTTGTCCACAGCCGGCTCGGTGGGCGCGAGCAGTCCCGCGCGGGCGGTGCGGGCCAGGCCAGGCTCGGCCGCCCGGAGTCCGGCGCGGTCCAACAGTTCGACCCGATGGCCGTAGCCGCCGACGAAATCCGCGATGGTGCGCAGGTCGGCGGCGTCGGCGGCATCCAACGCGACGGTCACGGTCTCGTCGGCGACAAAGACCGGAACGCCCGTCACCGCCGCGAGCCGCGCACCGAATTCGGGCCAGCGCGCCAGGGAGGCCGCACCGAATTCCAGCGGCGCCTCCTCCCCGGGCCAGCCCTCGGACAACGGAGCCAGCATGCCCCCGGCTACCCAGGACGCACCGGATCCGGGCGCCGGATCGAAGACGGTGACCTCCCACCCGGCCTCGGCGGCGCGCCAGGCCACTGCCGAACCGATCACACCCCCACCCACGACGGCCAACGTTCGCATACCTTCACCTCGCTGGATTCCGCCTCGCGGAATCCGTACGCTGCGGGAACACCCGCATCGGATCGGCATCACCGCGCGGCCGCCTTCGCGGCGGAGATGCCGGACGTATTTCGTCTCCCACGGTAGCGCGGCTACGGTCGAGGGCGTGCAACCGTCCCACCAGTTCCGGCCCGTAGCCCCTCGCGAACGTCTCGCCTCCGCTCGGCTGTACCTGTGCACAGACGCCCGCCGCGAAAAGGGCGATCTGGCCGCATTCGCCGAAGCAGCGCTGGCAGGCGGAGTGGACATCATCCAGCTACGCGACAAGGGTTCCGCGGGCGAAAGACAGTTCGGGCCCCTGGAAGCGCGCGCGGAACTCGGCGCGCTGGCCGCGCTCAAGGCCGCCGCCCGGCGGCACGGCGCCCTGGTCGCGGTGAACGATCGCGCCGATGTCGCCTTCGCCGCGGGTGCGGACGTGCTGCACCTGGGCCAGGACGACCTGCCGCCCTGGTACGCCCGCCGCATTCTGGGCCCCGACGTCGTGATCGGCCGCTCCACCCACGATCCGGCGCAGGCGAGCAAGGCCACCACCGAGGAGCACATCGACTACTTCTGCACCGGGCCGGTCTGGACCACGCCGACCAAACCCGGCCGCAGCGCCGCCGGACTCGACCTGGTTCGCAGGGCCGCCGAGGCCGAACCGGTCCGGCCGTGGTTCGCCATCGGCGGCATCGACGAAGCCCGTCTGCCCGAGGTGCTCGACGCGGGCGCCACCCGCATCGTCGTCGTTCGCGCCATCACCGAGGCCGACGACCCCGAAGCCGCGGCCCGATCCCTCAAATCCCGTCTCGAGCAGAACATCTCCGCCTGATCCCCATCCGGGGCGACGAACTGCCGTGCGACGGAACGAGATCCGCACAACCTCGACATCGGTCCACCGGATGCGCGGCCGGCTCGCGTTCGTGCGACCGGAGGTGATGCCGCGGGCCACGCCACCGAAATCGGCCGGACACCAAGGCGCGGGATGCCCCGGCGGCTCAGGACAGAATCTGACTCAGGGTGAGATACAACACATCTGCGGGCGAATCGCCGTTCGGCCCGGCCGATCCGGTCACGCAGACCCGGCGACCCGCGCACTCCTCGGTGTGCAACCACAGAAAACCCTGGTCGGCGAGGTCCAGGGTGCGAGGCAGGATGGCGGCGAGTTCGGCGGCTTCGGGCAGGCCGTCCAGGCCGAGACGGGCGGGCTGGGCGCGCAGCAGCGGCCAGGCGGCGGCGAATCCGGGATGCAGGGGACGAGCGTCGACCTCGGCCTCGGGGACCCAGGCCAGCTCGGCGCTCTCCATATTCGCGATGGTCGCCACCGGCTCGGCGATATCGGCGACGACGGTGGTGTAGCTCCAGCCGCTGGGCGCGGTCGCGGTGATGCGGCTGCCGCGCACGCGGACCGCGTCCGGAACGATTCCGGCCTCCTCGTATGCCTCGCGCACCGCGGCGCTCTCGCTGGACTCGTGCGAATCGCGGGCTCCGCCGGGCAACGCCCAGGTGCCGCCCTGATGGCTCCACGGCGCGCGATGCTGCATCAACACCACCGCGCCGCCACCGGGCGCGGGCGCGCGGAGCAGAAGTCCGGCGGCCCCGAACAAGCCCCACTGCCGCGTCCCGTCGGGGCTGCTCACAAAGCCGTCTCCGTCACCACGCATACTCGCCTCGTCCCATCCTCGCCCGCGTCGATCGCGCGTCAGCCGGCCGCTCCGACGAAAAATGTCGGGTCGACTGGGCGATACACCCGCGCGACATCGCCACGACCACAATAAGCTCTACCGGCACGGCCCTCGTCGGCGATGGAACGGAGGTGACCATGACCCGGACCGCGCAACCGCGTTTGGACGAGCTGACCCCGCGCGCCGCGGCCGCCGCCGTACGCCGTCAGATCGACGCCAGCGATATGCGCTCCTTCGCCCGGTCCTCGCCCGCGAAACTCATTGCCATCGGCCTGATTCTGCTCGGCTCCTGCCTGATCGCCGGGGTGGTCACCGCCTCGGAGGTGAGCAACCGCCAGCACGCGCTGCAATATCTGCTCGACGACGCCGAGCCGGACGCGAATTCCGCTCAGCGCCTGTACACCTCGCTGTCGGTCGCCGATGCCGAGGCCGGCACCGCGTTCATCTTCGGCGGCCTGGAACCCGCGGACGTCCTGAACGCCTACAACCAGGCGATGGGCGACGCGGCGGCCGAACTGGTCGCGCAGTCCAGCCACGATTCGGCGGGCGCGAACGACCCGGACGCGGCGCTGCGCACCGGAATCGCCACCGAGATGCCGGTGTACACCGAGCTGGTCCAGACCGCGCGGACCAACAATCGCCTCGGACATCCGGTCGGCGCGGCGTATCTGAGTGAAGCGTCGAATCTGATGCAGACCAAGATGCTGCGGATGGCCCAAGAACTCCAGGAGCACCGCTCGACGGCGATCTCGGATACCCAGCGGCGGCATGTGCGTCCGCCGTGGCTGGCCATCATCCTGCCGGTGCTCGCGCTGGCGGCGCTGGTGGTGGCGCAGCTGTATCTGGCACGGCGCTGGCATCGGGTGCTCAATCCCGGTCTGCTGCTGGCCTCGGGCACGCTGGTCGTCTTGCTGGCGTGGACGGTGACGGCCGGGTCGATCTCGGCGTTGTCCACCACCGACGGCCGCGACGACGGCGCGGTGCCGACCTCCGAGCTGACCGACAGCCGCATTCTGACCCAGCAGGCGCGGGCCGCGGAAACCCTGAAGCTGGTGCGGCGCGACGACAGCGGTGATTACGACCGCATCTTCGACGACGCCACCAAGAAGCTCACCGACCTGCTGACGCGTTATCCGCACGGTGCGCCGGCCTCGGACGACGTCGCCACCGCCCGCGCGGCCCTGGACCGTTGGCGGCAAGCCCATCAGCGGATGACCGACGCACTCGGTCGCGGTGATTTCCCCGGTGCGGCCACCGTCGCGATCGGCCCCGGCCCCACCGAGGCGACGGCCAGCATGCAGGCGCTCGATCACGCCCTCGCCGATGGAATCGGCAAGGCCCGCAACACCTTACGCACCGACATCTCCGACGCCGCCCGCTCCCTGGACATCCTGTCCCCGGGGGCGCTGACCCTCGCGGTCCTGTCCGCCCTGTTCGTGGTGGCCGGGTTGTGGCCGCGGCTTCGGGAGTACCGATGAGGGACAACAGAATTCGCATCCGGGCATCGGCCGCGCGAGGAGGGGCCGGGCGGCGGGCGCTGACCGGGGCCTTGCTGGCCACCGCTCTGCTGCTGACCGGGTGCGCGCAGGACACCACATCTCCGCGCGGCAGCAGCGCGAGTTATACCGAGCCGCCATTGCCCGCGAATGCCGCTGTCGTGCGGACGAATACGCCGATTCCACCGGCCGCCGGGGAAGGGTGTGGAGATCTCACCGCGAGCCCGAGCCCGAGCCCGAACGGTACGACGCACGGGCCGGACGTGGATGCGATTCGCGCCCGGGGCCGGCTGATCGTCGGGCTGGACCCGGGGAGCAATCTGTTCAGCTTCCGCGATCCGGTCAGCGGCACGCTGGAGGGATTCGACGTCGACATCGCCGGGGAGATCGCGCGGGATCTGTTCGGCGATCCGCAGCGCGTGGAGTACCGGATTCTCGGGTCGGCCGACCGCGAGCGCGCCCTCGAGGACCACACCGTCGACGTGGTGGTCAAGACGATGACGATCACCTGCGCACGCAAACAGCAGGTGGCCTTCTCCACGCCGTATTTCATGGCGCACCAACGGATTCTGGCGATCAAGAATTCCGGTATCCGCAGTCTGGCCGATCTGGCGGGCAGGCGCGTGTGCATCGTCACCGGCACCACCTCGCTGGACCAGATCCGGCGCGGACAGCCCGCCGCGTCGATTCTCACCGTGCCGACCTGGGCCGACTGTCTGGTGGTGCTGCAGCAGCGTCAGGTGGACGCGGTCAGCACCGACAACACGATCCTGGCGGGCCTGTCGGTGCAGGACCCGTACTACGCCGAGATGGTCGGCCCCGATATCAGCGACGAGCCGTACGGCGTCGGAATCCCCAAGGGCCAGGACGATATGGTGCGCTTCGTCAACGGCACCCTGGACCGCATCCGCACCGACGGCACCTGGAACCGCCTCTACCAACGCTGGCTGCAAGCCGCTCTGGGCCCGTCCAGCGGACCGCCCCAACCGGACTACCAGGGTTGACGCCCATGCAGCACTCAGGCGAAACCGATTCCAGCACAGCGGAACCCACAGCGACGGCCGCCAACTTCGCCGAGCCCGAAGAAGGTTCCGAACCCTCGCACCCGAGAGCGGCCGCCTCTCCGGCCGATTCCTCGGACGCACCGAGCAAAGCCGACGGCTCCCGCACCTGCGCGGCACCCTCGGGCACGCGCGCGCTCCCCGCCACCGCCGCGGCCGGATCGCCGGATGCCCACCGGCCCAGTGGATCGGACACCGAACAACCGCCTACCCGAGCGGCGGCCGCAGGCTCTGCGGCGCAAACTCCGTACGCCCCAGGCCGTTCCGGCAGCCGTGACCACGGGCGGGACCACCTGGCCACACAGGCCGCCGCCGCGGCAACACCAGTTGTTTCCGCCGGCAATACCGGGCCGAGTACCGAACAACCGGCGCCCCAGGCAGCGGCCGCCGCCGAAACGACCAACGCCCCAGACGAATCGGGCAACCACGACGACCGAACACCCCCACCCACACAGGCCGCCGCCGCCACACCGGCCACCGTACCGGACGCCGATCGCGCCCACGAAACCGAAGCCGAGCAACCAGCGACCCGAGCAGCGGCCGCCGCCGAAACGACCAACGCCCCAGACGAATCGGGCAACCGCTACGACCGAACACCCCCACCCACACAGGCCGCCGCCACACCGGCCACCGCACCGGACGCCGATCGCGCCCACGAAACCGAAGCCGGACAACCGGCGGCGACCCGAGCGGTGGCCGGGGCCGGATCTCCGGCTGAATCTCCCGGCGAACCGGACGAATCCCGATCCGACGGCGACCGGGAACCCCTGGCCACACAGGCCGTCGCCGCGACCTCGGCCGCACCGCCCGGCGGGGTGGTCGGCACTTCCGCGGAGGATGAGGAGGCCACCGGGCTGCGGAGTCCGGCTACGCAGGCGGCGGATGCGCTGGGGCGCGGGCGGTCCGCGGGGTCGGGTGCGGCGAAGGCGGCTTCGACGCGGACTGCCGGGTCGGGGCCGACGGTGCGTAGTAGTGGACGGACCGTCCGCAGCCGGCCCGCAGTGCGGCGGCTCGGGGCCGGACTGGTGGAGATTCCGGTTGTGCCGCCGATCGATCCGCGGTCGGTGGTGCTCACCGATCCGATGGTGAGTGAGGCGCGGCGATTCTGCTGGAGGTGCGGTAAGCCGGTCGGGCGGGCCCGGGCGGGGCATCCGGCGCAGGCCACCGGAACGTGCGAAACCTGCGGTGCGCCTTATGATTTCCGTCCGTTCCTGGGTTCGGGCGATATAGTCGCCGGGCAGTACGAGATCCAGGGATGCATCGCGCACGGCGGGTTGGGGTGGATCTACCTGGCCATCGACTGCAATGTGAACGATCGTTGGGTCGTACTCAAGGGCCTGCTGCACGGCGGGGATGCCGAGGCACAGGCGGTCGCGGTCACCGAGCGGCGGTACCTGGCCGAGCTGGCGCATCCGAGCGTGGTCAAGATCCACAACTTCGTCGAGCATCCGGGTCCGGGCGGCACCCCGATCGGGTACATCGTCATGGAGTACGTGGGCGGCAGGTCGTTGCGCGACATGCTGGACACCTATACCCGGCCCGAGCGCATGCCGGTCGCCGAGGCCATCGCCTACCTGCTGGAAATCCTTCCGGCGCTGGAATATCTGCATTCCCAGGAACTGGCCTACAACGATCTCAAGCCCGACAACATCATGGTCACCGAGGACCAGGTGAAATTGATCGACCTGGGCGCCGTCGCGGCCTTCGAATCATACGGAAATCTCTACGGCACCAGAGGTTTTCAGGCCCCCGAGATCGCCCGGACCGGCCCCACCGCGGCCTCGGACATCTACACGGTCGGACGCACGCTGGCCGTCCTCACCCTGAACATGCCGACCGACAAAGGCCGCTACCTCGACGGAATCCCCGCTCCGGCAAACGAACCCACGCTGATGCGGTACGAATTCCTGCATCGGCTGCTGTTGCGGGCCACCGACCCGGACCCGGAACGCCGTTTCGTCTCCGCCCGGATCATGGCCACGCAACTCGCGGGCGTGTTGCGCGAAATACTCTCCGCCGACACCGGAACCGAACATCCACAGCTGTCCACACTCTTCAGCGCGCCCCGGACCAGCTTCGGCACCGAGGAGCTGCTCGCGCAGACCGATGCCTATACCGACGGCATCGAACGCAGCAAGAACCTGCGCGCCCACGATGTGGCCGCGGCACTGCCGGTTCCGCTGATCGATCCGGCGGACCCGTCCGCGGCGCTGCTGGCCGGGACGGTGCACCCCGAACCGCTGCACGCCCTCGAGGCGGTCCGCATCGCTCGCGCCCGCGCGGAGGCGGGCTCGGCCGAGATGCCCGAAACCTTCGAGGTCGAATGCACACTCGCCGAGGTCCGCATCCAGCTCGTGCTGGGACAGCCCGAATCGGCCCGTCAGCTGCTGAGCCGCCTGGACCGCGCCGATTGGCGCGTCGAGTGGTACCGCGGTCTGGCCGGATTGCTCGAATTCGAGTACGAGCAGGCGTTCGACCGGTTCGACGCGGTCCTGCAAGCGCTGCCCGGTGAGATCGCACCCAAACTGGCTCTTGCCGCGACAGCGGAACTCGTTCTGCAACAGTGGGATTCACCCGATCCCGAACAATGGCGCGGCTATGCCGAGAAGTTCTACGCGACCGTCTGGCGAACCGATCGCGGCGTGGTCAGCGCGGCATTCGGCCTGGCCCGCCAACTCGCCGCCGACGCGCGAGTGCAGGCGGCGGTGGATGCGCTGGACCAGGTCCCGCCGGCCTCACGCCACTACGACGAGGCTCGCCTCACCGCGGTGTTGCTGCTGCTCACCGCCGCCCCGGTCGCCGAATTGGACGAGGACGCATTACATGTCGCCGCTTACCGCGTAGATCGCGTGCCGGCCGGCGAGCACCGCGCGAGCCAGATGCGGGTCCTGGTTCTCGGCACCGCACTGGCCTGGCTGCAGGCCGGAAACAGGCCCAGGAATCCGGACGCCACCCTCTTCGGCGAACCGTTCACCGAACGCGCCCTGCGCAACGGAGCCGAGGCCGGCCTGCGCGGCCTGGCCCGGACCGCCCCCGGCCGCACGCACCGCTACGCCCTGGTCGACCTGGCCAACGCCCTGCGCGCCAAAACCTGGTTCTGAGAATGTATCCGCCGAACTAGCTGACCAGTGCGGCGGCGGCACGGGCGATCGCCAGCTCCTCGTTGGTGGGGACGACGAGTACCGGGATCTCGGCGCCGGGAGGTGAGATGTACCGGGCGGCACGGTCTTTCGCGGTGTTGCGAGCCGGGTCGACGGCGATGCCGAAGCGGGTCAGTCCGGCCAGGGCGTCGGCGCGCACCTGGGGGCTGTTCTCGCCGACTCCGGCGGTGAAGGTGATCGCGTCGACCTCGCCCAATTCCACGAGGTACGCACCGATGTAGCGACGCAGGCGGTGGATGTAGACCTCGTAGGCCAGGCTCGCGGCGCGGTCTCCGGAGTCGATCAGGCGTTGCAGTTCGCGGAAGTCGTTCACCCCGGACAGGCCCTTGATGCCCGAATTCCGGTTCAGCAGCTCGTCCACGGCGTCGATGTCGAATCCGGCGGTGCGCATCAGATGCGCGATGATGCCCGGATCGATATCTCCCGAACGGGTGCCCATCACCAGACCCTCGAGCGGGGTCAGCCCCATACTGGTGTCCACCGCCCGGCCGCGGCGGATCGCCGAGGCCGATGCGCCGTTACCCAGGTGCAGCACGATCTGGTTCACCGCCGAGGCGTCCCGCCCGAGCAGCTCGGCCACTCGCCCGGAGACGTACTCGTGCGAGGTGCCGTGGAACCCGTACCGCCGAATGCCGTGCGCAGCAGCAACTTTCGCATCGATGGCGTAGGTCTTCGCGGCATCGGGCAGCCCGTGGAAGAAGGCGGTGTCGAACACCGCGACCTGCGGGACGCCGGGCAGCAGCCGCCGAGCGGATTCGATGCCGATCACATTGGCCGGATTGTGCAGCGGCGCAAGGGTGGACAGCTCGTCGATCGAGGACACCACCGCGTCGGTGACGAGCGTCGGCCGGTAGAACACCTCCCCGCCGTGCACCACCCGATGCCCGACCGCGCGCAGACCCTCGCCGGTCAGGTCGTGCCCGCTGCGCGCGAACAGGTCGAACACCACCCGCAGCCCGGCCGCGTGGTCGGCAATCGGACCGTCGTGCTCGAGGGTGCGCCCATCGCTGTCGTGCTGGACGGTCGGCGTCCCCGGCTCGACCCGCTCACCGATCCGCGAGACCATGCCGGAGGCCGCGACTTCGCCCGAACTCGGTTCCAGCAGTTGGTATTTGATCGACGACGACCCGGAATTGATCACCAGGACCCGCATCATGCCTCCCTGTACGTCGCGCACGCCGCTCATTCGAGTCCGGTCTGCGCCTGGATGGCGGTGATCGCCACGGTATTGACGATATCGGCGACCAGCGCACCCCGGGACAGGTCGTTCACCGGCTTACGCAGCCCCTGCAGTACCGGGCCGATCGCCACCGCGCCCGCGCTGCGCTGCACCGCCTTGTAGGTGTTGTTGCCGGTGTTCAGGTCGGGGAAGACGAAAACGGTTGCGCGACCGGCTACTTCGGAATTCGGGAGCTTCGCGCTCGCGACCGTGGGCTCGATCGCCGCGTCGTACTGAATCGGCCCCTCCACCAGCAGCTGGGGCGCGCGCTCGTGCACGAGCGCGGTCGCGGTGCGAACCTTGTCCACATCCACGCCGCTGCCGGACTCCCCCGTCGAATACGACAGCATCGCCACCCGCGGCGAGATACCGAACTGCTGGGCGGTGCGCGCCGAGGAGATCGCGATGTCGGCGAGCTGTTCGGAGGTCGGATCGGGCACCACCGCGCAGTCGCCGTAGGCCAGTACCCGGTCGGCCAGGCACATCAGGAACACACTGGATACCGTCGAGACGCCGGGCTCGGTCTTGATGATCTCGAAGGAGGGCCGGATGGTGTGCGCGGTGGTGTGCGCCGCGCCGGACACCATACCGTGGGCGATCCCCCGGTGGACCATCATCGTGCCGAAATACGAGATATCGGTGAGGTATTCGCGCGCCCGATCCTCGGTCATCCCCTTGTGCGCGCGCAGGGCCGCGTACTCCTTGGCGAATTCGTCACGCAGACTGGATGTCTCGGGATTCAGCACCTCGGCGTCGGCGATGTCGACGCCGAGTTCGGCCGCCCGCCCCCGCACCGCCGCCTCGTCACCGAGGATGGTCAGATCGGCGATCTTGCGCTGCAGCACCCGCCCCGCCGCGCGCAGAATCCGGTCGTCACCGCCCTCGGGCAGCACGATGCGCCGCCGATCCGAGCGGGCCCGCTCGATCAGCTGATATTCGAACATCTGCGGCGTCACCACCGAAGGGATCTGAACCTCGATGCGCTGCAACAGTTTCTGCGCGTCCACCCGCTGTTCCATCAGCGCCAGCGCGGTATCCACCTTGCGGATACTCGACAGCGACACCCGGCCGCGAGTGCGGGCGGCGACCGCGGTGTCGAAGGTGCCCAGCTGGGTGGTGAGAATCGGCAGTTTCGGTTTCAGGCCCGCGATCAGCCGCGCGATCGACGGGTGCGGCAGCATGCCGCCGTTCATGATGATTCCGGCCAGCGACGGAAAACCCTCGGCCTCATGGGCATTCACCAGGCTCAGCAGCGCGTCGGAGCGATCGCCCGGTACGATCACCGCGTCCCCGTCGGACAGGCGCTCGAGGATGTGTTCCGCGGTCATCCCGCCGACCATGACGTGCAACGCCTCGCGCTGCATCAATTCCGGGTCGCCGGAATATATTTCGCCGTCGATGGCCTCGCACAGCTCGGCGATGGTCGGCGCGGTCAGCAGTGGCACCTCCGGCAGCGTCCAGGACGGCACGCCGACGACCCGCAGCGCCGCGGCGACCTCGTCGAGCGCCTCGGGATCGCAGCGGTTGGCGATGATCGCGACCAGCTGGGCGTGTTCGTGACCGAGTTCGCCCGCACACACCTCGGCCAGTTCGGTGACCTGCTCGGGCGTGCGTTCGGACCCGCGCAGCACCAGCACCACGGGTGCGCCGAGATTGGCCGCGATGCGCGCGTTGTAGCGCAGTTCGCTCGGGCTGGCCACATCGGTGTAGTCGCTGCCGACGATCACCACCGCGTCGCACACCTTGGCGACGTCGTGGAAGCGCATGACGATATCGCTGATGGCCGCGTCCGGATCGGCGTGCACCTGTTCGTAGCCGACGCCGATCGCCTGCTCGTAGTCGATATCGGCGGTGCTGTGCTCGAGCAGCAGCTCGAGAATGTAGTCGCGCTGCGTGGTCGAGCGGCTGATCGGCCGGAACACCCCGACCCGTGCGGTGGTCGCGCAGAGCATCTGCAGCACCCCGAGCGCCACCGTCGACTTCCCGGTATCCCCCTCGGGGGAGGCGATGTACACGGTGGACGGTGCGATCTCGGCCATGACCGCGAGCTTAACGAGCACACGTGCCGGATTCGCCCCTCGCGCGGCAAACTACTGGAAAATCACACTCCCGCGTAGTGGAGAACTGCCTGTTCACACATTTCCGGCGTTCCGACCTGTGCAGTCGGCCTCGCCGGGTGGTTCGGCGGCTCTAGAATCCGTCCATGACCGCACCGTTTCCGGATCGCTCATGGGGTTCGCGGACCGGCCTGCTCGGCCGCACGGTGAGCGCGTTCGCGGCGACCGGCGCTGGATCCGCGCTGGTCCGCGCACTCGGCCCGCTGGACCGCAGAGTCCTCGAACGCACCGCGGGCCGGTACACGGCGCTGGGGCCGGTCGGTGCGCCCGTCCTGCTGCTCAGCACGACCGGGCGCAGATCCGGGCAGCCGCGCACCACCGCGTTGCTCTACGCACACGCCGGGGACGTGCTGTATCTGGTCGGCAGCAATTTCGGCGGCGAACGTCATCCGGCCTGGACCGCGAACCTGCTGGCCCACCCCGAAGCCGTGATAACCATTGCGGGAGAACGGATTCCGGTCCGCGCGGAAATTCTGCACGACGCCGAGCGCAAAGCCGAGGTCTACGCGCGGTTCGAGCAGATCTCCCAGGCGTACACCGCATACCGCGACCGGACCGCCCGGGAACTGCGCATCTTCGCGGTCCGCCGGCGCTGACCCCGCCCGGCTGCCGCTCGGCGGCGGCAGCCGGACCGAGCAGTTACAGCGCCCGCAACCGCGGGGCCAGGTCGCGCTCGAACAGCTCCAGGAAACGGCGCTGGTCGTGCCCGGGGGCGTGGAATACCAGGTGGTTCAGGCCCGCATCGATGTACGGCTTGATCAGCTCGACCGTCTCGTCGGGATCGCTGGCCACGATCCACCGCTTGGCGATCTGCTCGATCGGCAGGGCGTCGGCGGCGGCCTCCATCTCGATCGGATCGGTGATGTCGTGCTTCTGTTCCGCGGTCAGCGACAGCGGGGCCCAGAAACGCGTATTCTGCAGCGCCAGTTCGGGATCGGTGTCATAGGAGATCTTGATCTCGATCATCCGGTCGATGTCCTCGGCGGTGCGCCCGGCCTTGGCCGCGCCCTCGCGCACCGCGGGCATCAGCTTCTCGGTGTACAGGTCCATCCCCTTGCCCGAGGTGCAGATGAAACCGTCGCCCGCGCGACCGGCGTAGCGGGCCACCAGCGGGCCGCCCGCGGCGACGTACACCGGGATGCCGCCCTTGGGCACGTCGTAGATCGAGGCGCCCACGGTGTGGTAGTATTCGCCCTCGAAGGTGACCCGGTCACCGGTCCACAGCGCGCGCATCAGGTCGACCGACTCGCGCAGCCGCGCGAAACGCTCCTTGAACTCCGGCCATTCGCCCTTGTACCCGGTCGCGATCTCGTTCAGCGCCTCGCCCGAACCCACGCCGAGCATGATCCGGTCCGGGTACAGGCAGCCCATCGTCGCGAACGCCTGGGCGACCACCGCGGGGTTGTAGCGGAAGGTCGGGGTGAGCACCGAGGTGCCCAGTTGGATCCGCTCGGTGCGTTCACCGACCGCGGTCATCCACGCCAGCGAGAACGGCGCGTGGCCGCCCTCGTGCCGCCACGGCTGGAAGTGATCGCTCACCGTCGCGCTGTCCAAGCCGTGCTCCTCGGCCGCGACCGCCAGCTCGACCAGCTCCCGGGGGCCGAACTGTTCCGCCGACGCCTTGTATCCGAGCTTCAGATCACTCACTGCGTCCACTCCTTCACCGTTGCCGACAGTCCCGTCGACTCTGTGCAGCGCCGAACGGGTGTGCCACATTCCACAGCACCCCGTCATGTGGGGCCTTCTTCGACCATAGTCAGCTCCGAACAGGTCTGTGTGAACGGTCGCACCTTCACACAACGCCCCCACCGGAAACCTCGATAGCCCACAATGTGCTCGTGACTGCCGACGACGAACCGATCCTGTCCTACCTGACCGATATGGACGGGGTCCTGGTGCACGAGGACCACCCGATCCCCGGCGCCGACAAGTTTCTGCAAGAACTGCAGGCCAATGACATTCCCTTTCTCGTGCTCACCAATAATTCGATCCGCACTCCGCGCGATCTGCAGGCCCGGTTGCGGCACAGCGGCCTGAACATCCCGGAGGAGGCGATCTGGACCTCCGCGCTGGCCACCGCGACATTCCTGAGCGAACAGCGTCCCGGCGGCACCGCGTACGTCGTCGGCG
This sequence comes from Nocardia sp. PLKS1-43, assembly GCF_059510335.1. Classification (NCBI taxonomy): domain Bacteria; kingdom Bacillati; phylum Actinomycetota; class Actinomycetes; order Mycobacteriales; family Nocardiaceae; genus Nocardia; species Nocardia sp. PLKS1-43. Next base: position 111,131 of record NZ_JCAJZQ010000017.1, on the reverse strand, counting down.
AATCCGGCCTGACCACCGCGCTGCACGAGATCGGCTACGTGCTGACCGACAGCGATCCGGACTACGTCGTCCTCGGCGAGACCCGCACCTACTCGTTCGAGGCGATCACCACCGCGATCCGGCTGGTCGAGCGGGGTGCGCGATTCATCGCCACCAACCCCGACGCCACCGGTCCCTCGCGCGAGGGAGTGCTGCCCGCGACCGGTTCGGTGGCCGCGCTGATCACCCGCGCCACCGGACGCGATCCGTACTACGTCGGGAAACCGAATCCGCTGATGATGCGTTCTGCGCTGCGCCGGATCGGCGCGCATTCGCAATCCACAGTGATGATCGGCGACCGGATGGACACCGATGTCATCGCCGGGCTGGAGGCGGGGATGCGCACGATCCTGGTCACCTCCGGGATCTCCACCCGTGAATCGGTCGAGCAGTATCCCTATCGGCCGACCGTCGTATTCGATTCGGTCTCGGAACTGGTTGGGCGAACGGCGAATCCGTTCGCCCCCTGAGTTCGGGCCGGGTGGCGGTTCAGCCGCGCTGCGAGGCCGGGGACCAGCCCTCCTCGGCCGCCTCGGCCACGCCGCCACCGTCTTTCACGCCATAGACGATCTCCACCGCACCGGCGTCCAGCGTCCGGGAACCCTTCAGTTCCAGGCCCGTCTCGACGCTCAGCGCATCGGTCAGGCGCAGGCCGCCGCCCAGCAGGAAGGGCAGCACGACCAGGTGGAGTTCGTCCAGCGCACCGAGTTCCCGGAACGTCTCGATCGTGCGCGGACCGCCGACGAGGTGGACGTCGCCGCCGCGATTGGCCGCCCGCAACGTCTCCAGCAGGCGGACCGGATCACTGTCGACCGTCACATGCTCGGACGTACCGGCCGGACGTTCCGATGCCAGCACGAACACCCGCAGATCGGGCCACGGCCAGAAGTCGTTGCTCAGAGCGGGTTCGAAGGTGGTGTGTCCCATGAGCGCCGCCTCGCAGGACTTCAGGAATTCCGCGACGCCGTGGCTGCCGTGCCCGTGCGCGGGATCCACCACCTGCGGCGGCCAGCCGTTGGGCGTACTGACATAGCCGTCGGCGCTCATGCACAAGCGAGCCTTGATTCGCATCCGATTACCTTCCCTGCGTTGTGGTTACAGGTAGGACGATGCGCGATCGCGAAAATCATCGCCCAGCCGGGGAATCGGCGAGCAGTCCCCGGCCGCGACGCTCAGCCCAGCGCCTGATCCAGATCGCCGAGCAGATCCTCGACATCCTCGAGTCCGACGGAGATACGCAGTACGCCGTCGGTGATCCCCACGGCCGCACGGCCTTCCGCCCCCATCGCGCGGTGCGTGGTGGTCGCCGGATGGGTGATCAGCGTCTTGGCATCGCCCAGATTGTTGGAGATGTCGATGATGCGCAGCCGGTTCAGCACCTCGAACGCGCGCTTCTTCGCCTCGGCCGGGTTGGCGGCGAGTTCGAAGGTGACGACGGTACCGCCGCCGCTCATCTGCTGCCGTGCCAGCTCGTGCTGCGGATGTGATTGCAGGAAGGGGTATTTCACCCACGACACCGCCGGCCGCTGTTCCAGGAATTCGGCGATCTCGTGCGCCGCCCGCACCGAGTGACGCACCCGCAGCGGCATGGTCTCGAGTCCCTTGAGCAGCGTCCACGCGTTGAACGGGCTCAGCGCCGGACCGGTGTGCCGCATGAGATTCTTCACCGGGCCGCCGATGTACTCGGCCTCGCCGAGGATCGCACCGCCCAGCACCCGGCCCTGACCGTCGATGTGCTTGGTGCCGGAGTACACGACCACATCCGCGCCCAGGTCCAGACTCCGCTGCAGCAGCGGAGTGGCGAAGACGTTGTCCAGCACCACTTTCGCGCCCGCGGCGTGCGCGAGCTCGGAGACCCGGCGGACATCGACCAGGGTCTGCATCGGATTCGAGGGCGTCTCGAAGAAGACCGCCGCGGTCGGCACGGACAGCGCCTGCTCCCACTGGCTCAGGTCCTCACCGTCGACGAAGACCGTCTCCACGCCCCAGCGCGGCAGGATCTCGTTGCACACGACGAAGCAGGAGCCGAACAGGCTGCGCGCGGCGACCAGCCGATCGCCGTTGCCCAGCAGTGCGCCCAGCGCGGTGAACACCGCGGACATGCCGCTCGCGGTCGCGAAACAGGCCTGCGCGCCCTCGAGCAGCCGCATCCGCTCCTCGAACATGGCCACGGTCGGATTCCCGTAGCGCGAATACACGAAATGCTCGATGTCGCCGGTGAACGACGCCTCGGCCGCCTCCGCGCTGGCGTAGACGAAACCCGAGGACAGGTACAGCGCCTCGGAGGTCTCCTCGAACCCCGAGCGGCGCAGGCCGCCTCGCACGCCCAGGGTCGCCGGGCCGACTCCCTCGGGCAGCGGTTTGTCGAATGCGCCGCCGGTGATCACGACTGTCTCCAGGGCAGGCCCTCGGCGCGCCAGCCCGCGCCGCCGCGATGTCCGTCGGCGTCCAGCGGACCCTCGAAACCGGCCAGGACGTTGTAGGAGGGCGTGAATCCGGCCGCGGTCGACGCCGTCGCGGCACCGATGGACCGCTGCCCGGACCGGCACAGGAAGATCACCGGAGCATCGCTGTCGGCCGAGCGGCCGGCCAGTGCCTGCTTCAGCTGGTCGACGAACCCGGCGTTGCGCTCGCCGGCGCTGTCGACCCATTCGATCAGGGTCGTCGGCCGGTCGATCGCACTGGTGTCCGGCACCCCGACGAACCGCCATTCGGCCTCGGTGCGCACATCCACCAGAACCGCATCGGGATTGTCGCGCAACAGATCCCATGCCTGCTGGACAGTGATGTCACCCGCGTAACTCACTTGCTGAACCTCCTCGAAGAATCCGCACTTGCCACGCCTGTTCGGCGCGGCCAGGTCGTCACCCGGAGCACCCCACCGCGGAGGAGGGTTGCCGACCAGCGAGCCGGGGCCTAGCGCTGGTACTCATGACCTGGAAAAGAGATTGCCCGGCCGCACACCCGCCTGTCAAACCCCGTCCGGCAGGACGACGACCGGCCCGGCCCGGCAACGAACCCGTCGGCGGCGACGAACCAGCGAAATCGGCGACCGCCGACACGTCGACAACACCCCGTAGCGAAGCCGGAGCGGAGCGGAGGCAATCCAACACGGTTCGCGGCCCGTCTCGCCGGTCGCACGCGTGGCGGCAATCCAACACCGAGGCAATCAAGCACTGCAGACGAACCAGTCGTTGCCCGATTGGGTGAGGTTCCAGGTGGAGGTGCTCTGGTGGCCGTCCACCGAGCTGGTCACTGTGACTTTGGCGCGTGTGCCGTTCGCGGTGGGGTCGGTCATCCGGACGATCTCGATCTTCTTCCCGGCCGCGTCCGGGCCCAGCGGGGAGTGCGCGGGGTCGAAACCGCCGCATTCGGTGGCGGCGCGGCGCGCGAGGTCGGTACCGCTCTGAGCGGTGGCGAAATCTCGGATCGCGGTGGCCAGACGGTCGGAAGTTGTGACATTCTTCTCAGCCGGCCGCAGCATTCCGGCTATCACCACACCGCCGATCACCAGCAGCGCGATCACCGCGGCGGCGATGAACGGCACCGGCGAGCGGACCGCGTCGTTCTGGTCGATCCGGGTCGCGGCGGCGGTTTCCGAGTCACTCATAACTCGATCATCCCTGGTAGGGGGCGAGGTTCCCGCGCGCACCCCGGATCGGCGGCAGATGCCGGGCACATCGGCCATAGCAGTCACCGATAGAATCGCCTCCAGCCCCGGCTGCGGTCGGCGCGACGGATCCCCCGAGCGGCAATGACGCAGCATCGATCGGTATGAAGGATCGGCCGGACGATCCGGACCTACGTCAACTTAGCCTAAGCTAAGAAAGACGGCTGAGAATATGACGACACAGATTTCGACCAAAGGGTGCGCAGAAGAATGACCGAAACCAGTGCAGAGTCGAAGGGTGAGGTGGGCCCCGCCTCCGCGTCCGACGCGCGCCCGCTTCGCATCGCGATCGTCGGCGCCGGACCGGCCGGAATCTACGCCGCCGACGCCCTGATGAAGTCCGACGCCGAGGTGAGCATCGACCTGTACGAGCGCATGCCCGCGCCGTTCGGCCTGATCCGCTACGGTGTCGCGCCCGATCACCCGCGGATCAAGGGCATCGTCACCGCACTGCACAAGGTCCTGGACAAACCGCAGGTGCGCCTGCTCGGCAACATCGACTACGGCACCGACATCACCCTGGCCGACCTGCGCCGCTTCTACGACGCGGTGATCTTCTCCACCGGCGCCAACGCCGACCGCGCCCTGGGCGTCCCCGGCATCGACCTGGACGGCAGCTACGGCGCCGCGGACTTCGTGTCCTGGTACGACGGGCACCCCGACGTGCCGCGCTCCTGGCCGCTGGACGCGGAGAAGGTCGCCGTCCTGGGCGTGGGCAACGTCGCCCTGGACGTCGCGCGCGTGCTCGCCAAGACCGGTGACGAACTGCTGCCCACCGAGATCCCGCCGAATGTCTACGCGGGCCTCAAGGCCAACAAGGCCGTCGAGGTGCACGTCTTCGGCCGCCGCGGACCGGCCCAGGCCAAGTTCACCCCGCTCGAGCTGCGCGAACTGGATCACTCGCCGAATATCGAGGTCATCGTGGACCCCGAGGACATCGATTACGACGAGGGCTCCGAGGCGGCGCGGCGGCACTCCAAGCAGGTCGACATGGTCTGCAACACCATCGAGCAGTGGGCGATACGCGACGTCGGCTCGCGCCCGCACAAGCTGTTCCTGCACTTTTTCGAATCCCCCGCCGAACTCGTCGGCGAGAACGGCAAGGTCACCGGCCTGCGCACCGAGCGCACCCAGCTCGACGGCACCGGAAACGTCAAGGGCACCGGCGTATTCCGCGACTGGGACGTGCAAGCGGTGTACCGCGCCGTGGGCTACCTGTCGCAGAACATCCCGCAGCTGCCGTTCGACGACCAGGCCGGCACCGTGCCCAACGAGGCCGGCCGCGTGCTGATCGACGAGAGCGCCGACGACGGCGCGCGCTACCTGCCCGCCACCTACGTCACCGGCTGGATCAAGCGCGGCCCGGTCGGCCTCATCGGCCACACCAAGGGCGACGCCAACGAAACCATCGCCTGCCTGCTCGACGACGCCGCCGGATTCACCCCCGCCCCCGAACCCGAACTCGACGCGGTCACCGACTTCCTGGAGAGCAAGGGCATCCCGTTCACCACCTGGGCCGGCTGGTACCGCCTCGACGCCCACGAACGCGCCCTCGGCGAACCCCAGGGCCGCGAACGCGTCAAGGTCGTCGAACGCGAAGATATGCTCCGCGCCAGCGAGCCACACAAGGGCTGATGGGGCATGCTGAATCTGTGTTCGACGCCCATGTCCATCTGATCGATCCGCGGTTCCCGCTGATCGAGAACGAAGGTTACCTCCCGCCGCTGTTCACCGTCGCCGACTATCGAAAGCGTATGTCGCGCTTCGATATCGACGGCGGCGCCGTGGTGAGCGGGTCGTTCCAGGGGACCGATCAGGAGTTCCTGCGCGCCGCGCTGGCCGAGCTCGGGGACAACTGGGTCGGGGTCACCAATCTGGACCCGGGCGTCTCCGATACGGAGATCGTGGAGTTGAGCAAGGCCGGAGTGCGGGCGCTGCGGTTCAACCTCAAGCGGACCGCGGGGGATATCGTCGAGCTGACCATGCTGGCGTTGCGGGTGTACGAACTCGCGCGCTGGCATGTGGAGCTGTACATCGACGGGTCCATGCTGGGCTCGCTCGAGCCGGTGATCAGCAAGTTGCCCGCGCTGTCCATCGACCACATGGGCATGTCCGACGAATGCCTGCCGTACCTGCTCAATCTCGTCGACCGCGGCGCGAAGGTGAAGGCGTCCGGATTCGGCCGGGTGTCGATGGACGTGCGCGCGGCGCTGCACCGGATCCACACCGTCAACCCGACCGCCTTGATGTTCGGCTCGGATCTGCCCGGCACCCGCGCCGGACGCCCGTTCCGCGACAGCGATGTCGAGCTGATCGGCGAGGTCATCGGTTCCGATGTGCACTTGGTCCTGGAGGACAACGCGCGCGCGTTCTACGGACTTCCGGTCAAGTCCCGCCCGATGGAAGCCGCCCCGCCGACCAAACCCCTGCCGGCGATCCAATCCCCCACCCTGCGCCTGAAGCCGTAATTTCGGCCCTCGCTTCGCTGCGGCGGGCCGTATCTTTGGCCTCCGCTTCGCTCCGGCGGGGCCGGGGCCCTATTAACCCCGGTCCTTCCCTCCTCCGCTCAGTCGCTGCGCTCCTTCGTTCCGTCAGTCCAGGACCGGGGCGGGCCCCGGCCTTGAAGTTGGTGTTGCCCGGGGTGGGCGGAACTGGGCGATGCGAGTTCATCCGGCCGCAAGCACACGGCATGGCACGGGCTCCAGCGGGACGCTCAGTTCGGCGGATGCTGGATCAGGTGGTTCGCGGCGGCGAGGCCGACGCGGTAGGCGTTCTCGACCGAGATCGCGAAGCCGGTGTAGGTGGCGTTCAGCAGGGCGGTGACCGAACCTCCCGCCGGCGGCTGATCGAAGTCGCTGGCGGTCCGCAGGTCGACGTAGCGGTTCAGTTTTCCGGCTCGGGCCAGGGCCGCGGCGGTGGCGTTGTCCTCCATCTGGGTGGTGCAGTAATCGGCCTTACCGCCGGTTTGCAGGCCGACGATGTACGCGGTCTGGGCCGAGGACGCCGCGCCGGAGAAGAAGTTGTCGCCGGTGGCGCTGTCGCATTCGGCGACGAAGGGTTTGTCGTGGCCGGTCTGCGCCGGGTAGGCGGCCCGCACCGAGGCCAGACCGGGATCGTCGGCCAGTGCGACATCCTTGGTGCTGCGGTACACATCGTCCACGAGTGCGCCGTTCAGCTGGTACGCCTGGGTCACCGGCTTGTCCGAATCACTCAGCGGCAGATAGCCGTTGGGCGTACTCGGATCGTCCTGCGCCAGGATGTGATGTCCCAGATCGACATCGACGACCCAGTGCGCCCACGCGGCGAATCCGAGCGTTCCGGCGGCCGGCGGCGTCCCGCCGATACCCGCGGTGATGAAATACGCCTTGTCCAGGTTCAGTTCCGGGCTCGCGAGCATGGCCGAGACCGACAGCGCGGCATTGACCTTGCCCTCGCCGGTCACCATCATGCAGAGTCCGGAATCGTTGCAGCGCACCGGATTTCGAACACCGGGCAGGGCGGCTTCGCGGGTCCACCGCTGCCGGTCCAGCCACGGTTTGGCCTCCGGGCCGAACATGGTGACGACCATGGCCCGCACCGTGATCGGCTGCTCGGCATGGGATGCGCAGCCCGCCGCGGCGAGCGTGAGCGCGAGTATCGATATCAGCGTGCCGACCGTTCTGGTGATCACCCGGAGTCCCCTCGTCGAACAATGCGTGCAGACAAGAGATAGCGCATGCCCGGGGGTGGCACGTCGATATCGATGCAACACGTGTTGATCGGCACCGCGCCGGGCGCACGCGCCACCCACGTGACGCGCCCCACGGAGAGGTCTTATTGTCGGTATGTCAACATCGGCGGCCGACGCCGGTGCGAGGAACGACGAGTGAGGTAATCCGTGAGCACTTCATCCACCCCCGCACAGGGCCCGCTCGCGGGCATCCGGGTTGTCGAACTGGCCGGCATCGGCCCCGGCCCGCACGCGGCACTGCTCCTGGCCGATCTGGGCGCGGACGTGGTGCGGGTACAGCGCCCCGGCATGCTGCCCGGATTCATGGAGCGTCCGCAATGGCGCGGCCGGACCATCGTCGAGGCCAACCTCAAGGATCCCGCCGACATCGAAAAGGTGCTCGGCCTCGTCGACAAGGCCGACGTGCTGCTCGAGGGTTTCCGCCCCGGCGTCACCGAACGCATGGGCCTGGGCCCGGACGTCGCGCAGCAGCGCAATCCGCGCCTGATCTACGGCCGCATGACCGGCTGGGGCCAGTACGGCCCGATGGCCGATCGCGCCGGGCACGACATCAACTACATCTCGCTGACCGGCGTTTTGCACGCCATCGGCCACAAGGGTGAGCGGCCGGTGCCGCCGCTGAACATGGTCGGCGATTTCGGCGGTGGTTCGATGTTCCTGGTGTTCGGCGTGCTCGCCGCCCTGGTGGAACGCCAGAACTCCGGCAAGGGCCAGGTCATCGACGCCGCGATGGTCGACGGCGCACTGGCGCTGTCGCACATGATCTGGGGGATGAAGGGCGTGGGCCTGTGGTCCGACGAACGCGGCTCCAACCTGCTCGACACCGGGATGGCCTTCTACGACACCTACGAGACCTCCGACGGCAGGTACATGGCGGTCGGCTGTATCGAGCCGCAGTTCTACGCCGAATTCCTGTCCGGGCTCGGGATCGACCCCGCGGGCCTGCCCAACCAGCTCGACCCGGCCGGGCAGGACCAGCTGCGCAAGCTGTTCGCCGAGAAGTTCAAAACGCGCACCCGCGATGAGTGGACCGAGGTCTTCACCGGCACCGACGCCTGCTGCACACCCGTACTGACCATGTCCGAGGCCGAGCAGAACGAGCACATCGCCGCGCGCACCGGTCTGGTCGAGATCGACGGCGTCGTGCAGCACGCACCCGCACCCCGGTTCTCCCGCACCCCGGGCGCGGTGCCGACCCCGCCGCCGTCCGAGGGCACCCCGATCGAACAGGTGTGGGCGGACTGAGCCGCTGCCGGCGAGGCTGTCCGCACCGGACGCCCTCGCCGGGATTCCGCTGCGAAATCGCGGACCGATTCGTAGTATTCGATCGAGGTTTCCGAACTGCTTGCCGCCGTGCGGGGTTCACCCGCCACGCGCGGAATCATGAGGCACTAAAGTAAGTTCCATGGCTCGGAACTGGCCGATGATCGAGCGCGGCAGCGAATTGGAGTTGTTACGCGCCGCCCTCACCGGCACCGAATTCGTCGGAGCAGTACTCACCGGCGACGCGGGAGTCGGCAAGACCACCCTGGCCAGGCAGGTCGCCACCACGATCGGCGGCAACATCCGGTGGGTCGCCGGAACCGAGTCCGCGCGCAGCATTCCGCTCGGGGTCTTCGCGCACATGGTCGGCGTGTACACCGCGCACGATCCGGTGACGTTCATGGCCGCGGCGCGCGAGGCGCTGCTGGCCGACGGGCACACCATCATCGGCGTCGACGACGCGCATCTGCTCGATCAGCTTTCCGCGACACTGCTGCTGCAACTGGCCATCGACAAGGCCGCGCACATCGTCTGCACCGTGCGCAGCGGCGTCACCGTGCCCGACGCGGTGACCTCGCTGTGGAAGGACGGGCATCTGCTGCGAATCGACCTGTCCCCCTTCACCGAACGACAGAGCGTCGAACTGGTCGAATCCATGCTCGGCGGCCAGCTCGAGGGTTTCACCGCGAATCTGATGTGGGAGTCCTCGGGCGGTAACGCGCTGTTCCTGCGGCATCTGGTGGAGGGTGCGCTGGAGGCGGGCACGCTGCGTCAGGTCAACGGCGTGTGGCAGTTGCGCGGACGCGCGGCGGTCACCTCGGAATTGGCGGCGCTGCTGGAGGATCGGGTCGAGCAACTGCCCGACGAGGTGCTTCGGGTGCTGGAACTGCTGACCTTCTGCGAGCCGATCGACCTGGACGTGATGGCCGAGCTGACCGGCGAGGAAGCGGTGGAGAACGCCGAATCGCGCGGGGTCATCCGGATCGTCGAGAACGGCCATCAACTGCTGGTGCGGTACAACCACCCGCTGTTCGGCGAGGTCATCCGGCGGCGGCTGGGTATCGCCTCGGCGCGTCGATTACGGGGGCGGCTGTACTCCTCGCTGAAGGAGCGTCCGGTCAAATCGGCCTCCGATCGCATCCGGCTCGCCGAATTGGCCTTGGACAGCGACCGTTCCGCGGATCTGGAACTGTTCGAGGCCGCCGCCGAGGATGCCATCGGCCTGGCCAACATCCCGCTCGGCGAGCGGTTCGCGCGCGCCGCGGTGGAACGTCGCGGCGGTGTCGAGGCCGCGGACCTGCTGGCCCGCGCACTGCTGTGGCAGGGGCATCGGATCGAGGCCGAACGCACCCTGGCCAGTTTCGACGCCGATCAACTCGACGAGGTGCAGCTCGCGCGCTGGGGTAGTACGCGCGTCGCGAACCTGTTGTGGGCCATGGGCGATGCCGATCGCGCCGACGAGGTGCTGGCCCTGGTCCGGAGCAAGGTGCGCCATCCGAAGATCCAATTGACGTTGCAGGGCTTGGCTTCCGCGTGCGCGGTGAACGAGAACCGTTTGCAGGACGCGTTCGTCGACGCCGACAACGTCATGTCGACGCCGCGGGCGCCCTCGTGGGCGGTGTGGTGGTCGGCGTTCGGCGGCGGATTGTCGCTGGCGCTGATGGGTCGCGGTGAGGCCGCGCGCGCCTATGCCGCGCGGGGGCACGAGGTGGAGTCCGACATCGATGGGCTGAACCGGTTCATGTCCACTCATGCCGAGGTGCTCGCACTCACCTTGACCGGCGACCTGACGGCCGCACGCCGTTGCGCCACAGCGTATTTCGGCTATTCCGCGCCCGGCCAGTATCTCGCCTGGGGGTTGTCGAAGATCCTGCAGGGCACTGTCGACGTCGCGCAGGGCCGGTTCCTGGACGGGGTGGAGAATCTCGAGCAGGCGCTGGCCGCGTTGACCGCGGAGGGCGCGGCGGCATGGATGTTCCCGGCGAGAATCCGCCTGGCCGAAGCGTATTCGGCGTTGGGCCGGGCCGCGGAGGCCGCCGACACCATCGCCGCGGCGATCGCCCGGGGCGGGCGGCACAGCGCGGTGTACGAACCGCAGCTCGAGATCGCGCGGGCCTGGCAGGCCGCCGCCGAGGGCACCGTGACCCCGGCCGTGCGGCTGGCCATCGGTGCGGCCGACGCCGCCGCGCGATCGAATCAGCATGCGATCGAGGCGATGGCGTTGCACACCGCGGCGCGGTTCGGCGACCACAGCGTCGCGGGGCGGCTGGCCGATCTGGCCGCCCGCATCGATGGGCGGCTGGTGCAGGTGCAGGCTCGGCACGCGGTCGCGGTCGCCTCGCACGACGGGCCCGGATTGGACGCTGCCGCAGCCGAATTCGAGGAGATCGGCGCGTTGCTGTCGGCGGCCGACGCCGCCGCGCAGGCCGCCTCGGCACATGAGCGTTCCGGGGATCGGCGGCGGCTGCTGGAATCGGCCGCGGCGGCGAACCGGCTCGCCGCGGCCTGCGGCGGGGCGGGAACGCCGGCCCTGCGCCAGTCCGCGCAGCCGCTGCCGCTGACCGCACGCGAACGCGAGATCGCGAATCTGGTCGCGGCCGGACTGAGCAACCGGCAGATCGCCGATCGGCTGACCGTCTCGGTGCGGACCGTCGAAGGTCATCTCTACCGCGCCTGCATCAAGATGGATGTGACCGATCGGGAGGCGCTCGCCGACCTGATGCGCGGCGAGCCGCCGAGCGGCAAACAGCGCAATTAACCTCTCGCACCACAAACTCCGCCTGATAGATATGTTTTCCGTCGAATAATCCTCGTTTCGTGTGCGTCTGCAATTATCGATTTGCCATCGGTGGTTATCGGGAAGTTATCCTCGCCGGACATGCGACGCCGCAGGTTGTCGCCCGGATCCACACCGTTCCCGGGGGGATCCGTCGCTCGTCCGAGATATTCGAAGGTGGGGGGTGTTCGACGTGGCACGTCGTTTCGCGGTGAATTCCGGTGCTCGGCGGCGCGCGCTCGCGCTGGGGGCGATTCCGCTGGCGCTGGCGGTTGGTTGCTCGTCCGGCGGGCACGCTCCGGACCCTGGCCCGGCGGGATCCGGGCCCAGCGCGTCGAGCGGCCCGGTCGTCCCGGACCAGCTCGGGCCCGCGAACCCACCGCGGACCGGCACCCCCGATGATCTGCGCGCTCCCGTGGCGGGCAGTTCACCGCAACCCGGGGTGGTCGCTCTCGGCGCACCGGACAAACCGTCGGCCGGATCTGCGCAGCCCGGCGTGACCCTTGTTCCCATACCGCTACACGCGCTGATCGGTCCGGTCCCGCACCACGCGATCCCGCGAAACTTCCGCCCGATCCCGGATACCGAAGCGGCCCCGGCGATCGAACTCGGGACGCTGCACGCGCCGGCGCCCGTGGTTCCGGTCGCGCCGATCGCGCCACCGCCGCGCACCCTGCGCGTGGGCACGTTCAGCACCCCGGTCCCGGATGATGTTCCCGATGCCGTGCTGACCCCGGCGAACATCGTCGCCGCCGATACCGAGGCCACCATTGCGACGGGCCTGAACTCGGTCGGCGTCAACGCGAGTCGATCGGACAAGATCGCCGGTCTGACGATCGCCGGAGCCGCGGTCGGCGCGGCCGTGGGGGCCACCACCCTCGGTGTGCCCGCCGCTGTCGCCGGCGCGATACCGGGCGCGATCGCCGGGGCCGGCGTCGGCGCGGTCGCGGGCGGATTCGTCGGCGGCGCAGCCGGAACCGCCGCACCCGCCGTGGGCACTGTCGCCGGGGCGGCCGCGGGTGCGGCGATCGGCGCGGGCCTCGGCGCCGCGGCGGGTGCGGCGGCAGGGGCAGCCGCGGTCGGCGTACCGGCTGCCCTCGTCGGTGGTATCGCAGGTGGAATCGTCTGCGGCGCAGCCGGTTCCGCCTTCGGCGCGGCGGTCTGACCACACGTGCGGGCTCGGCCCGGCGGTATCGCGCACGTGGTCGCCACCGGCCGCCGCGCATCCGGAATCGGCCACATCGCAGGTTTGACGGTGGCGGACAACGGGTATGGCCCCTCGGCCGATCGCCGATTACGATGCTGTTCGGGCGACCCGCCGGTGCGTCACCCATCTGTCAGATCACTCGAAGGTGGTGTCGTGACTCGTCGTCGCAAGGTATCGATCGGTCTCGCAACCGGATTGGCCGCAGCCGCGAGTGCGGCGCTGATGGCGTTCGCCGGTATCGCCCTGGCCGAGCCGCTGAAGGTGCAGCCGGGGGTGACCGCACCCACCCCCATGGCTCCCTCGCCCCCACCGCCTTCCGCGACCGATGAACCGGCCCAATTGCATTCGGCCACACCCCAGACCCACTCCGAGGCGCCCAGTCGCCGCACCCCCAAACCCACCCAAACCCCCGCCCCGCAACCGCGCGAGGTGCATATCGGCGACCTGAACGCTCCGGTCCCGAACATCGTCCCGGACGCGGTGGTCGACGGCGTCAACCACACCAACCAGGACCTGCGGAACATCATCAAGCCCACCCCCACTCCGCAACCCCGCCACTAGGAATCCAGCCTCACCAGCCGTCCCCGGGCGAACCCGAGCGGTCGACTGCAACCACGCGGGATGCCGTTCCCCTCCCGGGCGAAAGGCGCCTACTGCCAACGAGTACCAACGCGGACCGGAAGCAGGCACCGGCCCCATCCTGGTGAGCCCGAAGCCGGTCGCGACGCCGAACGACTCTGCCCGCCGCGAATCCACACCGAAGCTCGACAAACCTTCTCGGCGACTTTCACCGAGCGGTCTACGGCGTGGAGCGGCCCCTTCCGGACCGCCGCCGGGAAAACCGCGGCGAAAGTCGCCGTAGCGGTCGTCATCCCCGGGGTCGCCCGGGCAACCTTGACCGGGGACTGGATGCGGCGTCCACGACCGCGCAGCGACCTGGGAGCCGGTGCGAGCAGCAACGGACAGCGGTGCGGGCAGCGGCGGACTCGGGCGCAGGCAGCCACGGGCTCCGCGGCCAGCAGCAGCGGGCATCGGCGCGAGCGCGGCGGCCAGCAGCAGGCAGCGGTGCAAGCGCGGCGGGCAGCGGCTTGGCCGCGGTACGAGCGCGGCGGGCAGCGGCGGACTCGGGCGCAGGCAGCCACGGGCTCCGCGGCGGGCAGCAGCGGGCATCAAGTGCGGGCGTGGCCAGCAGTGGCTGGCAAGCGGTCCGAGCGCGGCGGCCAGCAGCGCCTGGCAGCGGTGCGAGCGCAGCGGGCAGCGGTTGGCTGCGGTGCGGGCGCGGCGGGGCTGTGGAGCGAGAGCGCGGGGGTTCGTGGCCGAGGTTGGTAGCGGATCGGGCCATGGCGAGACGCATCGGTGACGAGCAGACGGAATCGCCTGGGTGGCGACTCCGAAAAGCCCTGCGGCACAACGTTTCAGAACAGTGTCGGTTCTCCGAAGCCCGGGGTGCGTTCGATTTCCAGGAGATGGGCCTTGGTGGTGATCCCGCCGGGGGCCGAGAAGCCGTGGAGGGCGTGGTCGGCGGCCAGAACGCGGTGGCAGGGGATGATCAGGGGAATGTTGTTCTGGCCCAGGGCCTGACCGACGGCCTGGGCCGCGCCGGGGGCGCCGATACGCTGGGCGACCTGGCCGTAGGTGAGCGTGTGGCCAGGGTCGATGGCCCTGGTCACGCCGTAGACCGCGCGGTGGAAATCGGGCAGGTCGGTGTGGTCCACCTCGATCCAGCGCAGATCGTCGAGGGCGCCGTCGAGGTGGGCGCGGACGGCCGCGATGACCTGGGCCGCCGTGACGTCCGGCTCGGCCTCCCGGACGCCGCCACGCAGCACTCGACCGCGGGTGACGTCCGGAGTGGCCTCGGGCAGCTGAAACCGCAGCACACCGATACCGGTCCAGGCGATGGCGCAGACACCGATAGCGGTATCGAAGAGCGCTGCCGAGGGCGAGCGGTCCGAGGCGGGCATACCGTCAGTCTGCCCGAGGGTACCGACAAGTTCCGAAATAGCAGTCCAGTTATTAGAACTGGACTGCCCGGCGAAATACGCGGCGACGACCGACGACGTGCGTCTTCGACCCTGCCCCGCACTCGCGACGTGACTCGGCCGCGACCAGATCCGCGTACTGCCGCTGATCGTCCCGGAACGACAGCGACCAGTCCGCCATCGGCGCATGCGGCCGATAACGCTCGAGCAGTCCGGCGGCACGCCCGCCACCGCGGGGTGCGAATCGATACGCGATCACCGCGAAGGCCGCGACGACCAGCACTGAGGCGAGAAAGGTGACCATGTCAGCAATGATCCGACCAGCTGGACTTGAATCAAATATCCAGAAGGCCGATACTGGACTGCATGGCAATTCGGGTGATCAGCGCCGCCACCCTGACCCGCGATCTGGGTCGCTGGCGGCACGACGAGAACGGTGACAAACGCGCGGCCCGCCCCGCGTATCTCGCTCTCGCGGAAAGTATTCGGCTGCTGATCCACGACGGTCGCGCGCCCCTGGGCGTGGCTTTGCCCAGCGAACGCGATCTGGCCACCACCCTGAGTGTGAGCAGAACCACGGTCACCTCCGCGTACGCCCTGCTGCGCGAACACGGCTACCTGATCAGCCGGCAGGGTTCGCGCAGTACGGTCGCCCTGCCGCCGAGCGTCGCGCACGACGGCGCGAAGCCCGCGCGCAGCATCCTGGCGCTGATGTCGCCGAATCAGGTGCCGACGATCGATCTGACCTATGCCGCGATGTCCGCCCCGCCCGAGATGAACGAGGCGTATTCGACCGCGCTACAAGGCATTCCGATCTATCTCGGCACACACGGCATGGATCCGGTGGGCGTTCCGCCGTTGCGCGAGGCGCTGGCCCGCCGCTACACTGAACGCGGCCTGCCCACCGAACCGGATCAGATCCTGGTCACCCTCGGCGCCCAGCACGGTCTGCGCCTGCTGCTCAACGTCCTGACCGCACCGGCCGAGCGCGTCCTGATCGATCATCCGACCTACCCCAACGCCATCGAGGCGATCCGCGATGTCGGCGCGCGCCCGGTCCCGGTGCCGCTGCTGCCGGAACATCCCGAGGCGGGCTGGGACCTGGACGGAATCCGCAGTGCCGCAAGGCAAACCGCGGCCAGCGCGGCATATCTGCTGCCCGACTTCAACAACCCGACCGGCCTGCTGATGAGCGCGGGCGACCGCGCCGAACTCGCCGCCATCGCGCGCGACACCCGGATGACGGTGATCGTCGACGAATCCATGGTGGATCTGCAGCTCGACGGCGAGAGTCCGCCTCCGGTGGCGGCATTCGCACGCGGCTCGGAGATCGTGACGATCGGTTCGGCCTCGAAATCCTTCTGGGGCGGTCTGCGCGTCGGCTGGATCCGCGCCGCGCCGTCGCTGATCACCAAACTGCTCGGCATCCGCTCCACCGTCGATCTGGGCACACCGGTGATGGATCAGCTGGCCACGGTGCATCTGCTCGACCATGCGGACACCATCCTCGAGCACCGCCGCGACCAGCTCCGCGGCCGCCGCACCACTCTACTCGACGCCATGGCCCAGGAACTGCCGGATTGGCGCGCGGTCCCCGCGACCGGCGGCATGTCGCTGTGGGTGCAGCTGCCCACACCGGTCTCCTCGGCCCTGGCCGCGGTCGCACCCAACCACGGCGTGCTGCTCGCGGCCGGACCGCGCTTCGGCGTCCAGGGCGCGTTCGAGCGCTTCCTGCGCATCCCGTTCACCCGCGACGAATCCGACCTGCGGCTCGCCGTGAAATCCATCGCGGACGCCTACTCCACACTCACCCCGCACGCCGCGGAACCGTTGGCGCCCATCACCTATTACTGACCACGCAACGAAAAACCGCACACCGTCCGGCATTTCCGGACGAAGTGCGGCTCAACGCGTGGGGGCGATCAGGATTCGCCGTTCGAGTCCTGCTCCGCGGGCTCGGGCGCGGCATGATCGGGAATGCCGGGATTGGGGTCCCGGGACAGGTCGATCAGGTGGTGGCGCTCGGCGCCCTCGGGGGCCGCGTGGCGCCCTTGGCTCTGCTGCTCCTGGCTCATCGTGTGCTCTCCCTCCAGTTTTCGGACATCAGCACCTTATCCCGGACGATTTCGGATAGGCGGAGCGCCCAATCACCCGGGCGGAGTGCCTAACTCAGGATGTCGTGCCGGACGATGGTCTCGTCCCGGCCCGGCCCGACGCCGATGCACGAGATGCGCGCACCGGACAACTCCTCGAGCCGCTCGACGTAGGCACGGGCGTTGGCGGGCAGGTCCTCGAACGTGCGCGCGTGCGAGATGTCCTCCCACCAGCCGGGCATCTGTTCGTAGATCGGCTTGGCGTGGTGGAATTCGGTCTGTGTGGTCGGCATCTGTTCCACGCGCTCGCCATCGATCTCGTAGGCGACGCAGATCGGCACCTGGTCCAGGCTCGACAGCACGTCGAGTTTGGTGAGGAAGTAGTCGGTGATGCCGTTGACCCGGGTCGCGTAACGCCCGATGACCGCGTCGAACCAGCCGGTGCGGCGCGCGCGTCCGGTGGTCACGCCGACCTCGCCACCGGTCTTGGCCAGATATTCGCCGGACTGGTCGAACAGCTCGGTCGGGAACGGTCCCGAGCCGACGCGCGTGGTGTACGCCTTGAGAATGCCCAGCACCGTGGTGATCTTGTTCGGCCCGATGCCCGAACCCACCGCCGCACCGCCCGCGGTCGGGTTCGACGACGTCACGTACGGATACGTGCCGTGGTCGACGTCCAGCAGCGTGCCCTGCGAACCTTCCAGCAGGACGGTCTGACCGCGTTCCAGCGCCTCGTTCAGCAGCAGCCGGGTATCGCTGATCCGATGTTTGAAGCCCTCGGCCTGTCCGAGCACCTCCTCGACCACCTGCTGCGGATCGAGCGCACGGCGGTTGTAGATCTTCACCAGCACCTGGTTCTTGAACTCGAGTGCGGCCTCGACCTTCTGGGTGAGGATCTTCTCGTCCAGCACGTCGGCCACCCGCACGCCCACCCGGGCGACCTTGTCCTGATAGCACGGCCCGATTCCGCGACCCGTGGTGCCGATCTTCTTGTTGCCCAGGAAGCGTTCGGTGACCTTATCGATGGCCACGTGGTACGGCATGATCAGGTGCGCGTCGGCCGAGAGCAGCAGGCGCGAGGTGTCCACGCCGCGCTCCTCGATTCCGGCCAGCTCGTCGAGCAGGACGCCCGGATCGACCACGACGCCGTTGCCGATGACATTCGTGACGCCCGGCGTCAGAATTCCCGACGGGATCAGGTGCAACGCGAAATTGTCCCCATTGGGCAGGACCACGGTGTGCCCGGCGTTGTTGCCGCCCTGGTACCGCACCACCCAGTCGACCCGGCCGCCGAGCAGATCGGTAGCTTTGCCCTTGCCCTCGTCGCCCCATTGGGCGCCGATCAGGACGATTGCCGGCATGTGGAGTCTCCTACGGTTTCGACGCGCAGCGACAACGCTGCATCCATTGGGCGATGTGGGCGGGCCCTACGTTGTTACGCAGGCTGCCGCCTCCGGGCCTGACGCACACACCGCCGGGGCTACCTGCCGTTTGTCGAGGCGGTGGCCGGGAGGACAGTCTAATGGATGGCACCCGCGCGCCCCGATGAGCACGACGCCGACTGGCACACCACACATGGAGCGGGACTATCGTTGCTCGGGAGGCGGGCTGTTCGGGGTTCGCCCGAGCGCAACGAGGTCGAGCATGGTGTCGGTTCCGAGGAGGGTGTTCCGCAGTTGAGTACCCACGTTCTCCGCTGCAACGGCGCCCCGGTTCCGATTGCGCTCGCATCTCTTCCGATGACACAGACCTCGGCCATTCCCGATCCGGCCCGCATCGATGAACTGTTGCCGGTGCTCGCCGCGGACAGTCTGCCCCGGCTGATCGTGCTCGGTGAGGACGCCGGTCTGGCCGCGGTGCTCACCCATCTGCTGCGGACCGAGCGCCTGCACGTCGAGATCGGGTACGTGCCGGTGGATCGCACCTACGGCTCGCGCGCCTACCAGACCGGCACCGGTTCCGCGGCGGCAGAGCGGGCGCTGGAGGGTAAGCCGCAGGAGACTCCGCTGATCCGCGACGACACCGGCAAGGTGCTGGTCGGCCGGGCCACCGTGACCGGACCGGGCGGATCCCGGCTGGAGGGCGAGGCGTACGCCGACGAGGTGCGGTTGTTCTCGGGAACCGTCGCGGCACTGAACATCTCGCCCACACTGGATATGCCGGGCGCCCGCGCGACGGCGGTGCGCCGATTCCGCCGGCGGCGCTGGGTGGCCGGGCGCGCGATCCAGTTGGGTACCCCGGGCGCGGTGGTGACCCGCGACGGAATCGCCGACGACCGGACCGTCCCGCGGGCGAGCTTCTACCGGCACGACGAACCCTGGCGGCTGGTCCGGTGAACCGCCCGTTCGACACCCGGCGCATGTCCGGGGCGGTCCGCCCGAGCCCGGTTTTCCTGCTGATCGTGCTGCTCACCGCGGTCGGCGGGGTGGTCGCGTGGGAGGCGCGGCTGACCTCCTGGCAGGCCAAGCTCGGCGTCTTCGTATTCGTGGTGGCGGGCTGGATCGTCAGCATGTGCCTGCACGAGTTCGGCCACGCGTATTCGGCCTGGCGGGCGGGTGATCGCGAGGTGGAGCTGCGCGGATATCTCACCCTCAACCCGCTGAAGTACGCGCATCCGATGTTGTCGATCGGGCTGCCGATGCTGTTCATCGCGCTGGGCGGATTCGCGCTGCCCGGCGGCGCGGTCTACGTGCACGCGCACAATTTCTCCCCGCGAGTGCAGCGGACGATCAGCGCGGCCGGTCCCGCGGTGAATCTGGTGTGCGCGGTGGTGCTGCTGGCGATCGTGCGCGTGGCCGGGTCCCAGACAGACCATCCCGCATTCTGGTTCGGCCTGAGCTTCCTGGCATTCCTGCAGATCACCGCGACCGTGCTGAATCTGCTGCCGATCCCGGGCACCGACGGGTACGGCATCCTGGAGCCCTCGCTGAGTTATCAGACGCGCCGGTCGATGGATCAGTTCAAGCCGTACGGACTGTTGCTGCTGCTGGCGATTCTGTGGGTGCCCGCGCTGAATCGGGTGTTCTTCACAGCGGTGGATTATTTGTTCGAACTCTCGGGCGTGTCCTCGGACTGGTCCGCGTACGGGAGCTACCTGACCCGTTTCTGGAATTCCTTCTGACCTCGGCCCGGCGAACATGGGTCGGGCCGCCCGATCCAGTCCATCGGGCGGCCCATCTTCGTACGGGCGTCAGCGCGGTCCACCCCCCTCGACCGGCGCACCGCCGAGCGATGCTCCGCGACGTCCTCCCCGGGTCGCACCTACTGGCGTGCGGACCCCGTCGCTCCGACCGCGTGACGCGCACCGCCCGTACGAAGTTCCGACCGCGCCACCCCTCGTCGACGCGGTTCGACAACGAAGTTATCGGCGGCGCGAAGGGGGTTCACGAGTAGTGCACTACCCGAACCTCGATCATCTTCGCGCGCAACCCGTTCGGCGCGTCCCGCAGTCGGCCGCGGGATTACGCAGCGGGAGAATTCGTCCGGTCCGGACGGCGCCCGAGTTGCGCTCGGTCCGAATTCCATTGCGGCGCTGATTCAGTCCTGCGGCTGAACGTAGGGACGTTCGACGGTCGGCGGGAGCAGAGCCATCGCCGACAGCCGCTGCACACCGCAGACCTGCATCAGATCCACCACGATCGAACGGAGTTGGGCGAACACCACATGCGCGGACAAACCCGCGCCGTCCACCAGATCCACCGTCGCGCCCTTGGCCACGCGGCGCAGGACACGGGTCGACTCGGCGGCGTCGGGCTGCTGCCCCGGATCGGCGAGCATGTACTGCCGCACCACTTCGACCGCCTTGCCGAGTTCCTCGACCTCCTCGATGATTCCGGGATCGAGGATCTCGTCGTCGCGGACCAGGGTCAGGGCGCGACGTAGCAGCACGCGGATGTTGCGCACGGCGTTGTCGAGCGGATCCACCGCTGCCCGAATCAGATTCAGCCGGGGGCGGGCGTTCCAGTAGAGCGGGGAGATCCGGCTGACCTCGCGACCGCCCTCGACCGCACTGCGCAGCCCGTCGATCTGCGATTGCGTCCCGCGCGCGGATTGCAGTGCGAGACGGATCTTTTCGGGGTCCTGCTCGTGCAGTCCGTCGGCGCAGTCGGTGAGCGCGCGGCCGATCACCGCGAGAATATCCGCCGCCTGCTGGCGGGCGCGGCGCACCGGATGCAGCGGGAAGACAGCCACCACCGCGACGCCGACCAGCCCGCCCACCAGCGAATCCACCACGCGCAGTGAGGCTCCCCCGCTGTGCGGCGGATACAGCGTCGCCACCAGCACCGCCGAACTCGCGGCCTGCATCGGGATCACCGCCCCGCGATCGAGAAATATCGCCGAGCCCATCGCCACCGCGACGACCAGGGCGATCTGCCACGGCCCGGTGCCCACCCAGGAGATGAACAGGTCACCGATTCCGATGCCGACGCTGACCCCCGCGACCAGCTCCACCGAACGCCGGATCCGCGCGCCGAATGCCACGCCTATGGAGATGACCGCCGCCATCGGCGCGAAATACGGCGCGGGGTGACCGACGACGCGATGCGCGACGAACCAGGCGACCGCCGCCCCCACCGAGCACTGCAGAATCGGCAGCGCGGATTTACGCAGACGTTGCCACCCGTTGCGTAACCGCTCGGCGCTGTTCTCGCGCACCGCGCTGACCGTGAAGGAATTCTCTGAAGCCATCGGGTGCCGAGAATA
Organism: Nocardia sp. PLKS1-43; assembly: GCF_059510335.1. Lineage (NCBI taxonomy): Bacteria > Bacillati > Actinomycetota > Actinomycetes > Mycobacteriales > Nocardiaceae > Nocardia > Nocardia sp. PLKS1-43. Next base: position 89,670 of record NZ_JCAJZQ010000017.1, on the reverse strand, counting down.
AACCCTGCCCGTGAGCGGGGAAGGTCAGTCGATGCCGAGTTCCGCCGCGGCGCGGGGGTCGCAGTCCTCGAGCAGGTCCAGGCAGCGGGCGTATTCGTCGGTCTCGCCGATGGCCCGGGCGGCGCGGGCCAGGGCGCCGACGCTGCGCAGGAATCCGCGGTTGGGCTCGTGGCTCCACGGCACCGGGCCGAAACCCTTCCAGCCGTTACGACGCAACAGGTCCAGGCCGCGGTGGTAGCCGGTGCGGGCGAAGGCGTAGGCGGCGATGACATCGGCGTCCACCGCGTCCGACCCGGTGGCCTCGGAGCGAGCGAGCGCGGCCTCGGCCAGATGGGCCCAGGCGATGGAGGCCGTCGGGTGCGCGGCGGCGACCTGAACCGGATCCTGTTTCTCGAGCAGTGCCGACTCCGCCTCCACATTTTCGGGCAGAAGTACCGGCTGCGGTCCGAGCAGATCACCGAAGGACGTCATGGCACACCATCCTATGGCAGCCGCAATCTGCACCGCTGTCCGAAATGCTCGTTAGGCTTGCTTGGACCGAAACCGATCCCCCGAACGAAGGGTAGCGCGTGTCCGACCCGACAGACGATAAGAAGCCGCAGCCGGACTCCCCCGGCGCCGAGCAACGTCCGTCGTCCGGCGCGCCGGGATCCGGCCCTGCCGCGCGTAATCAGTTCCTGTCCCGCGACCAACTCCCCGGCCGCGGACCGGCCGACCCCACCCGCCGCGACCAGGGCGGACCGCAACCGCGCCCGGCCGCGTCCGGCGGTCCGGCGCAGCGCGGACCCGTGGGCCGCCCGCCCACGGGCGGACCTCCGCCCGAGCGTGCCACCGGCGGATCGAAACCCGGTGCGGGGCAACCGGACTCACCGTCGTCTGCCCAGCGTCCGGCGAACGCCGGCTCCCGGCCGGCTAACGCCGCCACGCCGGGTGCAGAACGTCCGGGAAGCGCACCGAGACCACCGGCCCCCGGCCGACCCGGCGGCGGCCTTACCCCGCCCGGAGCACCCCGTCCGGGAGGACCGGCCCAGACACCGGGCCCACCCGGGCCGACTGGGCCTGGCCCGGCGCCCAGCGCACCTCGTCCGGGCGGACCGACCCCGACACCCGGCACACCCCGACCGGGCGACGGACCGACCCCGGCGTCGGACGCATCCCGGCAGAATGGCGGGCCCGCCCCGAGATCCAGCGCACCCCGCCCGGGCGGACCAACCCAGACACCCGGCACACCCCGACCGGACGACGGACCGTCGGGCGGATTCCGCCCGGGCGGCGGGCCTGCGTCGCCACCGAGCGCGCCCCGGCCCGGCAACGGCCCGACGCCACCACCCGGGGCAGCGCGTCCGGGTGGTGGGTCCGCATCCGACGAGGGACCGACGAGGAATTTCGCGGGTGGCCCGACGAGGTCACCCGGCCCCGGCAACGGACCCACCCCGCCGCAAACAGCGGGTCCGGGCGGCGAGCGAACCACGCGGTTCGTAGGTGATCCAGCCGGACAGGCGCCTTCGGGCCCCACGGCACGTCCGGGTGACGGACGCACGCCCGACGCCCCCGGCAGCGCGCGCCCGCCACAGCAGCCCGGCGGTGAGCGGACCGCGCAGTCGGCGGCCGGATCGACGTCTCCGGGGGCGGCGTCCGCGGGCGGGGGACCGACCGGGAAATTCGCGGGCTGGCCCGACCGGTCGAGGACTTCCGGCGAAGCGCCGGGCTCGAATCCGCCATCGGCACGCCCCGGCGGCGGGCCCGGCCCGGAGGCGCAGACAGCGAAGTTCGGCGCGTCGTCTCCCGGCGGCCGCGACTCGCGTTCCGCGGCACCGGGCAATCAACGTCCCGGGAGCGGACCGGTCGCGGGTTGGCTCGGAAGCCGACCGGCCCAGGGCGCGCCGGCACCGGCGAATCCCCCGGGCGGTACGGCGTCCGGTGACAGCTCCGGCGGGCGCACACCACCGCCCACCAACCCGGCCCGGCCGGGGCCGGGCCTGTTCGGCGCGTTGCGCTCCTCCCGAGACCTGAACCCGCCGGGCCGATCCGGCCCTGGCAACCCGGCCTCCGCAGGCGACCCCGCCCGGAACACGCCCGCGAATCCGCCGGGGCGCCCCGGCGCCGAAACGCCCGGAACCGCACGGCCGAGCGACTCCGCGCAGCGGCCGCCCGCGTCGGCCGATTCGACTGCGCGCTCCGGTACGGGTGCGTCTGCCGGATCGCGGCCCGGCAACGAAACCGCCGACACCACGCGATTCGGCAACGGCCCGGCACAGCGGCCACCCGCCGGTTCGACGGCACGATCCGGCGCGGAGACAGCCGCCGGATCACGCCCCGGGGGGCCTGGTCGAGACACGCCCGCCGACCAGACCACACGGCTCGGCGCAGAACCTGCCGGGAACTCGCGCCCCGGAGCACAACGGCCGTCCGAGTCGGCGGGCTCGTCAGACCGGTCCGGCGCCGAGGCGCGCACTGGGTCGCGACCCGGCGGACCGGCGCAGCGACCGCCCGCAACGGCGGATTCGACAATGCGGTCCGGCGGCGCATCCGGGAGCGCACGGCCCGGCGGCGGGCCGGCGCAGCGGCCCGCGTCCGCCGACCCGGATCGCGAGGCGAACACAACTATCGGACCGCGATTCGGCGGGAACGGTGAGGGGGTTGTGATGAATGCGAACGAACGGCCCGGGGACAACGCGTCCGGGAGGCAACGGCCCGGCGGCGGAGCGCCGGGAGGTGCGGGACAGGCACCCGCCGGCGGCGGAGGGTCGGCGGCAGCCGATTCCGGCAGCAGATCCGGCCAGGGCGCAGCCGGGAATACGGGACGGCCCGAGGCCGAGTCGTCGCGCCCGGACAACGGGCCGGCGAAGGAGAAGCCGGCCGACAATTCCGCGGCCCGGCCGAAGCCCGGGACGTCCGCGCCGAGCCCCAGCGACGGGCCGACCCGGATGATCCCCACACCGGCGAATCCAGCGGCTCGCCCCGGCGCAGGGACGCCCGCGGACTCAGCGGCTCGCCCCGGTTCGCGAACACCCGAGAACCCGGCGCGCCCCGGAGCGGGGACGCCCACAAGTCCAGCACCCCGACCCGGCTCAGGCACACCGGCGAATCCTGAAGCACGACCGGGTCCGGAAGCACCCCAGAACGGTGGCACGCGACCCGGGACAACCCGGTCCGGCTCGGCGACACCCAACAACCCCGCAACGCACCCAAGCTCGGGCACGCCCGCCAGTCCTGAACCACGACCAGGCTCGGAAGCACCCCAGAACGGTGGCACGCGACCCGGGACAACCCGGTCCGGCTCGGCGGCACCCGCCAACCCCGCAGCGCGACCCGGCTCGAGCACACCCGCGAATCCTGGCGCGCGACCTGGGGCACAACCGGAGGCAGCCCGGTCCGGCTCGGCAGCACCGGCGAATTCGGCGGCCGGAGCCGACCCGAGGACGTCCGCGAATCCGGCAGCCCCGCCCGGCTCGGGCGCAGCTGCGGGGTCAGCGGCCGGGCCCGGCTCGGGCACACCTGCGGGTTCTGGCGGACCCGCGAATCCGGCGGCGCGACCAGGCGGTGCGTCGGCGGTGCCACGGCCCGTCGGTGTTACGCCCGCGAAGCAGCCGGGCGGACCGGGTTCGGGCACACCGGCGGTATCTCTGCCGGGTGCGGCCGCCGGATCGGCGAAGGGGCCGGGTGCGTCGGAGCAGTCCGACGCCGCCACCCAGGCAATCGGCAAGGGCGGTGCGGCGAAGCCGACCGGCAATCCCGATTCCGATGCGCGAGAGACGGATTCGAAGCAGCCGGGCACACCGGGCGACAGCGGGAAGACCACGGTCATCTCGAAGTCGGATTTGCCGCGCGGAAAGGCTTTCGGCACAGCGAAATCCGAGTCGGCGAAGAACGACGAGCAGCGGGCGAAGCCGATCGACCCGAAAACCGTTGTCATTCCGATGGTCCCGGATACCTCCGACGCGAACACGACCGTACTTCCGGTCCAGCGTCAGGGCGAGCAGGCCACCGAGAAGATGCGGCTCGACAACGAATTCGGTGCCGCGCAAGGCACTTTGCGCCTGCCGGACCCCGCCGCGGCGAGCGCTCCCTCACCGGCCGACGCGCGCCCCACCGTCCCGGAACAGCCCCGGCCGCCGCAGGCCCCCATCGCCACTCCGCAGCGGATCCCCGGCGCACCGGACGAATCGGCGGGCGCGCCGAAGCGCGGCCGGCGGGGCCTGCTGATCGCGGGTGCGGCGGTCGTGTTGATCGTGGTGGTGATCGGCGTGATCATCGCCGTGGTCGGCGGCGGTGACAATTCGCCCGAGGCCAAGGTCTCCGCGGCCATCACCAGCTACACCAACGCGCTCCAGTCGGGCAGCCTGACCGATCTGCAGGCCGCGACCTGCGGTGCGCAGAACGATTTCTACAAGAGCATGGCCAAATCGCCCGACCAGTACGCGAGTGTGCACAAGCTCGCGGTCGAGCAGCGCAAGATTCCCAAGGTCGACGGCGTGAGTTCGGTCCAGATCACCGGCGACAAGGCGGTGGCGCAGGCCAACGTCTACACCGACGCCGATCCGACGCGCGCCTCGCGCACCTTCGACCTGCAGAACACCGCCGACGGCTGGAAGGTGTGTGATCTGCCGAACGCCGCGCAGTGAAGTCGCAGCCCGCAACCACGGCGTGACCAGGCGGTCCGCCGTGGGCTGTGACGCTTTCGCGTCGCCGGGCGATACCTCTCACAGACATCTGGTCGCCAGTCCGGCTCATCTGTAGAGTGGCCGAGTTGTCCGGTCGCGTCCGCCTTCGGGTGCGGCCCGCGCGTTCTCGCGCCGTACATGCGTTCTACAAAGTAAATACACACAGGGGAGCACAGGGATATGCCGCAGCTGGCACCCGAAACGTCGGCAACCACGGCACTGATCGGTCAGCACTTCCGGGTTCGCGATCACTACGATATCGGCCGCGAAAAGGTCCGGGAGTTCGCCCGCGCGGTTCAGAACAACCACCCGGCGCACCGGTTCGAGGACGAGGCGGCCAAACTCGGCTACCAGAACGTCCTCGCGCCGCCGACCTTCGCCGCCGTCATCGGCATGACGATCACACAGGCGCTGCTGGATTCGGCGCTCGCACAGTACGATCTGTCCCAAATCCTGCAGACGGACCAGCTTTTCGAGATTCACCGCCCGATCCTGGCGGGCCACCGCACGACCAGTCAGGCGAAGATCGAATCGATCCGCCAGGTGCGCGGCAACGACTTCGTCACCGTGCGGGCCACCGTGATCGACGAGGACGGCCAGGTCGCCGTCGTCGCGACGGTGACGATCGTGGCGCGGTTGGGACAGGAGGTCGATCCCGATATCGTCCGGCTGGTCGAGGGCCTGGTGATGCAGCGCCGCGAGCCCACCGACGCCGACGCCGACGTGCTCATCCCGATCACCGAGGAACAGGCCGTCACCCTCCCGACGCTGGCACAGTCGCGCGAGAACACCGAAGTGCACACGATCCCCCGGTTCGAGGAGCTGTCGGTCGGCGATGAGCTGCCGCTCGGGCGGATGCAGCTCACCCGCGGCGATCTGGTGAACTACGCCGGCGTCGCCGGGGACCCGAACCCGATCCACTTCAGCGACCGCGCCGCCGAACTCGCCGGTCTGCCCACCGTCGTCGCGCACGGCCTGCTCACCATGGGCCTGGGCGCGGAATATCTGAGCGCATGGCTGGGCGACCCGACCGCAATCGAGTCGTACAGCGTCCGCTTCGCCGCCCTGGTTCCGGTCGAGGCCACCGCCCCGGCCGAGATCGAATTCACCGCCAAGGTCAAATCCCTGGACCCCGAACGTCGCACGGCCACCCTGCTGCTCTCGGGCGCCTCCGCCGGAAAGAAACTCTTCGGCCGGGCCATCGCCCAGGTCCGATTGAGCTAGGAAAGCAGCCGGGCGTGCATCAGGTAGACGTTGTAGTCGCTCCAGGTGCTGATGGTGAAGTACAGGTCCGAACCGGTGGACCAGGGGTGGATGAAGCCGCCGTACAGTTCCGGATAACTCGAGACGCCGACCGTCGGTGCGCTCTCGGACCAGATGCCCTGGGGTGAATTCGCTTCGCGCAGAACGATTGCGCCCTTCGCGGTGTCCAGATAGCTCATCTGCCAGACGTTTCGGGCGGCGTCGTAGCGCACCGACAGCTCACCGGCAGGGCCCTGGACTATCGGTGTGGCGGAACCGGATCCGCCCACCGGCGTCCACGAACCCTCGTGCCAGTACTGGTACGCGGAAGTGTTGAGCACCTCGGATTTACGCACCCGGGCCAATCCCACCGACCCCAGCCGGGTATTGGGCGTACCGAACATGTAGACGTAGTCGCCCTGCGGAACCATCGCCGCCACTTGGAAATTCGCCAGCCCGAAGATGTCGTCCCAGTGTGCGTAGGGATCCTTGGTCCAGGTCGCGCCGTGATCGTCGGAGTAGGCGATCCCGCCGTAGTTGGTGAAGAATGTGCCCGGCGCGCTGTTCCAGGTGCGAATCGACATGTAGCTCAGGTACTGTCGCGATCCGATCGCGAAACCCGAGGTCGGGATGGTGGTGATCTCGATGTTGTCCTTCTTGCGGCTGTCCAGCACCTCGGCGGCGTGGCACCGGTCGTCGGTCACCATGCGGTCGAAGATCACACCGTGGCTCAGATCGCGATTCCTGCTGAACGCCAGCACATTACTGCGCCAGTCCTGTCCCATGCCGCCGGGCGGATGGAAGCCCACGCCGACGGTGTCGCCGAAGGCCATGGCGACCTCACCGGGCGCGCTCTCCCACGAGATCCCCAGATCGGTGCCGTACACCTGCCAGCGTTTATCGGTCCGGTTCACCGAGTTCGCGCCGGTCTCCGCGGCCACCTCGGTGACCTGGCCGATCCGCGGCGCGGCGCGCACCGGCGATTGCGGTCCGGCTTCGGTCGGCGGATGCTGCTGGACGGGCGGCGGCGGGCCGGTGTGCGGCGAAGGCCCCGGCGGCAGGGCGAGATAGAAAGGCTTGGGATTCAACAGCACATCGGGCAGGCCGAGGCGCTGCAACAGACCCGGCGGCGGTGCGGGCGTATCGGTCAGATCCGGGCACGGATCAGTGCACGGGTCGGCGGGCAACGTCATCGTGGTGCGCTTCACCGGCACCGACGGCGGCGGACCCGAATCCACGGTGACCACCGGATAGGGCACCGGAACCTCGAGGGTCTTGGGCACCAGCGAGGCGTGCGCCGGCACCGGATCGGTTACACACGGCCCGATCCCGGGCACCGGAACCGGTTCCGCGTGCACCACGGGCGGTACGCCCAGCACTCCGACGACAACCGTCCCGACGGCAGCAAACAGCCGCATACCCATGGTCCAAACCCCTCTTGCGCGTCGTCGCCCGGACCAGACCTTACTGTGTTCGATGCCTCCGCTTCGCTGCGGCGGGCCGCGGCCCCCAAGGGGCCGATTCTTCCCTCCTCCGCTCCTCCGCTTCGCTCCCCCGCTCCGTCAGTCCAGAATCGACCCGGGCCACGGCCTCGGGGTTGACATTGCCAGAGGTGAACGAGCCTGGGTGAATCTGGTCGGTCACCTGTCTCAGGAACGCGGCCTAGAGTTGAGTCGAAGCCCTTGTCCGATAGCCGCGTTCAGGATTGCCGCCATGAAGATCCCAGCATTTCGCCGCACGATTCCCGTCGTGGCCGCAGCCGCGCTGCTCGGCCTGGCCGCACCCGCCGCGGCCCTGGCCGCACCGGGGTCGGGGGCCGGTACCGGCGGCGCGAGTGCCGGTGGCAGCGGATTCACCGTGAACGATCAGGGCACGATCAGCTCGCCGCAGAACAACTCCGACGATCGGAACACCCCGGTCTGGTATCCGAACTGCGCCGCGGTGCGCGCGGCGGGCAAGGCGCCGCTGTACTCCTCGCAGCCCGGATACAGCGCACTGCTCGACCCGAAGGGCACCGGCGTGGCCTGCGGACCCGGCAGCACCACTCCCTGAGCTACTGCGCGACCGGGGCGAGCGCCGCGGTCGGCGGCGCCTCCGAGGATCCCTCGAACCGCAGGATCGTCGCCCCGATCCGCACGGTATCGCCGTCGGCGAGCACCGAACCGCTCTCGATCGGCTCCTCGTTGATGTAGATGCCGTTGGCCGAGTGCAGATCCTTGATCAGCAGACCGGCCCGGCTCGGCAGGATGTGCGCGTGGTACCGGCTGACCTTCGGGTCGTCCAGGACCAGGTCGTTGTCGGTCATGCGGCCGATCTTCAAGCCGCCCTTGGGAATCGGGACCGCCCGTCCGTCGGGGAGTCGCAGCTGTCCGGACCGCGCCCACCGCGGCGTCTCGGTGACCGTCTCGGTCATCGCCTGCGCCATCCGCTCGACCTCGGCGATCGCGGCGGTGTTCAGCGGTTCCTGCCGCAGCACCCGCTGCTCCAGCTCGCTCAGCGCCGGACCCGGATCGATTCCCAGCTCGTCGGCCAGCACCGTGCGGACCCGGCGGCACGCCTCCAGCGCGTCGGCCTGCCGCCCGGACAGGTACAGCGCGGTGATCAGCTGCACCCACAGCGGTTCGCGCAGCGGATGCTCCCCGGTCATCGCGACCAGTTCGCCGACGACGGAAGCTGCGCGGCCACAAGCGATTTCGGCGTCGATCCGGGCCGAGGCGACCAGTAGCCGCTCCTCGTCCATGGCGGTGGCGAAACTTTCGGCGAAGTGCAGGCCGGACAGATCGTCCAGCGCCTTACCGCTCCACTCGGCCAAGGCGGCGGCGAACGATTCCGACGCCCGGCGATGATCACCGGCCGCGGCCGCCTCCGAACCGGACCGGCGCGCGGCGTCGAAGCGACCCAGATCGCAACCGTCGTCCGGAATCTCGAGTCGATAGCCCGCCGATTCGGTGCGCAGCACCGCCGCCGGGTCCAGGCCCGAATTGCGCAGTGTCTTGCGGATATTCGAGACGAACACCTGCAGGCTCGCCTGATAGGAGTCCGGTGGTTCCTCGTTCCAGACGATATCGGCCAGCGCCTGCGAGGACACCGCGCGCCGCCGATTCACCGTCAGCGCGGCCAGCAATGCCCGCGGTTTGGGCCCGCCCACGGCGACGGGCGCACCATCGATCATCAATCGAACGGGCCCGAGAACCCGAACATCCAAGCTGTGTGACACTTTCTACCCCGCCTAGCCGCTAGGACGGCGCCGCCCCGTCGGAGTCACGGTACACCCGCGCCCCGACGGCCCTGCGCAACAACTGCTCTCGCAATTCACCTGGGCATCCGCATGGGCACACCCGAGACCGGACCACGCTCCCACCTGTCACCCGGAAACGCGAGCCCGGCCGCACCCACCGGCCCGATCCGCACCCGACAACCGATCTCGTCACGCACATGGGTAACTCCCCGGGCACCCAGCGACACGCTGAAGTCCCGGGGAGGCGGAGGGGCGTCCCGGGAAGGCGGGGAAGCACAACTACTTCGCGCTGACGGACTTGCCCGCGGACCTCAGGTCGTTGCAGGCCTCCACGACGCGCTCGGCCATCGAGGTCTCGGCCTTCTTCAGGTAGCTGCGCGGGTCGTAGGTCTTCTTGTTGCCGACCTCGCCGTCGATCTTCAGCACACCGTCGTAGTTGGCGAACATGTGACCCGCGATCGGGCGGGTGAACGCGTACTGGGTGTCGGTGTCGACGTTCATCTTCACCACGCCGTACTTCAGCGAATCGTCGATCTCGGACTTCAGCGAGCCCGAACCGCCGTGGAAGACGAAGTCGAACGGCTTGGCGCCGTCGGACAGGCCCAGCTTGGCCGAGGCGACCCGCTGGCCCTCGGCGAGCACCTCGGGCTTGAGCACCACGTTGCCCGGCTTGTAGACGCCGTGCACGTTGCCGAACGTCGCGGCGAGCAGGTACTTGCCGTTCTCGCCGGCGCCCAGCGCGTCGATCGTCTTCACGAAGTCTTCCGAGGAGGTGTAGAGCTTCTCGTTGATCTCGGCCTCGACACCGTCCTCCTCACCGCCGACGACGCCGATCTCGACCTCGAGGATGATGTTCGCCGCGGCGGCCTGCTTGAGCAGTTCCTTGGCGATCTCGAGGTTCTCGTCGATCGGGATGGCCGAACCGTCCCACATGTGCGACTGGAACAGCGGGTGCTGCCCGGCCTTCACCCGCTCGGAGGAGATGGCCAGCAGCGGCCGGACGAAGCCGTCCAGCTTGTCCTTGGGGCAGTGGTCGGTGTGCAGCGCGATGGTCACGTCGTACTTCGCCGCGATCACGTGCGCGAACTCCGCCAGTGCGACCGCGCCGGTGACCATATCCTTCACACCCTGACCGGAACCGAATTCGGCTCCGCCGGTGGAGAACTGGATGATGCCGTCACTGCCGGCCTCGGCGAAACCGCGGATCGCTGCGTTGATCGTCTCCGACGACGTGCAGTTGATCGCGGGGAATGCGAAGGAGTTCTCTTTGGCCCGACCGAGCATCTCGGCGTAGACCTCCGGAGTCGCGATGGGCACTGCAGTGACCTCCGTGGTGTGAAGAAACAGATCTGTCCTCTACTACCCTAGGGTGCCGGGTCACCGCACCGGAAGGTGGTACCGCCGTGCGCGCGGCGAGCCCGGGCCGTGGACCACCGCAAATTCGGCACGGCTCGGTGTGATAGCGACAGGGCCGGTACTGTGGGGGCCGTGACCGCGCTGGCCATTACCGACGTTCTCGCGAGCAGCTCCGGAATAAAGGGGCTGCTCGATCCCGTGCACCTGCTCACGGAAACCCCGCTGAAGAATGCGGTGCTCCCGGCCATCATGGTCATCGTCTTCATCGAAACGGGCCTGTTGTTCCCGGTCCTGCCCGGCGACTCGCTGCTGTTCACGGGCGGGATGCTGGCGGTGCACGATCCGCATCCGGTATCGATCTGGGTGCTGGTGCCCGCCGTCGCGCTCACCGCCATCGCGGGCGATCAGTGTGCCTACTGGATCGGGCGGGCGATCGGCCCGGCGCTGTTCCACAAGCAGGACAGTCGCTTCTTCAAACAGCGCTACGTCACCGAGACGCACGCGTTCTTCGAGAAGTACGGGCCCAAGACGATCATCCTGGGCCGGTTCGTGCCGATCGTGCGCACCTTCATGCCGGTACTGGCGGGCGTGTCCCGGATGGACTACCGCAAGTTCCTGACCTTCGACATCGTCGGCGGTATCGCGTGGGGCGGCGGCGTCACGATTCTGGGCGCGCTGCTGGGCAACGTGTCGTTCATCCGCAACCACATCGAGGCGATCTTCATCCTGATCGTCGTCGTCTCGATCCTGCCGGGCATCATCTCGGTCGCCAAGAAGCTCCGCAACCACGAGCCCGTGCTCGCCGAGACCGAACCCGACGCTGTTCCGACGAACGAATCCTTGCGCTGACACATTGCCGAACACCCCGCTCACCCTCGCACTCGGCGGTATGGAACCGCTGGATTCCGCCGGGCCGCTGCTGGTTTGGACCGTCGTACTGATCTTCGTATTCCTCGAATGCGCCCTGATCATCGGCCTGTTCCTGCCCGGTGACTCGATGCTGCTCACCGCCGGAATCGTGCTCGCCTCGCACGAGACCGGCAGCACTCAGGTGTGGGGGCTGGCGGTGGGCACGATGATCGCCGCGATCGCGGGCAATCAGGTGGGGTACGTCATCGGGCACCGCACCGGGCATCGGCTGGTGGCCCGCCGCGACGGGCGCTACATCAATACCCGCAATCTCACCCGGGTCACCGAGATGTTGCAACGGCACGGTTTCCTGGCGGTGCTGGTGGCGCGCTGGATTCCCTGGGTGCGCACGCTGTGCCCGCTGGTGGCCGGCGCCGCGCGGATGGATCACCGCCGCTACACCATCGCCAGCACGGTCGGCGCGATCATCTGGGCGCCGGTGCTGCTGCTGATCGGCTTCTACGCGGGCGGATTCCTGGGCAGGGTGTCTTGGCTCATGCCGACGGTGATCGGGACCCTGGTCGCCTGCCTGATCATCGGGACCGCGCTGGGCATCCGGCAGTATCGGGTCGAGATGGCCCGGCCGGCGGAGGAATTCGACCTCGATCGGCCCGAAACCGTATGCGTCGAGGGTGAGACCCGCTGAGCGTCCGGGCGCTTCAGAGTCCGGCGGCGGTCACCGTGTGCGCGGCCTCCATCAGCATCCAGCCCGACAGCTGCACCGACAGGTCCCGTTCCGGGATGCGCGAGGGTGTGACCGATCCGTTCGAGGTGAACTTCGCCGCGCCCGCGGTGCCGACGGGCAGTTGCGCCGGATCGGTCCAGACGTCGCCGAACAGCGGCTCACCCTCCACTTCGAGGCGATGATCCCAGGCCGCGCGGGCCGAGGCGGTCACGATCGAGGCGGCCTGCCGCCGGATCTGCGCCCGATCGGCGTCCTCGCCGGGCAGCAGTAAGGCCACCAGTGCCAGATAGCGCACCAGAATTCCGTTGAACAGCCCGCCGTCGCCGCCGCTGCCGCCGGTGACGACGCCGTGGTCGGTCATCTGCTCCGCGACCGCGGCCAGCAGCCGGCGCACCCGGTCCACGTGCACGGATTCGCCTGTGTGCAAAGCCAATTCGGTTTCCAGCCCGAGGACGACGCCCTGGCAGTAGGTGAAGACGTTGCGCTCCACCCGTTCCGAGGGCAGGTGCACGCCGTCCAGGATCAGGCCGGTCTCGTCGTCCCGCAGATTCGCCTCCAGCCAGTCGGCGATCTCCGCCGCCCGGGTGTAGCGGCCGAACCGGGCCAGGGCGATGCCGGCCGGACCGTTGGCCGGGGCGTTGTAGTAATCCGCGCCCTTGCGCCACGGGAGCGCGCCGATCCGCGGCTGCCAGCCGGTGGTCAGCGCCTTCTCCAGCGCGACGAGCCCGCTGCGCACATCGGTGACGCCGCGGATGTGCTCCGCGCGCTGCAGCGCCAGCGCCAGCCAGGCCATATCGTCGTAGTAGTTGTTCGTCCAGCCGGTGATGTTGCGCAGCCGGTGCCCGCGGGCCAGGGCCGCGACGCGGCGCACCCGGGCCGCGGTGGGCTCGCGGTTGGCGGCGTCGACCGCGCAGTCGATCAGATGCGCCTGCCACCAGTAGTTCCAGGTCAGGAACAGGCGCTCGCGCGGCAACGCGGGCCAGCCGACGACACCGAGTTCGGTTCCCGGAATGCCCCACAACCGGTGCAGATCGCGCGACACGATCGCGGACTCGGCCAGATCGGCCCGGCGAGACCATTCCGCGGCCGTCGGCTCGGCCGCCGCACCGGAGGCGCCCCGGATGCGCGGAGGTGTGGGCACATCGTCGCTGGACGCACTCATGCGATACATGTTGCCAGCCGGACGCCGTTTTTCGCGCCCGATTTGTTACCCAACCGTCTCGTATCCGCGATCGGCGCGCGGGTCACCAGGCCCGGGTCAGATCGGCGTGCTGGGCGACCCAGGTGTGCATGGCGATTCCGGCCGCGACCCCGGCGTTGATACTGCGGGTGGAGCCGAACTGGGCGATCGAGACGGTCATGGCCGCGGCGGACTTCGCCTGATCGGTGACCCCGGGCCCCTCCTGCCCGAACAGCAGCAGACAGTTGCGCGGGAGTCGCACCGTCTCCAGCGGGACCGCGCCGGGAACGTTGTCGACCGCGACCACCACCAGGCCGGCGCGTTCGGCGTATGCCAGCAGTTCGGGGATATCGGCGTGATGTTCGATGTGCTGATACCGATCGGTCACCATCGCACCCCGGCGATTCCAGCGCCGCCGCCCGACGATGTGCACCGCCGCCGCGGCGAACGCGTTGGCCGTGCGGACCACGGTGCCGATATTCGCGTCGTGCCCGAAATTCTCGATGGCGACATGGAATTCGTGCCTGCGCCGATCGATATCGGCGACGATCGCCTCCCGCGTCCAGTACCGGTACGCGTCCACGACGTTGCGCCGGTCCCCCTCGGCCAGCAACTCCGGATCCAGGCGGGCGTCCTGCGGCGGCTCGGTGCCGAACTCCCGCGCCCACGGCCCGACCCCGTGCGGATGCTCACCCCATTCGGTCGGCCCGGGGAGTTCCTGCTCGCCGGGGGCCTCGCCCGCACTCACGACGCCGACCGCACGCTGGTGGAAAACACCGATGGATGATCACACACGCCGGAAAACCTCAACGTGCCCGGTCCGCGATTCCCCGGCGGCCGCACCGGTGCGGCCGGGTGCGCCCACATTTCCTGCGCGGGATGGTACGGGAGCACTACCCTGGAAGATGGCGGTGGAGGTGGGTCGTGAACCACTCTCGGATACTTCGCGCGGTGCTCGGTGTGACCGCCGGGTACATCGTTCTTCTCTGTCTGTGGCTGGGGTGGGTGGTGCATCGCACGCCGCCTGGGACGGTGGCATTTCAGATGGTGGCGCTGGTGGGGATGTTCGGCTCCTGCGTCGGCCTGGGAATGCTCTACGCGCAGCGCCCCTCGCACAGTGACCGGAAGCTGTTGCGGCACGGGCTGGAAGGCTGGGCGGTGATCGAGGCGGTCCATCCGCTCGCGCACACCGACCATCACACCGAACTCACCGAGCTGGATCTCGAACTGAACGTGCCGGGATCGGAAACCTACCGCGGCACCATCGTTTTCGACGTCGCGCCGATCGACCGGCCGCGGATCGCGGTCGGCGAGACGATCTCGATCCGCGTCGACCCGGCGGACCGGGACCGAATCATCCTGTGCCTGTGAGCTTCACGCCCCCGCGACCGTGCGCGAACCGGCCGCTCGCCGGTGGACCCGGGAATCGGCCAGCAGCAACTGCGCCGCGGCATAGGTCCCCAGGATGACGCCCTCGCTGATCCGCCGAGCGCGCGAGGTGCGAGCGAACAGGCGGCGCAGCACGATCAGCCCGTCCGAGAGTGTGAACAACAGCGCGCCCACGCCCAGCCGGCTGCGCGGATCGGACGACGGAAGTGTCATCCCCGCAACGGTTTCCACGCCCGGAGCCAGTCCGGGATCCGAGGCGAGCACCGCGGCCGTGCCGAGCATCGCACCGTAGGCGCTCAACGGAATCGCGATCCCGGCCGCCCGGACCCGCAGCAGCGCACCGGCTCCCGCCCAGGCCGCGATCCGGGGCAGCGCCACCGCGATGCGCGGCCGCGCGCCGCGGCGCCACCACAACGCCGAATATCCCGTCTGCATCACCGCGAACGCGCTCGCGCCCGCGACCAAGCGGCGATCGTCGTCCGGATCGATCAGCAGCACATCGCCCACCGTCGCGGCGGCCAGCGAGCCGAGCAGCAATCGCCGATCGGCCGGCGCGAGCGCATCGCCCGCGCGCACGACGTCGGCGGCCAGCAGCGGCATCATCACGGGCTTGCCGATCCACTGCAACCGGTCGCGCCCGGTGACCGCACCGGCCACGGTCAGCGCGGCCGCGGCCAGGTAGGCCACCCGGAACGGCCGCATCACAAGCTCGGCTCACGCGGCGCGGGCGGCAGGGCCGGCCGACCGCCCTTGGCCCGGCCGCTGACCGACATCTCCTCCATGGCCGGCGGAATCGACGCCGCCGAGGTGTTGCCGGTGCGCTCGTAGATCCATTCCGGGGTGGAGTCGAGCATCCTGCACACCTCGGCATTGCCGACTATCCGGGTGGGCCGGTGAGCGCCGATGCGCAGCATCGCGACGTTCTGACGCCCTTCGTACACCGCAATGCTCACCACAGGCGACTCACACGACCCTTCAACCACGCTGTTCAACCGGAGACCCGCGTCAAGATTAACGCAGTGCCAACAGCGCCGGATGTGCCCGTCAGCCCAGGGCGAGATCCTTCAGGCCGAGGATCGAGCGGTATTCCAGCCCCTCCGCGGCGATCACCTGATCGGCCCCGGTCTCCCGGTCCACCACGGTCGCCACGCCGACCACCGTCGCCCCGGCCTCGCGCAGCGCGCGCACCGCGGTCAGCGGGGAATTGCCGGTCGTAGTGGTGTCCTCCACGACGAGTACCCGCTTACCGGTGATGTCCGGCCCCTCGATCTGCCGCTGCATGCCGTGCGTCTTGGCGGCTTTGCGCACCACGAAGGCGTCCACCGGACGTCCGGGCGCGTGCATCACCGCCACGGCCACCGGATCGGCGCCCATGGTGAGCCCGCCGACCGCATCGAACTCCCAGTCGGATACCAACTCGCGCAACAACTTTCCGATCAGCGGCGCGGCCTGGTGGTGTAGCGTCGCGCGCCGCAGGTCGACGTAGTAGTCGGCCTCCTTGCCCGAAGACAGGGTGACCCGGCCGTGCACGACGGCCAGTTCCCGTACCAACTCGGCCAGTCTGTCCCGGTCGGTGGTCGATTCGATCATGTTGTGTGCCGTGTCCTTTCTCGTCGACCGGCCGCTGCGGGCCTGGCCGCTCAAGTCCTACCGCGTGCGTTGAACAGGGTCCGGCTGGCGCGGACCAGCAGGGAGCGCGGGATCATCCCGGCCACCGTGGTCAGCACCTTGTACTGGGCGCCGGGCACGCTGACCACCTGGTTCGATTCCAGATCACGCAGTGAACCCGCCACAACCTGCTCGACATCGAGCCACATCGGCTTCGGCAGCGAAGACATATCGATACCGGCCCGATCGTGGAATTCGGTGTGGACGAATCCGGGGCACAGCGCCTGCACTCGAACTCCCGTTCCTGCGAGTCCGCCCGCCAGCCCTTCGCACAAGGATACGACGTAGGCCTTGGACGCCGAATACGTCGACCCGCGTCCGGGGATCAGGCCCGCGACGCTGGCGAGGTTCACGATCGCTCCCTTCGCGGCGGCGATCATCGGCGGCAGCGCCGCGCGGGTCAGTTGCATGACCGCAGTCACGTTCACGTCCAGTTGCGCCTGCAGCTGCGCCGGGTCGTTGGTCCAGAACTCGCCGGAGATGCCCAGGCCCGCACTGTTCACCAGGAACTCGACGCCCTCGGCCAGCCGTGCGGCGACCCGCTCGCGGTCTGCGGCGACCGCCAGATCCGCGCGCAGTATCTCGGAACCGGTGTCGAAACGCCTGCTCAGCTCGTCACCCAGGGCGCGAAGGCGCTGCTCGTCGCGGGCGACCAGCACCAAGTCGTAGCCGAGCGAGGCCAGGCGCGTCGCGTAGGCGTGCCCGATTCCGGACGTCGGGCCGGTGACCACGGCGACGGGCCTGCTCGCGCCGGGTAGGCGAGCGGCGGGTGTTTCGGTCATGACTTCATCATCGCGCACCCGTGCGGATCACCGTGCACCCGCGGTCCGCACGCGGCGTGCTCAGCGCGGCGCGGGACCCTGATACGGCCGGAAACCGGGATGGAACGGGCCGCCCGGCCGGTCGCTCTCCTCGGCCTCGGGCAGATCCTCGGCCGAGTCCTCGGCGAATTCGGGTTCCTCGGGCTCGTGCTCCTCGTCCTCGGGCCACTTCTCCTCGGCCGGGGGCCAGTTGCGGCGCACCCGGGTGCGCGGATCGGGCACCACGGCCAGCGCTGGACGGCGTTGCGGCGGTTCGGATTCCCCGGCGATGTCGTTGACCAGCGGGGCGTACCCGTCCCCGGCGCCCTCGGCCGGGATCTCGTAATCGCGTCGCTCGGAATCGAATTCGTCGAACTTCGCGGACGGGTGCGCGCGATCGTCCTGGTCCTCGGGGTCGTAGGCGCGCTCGTCGTAGCGGCGGTCCGCATCGGAACGTTCGGCGTACCTGCGCTCGTCGTCGTAGCGACGGTCCTGCTGGTAATCGCCGTAACCGCGTGCGCCCGAACGATCCTCGTCGTAATCCGGATCGTCCTCGGCGCGGGTGCGCGGACGCGGGCGCCCCGGATCGTGCGCGTCCGGATCGCCGGACTCGCCGCCACCGGCCACCGGCGGCAGCACGTGCAGCAGGCCGGACAGGCGCAGCACCGCGTCGATCGCCCCCTCCCATTCGCGCGAGGACAGGCCCACGGGCAGCACGCCCAGCGTCCAGTTGCCCTCGCTCCACAGCTGTTGCACGCTGCCGGAGAGGGTTTCGATGAAGGCGACCATGCGCTGATCCACCGCGTGCCGGGCGATGTCCGGATTCGTCGCGAACACCACCCGGTCGCCGATCGCGCCGAGCAGTTCCAGATCCGCGTCCTTGGGCGGGGCGGCGGTCTTCAGGCGCAGGTCGATATCGATATCGGAGCCGATCTGCCGGCGCACGGCGACCAGCGTCGCGGCATCCTCCAGATCGAACAGAACGAACTTCTCGCCCTTGCGGTTACCCGAGACCACATCGACCGCGGACAGGTACCCCAGTTTGGCCATCGCACCGCGACGCCACGTGGACGCCAGCGCCGGTTCGACCGAAACATAGGTGTAGCCCTGGGCTTTCGCCCAGACCTGACGCACGTGACCGGTCCGCTGCCGCTGGAGCCGATCGAAATACAGCAGCACGATCGCACCAACCAGTGCGATCGCCGCGAGTCCGAACCACATTGCCGTCATCGCGGATGAGTCTAGTTGGCGCGCGCACCGCACGCGGTGTGCGCACTGCGTGTTGTGTGTGGCCGCCCGGTTCGCGGGCCGCGGATCAGCGCGTGGGCGTTGGGTTCGGGGTGGCCTGCGAAGGCAGTGCGGTGCCGATGACGATCTTGGCCTGAATCGATCCGTCGGGGTTCTTGTCGCCCTGGACCACGACCATATCGCCCGGGTGCAGATCGGCGATGGTGCTCGAACCCAGTGCGATCACCTCGGTCTTGGCGTCGGTGTGCACGGTGATGCTCGAGCCGGACAGCGAATCGATGGTAAGGGTCGACCCGTCGTTGGCCTTGATGGTGCCCATCGTCGCGCCGAGGCCGTCGGCGGTCCCGCCCAGGCCGGGCAGCTGCGGCGCGCTGGTCGAGCCGGTGCCGGGGGTGTCGGGCGACTGCGGGAACATCGGCAGCCCGGTGGGAGCGGAGCGGTACGTGGTGCCCCCGGCGCTCGACGAGGACGAGGAGTCGTTGCCCAGGAACAGACCGACGGCGACCGCGCCGAGCACCACCACGGCGAAGGCAAGCAGGGTCAGCCCGACCCACATGCCGCGGCGGTCGCGATGCGGCGGTGGCTGGTCCGGCGGCAGATCGGGCGGGCCGACCAGCGTCGGCTGCGGGTCGTTCCGGCCGGGCATCGGCCGGGTCTGGCCGATCCACTGGGTGTCGTAGGTGGCCTCACCCGGGCCCGGGCCCTCGTACACGCCCCACTGGCTCTGATACGGCGGCAGCTCCCGGGTCGGATTCGGCCCGGGAGTCTGGTCGAAGTACTGGTACGGCTCGGTCGAGCCGTAGGCGTCCGAGTACTCCGTCGTACGCCTGCCCTCCGGCTCGCCCGACGCTCCGAGATGTTCGGTCGGCGCGTCGGACGAGTCCGGCCGCTGTGCCCACGGATCGCTCGGATTGGTCATACATTCCAGACTAGGGGAGACGCACGCCACATCCGAGGGTCGGCCGTTACCGCCCGGTTCACCGGCCGACTATCAGCCCGTCACCGTCCGGTGAGACGTTGACCTTCACCAGATCGCCGTCGGTGACCTCGCCTGCCAGCAGTTCCTTGGCCAGCGAATCGCCGATGGCCTGCTGGATCAGCCGGCGCAGCGGGCGGGCGCCGTAGGCCGGGTCGTACCCGCGCACGGCCAGCCAGAACCGCGCCGAAGGGCTGACATCGAGAGTGAGCCGACGCTGGGACAGACGCTTCTGCAACTGTTCCAGCTGGATTCCGACGATCTCCTCGAGCTGCTCCTCGTCGAGCGCGTGGAACATCACCACATCGTCCAGGCGGTTCAGGAATTCCGGTTTGAACGCGGAGCGCACCGCGTTCATCACGAACTCCTTGTCGCCGCCCGCGCCGAGGTTGGAGGTGAGGATGAGGATGGTGTTGCGGAAGTCGACCGTGCGGCCCTGCCCGTCGGTCAGCCGGCCCTCGTCGAGCACCTGCAGCAGGATGTCGAACACGTCCGGGTGCGCCTTCTCGATCTCGTCGAACAGCACCACCGTGTACGGCCTGCGCCGCACCGCCTCGGTGAGCTGACCGCCCTGGTCGTAGCCGACGTATCCGGGCGGCGCGCCGACCAGGCGAGCCACCGCGTGCTTCTCGGAGTACTCGCTCATATCGATCCGGATCATGGCGCGTTCGTCGTCGAACAGGAAGTCCGCCAGCGCCTTCGCCAATTCGGTCTTGCCGACGCCGGTCGGGCCGACGAACAGGAACGACCCGGTGGGCCGGTTCGGGTCCGCGACCCCGGCACGCGCCCGGCGCACCGCGTCCGACACCGCCTGCACGGCCTCGGACTGGCCCACCACGCGGCGGCCCAGCTCGTCCTCCATGCGCAGCAGCTTCTGCGTCTCGCCCTCGAGCATCCGCCCGACCGGGATTCCGGTCCACGACGAGACCACCTCGGCGATGTCGTCCGGGCCGACCTCCTCTTTGAGCATCACCTCGCCGTCCGGGCCGCTGCCGGTGGTCCCGGCCTTCTCCTCGGCCACGGCCAGCTGCTTCTCCAGCTGGGGGATGCGCCCGTAACGCAGTTCGGCGGCCTTGCCCAGATCACCGTCGCGTTCGGCGCGCTCGGATTCGCCGCGCAGCGATTCGAGTTCCTCCTTGATGCCGCGCACACTGTCGATGGCCTGCTTCTCGTTCTGCCAGCGGGCCATCAGCTGGTTGAGCTTCTCGCGGTCGTCGGCCAGTTCCTGACGCAACTTCTCCAGGCGTTGCTTGGACGCCGCGTCGGTCTCCTTGGCCAGGGCGACCTCCTCGATCTCGAGCCGGCGCACCGCGCGTTCGACCTCGTCGATCTCCACCGGACGCGAGTCGATCTCCATGCGCAGCCGCGAGGCCGACTCGTCGACCAGGTCGATCGCCTTGTCCGGCAGGAACCGGGAGGTGATGTACCGATCGGACAGCGTCGCGGCCGCCACCAGCGCGGAGTCGGTGATCCGCACACCGTGGTGCACCTCGTACCGCTCCTTGAGTCCGCGCAGGATGCCGATGGTGTCCTCCACCGAGGGCTCGCCGACCAGCACCTGCTGGAAGCGCCGCTCCAGCGCCGCGTCCTTCTCGATGTGCTGGCGGTATTCGTCCAGCGTGGTCGCGCCGACCAGACGCAGTTCGCCGCGCGCGAGCATCGGCTTGATCATGTTGCCCGCGTCCATGGCCGACTCACCGGTCGCGCCCGCGCCGACGATGGTGTGCAGCTCGTCGATGAACGTGATGATCTGCCCGGCACTCTGCTTGATCTCCTCGAGCACGGCCTTGAGCCGCTCCTCGAATTCGCCGCGGTACTTGGCCCCGGCGACCATCGCGCCCAGGTCGAGCGAGACCAATGTCTTGCCGCGCAACGACTCCGGTACGTCACCGGCGACGATGCGCTGGGCCAGACCCTCGACGATCGCGGTCTTGCCGACGCCGGGCTCACCGATCAGCACCGGATTGTTCTTGGTGCGGCGGCTCAGCACCTGCACCACGCGCCGGATCTCGGTGTCGCGGCCGATGACCGGATCGAGTTTGCCCTCGCGGGCGGCGGCGGTCAGATCGGTGGAGTACTTCTCCAGCGCCTGGTAGCTGCCCTCGGGGTCCGGGGAGGTGACGCGGGCGTTACCGCGCACCGCCGTGAACGCCTCACGCAACCCGTCCGCCGTCGCGCCGTACTTCAGCAGGAGTTGGGATACGTCGGAATCGCCGCGCGCCAGGCCGACCATCAGATGTTCGGTGGAGACGTACTCGTCACCGAGTTCGGTGGCCAGCTGCTGTGCGGCGGTGAGGGCGGCGAGGGCCTCGCGGCCGAGCTGCGGCGTGGTGGTGGCGCCGCTGGCCCGCGGCAGCCGGTCCACGATGTCCTGGGCCTCGCGCCGGACCGTGGCCGGATCGACGGCAACGGCCTCGAGCAGCGGGGCGGCGATGCCGTCGGTCTGATCCAGCAACGCCACCAGCAAGTGCGCCGGACGGATCTCCGGATTGCCCGCTGCCGAGGCGGACTGCAATGCGGCGGTCAGCGCCGCCTGGGTCTTGGTGGTGGGATTGAACGAGTCCACGGTCACCTTCCTACGTGTCGTCTGCGCAGCCTCGTCCGGCTGCTTCCGATCACTTCAACGCAGTAGAAGTTGAGTCTGTTCCGCTCAAGTTTGGTTCTTTTCCGCGGTACTCGCAACATGGCCCGGGACCGCTTCCACCACGCTAGCCCCGCGAACCGGTCGACCACGACGTTTCGCCCTCGGCGAGGTTGGGTACCGTCAAGACCTCATAACCGTGCGACCACGGTTTTTTCGGGGATACTGGAACCCGAGCCGATCCGGGCCCGCGCCCGGATCGGTGGTATGCAGAAAGGAAGCTCGAGTCGTGGATGCGCGTTCGGCTGCGCTGGTCCGCGCCAATTTCCGGTCCGTCGTCGAAGCCCCGAACGGTCCGGAACGGCTGGTCAGCGCGTTCTACGGCCATATGTTCGGCGAGAACCCTCGGCTGCGGGAGCTGTTCCCGCCCGCCATGGACATGCAGCCCAAGCGCGTGATGACCGCCGTGCAGTTCGTGCTCGACCATCTCGAGGACTGGGACCGCGCCCAGCACTTCCTCGAACAGCTCGCCCGGGACCACCGCAAGTACGGTGTCGAGGCGGCACATTACGATATCGCCGGCCGCGCGATCGTGGCCGCGTTCCGCACCTATTGCGGGATCGGCGGCTGGTCCCGCGAACTCGAGGAGGGCTGGCGCGATATCGGCATCCTCATCTCCGCCTCGATGGCCATCGGCGCGAATTCCGATACCTCCCAGCCGTTCTGGGAGGCCACGGTGGTCGGGCACCGGCAGGTGCTGGAGGATCTGGCGATCGTGCGGCTGCAGTCCGAGACGCCGATTCCGTATCAGGCCGGACAGTACGTCCCGGTGTCGGTGCCGCAGCGGCCCAAGATGTGGCGGTACCTGTCGCCCGCGATTCCGACGAATCCCTACGGGGAGATCGAATTCCACGTCCGCAAGGTGGCGAACGGCTGGGTGAGCCCGGCCATCGTCGCCGAGACCGAGGTGGGCGACGTCTGGCAGATCGCCGGCCCGCTGGGCGGACTGCACGTGGACCGCGACAGCGGCACCGATGTGCTGATGATCGGCTCGGGCACCGGTATCGCGCCGCTGCGCGCCCAGCTCATCGAAATGGGCAGGCGCACAGACAATCCGCGGGTGCACTTCTTCATGGGCGGGCAGTATCCGTGCGATCTGTACGACGTGCAGAACATGTGGCAGCTCTCGCTGAGCAATCCGTGGCTGACCGTGATTCCGGTGTGCGAGAACGCTTCCAATCCGTGGTGGTATCCGCACCCCCCGGCCGATCCGCCGTTCGGCATGCACCGGCGGCTGATCGGTAATCTGGGTGCGGTGGTGGCCAGCTTCGGCTCCTGGTCGGATCGGCAGATCCAGATCGCCGGATCGGCCCGGATGATCGCCGCGACCACGCGAGCCCTGCTGGCGGTCGGCACGCCGGAATGGGCCATCACCGCGGATCCGGTGTGATCCGCGGCCGAGCTATTCGACCGCAGCACAAGGCAGTTCGACGAACAGGGATGGTGTATGACCCTCGGCCCCGATGAGACCGGCGAAATCCACCTCGGCGCGCCCACCGAATGGGCCGCGACGGTGGTCGGCCACCACCGCCTGCGGCACGACATCGCGGTGGTGCGGTTGATCGGTGATTATGTGCCCTTCGTCGCCGGGCAGTCGGTCGAGGTGCAGATTCCGCAGCACCCCGGGGTGCGGCGGCGGTTGTCGCCCGCCCTGGCGCCCTCGCGGGACGGCAAGTTGGAGTTCCATGTCCGGACCGTGCCGGGCGGGTGGTGCAGCGGCTCGATCGTCGCGGAGACCCAGCCGGGCGACGAATGGCGGATCACCGACCCCGCGGGCTGGCTGTCGGTCGACAACGACGCCACCGACGTGGTGATGCTGGCCGGCGGCACCGGCCTGGCGCCGCTGCGTTCGATCCTGCTGGAGATCTCGCGTCGCCCGGAACCGCCGCGCACCCATCTGTTCATCGGCGGCCGCTCCCCCCGCGACCTGTACGCCTCCGACATGCTCTACCTGCTGACCGGCGAATTGCCCTGGCTGACAGTCGTTCCCGTGGTCGAGAGCCCCGACGATCCGACCTGGGAAGACCCCTGGTACGAGGCTTGCAGGGTGGATGTGGGCTTCGACGTGGACGAGATGCTGGAGGGCACCCTGGCGGACGTCGTCGGCGAGATGGGCCCCCTGGAACACCATCAGATCCTGGTCTGCGGTTCCCCCGGCATGACCACCGCCACCGTCGACCGCCTGATCCAGACCGGCACCCCGGCGGAAGCCATTCGCTACGAAGGGGTTTGAACCCGGCTCGGGCACGCGAGACACACCCGCCCGCCTGGTTCCGCCGGCGCCGCACAACGCCGGCACCAGTTCGCGGCCCGTCTCGCCGGTCGGACGCGTGGCGGTGCGAGGAACGAGTACCGACACGGGGCCGAACGGTGAGACCAGGGGGCCGCGAACCCACCGGAACGGAGCGGAGGTCAGAGGTACGGATCGTGGCGGATGTTGGCGGCCGGGGTGCCCGCGGCCATCAGCCGGAATTTGGTGGTTTGCACCATCGATGGGGAGCCCGCGATCTGCACGTCGCGATCGGCCCACGGGCCGTACCCCGCCACGACGGCGCCGATCCGGCCGGTGCGGCGCGGGTCCAGGCCCGGCAGATCCGCCGAGGGCGCGTCGGAATCGAAGTACCACCAAGGGTTCTCGTCGCTTTCGACGATCGGGGTGACCGTCAGCCATTTGCCGGCCGCCGCCAACTGGCTCAGCGTCTCGAGGTCGTACAGATCGCACGGATGGTGCCCGCCGACGAACAGGTGCACTCGCGGATTGGACCGGCGACGTGACATCGCCACGAGTTGTGCTCGCAGCGGGGCGATTCCGGTTCCGCAGCCGATCATCAGCAGTTTGCGGCGGGTGTTTCGGGGCACCCCGAGCCCGCCCATCGGCGCGCTCAACAACCACCGGTCCCCGACGGCGGTGTGACCGACCAGCGCGGGGCTGACCCAGCCGCCGGTGCGGCCGCGCACGTGGAATTCGATCTCCCCCTCGGCATTCGAGGGAACGGCCGGGGACAGATACCGCCACATCCGCAGCCGGGACGGAATCTGCACGCTCAGGTACTGCCCCGCGGCGTAGTGCATCGGCTGATCCAGCCGCACCCGCACGACCGCCAGATCGTTCAGCACCCGGCGATGTTCGATCACGGTGCCGGCCCACACCGCGGGCGTGTCCCGGTCCCCCGCGCCCACGATCATGGTTCGCGTGATCAGGTCGACGCACTCCTGCCAGGCGTGCTCCGCCTCCTCGGTCCACAGCTCGGTGCCCGCATGGGCGCGTACCGATGTAATCAGCGATTTCCCCACGCAGGGATAGTGTTCCGGCTCGATGCCGTACTTGCGGTGATCACGCCCGAGCTGCGCGAGGAACGGCAGCAGCTCATCGGGCTCGTCCAGCCGGTCCACCACGTGGGCCAGGGCCTTGACCAGGCGCTCACGCTGGGTGTCGAGGGATGCGGGAAAGTACTCGCGCAGCTGCGGTTGCGCGGTGAACAAGATCGCATAGAACGATCTCGCCAATTTCTCATGCCCCGCCTCATCCGCAGCAACCGCTTTGAACGTCGTCCTGACCAATGCGGCGGCACGCGAATCCATCTGTCTCACACCCTCATTTCGCACTCGAATACGAGTCCGGCCACGAGTGACGCACCGTCCAGAAACCCGGCAGCAGCCGATGCGATCCGAGTGTATGCGAGGTTTGCCAGTGACGGACCGAACCGACCGAACATCCCGCATGTAATTCCCGCCGAACCTGCCCGGAGCCGGTCGGGACACCTCGAAACCAACCGTTTGCCCAGTAAATTCGGTCATTCCCCAGCGAATCAGCACTGGAACAACATGATTCGTTTTGAAAGACTCGATTGTGCAGCGATCTCTCTGCAATCGATCACCGGTCGATCCGAACGCTCCCGCAGGCTCGGATCAGCCATCCGGCAACATTCTCGCCACCTCACCGGCGATTCCGTCGGCGCTCCGTGCCGCGTGATACCGCCCGCGAGCACAGCACACCTCCCGCAACCCGAATCCGCGACGAGCGAGACGACAGCGGCCGATCACGTCGTCGAGCGGGATCGGCCGCTGCCGGAGACCGCCCGCGCTCAGGGCTTCTCGGGTAGGAATTCGGCGATCTCGCCGCGCGAGGTGATCCGAAGCTTCTGGAAGATGGTGCTCATCTGAGCATCGACCGTCCGGCGCGAGGTGCCGCGCCGCGCGGCGATGACGGAATTGGTGCATCCGGCGGCGGCCAGCCGCGCGACCGCCTGTTCGGCACGGGTGAGGTCGTACCACTCCCGGGGGAGGTCACGCTGTTCACCCGGCGGCGGCGGCAGATCGTCGATCGTCGAGGCGCCCATCGCGAGCCGGTGCACTTCCTGAAGCTCCGGCCGCATTGTCGCCCCGCGCTTTTCGGCATTCTCGAAAGCGCGCCGCCCCAGCACGTCTCGCGCCACGCGGACCGCTTCCGCGGCGATGTCGTCGAACGGGCCGAGCCTGCTGATCTCGACGCCGAGCCCGGCACGAAGTGTCCGCGCGCCCCCGGCGAGCAGGGCGATCTCGGTGGCCGAGGTCATACTGTTCCGCCCGGCCGCACGCGCCGCGCCGCTGCCGGCGATCAGGCGCGCCAACGACCAGGCCCGGAACTGCACGGCCCAGAGCGCGGCCCACTGCTCGCGGGAGGCAACCACGTTCGCCAGCACCGACCGTTGCAGCTCGAGCGCCTCTTCCGCGCGGCCGAGCCGGGTGAGCACGATCGACCAGGTCAGCTCCGCCCACAGCCTGGTCCACGAAATGCCCACGGTGGCAGTGTGTTCCAGATACCTGCGGGCGAGTTCGCGCGCTTGCTCGAGCGGTCCGAGCAGAACCGCCGCGAGCGCCGCGAACTGTTCGCTGGGAATCGCGCCGGAGGTGTTCCCGGCGCGAGCGAACTTCTCCCGGGCGCGATCGAGCACCGCGACCGCGACCGGATCCTTCCGGCTCAGGAAAAGCTCTACGCCCCAGGCGAAGTCGACCACAGCGGGCAGGCCGAGATCGTGATCGGGTTCCCGGCGCCAGTCGCCGGCCGGCTCCGGCGCACATTCCCGGACGCATTCGTCGAGGAGCCGCTCGGCATCACCGGTCTGCCCCTGGCACAACAGAATCCACACCAGCAACGACATCGCGGTCACCCGCAGCTCGCCGGCCCGCGGCGAGGCGGCGGCGCCGGCGGTCGCGGCGAGCGCGCGCTCGGTCCACAGCCGCATCTCCCGGAACGAACCCTTGAAGAACGGCAACCGCAGAATCAGCAGGCCGACGCAGATCTCCAGCCCCTGCGCGGCGTCGCCGCCCGGTGCGAGGCTGCGGTCCAGCGCGATGACGATATTGTTCCAGGCTGCCATCGCCCAGGCCAGCAGCTCGCGTTCGGCCGGTCCGAAGTAGCTGGCGGCCGCGTGTAATACCTTGTCGCGGTAGTAGTTACGGTGCCGCTCGACACACCGCGCGGCTTCGTCCATACCGTGCGCCGACCGCTCGCGCAATCGTTGCTGCGCGTAGACCCGGAGATTCTCCGACAGCGAATAGGTCACCACCGCGGCACCGATGTGCCGGGACACCAGCGACTGGTCGGCCAGCCGCTCCAGCGCCGCCTCGATCTCGCCTGCGCCGAGACGGATCGGGCCGGCGTGCGATCCGGATTCCGCGGCGGGTCCGGCCGCTTCCGGATCGGCGCATACCGCGCGGATCGCCTCCAGATCCGTGCCGACGTCGAAGGTCACCGCGCTGTTCGGGGTGGTGTCGTATCCGGTGGCGAAGACGGCCATCCGGTCGAAGAGCAGCTTCTCCTTCTCCCCGCACAGATCGTAGGACCAGCTCACGACGTCGTTGATGCTGCGATGACGTGCCTCGGCGCCCAGCGCCGGGCCGGGGATCCAGTCCAACCGCCGGTCCGCACCCGAATCGGCGTCCAATTGCCGGGCGATCTGCGCCAGCGGCTGACGTACCAGCCGTCCGGCCGCGAGCCGGATGTACAGCGGGTGGTGGTCCATCTGCCGGCAGATCCGCACGGCGAGCGCGCGCTCCTCGGCACTCACGACCGGATGACCGGTCAGCTCGGCGCGGCGGCGGAACAGCTCCAGCGCCTGGTCGGCGGACAGCGGCGGCACCTCGAACCGGTACTCGTCGACCCAATCGATGGCCTCCCGGCTGGTCGCCAGGACGCGCAATCGCGGGATCGCCGTGAGCAGCCGGGTGACGACCCGCCCGACACCGGGCAGGACGTGCTCGCAGTTGTCCAGCACGAGCAGCGGCCGAGACCGGCCGCCGCGATCGGCGCCGGTCAGTGTGGCGACGAGCGCGTCCCACCGGCGCCGGCCCGAGAAGTCGGTGGTCACAACGGATCTGGCGATCTCCTCGGCCACGGTCTCCGCATCGCTGCGCGCGGGCAGATGGGCCAGCCGCGCCCAGTACACCGGCGTGTCCCGCAACCGCTCGCACGCCTCGGTGGCGAGCCTGGTCTTCCCGATTCCGCCGGGCCCGAGCAGCGTGACCAACCGGGTATTGCGCAGCAGCAGGGTGATGAGGGCGTCCACATCCGATCGGCGTCCGACGAAGTCGTCCGCCGACACCGTGGTATCGAACTCGTCGCGGGGCCGTGCCGACATGTTCACGACAATAGCCATCGACCGCGCCGATCAGCTCGGCATTCGCCGACGGCTACCCGAAACCCGAGCGCCACAACGATTATCGCGGATCACCCGGACGAGACCGGCTTCGCGGCAATGTGCCGCGCCGTCGACGGCGCGCCCGGCGCGACGCCCGTCCGGAACGGCCGGGACGGCGGAAAGACGACCGGCAGCGCGGCCAGTGCTCGATGAAAGGGACCGGGCCGCCAGGCGAGCGCGTCGGGCGCGACGCCGAGCTGGATGTCCGGCAGCGCGTCCAGCAGCTGATCCACCCCGTCCTGCGCGATCAGGTACGCCGCCTGACGCGCGGGGCAGGCGTGCGGGCCCGCGCCCCACGCGAGATGGGACCGGTTGCCGATGTGGTCGCCGCCGGCGCTGATCGACGGGTCGTTGTTGCAGGCGGCGATGCTGATCACCACCGGCTGGTGCGCGGGTAGCCAGACGTCCTCGATCAGGATCGGGTGACGCGGGTAGGTCATGCAGAAATTCGCGATCGGCGGATCGGTGAACAGCACCTCGTCCAGAGCGTCGCGGGTCGGCAGGCTACCGCCCAGGACCGCACCGAATCCCTGCTCGCCCAGGGCCGCCAGCAGGGTGTTGGCGATGAGGTTGAGCGTGGGTTCGACGCCGGCCCCGTAGAGCGGGACCAGTTGTTCGACGACCTCGCGATCGTCGAGTCCGGCGGGGTGACGGATCAATCGGGTCGTGATGTCCTCGCCCGGCTCGCGATGCTTGTGCGCGACCAGTTCGCTCAACGCCTCGATCAGCATCGCATTGCCGTGGGCGGCGTCGTTCCCCTCGAACATCGCCATGATTCCGGCCGCGACGCGCTGCCCGATGTCCGCCGAGCAGCCCAGCATGGTGTTGATCACCTGGAAGGCCAGCGGAGTCGCGTACTGACCGAGCAGGTCGGCCGTCCCGTCCTCGCAGAAGCCGTTGATCAGGGCGATGGCGATGTCCTCGACGACGGCGTGCAACCCGTGCAGATCGACGGCCGCGATGGCGGCGACATTGGCCTGGCGGTACCGCAGGTGTTCACTGCCCGCACTGCGGATGGCGTTGGGCCGCCACTCGAGCATCGGGCGTACCGGGCACCCCGCCGGGATGTTCTGCTGCCACCTGCGCGGATCGGCCGGGAAATGTTCCGGGTCGTGGAGGATGCGGACCGCCGCCCGGTAACCGATCACCAGGGTCGCGGGAACGCCCTCGGCCAGTTCCACCGGAACCAGCGGACCGTAGTTTTCGCGCATGCTCCGATAACTCGCGTGCGGATCGGCGGCGAACTCGGGCGCGTACAGCGCCACTCGCCGACCGTCGACGGCGGTCGGGGAATCGGTCATAGCGGCCTCAGTTCGATCGTGGTCCGGTCGTGCAGATCCACGACGACACGGGCGGTCCCCCGGTCGTCGGCGCGGACCTGGCGGTCGTTGGCGCCGTGCGCGGTGTAGATCCGACCCGGCTGCAGCCGGTCCAGAGCGAGCGCGAAGCGTCCGGGTCGCAGGCCGGGCCACAGCACGGCGTCCAGAGCTGCGCCGTCGGTGACCGCCCGAGCGACCACGACATCGGGATGCGGCACCTCGCGAATGCGCGGACCCGCGGACCAGCCGGCCGGGCGCGGGGTCGACAGCATATCGGTGAAGGCGAACGGGCGGCCGAGTCCGGCCAGCCCGAGCATGCCGTTGGCGTGCACCGACGCGGCGCGGAAATCCCTTACGCCGGGCCGGTTTCCGGATTCACCGAACCCCAGCTGATCGCCCGCGGCGCGCCACAGTTCCGCATGCCAGTCCGGCTCGCCGATCTCCTGGGCCAGCAACATGGCCCCGGCGAGGGATTCCGCGTTCGTCGCGGTGCGCGAACCCCAGTCCTCGGCCGTCGGGGATTCGGTACCGGCCGAACCGGGTTCGAGGTAGCGGCCGGTCTCCAGCCAATCCCTGCGCAGGATTTCCCATGCGCGCCAAGCGAGTTCGGGCAGCAGCGGCGCGAGGAACGCCGCGATGCTCGCGGTGGTGGTCGGGCCGCGGAAGCCGCGCGCGGTGAGTCCCAGGCCGGACACCAGGAAGGTGACGATATCGCCGTCGGCAGCGGTGAATTCGGCCTCGAGCGCGCGTCGCAGTCGCGGCGCGAGTTCGGCCGCGTGGCCGGTGCCGCACAGCGCGTCCGAGACCGCGACGCCGGCCGCGCTCACCGCGTTGCAGTAGGGGAAGACCAGACCCCGGGTGCGTGATCTGCCGATCGGCAGTGGTTCGCACGGCCACAGGCACAGTTCCCCGCCGAAGTTCCGCACGACGATCGCATTGATCGCGTCGCGGCCGTAGGCCACCGACCGATCCGGCGACCAGCGGAACTCCAGAGCGTCCGGGTCGCGGTAGCGCGGGTCGCCGGTGGCCTGCTCGAACATGCCGAGCTGCAGATTCAGGTATCCGGTGAACATGATGTTCTGCGGGACATCGATCGGATCCCCGCGACGGCGCCGGAAGTCCCAGTTGCCCAACAGGTTCTCCCGGTACCAGTAGCCCCAGACCTCGGGGCGCCGCATCCGGTCGAGCAGATTGCACTGGGCGAGGTGCAGCGGCCCGGCCAGGGCCGGGGTGTGCGCGTAGGTGTACATCGACAGCGCCCAGCCCAGTGCGTTCAGCTGATAACGGTACTGCTGCAGCGGGCCGGGCCCTTCCTCGTCGAAGCCGTCCCAGACCTGCGGCGGCTGCATGGCGATGCTGAGCAGGTGCCGGACCAGGGCCAGCTGGTCCGGAGTCGCCTCCGATACCGTCGGCGCCGCGCGCTCGGGACGCAACGGGACCGGGTTGGTGCGCGCCGCGGTGTGCCTCTCCCGCAGATATCGCTCCCGCTGCGCCCCGAGACGCCGGGCGGCGCGGTGCCGGACCAGTTCCCGGATCGAGCCCGCCGCGATACCGCCGAGGGCGATGCCCAGTGCGGCCCACCCGAACCAGGCCAGCGGGCCGGGCATGTCGCCGTGGTACCGGGCGAGCGCCGCGCCCACCACCGCGGCCACCACCACGATCGCGGGCAGCGTCACATAGTCCGAGCGCGCGATGCACCGGAACAGGTACGCCCAGCCGGAGGCCACCAGAACCCCGGCGAACGCCACGAGGTGTCCGGCGCCGACGACAGCGGCCGGCGCCATCGAAACCCCCAGGGCCAGTACTACTCCGAGCCCCACGACAGCCGCGGCCGCCGGTATCGGATGCCGGCGCAGCGCCCAGCCGGCGGCCGCGATCTCGGCAGCGATCAGCACGGCGTGCCCCGTGACCATGGCCGTACCGAAGTGATGATCCAGCGGCGGCATCGCGACCAGCAGCCCCGCACCGGGCACGATCAGCCCCGCCCCGAAGGCACGCCATGGCAGCGATGCCCCCAGCACCGCCGGGCCGACGGCCGCGGCCACCCACACCGCGACGGCCACGAGTACGGTGCGCACGAACCACCGCGCGGTCGCCGGACCGCGCAGACGAGAAGAAACGGCAGTGCCGTCCGTCGAGTTCACCGAGCCACCCCGCCGGGAACGATCAGATGACGCGCCACGCCGACCTCCGCTGGTACGACACGGATCGACCGAGAAGCGTTGCGGCCCCGCACCATTCGCCACACCCGCTGGGCTTCGGGTCCCAGCAGCAGCAGTCCGCCCAGTAAGAGACAACACACCACGGCAGGCGTACCTCCTCGACGGATCGGCTCATCTCGTCCGGAAGTAAGCGTGATTACCTAAGTAACCGCCCGCACATCGGTAAGCTCCACCGACCCGGCGCGATGCGCACGCCGAATGTCGCTGTGGGGTAACGGATGTCAGAAGCCGGGCACGCGCTGCCGAAGCCGGAGCACGCCTATCGGGCGGCACCGGATACGCCTGTCCGGCGCTGCCGCAACGGAATTGGAGACCGGTGCCGCACGAGAGTGTCCACACCAACCGATCGAACCTCGGCGGCGGCGCGATCGGGGGCCGCCCGGCGAGCCCGGACGGTACTCCTACACCTGCACGATGGTGTTGTAGATGTTCTGGGCGTCGGCCATGCGGGTGCCGCGAGAGGAGCCCGAGCTGCGCTCGTAGTACTGGTCGAATGCGGCGGCCGCGGCTTCCGCGGAGTTGGCGGCCTTGAGCTGGGCCAGGGCGCCGGATTCGTTGCCGTTGAGTTCGGACATCAGGAAGTCCAGCTGGGTGTTCAGATCGGAGGCCGAGGTGTGTCTGGACGCGGCGAACGCCCGCAGGGCCGACAGGCGTCCGCCTTCCCACTGGGACAGTCCCAGGGCGCCCTCGCCGGAGTTCCACGCGCTGGTGTCGAAGCTGGACTCGACCTGCATATTGCCCAGGATGCCCGCGATCTGCGCGGAGGTCAGTCCCATCTTCGTACCGGGGCCGTAGTGCTGGTAGAGGTAGTCGTAGATCTGTTTCGCGGTGGCCTTCACGCCGCCGGACAGGTCCTGAGGGTTGGCTGCGGCGACGTTCTGCGTCCAGTTGCCGGTGCGGAAGGTTCGGCTGCCGTCCGAATTGGTGGTCACCGTCGGAGGTGACTGCGCGGCGATCTGGGCGGCCTTCTTCTGGATCTGCGTATTGGCTTCCTTCAGATCCTTGTGAATCTCGTCGACCGTGTTCGCGCACGCTGTGAGCATCGGGCCCTCGAGCGCTATCAGGCTCTTCGGGTCGTCCTTGGGCAGGCTCACGTTCAGCTGGCCCTGCAACCAGTTGATCTTTTCGATGATCTTGTCGGCCGTGCTGTCGGCGATGCCCGCGGTATCTCCAGTGTGGTCGCCGACGTAGTGGTCGAAACCGGCCAGGTCCGTTTTGACCTGCTTCACCTGTTCGGAATGACTGTCGTACGCGGCGACCATCTTGGAGGTGTTCGAGGTGTCGGTCAGCGATTTGCCGTCCTTGCCCACATCGGCCCGCAGCAGCTCGGAGTAATCCGGAGCGGTGGAGGGGTCGCCGTTGCCGGTCAGATCGACACACGTCTGGGCGTACTGCCATACGGCGTCGACGGCCGCGGCCAGCCCCGGCGAGGCGTTTGCCGGCGCGGTGAGCTTGGGCACCTCACGAAAATGCTGGTCGCCCACCTCACATCACCCAGCCTTCCTGAGCACCCTTGTCCACCCTCAACTATGCCGCCCTCCCAATGCTGGGAGCACGCGTACGAAAACAGCGCCCCTGTGGTCAGGGGCGCTGTCCGGTGTTCGTATTTCGCGGTCTAACGCCGCTTGTTGCGCGGCTGCCAGACCACCAGGGCGGTACTGCGTTGCGGCGGACTCAGATCGGGGCGGTAACCCGAGCGCAGGCGTTCCACCTCTTCGGTGAGTTCGCCGACGCGCTGCTGTAACGCCTCGACCTGGTTGGTGAGCTCGATGATGCGTTTGATGCCCGCCAGGTTGACGCCCTCGTCCTGGGAGAGGCGCTGCACCTCGCGGAGCAGTTCCACATCCCGGTTCGAGTAGCGCCGGCCACCGCCCGAGGTGCGATGGGGGGTGACCAGACCCAGCCGGTCGTAGGTGCGCAGCGTCTGCGCGTGCATACCGGCCAGCTGGGCGGCAACCGAGATCACGAAGTACTCGGCGGTTGCTCCACCACGGCCGCTACCGGGTGGTTGTGGGGACGGAGCCCCTGCCTGACCGGACGTCATACTTACGCACCTGCCCATCCAGCTCGCGGGTCGAACCCACCGGCCTTCTCCGCCTCCGCGTAGCGCCGCAGCGCCTCGGAGGCCTCGTCGTCCAGCTTCGGCGGAACCGCGACCTTGACCGTCACCAGCAGATCGCCCGCACCGCCGGAGCGCTTGGGCACACCGCGCCCACGCACTCTCAGGGTACGGCCGTCGGCGGTGCCCGCGGGCACCTTCACTCCGACGCGCCCGTCCAGCGTGGGCACGGACACCGTTGTGCCCAATACCAATTCGCTGTAGCTGACCGGCAGCACCAGGGTCAGGTCGTCGCCGTTGCGGCCGAAGACCTTGTCGTTGCTGACGTGCACGGTCACGAACAGATCGCCCGCGGGAGCACCGCGCAGACCCGCCTCGCCCTGACCGGCCAAGCGAATTCGCTGACCGTCCCGCACACCAGGCGGAATCCGCACCGTGATGGTGCGGGTCCGGTTCTGGATGCCGGTACCGCGGCAGTCCACGCACGGATTGTCGATGATCGAACCCGTGCCGCGGCAGTCGTCGCACGGTTCGCTGAATCCGAACGCGCCCTGGTTCCGGCTGATCACGCCGGTTCCGTTGCAGTGCGGGCAGACTCGCGGACTCGTGCCGGGCTTCGCGCCGCTGCCGTGACACGTGGTACACGGCGACGGACTGGTCATCCGCAGCGGAACGGTGACACCCTGCGCGGCCTCACGGAAGCCGAGATTCGTCTCGGTCTCCACATCGCTGCCGCGCCGCGGCCGCGTCGAGGTGCGCGTCGCGCCGCCGGGTCCGCGGTTGAACAGGCCGCCGAGGATGTCACCCAGACCGCCGTCCGCGGAACCCGCCGCGCCGCCGAAGATGTCGCCCAGGTTGAATTCGTTGAATCCGCCCTGTCCGTAACCACCACCGGGTGAGAAGCCGCCGCGACCGAAACCGCCGTTGGCGAACAGCCGCCGGGCCTCGTCGTACTCCGCGCGCTTCTCCGGATCGGACAGCACGGCATGCGCCTCGCTGACGGCCTTGAACCGCTCCTCGGCCTTGGTATCACCCGGATTCTTGTCCGGATGCAGGTCCCGGGCCAGTTTGCGATAGGCCTTCTTGATCTCGTCCTGGGTGGCGCCGGAGGAAATACCCAGCTCCTTGTAGAAGTCCTTCTCGAGCCACTCACGATTCACCAGGCATCTCCTCCTTTCTGATCAGCTCGAATGTGCGTTTCTCAATGGTCGTCGTCATCGGTGCCAGCGTTTCCTGTCACCAGATCTGTTACCCCGTCGGTCACTCCGACAAGCGCGTGCCGCAGCACCCGGTCACCGAAGCGATACCCCTTGCGCATGACGACACCGATCACCGGATCGTGGCCCTCGCCCTCGTGCTGCACGGCCTCGTGCAACGTCGGGTCGAACGCCTCGCCCTCCGCGCCGAACTGCTCGAGTCCCTGCTTCTGCAGCGCCTCGGAAAGCTTGTCCGCCACGGACTTCAGCGGCCCGGACTCCAGGTCGCCGTGTGCGCGGGCACGATCCAGATCGTCCAGCACGCCGAGCAGTTCGGTGACCACCGACGCCTTGGCGGTATCGATCGCGGCCTTGCGGTCGCGTTCGGTGCGCCGCCGGTAGTTGGCGTACTCGGCGGTCAGACGCTGCAGATCGGCTGTGCGCTCGGCCAATTCGGCATGCACCGGGTCGGCCTGCGCGTCGGCGCCGGCCGCGGGTTCCGGCCCACCCTCGGCCGCGGCGTCCTGCGACGCCGCGGCCTGGCGAACCTCACCAGTGACCGGATCGACCTTGCGGTTGTCCACGATCGTGACCGGTTCGGATTCCGAATTGTTCTCCGTCACTTCTTCTCCGGCTCTTCCACGACCTCCGCGTCGACGACCGTGTCATCGGAGCCGGGAGCAGCACCGTCACCCGATGCCGAGGCATCGGCGGCCGACGCCTCGTAGATCGCCTGACCCAGGGCCTGCGACTCGGTGGCAAGCTTCTCCACCGCGGTCTTGATGGCCGCGATGTCGGTGCCCTTGAGCGCCTCGTTCGCGTCGGCGATGGCCGACTCGACCTTGCCCTTGACATCCGCGGGCACCTTGTCCTCGTTGTCCTTGATGAACTTCTCGGTCTGGTGCACCAGGGATTCGGCCTGGTTGCGGGTCTCGGCCTCCTCGCGACGCGCCTTGTCCTCGGCCGCGTGCGCCTCGGCGTCCTTGACCATCCGGTCGATCTCCTCCTTGGACAGGCCGGAGCCGTCCTGGATCTTGATCGTGTTCTCCTTGCCGGTGCCCTTGTCCTTCGCGGTCACGTGGACGATGCCGTTCGCGTCGATGTCGAAGGTGACCTCGATCTGCGGCACGCCGCGCGGGGCCGGCGGGATGCCGGTCAGCTCGAAGGAGCCGAGCAGCTTGTTGTGCGAGGCGATCTCGCGCTCACCCTGGAAGACCTGGATCTGCACCGAGGGCTGGTTGTCGTCCGCGGTGGTGAAGGTCTCCGACCGCTTGGTCGGGATCGTGGTGTTGCGCTCGATGAGCTTGGTCATCACGCCGCCCTTGGTCTCGATGCCCAGCGACAGCGGGGTCACATCGAGCAGCAGGACGTCCTTGACCTCACCCTTGAGCACACCGGCCTGCAGGGCGGCGCCGACGGCGACGACCTCGTCCGGGTTCACGCCCTTGTTGGGCTCCTTGCCGCCGGTCAGTTCCTTGACCAGCTCGGAGACCGCGGGCATACGGGTCGAGCCACCGACCAGCACGACGTGATCGATGTCCTTGACCGAGATCCCGGCATCCTTGATCACGGACTGGAACGGCTGACGGGTGCGGTCCAGCAGATCGGAGGTGATCTTCTGGAACTCCGAACGGGTCAGCTGCTCGTCCAGGAACAGCGGGTTCTTGTCCGCGTCGACGGTGATGTAGGGCAGGTTGATCGAGGTGCTCTGCGAGGAGCTCAGCTCGATCTTGGCCTTCTCCGCGGCCTCACGCAGCCGCTGCATCGCCATCTTGTCCTTGGTCAGGTCGATGCTGTTGCTGGACTTGAACTTGTCGACCAGCCACTGCACGACGCGCTCGTCCCAGTCGTCACCACCGAGGTGGTTGTCGCCGGACGTGGCGCGGACCTCGACGACGCCCTCGCCGATCTCCAGCAGCGAGACGTCGAAGGTGCCGCCACCGAGGTCGAAGACCAGGATGGTCTGTTCCTTGTCACCCTTGTCCAGACCGTACGCCAGCGCGGCCGCGGTGGGCTCGTTGACGATGCGCAGCACGTTCAGGCCGGCGATCTGACCGGCCTCCTTGGTGGCCTGACGCTGGGCGTCCTCGAAGTACGCCGGGACGGTGATGACCGCGTCGGTGATCTCCTCACCGAGGTAGGCCTCCGCGTCGCGCTTGAGCTTCATCAGCACGCGGGCGCTGATCTCCTGCGGGGTGTACTTCTTGCTGTCGATGTCCACGGTCCAGTCGGTGCCGATGTGGCGCTTGACCGAGCGGATGGTGCGATCGACGTTGGTGACGGCCTGGTTCTTCGCAGGCTGGCCGACCAGCACCTCACCGTTCTTCGCGAACGCGACGATCGACGGAGTGGTCCGCGATCCCTCCGAGTTGGCGACGACGACCGGTTCGCCGCCTTCGAGAACGGCGACGACAGAGTTCGTGGTCCCGAGGTCGATACCGACCGCACGAGCCATTGTGTTCCTCCTATATGACGTACCTGTATGTGGCGATGCAGGGCAGACGCCTGCCGCGGCTGCCTGGCGGCAACCACCGGACCTCACCCCGACACCGCCTGGAGCACGGTCCTCAGCAACACTGAGCGTGGTCGACTCAATCCTGCATCCACTCGGGGTCCGAGTCAACCGAGAACTTGAGTCCTGCACGCTCAACTTTGCGTCGATCAGGTCAACCAACGGCCCGTCGCATGCATTCCCGGCCGCTCGAGATTTTTTCCGTACCGGCCGATTCACCGGAACCGCCTGCTCAGCGCGGTTGTCCCGACGCTCGCGCCAGCGGGCGGCCCCGGACCTCCGGTTCGGCGACCCGGACCGGCGGACGGACCCGGACAGCGCGGAGCCCGGCCGCACGACCGCGCGACGTCGATCGTGTGGCCGGGACAACAGCGGCGCTATCCGGCCGCGGCGAGAACTTCGTCGGCGAGATCGTCGTCCAGGGTGACCCGGACCAGCGCGGCGGCGAATTCGGCGTCGTGGCCCGAGGGGCTCAGGCGATCCAGGCTCGCGGCATCACCGGGCAGGCCCAGGCGTTCGGCGCCCCGCCGGGCGCGGTCGTCGAAATGCGGCCGCACCCAGGTCCAGACGTCCTGGATCTCGCGCAGGAAGATGTCGGCTCCGGTCGGCCCGATGCCCTCGAACTGCTGCAACAGCTCGGCCAGCCGGGCCGGATCGCCGTCGGCCTCCCGGGCCAGCCGGCGCAGATCGCCGTGATATCGCTCGAGCAGCAGCCTGGCGTTGGCGCTGAGGCGGGTGGCGGTGGATTCGTCGTACCGCTTGTAGTGGCCGCGGCCGAGCGCGTCGACGAGGTCCTGCCAGCCGGCATCGGCGACGTGCTGCGGGGTGGTGTAACCGGAGGAGATCAGCTCACGGGTGGCGCCCAGCGCGATCTCCGCGGAAATGGGATGGCTCAGCAACTCCGCGAGCATCAGCAGTTGGAACAGTGGAGCGGGCTTGTCCGCCGGGGTGATCCCGGCCTGGCGCGCATAGCTGGTGCCCGCACGATCCAGCAATTCGCGCACGATATCCGTTCGGCTCATCTCGCACCTGCCTTCCTGTCGCGGGTCGGCATACCCGGTCCCCGGATGCTCACCCGTCACCCGCGCGATCAGTCGT
This sequence comes from Nocardia sp. PLKS1-43, assembly GCF_059510335.1. NCBI lineage: Bacteria > Bacillati > Actinomycetota > Actinomycetes > Mycobacteriales > Nocardiaceae > Nocardia > Nocardia sp. PLKS1-43. The sequence goes on along the minus strand of NZ_JCAJZQ010000017.1, from coordinate 50,588 downwards.
GCGGCCGCTCCAACATCGGAAAGCGGCCCGAGTCGAGCAGGGCCGCGACCGCGTCCCGGCGCGCCTCGGGCGCGGCGTAGTCCGGATGCGCGCGGAATACGGCAGCGGCGTCGTGCAGGCGAACCATCTGCTGTTCGGCCTCCGCGGCGGTGCGACCACCCGGGGTGACCGGGTGGGCGGCCAGGGCCGGTCGGCGCGGGTCGACCCGGCCGAGTTCGACGGCCTTGCCGACCCGGCGGGCACATCGGCACGGCGCTTTCGGATTCACCACACCGCAGGTCGAGTTCAGGAACTCGCCCAGGCGTTTGCGGGCGCGCTCGACCCGCTTGCGGAACGCGGCCGGTGAGGTGCCGAGAATCCACGCCGCCTCGGCCGAGCCGAGTTCGAACACCTCGTGCAGCACGAAGGCGACGCGTTCGTCGCGGCTCAGGCACTGCAACATGCCCTGGCTGCAGGACAGCCGGACCTCGCGGGTCAGTACGGTCGCCTCCGGGCCGCGGTAATCCTGTTCGGCCAGGCCGTCGCGCAGCCCGGTGGCGAATTCGTCCAGCGAGAGCTGCACGCGCTCCTGCGGGCTGCGGCGGCGCAGATTCGTCAGATAGTTCACTCCGATGCGATACGACCAGGTCAGCAGCCTGGCCTCGGCGCGCCAGGTGCCGAGATTGCCGACGACCCGCAGCAGGATCTCCTGGGTGGCGTCCTCGGCGTCCGCCGGCCGCCCGGTCATCCGCAGCGCCAACCGGTACAGCGGGTCCTGCAGCAGCCGGATCACCTCGGTCAGCGCGGCGCGATCCCCGGTCACGGCCCGCGCGACCAGGTCCGCCTCGCCGGGGTCCGGTGTGAACGGCGCTGCCGTCGATACGATCTCCACGTCACCATGGTTCGGCGGATCGAACGGTCACGCAAGCACGCCGGACCCCGGGGCCTCGCATCACATCCGGTGCGTTCGCGAACGCACCGGCTCAATCGGCGACCTGCCCCACCGCGACGGCTTCGGACAGGCGGTGCTCGCGGAGCCATCGCGCGACGGCCTTGCCGATCGCCTCGGGTTGATCCTCGGGCGCGTGATGTCCCGCCGGGCCGATACCGACCGTCTCGATATCGGCGAATGTCCGTGCGGCCCAATCGATTGTGTCGCTCCCGCCCATACCGATGCCGTTCTCGACCGCCATCAGCAGTTTCGGCATGCCCGGGGTCTCGGCCATGGCACGGCCGTAGTCGTTCATCGCCGCGGCGACGTCCGCGGGCTCGCCGTCGAACGGAATCTCCCTGGGCCACACCAGCATCGGTCGCCGGGACTCGGGCGTCGGGTAGGGCGCGCGGTAGACGTCCAGATCGGCCGGGGTCAGGCTCTTCGCGCCGAAGGGCAGGTTGAATTCGATGAACATGTTCTCCTGCAAGACCATTCGCTCACCCTCCGGCGAACGGAAGCGGCGGAACAGGTCCGCACCCTGCTCCGGCATCTCCGCCCAGCTCAGCGGGCGCAGGAAAGTCTCGACCAAGGCGATCCCGCGGACTCGTCCGGGAAGGCGCGCCGCGCGATCCATGGCCAGCGCCCCGCCCCAGTCGTGCCCGACGAGTACGACCTGGTCCAGCCCCAGCGCGTCGAACCAGGCGTCCAGATAGCGCGCGTGGTCGGCGAACCGGTATGCGATATCGGGCTTACCCGACTCTCCCATCCCGATCAGGTCCGGAGCCAGCGCCCGCACCGCACCGCCGACATGCGGAATCACGTTGCGCCACAGGTACGAAGACGTGGGGTTGCCGTGCAGGAAAACCACCGGCGCGCCGTCGCCGGTGTCGGTGTAGTTCATGAACGAGTCGAGAACGTCGATGACAGGCATCGCGGATCCTTCCGGTAGAAGTGCTTACACCGGGTTGGACACGTCCCTCGCACCGCTGTGACAGTCCGGATCAGTGATGTACATCACATCAGAGCAGCCGGTGCGATGCCGGGCCGTTCACGGCCGAGCCTTGGCGATGTACAGCGGCTCGCCGGTGAGATCGACCATCAGATATCCGCCGTGCGCCCCCTGGGTGTAGATGGTGACCGCGGGCTGCTTCTCCTGGCCGAGCGTCGTTCGATCGATGCTGACGTGGCTGATCCGCGAGTCGGGAGCGCCGACCGACCGGGGCGCACCGGCCAGCAGTGCCGCCAGTTTCGAGACGTCCAGCTTGCCGAGATCGATCGGTTGCAGATCCGGATCCCGGCTGCTGGTCGTCCAGGTGTCGAACGTCCCTCGGTACGAGGCTCTTTCGGACTTGGAGCGATCGTGCGCGGCCGGGCGCTCGATCGACGCGCTGTCCGGCTGCAAGGTGATCTCGTCCGCGAGCAGATCGCCGAAGTGGTCGCGATAGGCGGCGATGAACGCCTCGACTCCCGCCGCGGTCGTCATATCCGGCGGCTTGTGGCTCGCGCCGAGTCCGCCGTCGCTGCTGACCCAGCCGCAGAACATGCCGATCAGCGCGGCGGCCACCACCACCGCGGTCGCCGGTATCCAGCGCCGGGAGGACCGCCGCCGGGCCGGGCTGGCGACCGGCGTGTCGACCAGGTTCGCCGGAATCTGCAGATCGTCGACGACGGCGTCCAACTCGGCGAAGGTGCGCGCCCGCATCGCCGAACGGGTGCGTTCGGCATGCTCGGCCTCGGTCAACTGACCGTCGGCCGATGCGGCGTCGAGCACCGCGCAAGCATCCACGCGATCCGAATCACGCACGCGCAGTGCGCCGTTCGCGGTTCGAGCCGACGATCCGGTGCGCCCGGACGACGCGGAACGGGAGTTCTCCATCAGCTGCGCCTAACCGCCGAAGGGATGCACGCGGATGAGCTGCCCGGCGGGCGAGACCTCGAGGTATCCGCTCTCGTTGAACTTGTTGCCGACGTAGATATCGATCGTCGGCACCTCGGTGATGCTGTCGATATCCATGATGATGTGACTGACGCCGCCGCCCTGGACCTTCGTCATCGCGACGGCGCGACCGATCAGATCCCCCAGCGCGGCAGCGTTCACCGTGGCCAGGTCGAAAACCGGTATGTCCTTGCGCCGGGAGGTAGGCGCGCTGGTGGCCAGGAATCCGCCTCGATAGTCGTAGGCGGTCATCCGGTTCGGCTCGGCGGCCGTGGTGCGCTCGATCGAGGCGAACTCCGGGAACAGACTCGCGTGGTCGACCACAGCGTCACCGAATTTCGCCTGATAGAGGCGCCGGAAATACTCGAACCCGGCGATGGTGGTCAGGTCGGGCGTCTGGATCACCAACGGCTGCACGGCCTTTGCCGCCGGAACCGATGCGGGCGGCGGTGCGGATCGATGGGTAAGCTGGAAACCGCCGACCGCCGCGACCACGGCGACGACCGCCACCGCACCCGCGAGCCAGGCCGGCCGCGACCGGGCCCGCGACCGCAGATCGATCGGCGCGGGCGCGGGCTGCTGCAGATCTTCGGTGAGTCCGGCCAGATCGCCCAGGGTCCTGGCCTCGGCGGTCAGCTCGGTGAGAGTTCGATGTTCCTCGGCCGAGAGTTGCCCGTCGGCCAGCGCCGCGTCCAGGGCTCGGCAGCTCAGATCGCGATCCTCGTCGCGGGCCCGGATGCGGCCCGGATAACAGCCGATCCGGTGCGCCGGATTCGGCGGCGGCGGTTCGGACCAGCCCGCCACGCCCGCCGGGGTCTGCAGATCCGCCACCAGCCCGCGCAGCTGCCCGATCGTCTCGGCGGTCTCGGCGCGGTCGGAGCGGTCGTGATATTCCGCGGCCCCGAGCTGGCCCTCCTCGTACGCGGCGTCCAGCAGGCCGCGGGCGCGCACCCGATCCATATCGCGAGCTCGCATACTCTCGGCGGCCGTCTTCGATGTTTCCGGTATATCGGACGATCGCGAGCTCACCCCTGGATGTTAGAACGTCGACGACCTGCACCGGGGCGGGTTCGACCGGCTCGGAGGATTCCGACGAACACCGGTCCCGCACCGGCCGCGCGCCGGTCACCGGACGGCAACCCAGGACGCGGCGTCGCTCGAGGGTGGCGGGCGTCCCGCGGGCGAAGCAGCGGGATCGAGCGGCTCCGAGGATTCCGACGAACACCGGTCCCGCACCGGCCGCGCGCCGGTCACCGGACGGCAACCCGGGACGCGGCGTCGCTCGAGGGTGGCGGGCGTCCCGCGGGCGAGGCAGCGGGATCGAGCGGCTCCCAGCATTCCGACTGACACCGGTCACCGGACGGCGCCCCGGGACGCGCGATCGCTCGAGGTGAGGCGGCGTCCCGAGGCATCCGGCCACCCGCTGCAAGCGCCCGAGTGTGCCGACGGGTGCGGCGAAGTCGATGCCGCCCTCGGTGACCGCGCGGTACGGTTCGGGTATGAAGGCGGTGGTCTGTTCCGAGGGCGAGCTCGAAGTCGCCGAAGTGCCCGCACCCGAACCCGGTCCGGGCCAGGCGCTGATCGCGGTGCGGCGATGCGGCATCTGCGGATCGGATCTGCACGCGCGGGTGCACTGCGACGAACTCGCGGATCTGGCCGTCGCCACCGGATACGACGGGTTCATGCGGTCCGATCAGCGAGTCGTGCTCGGGCACGAATTCTGCGGGGAGATAGTCGATTACGGGCGCGGCTGCCGCAAACGCTGGCGGCCCGGCACCCGGGTGGTCGCGCTGCCGATCCTGCGCACCGGCCGGCAGCCGCAACTGACCGGACTGTCCGAGGCCGCGCCCGGCGGTTATGCCGAACAGGTCCTGGTGCAGGAATCGATGACGTTCCCGGTGCCGGACGGCCTCTCCGACGAGTTGGCCGCGCTCACCGAACCCATGGCAGTGGCCTGGCACGCGGTGCGCCGCAGCCGCATCGGCAGGAAGCAGACCGCATTCGTGATCGGTTGCGGCCCAATCGGTCTCGCGGTTATCTCGATGCTGAAGGCGGCGGGCGTGCGAACCGTCGTCGCGAGCGATTTCTCCCCGCGCCGCCGCGAGCTGGCCGCGCGCTGCGGAGCGGACGCGGTGGTCGATCCCGCCCTCGAACAGCCCTGGACCGCGGGTCCGCGCACCGGCCGGATCGAGGGCGTCACCGATATCCTCAACCTCGGTTTCGACGCCATGGAGAAATTGCGCCGCGTCCCGAATCTGCCCTGGTGGTACCTGTTCCGGATGTCGCACACCCTGGGCCTGGACCCCGCCGGTCCGGTGGTGTTCGAATGCGTCGGCGTGCCGGGCATGATCGAGCAGATCGTCACGGCCGCACCGCCGCGCTCGCGGATCGTCGTCGTCGGTGTCTGCATGCAGACCGACCACTTCCGCCCCGCCATGGCCATCAACAAGGAACTCGACCTGCGCTTCGCCTTCGGCTACGACCCCGGTGAATTCCGCGACACGCTGCACATGATCGCCGAGGGCAAGGTCGATCCCGCACCCCTGATCACCGGGACCGTCGGCCTGGACGGCGTCGAGGGCGCGTTCGCCGCTCTCGCCCACCCGGACGAGCACGCCAAGATCCTGATCGACCCCAGCGCTTCGTGAGCGTGTTCGGAACGTTCTCCCGCCGACCAGACGAAACAACGCTCGGCACATGCGAGTTGCGCGCCCGACACAGCACCCGACCGCGCCGATCGGCGCTCGCGGGCGCGCGAGCGGTACGCCCGGTAGGGCTGGCAGTTCACTGGGGTAGCGCGATGCGTATCCGGTGCGCGCATCGCCCGGTGAACCGACGAAACACTGCTCAGCACACGCGAGTTGCTCGTCCAACCCGGGTCGGACACACCCCGACCACGCCCACCAGCGCTCGCGGGCCCTGCGAATTGCGGGCCCGGTTGAGCCGCTGATTCACCGGGGTAGCGATACGTATGCGGTGCACGCATCGCCCGGTGACGCGACGAAATAGTGCTCGACACAAGCCAGTTGCGCGCTCGACACCGAATCGGACATCAGCCGACCGCGCCGATCGGCGCTCGCGGGCGTGCGAGTGGTACGCCCGGTAGGGCGGGTGGTTCAGCGGGGTGGAGCGATTCGGGCGAAGGGAGTGGTGGGCGGGTCCTGGAGCAGGTCGAGGAGGCCCTCGGCGCTTCGGGTCGCGGTGCGGCAGGCGTTGGCGGTGAATTGGTCCGACAGGGGATGGGCGGCGCGGGCGCGCCATTTGCGGATAGCGGACAGGGCTCGGTCGCGCAGTTGGGCGGCGGTCGCGTCCGGGCCGAGGCCGAGGCGAAGGTGAGCGGCGACGCCGGTGCCGCCGATCAGGCGGTGCAATTCGGTGAGATCGTCTGGGGACAAAGGCAATTCGTCGGTACGGAGGTGGCCGAGGAGACGCAGTTCGGCGAAGCCGTGGACGTCCGCGAGCAGCGTGCGGACGCGCGGCAGGAGTTGATCGGCCGCCGTGCCGGAGTGGGCGGTCAGCACGCGAGCCAGTCCGGTGAGGGCCGAATGCGCCTTCAATTGGTCTGCGCGCTGGGCGAATTGGACGTCCAGCACGGTGCGCAGTTCGTCCAGGCCACTTCGCGCGGTCAATTCCGTTGCCAAAGTGGAGGAGTCGCGCACCCCGAGTCGAATCAGGGTGACCGCCAGCCGAATCCCGAACAATCCGAATCGTGCGGCCAGATGGGCACGCAGCGCGGGCGCCACGGGTAGCGGCAGGTCGGGGCGGGCGAATCGGTCCGCGGACAGCAGGGCGAGGCCGAGATCGTCCACCGGAACGGCGGCCAATGCCTCGAAGGCGTCGAATTCGCGCTGGCGCAGCGTGGCCGCGGCGAACGCGAGCAGCCCGGCGACCGGAATGACCTCCTGGCACAAGCCCGTTCGCTCCAGCTCACCGGCGAATCGGGACGCCACGTCGCGCGCGGAGTGCAGGGCATCGATGCGGCCGGATCCGATCTCGTCGGCGCGCGAGACAACGCCGATCACGCCGAGCGGGCCGTGTTCACCCGTGCCGATCTGCTCCAGGAAACCGATATCCGCGGCGTCGAGGCGGCGCAGCAGATAGACCACGGCGTCCGCGGCGGGCAGCGCGTCGTCGGCCGGCTCGTCGGCGAGCAGCCGCTCGGTGCGGCGCGAGACCGCTCGCGACAGCGAGGAGATGCCCGGCGTGTCGATGATCGTCGTGCGTGCCAGCGTCGCGGCGGGCCACTCGACCGCGAGATGGTCGACCTCGCGACGCGCGCCGCCGGGCCAGCGCAGCGCGGACAGGTCGAAGGTCAGGCCGTGCGCACCCGGCAGCCCGTCCGCGCCCGGCAGGCGGCGCACCACGACATCGGCACGGGCGCCGTCGGCCGACACCGCGTTAACCCGGGGCGGGGAACCGTGCCGGTACCACGTGACCATGCGCGTGCACTCGGTCGCGTCGGTCGGCGCGATGTCCTGTCCCACCAGGGCATTGAGCAACGTCGACTTGCCCGCCTTCAACTGGCCCGCCAACGCCACCCGCAACGGCTGGTCCAGCCGCCGCGCACAATCCTCGAGCAGCCCGGCCGGCCGCGGCTGCCCCGCGAACTCCCGTCGCGCGGCCGCGAGCAATGCCCTCGCCTCCGCCACGATGCCCTGCCGCGCGTCTCCGACCTCGTCGTTCACGCGGTCACAGTAACCAAGGCCGCTGTGAATTCGCTGCGACCCCGGCCGATCGTCCCGATCGGCAGCCCGGTGACGCGGCGTTCCACCTGGCCGGCGGCCCGCGGCTCGGGCTCTCACCCGACCGGCAGCATCGCGTCCGCGTACCGGCGCAGTTGCGCGACGGTTCGCAGTTGCTGTTCCAGTTCGGTGCAGCGGGCGGCGCGGCGGGCGTCCTCCATGCCGGCCGCGTCCTGGGCGGCCTGGAGTGAGTCGTTGATCGAGCGGAGGCTGCGATCGGCGATGCCGGTGAAATGGTCGCGCAGCAGGCGGTGGATGCGGTGCAGGCGGTCGCGGGACTGCTTACCGGCCTCGAAACTCACATCGTCGAGATAGCGGCGCACGGCCACCTTCGCCTCGCCCCGGCGGCGGGTCAGGCGTTCGCGCTTGTCATCGCGAAAAGCCTTGCCGCCCAATAGCACACCCGCTCCCAGTGAGAACGGATTGATCAGCGCGAGCCCGGCGACCGTACTGGCCAGGCCGATCATCACCATACCGCCGTAGGAGCCGCGCATGCCGACCAGGAGTTTGTGCACCGGTCCCAGATCGGGTTCCAGATCGGCGAGCGTCACCGATCCCGATCCCGTGTCCGCGAGGCTCGAGCCCTGGCGCAGAGCGGGCAGTTCCACGCTGCCGAATTCGAGGAAGTGCTCACCGACCCGCTCGGCCAGCTGGACCGCCCGCGCATGTGTCCACAGCAGGTTGTCGCCGATGGCGGTATCGGTCGTGGCGGTCAGCCACTCCTCGATACGGTCCCAGTGCCGCGCCGGATCGTTCTCATCGATCCAGTCCTCGGCGGTGCGGCCGATACTCCGGAGACGATCGCGCAGGTCGTGATCGATATCGCCGGTCAGATCGGTGATGCCGTCACCCAGGGTCTGCTGCCAGGAGGCGGTGCGCCGGTACAGTTCCTCGGCCTGGGCCCTGGCCGTACGCAGTTCGCGCACGGCCAGTTCGCCGCGTTCGGGATCCTTCAGCGCGACCAGTTCGCTGCCCAGGGTGAGTGCCAGATGTTCCGCGGCGGAGGAGATGTCGAGCGCGACGGCGCGACGGGTCGCCTCCTGTCCGCGCGCGACGACCTGTTCGCGCAGGAAATCGTAGAGTTCGCCGAAACCCGATTCGCGGCCGAGCTGTTCGTCCCGCAGCCGCAGGGCGTGGGTTCGCAACAGCGCGGACACTGGGAGGATCGGCACCTCGATCTCGTTGCGCCGCAGATGTTCCCGATCCGCGTCGAGCACCTGCCGCCAGTGCGGATACAGATCGGTCTTGCTCAGCAGCAGGGCCGTGGCCGGGCACAGTTCGGCGATCTGCCGCAGCAGATCGGCCTCGGGCTCGGTGAGTTCGGTGGACGCGTCCGAGATGACCAGCACCGCATCGGCCGCGGGCACCATCGCCAGAACCGCTGCCGCGCCGGAGATTCCGTGTCCTCCGGCGGCAGGGGTGTCCACCAGCACGATGCCCTCGGCGAGCAGCGGATTCGGCGTCCGAACCTCGATCCTTGCCGCGCGGCCGTGCGAATGCGGGGTGACAGCGTGGATTTCCGCGAGCGGCACCGGAACGCGCTGTTCCTGCGCTCTCCCGTCCGGACCGGCCAGAACGACCTCCGCCTGCGGCTGCGGTCCGTCGGCGAACACCAGCGGAACCGTGGTGGTGGCGTCGTCGCCCACCGGACTGATCTCGAGATTCAGCAGGGCGTTGACGAACTGGCTCTTGCCCTGATTCCCCATGCCCGCCACCACGATTCGGCGCCGCGGATCGCGCACCCGCTCGGCCAGCGTCTCCAGCCGGCCGACCAGGTCACCCCGATCCGCGGCCCGCGCGGCCGCGATCGTCTCAGCCAGCAGTGTCGGCAATGCCATCGCCGTTGCGCCGGACGACGATTCGTCCACCACCACAGTTCCCATCTCCGCTGTCCCTCTCCTCACCGAATTCCGCTCAGTGCAGCAATCCGCCGGTGATATCCGCGCCCGGATGCGTCTCGGTGGTCGTCGCGGCGGTGGTATCGCCGAACAGGCCCGCTCCGGTATGCGCCGTGGTGTCCAGCCCACCACCGAGCGAACCGTTCGCCCCGGCATGCAGTGTGCTGTCGATGGTGCTGTGCGTCGCGGTGTTCAGCGTCGAGTCCACACCGTTTCCGAAAGCATGCGAAACGTCCACGCTCGCCCACGGATTCGCAGCCGCTGCCGGCATCGTCCCGCCGAGTTCGCCACCGACCCCGAGCGCACTGTGCGCCGCGCTGTCCGTCACTCCGCCCACATTCGCCCCGAGCCCGGTACCCGCGTGCAGCTCGGTCCCCGCCGAATTCATCCCGGACGACACAGCTGTGGACAGATCACTGCCAGCATGCACAGCCGACTCGGTTCCGATCGAAAGCGTTGTGGACAAACCACTTCCAGCGTGCGCGGCGGAATCCACACCGGACGACAACGTCGTGGACAAACCGTTCCCGGCGTGCAGCGCCGTGTCGGCCCCCGTCGACAACGTCGTCGACAGACCGTTTCCAGCGTGCGCCACCGAATCCGCACCGGACGTCAACGTCGTGGACAGCCCGCCTCCCGCATGCGCCACCGAATCCGCACCGGACGACAACGTCGTGGACAAACCATCGCCAACATGCAGCGCCGAATCCGCACCGGACGACAACGTTGTGGACAAACCGCTCCCCACCTGCGCAGCCGAATTCGCACCGCCCGCCAACGTTGTGGACAGACCGCTGCCGACCTGTGCAGCCGTATCGGCTCCGGCCGACAGCGTTGTGGACAAACCGTTTCCGGCCTGCACGGTGGAATTCAGTCCGGAGGACAAGGCCGTGGAGAGCCCGTCGCCGATCTGCAAGGCCGAATCCGCGCCCGTGGTCAACGTTGTGGACAGACCGCTCCCCACCTGCGCCACCGAGTCCGCGGCCGTGGAAAGGCCCGCACCCGCGGCGACTGCCGACTCCGCGCCGGCCGACACAGCTGTGGACAGATCGCCCCCGGCTGCAGCCGCCGAATTCAGCCCGGCGGACAATGCCGTGGACAACCCGGCCCCCGTCTGCGCGGCAGCATCCACACCGGTCGACAGGCTCGTGGACAAACCCGTCCCGGCCGACAACGCCGACTCCGCACTGGACGACAAGGTTGTGGACAGATCACTCCCGGCGTTCACGACGCCACCGAGCTGCGACGAGATACCACTCGTCAACCCCGTCCCGACCTGCGCACCGGCCCCGGCAAGATCGGCCACCGCCGAGGTCGAACCGGCAACCGCAGCCACCGCCGACTCCACCCCTGCGCCCGCACCAGCAGCCGCATCCAGCCCGGTGCCCAGCTCGGCCCCCAACCCCGCGGCAGACTGCACGCCGGCATCGAGCCCTGCGCTCAACCCAGCGGCGGACTGCAGGCCAGTGCCCAGTTCACTGCTCAACTCGGTCCCCAGGCCAGCAGCCGATTCCAGGCCGGTGCCCACCTGGCCGGCCAACTCCGTCCCCAGCCCGGCAGCCGACTGCACCCCAGCACCGAGCCCCGCAGCCACCTCGGTCGCCGACTGCACACCAGTGCCCAGTTCAGTACTCAGCTCACCACCCAAACCGGCAGCTGACTCCAGACCCGCACCCAGCTCACCACCTACGTTCGCGACCGACCCCACACCAGCACCCAACTCGGCACCCAGATTCGCAGCCGACTGCAAACCGTCACCGATCCCGGCAGCCAGCCCAGCGGCAGAGCCCAAACCCGCACCCAACTCAGTGCCCAGGTTCGCGGCCGATCCCAAATCCGCGCCCAATTCCGCACCGACGTTGGTGGCCGCACCGAGACCAGCCCCCAAATTGGCAGCCGATTCCAGGCCCGCACCCAACTCGGTACCCACGTTCGCGGCCGAGTTCAAACCAGCGCCCAACTCACCGCCCAGATTCGCGACCGACTCCAGACCCGCACCGAGCCCCGTCGTCAGCCCAGCGGCAGAGTCCAGACCCGCACCCAACTCGGTACCGAGGTTCACAGCCGACTCCAGGTCCGCACCCAGTTCGCCACCGATGTCGGTGGCCGCACCCAGATTCGCGGCCGACTCCAAGCCCGCACCCAACTCAGCACCCAAATTCGCAGCCGACCCCAGACCCGCACCCAACTCAGCACCCAAATTCGCAGCCGAATTCAAACCAGCGCCCACCTCGGCACCAAGACCGGCCACCGAACCCAGACCGGCACCCAGCTCAGCACCCAAATTCGCAGCCGAATTCAAACCAGCGCCCACCTCGGCACCAAGACCGGCCACCGAACCCAGACCGGCACCCAGCTCAGCGCCCAGATTCGCGGCCGACCCCAGACCCGTACCCAACTCAGCACCCAAATTCGCAGCCGATTCCAGGCCCGCACCCAACTCAGCGCCCAAACTCGCAGCCGAATTCAAACCAGCGCCCACCTCGGCACCGAGACCGGCCACCGAACCCAGACCGGCACCCAGCTCAGCGCCCAGATCGTTGGCCGATTCGAGACCAGCCCCCAGGCCCGCGCCCAGCTCACCACCCAGGTTCGCGGCCGTTTGGAGGCCGGTGTCGAGGGCTGTGTTCACGGTTCCGGTGAGGTTGGTGGCCGCGGTCAGGTCGGTTGCCGCTTGCGCGCCGAGTTCGGCCGCGGTGTCCAGGGCTGTGTTCGCGCCGAGTTGCAGGGCGGCGGTGGACTGTGCGGCGGTGTTCGCGGCGGCTGTGGCCCCCAGGCCGAGGTCGGCGGCCACCGCGGTCAGGGCTGCGCCCGCGGCTTCGAGCCCGGCGGCGGCGCCGGCCCCGAGACCGGCCCCGGCACCGAGTCCAGCGGCAAGATCGGTGGCCAGACCCGCCGCGGCACCGAGCCCGGCCGCGGCACCGGCTCCGAGTGCCGCGCCGACTTCGGCGCCGAGGCCGCCCGCGACATCCCCGCCGAGCCCGATACCGCCGCCCGCACCGAGACCGGCGCCGAGACCCGCACCGATGTCCGCACCGGTGCCGATAGCCCCACCCAATCCAGCGCCGACCCCGATACCGCCACCAGCACCGGCACCAGCACCAGCACCGGCACCGGCACCGGCACCGAGGCTCCCACCGGCCTGCGCACCGGAACCCGCCGCGACGATCGCCGCGAGCTGATCACCGCCGGAGACCAGGGCCGATTCCGCGACCATGGGCGCGACGGCGGCGATGTCCTCGGGAGTGACCGCGCCGAGACCGGCATTGCTCAGGGCCTCGGTGGGGTTGATGCAGTAGCCCGTCGCGGCCTCGTGGTCACGCAGCAGGGCGAGGATGAATTCGAGAATGGCGTTCGGGGTCATCGCGTCTCCTGGATCGGCGGACCCTTGCGATCCGCGGTAGTCGAATTGCCTTCGACGCTAGAAACCCGCAGGACAACGCGAAACGGGGTGAAACCCCCTGCTGTCGCGACCGGTCGCGTTGGGGGGTTGTCGCGGATTAGGGGAATTTCCCCGCAATCACCCGGACACCGGTAACGGGTGCTCCCCAGCAACCGAAAGGCTCGTTAGTCGGCAGCCCGCCGAACTCGCCGATCCACCGCACCGCGTGTCCAGAACGACAGGGGTTCTCGAATGACCAAGGACCTGACGCTCGGCATCACCGCCGGGTCGTCGCAGACGGTCGCCGTGACCACGGCGGATTCCGGCCGGACGAGCCGGCTCGCCGTCCGCGTCCGGCCGACCGCGCCCGGTTTGGCGCCGGATCTGGCCCGGACCCTGCCCGCGCGGGTCGGGGATCCGGTGGACATCCGCACCGACGACGGCCGGGCGCTGGCGCCCGCCGATCTGCTCGCCGAGGCCATCGCCGCGGCGGTGCGCGACATCGAACCCGCGAGCACAGTGGCGGCATTTCCGGCGTGGTGGTCCTCGCACGCGGTGCAAACGCAGCGGGACGCACTCGATCGGGCGGGGCTCGGCGATGTCGTCCTGGTCCCGGAGCCGACGGCAGCGGTGCGCTGGCTCGAAACCACACACGAGATCGCCGATGGCACGACCGTGGTGGTGTACGACCTGGGCGCGACCGGCCTGACCGTCTCGGTGACCGGGACCGGCCACGGGAGCGGGCTACAGGGCGAATCGCTGCGCTCCACCACGATCGCCGGTGACGAATTCGATCTGCTGATCATGCGCTACGTGCTGGCAAATGCCGTGGGCGACTATGATTTCGACCCGTTCGATCCGGCCGCCGAGCAGGAATTGGCCGTTATCCGGCAGCGCAGCACGAACGCCAAGGAAGTACTGTCCGGAAATACCGCCACATCGATCCCGGTCCGTTTGCCGGGTATCGCCCGCGACGTCCGGCTGGTCCGCGACGAACTCGAGGATCTGCTCCGCGACCCTCTGCTGAGTTCGCTGGAACTGATCCACGAGGCGATGCGCCGGGCCGGAGTGTCCCGCGACTCGGTCGGCCGCATCCTGCTGACCGGCGGGGGCGCATCGATTCCCTTGGTCACCGAGCTGATCTCGACCGAATTCGGCATTCCGGTCGTCGCCGCCGACGATCCGGCGCACACCAGCGCGGCGGGCGCGGCGCTGCTGGCCGCCGAAGTGCTCGCCGGGTCGGCGGCCCGCAACGCCGTCGCGCTCACCGCGGGCGATGCGGTCGCGCGACCCGCCCGAGAGGTTCCGGCCCGGTCCGGAGCCTCCGATGCCGTCCCGGATCTCCCGGCCGCATCGAGAACCCCTGTGCTACCGGAACTTCCACAGGACACCACCCCCGACCGATCCAGCTCGCGGCGGCGGGTGATCCTGATCGCCGCCGCGGCGATCGCGGGCGCGGCGCTGGCCACCGGGACGCTGGCCCTGGGCACCACCACCCCGACGACGAATTCCCCTGCGGCCGGGACCAGTACGACCACCAACGCCTCCTCGGGCAGCTCGGCGGCCGGCGCGGCACCGGGCGGAGCAGTCGCATCCGGGGCGCCGGCGGCGAACTCGATCACGACGCGCAACGCGGGCGCGCCCACGGCCGCGAGCGGCGCACCCGCGGCGGGTACGGCGGCATCCCGGGCGCAAACGCCCGCGGCCCCGGCCAATTCGTCACAGTCGCCGAATACGACAGCGCAGCAGCCGGTCACGGTGATCACCGTCCCTGCGATTCAGCCGCCCGCCGCTCCGACGGTTCCCGCCGCGCCCACCGTTCCCAGTGCGCCACTGGGCAATTCCGGCACCAACCCGCTGAACCAGGCGGGCAACACCCTGGGCACCGTATTGCAGGCGCCGGGGCGGATACTCCCGCAGACGGGCAAGTGAGGTGGCGCCGGTGGCCGCAAACTCCCCCATCGCCGTCGAATCGCTGCCCGGAGCGCGAGATATCCTGCGCGAACTGGAATCCGACGGCGACGAGACGTTCGTGCACCTGATCCGCGGACGCGCGGCAACGGGTAAATCCACTCTGCTCGGCGCCGTGCGCGCCCGGCTGCGGGCCCGCGGCATTCCCACCTGCGACACCGTCGCGGAGGCGCTGGCGCCGGGCTCACGGCCCGTGCTGATCCTGGACGACGCCCATGAGCTCGATCCAGTCGAACTGGAAAAGCTCAGCACCGCAATCGGTTCCGACTGCGGCACGATCATCGTCGCGACCCGCCCGCGCCCGCACGACGGCGCCCTGCGCGCACTCACCGACGCGGTGTCCCGCCGCGGCCGGGTGACCGATCTGCGCCCGCTGGGCGTGAGCGATATCGCCCCCTTCGCCCGCGAACTGGGCATGATGGCCCCGCGCGCGATCGTCGAACACGTCCACCGCCGGACCGGCGGCATCCACGGCGGCGTGGTCGCCACCCTGTCCGCGGCCAGCGCCGCCCGGCTCGACGCCGGCATCGCCGCGGTCGACCGGGCCGCGACCACCTGGGCCCGCTCGATGCTCGAGGACGCCGATCCGGACCTGCTGGACGTCTTCGTCGTCGCCACCAGCGGCACCGGCCTGGACCCCGACGAACTCACCGAGATCCTGGGCACGGACTACTCCACCGCACGGGATCTCATCGATCGGGCCCGCGCGACGGCCCTGGTGACCGACGCCGATCTGCTGCTGGCCGCCGCGGAGTCCCCACTGCGCACGCTGGTCGGCGACCGCCGCTTCCTGGCCGTGCAGCGACGGCTGCTGCATGCCCGCCTGGACGCCGGACTGCTGCGCGATCACACCGCCCTGCTGCTCGCCGAATCCGGGGTACACGACGTCCGTCTCACCGAATTCCTCTGCGCCGCAGCGGAAAAGGCGGGCAACGAGGCGGTCCGCTACTACGCCGCGGCCGAGCACAGCGGCGCGGATCGGCGATCGATCGCGATTCGATGGGCCGAGGCCGCCGCCCGCACCGGCGACGGTGACACCGCGCTGCGGCTGGTCGAACCGATCCTCGGCGATCCGGCCGCGCCGAACCCGGATCTGGCCGCGGCCGTGCGGATCTGCGCCGGAGTGTGGACCCGGCGCGGGCTCGCCGCACGCGCCGCGCGGCTGTACACCTGGCTCGGGCCGGACCGGGTCGGCGCCGACTGGGCCCTGGGCGCGAGCGTGCTGTACTTGTCCGGCCACCCCGAATCCGCCGCCGCGCTCTCGGCTTCGGCGGACCTGTGGCCGCCGACCGAGGCCACCGCGCGCTCCGCCTCGATCGCCGACGCCCTGTCCCGCACGGTCGGCGAATCCGGCCGCGCCGCAGCGGTTTCCGCCGCATCGGCACTGATCCAGGCGGCCCGCGCCGACAACGCCGCCCCCGACCCGGGCCGCTTCGTCCCCTATCCCGCGACCGCCATCGCGACCCTGCTGTGCCTGAGCATGGGCGAACCGAATCGCGCGGCGGACGCGCTGCGGAGCAGTTCCGCCCGGACGCTGCCCGGTGATACCGCTCGATACCCCGTGCTGGCGGCCTGGACCGCGATGCTCGGCGGCGACGAACACACCGCCGCGTCGCTCGTCGCGGATCTGGACTTCGCCGCCCTGCCCCCGCGTGAACGCCTGCTCGCACACGGCGTCCGGGTCGGCCTGGCCCGCCGCGGCGGCGACCACACCGCCCTGGCTCTGGCCTGGCAGGCGGCCCACCCGCTGTTCGACGACGTCGGCGCGGATCTGCCGGCGCTGCTGCCGATCGGCGAACTGTGGCTGGCCGGCATCCGGCTGAACGACGAGGGCCGGATCGCCGCACTGGTCGAGGCGGCCCGGGAGTTGTTGTGCCGCTTGAACAATCCGCCCGCGTGGGCGAATGCGTTCCACTGGTACGCGATTCAGGCGGCGATCGCGCGCAGCTGTCCCGACGAATTGCTGCCGCCGGCGCATCGGCTCAAGGCCGCCGCCGAGACCGGCGACCCGCACGCTGCGGTCCTGGCCGACGCGGGCCGCACCTGGATCCTGGTGCTGCGCGGCGAGGTCGACCGCGACCGGGTCACCGCCGCGGTGCGCAGACTCGCCGAGATCGGATTGAGCTGGGATGCCGCCCGGCTGGCCAGCGAGGCGGCGCTGGCGGGCGAGGACCCGGCGGATTCGACCGCACTGCTGAAACTGGCCCGCACCATCCGGGCCGACGCCCGGCCGCCGCAACGCTCCGCCGACCCGGCTGCCCCGGCACAGCCCGAACGCCCCGAACCCGCCCCAGCGCCGGGCTCGGTGCTGAGCGACCGCGAGCGCGAGGTCGCGGAGCTGGTGCTGCTCGGGATGACCTACCGGGAGATCGGCGCCCGGCTGTACATCTCGGCGAAGACGGTGGAGCATCATGTCGCGCGCATCCGGCGTCGGATCGGAGCCGGGTCGCGTTCGGAGCTATTGTCGATGCTTCGCGCCATGGGGCACGGTTCGCTGCTCGTGTAGGCGGTGCGAACACGTACCCGAGGACCGGAGCGAGGTAACCAGGATGGCCACAGGGGTGGGCCTGCGAATCGCCGACGACGAATGCCTGGCGGCAATCGTCACCGGCGGAGGCGGCGAACCCGGAGAAGAGTCGTCCGAGCCGTATTTCGTCGTGCGTGACGCGGTTCTGCACATGTCCGACGACGGCGATACCGCACTGGGCGGGGATCCCCCGCCCGGACCGTCGCATTCCATCACCGGATTCACCGCGGCCGTCGGCGACCCGGCGGGCATCAGCGTCGACGAGGGCGAGGCCTATCGGGGCGAGGACCTGATGGCCACGGCCGTGTTCTGCCTGATCGATCTGGCCGCCGAACATCTCAGCGGTCCCGCCGAGTTCTACGCCGTCCATCCCGCGGAGTGGCCGGCCGCGCAGGTCCTGGCACTGCGCGATGCCCTGGACTACCTGGGGCTGCGATCGGTGGTGCTGATCAGCGAGGCCATTCTGCCCGGCGCGCGGACGGGCCGGGAGATCGCCGCCGCGGCCGCGCAGGGCGCGCTGACCGCGGTGCTGGCCACACCGGCGGGCACCACTCCGCCGGATCCCAGTCACGCGGAGAACCCGCTAGAGGCCACCGACGTACTGCCCGCGATCCGCGACGCCGAACCGGTGGCGCAGGCCTATTCCGCGGCCATCCCGATCAACCGGCCGAGCGCCGCCGAAACGGAACCCCCGCCCCCGCCCCCGCCCGCGCCCGCCGCCGAGCCGACCGCGACCAAGCTGGCGCCGGCCGTCGTCACGCCTCCCGCCGCCGGCGCCCGGCGCACCCCGCTGCTGATCGCGGCGGCCGCGGCGATCGGCCTGCTGCTCGGCGGTATCGCGGTGGCGTTGCTGCTGGGCGGCGGCAATGCGGCACCCGCGCCGTCGGAACCCGACGCGCGTTCCGG
This sequence comes from Nocardia sp. PLKS1-43, assembly GCF_059510335.1. Taxonomy (NCBI): domain Bacteria; kingdom Bacillati; phylum Actinomycetota; class Actinomycetes; order Mycobacteriales; family Nocardiaceae; genus Nocardia; species Nocardia sp. PLKS1-43. The sequence continues at coordinate 32,313 of NZ_JCAJZQ010000017.1, read as the reverse complement.
CACCACGACGAGCGCTCCCACCACGACGCCGCGGCCGGTCGGCACCTCGCGCGTCCCGATCACGGCGACCCCGCGCACGCCGGTCCGGCGCACCGTGGTCCCGCCGCCGATCACCACCCCGCCGCCCGCGAAGACGACCCCGCCCGGATCCACTCCGTCCACCACGACAACCACCGAGCCGAGCGGCACGACCGACCCGGACGGCTCCTGGGGCACCTCACCGAACCAATCGCCGTACTTTCCATATACTTTCGACCCCTACCCGACCTTCCCGATGCCGCCGACCTACGGTTTCCCCTCCGCGAACATTCCCTGATCGGTTCGTAGCGAACTTCACGCGTTTGTGCCTTAAAGTGATGCGCTGACCGTAATGTTCCGGCGCCGGCCGGACGGCGCGGTCGACAGCAGAGCGAGGGCCGTTGTCGCGCAACGAAACACGGCACTCGGATCTACCGGCACAATCGGGTGCCCTACGAAGGGACTTCATGCGCAAGTTGACGGGCCGTCGCGCAACGGTCAAAGCTTCCACCGTCGCATTCGCCTCGACCCTGTTCCTGAGTCCCCTGCTCGGTACCGCACCCGCCAGCGCCGCGCCCGCTCCCACGCAAGCGCAGCTGAAGGCCGATCAGTTGCCGCCCTCGCTGGTGCAGGCCATCGCCCGCGACCTGAAGATGACGCCGGCGCAGTATCTCGACCGCGCCGCCAAGGCCCAGCAGCTGCGCGACTACGCCCGCGAGTTCCGGTCCGCGCATCCGGAGCAGTTCGCCGGAGCCTGGATGACGCGCGACGGCAAACCGACCATGGCCGTCACCTCGCTCGAGGCGGCCAAGACCGCGTCCTCGGCCGGATTCCAGACCCGGCTGGCCCCGATCTCGGCGGACAAACTGGAGAGCTCGCTCGATCAGCTCACCCAGTGGATCAACACCCTGCCCCGGCAGGTCTCCTCGGCGATCAACTCGGTGGCGATCGACTTCCTGAACAGTCAGCTGGTGCTCACCGTCGCCAACACACCGGCCGGACATCTGCTGAACCTGCCGACGCTGATCGCCAATGTGAAGGTGATCCTGTCCCCCGACAACGGCGGCCCGGTCGATCACCACCCGATGGGCGGGGACACCTACATCAGCGCGCCCACCTCGCTGAACGACTCCGCACTCAAGACCGTGGATGTGTGCTCGTTCGGCTTCAACAGCGTCGACTCGCACGGCACCGCGCTGAACATCAGTGCGGGACACTGCGATCCGAATCTGGGCAAGGGCAATCAGCAGGCCGGGGTGTGGGTGCCCGATCCGCGCAATCTCAAGTCGAGCCCGCAGGCGGGTTCGTTCGTGAACGCCCAGCTGGGCGGCGCGAACGGCCTGGACTACTCGGTGATCAAGCTGACCGACCGCGCGGTGAAGGCCGGTATGGACAAGCCCTCGGTGCGCGGCGCGAACGGCACCACCCTGACCCTCACCGGCACCGCCGAGCCGGTGACCGGCGCACCGGTGTGCAAATCCGGTCAATCCTCGACGTTCACCTGCGGTTTCGTCGTCGCGGACCGGGTGGAGACGCAGCTGTACACCGCGGAGGGCGAATCCAAGACCGTGCGCGGTTTCGCCAGTTCGGCGTGCACCCTGGGCGGTGACAGCGGTGGCGCGATCGTGACCGGAACGCTCGCCCTGGGCATCACCAGCGGTTCGAACGCGGCCGATGCGCCGGACTGCAAGGAGGCCAACATCGACCTCGCGCAGTACGGCGGCACGGCCTCGCTGGGCATCCCGATCCGGTCGATCCTCGCCGACATCGACGCCAAGTCCGGCGGTGGGCTCGGTTCGGGCATCTCGGTCCGAGTACGCCCGAACGCCGGATGAGTGTGGATTGTCCGTGAATTCTTTCCGAACGATTTCGGTGCGCGCCGTGCGCGTGTCCGGTTACCTGACGTGATAAGTAGGCATCAGAGTGCGAAACCCATATAGTCGGCACATGCTCCTGCCACGCCACTTGCCCTCGCGCGCTGCCCGACGCGGCTCGCGCAACCGTTTCCGCAACGCAGCGGTCGCCGCCTCGGCGGCGATGTTGGTCCTGGGCCCGCTAGCGGCGACGGCGTCCGCGGATCCGGCCAAGGCTCCCACGCCGAACCTGCCGGTCGATCTGGCCACCGCGGTGCATCGTGATCTGAAGATCTCGCCGCAGGAGTACCTGCGCCGGGCCGATCTGGCTCAGCACGTGAGCGCCTTCGCCACCACCGCGGAGCGGCAGTACCCGCAGACCTTCGCCGGCGCGTGGCTCGACGACGCCGGTAAGGCCGTGGTCGCGCTGGCTCCCGGCGCCGGTCACGACGATGCGGGCAAGGCAGCCGCCAAGGCCGGATACCAGGTCAAGCAGGTCGCCAAGACCGAGACGGCGCTGCGCAGCGAGAAGAACGCCTTCCAGCAGTGGCTGGCCGGACAGCCGAAGTCGGTGTCGGAGCAGGTGCGCGGCGCGGTGATCGACACCGTGAACAACGCGCTCGCGGTCCGCGTCGACAAGGCCGGACTGCCGATGCCCGGCTTCGTCGACCCGGCCCGGGTCATCGTGATGGCCGCCGCGCCGGCCGGCCCGCAGCAGTCCGACATCGCCAAGGCTTCGGCCGTCGCGGGGCAGGTGCGCAACACCCCGGTCGCCGCTGGTGACGCGTACGCCTCGGTCGCGGGCAAGATGCAGCTGATCTGCTCCTCGGGCTTCAACGGCACCGACAGCCGCGGCAACGTGGTCAACATCACCGCTGGTCACTGCGACCCCAACATCCCCGCCGCCGGCACCGCGAACGCCCCGGGCATGTTCGAGGTCGCGCCGGGCGAGCACCTGGGCGCGCAGCTGGGCACCTTCCAGAAGTCGGTGCTCGGCGCGCAGGACTACTCGATCGTCGCGATCAACAGCGCGGCGCGAGGCCGTTTCAGCAACAATCTGGTCCGCGTTCCGGGGCAGGCGCCGCTGGCCATCACCGGCGTGGCGGAGCCGGTCGTCGGCGCACCGGTCTGCAAGTCGGGCTCGCGCACCGGTTTCAGCTGCGGTGTGGTGAACGCGGTCGACCAGGAGGTCCAGGTCGGCGATCACAACCTGGAGCACTCGTTCTCGGCGACCATCTGCGCGCTGCCCGGCGACTCCGGCGGTCCGCTGGTGTCCGGCACGAAGGCGCTGGGCGTGTCCAGCGCGTCGTCGGTGGCCGACTACCCGATCTGCGAAATCCCCAACCTCATCGGCGCCCTCACCGGCAACGCTCCCCAGCTGTTCGCTCAGCCCTTGAGCGCGGTGCTGTCCGCCAACCCGGGCCTGCGCCTGCGCACCAACTGATTTACCCGCCGAAAGGGCCGACGGCATTGCGCTGTCGGCCCTTTCGCATGCCGTGGTCCGCAGATCGGCAGTTCAATGGCGGTAATGAATGGTTACCTTCGCGGGTGGGCGTCCGGCATCCTGGAGGTAGGCGGCCGCCACCCCGCACATTGCACGCCCGGACGGAGACCGAGGACCGTCGGGACACCTGAGTTTCGCCCCGAGAACAGCCGATTCCGGGGCCCGGAGCGCCAGGAGCGAAGCGGGGCGGCGGCAGGAGGGAAGACCGGGGGCGAAGCGGAGGCGGAAGATAGTGTGTCTGGTTTTGACAGGGTGGCGAGCGCACCCGGAGTATCGGCTGATCGTGGCGGCCAACCGGGACGAGTTCTATATCCGGCCCACCGAATCCATGCGGTGGTGGCCCGAGGTGGCGGGGCTGCTGGCGGGGCGCGATCTGGGCGCGCGGGGGCCGGTTCCGGGGACGTGGCTGGGCCTGATGAGCGGGGCGCACCGGTTCGCGGCGGTGACCAATGTGCGCGGACCGGGCGAGGATCGCGTCGAGGTGCGTTCGCGCGGTGCGCTGCTGATGGATTTCCTGCGCGGCGACGCCGCCCCGAAGAAGTTCCTCACCGCGGTCGCGGCGGCTCCGGACGACTACAACGGGTACAACCTGATCGCCTCGGATCTACAGACGCTGTGGTGGCACAGCAACCGCAGCGCGCACACCCCGCTGGAACTGCCGCCGGGTTTGCACGGACTGTCCAACGGCGCGCTGCTGGGCTCGGTGGATCCCCTGCGCGACACCATGATTCGCACCGACACCGGCGCACCGGCCTGGCCGAAGGTGCGCCAGGGACTGCGCGGCCTCGGCGCGGTCATCGGATGCGATCCCGCCGACGTCGACGGCTATCTGGCCGTCCTGGCCGATCGCACCATCGCATCCGACGACGAATTACCTTCCACCGGACTGACTCTCGAACGCGAGCGGACCGTCTCTGCCCGCTTCATTCCCAGCAGTGACCACGGGACACGTTGCAGCACAGTGCTCCTGGTGCGCGAGGACGGCGAATTCACCGTCACCGAGCGGTCTTTCGCCGCTTTCGGACGCGATCTGGGTGAGGCCCGCTTCAGCGGCCGCGTCGAACTACCGGACTGACCGGACTACCGGCCCGAGCCGAAAGCGCTCACCGGCCACCCGGATTCGCCCATTGAGTGGTGCCGTCCTTGGCCTTCCACGTGTTCTGCAGGTCGATGACCGACTGATTCAGCGCCGGACCGCCCGCCATGATCGTGCCCAGTACTCCGCCGCCGATACCGCCAAGGATGAGGCCCGGAATGCAGACGATCCAGAACGTCAGCACGCAACCGACCAGTCCGCCGATCACCGCGCCGATCAGACCGCCGACCGCGAAGGCGAGTCCGGCTTTGGTCGCGACATCGTTGAAGGCCCGCTGATTCTCCACCGCCGAGGCGACGGGCTGGGCACGCAGCGGCTTGCCGTCGACCGTCGCGCCGATCAGCCGGGGGGCGATCGGCTTGCTCAGGTCCACTCCGGCGGGGCGGACCGGGGTCACATCCAGCTCGCGACCGTCCGCGCGCAGCACCGGGGTGACCGGTATCCGTACCCCGGACACGCGGAAGTCCAGCGGCAGTTCCAGGGCGACCGCCCCGGCCGAATCCTTGACGTCCACGACCCGCCGGATCTGCCCGGGCGCCTCACCGGGCTTGTCGACCAGCTGGAACGTCCCGTTCTTCAGCTTGGTGACGACCGTCTTGCCGACCTTCGCGGCCGAATACTCGATCTGCGTCCGGGCGGGTGCGGGATCGGCGTGCGCGGTACCCAGCGCGACGGTCATCGACCCGATGACCACGGCCGCCGCCGCAGCGCTTCTGCGGAACGTCATTCGGTATTCCAATCCTCATCGGTTTCGGGCGTGATCTTAGCCGAACCGCCCATACCGGGCCGGGCTTCCTCGGCTCTCGGCCCCGAACCACACCGGCCCGCCCTCCGAAGAAGAGCGGGCCGGTCCGGGTAAGAGTCGGTCAGTGGTGCGACACGGCCTGCTTCCACTTGGTGGTGTAGGGCTTGGCCTGCAGCGTGCTGATCAGATCCATACCCGCCGCGACCAGGGTCGGACCGCCGGCGGCGACGGTGCCGATGATGCCGCCGAGGGTCGCGCCGATCGGAATACCGGCGATGCAGCCGACACCGAACAGCGGCAGGCCGAAGATGCAGCCGACCACAGCGCCGATGGCCAGGCCGACGAAGCTACCGATACCTGTCGCGAGGCCGAACTTCGTCGCGAAATCGGTCATCGCGGCGTTGTCCTCCTCCGGCGAGGCGATCGGCGTCGCGACGACGGTCTGCTTGGAGATTTCCACGCCGGTCGGCTTCTGCGGGGTCAGCTGCAGAACCCTTCCGTTATCTTTGACGACCGGCGCAACCGGAATCTGCTTGCCGGAGATGCGGTAATCCACCGGCATTTCCATGGCGATTTTCCCGGCCTTGTCTTTCACATCGATAATTTGTTGCGGCTTGGCCTGCGGCGTGGCGCCGGGCTTCTGGACCACCTGGAAGGTTCCCCCCTGCAGCGTGGCCACTACCGCCTTGTCGACCAGCTTGACCGAGTAGTCGATCACGTCCCCGGCCGGCTTCGGTGCGGGAGCGGGAGCGGCGTACGCGGTACCGAGAGTTGCGGTCATCGCACCGATGACCAGTGCGGCACCCGCGGTAGCGGTGCGGAACTTCATTCCGTTTTCCAATCATCAACAGGTACTGCCGTGCGCCTTCGCTTTGCGAGAGCTCGCGCATCCTTGGTGTCGCTGCCACATCGGCACGGCCGATGGGCGCGGCCTACAGGAACCCTCCCCGAGCAGCACGAAGATTTACACGGCAAGCAGGACGCGCTGAGCCTAATCGAATGACCCCCCGGAAGCGACATCCATTTCCCACCAATGGAGTAAGTGCGTCCTTGCCGGAGCGCGAAATTGCCGGGATTTACCGTTATGAACATTCACAGCACTGCAAACGCCCAGCTCGTTACGTGAGCCGACTCACACCCGGCGGCGATCCGGCCCGGCAAGCTGGGGTATACCAAGGTGCGATCATAGAGTGGACAGATAAGTTACCGGCGAGTAACTTACTGGCAGTTAGTATGCGAGTCAACCCTGGTGGCAACAGCCCTGCCGCCGAATGCTCGTTGAACCGAAGGAAGGTCGCGACATGAATGCCCTGACGATCACGTTGGGCACGATCGGTGTCCTCGTCAGCATCCCCTGTTGGGCCGTGTTCGTCTGGGCCGTCTGGAAGATCGTTCGCACGATTCGCCTCGGACAGCCCGCCCCGGACCGCTGGCAACCTTTCGTCCCGCGCCTCGGCACCATGATCAAGGAGTTCGTGGCGCACACTCGGATGGTCAAGTTCCGGACCGTCGGCTGGGCGCACTGGCTGGTGATGGTCGGCTTCCTCCTCGGTTTCATCCTGGTGTTCCAGGCGTACGGGCAGATCTTCAGTCCGACGTTCACCTGGCCGTGGCTGGGCCACACCCTCGTCTACCACTTGGCGGACGAGTTGCTGGGCATCGCGACGATCGTCGGCGGCCTGGTGCTGATGACGATCCGCCAGCTCAACCACCCGCGCGTCCCCGCGCGCATGTCCCGCTTCAGCGGGTCCAACTTCCTCGCCGCCTACTTCGTCGAGGCGGTCGTGCTCATCGAGGGCCTCGGCATGGTAGGCGTGAAGGCCGCGGTCATCAGCTACACCGATGAATCGAACGCGGTGAGCGACTTCCTCACCATGAACATCGCGAAGGCGCTGCCCGCCAGCGCCGCGCTGGTCTCGGTCTTCGCCTTCATCAAGCTGATGTCCGCCCTGGTCTGGCTGGCCGTGGTGAGCCGGAACATCAACTGGGGTGTGGCGTGGCACCGGTTCGCGGCCTTCTTCAACATCTACTTCAAGCGCGAGAACGACGGCGGCGTCGCGCTGGGCGCGGTCAAGCCGATGACGTCCAAGGGCAAGGCCCTGCTGGACATGGAGGAGATCGATCCGGACAACGACACCCTGGGCGTCGGCAAGGTCGAGGACTTCTCCTGGAAGGGCTGGCTGGACTTCACCACCTGCACCGAGTGCGGCCGGTGCCAGTCGCAGTGCCCGGCGTGGAACACCGGTAAGCCGTTGTCCCCCAAGCTGTTGATCATGTCGCTGCGCGACCACGGCCAGGCCAAGGCGCCGTATCTGCTGGCCGGCGGCCGCAAGGATATGGGCGGGGACGAGGTCGGCCTGGTCGACGCCGAGGGCAAGCCGGACGAGGCCGCGCTGGCGAAGATCTCCGAGGCCGCGCGCACCGAGGCCGAGCGGCCGCTGGTCGGCGCGGAGGACGTCAACGGCATCATCGATCCCGAGGTGCTGTGGAGCTGCACCACCTGCGGTGCGTGCGTCGAGCAGTGCCCGGTGGATATCGAGCACGTCGACCACATCATCGATATGCGCCGCTACCAGGTGCTGATCGAATCGGAGTTCCCGTCCGAGCTGGCGGGCCTGTTCAAGAACCTGGAGAACAAGGGCAACCCCTGGGGCCAGAACGCCAAGGACCGGCTCAACTGGATCTCCGAGCTGGACTTCGACATTCCGGTCTTCGGCCGGGACGCGGACAGCTTCGACGGCTATGAATATCTGTTCTGGGTCGGCTGCGCCGGCGCCTACGAGGACCGTGCGAAGAAGACCACCAAGGCGGTCGCCGAACTGCTGGCCACCGCGGGCGTGAAGTTCATGGTGCTCGGTCAGGAGGAGACCTGCACCGGCGATTCGGCGCGGCGCGCGGGTAACGAATTCCTCTTCCAGCAGTTGGCGATGCAGAACATCGAGACGTTCAACTCGGTGTTCGAGGGTGTCGAGCCGTCCAAGCGCAAGATCGTCGTCACCTGTGCGCACTGCTTCAACGCGCTGAACAATGAATATCCGCAGGTGGGCGGCACTTACGAGGTCGTGCACCACACCCAGTTGCTGAACCGCCTGGTGCGCGGCAAGCAGTTGGTGCAGGTCAAGCCGGTGTCGGAGAAGGTCACCTATCACGACCCGTGCTACCTGGGCCGGCACAACAAGATCTACAACGCGCCGCGCGAGCTGATGGGCGCCTCGGGCGCGACGGTGACCGAGATGCCGCGGCACGGCGAACGTTCCATGTGCTGTGGCGCCGGTGGCGCGCGCATGTGGATGGAGGAGCAGCTCGGCAAGCGCATCAACCTGGACCGGGTGGACGAGGCGCTGTCGACGCTGGACGGCGGCAACTCCCCCTCGATGATCGCGACCGGCTGCCCGTTCTGCCGCGTGATGCTCACCGATGGCGTGACCGCGCGCAAGGATTCGGGCGAGGTCGGCCAGGGCGTCGAGGTGGTCGACGTGGCGCAGCTGATGTTGCAGTCCATCGACCGGGTCGAACCGGCGAAGCTGTCGGAGAACCTGAAGGTGATCCAGCAGCCGAAGGCCGAGCCCGAGCCCGAGCCTGCCGCTCCGGCCGCCGAGGCCGCACCGGCGGCGGCCGAACCCGCGGCCGCCGCGGAGCCGAAACCCGCTCCGGCCAAGGGTCTCGCGATGAAGGGCGGCGGCAAGGCGCCCGGTGGCGGACTGGCCATGAAGGGCGCCGCCAAAGCCCCCGGCGCGAAAGCCGCACCGGCCGCCGAGGAGCCGGCCGAAGCTCCGGCCGCTCCCGCGCCCGCCAAGGGTCTGTCCATGAAGGGTGCGGCGAAAGCGCCCGGCGGCAAGGGCCTTTCGATGAAGGGCGGGGCGAAAGCCCCTGGCGCCAAGGCGGCTCCCGCTCCGGAGACTGCCGAAAGCGCGCCCGCCGAATCCGCCGCGGAAGCTCCCGTCGCCCCTGCGGCCAAGCCCGGCGGCCTGTCGATGAAGGGTGCCGCGAAGGCTCCCGGCAAAGGCCTGGCCATGAAGGGCGGAGCCAAGGCTCCGGGCGCCAAGCCCGCCGGAAGCGATTCCGGCGCAGCCGAATCCGCACCCGCAGCCGAATCGGGCACGGCGGCCGAGCAAACTGCCTCCGCCGCAACCGAAACGGCTCCCGCCGCGGCGGAATCCAAGCCGACGGTCGCGGCCAAGGGTCTGGCGATGAAGTCCGGATTCAAGCGCCCCGGCCCGAAGGCCCCCGGTTCGCCCGCCCCGGCGAGCGAACCCGCCCCGGCCACCGATTCGGACGCAACGCCTGAGCAATCCGCCTCCGCCGCAACCGAATCGGCCCCTGCCGCGACGGAATCCAAACCGACCGTGGCGGCCAAGGGTCTGGCGATGAAGTCCGGATTCAAACGCCCCGGCCCGAAGGCCCCGGGTGCGGCGAAACCGGCCGCGCAGGCCTCCTCTGCTCGCGCAGCCGAGTCCGCCGATCCGGCCGCGAACGCCGCACCGGCAACGGAGGCCGGAGTCAGCGAATCCACCTCGCCGGCAGCGGAATCCGCATCGGCCGAAGCGGACTCGTCCGGCAACGGCGCCCCGAAGCCCCCCACCGCCAAGCCGGGCGGCCTGGGCTTCAAGTCCGGCGCGAAGGCTCCCGGCCGCAAGAACTAGCCAACTCCCCACAAGCGAAGGGGCGTAGCCGATCTCGGCTACGCCCCTTCGCCATTCCGCACCCTCTCCCGGGACGCACCTCTTCTCGAACACCCCCGCGCGGAACCGGCCTCCGATTTATCCACACCCATCCACAGCCGTAAAGACCAGGTGTGGTGTCCCCGGTTCGGTTGTCGCGTCCGCTGTTTCGTCCGTGGCGTTCTTCGCCCAGTACCCAAACCTGAAGGAGTGCAATGCGACGCTTGAAACTACAGCCAGAGATTCAGTGCCATCCAGTCTGGATTTATCAGAATGGGGCGTACGACGACGTTCCTGCGGCGTCATTGAATGTCTCGAACGGCCTCGCTGCCGCGTTGGACGCATGGGCGGAACGCTGGACGCGACTTACGATCTCGTCAACGATCCCGCCAACCCGCACTTCAGCTCACCGGACACCGAACAGCAGTTCTGGGCAGACGGTAGGCACCTCGCGATTCGCCTTCGAGCAGAACTGAATCATGACCGGACCGTCTACTTTGCTCCCGAGAACCTGAACAAGGCCAGTGAATGATCAGGTCCCGATCGCAGGACGACGCCTCCCAGTGACGTCCGACATTCACTGAGCAAGGGGCGGGTCCGAATCGAATCCGGGCGGCGCGCGGTGGAACTCATCGCAGTGCTGGTGCGATTCGAACACACTGCGGCAGAATGATTTTCGGGATTCCGAGGGACGAGCGGGCCGCACAGCCGGGCCCGCCCCGTCGACTGCCGGGTGAAATGGGGGCGGACCCGGTGCGGGCGGCGAGGACTGGTCTGCGGTCAGTCCTCGCCGCCACCCACCGCCAACGCTGTCGTGACGACGGCCGACAGGGGTGGGAGTGTGAGGTGGTCGCCGGTGGGCGGGACCACCCAGTGGCAGCCCTCCCTGGTCCAGCGACCGAGGCCGGTCGGCAGCATGATCGCGCTGCCGATGGCCGGAATGCCGATGTCGAGACGGTTGAGCACGTCCAGCACCTTCGGCGCGGGCGGATCGTCCGGAGTGACCAGGAAACTCCAGCGTGCCCGGCGAGCCAGGACCGGGGCGGACATGCCTTGTGCGGCGCAGGAATCGCCGACCCGTTCCGCGCGACCGGTGGGTAGATGCAGAACGCCGATGCGGCTCGTGATCGGCAACATGACATATCCGGCACGCTCGATCACCGGCAATGCGAACTCGTACCGGTACAACGCGACCCAATCCTCAGCGGTCCTGAGTTTTTCGACGTTCACGGCGAACTCCCTCGGTCCCTCCAAGGTTCCCGCGCACCTACCCCGCGGGGTAACGTCCGCTCACCAGCCTTGCGCTGCCCTTCCGCTGCCTTTGGCACGCGACCTGCTGTTTCCCTGATACCAGCTCGATTTCGGCTGTGGCCGTGATCACTTCACGCTCGTACTCTGGAGTTCTGAGTTCGTGTGGAAAGGGTGACATCGTGGTCCGGCAGTGGTCTGGCAGGGAAGCCCGTGCCCTCCGCGACGCCAAGCGGATGAGTATCCGGGAGTTCGCTGCCCATTTGGGTGTGCACGAACGACTGGTCTCGAAATGGGAGGCCGGGGGCACACGTGTCCACCCCCGGCCGGTCAACCAGGCCGCACTGGACACCTCCCTGGCCAGGTCCGACGAAGTCGTGCGGGCACGGTTCGCGGCCATGATCGATCAGCCCCTCATCGATCGGCCCGCACCTGAATTCGATGCGCGGCCGGATGATTCGGCGCGCGCCCAGTATTCGAGCGACGCGGAACTGCTGACACTCGTCGACAACGGTGCGATGAGAGGTGATGCGTTGGGAACGATTTCGGAGAGGGATCTGATCATGGCGGCCGCCCACGAAGCCAGCGAGCATGCCGGACGCGCCGAGTCCACCAATATCGGCGCCACCACACTCGAGCAGTTCGACGCCGATGTCACCCGCATCGCCAACGACTACGTCCACGCCTCACCGGTCCCGATGATGATCGAGATGCTGCGCGTGCGGCGGCGGGTGTACCGATTCCTGGAGGGGCATCAGAGTCCCGCGGACACCGGCCATCTGTATCTGCTGGCCGGAACCCTGTCCGGGCTGCTCGCCAATGCCAGCACCGATCTGGGTTATCACGACGCCGCGGGCGAGCAGGCCCGCGCGGCCTGGGCCTATGCGGAACTGTGCGGCCACAACGGATTACGCGCCTGGACCCGCGGCATGCAGGCGCTGATCGAATACTGGTCCGAACGTCCGCGCCGCGCGGTGCAACTCGCCCAGAGCGGGCAGCAGTACGCGGATTCGGTGACCGCGCGGGTGCGGCTGCTCAATATCGAGGCGCGCATCTGGTCCAAACTCGGGTCGATCAGCGATACCGAGCGCTGTATCCGGGCCGCCGACGTGGCCCGCTCCGGAACCGGCGCCGACGAGCTGCACGACGAGATGGGCGGCGTGTTCGGTTTCGACGAACCCAAGAGCCACTATTACGCCGGGGCAACCTATATCCATCTGGGCCAGGCCGAACCGGCCCTGATCGCGACCGATCGCGCCATCGACCTGTACGCCAACGGCCCGCAGGAGCAACGCTCCTACGGCGCCGAGGCGCTGGCGCGGGTGGACAACGCGGCCGCGCACCTGATCAACGGCAGTCTCGACGGCGCCGCCGATTCGGTGCGCCCGGTCCTGGAACTGGCCGAGGACAAACGCATCGCCCAACTCGAGGAACGCCTGACCGGCCTGCGGCACCGCATCGCCGGCCCGCGCTTCCGCGCCGCGGTCGAGGCCCGCACGCTGGACGAGCGCATCGAGGAATTCTGCGGAGCCAATGCGGCCCGCGGCATGCTGCCCATCGATCCAGCGCTCTGACCTGCTCCACTGTCCGCGGCAAGCCTCAAGAGCCGCGACCGAACGCCGAGACCCCCGGGGCCGCGAACAGCCGGAGCGAAGCGGAGGCAATCCAACACGGTTCGCGGCCCGTCTCGCCGGTCGGACGCGTGGCGGGTGCGAGGAACGAGTGCCCGACACGGGGCCGAACGGTGAGACTTCGGGGGCCGCGAACAGCTGGAGCGAAGCGGAGGCAATCCAACACAGCATGGCACCATGGGACGGGTGAGTCCTACCAGCCAGTCACCGCGGCGCCCGCGTCCGCTGGAGCAGTCGCGCAAGCTCCAGAACGTCCTGTACGAGATCCGGGGCCCGGTACACGCACATGCGGCACGGCTGAAGGCCGAGGGGCATCGCATTCTCGAACTCAACATCGGCAATCCCGCGCCGTTCGGTTTCGACGCGCCCGATGTGATCATGCGCGACATGATCGCCGCGCTGCCGGTCGCGCAGGGCTATTCCGAGTCCAAGGGCATCCTGCCCGCGCGGCGCGCGATCGTGACCCGCTACGAGCTGGTCTCCGGATTCCCCGAATTCGACGTCGACGACGTCTACCTGGGCAACGGCGTATCCGAGCTGATCACGATGACCATGCAGGCCCTGCTGAACAACGGTGACGAGGTGCTCATCCCGGCGCCGGACTATCCGCTGTGGACCGCGATGACCAGCCTGGCCGGTGGCACGCCGGTGCACTATCTGTGCGACGAGTCCAACGGCTGGCAGCCCGATGTAGCCGATATCGAGTCCAAGATCACCGATCGGACCAAGGCGCTGCTGATCATCAATCCGAACAATCCGACGGGTGCGGTGTACTCGGCCGAGGTGTTGCAGCAGGTGGTCGACCTGGCCCGCAAACATCAGCTGCTGCTGCTGGCCGATGAGATCTACGACAAGATCCTGTACGACGACGCCAAGCACACCTCGCTGGCCACCCTCGCGCCCGACCTGCTCTGTTTGACCTTCAACGGCCTGTCCAAGGCGTACCGGGTGGCCGGATACCGCTCCGGCTGGGTCGTGATCACCGGTCCGAAGGAGCACGCGAGCGGATTCCTGGAGGGTATCGATCTGCTGGCCTCCACCCGCCTGTGCCCGAATGTGCCTGCGCAGCATGCGATTCAGGTCGCCCTCGGCGGCCATCAGAGCATCGAGGATCTGATCCTGCCGGGCGGGCGGCTGCTCGAACAGCGCGATATCGCCTGGCAGAAGCTCAACACCATTCCGGGAGTGTCCTGTGTGCAGCCCAAGGGTGCGCTGTACGCGTTCCCGCGGCTGGATCCCGAGGTGCACGAGATCCACGACGACGCTAAGCTCGTCCTGGACCTGCTGTTGCAGGAGAAGATCCTGATGGTGCAGGGCACCGGTTTCAACTGGCCGCAGCACGATCATCTGCGGATCGTGACGTTGCCGTGGGCGCGCGATCTGGCGGTGGCGATCGAGCGGTTCGGCAACTTCCTGGCGAGCTACCGGCAGTAGGGCCGACCTCCCGCAAAACAAACCGGAAGTACGAGAAGTCTGGTTTTTGAAGACTTAGCTAGCGCAAAGATCGCCGGTTTGTGTACAGTGGTTTTCGGCACCGAAAGTGCCCCGGCCGAGCCGCCTACCCCCCTGGGCCGCTCGGCCCCGGGTTCAGCCGCCTACCCCCCTGGGCCGCTGAGACCCCGGGCGGCGGAGACATCCCCCTGCTCTCCGCCGCCCCCTCCACATTCTTCGTATCTCGCCGGATTCCGTTGGTATGTCCGGTTTTTCGGCATGCCCGGGGCGAACGCCCGGAAGCACTGCCGGTGCCGGTCGCGGCCTCATCCTTTACGCTCGCCCGGTGAGCGACCACCATCACCACCACGACCACTCCGGTCCGATCGCCATCGGGGCCACCGCGGCCCGCATCGTCGTCGGACTGCTGACCGGCATCGGCGTGCTCGTGGTGATCGGCGCGGTGGTGTTGTGGCCGAGTCATCAGCACATCGATATCCCGCTGCCGATGCAGAACGGCGGCGGCGGCGCGGTGCAGACCGAGGCCGGCACGGTGACCATGCAGGACACCGGCCCCTGCGGCAGTCCGTCGAACGGCAAGGCGTTCGCCGATACGCCCGAGCCGCCGCCCGGCAACAGTTACAACTGCGCGCGCAGCCTGGTCTCCATCGAATCCGGACCGGCCGCGGGCAAGCACACCCTGCTGGAGATCGCACCCGGTCCCGGGCAGCCCGTCCTGCATCAGGGCGATCACATCCGGATGATGCGGCAGAACGATCCGAGCGGCCAGCCCACCTATTCCTTCGAGGACTATTCCCGCGGCTTCCCGCTGACGCTGGTGGTGCTGATCTTCGCGACGGTGGTCGTCGTGGTGGCCCGCTGGCGCGGGCTGCGCGCGGTGCTCGGGCTCGTCTTCGCCTTCGCGGTGGTGGTCATGTTCATGCTGCCCGCGCTACTGGACGGCAAACCCGCGCTGCCGGTCGCGGTGGTGGCGGGGGCGATCATTCTCTACGCGGTGCTGTATCTGGCCCACGGGGTGAATCTGCGCACGAGTTCGGCCCTGCTGGGCACGTTGAGCGCGATGTTGCTGGCGACGGTGCTGTCCTGGGCGGCACTGAAACTCACCCATGTGACCGGGCTGTCGCAGGAGGACAACACCAATGTCGCCACTTACGTGCAGCATGTGAGCATCACCGGACTGCTGCTGGCGGGATTCATCATCGGCTCGCTCGGTGTGCTCAACGACGTCACCATCACCCAGGCATCGGCGGCTTTCGAACTCGCCGCAATCGACGAGAAGGCAACGCGCCGTGAGGTTTTCGCCGCGGCAATGCGGGTGGGACGGGACCATATCGCCAGTACGGTGTACACGCTGGTGCTGGCCTACGCCGGCGGGGCGCTGCCACTGCTGCTGATGTTCTCGGTGGCGGGGCGGTCGTTGAGCGATGTGATCACCGGCGATTCGGTGGCCATCGAGATCGTGCGATCCGCCGTCGGCGGTATCTGCCTGGCGTTGTCGGTGCCGCTGACCACCGCCATCGCGGTGCTGCTCGCGCGGCCGTTCGCGCTGAAGTCCGAGCCCGAACCGCCGCCCCGGCGCACCCTTTCCGCGAAAGGCGTTGCGGGCGAACGGGCCTCGCGCCGCGAGCCGGGCGCCCGGTCGCCGCGGCGCCCGGCCGAACCGCAGCGCCGGGCGGCGGCCGAAGCCGCGCCGGAGGACGATGACGACGAGAACTATCTGCACAGCCTCGCCCAGGAGGAGTACCGGCCCGCGCGGCCGGGGCGGTCCGAGCCGCGCCGGAATACCGAAACCGATTCGGCGAGTGGCGGTTTCGCCGCGACGGAAGATGCCCCCGATGCGTACCGAAACCGGTCCGGCGAGCCGTATCCGCGCCACCGCGCGAGCGATCCAGCGGCGAATCAGCAAGCCGCCGAACCATATTCGGGTGAACAGCCGGTCGCGCCCCGGCAGCGCCTGAGCGCGGAACCGCCGCACACGGGGTCGCAACCCTACGTACCGAGCGCCGACCCGTACTCGAACCAGTGGGCGGACCGGGCCGAAACCGGTTATTCCGCGCCCGATCCGACCGGCGCCGAGCACTGGCCGCACCGGGCGAATCGCATGCCCGCCGAACCGTCGCCGAACTACGAAACCGGCTACGCCGCGAATTCCGCCTACGACAGCGGTGCGAATTCCTCGCCCGACTGGTTCGCCGACGCGACACCGGATCGCCATTCCGCCGAGCCGTACCGGGAACCATGGCCGGCCGACCCCTATGCGAGCGATACCTATTCCAGCGGGGGCTATTCGAACCAATGGACCGGCGAACAGTATCCGGGCAACGCCCCGGCCGACCCTCCGCGCCGACCCAGGCCTCGCCTGCCCGGCCTGCCCGAGAACACCGATACCTCCGGCCGCCATTACCGCCGGGACCTGCCGGACGACGAATGACTACCGATGCGGCCCCGGCGGGAGCAGCTGCGGCAGGGTCGGCACCACGATGGCGGGCAGACCCGGAACGACGATGATCGTATTCGGCCCGGGCGGCGTGGGAGCCGGATTCGAGGTGTGTTGACGGTACGCCGGAGCCGGGGCCACCGAGGCATTGGTGGAATCGACGGGCGGGGGTGTGACCGTCGTTGCGGGCGCGACCGGGCGCGGGACGCTGGTCGGCACCGCGCTCGGGGTCGATTTCGTGCTCTGCGAATCACCCTGCAGTACCTGCGGGCCCCAGCCCAGGGCCATACCCAGCGCCGCGACGACGACCAGCGCGCCCACCGCGATCCCCGCGACGCTCAGATCGCGTTTGCCCCCGGGCGGGCGGAGCGTACCCGAGGGGAATTCGCGTCCCACGGGCCGCGACCCGCGGCCGCCCAGCATCAACCGCCGCCTGACGCGCCGCGACCGGCCGCCACCGGGCACCGCCCGGCCGGGTCCGATGACCGGGAGTATCTCGGTCTCGGCCTCGAAGGCCGCGCGGGCCTGTGCGGCGGCCCGGGAAGGGCGAGCCAGCAACGCGGCGCCGCGGGCGATCACCGTCTCCGGATGCGCCGGCGCCAGCACCGGAACGCCCAGCCACCGTTCGAGCACCTTCGCCACCTGCGGAATCTGCGCGCAGCCGCCGATCGCGACGACGGCCTGCACCGACCGCTCGGAGCGGGTGATCACATCGCGCGTCATCCGGGCCGAGGACTCCACGGCCAGCATGATCAGCGCGTCGAAGTTCTCCTGCGACAGCAGCACCAGCCCGTATTCCGATGGCATGGCGACCGCGGTGCTGCCGGTCAGCTGCTCCTTGGCCGAGCGGCACAGCTGATCGAGCAACTCCAGCCCCTCGGGATCCGGCGGATGGGCGATCCGGCCGGAGGCGATCTGCTGTTCGCGGATCAGCGCGTCCAGATAGTCGCCGCTGATATCGCTGGTGCGCTCGCTGTAGTGGATCTGGCGGGTGGCGATATCGACCACGCTGATCGACAGGCCCGCACCGCCCAGATCGTAGACCGCGATCGTGGTCTTCCCCCGCAGATCCCCGCCGGCCTGCAGGAATTCGACCGCCGCGGCCACCTCGGGCACCAGTTCGTAGTTGATGATCTGTCGGCGCGCGAGGGCCGCGCGCACCGCCCGCGCATGCGGTTCGCTGCGATAGGCGATCGCGGTGGCGCTGATCTCGGGACCGAGTGCCGCGACGATCGCCTCGACGGCGGCATCTTCCACGGGTTGGTCTTCGACCGCGACGGCCCGGACATCGAAACTGTCCGGCGCGAAATGTTCGGCGGAATTACCGGTTCGAGGACGCGCAATGCGAATGGCGCTCGCCCCCACCGATATTCCCAATACCGAACTCATCTGCTGCCCATCTCGTCTCACACCTTACGACGTGCGCGCGGGCCGCTACGCGAGCTGGGTTCTACGCAAGCTCCAGCCGTTGTCGCTCACGTCGCGCTATGGGCCACTGTACCTTGCCCCTGCGGACAGGCTACGGCGTGCCGAGGCCCGCGTACACCCATCCGGCCGCACGCCACCTGGCGCGTTCGAGACAGTTGCGGCCGTCGATGATCGACCGGGAACGAACCACCGGATTCAGATCCTCGGGACGTAATGCGGTGAATTCCTTCCATTCGGTAAGCACCAGAACGACATCCGCGCGATCGCAGGCATCCGCAACGGAGGTAGCGTAATTCAATGTCGGAAATACTCGGCGTGAATTCTCCAGCGCCTTGGGATCATAGACACTGACCACCGCGCCGTGCAGTTGAATCATTCCCGCGACATTGAGTGCCGGTGAATCGCGAACGTCGTCGGATTCGGGTTTGAATGCGGCGCCGAGAACGGCGACGTTCGCCCCGAGCAGCGACCCGCCGCAGGCCTGCGCGGCCATGTCGACCACCTTGGTGCGGCGGCGCATGTTGATGTTGTCGACCTCGCGCAGGAACGCCACGGCGTGATCCGCGCCGAGTTCACCGGCGCGGGCCATGAACGCGCGGATGTCCTTGGGCAGGCAGCCGCCACCGAATCCCAAGCCCGCGTTGAGGAATCGCCGACCGATGCGGGCGTCGTAGCCCAGCGCGTCGGCCAGCACCGTGACGTCCGCGCCGGTCGCCTCGCACACTTCCGAGACCGCGTTGATGAACGAGATCTTCGTAGCCAGAAAGGCATTCGCCGATACTTTCACCAATTCGGCTGTGGCCAAGTCGGTTTGCAGGAACGGCACCTCGGCCTCGAGCAGATCCGCGTAGACCTCACGCACCAGTCCGGCCACCCAGCCGGCTCGCTCGCGCGCGGAGTCCAGGCCGAGTACCAGCCGGTCCGGGCGCAGCGTGTCCTGGACCGCGAAGCCCTCGCGCAGGAATTCCGGATTCCACGCCACCTCGACCTCGGCGGTCGCCGCGGCCCGGGCCCGGACGCCGAGTTCGGCCGCGGTACCCACCGGGACGGTGGATTTGCCGATGATCACCGCGGGGCGCTCGATCAGCGGTGCGAGCGAATCCACCACGGCGTGAACATATTTCAGGTCCGCGGCGTATTCCCCCTTCTTCTGCGGGGTGCCCACGCCGAGGAAGTGCACGTCGGCGTGGTCGGCCGCCTCCGGATAGGAGGTGGTGAAGCGCAGCCGCCCGGCGTCGAGGTTGCGGCGCAGCACCTGCTCGAGTCCCGGCTCGTAGAAGGGCGTCACCCCGTCCGAGAGCTTGGCGACCTTGCCCGGATCGACATCGACGCCGAGCACGTCGTGCCCCAGTTCGGCCATGCACGCGGCATGTGTGGCCCCCAGATACCCAGTCCCGAAAACCGTGAGACGCATATTCCATTGGTAAGCGCCCCTCGTGGCCGGGCCGCATCGCCGAGGCAAGTGCCCGGGCAACATCAGATGTACAGGCGGAAACCACCAGCTCACCGCACGCTGCGCGGTAACCCGGGTGGACACCGCACGCCCAAACCCGGAAACAACCGCCCCGATCCGGGTCGCGGCGAACCGGGTGGCGCAGATCGCAGGTTGCGCTACGCTGGAGCCCTGTCGCGAGGGGGGATCCGAAATGACAGCGCTCCTTCGCATTTCGTGTGAACGGAGAATCCGCCGATGCCCGATGTCGCCGTAACCGCACTACCCGGGAGTGCGCGGACCGCGCCGGCCGGAGTCGAAATACTCGGCCCGGTCGATCCGGCCACGACCGTCGAATTCACGGTGGTGCTGCGCCGCCGCGCCGAACTGCCCGCCGATCTGGTCGCCGGCCCGCGCGCGGTGTCGGGCCCGGAGCTCACCGAACAGTTCGGGGCCGACCCCACCGATCTGGAACTGGTCGTCTCGACGCTGGAATCGGCCGGCGCCACGATCCTCGAGCAGCATCCCGGATCGCGCCGGGTGCTGGCGAGCGCACCGGCGTCGGTGGCGCAGCGGCTGTTCGGCACCGAGTTGCTGCGGGTGAGCGCACCGCATCCGATCGCCGGGGAGCGCGTCGAACACCGCATGCGCGCGGGCGGGCTTTCCACTCCGGCAGACTTGGCGGGCGTGGTCACGGCCGTGCTCGGCCTCGACGATCGCCCGCAACTGCGGCCACATCTGCGCGCTGCCGATACGGCCACCGTCGACACCGAGCAGTACACCCCGACCGGCCTCGCGGAGATCTACCGCTTCCCCGACGCGCAGGGGCAGCTGCAAAGCGCGGCGATCCTCGAATTCGAGGGCGGCTTCGATCCCGCGGACATCACCGCCTACTTCGAGGAACTCGGCATCGCGGAGCCGAAGATCACCGAGGTGTCGGTCGACGGAATATCGAACGGCGGCAACGCCGCACCGGCCGCCGGTGAGACCGCACTGGACATCGAGGTGCTTGGCGCGGTGGCGCCGGGGGCCGAATTGCGGGTGTACTTCTCGACGTGGTCGGACCGGGGCATCGTCGACGCGCTGGCCGCGGCGACGTTCGCCGAAGTGACCCCGACGGTCATCAGCATCAGTTACGGACTGCCCGAAGAGTCGTGGACCGGGCAGGCGCTGGCCGCGATCGACGCCGCGCTGGCCGACGCGGCGGCGCTGGGCATCACCGTCTGCGTGTCCTCCGGTGACGACGGCAGCCGGTCCCAGGACCCCGCGCCCGGCCCGCACGTCAGTTTCCCGGCGTCGAGCCCGCACGTTCTGGCGGTCGGCGGCACCACGCTGTACGCCGACCGGCACACCCGAGTCGTCGACAGCGAATCGGTCTGGCACGGCCCCGGATTCCGCAACGCCGGAGGCGGCGGGATCAGCGCGACCTTCGGACTGCCCGCCTGGCAGGCGCGGGCCGGTGTGCCGCCGCGCGACGGCCGCACCGGACGCGGCCTCCCCGACGTCGCGGCCGTGGCCGATCCGGCAACCGGCTATATCGTCCGGTTCGCCGGCCAGAACGCGGTATTCGGCGGAACCAGCGCCTCGGCCCCGCTGTGGGCCGGGCTGATCTGCCGGATCGCCGACCTGTTGCAGACCCGGGTCGGGCTGCTTGCGCCCGCGCTGTACCGGGATGTGGCCGCCGGGCAGGTCGCGGCCGGTTTCCGGGATATCACCGAGGGCACCAACGGGCTGTATCGCGCCGGTTCGGGCTGGGACGCGTGCACCGGGCTCGGCGTCCCGCAGGGTGCGGAGCTGCTCGAAGTCGTGCGGCAGTACCTGATCTACGGGGCGAGCTGACCACGCTGGTTACGATCGGCGGATGTCACAGCGGCACGGCGGAGCCGGAACGAGGCGGGCCGTGCTCGTCGTGCTCGTAGCCGTGGTGGTAGCGGTGGCCGCGCTGTGGCCGGTTTATGTTCGGCCGCAAGTGGATTCGCCCGCGCGTGCCGACGCGATCCTGGTCCTCGGCGGTGCGCACGACGGGCGCGAGGAACTGGGGTTGCGGCTGGCGCGGCAGGGTTACGCGCCGCTGGTGCTGTTCTCGGACCCGTACGAGCACAGCCCGCTGATGAACCGGATCTGTCACGGCGGGTACCGGGTCGAGGTGGACTGCTTCGACCCGGACCCGCGCACCACGCTCGGCGAGGGCCGCGCGCTGGCCGAGCGGGCGCGGGCGGGACACTGGCGGCGGGTGATCGTGGTGACGTTCACCCCGCACATCTCGCGGGCTCGCTATGTGCTCGGAAAATGCTGGGGCGGGGAAATTCTCGTGGTCGACGCGCATCCGCCCATCTCGTTGTGGCGGTGGGCGTACAACTTCCTGTATCAATCGGTCGGATATGTGAAGGCCGTCACCGAGAATTGCTGAGCCCAGCCGAATCGGCCGTTACGGGTGTGAAGTAACCCATCCGTAACGGCCCGGCAAACGCGCCCGCACATTGGCGAATCACGCTCTGCCCAGAGCCTGCTCACACAGGCCGGGATCGAGGGAGTTCACGTGGTCGAGGTCGAGGATCGCCGGGTGCAAGCCACCGCGACGAAGGAAACACTGGAAGACTACACGTTGCGGTTCGCGCCGCGCAGCTATCGGAAATGGAGTCCGGCCGTGGTCGGGGTCTCGGCCCTGGGCGGCATCGCCTACCTGGCCGATTTCTCCATCGGTGCCAATGTCGGCATCGCGAACGGCACCGGGAACGCGCTGCTCGGCATCGGTATCTTCGCGGTCGTCATCATGCTGACCGGATTTCCGCTGGCCTACTATGCCGCGCGCTACAACATCGATCTGGATCTGATCACCCGCGGCAGCGGATTCGGATACTACGGGTCGGTGATCACCAATCTGGTGTTCGCGTCGTTCACGTTCATCTTCTTCGCCACCGAAGGCTCGATCATGGCGCAGGGATTGCAACTGGGACTCCATATTCCGCTGTGGCTGGGATATCTGGCCTCCACCCTGCTGATCTTCCCGCTGGTGATCTACGGCATGAACACCCTGGCCAAACTGCAGGTGTGGACGACGCCGCTGTGGCTGCTGCTGATGGTGTTGCCGTTCGTATTTCTCCTTGTGCGGCACCCGGATTCGGTGCGCAGCTTCTTCGCCTACGGCGGCAAGGACGGCGGCGGAGTGAGTCTCACCGGCGCGTTGCTGGCCGCGGGGGTATGCCTGTCGCTGATCGCGCAGATCGCCGAGCAGATCGACTATCTACGTTTCATGCCGCCGAAAACACCGGAGAACAAAGGTAAATGGTGGGGCTGGATGCTGCTCGCCGGACCCGGCTGGGTGTTCTTCGGCGCGGTCAAGCAGATCGTGGGCCTTTTCCTCGCGGTGTACCTGATCGCGAATCTTCCCGGTGCGCAATCGATCGCCAATCAGCCGGTACATCAGTTCCTGGAGATCTACCGCGATATGGTGCCGGGCTGGCTGGCCATGACGCTGGCGGTGGTGCTCGTGGTCATCAGTCAGATCAAAATCAATGTGACCAACGCGTATTCGGGCTCGCTGGCGTGGACGAACTCCTTCACCCGGGTCACCAAGACATACCCGGGCCGTCTGGTATTCCTCGGCGTCAATCTGGCGATCGCACTGATTCTCATGGAAGCCAACATGTTCGACTTCCTGAACAATATCCTCGGCTTCTACGCCAACTGCGGCATCGCCTGGATCGTCACCGTCGCAACGGATATCGCGGTCAACAAGTATCTGCTGAAGATCTCGCCGAAGCAGCCGGAATTCCGGCGCGGCATGCTGTACAACTTCAACCCGGTGGGCCTGGTCGGATTCGGCGCGGCGGCGGTGCTGTCCATCCTGACCTTCTTCGGCGCGTTCGGCGGCACCCTGAAACCGTATTCGCCGATCGTCGCGGTGGTGCTGGCCTTCGTGCTGACCCCGCTGACCGCGGTGCTCACCAAGGGCCGTTACTACCTGCGGCGCACGGACGACGGCATCGATCTGCCGATGTTCGACGAGCACGGCAACCCGTCCGGGCAGACCCTCACCTGCCACGTCACCGGGGTCGAGTTCGAACGCCCGGACATGATCGCCTCCGCGGTTCCCGGCCCGGAGGGCGAGATCCAGTACATCAGCTCCTTGGCGCTGTCCACCGACAAGTCCGGCGAACACGTCCTGCCCGGGCACTGATTCGCAAAGCGCCGACGCACCTCGCCCGGAGCCGCCTCGCGCGGACTCGCGGCCGGGGTGCGTCCGCGTTCAGGCGGTCGCCGAGGGCTTGGGCAGCGGGAAGTTCAGGTAGGCCCGCGAGGGGGTCGGACCACGCTGACCCTGATATTTGGATCCGGCCGCACTGCTTCCGTAGGGGTTCTCCGCGGGGCTGGTCAGGCGCAGCAGGCAGAGCTGGCCGATCTTCATCCCCGGCCACAGCGTGATCGGCAGATTCGCGACGTTGGACAACTCCAGGGTGATGTGCCCGGAGAATCCCGGATCGATGAATCCGGCCGTGGAGTGCGTGAGCAGGCCAAGCCTGCCCAGACTCGACTTACCCTCGAGCCGCCCGGCCAGATCGTCCGGCAGGGTGCACACCTCGAGCGTCGAGCCGAGCACGAATTCGCCCGGGTGCAGGACGAACGGCTCGCCCTCGGTGGGCTCGACCAGACTGGTCAGCTCGTCCTGGCGCTGCGCCGGATCGATGTGGGTGTAGCGAGTGTTGTTGAACACCCGGAACATCCGGTCCAGCCGCACATCGATACTCGACGGCTGCACCAGCCTCTCCTCGAACGGCTCCAGCCCCAGCCGGCCACTGGCCAGCTCGGCACGAATGTCGCGATCGGAAAGCAGCACGCTGGAATCCTAGTCGCGACGTACCGCGCCTGGATCGAGGGTGGTGGAGACCGCCGCGCGGCGCAGCGCGGCCGTGGCGAGGTAATCACCGAGCTCGGAGCGCAGCACCCGGTCCAGGGACTGGGCCAGACTGGTGTGCACCGCGGTGACGCCCAGTTCGCGCAGGTGGTTGAGCATCTGGGTGGTCTCGGCGATCTCCGCGTTGGTCTCGGGCAGCCAGCCGGGGCCGTGCTCGGCGACCAGGTGGTCCTTGGCCGCGGTGACCATGAGTTCGGCGATATCGTCCACCCGGCTGATCACCGCCGAGTACAGATCCAGCAACCTGCGCAGGCCGATACCGTATCCGTGCAGCTCGGCGAAGGTGGTGAGCAATTCTGGTTCGGTGAATTCGACGGTCTCCTCGTGCAGCCGGACCAGGCCGAGTTCGCTGAGACGGGCCAGCAGGTCCGGATCGGGCATTCCGGTGTCCTGCTCGCCGAGCACGGTGGAGACCAGCTCGCGCGGCACCTCGAGCGTCTCGCCCTTACCCCACGTCGCGGTCACCGCGTGTTGCAGGCCGAGGATCTCGGTCAGATCCTTACCGGTCTCCCAGCTGGTGATGAAATCGGCGATGTGCGCGATGGTGAACCCGCGCTGCAGCAGCGCGTCGATGATCTTCAGCCGCTCGAGATGCGAATCGTCGTAGATGAAGGCGCGGCCGCTGCGTTTGACCGGCACCGGGAGCAGCCCGCGCTCCTGGTAGGCGCGCACGTTGCGGGAGGTGGTCCCGGCGGCTCGGGCGAGATCGTCGATGCGGTATTCCGCCATTCGAGGATCTCCATTCCCTTCGCTGTCGGGCACCGGAATACCCGGCCGCCGGGCGCGGCGCGGGCGTCGTACTTCGTCGAGTCTAACCGGTGGCCGTGGTCACCGGCCGCCGCTCGCCGGGCGCGTGGGCCGGCGTCAGGACGAAGTCTTCCGGGTTCACCCGCGCCAGCTCCCGCGTGTACTGGCTGCCGAAGCCCGGGTACATGGTGGCGTTGAACCCGTCCTCGGTGAGATACCAACTGCGACAACCGGAATTCCACGTGGTGCCGGCCAGCCGGCGTTGCAGCCGGGCGTTGTAGCGGTCCTGCCGGTCCCGGCGCACTTCGAGGGCGCGCAGATCCCGGTCCAGGATCAGGCCGATGGCATCGGTCAGGTAATCGATCTGGGCCTCCATGTAGACCAGCGCCGAGTTGTGTCCGGGTCCGGAGTTGGGGCCGAAGGTGAGGAACAGATTCGGATAACCCGCGACCGTCACGCTCTTGTACGCGTATGCGCCCCTGCGCCATTCGTCCGCCAGCAGCCGCCCGTCCCGGCCGGTGACGGGTACCGGCGAACCGGTCTTGGACACCTCGAAACCGGTGGCGAACACGATGCAGTCGAAACGGTGCTCGATGCCCTCGGCGGTGCGGATACCACGCGGGCTGATCGCGGCGATCGGCCAGGTCACCAGCGTGCAGTTGTCCCGCTGCAACGCCGGATAGTAGTCGCTGCTCATCAGCAGGCGTTTGCACCCGGCCCGGAAGTCCGGGGTCAGCTGACGCCGCAGCCAAGGGTCGCGCACCTGAGTTCGCAAGTGCAGCAGGGCAACCGATTCGACCACCCGGGTCAGTGGGGTGTTCCACACCACGCCCAGCGCGACGGACTCGTGCCCCCAGAACCACGCCTCGCGGGCCAGCGACTGGGTGATCGGCAACTGCCGGTAGAGGCGCCTGGTCAGCGCGTTCGTCTCCCGGTTCACGCGCGGCAACACCCAGCCGGGCGTGCGCTGGAACACCTTGACCGATCCGGCCCGCCGGACGAGTTCCGGAATGATCTGCACCGCACTGGCGCCCGTGCCCACCACGGCCACCCGCTTGCCGGTGAAGTCGTAGTCGTGATCCCAACGGGCACTGTGGATCTTGTGACCCTCGAAGGTCTCGATCCCCTCGATCGCGGGCAGGCTCGCATTCGCCAGCGGGCCGGAGGCGAGAACGACGCTGCGCGCCTTGACTTTTCGCCGTCGTCCACCGAAGGAGAGCGTCCAGGTGCCGTCGGCCTCGTCGTAATCGACCCCGGCCACGTTGTGACCGAAACGGATTCGCGGCGCGATCCCGAATTCCCGGACCATGGTGTCGATGTACCCGAGAATTTCCGCACTGCCGGAATAGGTCCGCGACCAGTTCGGATTGGGCGCGAAACTGTAGGAGTACAACCGCGAGGGGATATCGCAGGCCGCGCCCGGATAGGTGTTGTCCCGCCAGGTGCCGCCGGCCCGGTCACCCCGCTCGAAGATCGCGAAGTTGCCGATTCCCTTCTGCCGCAACCTGATCGCGGTGCCGATTCCGGCGAAACCCGCTCCGATGATCGCCACGTCCAGCATCTGCGTCTCGCCCCGCGACGCCCCGCTCGGCCCGCTCACGCGACCGGCTCGTAGGTCAGTTCCTTCGACCACGTCGGCTGTGGCCGCAGCAGCGCCTTGGGATAGTGCGCGGTCAGCTTCACCATGGCGTCGGCGAACAGGTGGTACGGGTGGTCGCGATGCACGACCCAGTTGCTGTGCAGCTTGACGAACTGGAACATCGGCAGCCGCCGCACGAACTCGCTGCGCTCGCCCACACTCGCGTACCGGCGCATCGCGCCGTACAACTTCTCCTCGCTGACGCCCATCGCGACGATGTTGTCGCGCATCTTGTTCAGCAGCGGAATGTAGCTCAGCGTGCCGACGATGAGCGAGGGCTTGCACCAGCCGCCGACCATATCGATCGCGAGTTTGCGCAGCGGCGCGTGGCCGAGCAGATCCATCACCGCGTAATCGGTTGCCAGGTGGCGGGATTCGTCGTTGTTGATCCTCTTGAACACCTCCTGGGCGACCGGATCGGCGACCTCGTCGGTGATGAATTTGATCAGCGCGCCGTCCAGGGCCACCTCGAGCATCGGGATCACGGTGCCCAGGAAGGACAGCGACATCCCGTCGGAATACTTGTCCAGGAAATCGATCACCAGCTTGACGTTGACGTTCGGCTCCGGAATCTCGTCACCGTCGAGCATGCCCCAGCGCCGCATCAGGGCGAGTTCGGCGTTGGCGTGCCGCTGCTCCTCGGCGTGGAAGTACCGGTAGATCTCCTTCAGTGTTTCGGTCGGAGCCTTCTTTGCCATGGCCGCGAAACCCCGTGCGCCGACGTTCTCGATCCACATCAGATCGGCCATGAAGGGCTGCAACCGGGCATGCAGGTCGGGTTCGATCAGCTCGGCTCCCGGTGCGTCCCAATCGATGTCGGCCAGCGCCCACTGCCGGGACTTGATCTTGGCCAGCATATCGTCGAAGTCGAAGGACATCTCAGACTCCTGTCTTCGTATCGTTGCCCTCCGCCGCCTCGATCGATGCCGGAGCATCGTGCGGCAGAAGGTGGTTCAGCACGCCCAGGGCGTGTGTGTAGAGGGCGGGGAAGTGGCGCTTGAGGTGCCAGATCACCTGCGCGTCCAGCTGCGGCAGCACGTACAGCCGGCCGCGGTCGTTGGCGTCGAGGGTGGTGCGCGCCACCTGCTCCGGCGTGAAACCGGTCCAGCGCATGAGGGTTTCGGCCAACTGCTGGGAGGCGGCGGTGATGCGGCCGTCCCTGGCGACATTGGTGCGCACGAAGGTCGGGCACAGCACCGTCACCGCGACGCCGCTGCCGGACAGTTCCGCGGCCATGGTCTCGGACAGTGAGATGACCGCGGCCTTGGATACGTTGTACGGGCCCATCGAGGGCGCGGCGGCGAATCCGGCCGCCGAGGCCACGTTGATGACACCGCCGCGCCCGGCCGCGCGCAGCCTGGGCACGAAGATCTCACTGCCGTGCACCACGCCCCACATGTTGATGCCCAGGGCCCAGTCCCAGTCCTCGAAGCCGATCTCCCCCACGGGTTTTCCGCCGATGCCCACACCCGCGTTGTTGACCACCAGGGTGGGCGGTCCGGCGAAGATCAGCTCCGCGTGCATGGCCAGGCTCTGCACGTCCTCACGCCGGGAGACGTCGCAGACGACCGCGTGCGCGTCGCGGCCGTGGACGCGCCGGATCATTCGGACCGTTTCCTGCGCACGCGCCTCGACGATATCGGCGCACACCACTTCGCCACCGCGCGCGGACAATTCGAGGGCGAACGCGCGTCCGATACCACTGCCCGCACCGGTCACCACCGCCTTGGCGCCGTGCGAGCGGCGATTGCCGCCGAATGCGGCCAGCAGGTCGTCGAGTATCCGCATGATCAGCTCACCCGTTCCCGGACAGAGGTTTCCGCGAGTGCGGAGCGGACGAATTTCGCGGTGCGGCGCAGTGCGAGCCCGGCTTCGGGCACCAGCAACGGCAACGCCTGGAAGACGTGAATGCGGCCGGGCCACATTTCGAGCTCGCAGCGGGCGCCGGCCGCGACGGCCATCTCGTACAGCCGCCGCGCGTCATCGGACAGCATCTCCTCGGCGCTGGCCTGCACGAACAGCGGCGGCAGCGGGGTACCGGGCGCGATGTCCAGGCGCAGTCGCGGCGAGGCCGGGCACTGTCCGCGGGTGTACAGCTGCACGAGCCGGCGACCGGCCCGCGCGGGAGCCATCGGATCCGGGCGCCGCCGATCCCGCTGTTCGGCGAGCGTGAGGGTGAGATCCATCAGCGGCGAGAACATGAACGCTCCCGCGGGCTGCGCGATACCCGTGCGGCCGTTGTGCAGCAAAAGATCCAGCGCCAGATGCCCACCCGCGGAATCACCGCCGATCACCAGATCGCCTGCCCGGTAGCCTTTTTCGAGCAGCCACCGATAACCGGCCGCGACATCGTCGGCGGCCGCCGGGAATCGGTGTTCGGGTGCGAGTCGATAGTCGACGAGGAACACCGGCAGCCCGGTGGCCTTCGACAGCCGCGAGGCCAGCCCGCGGTGCGTGCGCGCCGAACCCACCACATATCCGCTGCCGTGGATGTAGTAGATCGCCCGCTCGCCGTGTTCCACCCCGGCCGCACGCACCCATTCCCCGCCCAGGTGGCCGGAGCGAACCTCGACCACCGCGGTGCCCGGCAGCGGCGGCCCGAATGCCGCCATCACCGCGGCAATCAGCCCGCGTCCCGCCCAGATGCCCGCCCGGTTCGCCGGTAGCAGCCCATTGACCTGCCGCAACCCGGCCACCGAAGCCACCGCCGCGACCTGCGCCCGCAACGACGCGGCCCTCGGCAGCCCGGCGTCAGGGGTCACCGTTGACCCTGTACTCGTCATGCTCCGAGCATCACAGCGAATGTGCCAGTTGTCAATGGCACATTCAATTCTGCAATTTTTGCGCCCGCTGATCGTTGTGCCGACGGTCGGCCGTCGTGCTCGCGCGGCCGATCGCGATCGCCAGCGACCACCTGCGGGCCACCAGCCGCGCGATCAGGCGGCCGACAACAGCGCGGATCGGCGTCGCCGCTGTCGAACTGAAAATATCTGCACGGCAACATGTTTCGCCGTCCCAGGCATCGACGTCAGGCCACCCGGATATCAGCTCCTATGCGGCCGAAACAGGCTGGGGGGCAACGTGATCCGTTCACCCGAAGCCTACCGGGCGGTCGGTTCACCCGAGCATCGCGCGCAACCGGCTCGGGGCCAGATCACGCGGCTCGCGACGATCGCGGGCGTATTCGGTGACCAGTCGCTGCAGCAGGTCGTTGATCGGGGTCGGCACCCCGTGCAGGCGTCCGAGCAGTGCGATCTCGCCGTTGAGGTAGTCGACCTCGGCCGAGCCGGTCGCGCGGGCCAGGCTCTGCCAGGTCGAGCCGCCCAGCCGGGGGACGCCCTCGATCTGCTGCAACCGCATCCGATCGCCTTGTACCTCTTGACGTTCCGCCTCGTCGGTGTAGGGGATCCCGGCCGCGGCCAGCACCGCCTCGCCCTCGGCGCGGGCGCCCTGCCACAGGTCCTGCGCCGGTTCGCCACTGTCGTCGAGCAGGGCCATCAGGGCGTTGCCGAGGTTGTTGAGCAGTTTGCCGTATTTCCAGCGCATGACGTCCTCGACGACCGGGGCAAGGAACGCCGTCGACGCCAGATGCTTACCGAATTCCGTTATCGTGGAATCACTTCCGCGCGGATAGCGGCCGAGTGTCAGGATGCCGCTCATGGGAGCGGTATGCGAGACCACCACGCCCGGTTCCAGGTGCGTCGCGGGCAACCAGACGCACATCCCGTACACGGTGCGGAAGATCCGCTGCGCGACCCGCTCGTTCTCGACGCCGTTCTGGGCGCACACCAGCGCGAGCCGGTCCGCGGCGGTCCCGCCGCCCGCCACCGGCGCGGCGGCCCACTGGGTCAGGGCCGCGCCGGTGTCCTGCGATTTGACCGCCAGCACCAGCACGTCGTCGGCCCGCAGCTCGCCGAGTTCGGCGTGATCCGTCACGGCGCGCACCGGCAGCGTCTCGGCGCCTTCGACGGTGACCAGGCGTAGCCCGTTGTCCCGCAGGGCCGCCAGATGCGCACCGCGGGCGACCAGCACCACGTCGTTGCCGCCCTGAATCAGTCGCGCGCCGATGACACCGCCGACCGCACCCGCCCCGATGATGATGTATCGCATATCGGCGATGCTAGGTGCGATCGAGCACGCGCACACGACCAGCGCTCATCCTGATCCTGACCGCGGTCCGCGCATCGCGGTCGCCGATTCACCGGCCACTCGCCGGAGCCTCGGCGAGCCGCCGCAACGCGGCCAGGCCCGGAGCCGGATCCGCGGGGACGTCCGGCCCTGCGATACCGGACAATTCGTCGTGGCCGAAGCCGGTCAACCCGCGCAGCGCCTCGGTGGCGGGTTGTCCGGCGCGGTAGGCATCGCTCAGACGCATCCGCCACAGGCCCGCCGCGATCTCACCGGCGCGTCCGGCCCGCGCGCACGGCAGGTAGCCGGCCGCGTCGTCGGAGACCGCGGCCCAGACATAGCCCACCACATCCGAATTCAGCCGGACCGGCAGATATCGGACCGGCGCGCCGGTCGTGTCGGCGTAGCTCTCCAGCGGAACGCTCACCAGCGGACCCCAGCCCTGCTCCCGGTCCACCGGCGTGCCGTCGGGATATGCGCCGTCCTGGATCAGCGGCCCCTCGCCCAGGGGCGGCCCGTCCGGATTGAGCTGCTCCCACAACCAGGTCAGGCTCGGCGACTCGGCGGTAACACTCTGCGGCGGAACGATTCCGGCGACCGCGTCCTCGGGTGCGCCGATCCATCGCTCGATCGCGGCACGCGGCGTCAGCCCGGCCGCGGCCGCCTCGTTCAGCCTGGCCTCCCAGGCGATCAGGCAGTCCAGATCAGCGCCCGCCACCGCGAGCCGGCGCTCGAAACCCGCGGCGTGCTGATTCGGGGATGCCCACAGACAGCCGATCAACGTGCCGCGCCGGTAAACGGGCAGGTAGCCGACAGGCAGGCGGGTCCAGTGCTGATAGCCGGTAGGTGTGCCGGGGGTCATGAGTACTCCGAACCTGTTGTGTCCCTTGTCTGTATCGCGCCGGTCAGATCCGGAAGTTCGCTCGCCGCGGCCGCTGTCCGGTGGCGCGCTCCAGCTCGAACGCCCACGTCACCGCGTGCGCGCAGATGTCGTGGATCGTCGCGGTATCGGTGCTGTAACGATAGGTCCCCGGGTCGATCGTCAGCACGGGAACACCTCGTCCGGTACGCGAGAACCTGCTCCCCGGTTCCGCAATTCACTTCGAATTCTCCTGCTGCTCAACATGATCCGAGGCCGGCGCCACGCAGCCCACCATCGTCACAAAAGGACGGTACCCCGACTCCGACCCCGCCTCCACCCCGCCGCCCACCGAACGTGATCCGCCCCAGCCACCCTCTTGATCAGCCGGATTGCCCCCACCGCCCCCCGATCTGCTATCGTTCCCCCAGCCCCTCGCGGCAACGCCGGTGTAGTTTAGTGGTAGAACATCAGCTTCCCAAGCTGAGAGTGCGGGTTCGATTCCCGTCACCGGCTCTCC
>NZ_JCAJZQ010000016.1:0-210848 GCF_059510335.1 Nocardia sp. PLKS1-43 | reverse complement strand
CGCATCAGCCGGTCGTTGTGTTCCACGATATGAGCTTCCAACCCCAGCAGACGCAGCGTGTTGGCCGCCTCGAGTCCCAGCAGGCCGCCGCCGATCACCACACCGCGCGCCCCCGGGCCGCCCGCTTGGGCGGCGGCGCGGATGCGATCCAGATCCTCCACGGTCCGGTAGACGAAACACTGCGGCAGTTCGTGTCCCGGCACCGGCGGCACGAACGGATACGAGCCGGTGGCCAGAACCAGTCTGTCGTAGGCGATCACCGCGCCGAGCGAGGTGGTCACCGTGCGGGCGTCGCGATCGATCCGGTCCACCCGCTCGCCCAGCCGCAGATCCACCAGCTCGTCGTCCTGAAATCTATTGCCGGGCAGCGCGAGTGCGTCCGCATTCCAGCCATCGACGTAGGCGGACAGCCCGACCCGGTCGTAGGCGGGCAGTGCTTCCTCCCCGACGATGACGATCCGCCACCGTCCGTCGGTGTCGCGGGACCGCAGTGCCTCCGCGAACCGATGCCCGACCATGCCGTGACCGGCGACCACCACTGTCCTGCAAGCGGATTCGACCGTGGATTTCATCTGTCCTCCGTGGCTGGGTTCGGGCTCGGGCGTTTCGGTTCAGCGGATACGGGCCGAAGGCTCCTGTACCGCGGCGGTTTCGCCGCTCGACAACGCCTGCGTCACCGTCTCGAGCGTGGAGGGCTCGGACTTGCCGCCGCGCGCCGCGTGCGGCCGTCGCAGGAAGACCGCGGTCACCACCATCGCGCAGACCACGTAGAAGCCCATGAACACCCAGAACGCGGTGGTCGCCGAGTTGGTCGAGGCGTAGGAGGACCGGAACACCAGGTTGATGCCGACGCCGCCGAGCGCGCCCACCGCGCCCACGAAACCGATCAGCGCGCCGGAGGTGTTCTGCGACCAGGCCGCCTGGGTCGCCGGATTCGCTTGCAGGCTCTTGGATTTCGCCTCGAATACCGACGGGATGATCTTGGTGACCGAACCGTTGCCGATACCCGACAGCAGGAACAGCGCGATGAATCCCGCGACCAGCGCCACCATCGCCCCGCCGGTCGGCACGCCACCGTGCGCGTCACCGATCATCCCGGCGATACTGACCACCACCGCGGCCACGATCATGCCCAGGAACGTGTACAGCGTGACCTTGCTGCCGCCGAACCGATCGGACCACTTGCCGCCGTACGGGCGCATCACCGAGCCCAGCAGCGGGCCGATGAACGCGATCTGCGCGGCGTGCAGCGTGGCGTGCGCGACGCTCTCGCCACCGGCCTTGAAGCTGATCTGCAGAACCTGTCCGAACGCGAAGCTGAACCCGATGAACGAGCCGAAGGTGCCGATGTACAGGAACGCGATCGCCCACGACTGCGGCACCTTCAACGAGGTGAGCATGTAGGACATATCGGCCTTCTGGTTGCGCAGGTTGTCCATGTACAGCGCCGCGCCGACACCGGCGATCGCGATCAGCGCGAGATAGACCAGGCACACGATCGAGGCGTGTCCATAGGCGTTGCCGACCGTGGCGATGACCGCCAGTCCGACCAGCTGGATCAGCGGGACACCGAGATTGCCGCCGCCCGCGTTCATGCCCAGCGCCCAGCCCTTGAGCCGCTGCGGGTAGAAGGCGTTGATGTTCGTCATCGACGAGGCGAAATTGCCGCCGCCGAATCCGGCGAGCGCGGCGACCACCAGGAAGGTCGTGTACGAGGTGCCCGGATGGTTGACGAAATACAACGTCAGCAGGGTCGGAATCAGCAGCATGACCGCGCTGAAGATGGTCCAGTTGCGGCCGCCGAATCGGGCGGTCGCGACCGTGTACGGAATGCGGAGAAATCCGCCGACCAATGTCGGCACCGCACCGAGGAAGAATTTACCGGCCGGGTCGATGCCGAATTTATCGGTGGGCATGAACAGCACCATGACCGACCAGATCGACCAGATCGAGAAGCCCACATGCTCGGCGAATACCGACCACACCAGGTTTCGTTTGGCGATGTCCTTACCGCCTGCCTCCCAGGCCTGGACATCCTCTGCGTTCCAATTATCGATATTGCGATTGCGCGACAGCGTGCTCAACGGGGCCTCCCACATCAGGTTGGCTCAACCCTAGAAAAAGGGTATTTCCGCCATGCTGCGCGGAATGTCCGAGACGTCAACGGTTCCGCACGGATATGTGGTGCGGCTCGTGAGATCGTGCCGTTTGTTTCGGCAGTGTGACACGGCGGTTGTGTGCCCGTCACGAAGTAACCCGGCATTGCCCGGCGCGCGAGTGAGGGACATATCGCGTGCGGTGCGAGTGCGTTGGCCGGCCCCGCGCGGGCTCGCCCCGCGACGGCCGGGAAACTCTCGATGTGCTGACATGAGTGCATGTCAGCGTGCGAGGAGGTCACTCGATGGTAGCCGCGCAGCCCCGCCCGGACGCCGGGCCGACGGCCCTGTCAACCGCGTGGTCGAAGGATATGGGCCTGCGGATCCCCGTGGTCAACGCGCCGATGGGCGGGGTGGCCGGTGGGCGGCTGGCCGCGGCCGTCACCGCGGCCGGCGGCCTGGGCATGATCGGGATGGGCAGCGCGGGGTCGGTGGCCGCGCTCGAACGCGAGCTCGGACAGTTGGGCGAGGGCGCGGGGCCGTTCGGTATCGGACTGGTGGACTGGGTCGCGGCCGCCCAGCCGGGACTGCTCGACCGGGCCATCGCGGCGAAGCCGGTGCTGATCTCGGTGAGTTTCGGGACGGACCTGTCCTGGGTTCCCCGCGTCCGTGCGGCCGGAATCCGCACCGCCACACAGGTTTACAACGCCGAGGAGGCGCGGCGCGCGGAACAGGCCGGTGTCGAGGTGCTGGTGGCCCGCGGCACGGAGGGCGGCGGGCACGGCGCGGTGGAGATGGCCACGTTACCGCTGCTCGATGCGGTTCTCGGCGCGGTATCGGTTCCGGTGCTGGCGGCCGGGGGAATCGGCTCGGCCCCCAGCCTGGCCGCGGTGCTGACCGCGGGGGCGGCGGGTGCGTGGCTCGGCACCTGCCTGGCCGCCTGCCCGGAATCGCTGCTGTCGCGGGACGGCCGGCGGGCCATGATCGCCGCTCGCGGAACCGATACGATCCTCACCCGCGCCTTCGACGTCGGCATGGGATTGCCTTGGGCGACAAGGTTTCCCACGCGCGTACTGCGCAACGAGTTCGCCGAGCGGTGGACCGGCCGGGAGGAGGAGCTGTCCCGCGATCCGGCGGCACGGGAGTCGCTCGCCGCCGCGATCGCGCGAGCGGACCAGCGGGTGACGCCGATCGATGCCGGGCAGGGCGTCGGCCTGGTGACCGCCGCCGAACCGGTGGCGCAGGTGCTCGAGACATTGTGCGGGGGTGCCGCGCGGCTGCTCACGCGGTAGTTCAATCCTCGCTGCTGCGGCGGTCGCCCAGGAAGCGCAGCAGATCCGGATCGGCGGAGGTGAAGCGGTCCACCTCCTCACCGCCGGTGCACTGGCAGAGTACGACGGTCACCCGGTCCGCGCGGCGGTTCAGCACCCGCCACACCGCGCCGGAATCCTCCCAGCGTCGCAGGATCGCTACCGGGTCCGGCCGCTCCGATGATTCATGGGCCATGCGATCCATGATCGCGCACGGCACTCACCAGCGTTCGGGAGTCACGGGCGCGTCCCACGCCTTCGCGTAGCGGCTGTGGTCCGGGCGTTGCACGGCCTTGGCCCGGTAGACGATGTACGGGCGGGTGAGGTAACCGATCGGCGCGCTGAACATGTGCACGAGCCGGGTGTACGGCCACACGCCGATCAGTGTCAGCACGATCACCCCGTGCGCCTGGAACGTCCAGGGTGTGCCGACCATGAGTTCCGGATGCGGGTGCAGCGTGAAAATGCTGCGGAACCAAGGAGATACGGTTTCGCGGTAGTTGTAGGCGCCCCACAGCAGATTACTGCCGAGGGTGTTGAGGAGCCCGGTGATCAGGGCCGCGGCCAACAGAACGTACATGATCTTGTCGTTGTTCGTGGTGGCCTTGCGCACCGCGGGCACGGTGACTCGGCGGTACAGCAGGATCGCGATTCCGGCGACGACCGCGAGTCCGGCGACCGAGCCCGCCGAGACCGCCACCACGTGGTACAGCTCCTCGGACACGCCCACCGCATCGGTCCACGACCGCGGGATCAGCACACCCAGGACGTGACCGCCGATGACCCCGAGCATGCCGAAATGGAACAGCGGACTGCCCAGTCGCAGCAGCCGGCTCTCGTACAACTGCGAAGACCTTGTGGTCCAACCGAATTGGTCGGTGCGGTAGCGCCACAGATGGCCCAGCACGAAGGAGGTGAAGGCGATGTAGGGCAGGATCAGCCAGACGTCGGTAGTCATCGCCGGGCCTGCGATCCGTCGAACAGTGCGGGGTCCATCGTGTAGGGGTCCATCCCGACCTCCTCGTCCGGTGGTCCGGCCGCGGCCAGTTCGGCGATTCGGCGGCGGTCCGCGACCGTCAGCGGCGGCAGTGTGGCGACCACCGCGGCAACGACGTCCGCATAGGGAGATCCGTTGTCGCGCAGCGACAACCGCAGCAGTTCGATGACCGGGATGTGCTCGCCGAGCAGGCGCTCGCCGCCGACCGGGTCGACCGTCGCGGCGAATTCGAGCAGGACGGGCAGGTGGTCGGGCAGCTCCCGGTCGTCGAGTTCGACGCCCGCGTGCCGGTAGGCGTGTTTGAAGCGCAGCAGGGCCATTCCGCGCTTGCGCGTGTCGCCGTAGGCGTAGAACGTGAGGTGCATGCTGGAGCGGCGGCGCATGTCGAAGGTCTCGACATATTGCTGGGCGAGGTCGATCGGTGCGGACGCGCCGATGTGGTCGAGGAAGCGCCGCAACGGGATTCGCGCCTCATCGGGGAGATGGGCTGCCGCGTCCGCGATTCGGTCGACGGCGGTGAACAGGTGTTCGTCGGGATAGTCCAGCAGGAGGGCCGCGGTGCGCCAGATCAGGCGGCGATTCCGCTCGGACATCTGCACGGCGGGTTCGGGGCGGCGGCGTAATTTCAACAGGGTCATCGCTCGGCCCCGCTCGAAATCGGCGTCACGTCGTCGGCAGAGTTCTCGTTGCCGTTGCCGTTGCCGTTGCCGTTGCCGTTGCCGTTGCCGTTGCCGTTGCCGTTGCCGTTGCCGTTGCCGTTGCCGTTCGCTCGGCTCGCGTTGGCTCCGTTGCCATTGGCGGCGGCTCGGCCGGAGCCGTTCGCGGAGTGGCCGTTGCCGTTCGCGGCCGCCGGGACGAGTCCGTCGGTACTGCGACCGTCCCAGTTCAGCAGGTTGATCCGGTTCGTCTTCTGTTCCGGGGCAGCGTCATTGGCATCGGTGAGGTGGAACTTCTCGACCATGGTGTCGAATGCCGTCATCCCCGGCCCGCCGTCGGTGTCCAGGCTGCAGCCGGTGGCGAGCGAATCCAACTCGTGCGCCTGTGATGTCGCGCCCTGTGGAATCACGTACCGGTGTTCGTATTTCGCGATGGCCAGCAGCCGGTACATGGCCTCGATCTCCTCGGGCTCGAGCCGCACCGACGGCGCGATCGCGGGATCGGGTTCCTTGCCGAGATTCACCGACCGCATGAACGAGCGCATGGCCGCCAGGCGCTGCATGGCCGCGCGCACCGGCCCGATCTCACCGGCGGTGAACAGTTCGGCGAGATATTCGATCGGAATACGCAGCGCGTCGATGGCGCCGAACAGGTTCGAGGCATCCTCGCCGTCGTGTCCGGTCCGCGACAGCGACTCCACCACCGGCGACAGCGGCGGCACGTACCAGACCATCGGCATGGTGCGGTATTCCGGATGCAGCGGCAGGGCGATCTGATAGTCCACGATCAGCTTGTACACCGGCGAATTCTGCGCGGCCTCCAGCCAATCCGGGCTGATCCCGGCGCGTTCTGCCTCGGCGATCACGCGCGGATCGTGCGGATTGAGGAACACTCCGAGCTGGCTGGGATACAGATCCTTCGGATCGGTGACCGAGGCCGCCTCGAGCACGGCGTCCGCGTCGTACAGCATCACGCCGATATAGCGCAGCCGCCCCACGCAGGTCTCCGAGCACACCGTCGGAATGCCGACCTCCACCCGCGGGTAGCAGAACGTGCACTTCTCCGCCTTGCCCGTCTTGTGGTTGAAATAGACCTTCTTGTAAGGACATCCGGTGACGCACTGCCGCCAGCCGCGGCAGGCGTCCTGATCCACGAGCACGATGCCGTCCTCGGACCGCTTGTAGATCGCCCCGGACGGGCAGGAGGCCACGCAGGACGGATTCAGGCAGTGTTCACAGATCCTGGGCAGATAGAACATGAAGGTCTGCTCGAATTCGAGCTTGACCTGCTCCGAGAGCCGGGCCAGCAGCGGGTCCCGGCCGACCTGCTCCGGGCCCGAGCCCAGGTCGTCGTCCCAGTTCGCGCCCCAGGTGATCGTCGTATCCTCGCCGGTGATCAGGGATTTCGGCCGTGCGACGGGAGTGGTGTCCATGGCCGGGGCGGACAGCAGGTTGTCGTAGTCGTAACTCCACGGCTCGTAGTAGTCCTCGACCGTGGGCAGATCCGGATTGGCGAAGATGTTGAGCAGCCGCTTCATTCGCGATCCGGATTTCAGGGTGAGCCGGCCGCGCCGGGTGAGCCGCCAGCCGCCCTGCCACTTCTCCTGATCCTGGTACTGGCGCGGATAACCTTGCCCCGGGCGAGTTTCCACATTGTTGAACCACATGTACTCGGTGCCGCCGCGATTGGTCCAGGCCTGCTTGCAGGTGACGCTGCAGGTGTGACAGCCGATGCACTTGTCCAGGTTCATCACCATGGCCATCTGCGCCATGACACGCATATCAGTACTCCACTTCCTGCGAGCGTTTGCCGTGTTGAGTGGGCACAGCGTGGTGACCTCGTCGGGTTCGCATCAGTACTCCACTTTTTGCGAGCGTTTGCCGTGTTGAGTGGGCACAGCGTGGTGACCTCGTCGGGTTCGCATCAGTACTCCACTTTTTGCGAGCGTTTGCGGATCGTGGTGACCTCGTCGCGCTGATTTCCGGTGGGGCCGTGGTAGTTCAGCGCGAACGATTGCTGTGCGTACCCGCCGATGAGGTGCGTGGGTTTGATCATGATGCGGGTGAGGGCGTTGTGGATGCCGCCGCGTTTGCCCTTACCGGGCTGCTGTTCCGGTGCGGCCCAATCGAATCCGTTCGCCGCCGCGTCCGGCCGCCCCTCGATGCGCGGCACGCCGACCGCCCGGTCCTGGGCGTGATACATGAACACGGTGCCCTCGGGCATTCGGTGGCTGACGATCGCGCGTGCGACGACGACGCCGTTGCGGTTCACCGCCTCGATCCAGTCGTTGTCCGCCACACCGATCTTCGCCGCGTCCCGGTCCGACATCCAGATCGCCTGTCCGCCGCGAGACAGCGTCAGCATGTGCAGGTTGTCCTGATACGCCGAGTGGATCGACCACTTCGAATGCGGTGTGAGGTACCGAACGGTGACGCCGTTGTCACCGACGGCCCCCACACCCGGTTCGCTGAACAAAGCGCTCATGTCCAGCGGCGGGCGGAAGATCGGCAGCTGTTCGCCGAGTTCGGCCATCCAGTCGTGATCGAGATAGAAGTGCTGGCGTCCGGTCAGGGTGTGCCAGGGCTTGAGGCGTTCGGTGTTGATCGTGAACGGGGAATAGCGTCGACCGCCGGTTTCGCTGCCGGACCACTCGGGCGAGGTGATGACCGGCACCGGACGGGACTGGGTGTCGGGGAAGGTGATTCGCTTGCCTTCGTGTTCGGCGGCCAGATCCGCCAGCTTGGTGCCGGTGCGGCGTTCGAGCGCCTC
Source organism: Nocardia sp. PLKS1-43 (assembly GCF_059510335.1). NCBI lineage: Bacteria > Bacillati > Actinomycetota > Actinomycetes > Mycobacteriales > Nocardiaceae > Nocardia > Nocardia sp. PLKS1-43. The sequence goes on along the minus strand of NZ_JCAJZQ010000016.1, from coordinate 203,019 downwards.
GAATCCCTCCACCGCGAGCCTTCCGTTGGTGGTGCCGGACAGCGCGAGGATCGCCTCGGCGGCGTGGGTGTCCTTGGCCAGCGACGGACGACCCTGTGCCACACCGGAAACCACGGTGCCGTTCACTCCGGCGAGGTAGGCGACCTCCTGGTCCGGATAGGTCGTCACGCCCTTCGTGGTGACGCCGAGCGACTCGATCAGCGGGCCCAGCGCCGCCATCTTCTCCGCGATCTTCGGATAATCGCGTTCCACCACAACCAGTTTGGGCATGGTCTTGCCGGGCACGGGCTCGCACTCACCGGCTTTCCAGTCCAGCACCCGTCCGCGCGCCTGCGCCAGCGCGTCGGGCGAATCATGTTGCAGTGGAACGGCGACGACGTCCCTGCGTACGCCCAGATGTTTCTCGGCCATCCAGGAGAACCCCCGGGCGATGCGGTGGAACGCCTCGAAATCGGTCTTGGCCTCCCACGGCGGGGAGATGGCGGGGGAGAAGGAGTGCACGAACGGGTGCATATCGGTCGAGGACAGGTCGTGCTTCTCGTACCAGGTCGCCGCGGGCAGCACGATATCGGAGAACAACGTCGTGCTGGTCATCCGGAAGTCCAGGGACAGCAGCAGATCCAGCTTGCCGGTCGGTGCCTGCTCGCGCCAGACCAGCTCCGCCGGCCGTACCCCGGCGCTGTCGGTGGTTTGCAGATTGGAGTCCGCGCCCAGCAGATGCTTGTGGAAGTATTCGTTGCCCTTACCCGATGAGCCGAGCAGATTGGCCCGCCACACCGTCAGGCAGCGCGGGAAGTTCTCCGGCGCGTCGGGGTCCTCGCACGCGAAACGCAGTGCGCCCGAGGTCAGCTCGTCCACGACGTGATCCGCGGCGGGCTTGCCGGACCGCTCGGCCTCATCGGCCAGATCCAGCGGATTGCGGTCGAAGGTCGGATAGGTCGGCATCCAGCCCAGCCGGCCGGCCAGGGCGATATTGTCCGCCGCGGTGCGCCCGGCGAAGGCTCCCCGGCCCAGCGGCGAGGCGAACGCCTCGGCGGTGAACGGATCGTAGCGCCACTGGTCGTTGGTCAGATACCAGAACACCGTGCCCTGCATCTGGCGCGGCGGTCGCTGCCAGTCCAAGCCGAAAGCCAGTGTGGACCAACCGGTTACGGGCCGGCACTTCTCCTGGCCGACGTAATGCGCCCAGCCGCCGCCGTTCACGCCCTGACAGCCGGTGAGCAGCGTGAGGGTGAAGAAGGCGCGATAGATCTGATCCGAATGGAACCAGTGATTGGTGCCCGCGCCCATCAGGATCATCGAACGCCCGCCGGATTGTTCGGCGTTGTCGGCGAATTCGCGTGCGACCCGCTCGGCCTGGGCGGCCGGAACGCCGGTGATGGTTTCCTGCCAGGCCGGGGTGTAGGGCTGGGAGGCGTCGTCGTATCCGGTGGGCCAGGCGCCGGGCAGCCCGTCCCGCGCCACCCCGTACTGGGCCAGCAGCAGATCGAAGACGGTCGTGACCCGTTTACCGGCGACGAGTGTCGTCGGAACGCCGCGCAATACCTTGCCGGGGACGTCGCTGTCGAAGCGGGGCAGCAGCAGGGGGACCGCCTGTGCGTCCGGACGTCCGTGCAATGTCAGCAGGGGATCCACGCCCTCGAGGTCCAGATTCCACTTCCCGGCGTCCGCGCCGCTGAAGCGGTGTCCCAGAGAACCGTTGGGCACCACCGGATTCGCCGCGTCGTCGAGCAGGACCATCTTGTGCTCGCTGCCCTCGTCGTCCTGTCCGAGGTCGGCGGCGGTGAGGAATTTGCCCGGCAGCATGCCCTCGTCGTGATACCGGCCCTCGGCGTCCCAGCCGCCCGCCTCGTCCAGGCAGACCAGGAACGGCAGATCGGTATAGCGCTTGACGTAATCCTCGAACCGCGGCGTCGTCCGGTCGACGAAGAATTCCTCGAGCACCACGTGCCCCATCGACATGGCAAGTGCCGCATCGGTTCCCGGGCGCGCGGGCAGCCACTCGTCCGCGAATTTGGTGTTGTCCGCGTAATCGGGGGAGACCACGACGACCTTCTGCCCCCGATAGCGCGCCTCGGTCATGTAGTGCGCGTCCGGGGTGCGGGTCACCGGGACGTTCGAGCCCCACATGATCAGATATCCGGCGTCGAACCAGTCGGCCGATTCCGGGACGTCGGTCTGATCGCCGAACACCTGCGGTGAGGCCACCGGCAGGTCGGCGTACCAGTCGTAGAACGAGAGCATCGACCCGCCCAGCAGCGAGATGAACCGCGCGCCGACCGCATGGCTGACCATCGACATGGCCGGAATCGGGGAGAAGCCCGCGACTCGGTCCGGGCCGTACCGTTTGATCGTGTGCACATGTGCCGCGGCGGCGATTTCGGCCGCCTCCCACCATTCGGCGCGGACGAAGCCGCCCTTGCCGCGCGCGGATTTGTACCGGCGGGCCCGCTCGGGATCCTCGACCAGTTCGGCCCAGGCCAGTACGGGATCCTTCACCCGCGCCTTGATCTCGCGGTACATCTCCAGCAGAACTCCGCGCACATACGGATACCGCACGCGCGCAGGGGAATACGTGTACCAGGAGAAGGATGCGCCGCGCGGGCAGCCGCGCGGCTCGTACTCGGGCTTGTCCGCGCCCACCGAGGGATAGTCGGTCTGCTGCGATTCCCAGGTGATCACGCCGTCCTTGACGTAGATCTTCCACGAGCACGAGCCCGTGCAGTTCACCCCGTGCGTGGACCGCACCACCTTGTCGTGTGACCACCGGTCCCGGTAGAACTCGTCGGCCTCGCGCCCGCCCTGTTTGTGCAGGATGCGCTGGTCGGCCGAAATCTCACCACGCTGGAAATATCTGCCGAGTCCCAGTAGTGCGTCTCCGGCGTCCTCGATCCCGGTGCGCGCAGCGGAGCCGGATGCCGATCCTCGGGCACGTGAGTTGACCATGATGCCCCTTCGAGCGGATGGCAGGCTGACGAATCCGACTGTAAAGACCCATCCGGAACAGGCAAAACAGATCTCTCACAACCCATTCGAGCCGGCTGTGCGCTGTGAGGCCGCTGCAACCTACCGGTCACCACCGACCGCGGTGATCCGCGTCACCGCTCACCGGTGAACAGGCCCTACGCCCCCGGATTCCGCAAATCCGGGGCGGCGCCCCCGGCTGGTTCGGCAACCGGTGATGGATTGGAAACCGCGCCTTCTCGGACGGTTTACATTAATTAACACGTTCCCGGCGCGCTGCGAGCGGCGGATTTCGCCCCGGCGCGGTCGAATCCGGCCGGTGTTCGCGACCCGTGGTGAGCGCGCGGCGCGCGGGTCTCAGTGTCCTGCCGCGGTGAGCCGGTGATCCGCCTCGAGCAGCATCCAGCCGCTGAGCTGGACCGACAGGTCGCGGCTCAGATTCGCCGCGGAACCGGTCGAGGAATGCGTGAGCTGGGTGAAGGTGCCCGGGTGGTCCGGCACGGTGACCGGGCGGGTCCAATCCATCCCGAACAGCGGCAGGCCGCCCACCTCGGCCCGATGTTCCCAGGCCGCCCGCGCGGAGGTGTGCACGATTTCCGCGGCGGTGGTGTCGCCGAGAACGAGTGCGGCTTCGGCGAGATATCTGGCGAGGATGCCCATGAACAGCCCGGAGTCGTTCGCGGCGGCCGCCCCGATCACACCACCGGTGGTGAGCCGGTCCGCGGTCGCCGCGATGAGTTCTGCCGCGCGCTTTCGGTAAGTCGGATCGCCTGTGCGCGTGGCCAATTCGGTTTCCAGGCCGATGGCCGCACCCTCGCAGTAGGTCGGCGTGGCGTGGTCCACCCGGCCCTCGGGTTCGTGCACGCCGTCGACGATCAGGCCGCTGTCCCGGTCGCGCAGCCGGGTCTGCAAGAAGTCGGAAAGTGCTGCGGCGCGGGCTAATTCGCCCGACCGGGCCATCGCGATACCGGTCGGGCCGATCGCGGAGGTGGAGTAGTAGTTGTCGTGCGACCGCCACGGCACCGCGCCGATGTCCGGTCGCCATCCGGCGTACAGAGCGCGGTGCAGATCCCCGACCGCCCCGCCGAACCCGATGCCGAGCAGTCGTTCGGCGCGTTCGAGCGCCAGTATCAGCCAGGACATGTCGTCGTAGTAGCCGTTGGTCCAGCCGGTGAGATTGCGGACCCGGATGCCGCGTGCGAGGGCGAAGATCCGGGCGATGCGTTCGGGGGTGCGAGCGCGGACCGCGGCGTCCACCGCGCAGTCGAGCAGATGCGCCTGCCACCAGTAACACCATCGCCCCAGCAGCAACTGTTCCCACAGCGAAGCGGGCCAGACGAGGGTGCCCAGTTGCACCTGCGGCTCACCCCAGAGCGGGCGCACATAACGCCGCACGATGGCCTGTTCCGCCAGGTCGGCCCGTTGCCCGGACTCCTCGGGGCCGGACGGCGCCTCCGGAGTGATCATCACCGCCTGGGTCGGCTGCGCGGTAGCCGTCAACGCGACCCAGGCCCCGGCCGCGACCAGGATGCTGCGCCGACCGATTCTGTTGTTCCGGCGATCCATCCGCTCGGACTCCCTCATACCCAACAACGATCACCGGAGCGGAAATTGTGCATTTCCATCGTATCGGGCGACGATCCGCGGCGCGCGGCGTCCCCGGCGGGCGCGGAGCCGCGCTCGCCCCTGGTGGTGACCGGTCCCGCTGTCGGCAAGGGGGCGTTGTGGTGGCGGGGTCGCCCCGCCCCGGACGCTGCGAGAGCTGCACATGATGCGCTCGAGTGCTCGAATCCGTTCGAAGCCACAGTCGTTCGTCAAGATGAACGCCGCCGATATCGTCGCCCGGTGGGCTGCGGAGGCGGCGAGCAGGGCATGACCGAAGCCCGGATCTTCTTCCTGGTGGACCCTGCCACCCGTCGACATCGGACGTACCGCCCCAAGCAAACCCTGGGCTCCGACCGCGACGATGACCCTCGCCCAGGCGAAGGACTACCGCGGCCGGCTGATGCACGAACGAAAATTCTTCGCGGACACCCAGAACGAAGAGATCTACGAACGAGAGTTCTGCCTCTGCGAACACTGAACCACGCGGCTGCAAAGGGGTGCACGACACCGTGTGCCCCCGCCGACAACTGTGCTCTCGGCTCGCGCATGTCCTGCCGTGACCGGAATGTCTCGGCGTGAACCACTGTTGGGCAACAGCTTTCGTCGGCGACGATCGTGTGATGCGGCTTCGCGCGGTCCGGCGACCCTGTCGCTCGATTCGCCTGCTCGCATACTACCGGGTCCCAGCGGTGGAAATCGTTGCGGCGCATCACTGCGGCAGCCGCGATGATCAGGATCGCGCCACGGTGGTGAACAGTTCCACGATCCGTCGCGCGGCTGGATGGTCGGCGATCGTCTTGCGGACGGCGATGGCGATGTCGCGAACCGGGGTTGGGTCGACCAACCGCCGGGCGATCGCCCGTTCCGGCAGGTCCATCGCGGCCAGGCGGGGCATCACGGTGATACCGATCCCCGTGGCGACGAACGCCAGTGACGTGCGGTAATCGGGTGCGTGCACCTGGAATCGCGGGGTGATACCGGCGCTGGCACAGGCGTTCACGAGCACACGCCGGCATATGTCGTCGTTGTGTTCGTTGTCGATCCAGGAGCGGTCGGCGAGCTCTGCCAGGCGCACGTCGGCGCGCCCGGCGAGTGGATCGTCCGCGGGGACCACCACCACGTAGGGGTCCGAAACCAGCCGGTGCACGACAACGGCGGCCGGCGACGCGACCTCGGGAAGCCCGGTGCGGGGATCGGCGACGATGATCTCGACGTCGTGCTGCCCGGAGTTGAACTCCGCGATGCGCAATTCGAGCCGCAGCTCCGGGAATTCACCGCGTAGCGCGTCGACGATGGGCGGCAACCAGGTCGCGCCGACCGAGGTGACGTAACCGATGGACAGGCTGCCCGCCCGGCCGGCGCGCAGATCGCCGACCACTGCGTCCAGACGGTTCAGCTCCTGGAACAATGCCTCGGATTCGGCGGCCAGCGCACGACCGGCCGCGGTCGGTTCGAGGCCGCGGCCGACTCGATTCGTCAATCGCAGCCCGGTCTGCCGCTGCAGCGCCGCCAGTTGCTGACTCGCCGCCGACGGCGTGTAGCCCAGAGCCGCGGCGCTGGCCCGCAACGAGCCGGTCGCGACCACCGTGCGCAGCAACTGAAGCCGGGTGATGTCGAGCATGTCGTGATTGTACAGTTCAACTGAACAATGGTTCCGAATTATTCACTTGTCCTGTCTGGTTGGCGTGATGACGATAGCGGAGTGTCTACCGATCCCCAGTCGCTCCCGTCTCGTGCTCCCGCGCCGTCCGCCGGCCCTACTGCCGACTGGCGCAGTGCGGGGGCGGCGCTGGTCGCTGTCCTGTTGTGGGCGTCGGCCTTCGTCGCCATCCGTGATGCGGGCCCGACGCTGTCGCCCGCGCCCATGGCCCTGATGCGGCTGGCGGTCGCGGCCTCCTCGCTCACCGTGCTCGCGACGATGAGGCCGGGCGCGTGGCAGCGGCCACGACGCGGCCGAAAGCCATTGCTGCTCATCGCGATCTACGCAGTGCTGTGGCTCGCCGGTTACACCGTCGCGCTCAATTCCGCCGAACGACACCTGGATGCGGGCACGGCGGCGCTGCTGGTGAACGTCGCTCCGCTGCTGGTGGCCTTCGGCGCGGGAATGCTGTTCGACGAGGGGCTGTGTTGGTGCAGAAGGCCGCGCTGCGCTACGTAGACGGTTTCACCGCCATCTGGCTCGGCTGTGTGATCGGCACGGTCGTGTTGCTGCCGTGGGCGCCGCAGCTGGCGCGCGAGCTGGCGAACGCGCCGGCGCGCACCGTGTTCGACGCCGTGTATCTCGGACTGTTCCCTACCGCATTGGGTTTCACCGCGTGGTCGTACGCGCTGAGCCGCACACCCGCCGGCCGGCTCAGCACCACCAGCTATGCCGTGCCCGCCCTCTCGATCGTGCTGTCGTGGCTGCTGCTGGACGAGGTGCCCACGCCCTGGGCCCTGATAGGCGGCATCATCTGCCTTGCGGGCGTGGCCGTTTCGCGTCGCCGGGGAGTTGAGCGAAAGAGTCTTCGGCCCGGGGCCGACCCGGGCCGCCGGAGTGTGCGCGGACGCGCCATCGGCGGGCACGGATCGCGAACAGCGGCAGCGGGGAACATCGGTGGGGCCGGTGGTAGTTGTTCCCTGCGAGCGGAGAAGGAGTGGTGATGCTGGCTATCGGTTTCGACGAGCCCGGAGGTCCGGAAGTGCTGCGCGCGGTGCAGGTGCCCGAACCGCATGCGGGGCCGGGACAGGTCCGGATCCGGGTCGCGGCGGCGACGGTGAACCCGTCCGACCTGGTGACCAGGAGCGGTGCGGCGCACGATCGGTATCGCGACGTGACGCCGCCGTACGTGCCGGGATGGGATGCGGCCGGCGTGATCGACGAGATCGGTCCCGGGTCGCGCTGGCAGGTCGGGGACCAGGTCGTCGCGATCACCAAACCGGTGTTGGAAGGGGGCGGTGCGTACGCGGAAAGGATTGTGGTCTCCGATGATTCGGTGGCGCCGATCCCTGCCGGAGCCGATGTCGTCGCGGCGGCCACGCTGCCGATGAACGGGCTCACCGCCGCCCTCGCGCTGGATGCGGCCGGTGCCCGGCCGGGCGGGACGATCGCGGTGACCGGTGCGGCGGGCGCGGTCGGCGGGTACGTGATCCAGTTGGCCCGGCATCGCGAACTCACCGTGCTCGCCGACGCCGCACCCCGGGACGAGCAACTGGTCGCCGACCTCGGTGCCGATGTCGTCCTCGCGCGGGGCGACGATTTCGCTCGCCGCGTCCGCGACCGGGTACCCGGCGGCGTCGACAGTGTGATCGACTGCGCGCTGCAGGGAGCCGCCGTACTGCCCGCCGTGCGCGACAACGGATCCTATGTCGCGCTGCGGCCGCCCCGGTTGAGCGGAGCCGTCGAATCGGAGCGTGGTATCGCCGTGGACTACATCATGGTTCTGGACCGCGTCCACGATTCGGCCACGCTCACCGAACTGAGCCGCCTGGCCTCCGACGGCGTGCTGACTCTGCGTGTGGCCCAGACCTTTCCGGCCGCGCAGGCCGCCGACGCGCATCGCATGCTGGAAGCCGGAGGTGTGCGCGGCCGTATCGTGCTGACCTTCTGAGCGGGTCTGCCCGGATGGATCGGTGACGACCTTCATCGAGACCGGTGTCACAGCTGGGACGCCCCGCCGTCCACGGGCAGCTCGGCGCCGGTGGTATAGGTGGCGTCGAAGGCGAGATATGCGACGGCTCGGGCGATTTCGTCGGATTCGCCGAAACGGAGCATGGGATTGTTCGCGGTCATCTGCGCCCGGGTGCGTTCGGCATCCGGCGCGGGCATCGACTTCTCGAGGATTCCGGTGTCGATGGGCCCCGGGCTGACCGCGTTGACGCGGATGCCTCGGGGCAGCAATTCCCGGGCGAGGCTGCGGGTCATCGAGCGGAGGGCGGCTTTGCCGGCAGCGTACGCACTGATCATCGGCAGGCCTTTGCTGTTGGCGACCGAGGTGGTCAGGACGATTCCGCTGCCGGACCGCAGCAGCGGCGCGAGTTTCTGCACGGTGAAGTACGCGCCCTTGGCGTTGACGGTGAGCAGTTCGTCGTAGACCTGCTCGGTCATCTCCTCGAACGGCACGAACCGGGTGATGCCCGCGTTGACGAAAAGCGCGTCCACAAGGCCGAACTCGCGTTTCACCCGGTCGGCGAGATCGTCCATATCCGATAGCGATGCCGCGTCGCTGCGGACGGCCACGGCGTTCTCGCCCAGGCGCTCACGGGCGGCGTCGAGCGTGTGCTGCGTGCGGCCGGTGATCAATACCCGTGCGCCGCCGGTGATCAGCAGTTGTGCCGTCGTGAAGCCGAATCCGCTACTGCCGCCGGTGATCACGACATTCTTACCTTCGTACCTACCCATACGGACGACCTCGATTCCTGTCCACATCGCGTGATCGGCTGGTGCCCGGCGTCTTTCGGCTCCGGGCCTTGCGCCTTCGAGTCAAGGACAACTCTCGGCCGCCGTCCAAGACCTGTTCCGCACCTCGTCATGCGGCTGCCGCATGACGGGTAGGCTGGTCCGGTGTCCGATCCTGCCGCCGTGCCCGCCGGGATCGATCTCGATCTACGCCTGGTGCGGTACTTCACCGTGGTCGCGGAATACGAGAACTTCGGTCGCGCGGCCGTCGTATTGCGCGTCGCTCAGCCGTCACTGAGCCGGCAGATCCAACGGCTGGAGGATCGGCTGCGGGTGCGTCTGTTCGACCGCACTCCGCAGGGCAGCCGCCTCACCGAGGCGGGCCGGGCCTTTTTGCCGCGCGCTCGGGCCGTGCTGGACGCGGCACATCGGGCCGTGCTCACCGCGCGCGCCGCCGCTCCGCCGGATACGATCACCATCGGATACGTCGGTGATCTGGTCATCACCCCGGCCGTGCGTGAGTTACGTCGCAGCTACCCGGATGCCGACATCCGCACCCGGCACCTGAGCTGGCAGCACGCCCACGCACTCGCCGAACACCGCGTCGACGCGCTCGTCGCTCGGCTGCCGCTTCCGTATTCGCCGGACCAGGTGCGCGTGGAGGTTCTCCGCGCCGAACCGCGTGTACTGGTCGTCGCGCGGTCGCACCCCTGGGCGGGGAAGGATTCGATCACCCTCGACCAGCTCGACGGCGCAGAGCTGGTGGCCTGTACCAGTACACCGACCATCTGGAGTGTGCCCCGTTCGGGCCCGGACGGCAGCGCGCCGCCGAACGGTCCCGGCGCCGCGGACAGCTTCGAGGACAAACTGGAGCTGATCGCCACTGGCGAATGTATGGCAATCCTGCCCGCCGGTGACCGGCGACCCACGCTCCACGCGGAGTTGGTCAGCATTCCGCTGCACGGGATCGAACCGTGCCGGGTGGTGGTCGCCACCCACGCCGAGGATCGCACTCCGCTGACCGCGGCCTTCCGTGAACTCGCCCGAACGCATCTCGTCGCAGACGTCTGAAAGCCGCCTGCTGGACATCATTGGCCGGTCGGCGATGTCAAGGTCGGCCGTAAACACTGCGGGCAGTGGCGTTTTCGGCTGCCGCCTCGGTGTCGTTGTGGACTTCGGGCAGTACGACCAGTCGTCGATCGCTGGGAAGAAGGTCGAGCCGTGGCCAGGTCGGGGTCGGCCCGCGGATACCCGCTCGGCCAGTTCCGGTAGGGCGGCGAGCGGGGTGCTCCGGTGTGCGAAACCGGGCGGTGAAACCGCCTGGGACGAAAAATGATCGCCAGCCCACCGGCCGGCGCGCGGCGACACTCAGCGCGGTTGCGGCGGGGTCCAGAGGCGCTGGAGCAGAGAGCGGAGGGTTTCGCGTTCGTCCGGGGCCAGCGGAGCGAGGAATCGATCCTCCAGCTCGTCGGCGAGTTCGTCTGCGCGCGCGGCGATTTCGCGGCCCGAGTCGGTGATTTCCACCGCGTTGCGACGGCGGTCGCCGGGATCGCCCCGGCGGGTCACGTAACCGGCTCGCTCGAGGCCGTCCACCAGGGTGACCACGGTGCTGGCGGCAGCGTTCATGGTGCGGCTCAACTCGTTCTGCGCGAGCGGGCCGTACCGGCGCAGCATGGTGAGGACCCCGTGTGCCTTCGTCGAAAGACCCAGTGCGGCAAGCTCTTTGGTCTGTACGTCGGTGGCCGCCTGGCCGACGACCGCGGTCAGGAAGGTGGTGCGGCGCAGGAAGCGTTCCGCATCGTCCGGTTGGGTGCGCACGACACATCATATCCGAACAGGTTATTCGACAGAGAACGGTTTCTAGTAATACTATTCGATACTGAATGATTTATCGACGAAGGAAGTGGTCGACGTGCTCCAACCCTCCGAAGTACAGCTGCTCTTCGCTGACCTGCAGGAATCCATCGTGCCGCTGAGCCGCACCCGCTCCGCGGCCGGCATTCGCGCCTCGGCCCGTGTCCTGGCCGACGTCGGCGGGATACTCGGGCTGCCCGCCACGGTGTCGATCGCGCCGAGACCGCAAGGGCCGGACCCGATCGCGGAGCTGGCCGGCCTGCGGCCGGTGGGCGGGGTGCAGGTGCGTTCCGGCGCGAGCTGCGCGGACCATGCGGGCACCCGCGACGCACTCGCCGCCACCGGGCGTCCGGTCGTGCTGATCTGTGGCGTGCTGACCGAACTGGTGGTGCAGCTGACCGCGCTCGACCTGATCGATGCGGGTATGCGCGTCTACGTCGCGCTGGATGCGTGCGGTGGCTTGTCGGACAGCACCGAGGCGGTGGCACTGCGCCGGATCGAATCCGCGGGCGGGTTCGTCGGCTGCGTTCCGAACCTCGCCGCGGATATGGTGCGGGACTTCACCACTGCGAGTGGCGCGCGGGTGATCGGCGCCCTGCACGGCTTGCTCAGTGCGGCTTGACTCCGGCCGGGCCGCCGGCGGCGGTCACTCCGCTCGCGCGTACCGGGCCGCGGCGATGACCGCGTCCATGTCCACCAACAGGTTCGGATCGTGGTCCTGTGCCTCGCGGAACTCGAGGATCACATCGTCGATGGTGGTCCGGCGGCCCAGCGTGGTCAGCTCCTGACGCAGATAGGTACTCAACGGGATGCCGGCCGCGCCCGCGCGACGAGTGAAGACGACCGCGGCCTCGTCGGACAGGTCGCGCATCAATGCCGCTGCGTCACTGTCGATTTCGGCAACGGGCGGGTCGGGTAGTTCGGCGTGCAGGAATTCGACGACGTCATCGAGCGGGATGCGCGTGCCCGCGAGCCCGGTCAGCTCCACTCGGATGTAAGCCGCGGCGGACATGCCCGCTGCCTGGGCCCGCCGTCGCAGGACACGGGCGGCCGGTTCGGGCAGATCCTCGATCACGATCGTCGACATGGTGACCACCGTAGGCAGCGATCGCGAGTGATGCCAGCGCCGAGACCGAGTCGTGTCCTTTCGATGAAAGCAACAGGTGCGAAACGCGATTCGCCCAGGCTCGTGTCGAGGCGTACCGCGTCATTCGGGCAGTGGCGGCAGCGCGGGCCGGTCCAGGCACAGCCGTGCTCGGTCGCCCGGATGGATGCGGACCGGCACGCGCGCGCCGACGAAACCGATCTGAGCGCGACGGGCGGCGGTGCGGAAGCCGAACCGGGCCGTGGTGGTGTATTCGCTGCCATCCGGATATGCCACTCGCACAGCCACATTCGCGAGGCACGCCTCCGCGTCGGGCAAACTGCGGGCGGGAATGTCGAGGAAGTCGATGCCGGTGATCGTCGCGGTCGCGCGCACACCCGTGCGGTAGAGCTCCTCGGCCTCCTCGGCGGTGATCTGCCGGTTGCCGTCGGGGAGCAGGTCACGTCCGTACCGCCGTTCGACGGCCACCCGCGCCAATTCGCGGATGCCGATACCGGTCACTTCGGGAACGACCGAGGGCTCCAGGCCCAGGCGCATCGCGGCGGCTACCCGTTCGGCGTACTCCTCGTTCCACAACGCCTTGGTGGTCGGCGAAACCTGTTCGGGCCAAACGATTCCGTAACGATCGGGATATTCGCGGTCGATCGTGGCCGGAAATTCGTCGCCGCATTCGGGCACCCGCTCGCCGGGACCGTAACGCCGACCCACCCGCAGCGCGCGCGCCGGAACCCCCGGCCCGGACAGCACGCCGGACAGTCGCGCGCTACCGTAACCATCCTCGTCGCGGGTGAGGGACACGCCCGTGACCCGGAACGTACCCGGGACCGCGTCACGGGGGGTCTTGCTGAACAATCGCCGCAGGCTCACCAGACCAGTGTGACAGCGAAACAGCCGGGGGCACACCACGATCGCCGCGCGCCGGTAGCGCCGACACCGACGGCGGCGGGCCGGGTGAGGGGTGTCAGGCCGTGACCAGGGTTGTCCGCACCGGTGTCGGATCGGTCGTGAGATCGAGCACCGGGCAACGGCTTTCGACCTCGCGCTGCAATTCCGCGTAGCGCTCGGCTGATTCGGGGCCGTGCAGGTGAACGGTCAGCCGCACGGCCTGGAAGCCCGGTCGTACGGACTCGTCCAAGCCGAAGAACCCCCGCACATCCAGATCGCCCTCGGCCTCGATGCGCAGATCCCCGATGACGATTCCGCGTTGCTGGGCCACGAACCGGTAGGTCACCACCTGGCAGGCGATCAGCGCGGCCAGATACACCTCGACCGGATTGGCGGCGGTGTCCTGTCCGCCCAGCGCGGGCGGTTCGTCCACCCGGACCGTATGTGAACGTGCCTCGACCACGGTGGCAACGGCACTTTCCGCTACCCCGGTGGCGCGGAAGACGGCCAGCGCGTTCGCCGGGTCGTCGGCGACGGCCCGCGCAGTGGCCTGAGTGATGGCATTGAGCGGCGCACCCACATCGGTTGTCATGCCGCCGAAGCTATCCCGGGGCCGGCCGCGCGGGGAGAGTTGTGGTCGGCGTGAATGGAATGCTCGCGGATCGGCAGCGGCGTCGTCACCCGGAGCGCACCGGCTCCGCCCGGCCGACGTCGGTTCGGCGATTCTCTCGCGGCGAGCGGCGAACATACGTACTCGGGTCGATGCGTCGAAGCCTGTCGAGCCCGCGCCTGTTCGGGTCTGCGAGATGATCCGCTCGGCTCGCCGGTGGCGAATAACGCTTTACCCGGGCCGCGCGCCGAATTCGCTGATGGATTGCTGCAGGTCCGAGCGAAGGGGCTGAGTGAGCTCCGTTCGGCCGTATGATCGGGAATGTTCCCGGGGCTGAGCGGTCGGCATGGATCATGGCCGCCGACGCCGGGGCCGTGGTGCGCCCGGCCGTTTGCGGATGGTTCGCTGATGTTCCGGAACGTTCGAGGTGTGGCGCGGCATCCGATCGTGCATCCGACCTCGGAGGTATCGCGATGAAAGCTCTGCAGTATCGAACCATCGGCGCCGCACCGGAATTGGTGACCGTCCCCGATCCGGAGCCGGGGCCCGGGCAGGTGTTGTTGAAGGTGTCCGCGGCCGGGGTGTGTCATTCGGATATCGCCGTGATGTCCTGGCCGGAAAAGGATTTCCCGTATCCGCTGCCGCTCACGCTGGGGCACGAGGGGGCCGGGACGATCGCGGCGCTGGGGGAGGGGGTGAGCGGATTCGCGGTGGGTGATTCGGTCGCGGTCTACGGTCCGTGGGGATGTGGCGCCTGTCCGCCGTGTGCGGATGGCCGGGAGAACTACTGCCTGCGGGCGGCCGAGCTGAACATCTTCCCGCCCGGACTGGGCGCGCCGGGCGCGATCGCCGAGTACATGATCGTGGACAATGCGCGGCACCTGGAGCCGCTGCACGGCCTCGACCCGGTCGAGACGGTTCCATTGACCGACGCGGGACTGACGCCGTATCACGCGATCAAGCGGTCGCTGCCGAAACTCGTCCCCGGCTCGACGGCCGTGGTTATCGGCGCCGGCGGCCTCGGCCACGTCGCTATTCAGCTGCTGCGCGCGCTGAGTTCGGCGCGGGTGATCGCCTTGGACGTGAGCGAGGACAAACTCGAGCTCGCCCGGACCGTCGGTGCGCACGAGACCGCGATCTCCGACGCCACGGCGGCCGACCGGGTGCGGGAGTTGACCGGCGGCCGGGGCGCGACCGCGGTGTTCGACTTCGTCGGCGCGGCGCCGACGACCGCCACGGCCGCGGGTTGCGTCGCGATGGAAGGCGATATCACGATCATCGGGATCGGCGGCGGTGCCGTGCCGGTGGGTTTCGGTGTGCTGCCCTTCGAGGTGAATGTGACCGCGCCGTACTGGGGCAGTCGCGGTGAACTGCACGAGGTGCTCGACCTGGCGCGAGCCGGTTCGATAAAGGTGCATGTGGAAACCTTCGCCATGCAGGACGCGCCGCTGGCCTACGACCGGTTGCACAGCGGAAAGATCAACGGCCGCGCGGTGATCCTGCCGAACGGCTGACGCGTCCGGCGAACGGCCGACGCCGCCGGCCTGCCTCAGTCCTTCTTCAGTTCCTCGGCGAGCATCACGATGATGCCGCTGGGGCCGCGGACGTAGGTGAGCTTGTAGACGTCCGCGTAGTTCGCCACGCCCCGAAGCGGCCGGCAGCCGTGTTTCGCGGCTATCGCGAGGGCTTCGTCGATGTCGTCGACCGAGAAGGCGACGCGGTGCATGCCGATCTCGTTGGGGCGGGTGGGTTCGGTGTCGATCGCTTCGGGGTGGATGTACTCGAAGAGTTCGAGGCGACCGTGACCGTCCGGCGTCTGCAGCATGGCGATGTTGGCGTGGTTGCCGTCCAGGCCGACGGCGGTGTCGGTCCACTCACCACTGACCGTGTCACGGCCGACGACGGTGAGACCCAGGTCGGTGAAGAAGGCGATCGTTGCTTCGAGGTCGCGAACGGCGATGCCGACGTTCTCGAATTTGATGGGCATGCGGTGCATGCTAACGAGCCGCTCGGACAAGCCGCCGGGATGTGGACGAGCTACCGCGTGGATTTCACGGTCCGCCATCGAGCCCATCGGCGTAGCCGGCCCGGGCCGGTCTTCACCGGGCGGACACGTTCCAGCCAGGAGGGCAACGGTTCCCGTGCGGCGAGCCACTCCCGGGGAATCGCCGCTATGCCGGCGTGAGCTTCCACCGCCACTGTCCCGGCGGGACCGCCCCCGCCCGCAGCGCATCGACCGACGTGCGCATCACGGGGAATTGCCGGCCGAGTGCGTCCCCCACCGACAAGCCCTCGAGCGAGTCGAACAGCATCTCGACATCCTTTGCGGCCGAGTCTAATCGAAGAGCCGGAGCCGTGGCACTTGCCGGAACTCGCCACCGTGCCCGTCTGGGACAGATGTGACCTGCATCGTTGCCATCTCGGCGCAGGCAATGGACTATCGGAAGTGGTCGGCCGAGGATGCCCGGCATGTCGGGCTCGCGCTCGGCCGGAGGCGCCGAATCCGGGCGAGAAGGGGGTCCGTCCGCTCACCCGATAGAGCCAACCGGTCGGTCTGTAATGCCTTCCTGGTAGCGAACGATCACTGGGCGGCGGACGCGGCGGGCTCGTGGCTCCGACACCGAACCAGCGCTGGATTGTGTCACCGGAGAGGACGAATGTGATGGCAGGAACCCTGGTGGATGTCCCTACCACCTACCGGCAGATCGCTCAGCCGGATCCCGCGGCCGACGCGCGGCGGGTGCCGGCTCGTACCGGGCGCTCCCAGTTGGCGATGATGTGGCAGGCGGCCAAGACCGTCCTGGTCACCCGCGTCGCCGGCCCGCAACAGCTGGTGACGGTGCCGCGCCTGGTCGTCCCGATCGGCCAGAACCAACTCGCATTCCGCGTCTCGTCCTACGCCGAGGAGGCCGAGCAACTCGCCCGCGACGGCCGGGTGATCGTGCAGCCCGGCGACTGGCGCGGCAATCCTGCCCTCGGTTCGCACCAATGGCACGGCCAAGCCCAGGTCGTGACCGGAGGAACCCTGCTGCCGTTCGTGCAGTCGGAGATCGACGCCAAGTACCGGTGGCGAACCTCCGTGGCGCGCATGGCCCACCGCGTGGCGCGCGGCGCCGCCCCCTACGGCGACGTCGTCGTGCTGGTCACCGTGCGCGAACCGGTTCCCATGCTGATGCCTCCGCGGTGAGGCCGCGCGGCGCCACGCGCTGACGGCCCGCGCGAAAGATACTGCGGCCGAAGCGTCATCGCTCGTCGGCGGGGAAATCGGTCGAACTGCTCACCGCCGCCCACCGCTCGGTTTCCGCGGCGCGGTTCCTGCCCGCCTCGCGTGCCGCCGCGAGGGCGTCGCTGCCGAGCAGCAGGCGCCGGGGCGGATTCTCCTCGCCGACGACATCGATGATGACCCGCGCCGCGCGGGCCGGATCTCCGGGTTGAGTGCCGTGGCTGTCCTGCCGGTACCGGTTGATCGCGCCCACGGTCTGCTCGTAGTCGGGCCCGACGCTGTGCAGGGTCATCGACGAGCCCTGCCAGTCGGTGCGGAAGCCGCCGGGTTCGACGATGACGACCTTCACCCCGAACGGGGCGACTTCGCTCGCGAGCACCTCGGAGAAGCCCTCCACCGCGAATTTGGCGGTCTGATAAGCGCCCATTCCCGGTGTGCCGCCGACCCTTCCGCCGATCGAGGAGAACTGGACGAATATGCCGGACCGCTGCTCACGCAGCACCGGCAGTGCGGCGCGGGTGACGTTGACGACGCCGAACAGGTTGGTCTCGACCTGGGTGCGGAAATCCTCCTCGGTCATCTCCTCGATGGGGGCGCTGTTGGCGTAACCGGCGTTGTCGACCACGACGTCGAGCCTGCCGAATGCGTCGATCGCCTGCCGGACAGCGCGCTCGGCGGCGGCCGCGTCGGTGACGTCCAGCGCCACGGCCCGGATCTGCTCGCCGTGATCGGCCACCAGATCGTCCAGCTGCTCGGGCCGGCGCGCGGTGGCGACGACCCGGTCTCCGGCCGCGAGGACCGCTTCGGTGAGGTGGCGGCCGAAGCCGCGAGATGCTCCGGTGATCAACCATGTTCTGGCCATGAGCGTTTGCTCCGTTCGGATCGGCTGTCCGCGTCGGGCGGGATCCGTCCGTGCGCGCTAACTGTCACATGAAAGTAGCAGTTACAAGAATTTATTCCACTGTACAGCGGCTAATATTCTGCGATGCGCGACACTCCCGGCTACCTTGGAGCGGTGAGAGCGGATGCGGCGCACAACCTGGAACTCGTCCTGCGAACCGGCGCGCGACTGCTCGCCGACGATCCCTCGGTCAGCATCGCGGCCATCGCCGCGGCCGCCGGAGTGGACCGGCGCACCGTGTACCGGCGCTTCTCCTCCCGGGAGGATCTGCTCGCCGCGGTGTACCGCGCCCGCTACGACGCGGTCGAGGCGGCGATCGCCGCGGCGAGATTGCGTGAGGCGCCGGTCGGCGTGGCGCTGCATCGCTACGTGGAGGGGATCATCGAGGTGAACCGCCGCTGGCCGGTCGAGACGTTCCGCATGTTGTCCGAGAAGACGATTCGCGATCGTCGCGAGGGTTTCATCGCGGAAGTCGAACACTTCCTGCGCCGCGCCACCGACGAAGGCCTGTTGCGAGACGACCTGCCGCGGGGCTGGATCGGCGCCCTGCTGCCGTCCCTGCTGCTGCGCGCGGCCGAGGACCTCCCCGAGCTCAGCGCCGCTCAGGCCGCCGACGTCGTGGTGGACACGCTGATCAACGGACTCGGCGGCGGCTCGGCCGCTCGCCGCCGCGCATCCCGGTGAACGGGTTGGGGCGCAGTCGATCTCGGTTTCAGCGCGGGTTCGCGGCCATCGCGTCCCGGACCGAGGTCTCCTGGCGGCCGAGGAATTCCGGATCCGGCTGCAACAGCATCGAATACACCGCCTTGGTCGCGGCGATCTGATCGCGCAGCCAGCACTTGTCGTAGGTCGCGTTGTGCGCCTGACTGTGATCACCGACCGCCGTGGTCCGGATGCCCACCGACCGGCACAGGGCGATCGAACGCGGGACGCTGAAATCCTGGGTCACCACGATCGCGTCGCGCACCCCGAAGATGCGGTAGGCGCGAGCGCAGGACTGATAGGTGTCGAAACCCGCGTAGTCCAAGGCGATCTTGTTCGCCGGTACGCCCTTGCCGATCAGGTATTTGCGCATCGCATCGGGCTCGTCGTAGGTCGGCGTGCCGAAATCGCCGGTCAGCAGCAGCGCCTTGACCTTGCCCGTGGCGAGCAGGGCGCGAGCCAGATCGAGCCGGCCGGCCACGTAGGGGGAGGGTTCGCCGTTCGGATAGATCTCCGCACCCGGCACCAGCGCGACATCGGCGGGCGGCACCGACGTAGCCGAATATTCCAGACCGCTCGCGCGCCAGCGGACGACGCCGATACACGCGCCGACGAGCACCATCACCGTGAGCGCGGCCACCGCCGCTACCCGAAGCAGAACCCCCGGCCGCAGCCAGGGTCCGATGAAAGCTCCCACCCCCGAGGGCGTATCACGCGGACTCATGCCCGAAAGTCTGCCCGGCCGGGCGCGTGATCCGGAATCCCTTTTCCGGCCCCGTGACATGAAGTAGAACACGTTATAGGTTGGATATGGGCGCATCGCCCCACGTCGCGAAGGGAAATGATGTCCGAAACCGGATCAGCCGACGAACTTCTGGCCGCCGTCGAGGCGTCACCGCGGGCGGTCGCCGCGCACGATCGCGCCGCCTGGGTCGGATTGTTCGCCGCCGGAGCCCGGGTCGAGGATCCGGTCGGATCGCGCCCGCACATCGGACGGGAGGCGATCGGGCGCTTCTACGACACGTTCATCGCGCCCAACGGCATCGTCTTCCGGGTCGAGCACGACGTGGTGTGCGGTATGACGGTGTTCCGGGATCTGAGTATCGAGACGACCATGTCCACCGGCGTCACTCTGCGCGTGCCGATGCATCTGCGCTACGACCTCGAGCGGGCCGGCGATGCCCTGAGAATCCGTGAGCTGCACGCACATTGGGAACTGCCGGTGATGATCGTGCAGTTGCTTGCCGCCGGTGTGCGGGGACTGGGCGCGGCGGCGCGCCTGACTCCGCAACTGCTCGGCAATCAGGGCATCGGCGGTGCGCTGGGCTTCGCACGCGGCTTCGTCCGGGTCGGCTCCGCTGGTAAGCGGGCCGCGACGGGGTTGATCGAGGATGCCGCGCGTGGGGACGTCGACCGGGTGCGCGCGGCGCTCACGCCGGATGCGGTGCTCGAGTGGCCGGCCGGAATCGCGGTGGATCCGGCCGCCTTCGTCGCGCAGGCCGCCGGAACCGGGATCAGCAAGCCGATCGCGGCGGGGCGGTATGTGACCGTATCGGTGGAGACGACCGCCGGGCGCGGCATCGCCGAACTCGTTGTGGCGCGCGGGGGACGGGTCTGCGCGGCACGGGTGTACGTGCCCGACTGATCCGGTGATTCCCGGCAGATTCCCCGTGGGCTCACAGCTGACTCTTACCTAGATCAACAAGCGTTGGCGGCGCTTGCCCGAACACGAACGATGAAGGAAATATGAACTTGGTTTCAGGAGCCGGTCGCCGGCTCGTTCACGGTGCCGCGGGGCTCGCCGTACTGATGCTCGGATGTGGTGTGGCGCAAGCAGATACGGTCGTCCCGCTACCCGATGGCCGACAGACCTTCACCACCGCGACCGGCGTCCCGGTCGAGTTCAGCCGCACCGGCGAGAAGGCCGTCGTCGCACCGTCTTTGGCCTACAACGGCCTCTCCCGTACCGCCACGATGTCGGCTACGGTCTACGCGACCGCGCCCGGGGTGACCGCCGGAACGCTGGTCACCGGCTACCTGGTCGGGTGTCAGGTCGATCTGTCCGGCGGACTCTCGCTCGGTGGCGACGTTTATATCTCACCCGGTTCGGCGTATCCGGAAGTCGTCCCCAGCATCAATCTGGTGCCGGGCGGTGTGGCGCAGGTGAAATTCGGCACCAAGAAGATGGATCCGAAAGCCGGCGCGATCGGCATCGAGTACCACGATCGCGGGGTGCAGGTCGACGGCTGCGCCGGATATGCGCAGGCGCGATCGTTCAGCACGCTGACGGTCACCAACAGCCGCGGCACCGCCGAGGTCACCCTGTACGGCAACCCGTTCAGCATCGGATGAGGGCGATGAGGTCGAAATTTTCCATGAACGCCGGCGGCACAACGACTTTCGGCCGGCAAGCGGGCGATCGCACCGGGCGGGGCGGGTTCGCCGGCGCGATCGTCGCGGGTGTGTGCGCTCCGCTCGTGCTGGCCTGCGGCGGGACGGCCGGCGCGGACACGCAGGTGCCGCTACCGGACGGGCACGCCGCGTACACGACTCACGACGGCGTGACCGTCCGCGTCGACCGCACCGGGGAGAACGCCACGATCTCCGGATCGATGGCCGCGAGCCCGCTGTCCCGCAACGCGATGGTCTCGGCGGTGGCCACGGTGCAGGCCACTCCCCCCGGCAACGTGCGGGTCACCGGTGGCCGGATCGAAACCGGTTACCTGGTGGGCTGTCAGGTCGATCTGGGCAGCGCCGTGCACGCCAACGGCAGCGGTAACACCGCCGATCAGAACAACTCCCAGTCCGGGAACGGCGGAGCGAATCAGCCGAACGGCAACGGCAACGGCGGCGATGACGCCTCGTCCTCGGACGAGAACTCCGGCGGCGGCAACGGCGGCGGGGGTGGCGGCAACGGCGGTGGCGGCGGTAACGGCGGTGGCGGTGGCGGAGGAGGAGGCGGCGGCCTCTCGGTATCGCCCGGCGACAGCGGTGCGGGCCTGGACAGCTCCGGCATCACCCCGTACGCCGACCCGTCGATGTCGATCACGCTCAAGCCCGGCAAGGTCGCCAGCAAGATGATCCAGGTCTACAACTTCACCGGTACCTCCGGCACGACGCAGTACGTCAACCACACGATATCGGTGGACGGCTGCGCCGGATACGCCGAGGCGCGCGCGTACACAACGGTGGTTCTGCACGACAACGTCATGGATTCCACCGAGACGTTGTGGGGCAAGCCGTTCAGCCTCGGCTGAGGTTCGGGCCCGCCCCGCCCGGCGGGCCGCGAGTATTCCCACCAGTGAATTCGATCGTGTCGATCGGCTCGTCGGCCGATATTCGCCGGTTCGCCGGGGCAGAATGTGACGGTATGGAGGGCCGGCGCGGGCGGGTAGCGGCGGACCGGCGGGCGAGCGCGTCCGCCGGGGCTCGGGTGCGCAAGCGGCACGGGCGGCACTACACGCCGGAGCGACTGGCCGCGTTCCTGGCCGAGCGTCTACTGGAACATGTTGTGCCGCAAGGAGAATTACGGATTCTCGATCCCGCGTGCGGGGACGGTGAGCTGTTGCTGGCGGTGCACCGTGCCGCAGTGCGGCTTTTCCCGGGAGTTCCGGTCCGGCTCACCGGATTCGACCTGGACGCCGCGGCGGTCGCGCTCGCGCGAGAGCGAGCCACCGGGCTTCCGGTCACCTGGTTCGTCGGTGATTTCCTGTCTGCCGCCGAGGGTTTGGCGGACGGGAGTTTCGACGCGGTGATCACCAATCCGCCCTATGTGCGGACCCAGCAGTTGGGCGGGGCGACCGCGCGGCTGTTGAGCGTGCGCTTCGGGCTGCGCGGCCGGATCGATCTGACCCACCCTTTCGTCGCCAGCGTGCCCCGATTACTGCGGCCCGGGGGAGTCCTGGGCTTGTTGTGTGCCAACCGGTTTCTCACCACCAAGGCGGGCGCGAATCTGCGGGCTCTGATGCGCGCCGAACTCACGCCGGTCGAACTCTACGATCTGGGCGACACCAAACTCTTCGAGGCCGCGGTACTACCGGCTGTGACCGTCGCCGTGCGCGCATCCCTCGCGACACCCTGCCGCTATGTCTCGGCGTACGAGATTCCCGACGGCGAATCCACCAGCGCCCTCGACCTTTTCGGCGCACTGGCGGCCGGCGGTGAATGCTCGGTGCGGCACGGCGGACGCCATATCGCGATCGAGGCCGGGACTCTCGACGCTGGATCGACTGTGCCACAGATGATTTCGTCTGGAGCCGAGATGCCCGGAGCCGATTCCGGCCGGGCGGAACCGGCGGAGGTCGCGGTGGCGGATGTGGCCACGCCGTGGCGAATGTCGCGGCCGAGCGTGGACGAGTGGTTGCGCCGAGTGCGGGGCGGGACGTGGCGCACCTTCGGTGAGGTGGCGCGAATCCGGGTGGGGATCAAGACGACCGCGGATCGGGTGTTCATCTCCGATCGGTGGGAACATCGGCAGTCGCCGCCGGAACCGGAGTTGCTGTTCGACCTGATCACCCATCACGATCTGGTGCCCTGGCGAATCTCCAGGAAACGCTGGACCCGGGTGCTGTACCCGTACGATGTGAGCTGCGCACGCCGCACTCCGGTGGATCTGGCCGGATTTCCTTCCGCAGCAGCGTATCTCGCCGAGCACAAGGATGTGCTGGCCGCGCGGGACTACCTCACCGCGAGCGGGCGCGAGTGGTTCGAGATCTGGGTGCCGCAGCGCCCGCATCTGTGGCGGCACCCCAAGCTGGTATTTCCCGATATCAGTGTCGCGCCGCGTTTCGCGCTCGATCGCAGCGGCGCGATCGTCAACGGTGACTGCTACTGGATCTCGGTGCCCGACATCGGCAGCGACACCCTGCCGTACCTGCTGATGGGCGTGGCGAATTCGACGTTGGGCCTGCGGTTCTACGATGCGGTGTGCGGTAATCGGCTCTATGCCGCGCGGCGGCGGTGGATCACGCAGTACGTCGCGCGGCTTCCGGTCCCGGACCCGTCCACCGCGGCTGCCGCCGCACTCGTGGCCGGGGTTCGCGCCGTGGTGGACGAGGGGGCCGTGCCGGATCGGTGGGCACTGGACGAGCAGGTCGCCGCGGCGTTCGGGCTGAGCCCGGCGCGGCTCGGCGACGAAATATATTCGCCCGCAACCTTCTTCGGCGCTCCGGAAGAGTGATACCAGCAGTGGTTCAGCGGCGCTGGCCGCCCAGCATCGGCACCAGGGTGCGGCGGGCGAACTCGCGTGCGGCCGTCTCGTCGGTCAGCGGGATGAGCCCGTCCGGGGTCAGCGCCAGGGATTGGGCCAGGCGGGCCATGATCTCCGCGACCAGGTCGGCGTCGAAATCGGGTCCGGTGTCGTCCCTGTGCAGCGCGCGCAGTTTGTCGGCCAGGTAGGCGCGCCCGACCGCGAGTATCGGCCCGGCCTGGACGGTCAACCGCGGCAGGATCAGATCCGGTTCGGTGCGCAACAGCCGTTGCAGCAATTCGTTGCGGGCCAGCGAGGTGATGAAGGCGACGAAGATCTCCGCCAACTGATCCTCGCCGTCGGTGACGGCCTGGACGCGGCGGTCGATATCGGCGACGAATCGCTGGGCCTCCCGCACGCCGACGGCCTGGACCAGGTCGTTCTTCGACTCGTATCGGCGATACAGGGTGGCCGGGCTGATGCCGGCGCGGCGTGCGACCTCGCCCATACTGGTGCGCTTGATGCCGAAGTCCAGGAATGCCGACAAGGCGCTTTCGAGCAGATGCTCACCATCGGCCCGGGGCTTTTCCAGGATGCGGGCCAGGATCGAGTGAACGGTGGGCATCGAGCCTCCAGTCGGTCGGCGGACACCGCGTCGATGCGGGCGGACGTTGCTCATTGTCTCACCGCCACCGTCGCGGACTCGTACCGAACTCACCGCAGATTCAGTGCGGCCATCTCTCGCTCGATCGCGTTCGCGGCGAAGTCGATACCGCTGGAACGTAATTCATGGACCCGGCGCTGCAACGCCTCGACGCCCCCCGGCTGGGCCGCGATATCGGCCACACTGATTCGCCCATTGGATCGGTGCATACCGGACTGCTCGCACGACACCGTGAAACCTCCTTGCCGAACCACGTGCCCGACGCCAGGGCGATATCCCTTGTGCTGCCATCCGTCTCGGCCGCACGACCCGGGTTCCGGGCACGCTGACACGATGCTAGCAAGGCCCCGCAACCCCGATCCGGGCTCTGTGTGATCTGTCACAGCTGGGCGCCCTCCCGGTGTACGGCCAGGTTGTGCAGGTACACAGTGGCGTTCAGGCGGATCCGCTCGAGTTCCGCCTCGCCGAGTTCGCGGCGCACCTTGCCGGGCACCCCGGCCACCAGCGATCCGGGCGGAATCTGCGCGCCTTCCGGAATCAGCGCATTGGCCGCGATCAGGCTGCCCTCGCCGATCACCGCGCCGTTCAGCACGGTCGCGCCCATGCCGACCAGGACGTCGTCACCGACCGTGCAGCCGTGCAGGATCGCGTTGTGCCCCACCGAGACTCCCGCACCCACCGTGAGTGGGAAGCCCGGATCCGCGTGCAGTACGCAGCCGTCCTGGATATTGGTGCGCGGGCCGACGGTGATGTCCTCCAGGTCGCCGCGCAGCACCGCTGAGTACCAGATGCCGACCTCCGCGCCCAGCCGCACCCGCCCGATCACCGTCGCGTTCGGCGCGACCCACGCGGTGTCATCGATCTGCGGCACATGCTCACCCAGCTTGATCATCATGGTCGTCAACCTACCGGTCGGGTTTCGGCGGGCTCGCGGCTTGATCGAGCCGAGTGGGCGTCGGGGCGGCGTTGGCGACCTGCTCGTGGCCGTATGTCGTTGCGGTGCGCGGTATTCGGGCAGACTGGGTTCGTGCGATACGTGATGCGGCAGCGGGTGCTGGGCTTCGGCCAAGACTACTGGGTGACCGACGAATCCGGGAACAAGGCGTTTCTCGTCGACGGCAAGGTGCTGGCGTTCCGCCGCACCTTCGAGCTGCGCGGACCACGGGGAGAGGTGTACGCCGTGGGGCGCGGAAAGGTGCTGACCCTGCGCAACGCCATGGTCGTGAGCACCGGCGGCCGCCACGCCGCCACCGTGCGCAAGAAACTCTTCAGTCCCCTGCGGCACAGCTTCACCATCGCCCTGGCCGACGGCGAGCGCTGGACCGCCCACGGCGACCTCATCGAGAAGAACTACACCCTGGAAGGCCCCCAGGGCACAGTCGCCGAGACCTCCCGCAAGTGGTTCCGCATCCGCGACAGCTACGGGGTGGAGATCTACCACCCCGACGTCCCCCTGGCCCTGGCAATCGTCGTCTGCGTCGACGAAATGGTCGCCGCGGCTCGCGAAAGTGGTCAGTAGACAGTGGTTTACGCGTCGACGCAGTTGTTGCGCATTACTTCCGCCGCGGATGAAGCCCCGCCGCTGACGGTCGTTTCGTCGCCGTGCCCGAACAGTGCGGTAATTAGCGTCGCCGGTGTGTGGGCACTGGGCAGATGCAGTATGGGCGAAACTCCCCGATGATATGCGGCCTGCTCTGCCCTCCCGCGCGAGATCAGGGTTACCGATGGTGTCACGCGGTCGGCGCCGATGGTTCGCGGCGCGCGTCGACGGAGATGAGCAGCTGCTGTCGGCCGGTAGCATGATGGCGGTGAACAAGGCGGTGGGCGAATTGCTATCCCCCCTGAGCGATGCACGACGCGCTCATTCGCTGGCTGTCGGGCGGCGGATGGAGGGTGTGGTGAGCCATCTGCCCGTCGAGCTTCGAGCCGACGCGGTTACTGCTGCCTATCTGCACGACGTGGGTTACGGCCATCCGGATCTCGGGTTCCACCCGATTGATGGTGCTCGGCTCTTGCGGTCACGCGGATATTCTCCGACTGTGTGCCATATGGTGGCGTTCCATACCGCCGCACAGACCGAGGCTGCGGTCCGCGGACTGGACGACCAGATATTCGACGAGTTCCAGTCGGTTGATGTGGACGGGATACAAACCGCCGACGACTTCCTTTGGTGGGCCGACCTCTCCACGGGTCCGCAAGGTGAGGTATTCACATTGGACGAAAGATTGTCCGAGATCCTGCAGCGATATGAGCCCGGAAGTATTGTGTACACCGCGATCACTCGGGCGGAATCCCAACTACGAGACGCTTTTCAGCGAGTTTCCGGGTCGATGTAGGGCTCGCTCTCGCGCAAGGCCCATTCGATGCGGTGACGCTGGCTTCGGTCCATCGTCAACGAGAAAATTCGCCCAATCGGCACCCATTCGACTCGGGTGCTTTCATCACTCGTCGTGGGATGTCCGCCCGTCGGTTCGCCTCGATATACGATCGTGAATTCCTGTCGAACCTCATCGTTGCTGGTGTAGTGGATCACGTGGTTCGGGTCGGTGAAGATTCCTACCAATCCGGTCACGTGGATCTCTACGCCGGTCTCCTCCAGCGTCTCGCGGACTGCGGTGTGCGTCAGGGACTCTCCGGGATCGTGTGCCCCGCCGGGAATCGACCAGTTCCCGTTGTCCGATCGGCATATCAGCAGGACTGTGTCGTCCTGGCGGACGAATGCGGCCGCACTGGGGCGTACGCTGTTCGCGGGGGGCGCGGCAGGGTCCTGGTGATAGTCGATTCGACGTCCCATATGCGTCAGATTACGCTGGGCGTCCCGTCTTCCAGACCGCTTCGAAGGACGCGCGATAGTAGGAGAACAGACGGCCGCCTGGCACGTTCTGAAGATGCTGAACTGGAGATTTCGCAGCGTACGCGCCGTAACTGTGGGTGTTGACGAGCATCGAGTCATCGAATCGATAGATGCTGTTGTACAAGGGCGTTCGGTGGGTTCTGATGTCGACCGACGGCAGGTCCATCATTTCGCGGAGATACTCCAGTGTCGACAGACACCGTTGCGGAAGCGACGGCAGGCCCTCTTCGCGGCCGCGAGCGCGGACTTCCGGTGAATCGCTCTCGCCGAGCAGAACGCGAATATGCACACCTGAGCTTGCCTTTGCACGAATCACTTCGACGAAGTCGAGGGATTCGACCAGGAACCCTCCCGCGTACACCAGAACATCGATCTCATCCATGGCTTGGTGCATGACGGTCCGCCAAACCTCTTGCGGCACTTCGGGTCGCGTCGGCCAGATCTGAACCAACTCCGACAGCGATGCGGCCGCTGATCGGCTGCTTGTAAGCAGTTGGGGCCACAGGTACGTCTCGTCACGGCCCAGTGTGCGGGCGACCGCCAATCGGAGGCCAGGATGTGGGCAGCGATCCTGGGTGATCCATCGTTCGACGGTCTTCGTGCTGACTTCGAGCCGCTCGGCCAGGGCATGTTTGGTGAGGTTCGCAGCCGCCATCGCTCCCCTGAGCCGCTCATTGGTCATGCTGTCAGCCTATGAAGAAGTGTCCCTGAGTGTCCCGATTATCGGGTTATTTCGTCCCCATATGTCGCGAGACTCTTGATCTGCCAGGCATACAGGAATCCCCAGCTCATGAACTGGAAAGTAGGACAAGGAGTTTCAGTGACTTCGTTGAATATCAATGGATTTCGCAGCGGAACCGTGTCCGCTCTGTCCGCGTCCGAGACTGTCCGACTGGTTGAGGCATCTGTGGACGCGGTGTATTGCACCGAGGGGAACGGTATGGAAGTCGTATGGCGCATGTCCCGGGACCGAGCCAGGCTGATCGAGATCACCTTGGTGCGAAACATGTCTCGTGACGCCGAGGTGATCGTGTTCCCGATCGGTACCGATCTGGTGGCTGCTCGGGAACGTCATCCAGCATTGGATTGGTTGTGGGACAGGGTGCGACGTGATTTCTGGGCTCGCTTATCTCCGCTGGTGCGGTGCGACATGGTGGATCGATGAAGCTCCCGGATTCGTCGGGGCATAGGACGTTTGTCCACGCGGACGGCGTTGTCCACTTGGACGCTGCATTCATGTTGGCTGCTGAGGATGACTTGTGAGTACCCTGCGCAGTGGCGCAGCCGGGTGCTCACAGGTACCAGTCGGGTTCGGACTGCTCGGGGAGGTGGCGGAGTTTGTCGGGGTTGCGGACGACGTGGATGGCGGTGATGGCGCCCTGGTCGACGGTGAAGGAGAAGACGCCGAGGTAGGTGCCGTCGAAGACCAGGAGGCCGGGTTCCCCGTTGACTCGCACTTCTCTGCCCCACGCGCCCGATGTGGCTCGGTACCAGCCGAGGAACAGCTTGGCGATGAGTTCGGAACCGCGCACGGGCTGGCGGACGGCCGGGACCTTGCCGCCGCCGTCGGCGGTGAGGACCACGTCGCGGTCCAGCACGCCCAGCAGTGCGCCCATATCGCCGGTGCGCCAGGCCAGGGCGAAGGCGGAGACCACCTTGCCGTGCTCGTCGGCACTCGCGGGAAAGCGCGGGGTGCCCTCCTCGACGTGTTTGCGGGCCCGGGAGGCCAGCTGCCGCACCGCCGCCGGGGTGCGCCCGACCACCTCGGCCACCTCGGGACCGGACATGCCGAACACCTCCTGCAGGACGAATGCGGTGCGTTCGGCGGGGGTGAGTGATTCGAGCACCACCAGCAGCGCGGTGGTGACGCGTTCGTCCTGGGTGATCCGGTCGGCGGGGTCGTCGTCGGTGCTCACCTGCGGCTCCGGCAGCCATTCCCCGACGTACTGTTCGCGGCGGGCGCGCGCCGAACCCAGCTGATCGAGCGCGAGCCGCCCGGTGACGGTGGACAGCCAGGCACGCAGATTCTCGATCCGCTCACCCGGTGCGCGATTGTCGTGCCAGCGCTGCAATCGCAGCCACGCCTCCTGCACGACGTCGTCGGCGTCGCTGAGGCTGCCCAGCGTGCTGTACGCGAGCCGCCGCAGATATTGCCGGTGCTCCTCGAACTGCCGGGCCAGCTCGGCCTGGTCGATATCGTCAGGGCGCTCGTCGGTCACTGTGCAATCCTCACTTCTCGCCCGCACCTCGTGGCGTGAGCCTATCCGTCACCGAGTGGACGAAATCGACGCTGGATGTGTGACACGACAATGTCGCTGCCCGTGCGGGGCGGTGCGCCCGGCTGGGATGTCGGCGCGGACGCGCATCGCGGTAGGGCGAGGGCAGGGCTGTGAGGTCGCGTCGACCGGTGATTCCGCCGGTGGAGTCCGCCGCGGGCGGCCGTGCGAGGCGCACTCGCGCGACCGCCGCCGCGGGCCGCTCTGGCCCAGTGCATGCGGCAGGAACTTCAGTCGGCAGGGCCGCGCTGACTGTTCCGGCGGCCGGAACCGGCGAGGCTGCGTGCCGCCCAGTGCGGTGCGCAGGTCTCGGTGACGATGGCGGGCACGGCCGAGCCGCTGCCGGTCACGACGAACCCGGTCCGCACCGGGCGATGACCTGCCGCGTTAGTCTCGATCGGTGGGTGAGCGGATGTCGACGGCTGTCGGGTTGGTGCTGGGCTTCGGGCTGGACCGGGCGTTCGGGGATCCGCGGCGATGGCATCCGGTGGCCGGATTCGGTTCGGCGGCAGCGGCATTGGAGTCGGTGACGTACCGGGACGGCCGGATTGCCGGGGTGGTGCACGAGGCCGTGCTCGTCGGCGGGACCATCGCGCTGGGGGTGGCCGCCGACAGGGTGACGCGAGGCGATCGGACGCCGGTCCGGTTCGCCGCCGCCACGGGCCTGACCGCGCTGACGACCTGGGCCGTTCTGGGCGGCACGACCCTGGCGCGGACCGGGCGCGCGATGGCCGACGCGCTCCGGGCGCAGGATCTGGACCGGGCCCGCGCGTTGCTGCCATCGCTGTGCGGGCGCGATCCCGACGTGCTCGATGCGGACGGATTGGCCCGCGCGGCAGTCGAATCCATTGCCGAGAACACCTCGGACGCGACCGTGGCGCCGCTGATCTGGGGTGCGCTGGCCGGGATCCCGGGCCTGCTGGCCTATCGCGCGGTGAACACCCTGGACGCGATGGTCGGCTACCGCAATGAGCGCTACCGCGACTTCGGCTGGGCCGCCGCCCGCACCGACGACCTGGCCAACCTGCTCCCCGCCCGGATCAGCGGCGTTCTGACCGCGGCCCTGGCCCCGCTGATCGGCGGACGTCCCGCCGCGGCGTTGCGGGCCTGGCGTCGTGATGCCGCGAAACATCCGAGTCCGAACGCGGGCGTAGCCGAATCCGCGATGGCCGGCGCCCTGGGCGTACAGCTGGGCGGCCGTACCCAATACCGCTACGGCACGGAACTGCGACCCACGCTCGGCGACGGTCCGGCGCCGGTCGTCGCGGATCTTCTTCGCGCCGTACGTCTTTCGGTGGCCGTTCAGGTGGGCGCCGCCCTCACTGCCGCCGCGCTCGGTCTCCTGGCGCCGGAACCCGGTGCGGGTTCGCGTTCGCCGGCATCGATCACGCGGGAATCGATCCGCTGACGATCAGCTGAGCACTCGGAGCGATCGGAGCACTCGGAGCGATCGGCGCAGGTTCCGCAGCGATTCGCCCGCACCGCAATTTCTTCGAATATGGCGTTCATGAAGGTTGTTGTGGTCCAAGGCGGTCCGAGGTGAACAGACCGGAAATCGCCGCCTGGGTATCCGGTTCGGCCAAGATCAGTACCTCGTCCCCGCTGAGCAGCAGCGTTTCCGGGGTGACGGTGACCAGTCGCCCACGCCGGATGATGACGCTCACCCACAGGTCGTCGGAGGGCAGGCCGGCGACCGTGGTCCCGTCGGCGACCGAACCTGCGGCGACGGTGAAACGGTGCAGACTGTCGGGTTCTTCTTCGAAACGGACGTTCATCGTCCACGGTCGCGGATTCACCGTCCGCAACGGGATACCGAGCCACCGCGCCAGGACGGGAACGACGCTGCCCTGCACGATGACCGAGAAGGCCACCACCACGAAGATGATCTCGTACGCCCGCTGAGCATCGGGTACACCGGCGCGCAGGATGTATGTGCCCAGCAGAATCGGCACCGCGCCCTTGAGCCCGGTCCACAGAATGAACAGCCGTTCACCCGCGCCCAGGCGCATCCGCCAGATCAGCGTGCCGACCAGGAGCGGCCGGATCACCAGCGTCAGCAGCACCGCCAGCAGCAGCCCGATCCACCACGCGCCGCCGTCGACCACGCCGTGCGGACCGGTGACGTGGATGGTGAAGCCGAGCATCACGAACGCCACGATCTCGCCCAGGCTGGCCAGCGCCGAATGGAATCGTTCGATATCGGCGCGGTAGGGCGCGCGCTGGCCGCCGATGACGATTCCCGCGACCAGCACCGCCAGGAATCCGGAACCGTGTGCCAGCGTCGTCGCACCGTAGATGGCGATCACGCACATCAGCACGCGCAGCGAATACAGGCCCGCGGCCGGAAGCGGCACCCGCCGCATGAACCACAGCAGCCCCAGCCCGCCGGCCAGCCCGGCCACCGCGCCGACGATGATCTGTACCGCGAACTCGCCCAGTACCGAACCGATCGACTGCATATCGATCCGGCTCGCACCGAGCAGCACCACCAGCAGGGCGATGCCGACCGGATCGTTCGCCCCCGATTCGCCCTGTAGGACGACGCCGCCCCGTCCGCCGATTCGCCGACGTCCCAGCACCGAGAACACCACCGCGGGGTCGGTCGGCGACAACGCGGTGCCCAGCAGCAGCGCGATACGCCAGTCGAGCCCGAAGAACGTATGCGCGGCGAACGCCACGGCCGCGGCCGTCACGAGAGTTCCGGCCACGCCGATCCAGGTGATGGCTCCCGCGTTGGCCCGGAACCGCCGCCAGCCGATCTGCATTCCGCCGTCGAACAGGATCACCACCAGCGCCACGGTGACGATCTCCTCGACCACTGTGATCGGGATCTTGCCCAGACTCGGCCAGATGTCCGAGGCCGCCGCGGAGCCGATCAGGAACAGAGCGGGCGCGGGAACCGGGAACCATTCGCCGAGCCGATTGGACAGCACCGCGACCAGGCCCACCAGCGAGGCGATCAACAACACCACCGCGAACGGTGTCACATCATCCATCGCGGCCATGCTCCGGTAACGGTCTCGAACCAGAGCCCCTGGTGGTCCTGCGATGTGGTGTGCGCACGGAAGCCCTCTCCTGAACTGACGAATTCGCCGACCAGACTTCCCGACACACCGCCCACAATTTTAACGGTTCGCCGGCCTTCGCTCGCACGCGCCTGCCCGGGCGGTCCACGCACCGAGCCGGGTACGGGAGACGGATTACCCGTGGCGTACCGACGATCCGCGAGCCGTCCTTCGGCCCGGGACGATCGGACGTGTCCGGCCGAAGCGGCGTTCGGCGGTGCTCAGCGGGCCAGACGGTCAACCTGGAATGTGTGCGAATTACGCTGCCGGACAAGGGCTCCCGGCCCGTGCGAATGACTTGTGCGCGTTGTCCGGACGACTTCACGGGTGCCGCTGGTCCGCGATGCGGGCACGCGGTGAACCCGATCCGGAATGCGCCCCTCGACGGCGCACGCCGGTGAGTCGGCGCCCGTTCAGCGCCGCATGCCGCCGTATCGATCGGCGAGGCGTTCGGCGTTGCTGCGCACGCGCGGAACCGGCTCCGGTTCGGTTGCGGCAGCGGCCGGTTCCGGGACATCGTCGGTCACCGGGGTGGAAAGCGCTGCGGGAGTGTCGGGTTCGGCCGGAGACACGGTGGAAGTGGTTGCCGCGGCGGCAGGTTCGGCGGCGGGGGTGGAATCCTCCGGTGCCGCACCGCGTTCGCGACGACGCTCGCGGATCTCGGCATAGACGAAATAGCCGAGACCGAGCGGAGCCATCACGCCGAACGCGATCCACTGCAGTCCGTAGGACAGATACGGGCCCGCGTCGAGTTGCGGCAGCGGCTGCGGGGTGAACACCCCGGGCTGGCCGTCGCTCAACTGCAGGTAGCCGCCCGCGCCGCCGGTCGGGATGGTGGTGAGGGGGGTGCCCAGCACGGTGGACAGCTGGGTGGTGTCGATGGAGTACACCTGCCGGTAGCCGTCCTGGGTCATCGGGTCCTTACCCGGAATGACGCCCTCGGATTTGCGCACCCGGCCCTCGATGCGCTGCTGCCCGGCCGGTGGTTCGGCGATGGACGGCAGATGGGAGCCGTCGGCCGCGCCGACCAGGCCGCGGTCGACCAGCAGGGTGCGGCCGTCGTCGAGACGGAATTCGGCCAGGATTCCGTACGCGGGTTTGTCGTCCAGGCGCTGCAGCCGTTCGAGCACCGTCGAGCCCGGCACATAGCTGCCGGTGGCGGTGACCCGCCGCCATTCGGTGTCCCGGGCCTTCGGATCGGCCAAGAACTGCCCCACCGGGACCGGAGCGGCGTTCACCGAGTCGGCGATCAGATTGTTCCGATGCGAGGTCGAGACGTTCTTGCCCAGCTGCCACGGCGCGAGCACCGTGAAGCACAGGTACGCGAACGCGACGACCACCACGGCCAGGATCGCCCAGCTCGGCCGGAACAGGAAGGACAGTCGCCGCAGCAGGTTCATCGCCGATCGCCGTACCCTCGGGCCTGGACGACGGGCTCCTCGCCGAGCTGCTCTCGCACCCAGTCCAGCAGTCCGGGCATGGCCGCCTCGATCTTCTCGCGGACCATCTCGAAGTCGTGGTCGTTGCCGTAGTAGGGGTCGGAGACGTCGGGAGCGGGCGCGTGCGGATCGAAACTGCGCAGCAGCCGACGGCGGTCCGCGGGCACCCCGAGCCGGGTCAGTTCCCGGTCGTGGGAGCTGTCCAGGGCGATGAGCAGATCTGCGCTCAGGTGGTCCGGGCCGATCATCGCGGCCACGTGGCCGATCGGGTAGCCGTGGCGGGCCAGCACCGTCGTCGTGCGCGGGTCGGCGTCGCCTCCGGCGTGCCACGGGGTCGTCCCCGCGCTGCTCACCCGCACGCGATCGGCCAGCCCGGCCCGCTCGATGTTCGCCGCGAAGATCTTCTCGGCCATCGGAGACCGGCAGATATTGCCGGTGCAGATGAATGTCACGTGCAGCTCGCCCACGACAGCCATTGTGTCGGTTCCCCGTGGCGGGCGGCCACGTAGGGTGTATCGCTGTGCCCGAGGACACCACGGCGGATCGCGAACCCGAACTCGAGCCGGGGCCCCCAACCGGGCCCGCGGCGGTGCGGGGCGTGCGGTCCGAGCTGGAATCGGGGCAGGTCGACGCGGCGAAACTGCGGCACCACGGCGATGTCGACGTGCGGCCCGGGATGCTGGACTTCGCGGTGAACGTGCAGGGCGAGGGGCCGCCCGCCTGGTTGCGTGAGCGGCTGGCGGCGCGGCTGGCGGCCCTCGGCCGCTATCCGGGGCAGGCCGAGGATCTGGCGGCGCGCGGGGTCGTCGCGGCGCGGCACGGGCGCACTCCGGAGGAGGTGCTGTTGCTCGCGGGCGCGGCCGAGGGTTTCGCGATGCTGCCTCGTCTGGAGCCTGCTCTGGCCGCGGTGATCCACCCCTCCTTCACCGAACCCGAGCTGGCCTTGCGTGAGGCCGGGGTGGCGGTGACCCGGGTGGTGCTGAACGAGCCCTACGTCCTCGATCCCGGGCTGGTACCCGAGGACGCCGATCTGGTGGTGCTGGGCAATCCCACCAATCCGACGTCGGTGCTGCATCCCGCCGAGACGATTCTCGCGCTGCGGCGGCCGGGCCGGGTGGTCGTGGTGGACGAGGCGTTCGCCGATGCGGTGCCGGGCGAGCCGGAATCGCTTGCGGCGCAGTCGTTCCGTGATGTCCTGGTGCTGCGCAGCCTGACCAAGACCTGGGCGTTGGCGGGCCTGCGGTGCGGCTATTTCCTGGGCCCGCCGGAGCTGCTGGCCCGGGTCCGGCACGGCCGCGCGCACTGGCCGCTGGGCGCCCTGCAATTGGAAGCCGTTGCGGCGACCGGAGATCCGGCCGCGGTGGCCGAATCGCGGGAGCGTGCGGTGCGCATCGCCGCGGACCGCGCCGCGATGATCCCGCGACTGCGCGCGCTGGGCATCGAGGTACACGAACCCGCGCACGGACCGTTCCTGCTGATCCGGGTGCCCGATGCCGAACTGCTGCGCAAACGTCTCGCCGGTGTGGGCGTCGCGGTGCGGCGCGGCGACACCTTTCCGGGGCTGGGCCCCGGCCACCTGCGCATCGCGGTCCGTCCCGAGGCCGAGGTGGACCGCCTGGTCGCGGCGCTGCGCGAGGTCGGCGTATGAGACGACGAATTCCGGCGTGACCAGTGGTCGGCGTGTTGATCGCCAGTGGAGGAGGTTCGAGAGTGGCGCAGGTGAGTGAGCTCGTCGCGGTGCTGGACGAGGCGTATCCGCCGCGGCTGGCCGAATCGTGGGATTCGGTCGGGCTGGTGTGCGGGGATCCGGGGGACGACGTGTCCCGGGTGCTGTTCGCGGTGGACGCCACCGAGGCGGTGGTGGACGAGGCGATCGCTTGGGGCGCACAGGCTTTGGTGGTACACCATCCGCTGTTGCTGCGCGGGGTGGACACCGTGGCCGCGAGCACGCCGAAGGGCGCGTTGCTGCACAGGCTGATTCGTTCCGGATGTGCGCTGTTCACCGCGCACACCAATGCCGACTCCGCCGCGCCGGGCGTCTCCGATGCGCTGGCGGACGTGCTGGGCCTGCGGGTGATCGGGCCGCTGGATCCCAAACCCACTGCGGCGCTGGATGAATGGGCCGTCAACGTCCCGCTCGAACACTCCGCGGCGGTACTGGAAGCGCTGTTCGCGGCCGGTGCGGGTGGTTCGGGCGACTACCGCGAATGTTGTTGGCGGGTCCCGGGTACCGGGCAGTTCCGCCCGGTCGCCGGCGCGAATCCCGCGCTCGGCCGGATCGGCGAGCTGGAGCAGGTTGCGGAGGACCGGATCGAGGTCGTCGCGCCGCCGTCCGCCCGGACCGCGGTGCTGGCCGCCCTGCGACAGGCCCATCCGTACGAGGAGCCCGCCTATTTCGTCACCGAGCGCGCGAGCCTGCCGAGCGGGCTCGGCCTCGGCCGCGTCGGGGAGCTGCCGGCGCCGGAAACGTTGCGGCAGTTCACCGCCCGGGTTCGCGCGGCGCTGCC
This sequence comes from Nocardia sp. PLKS1-43, assembly GCF_059510335.1. Lineage (NCBI taxonomy): Bacteria > Bacillati > Actinomycetota > Actinomycetes > Mycobacteriales > Nocardiaceae > Nocardia > Nocardia sp. PLKS1-43. Next base: position 166,799 of record NZ_JCAJZQ010000016.1, on the reverse strand, counting down.
CGCAACCGCCTGGGGAGTGCGCGCGGCGGGCGATCCCGAGCGCCGTATCGCCTCGGTGGCGGTCTGCGGCGGCGCGGGAGATTCCTTCCTGGCCAAGGTGTCCCGGCTCGGCGTGGACGCCTACGTCACGGCCGATCTGCGGCACCACCCCGCCGACGAGCATCTTCGCGCGGGCGGTCCCGCACTCGTGGACGCCGCGCACTGGGCCACCGAATACCCCTGGTGCGCTCAGGCCGAAAGCATCGTTGGCACCGCACTGCCCGATCTGCAAACCCGGGTGAGCGCCATTCGCACCGACCCCTGGACGCTCGGCGCCGTCGACGACTGAGCGACAGTTCGGACCGGCACCCGCCGCGGTCGGCATATCCGGGCCCGGGGCGGCGAGCCTTCGCCGAACATCAGCCGGTAAGCGTCGACACCTGCGCGATCTGTTCGCCGAGCGGCCGGTCGGGACCGGAATCCGGACCGCCTCGGCACAGTGCGTCGGCATCCTCGTCGTCGCGCACGTCTTCGCGATGCGCGCCTACCCTTGCCGGATCGCGTGGTGCCCGTGCCCGTCGCTGGATTCCGCCGGGGCGGGTTCGCGGCTCGGGGCCGGGACAAAACGGCGGGGTTGAGGTGTGCGCGGGCGGGTGCGGAGTACGGTTGGAACTTCGGCGTCGGCTGGTCCGGCGCGCTGTCGGATAGTTCCAGAGTGTCGAGGAGTAAGTCCCGCGTTGAATGTCGAACCAACGATCCAGGCCAAGTTGCTCGACCTCGCCGCGGTCGATGCGGAGCTGACGCGTATCGCGCATCGGCGCAAGGTCCTGCCGGAGCAACAGGAGGTGGAGCGGCTCGAGGCCGAGCGCACCTCCCGCAAGGATGCGGCGGTGAAGGTCGAGATCCGGCTCGACGACCTCGACCGTGACATCCGCAAGCTGGAAACCGAGATCGACGGCGTCAGCAAGCGCGAACAGCGCGACCGGGGCATGCTCGAGGGCGGCACGGTCGGGGCGAAGCAGCTCTCCGAACTACAGCATGAGCTGGGCAGTCTGGAACGCCGCCGCTCGGTGCTCGAGGACGATCTGCTCGAGGTGATGGAGCGCCGCGAGGCCGCGGTCGCCGATCACGAGCACACCGGGGCGAACCTGACCAAGGCCGAGGAGGAGCTCGCCGAGGCGCAGCGCCGCCGGGACGAAGCGCTGGCCGACCTCGAGGTCGCCGCCCAGCGCTGCTCGGGCGATCGTGAGCAGTTGCTGGCCCAGTTCCCGGCGGAACTGCTCTCGGTCTACGACAAGCAGCGGGCTCAGCACGGCGTCGGCGCGGCGCTGCTACAGGCCCGCCGTTGCGGCGCGTGCCGGATCGAACTCGATCGCGGCGAGATCGCGCGGATCGCGAAGGCCGCGCCGGATGCGGTGGTCCGCTGCCCGGAGTGCGGCGCGATCATGGTGCGCACCAAGCAATCCGGGTTGTGAGGCGGCCGTGACCGACAGCGTGATCGTCGAGGCGGACGGCGGTTCGCGGGGCAATCCCGGCCCGGCCGGATACGGCGCGGTGGTCTGGGACGCCAATCACGGCAGGGTGCTCGCAGAGCGGAAGGAATCGCTCGGCACCACCACCAACAACGTGGCCGAATACCGCGGGTTGATCGCTGGGCTCTCGGCCGCGGCGGAGCTGGGTGCGCGGCAGGTGTCGGTGCGGATGGACTCCAAACTGGTCGTCGAGCAGATGACCGGTCGCTGGAAGGTCAAGCACCCGGCCATGATTCCGCTCAACGACCGGGCGCGGCAGCTGATCACGCAATTCGACCGGGTCGATTTCAGCTGGATTCCGCGAGCGCAGAATTCCCATGCCGACCGGCTCGCCAACGAGGCCATGGACGACGCGCCGCTCATCGATGAGGTGAGTGCGGCGCAGGATCCGGAAACCGCGGCGGTCCGGCACGATCCGGCGGTCGGGGTGGAGCCCGCGCCACCCAGCTGGATCGACGAGTCCGGCGACGCCCATGCGGCACAACGGAAATCGGCGACCGCGCCCGGCTGGACCGGTGCGCGCGGACGTCCGACCCGGCTGCTGTTGTTGCGGCACGGGCAGACCGAACTGTCGGTCGAGCGGCGCTATTCGGGTCGCGGGAATCCGCCGCTCACCGCGTTGGGGCGGGAGCAGGCCGCGCGGGCGGCGAAATACCTTGCGGCCAAAGGGGATATCGCCGCGATCGTATCCTCGCCGCTCGGCCGCGCGCGAGAGACGGCGGCTGCGGTCGGTGAGGCGCTGAACGTCGAGGTCCGGGTGCTGGATCGGCTCATCGAGACCGATTTCGGTGACTGGGAGGGACTCACCTTCGCCGAGGCGGCGCAGGCCGATCCGGAGTTGCACGCGCGCTGGCTGAGTGATTCCACGGTATCGCCGCCGGGTGGTGAGAGTTTCGCCGCGGTGCGCGAGCGGGTCGAGGCGGCGCGCGCGGACCTGGTGGGGCTGTATCCGGGGCGCAACGTCGTCGTGGTCAGTCACGTCACACCCATCAAGACCCTGCTGCAACTGGCTCTCGGGGTGGGTCCCTCGCTGCTGTACCGGTTACACCTGGATCTGGCCTCGCTGTCGATCGCCGAGTTCTATCCCGACGGCGGCTCCTCGGTGCGCTTGGTGAACGACACCTCCTACCTGTGATCAGCACAGACCGGCCAGCTTGTAGAGCACCAGGGAGCCCGCGACCGCCACGTTGAGGCTGTGCCCGGTGCCGACCATCGGGATCTCCACGGCCACGTCGAGGCGTTCGAGTCCTTCGGGCGGGATTCCCGAGCCCTCGTTCCCCAGGACGATCACGGTACGCTTGCGCGCGACCGGCAGATCGGCGAGGCGGATCGATTCGTCGGTGAGCTCCACCCCGACGATCGCCGATCCGCCGCCGCGCTGCCGGTCCAGCCAGCGATCGGTGCGACCGTCGATCCAGTGCACACAGGTGCGGTGCCGCAAGGTGTTTCCGCGTGCGAGCGCTTCGGGAATCCACGGCCACCGCGGCACGGCCAGACATGCGCCGACCGCGTCGCAGGTCCGCAGCAGCGTGCCCAGATTGACGCCGTGCTTGGGCCACAGCGGCGCCGCGACGAGGTGATTCCAGCAGGTGTGCGCTCGGTCGCGGCGTCGGCGGTGGATTTCCGCGGGCGTGCGCGCCCGCGCCGCGCTCATCGGTGCACGGGAAGGCCCTTCCCGTGGGGGACAACGGAATTAGCATGAAATAGGATCATCGAGACGGTGCTCTTCGGCGCACCGGGGCCATCATCGGGATGGGCATGTGCTCGCCCACCGGGATACCGTTCATTGTACCTGCGGCAGTGCCCGATTCGCGGCGAGGAGGTTCAGCGCAGCGGCAGGGACATCTCGTATTCGGTGTCCGGCGCGTGCACACCGGTATTGCGGATCAGTCCGGTCGGGGTGAAACCCATTCTGCGGTAGAGCTTCTCGGCAGAGGTATTGCCGTCGACCACCCAGAGCCGCAGTTCGGCGTGCCCGCCGGCCCGCGCCCAGCCGGCGACCGCCTCGATCAGCTCGCGCGAGACTCCGGTGCCGCGTGCCGCGGGCTCCACGAACATCGACACCAGTACCGGGACATCGTGTTCCAGGAGGCCGCCCGCGCAGCCGATCACATCCGGACCCGATTCGGCCACGAACATGGTGCGGCGCGCGGCCCACAGCCGCCAGTGCTCCTCGTCCCAGCTCTGCGCCTCCGCCAGCACAGTGGCGAAGGTCCCCGGCGGGGATCCGGCCAGCGCGGCCAGGCGCGCGGTCCGGATCGTCTGCCACTCCTGCGGAGGAATCTGTCGCACGGTCATCCGGTGATCGTCCTCCCAGGGCCCGGTCCCGGGCAATCGGATTACGTCGTCCGGAGCGAAACCATTGCGCGACAGGCGGTTACGGGCGCAGTACCGAGACCAGGAAATCGGTCTGGTCGTAGACGGCCTTCTCGAACCAGTCGTCGAAATAGATGTCGAAATGCCCGATCGGGTACCGCTTGACGATCGAGTGCTTGGTGCGTTCGGCGGCCTTGAGGGCCGGTTTGACCGGCGCGACCGAGTCGTTGTCGCACAGCGAGTACAGCACGGGCACCTTGATGGCCTTGGTACGCCGCCACGGGGAATCGAACAGCACCTGAAGTCCGAAGCGCGCGGCCACCTTCGGCTGGTACTGCTCGCTCTCCTCGGCCAGGCGGCCGAACCCCTCCGGCACGTCCGAGGCGCTCATCAACGCCGCGGACCGCTTGCGCCCGGCGAGGCGGACCTTGACCGGTTTGCGCGTGATCGTGCCGATCAGCAGGTCGGTGGTGGCGACGACGCCGGTCTTGGTGAGGCTGATCGGGCCCTTGGCCATCGCCGAGGACCAGCCGCTGGTGAACGGGCATTGCGCGACCACCGCGGCGAGATAGTCGTCCTCGTGTGCGATCGACAGCACGTGCCCGCCGCCGAACGAACTGCCCCACAAGGCGATTCGTGTCGCGTCGAAACCCTTGATGGTGCGCGCGTAGTGGATCGCCGAACGCCAGTCCGCACGCTGCTTGCGAATGCTGATCAGTTGGCGCGGTGTGCCGCCGCTTGCCCCGAAGTTGCGGTAATCGAAGACCAGACAACCCATCCCGGCCGCGGTGAACCGGCGTGCATACCGGTCCAGACCCATTTCCCGATTCGCCCCCAGCCCGTGGCCCATGATGACCAGCGGGCGCGGTTTGGGTGGTCCATCGGGCCGGTAGAGCCACGCTGCACACTGATCGTTTCCCGAAGGGAACCCCACCTCGACACGCTCCATGGCGAAATACGGTACTTGTTCCGGTTTCGGTCCGCTGCGCTGGATCCCCGGTCATGACCGGAAATCTCGGCGCGAGGCGTCCGCAGGGCAGTACCCGCGGGGCCGCCGAACACCCGGTGCGGCATAATGCCCCCGGACGAGTCGGTCGGGCGACCGCGGCGACGGGAACGGGCACGATTGTGCCGCCGCCCGGCGCCGAGGAAAGTCCGGACTCCACAGAGCAGGGCGGTTGTTAACGGCAACCCGGGGTGACCCGCGGGACAGTGCCACAGAAAACAAACCGCCGGCGCGCAACGCGCCGGTAAGGGTGAAACGGTGCGGTAAGAGCGCACCAGCGCCCCGGGTGACCGGGGCGGCTAGGTAAACCCCGCCCGGAGCAAGGTCGAAGGCCGCACTCCCCGCGAGTGCGGCTGCGCGGGTGTTCGAGGGCTGCTCGCCCGAGCCCGCGGGTGGACCGCTCGAGGTGCCCGGCAACGGTGCATCCAGATGGATGGTCGCCACCCGGCGCAAGCCGGGAACAGGATCCGGCTTATAGACCGACTCGTCCCCTCTTCGCTGCTACGAACCGCAACGGGCGCGATCTCCCTCGGTGTCGACCTCGAACCGCGCCACCGACTTGCCCATGCGTCTGTTCACTGTTGGTGTCGGCGATGTGCCAGCTTCACGATAACAGCGACCGACCGATTCACGACCGGCCTATGGTTGACGCGACGACGTAAAGGAGTGCGGGGGTGCGCATCGGCGTGACCGGACATATGAACCTGACCGCGGATACGGTGGCGCTGGTGTACGCGCAGGTCATTCGCGAGATCACCGCACAGGGTGGGACCGCCGCGGTGACCGGCGTCAGTTGTATTGCGCCGGGTGCTGATTCGGTGTTCGCCCAGGCTGTGCTCGACGCGGGTGGCCGGTTGGAGGTCGTGCTGCCCTCGCGGAACTATCGGGAGCGGAAGGTGCAGCCCGACCACGCGCCGCTGTTCGATGAACTGCTGAAGCGGGCGGAAAGCGTTCGGATCATGGACTTCGACGAGGCCGGCGCCGATGCGTACGAGGCCGCTAACGGTGCCGTGGTCGAGGCGTGCGATCGGCTGATCGCAGTGTGGGATGGGGAGGCAGGCGAGCGTAGCGGCACCGGCAGTGTGGTCGCGCTGGCGCGGGAGCGCGGTGTGCCGGTGACGGTTGTGTGGCCGCCGGGCGCGGCGCGCGCAAGTCGTGTGTGAGGGCGGTGCAAGCGGTTGTGGGCAGGGTGGGGGTATGACGTGGGAGAGCGGTGAACGGGCCGACGGGAAGACAGTTCTGGTTACCGGGGCGAGTGCGGGGATCGGGTATTTCGTTGCCGAGCGGCTCGCGGCAGCCGGGGCGACCGTGCTGCTCGGTTGCCGGGACATCGGTAAGGGGGAGATGGCGGTGAGCGCGATTCGTCGGCGGGTGCCCGATGCTCGGTTGCGGTGCGTGCGAATGGATCTGGCGAATCTGGACTCGCTGCCCGAGGCGGTGGATGCGCTCGGGGCCGTCAGGCTGGACGCGGTTGTGCTGAACGCGGGTGTCGCGTTGGACGGTCCCGGCCGTCGGCTGAGCGCACAGGGACACGAATTGATGTTCGCGACAAACCATCTGGGGCATTTCGCGCTGGTCGCGCACCTGGCGCCGAAACTGGTCGCGGCGGAGGGCAGCCGGGTGGTCACGGTGGGCAGCTTCGCCGCGCGATCGGAACGGCTGGATCTCACCGATCTGCAATCCGAGCACGACTATCGGCCCGCGCGCAGCTACGGACGATCGAAACTGGCTCAGATGCTGTTCGGGTTCGAACTGGATCGTCGGCTGCGCGCACACGGCGTCGGGACGGCAAGCATCGTCGCCCACCCCGGCGGCGCGCTGGATTCGCTGACCCCGTCGCGGCCGCCGTTGTTCGTGCGCACCACCGCCCAGCATCTGCGCGGACTGCCCGCGGCGGTCATGGTGCACGGTAAGCACATGGGCGCGCAAAGCATCGTCCGAGCCGTTGTGGACCCCGAGATCGTCGGCGGGCAGCTCTGGGGCCCAAGGGCATTCGGTCTGCGCGGGCAACCGCACCGGGAAACACCCCACGCCCACATGACCGATCCCGGCACAGCCGCTGAACTCTGGTCCGCCAGTTCGGCTCTCACCGGTGTCGATCCGTTCGCAGACCCGAGCACGCCGATTCGGCCATCATCCGCTGCGGTCCAGGCCAGATGCTCTGGCCACTGGGAGATCCCGCCGTCGGATAGGGCGGCCGGCGGCGAAAACTCCGGTGCGATCGAACGAGTTCCGGGAGTAGCCTTCTCGGCATCACACGTACATGGCAGATGAACTCTGCCGTGCGGCGGCGATCGGTGCGTCGGGGATGCGAAGTTCGTGCGGGGCGTGCCGGCACGCCTGATATACATCGCGATACTGGTGGCTCTCGCCGGATGCGTTCCTCTCATCACCGGTCTATCGGCTGCGCTGGGAACGGTAGCTTCACCGGCTCGGATTCTGCTTGTGGCGAGTCTGCCCCGGGAGGTTGGTGTCCGGCGATGATTCCCGGCCGTGATTCGATGTGCGGCTGTGTGTTTCGGATGCCGTTGCACGGCAGTCCGGGCAGACTGGTTCGGTGGCGACCGGCAGGGATCGAGTGTTGTTGTTCCTGGACGTCGACGGGACGGTGCTTCCGCACGATGCGGCCGACCCGGTTGCGGGCGAAAGGGATTGGGCTGCGTGGCAGCAGCCGACCAACCCGGCACTGTCTCGGATCAGCCGTGCCGTCGGCACGCGACTGCTGGCGTTGGGATGTGAATTGGCCTGGGCGAGCGGGTGGGCCGAGGACGCGAACCTCGTCATCGCGCCGATCCTCGGACTGCCGCCTTTACCCGTGGTGAGCTTGCCCGAGTATCCCGAGGGTGACTACTATCACGACGGATTGCATTGGAAGACAAGGGCTTTGGTCAGCGCGGCCGCTGGTCGTCCATTCGTCTGGGTCGATGACGAGATCAGGGATCACGACCGGATCTGGGTTCGCGGCAACCATCCCGGCCGGGCCCTGCTGCATCGGGTCGATGGTGTGTCCGGGCTGCTGGATACCGATTTTGCCGCCGTCGGCGAATGGCTGGACGCATCGTGATGCCGGTGACTATGACCGAATCTGTTCGGACGTTGTCAGGGGATGGGAATGAGGCTCAGGATCGGGCCGAACCCCCAATCGAGCATGTGCTGCGCGTCGGATTCGGCCGCGGCGTCGCTGGTGGGTGAGCTGTGCAGGACTACGCCGAGCAGAGGTTGGCCCGCTCGGACCGTTTCGAACAGCAGGCAGGTGCCGGCGGCGTCGGTGGAACCGGTCTTGATGCCGATGGTGCCGGGGTAGTCACGCAGCAGCAGATTCGTTGTGCGCCAGAGGTGGTCGCGGTTGGCCGGGCCGGCGGGCTGGTGGTAGGTCTGGGTGCTCACGATGCCGCGGAACAGGGGCCGGGACATGGCGTTCATACCGAGCTCGACCAGGTCGGCCGGGGTGGAATAGCCGGACGGGGCGGGCAGGCCACTGGGGTCGGTGAAATGGGTGTCGGCCATGCCCAGGCGGGCCGCGGTCGCGTTCATCTTGCCGATGAACGCGGCTTGGCCGGGGCCGTACGCCTCGGCGAGGGTGTAGGCGGCATCGCAGCCGGAGGGCAACATCATCGCGTAGAGCAACTGCCTGGCGGTCAGCACCTCGCCGGGCACCAGGCCCGTGGTGCTGCCCATCGGCGCCCGGGTGTTCGGCTGCCGCGACCAGCGCACCGCGCCGGTCCGCCCGTCGGCGAGCTCGGCGAACGGCGCCCGCACACCGTCCGGCTCCGCGGACATCGCGGGCAACCGGGTGTGCGAGAGGTTCGCGGCGGGCGCGGCCACGGCAGGAGCGGGTGCGATGAGCAGCAGTCCGGAGGCGGCAGCCAGCATCGCTCGGGCAATTGATCGCATCGGCATATTGTGCCGTTCGGTGTGACCGCGCGGCGGGATCGCCTGCGTTTGTGCGCGATTCCGGGTGCGCGACCTGCCAACCGGCTCACCGGATGTTCGTGGCGGCGCAAGGCTGTCCGTCGTCATCGGCAGGCCGGGGGTGGCCCGATGCGATCGTGCTCGCATGCGCGCCGCGCCGGTGCCATGATCGATGCAGGGCCCGGTCTCTTCCGTGTGCCGGGCGGTTCGCGTGGCGGTGCGATATGGATATCTTGGGCATCTTCGGCGTCGTGGTGGGGGCGGGAGCGGTAGTGACCGCAATGGCGTTCGCGGCGAGTATGCGGGTGGTGGAGCAGTTCGAGCGGGGGGTCGTGTTCCGCTTCGGTCGGGTTCGTGACGTGCGCGAGCCCGGGTTGCGGGTGCTGATCCCGGGGGTGGACCGGATGCGCAAGGTGCCGGTACAGATCGTCACCATGCCGGTGCCGGGGCAGGAGGGCATCACTCGTGACAACGTCACCGTGCGGGTGGACGCGGTCGTCTACTTCCGGGTGATCGATCCGGTGCAGGCCGTGGTCGACGTGCAGGACTACCTGTTCGCGATCGCGCAGGTGGCGCAGACCTCGCTGCGCTCGATCATCGGCAAGAGCGATCTGGACGATCTGCTGTCCAACCGGGAGCACCTCAATCGGGGCCTCGAGCTCATGATCGACAGTCCGGCGCTGTCCTGGGGCGTGCACATCGATCGGGTGGAGATCAAGGATGTCGCCCTGCCCGAATCGATGAAGCGCTCGATGTCGCGGCAGGCCGAGGCCGAACGTGAGCGCCGCGCCCGGGTCATCACCGCCGAGGGCGAATTGCAGGCCTCGCAGAAATTGGCCGACGCGGGCGAGACGATGGCGGCCGCCCCGGCCGCCCTGCAACTGCGGCTGCTGCAAACCGTGGTGGAGGTCGCCGCGGAGAAGAATTCGACGCTGGTGCTGCCCTTCCCGGTCGAACTGCTGCGCTTTCTGGAGCGTTCGACACCGGGCGAAGGGGCCGCGGAACCCGGCGAGTCCGCGGAACCGGACTCGCCCGCGCCGGAAGTGAGCGCCGAGACAGCGGATTCTCCGATCCTGGAACCGAAGTCGCGCAGCAGGTCCGACACCATCGAGATCCTGCAGCCCGGCGCCGCGCGCGAGGATGCGACCGTTCGGTCTCGACTCGACGAATGACTCGCCGAATCGTCCTTGACGAGCCGTATATCCGGATGTCATTATTGAAGGGGAAAGGCACTTGCATTGCGGTGTCTGTTTGTTTCTGCCCTCGACATCCAGTCGTTTCGGGTGTAATTTTGGCTTTCGCGCCAGGGCGCATACTGTCCAGCTCTCGAAAATGAATTGACTGCGGAAAGCGCACTGTCTGCGTGTCGCTTTCCGCCCGTTGGTGTCGAGTCAGGTTAGGTCGGTATCCGGCACGGTGCGCCATGAGAAATGCAGCCCACAGGACGAGCAGATACCGCGACGACCGTGAACAGGCGTGGTCGCCGCGAGGTGCTGGAAGGACGTATCTTGGCAGTCTCGAGTCAGACCGAAGTCGATACCGTGCGGCCCGCGGCCCGGATTCCCGGCGCGCCCACACGGGTTTCGTTCGCCAAACTCCATGAACCCCTGGACATTCCGGATCTGCTGGCGGTTCAGACCGAGTCGTTCGACTGGCTGACCGGCGGCCGGGCATGGCGCGAACGGGCGCGCGCGGCGGGAGAGCCGGCCCTGGGCGGCCTGGAGGAGGTGCTCGAGGAGCTCAGCCCGATCGAGGACTTCGCCGCGACGATGTCGCTGTCCTTGTCCGATCCGCGCTTCGAGGAGGTCAAGGCCTCGGTCGAGGAATGCAAGGACAAGGATCTGACCTACGCGGCCCCGCTGTTCGTCACCGCGGAGTTCATCAACAACAACACCGGCGAGATCAAGTCCCAGACCGTTTTCATGGGCGATTTCCCGATGATGACCGACCGCGGCACATTCGTCGTCAACGGCACCGAGCGGGTGATCGTCTCGCAGCTGGTGCGTTCGCCGGGCGTGTACTTCGACGAATCCGTCGACAAGACGACCGAGAAGACGCTGCACAGCGCCCGCGTCATCCCGAGTCGCGGCGCGTGGCTGGAATTCGATATCGACAAACGCGATACCATCGGCGTCCGCATCGACCGCAAGCGCCGTCAGCCGGTGACGGTGCTGCTCAAGGCGCTCGGCTGGAGTGCCGAGCAGATCGCCGAACGCTTCGGCTTCTCCGAGATCATGATGACCTCGCTGGAGAAGGACAATACGGCCGGCACCGACGAGGCGCTGCTGGACATCCACCGCAAGCTGCGCCCGGGCGAGCCGCCCACGAAGGAGTCCGCGCAGGTCCTGCTGGAGAATCTCTTCTTCAACGAGAAGCGCTACGATCTGGCCCGCGTCGGGCGGCACAAGGTCAGCGGCAAACTCGGCATCGAGCCCGCAGCCGAGGGCGGCCGGGTGCTCACCGAACCGGATATCGCCGCAATCATCGAATATCTGCTGCGTCTGCACGCGGGCGATTCGACGATGACCGCGCCCGGCGGCCGGCAGGTGCCGGTCGAGGTCGACGATATCGACCATTTCGGCAATCGCCGGTTGCGCACCATCGGTGAACTCATCCAGAACCAGATCCGGTTGGGCCTGTCCCGGATGGAGCGCGTGGTCCGGGAACGCATGACCACGCAGGACGTCGAGGCGATCACCCCGCAGACCCTGATGAACATTCGTCCGGTCGTGGCGGCGATCCGCGAGTTCTTCGGCACCTCGCAGTCCTCGACCTTCCTGGACGAACGCAATCCGCTCGCGAGCCTCACCCAGAAACGTCGCCTCTCGGCGCTGGGGCCGGGCGGCCTCACCCGCGAACGCGCCGGTCTCGAGGTGCGCGACGTGCACTACAGCCACTACGGCCGGATGTGCCCGATCGAGACGCCGGAGGGACCGAACATCGGCCTGATCGGCTATCTGTCGGTGTACGCGCGGGTCAACCCGTTCGGTTTCATCGAGACGCCGTACCGCAGGGTCGTCGACGGCAGGGTGACCGACCAGGTCGACTACCTGTCCGCCGATCAGGAGGACAGGCACGTCGTCGCGCAGGCGAACGAGCCGCTCGATGCCGAGGGGCGTTTCACCTCCTCGCGAGTCCTGGTGCGGCGCAAGGATTCCGAGGTCGAGCTGGTCGATCCGGGCTTGGTCGACTACATGGACGTCTCGCCGCGCCAGATGGTGTCGGTCGCGACGGCGATGATCCCGTTCCTCGAGCACGACGACGCGAACCGCGCGCTGATGGGCGCGAACATGCAGAAACAGGCCGTGCCGCTGATCCGTTCGGAATCGCCGCTGGTCGGCACCGGCATGGAACTGCGCGCGGCGATCGATGCCGGCGATGTCGTGGTGAACGACAAAGCCGGTGTGGTGGAAGAGGTTTCGGCCGATTTCGTCACCGTCATGCACGACGACGGCACCCGGCGTTCGTATCGGCTGCACAAGTTCAGCCGGACGAATCAGGGCACCTGCTCCAACCAGCGTCCGATCGTGGACGAGGGTCAGCGGGTCGAGCCGGGCCAGGTCCTGGCCGATGGGCCCAGTACTCAGAACGGTGAGATGGCCCTCGGCAAGAACCTTCTGGTCGCGGTGATGCCTTGGGAGGGTTACAACTACGAGGACGCGATCATCCTGTCGCAGCGCCTCGTGGAAGAGGACGTGCTGACCTCGATCCACATCGAGGAGCACGAAGTCGACGCGCGGGACACGAAATTGGGTACCGAGGAGATCACCCGCGATATCCCGAATGTGTCCGATGAGGTTCTGGCCGATCTCGACGAGCGTGGCATCGTGCGGATCGGTGCGGAGGTTCGTGACGGCGACATCCTGGTCGGCAAGGTCACTCCGAAGGGTGAGACCGAGCTGACGCCGGAGGAGCGCCTGCTGCGGGCGATTTTCGGTGAGAAGGCGCGTGAGGTGCGTGATACCTCGCTGAAGGTGCCGCACGGTGAGTCGGGCAAGGTCATCGGTATCCGGGTGTTCTCGCGGGATGACGACGACGATCTGCCTCCCGGCGTGAACGAGCTGGTGCGTGTCTACGTTGCGCAGAAGCGCAAGATTCAGGACGGCGACAAGCTGGCGGGTCGGCACGGTAACAAGGGCGTGATCGGCAAGATCCTGCCGAAGGAGGACATGCCGTTCCTGCCGGATGGGACTCCGGTCGACATCATCCTGAACACGCACGGTGTGCCGCGCCGGATGAACATCGGCCAGATCCTGGAGACGCATCTGGGCTGGATCGGCAAGACGGGCTGGAACATTCGGCTCACCGACGGTGGCGGTCGTCCGGACTGGGCGCGGCGGCTGCCGGCGGAGCTGCTGTCCGCGGAGCCCGAAACGAACCTGGCCACACCGGTTTTCGACGGTGCGCGCGAGGAGGAACTCGCCGGACTGCTGGCCTCGACGCTGCCCAATCGGGACGGTGAGGTCATGGTCGGGGCCGACGGCAAGGCCACGCTGTTCGACGGTCGCTCGGGGGAGCCGTTCCCGTACCCGGTGGCGGTGGGTTACATGTACATCCTGAAGCTGCACCACCTGGTGGACGACAAGATCCACGCGCGGTCGACGGGTCCGTACTCGATGATCACCCAGCAGCCCCTCGGTGGTAAGGCGCAGTTCGGTGGTCAGCGTTTCGGTGAGATGGAGTGCTGGGCCATGCAGGCCTACGGTGCGGCGTACACGCTGCAGGAGTTGCTGACCATCAAGTCCGATGACGTGGTGGGCCGGGTGAAGGTGTACGAGGCGATCGTCAAGGGCGAGAACATCCCCGAGCCGGGTATACCGGAGTCGTTCAAGGTTCTGCTCAAGGAACTGCAGGCGTTGTGCCTGAACGTGGAGGTGCTCTCCACCGACGGGGCCGCGGTCGAATTGCACCATGACGACGACGATCTCGATCGCACCGCCGCCAACCTCGGAATCACGCTGTCCCGCAACGAATCCGCGACGATCGACGATCTGTCGAGCTGATCGGGCAGGAACGCCGCGCACCGGATCTCCGGTGCGCGGCGTGTCCGGCGCTGGACTGCCTCACTTGGACTCGACGCGCCCCAGCGGGTCGGGCCGGTCCGCCAACGCCTTCTGCGCCGCGGGCCAGCTGGAACTCTCGATATCGAGCGCGTGGCGAAGGTACGCCCACGTGAGGTGCTGGATCACCGCGACCCGTTCGGGACTCTCATCAGTTGTCTCCCTGGCCTCGTAGCCGGGGATACCGCCGAGGGAATGCTCGGCTTCGAACAGCGTCAGCAGGCTTTTGTCGCCGGGGGCGAGCAGGTACGGGTCGGCCAGCCAGTCCGGCCCGCGCACGGTCATCGGGGAGTTGTCCCGGTCGCCCGCGACGATCAGGGCGGGTGTGCGCATGGCCGAGAAATCCGGATTCATGAAGGGAAAGTGTTCGGCCGCGAACGGACTCAGATCCGCACCGCCCTTACCGGCGGTGGCCAGCAGCACGCCGGCGGTGATCCGGGCGTCGGACAGGTCTTCCCCCGCGCCGGTCACCGGATCCATGACCCGCAGGCCCAGCAGTACGCCGGCGGTCTGGCCGCCGAAGGAATGTCCGGCCGCGGCGATGCGAGTTCGGTCCACGCGCCCGGCCAGGCCGGGGACGGCGGCTTCCAGAAGGTCCAGATTGTCCAGGACGCGCTTCACGTCCTCGACGCGATAACGCCAGATCCGTGGTGTGCGAGGATCGTTCGGCGCCAGGCCCAGCGTCCGGGAGTCGAGGTGGGTGGGCTGGACGACCATGAAACCGTGCGCCGCCCAGAAGTCGGCCAGCGGGCCGTAACCGTCCAGCGACGAGCCGAAGCCGTGGCAGAATACGATGATCGGCAGGTCGTACCCGGTCGCCGGGGCGGACACCCTGACCCGCAGGTCCGTGCCGCGGCCGGGAGCGGGCAGCACGATCGGCTTCACCGAGACGACCGGTGCGGGCGGGGGAACATCGAAATCGGTCATCGGACCGGGTCCTTTCGGTGGAATGGTAACGCGCACAACGGATTCGCCGCATCGATCGCGGCGTTGTCCCGTGCTCGGGTTCAGACGGTGACGACGACCTTGCCGATCTGCTGTCCTTTTTCCAGATGGCGATGCGCCTCGACGACGTCCTCGAAGGCGAACACCGTGTCCACGGTCGGCCGCAGCGCCCCGAAACGCAGTCCGGCGCCGAGGAATGCGGCGATGCGGCGCACCGCCACCGGATCGAGAGTGTGCTCGAAACTCATGTACCGGTGAATGGTCAGGGCGTTCGCCGGGAACGCCGCGGGCCGGGGGTCCAGCCAGCCCACCGTGATCAGCGTCCCGCCGAACCTGGCGGCCGTGGCCAACTCGGCCAGGCCCGGTCCCATGATCGAATCGAGGATGATCTCGACGCCGGCCCCGCCGGTGTGTAGCCGCGCGGCCTCGGGAACGTTCTGTTCGTCGCTCACGATGACCGCTGCGGCCCCGGCGGCCAGCAGAGCGGTTTTCTTGCCCGGATGGCTGGTGACCGCGATCGGCACGGCACCGATCTGACCGGCGATCTGGATGGCGGCCAGCCCGACCGCACTCGAGGCCGCCGTGATCAGGACATGATCGCCCGGCCGCATCCCGGCCTTCTCCACCAGCGCACCGTAGGCGGTGGAATAGGACACCCACAGCGCGGCCGCCTCGATGACGCTCGTTCCCGCCGGCCTGGGTATGACGGCGGTGGCCGGGACGACGGTGTATTCGGCGTAGGTTCCGCGCACGTCCGCATCGGGCAGGGCCGCGATCAGCACCGCGTCGCCGGCCGTGCACCCCTCGACCTCCGGGCCGACGGCGTCGATGACGCCGGTGCCCTCGACTCCCAAGCGTGCGTGCGGCAACCGGATCGGCCGGGGAGACGCGCCCGCGCGCGCCATCTGGTCGAGCCGGTTGACGGCGAAGGCCTCGATTCTGATTCGCACTTCACCGGCACCGGGCTCGGTGATCGGCTCCTCGACGATGCGCAGTACATCGGGGTCGCCGGGTTCGTCGAAGATCACGACGCGTGGCATGGGGAATTCCCTTCTGGCATCATGGAAGAAAACGGGACGTCGTCCCGATTAAAGATACGGGACGCTGTCCCGTTTAGCAACGCAAGTGGTGAAGGCGGGCGCGCGTGAGTGATGACGATCGGCATGGCACAGGTTCGGTCAAGTCCAAACGGGCCGATGCGCGGCGGAACGAGGCCGCACTGCTGGATGCGGCCGCGGCGGTTTTCGTCACCTCGGGAGTCGAGGCGCCGATCCGTGATATCGCCGCCGCGGCGGGGGTCGGGACCGCCACGATCTACCGCCACTTCCCGACGCGGGCCGATCTGATCATCGCGGTGTACCGGCATCAGGTCGAGGCCCTTGCCGAGGCGGGGTCCGAACTACTGGAAAGCGGTGCGACTCCGCATGCCGCGCTGCGGCAGTGGATGGACCGCTTCGTGGATTTCCTGGTCACCAAACAAGGGCTCGCCACGGTTCTACAGTCCGAGGACCCCTGCTTCGATCCGCTGCACGCGTACTTCCTCGAGCGCCTGGAGCCCGTATGCGATCGATTGCTCACTGCCGCAGTCGATTCGGGGGAGATTCTGCCCGGTCAGAATGCCTTGGAGCTGATGCGCGGGGCCGGTGGGCTGTGTGCCGGCGGCGGGCGGCCCGGATATGACGCGCGCCGGTTGGTCGGCCTGCTGATCGCCGGGCTGCGCCGAGTGGATTGAGTTCCGCGGCTGTGCCGCAAACGCCGACGGCGGCCTCCGCACGGGAGGCCGCCGTCGATGTCGGTTCGACAGACTGTGTCGTCAGCCGGCCGGGCTGATCACCAGGATCTGAGCCCAGTGGGTGGCCTCTTCGGGGCCCAGCAACGGCAACAGGTAGTCGTAGACGATGGACGACATACGGTACGGAACTCCTCATGTTCGGTAGTGCGGTATCGCATTCGGACATAGTGGGGCAGACAGGGCGGCCCCGCGAATACCTGCGCCACAGTAACAGCGCTCGGCCGTCCATGCAGAAAGGTGCTGGAATCGGATGGGAAATAGCCGATTTCGGCGGCCGGGAGCACCCGAACTGTACGGTCTGTTCTTCGGCCGGTGATATCGATCGGCTCTCATCGGCGAGCGTGCCCCCGCGTGCGCCACGCCGATCCGGCCGTCCTGTAGGTGACGGCGCGCCGCCCGGTCGCGCGGCATCGGATCGAGGCGGGGAACTGTGGCCGCGAGTCGCTGGGAATGCGCCGAACCCGCAGGCACCCGAGGCTGTGCGGTTCGAACGAGTGCGCGAAACTCCGGAGCGGGGATCGTCCCGAATCCGGCGGATCGGGCCGATATTCGATCGTTATCGGCGTGTCTGGCGCGGCGATCCGCTCCGAACTGGCCGGACCGTGACTGACGTCATAAAGTGTTCCGCGTTGGATGTTTCCCCGTCGGGGGTGGCGGTGAAAACAAAGGGTGTCAACGAACGTCGGAAAGCAGGTTCTGTTTATATGCGTGTAGTTCGCAAGTTGGTGGCCGGTGCGTTGATCGCCGGAGCCGCTTCGGTTTTGGCCGTGATGGGAGCGGGGTCCGCCTCCGCATTCGCGCTCACGCCACTGCCCGGTGGGGTCCAGGTGGACCTCACCCCGGGTGACACCCAGTGGGTGCACCAGACCCACATCGGGCAGACGATCGGGATCCTTCCCCATCCGTCCGCCGCCTCGTTCGGCCAGGCACTCGATTCGGCAGCGGATCTTTCGTCGCAGTATCCGAGCGGCCGGGTCGTGTTCACCGTCTACGGGCCGATGGATCAGCTCAACGGTTCGATGCTGGCATTGCAGTAAGCGCGAACCGAATTCGGGCCGACCCCGGACCAACGGTCCCGGGTCGGCCCGAAAGGTTCCGACGTCGTCAACCCTTGTCTCGCTGCCGGACGAAATCGGCTGCGGCGGAATATTGTCCGAGGGCCTTACGGGCCGCCACCGCCTCGCATTCGTAGAGGTGGTCGAAGGGGGAGGTATCGGGGGTTCCGGAGTGGTCAGCGGCGGCCCGGATGGCCGCCATGGCCTCGACGGCATCGCGGTGGTCGCCGAGCACCGATTGTAATTTCTTGGCGCGCAATGCCAATTCGGCCGCCGGGCCGCCGAGGACATCGGCGGCCGCCTCCGAGCAGTACCGTAATCGCTTGGCGGACTTACGGATTTCGTGCAGGTGCTCGATGCGCTCGTCCTCGCCGACCGCCGGATCGGCGTGCATCGTGATTTCCCGGTCGACCAGCAGTCGCAGCTGCTCGAAGTCGGCGCTGAGCACCTTGCCGAAGACCCGGCTCGCCTCGGCGTCGGCGCGGTTTGCCACCAGCGGGGGAGCGCTGCGCAGGTCCAGCAGCGCCGCACGCAGACTCGCGTACCGGTCGCCGTCGAGTTCGCGCAGTACGACCGCGTGCGCGGCGGAGTAGGCGGCGCGTTCGTTCTCGACGAGTTCGGACACCGTGCGCCGCAGGGCGGCGGTCGGGTCGTCCGGCCGGTCGGCGTCCGGCGTGCTGCGGTGCTGTTCGAGCAGGGCCGCGAACCGGTCGGCACACACCTCGGCATCCCGGGCGGTCCCGAGAACCGCTGCCAGCCAGCGCAATTCGTCCCGTATCTCGCGGACGCGACCGGACTCGAGGAGTTTGCGGTAGGACCGCAGCACACTGCGCAGTCGCCGGGTGGACACCCGCATCGCGTGCACCGAATCCGGTGCGTCCCGGCGTACCGCCGGTTCGGCGCGCAACAGCCGCTCGACGTCGTCGTCGAGAACGGCGGTGAGAGCGGAACCGGCGGTGTCGGCCATCAGACCTCCCGGAATTTGTCGGTGGCTTCGATGAGGTGATGGGCGATCCCCGGCTCGCTGGCCGCGTGACCGGCGTCGGCGACGATGTGCAGCTCCGAATTCGGCCAGGCGCGGTGCAGATCCCAGGCGCTCACCGCCGGGCAGACGATGTCGTGACGCCCCTGCACGATGACGCCGGGAATCTCGGCGATGCGGTCGATATCGCGCAACAGCCGGCCCTCGTCGAAGAATCCGCCGTTCACGAAATAGTGGTTCTCGATGCGGGCGAAGGCCAGGGCGAACCGCGGTTCGGCGGTCTCGGCGACCCGATCCGGTTGCGGCAGGAGTGCACTGGTGGAGCTTTCCCAGGTGGTCCAGGCGATCGCGGCGGCGGTCGCCACGGCCTCGTCGGGGGAGTGCAGCAGCCGCTGGTAGACGCTCACCAGGTCACCGTCGCGCTCGTCCGGCGGCACCGGGGCGAGGAACTTCTCCCACTCGTCCGGGTAGACGTAGCCGGCCGCGCCGTTGTAATACCAGTCGATCTCCTTGCGCCGCAACAGGAATATCCCGCGCAGCACGAGTTCGGTGACGCGCTCGGGATGGGCCTGGGCGTAGGCCAGCGCGAGCGTGGAACCCCACGATCCGCCGAACACCTGCCAGCGTTCCACGCCCAGATGAGTGCGGAGCTTCTCGATGTCGGCGACCAGATTTCCGGTGGTATTGGTCTCGAGGCTCGCCCCGTCGGCGATATGCGGTGTGGAGCGACCGCAGCCGCGCTGATCGAACAGCACGATCCGGTACGCCTGCGGATCGAAGAACTGCCGGTGGAACGGTGCGCTGGCGCCGCCCGGCCCGCCGTGCAGGAAGACCACCGGTTTGCCGTCCGGATTGCCGCTCTCCTCCCAATACAGCCGCTGGCCGTCGCCGACGTCCAGCCAGGCGTGCCGGTTGGCTTCCAGGGGCGGGTACAGGGTGCGCATCAGAACAGAATGCCCGCGGCGAGGTTCGGCAGGTTCAGTGCCTGCAGGGCTTCGGTGCGCACGTCGGGGCAGGTCTTGCTGGTGATGCGATCGATCATCGCCTTGTCACCGAGGACGCGGGCACTGAGCTGGAGTCCGCCGTTGCGCAGGGCCCATTCGTGCACCGCGATGTTGAGCGCCGTGCCGCTGAGCGAGGGCCCCTGCACCCGCCAGTCCGACAGCTGCGGTTTGATCTCGTCGCACAACTTCTGCGCGATCGGATCCTGCGGGTCGGGCTGCGGGGAGGTGGTGACGGTCGAGCTCGCCGTTCCGGTGGCCGCAGCCGAGGCCGAGGTGGACGAGGCCGGACCGCTGGATCCCGCCGGGGCCGGTGAGCCACTCGACCCGCATCCGGCGACCAGCATCACCACCGCGGCGATCCCCATGGACCCGAGCGTCCCGCGAGTCATCCAACGGCTCTGCGACATCTGCACCCTTTACTTATGTTCGTTTTGTTCGAAATTCGTATCCGTCGGCATCGAGTGTGCCACCGCGGGTGAGCTCCTCACCACCTCCGGGCCGTCACCCGGTCTCGGAGCGCGGGATTCGCGGTCTCGTCGCCGTGCGAGCCCGCGGGCCGCCGATCAGGCCGACAAGCCCGACCACTGGGTGGCGGTATAGGGCCGGTGGCCGCCGGTGCCGTCCCAGGCGCTGATGATCAACGTCAGATTCGACGGATCCGCGCTGCCCGGATGAATGTAACCGCCGTACAGATTCTTCAGCACCGGCAGCCGACATCGGGACGGCGATAGCCCGCGATCGCCGACCACCTGCGTTCTCGGATCCGACCAGACCTGGTCCGGCCGGGCAGCGGTGCGCGTGCGGATGCTGTAGTCGGTGGTGTCGAAATAGCTCATCACATAGGTCTCGCCGATCCGCTTCACCGAGAATTCGCCGATCCCGTTGCCGGGAGCGAAGATCGAGGTCGGCGCGGCGGCCGCGGCGGGCAGCCACTGCCAGGCGCCGCCCTGAAAAACCCAGTTCTCCCGCGCGCCGAAATCGCCGTCGAAGAAATCCGCGGGCCGCAGCCGGAACAGCTGGATCCGGCCACCGTCGCCGGCGTAGTTGTGGCTGCCGTTCCAGGCCTTGCTGAAGATGTACAGATAGCCGTCGGGGTCGACGCCGGCGAAGCTCCACATCAGCTCTGGGTTGCCGTTACTGCCCTGGCCGCTGCCCGGCCAGTGCTGGTCGAAGTCCCGCCAGCTCGCGCCGCCGTCGTCGGAGTACGCGACGCCGCCCTGCAGTGACCCGTCGTCGGCGCTGCCCGGCGCGACCCACTGGGCCACCGACGTGTACTGGACGAACAGCCGCGATCTGCCGCCCTGACTCAAACTTATTGCGTCATTGGGGATCCGGCTGACCTCGTAACCGAATCCGTTGTCCGCGCGGTGCTGGTAGCCGAACAGTTGAGCGGCCTTCGGGCTCGGCTGCGATCCGGTGAACGTGATCGGCGTCTGCCCCGAAGCGTCGAATGTGTTCTGGTACAACATCACCGGGCTGCCGATGTACGGATCGGTGGCCTCCTGCCCGGCGAAGCAGTCACCGAACACGTAACCCCATGTCCCATCCGGTAATTGGAACGGAATACCGAGATCCCCCGAGCCCACCCCGAAGCCGGCGGCCGAATCACCTTGGTTGTCACACAGATACGTGCCGTTCTGGGCCATGGCTCGCCCCCTCCTTCGTCGGGTCCGACAGACCGGACTTCCCCGGGGGAAGCACCGCGAAACCCGACCGGGCCCCGGCGAGCGTCGGCGACCCAACCCGCAGCGGACGGCCCGCCGGCCGCGCACGGCCCGCCCGCCGCGAGGCGGCGAAGGATCAGAAGGAGTGCCCGGGGCCCGGGAACACCCCGCGGCGCACCTCGTCGGCGTAGTCGGCCGCGGCGGTGCGCAGCTGATCGCCGACCTGGGCGAACTGCTTGACGAAACGCGCCGTCTTACCGCTGGTGTAGCCGGCCATGTCCTGCCAGACCAGCACCTGGGCGTCGCAGTCCGCGCCGGCGCCGATGCCGACGGTGGGAATGGTCAGCTTGCGGGTGACCTGCCCGGCCAGCTCGGCGGGCACCATCTCCATCACCACCGAGAAAGCGCCGGCCTCCTGAACAGCGATCGCGTCGGCGATGAGCTGTTCGGCCGCGTCGCCGCGACCCTGCACCCGGAATCCGCCGAGGGTGTTGACGCTCTGCGGGGTGAACCCGATATGCGCCATCACCGGGATGCCGGCCGCCACGAGGGTGGCGATGGTGTCCGAAACA
This sequence comes from Nocardia sp. PLKS1-43, assembly GCF_059510335.1. NCBI lineage: Bacteria > Bacillati > Actinomycetota > Actinomycetes > Mycobacteriales > Nocardiaceae > Nocardia > Nocardia sp. PLKS1-43. The sequence goes on along the minus strand of NZ_JCAJZQ010000016.1, from coordinate 144,980 downwards.
CGTTCGCCCCCTTCGAGTTTGACCGCGTGCGCGCCGCCCTCCTTCATGAATCGGATGGCCGTGGCCAGCGCCTGCTGCGGCGAGCCCTCATAGCTGCCGAACGGCAGATCCGCGACCACCATGGCATGCGGTGCGCCGCGAACCACGCCGCGCACCAACGGGATCAGCTCGTCCACGGTGATCGGCACGGTGGTGTCGTAGCCGTAGACGACGTTGGCCGCCGAATCGCCGACCAGAAGTACCGGAATTCCGGCCGCTTCGAACAGTTTCGCCGTGGAGTAGTCGTAGGCGGTGAGCATCGCCCACTTGTCCCCGGCGGATTTCATCTGCTGTAGGTGCTGCACTCGCGTCTTCCGCCGAGAAGTCTGCGGCGCGGCGCCGTAAGCAGGGGTTTCCGCATCGGTTGTGGACATCATCGTCCCTTTCGTCGATTCCTCGAGGCCCAACGGGTCCCCGGGCTGATGTGACTCCACCAGCATGCCACCGGGCCGGCACCCGGCGAAGGCCGCTGGACCATGGATTTCATCACACAGGTTCGAATGCGAGGATCGTCGCCATGTCGTTGTTGCGATCCGGTCGTGTCGCGGCGGTTGTGGCCCTGGTCTGTGTGGCTGCCGCCTGCTCCACGTCGTCCAAGGAGCAGTCCGTGCCAACCTCGTCGACGCCCTCGGCGGCGGCCCTGCAGAAGTTCTACGAGCAGACCCCGCAGTGGGGCAGCTGCGCCGGATTCGGCAGTGCGGACGAGCGCATGCCCAAGGCCGCCGAGTGCACGCACATCAGCGTGCCGGTCGACTACGGCAATCCCGGCGGAGCCACCGCGCGGATCGCGGTGTCGCGGATCAAGGCGACGGGCCAGAAGATCGGTTCGCTGATGTTCAACCCGGGCGGTCCGGGCGAGGCCGGAACCTGGATGGTGCAGCAGGGGCAGGACACCCCGCTGGCGCAGCGTTTCGACCGGATCGGCTTCGATCCGCGCGGCACCGGCAGTTCGACCCCGTTGATCAAATGCCTGACCGGTAAGGAGTGGGACGCGCAGCGCGCCGAAGCGCCCAAGGAGAACAACACCGCCGGGATCGCCGCGCAGGAGAACGAGGACAAGCAGTTCGCCGCGCACTGCACCCAGCGCACGGGCAACGACTTCCTGGCCCACGTCGGCACTCGCGAGGTGGTGCAGGACATGGACATCATCCGGGGCGTGCTGGGTGATCCGAAGCTGACCTACGTCGGCTACTCCTACGGCACCCGCCTGGGCTACAGCTACGCGGAGAAGTTCCCGGACAAGGTGCGCGCGATGGTGCTGGACGGCGCGGTCGATCCGGAGCAGCAGCCGCAACAGGAGTCGGTCGACCAGGCCGCGGGCTTCCAGAAGGCCTTCGACATGTATGTGCAGAGTTGCGTGAAGAAGTCCGACTGCCCGCTGGGCGCCGATCCGGCGCAGGCGACCGCGCAGTTCCAGAAGCTCGTGGATCCACTGTGGGACCACCCCGCTCCCACCAAGGAGAACCGCACGCTGACCTACGGTGACGCGATCACCGGCGTGCAGAACACCCTCTACGCCAGCGACAACTGGGATCTGCTCACCGCCGGGCTCATCCAGCTGCGCAACGGTCAGGGCGACGTGCTGCTGCGCCTGGCCGATCTGTACGACGGCCGGAGCAAGGACGGCAGTTACGACAATTCCCAGGACGCGTTCCTGGCCATCCACTGCGTCGACGATCCGGCGATCAAGGATCGTGCCGTGGCCGCGCGGGAGGACGCCGAGTACCGCAAGGTCGCGCCATTCCTGGACGACGGGCACGGCAGCAGCCAGGCGCCGCTGGAGATGTGCGCGTTCTGGCCGGTTCCCAATACCGAGAACCCGCACAAACTCTCGATTCCGGGTCTGGCCAAGACCGTGGTCATCTCCACCACCAACGATCCGGCGACTCCCTACCAGGCGGGCGTGGACCTGGCTCAGCAGCTCGGCGCGGACCTGATCACCAACCGCGGCACCAGGCACACGGTGTTCCTGTCCGGCGGCGTGCCGTGCGTGGACGACGCGGTCACCAGCTACCTGATCGATCTGAAGGAGCCCGCGCAGGGCCTCACCTGCGGATGAGCAGTTCGCCGCAGCGTCGCCCGACACTCCGGGGCGAGGTCACGTTCCGGCCACATGTCACGTGCGCTCCCGACGTAATCCGCACGGAGCGAGCCTTCGAGCGAGGAGTTCGCGGCCGGCTCGCCGATGAGCACTCGAAGCGCATTGGCGAAGCCCGAGTCTCGAGTGCTCATCGGCGAGCCTCGGGGGCCGCGAACACGCCGGAGCGGAGCGGAGGCAATCAAACACAGCCATGTAACACGGATTTAACGCCGGGTGCTTACGCTCGCGCTTATGGATCGCCAGAAGGAATTCGTGCTGCGCACGCTGGAGGAACGGGACATCCGGTTCGTGCGACTCTGGTTCACCGATGTGCTGGGGTATCTGAAGTCGGTGGCGATCGCTCCCGCCGAGCTCGAGGGCGCCTTCGAGGAGGGCATCGGGTTCGACGGTTCGGCCATCGAGGGGTTCGCCCGGGTGTCGGAGGCCGATATGGTCGCCAAACCGGATCCGTCCACGTTCCAGGTGCTGCCCTGGTCGACGAGCAAGGGTCATCAGCATTCGGCGCGAATGTTCTGCGATATCGCGATGCCGGACGGCTCGCCGTCCTGGGCCGATCCGCGCCACGTGCTGCGGCGGCAGCTGAACAAGGCCGGTGACCTCGGCTTCAGCTGCTATGTGCATCCGGAGATCGAGTTCTTCCTGTTGCAGGACAGCCCGCAGGACGGCACCGCGCCGATCCCCGCGGACACCGGCGGTTTCTTCGATCAGGCGGTGCACGATTCCGCGCCGAACTTCCGGCGGCACGCGATCGACGCGCTGGAGTCGATGGGGATCTCGGTGGAGTTCAGCCATCACGAGGGCGCGCCCGGCCAGCAGGAGATCGATCTGCGCTACGCCGACGCGTTGTCCATGGCCGACAACGTGATGACCTTCCGCTACCTGATCAAGGAGGTGGCGATCGACGAGGGCGTGCGCGCGACGTTCATGCCCAAGCCGTTCCCCGAACATCCCGGCTCGGCCATGCACACGCATATGAGCCTGTTCGAGGGCGAGGCCAACGCCTTCGCCGATCCGGACGATCCGAACAACCTGTCCGAGACCGCGCGCGCGTTCATCGCCGGCATCCTCGAGCACGCCCCGGAGATCAGCGCGGTCACCAATCAGTGGGTGAACTCGTACAAGCGCCTCGTGCACGGCGGCGAGGCGCCCACCGCGGCCTCCTGGGGACGCTCGAATCGTTCTGCGCTGGTTCGGGTTCCGATGTACACGCCGAACAAGTCCTCGTCCCGGCGGGTCGAGATCCGCAGCCCCGATTCGGCCTGCAATCCGTATCTGACCTTCGCGGTGTTGCTGGCAGCGGGTCTGCGCGGCATCGAGAAGGGCTACAACCTGCCACCGGAGGCGGAGGACGACGTGTGGGCGCTCACCGCCGCCGAACGCCGCGCGATGGGCTTCAAGGAACTGCCCACCAGCCTGGAGGACGCGCTGCGGGTGATGGAGCGTTCCGAGCTGGTCGCCGAGACGCTCGGTGAGCACGTGTTCGACTTCTTCCTGCGCAACAAGCGCCGGGAGTGGGCCGGATACCGCGCGCAGGTGACCCCCTTCGAGCTCAAGGAATACCTCGGGCTGTAGTCACGCGCCGGACGGATGCGGGAGGTTCGCCGGTCGTACCGGCCGCGGCACGAAGCGAGAACAATTTCTCGGAACAGGGGTATGGGCCCCCGGCGGTGCGGTGTGACCGTGTAATTTTGGCAGCATGGTACGGCCACCGACCGCCCGTCCGGTAGTGCCCGGCGTCGGCCGGCTCGGACTTCTCGAGCCGACGGCAGCGCAGTCACTGCGAGAGTTGGCGTGGGACAACGTCGAAAGCATTCCCGTGTTGTGGGCGCTGTCCCGGTCGCCCGACGCCGACCTGGCGCTGCTGACCCTGATCCGGTTACGTGAGCAGCTCGGAACACGTTGGGCGGCACTGGATTCGGTCTTGCGGACCGATACCTCGGTGCGGGGCAGGTTGTTCTCGCTGATCGGTTCGTCCAGTGCGTTCGCCGATCATCTGGTGGCCGATCCCGAATGCTGGCAGCTGTTGCAGCGCAAGCAGCTGCCCGATCGCGAGGAGTTGCTCGCCGATCTGCTCGACGCGGTGCGGGCGGTGCCGGAGAGCGGCGAGTGCGCCGGGCCGATGCTGTACCGCGCGGAGATCTCCGGTCCGGAGGCGGTCGCGTTGCTGCGCAAGCGATATCGTGATCAGCTGATGTTGCTGGCGGCGATCGATCTGGCCGCCACCGTGGAGAACGAACCGGTGCTGCCGTATCAGCAGGTGGGCCGGCAGCTGACCGATCTGGCCGACGCCGCGCTCACCGCGGCGCTGTCGGTCGCGGTCGCGCGGGTGTGCCCGGAACAATCGGTGCCGGTGCGCCTCGCGGTGGTCGCGATGGGCAAATGCGGTGCGCGCGAGCTGAATTACGTTTCCGATGTGGATGTCGTCTTCGTCGCCGAACCCGCCGACGCCACCGCGAGCCGGTTGGCCGCGGAGATGATGTCGGTGGCCTCGAGCGCCTTCTTCGAGGTGGACGCGGCCCTGCGCCCCGAGGGCAAGGCGGGTGCGCTGGTGCGCACGCTGGACTCGCACATCGCCTACTACAAGCGCTGGGCGCGCACCTGGGAGTTCCAGGCGCTGTTGAAGAATCGCCCCGCCACGGGTGATCTGGAGTTGGGCGGGCAGTATCGCGACGCGCTGATGCCGATGGTCTGGACCGCCTCGGAGCGGCCCGATTTCGTCGCCGACGTGCAGGCGATGCGGCGCCGGGTGGAGGATCTGGTGCCCGAGGACCTGCGCGAGCGCGAACTCAAACTCGGGCACGGCAGTCTGCGCGATGTCGAGTTCGCGGTGCAGTTGTTGCAGCTGGTGCACGGTAAGGCCGATGAATCGCTGCACGTGCAGGGCACCGTCGAGGCGCTGACCGCACTGGCCGACCGCGGTTATGTCGGCCGCGACGACGCCGCCAATCTCACCGCCTCGTACGAATTCCTGCGCCTGCTCGAGCATCGGCTGCAATTGCAGCGGCTCAAGCGCACCCACACGCTGCCCGCGTTCGACGACGAGGAGGGCATGCGCTGGCTGGCCCGTGCGGCGCATATGCGCCCGGACGGGCGGCAGGACGCGGTCGGGGTGCTGGCCAGTGAGATCAAGCGCAACGCGGTGCGGGTGCGCCGGTTGCACGCGAAGTTGTTCTACCGGCCGCTGCTGGACTCGGTCGCGCGCCTGGACGCCGACGCGTTGCGGCTGAGTCCGGCCGCGGCGGTCCGCCAGCTCGCCGCGCTCGGCTACGCGGACCCCGAGAACGCCCTGAGCCATCTCAAGGCGCTGACCGGCGAGATCGGCCGCAAGGGACGCATCCAGGCGCTGCTGCTGCCGACGCTGCTGGAATGGCTGGGCGAGACGCCGAATCCGGATCAGGGACTGCTGGCCTATCGCCGGGTGTCCGAGGGCCTGGACGATCAGACCTGGTTCCTGCGCGAGCTGCGGGACGAGGGCGCGATCGCGCAGCGGCTGATGATCGTGCTGGGTTCCTCGGCCTACCTGCCCGATCTGCTGATCAACGCGCCCGAGACGATCCGCATGTTCGCCGACGGTCCGAGCGGCCCGCTGCTGCTGAGCCCGAAGGCCGCGGACGTGCGCGGCGGGATCATCTCCGGTGCGGCGCGCTACGAGGATCCCAAACGCGCTGTGGCAACGGCTCGTTCGCTGCGCCGGCACGAATTGGCCCGCGTCGCCTCGGCCGATGTGCTGGGCATGCTCGAGGTGCCCCAGGTGTGTTCGGCGCTGTCCTCGGTGTGGGTGGCGGTGCTGGAGGCGTCGTTGCGCGCGGTGATCCGCGCCAGCGAGGCCGAGATGGGGCACGAGGCGCCCGCGGACTTCGCCGTGATCGGGATGGGCCGCCTCGGCGGTCTGGAACTGGGCTACGGCTCGGACGCCGACGTGCTGTTCGTCTGCGATCCGCGTCCCGGTGCGGACGAGACGGTCGCGGTGAAATGGTCGATCGCCATCGCCGACCAGGTCCAGCGCCTGCTGGGTGCGCCGAGCACCGATCCGCCGCTGCAGGTCGACGCCGGTTTGCGGCCCGAGGGGCGGAACGGGGCCCTGGTGCGCACGCTGGCCGCCTACGAGGCCTACTACCGGCAGTGGGCCCAGCCCTGGGAGGTGCAGGCCCTGTTGCGCGCCCACCAGGTCGCGGGCGATCAGCAGCTGGGACTGCGATTCCTGCACGTCATCGATGCGGTGCGGTATCCGGCCGGTGGCGTCTCGGGCGACGCGGTCCGCGAGATCCGCCGGATCAAGGCCCGCGTCGACTCCGAACGCCTGCCGCGCGGCGCGAATCCGGCCACGCACACCAAACTCGGCCGCGGCGGTCTGGCCGATATCGAATGGACGGTCCAGCTTTTGCAGCTGCGCCACGCCCACGAGGTGCAGTCCCTGCACAACACCTCCACCCTGCAATCGCTCGAAGCCATCGAGCAAGCCGACCTGTTGGACGCCACCGACGTGGCCCTGCTCCGCGACGCCTGGCTCACCGCCACCAAGGCCCGCAACGCCCTGGTCCTGGTCCGCGGCAAACCCGCCGACCAACTTCCGGGTCCGGGCAGGCTGCTGTCTGCGGTCGCGCGGGTCGCGGGCTGGCCCAACGACGACGGCAGCGAATTCCTGGACCACTACATGCGTGTGACCAGACGAGCGAAGACGGTCGTGGAGCGGGTGTTCGGCGGGGAGTGAGAATTCGGGCCCGCTCGGTGCCGTCGAAGGGGGCGGATGACTAATCCCGCAGTGTCCGCGGAGCCGGCGGGGCCGCCATTACGGCGGACTCGGTGCCGGAGGATCACCCTCGTCGGTTCCGGGCGGGCTGCGGAGGCCCCGCTCACGTCGCTGATGGCGTTCCAGTCTCGATGGTCAGGTTGGTTTTGTCAGAGCTTCCGGAGCCAGAACGAACCACCGTGCCGCTGAACGTCGGACAGCGGACCGGTCCAGAGAGGATTCAGAATTGCTGCGAGTTCCTCATCGCGGCTCACGAACATATTGGCGAGCTCTACGCGAACGTGCGGCCCTTCCGCCAGCAGCCACGCGGCGAGCAGGTACTGCTCGGAATAGAAGCGTGCGCTCCATTCTGACGGGTAGTCGTAGGGCAAGAAGACGTCGTGGATGTGGATCAGGACGCCGGGTTGCAGGCGGGGCAGGACTTCGAGCAAGATCACGACCGCGGCGGAGTTGGTGAAGACGCGGTGCGAATTGTCGACAAACAGGATGTCGCCCGGGCCGATGTCGTCGAACAGCGTCTGGTCGATGGTCTCGGCTGATTGCCTGATGACTTCATCACAGAGCACGTCGATTTCGGCTCGTGGTGCGGGGTCGATCGATGTGATATGCAGGGAGAGGTCGCTTTTCCGTGCGGCATGTCGAGTGATCTTGGTAGAATTAACGGATCCGATCTCGATATACCGCGCGGGCCGGTGTGTCGCCACGAACATGTGCAGAGCGGCCAGATCCAATCCCTCGAACCAGCCGTTATTCCAGGCGGGCCGGGAAACGTACCTACCCCAGAGGGGTATGGTCTTCAGCTCGGCTTCGTGCGTCACGATGTTGTGAAGATGTTCGGCATACTGTTCGCGCTGAGTATTCAGAATGTCGTGAAGCCGCTGATGAGCAGGCTTTCCGATGGTGGCGGCGTAATCCGCACCCCTCGGGTAGTCATATCCTCCTCGACCGACGCGGCCGGCAATGTTACCGCACAGCACGAGCGAATGCGGCCGTGGTACCAGGGCTCGGATATCCGACCGGCTCTGTCTGAATCCCCTGCGGCGCAACGCCTGTACTCGGGAGCCGACTCGGCAGCGGTTCGCCTCACGTCGCACCGTGTCGGGCGTGCTGTGCGGGGCACCGTCTCGGGTCGAATGCCGATCGACCGATCCGGGCGCCAGTCTCGTCGCCGGTCCGATGACGGCCCTCGGCGCGTGGATCGACGACCACGGCGATGATCTCCTCGCCGCGCAGGCCGATATCGCGGACGAGCTGTGAGATGAAGTTCACAGGATCCCTCGCTCGCGTCGTCCGAGCGGCCGGGACCGCGCGCGTCGGCGGCTTCGGCAGATGGCCGACGGGTGGCGGTCCGGTCTCTGTTCGGTATCGGCCGCGCTGCCTGAGAAGTTGCTGAAACCGCTGGTCGGTCCAGTTTTACGCGGTACCGAAGACGAGTCGGCGGACTGCTCGGGCAAGGGTGGATTGCCCGATATTTGCTGCTTTATAATCGCATTCGTATAGCCGTGCGGGGTATCTCGTAAACCTATTGCGGGGAACAAGTTTCTCGCGGTATCGGTTATTCAGACGCGCATACGACTGCGCCGCCGAGTCATGTCCGGATCGGCGGGTAGGCCGAGACGAGGGAACACCGGGATCGACGGGCGGTACGGGCCGCCGTGCCGCCGAGTTGGTGGGGTCCAGCGACCCGGAACCTGCGTTCCGCATAGTGTATCCGTCAGGACGCGACCATCGGGAGGACCACCATGTCGAGGATGTTCGTGGACGTGCGACACGCCCACCAGCTCGAATTCCTGCCTCGGCGGGGGTTGTGACATGGCGGACCTCAACTCGGCGGTCGCCGGTTATCGCACTTACCGACAGGTCGTCCTCACTCCCACCCGAGCCGTGCGGCTGCCGCTGATCGTGGTGCTGCTGCTGGTCGGCGTCGTGCTGGTGTACGCGGCGGACCGAGCCTCGCGCGAGGGCGTCGATCGCGGCTGGTTCGTGGCCGCCTCACTGTCGGGGCTGTTCGTGGCGCGCGGTCTGCATCTGCGGCGACCGATCACGCTGCCGCACGTTACCGTCGCGGTGATCGTGCTCGGCATGTCGAACATCGCCTATCGCGCGGAACATCCGGCGGTCGGGTTCGTCTTCCTGGCCTCGACCGGGTTCATCATGATGCTGCCGCAGAGTTCACGTCCGCAGCCGGAACATCAGCTGCGCATCGCGGCGCTGGTCGACACGACGGCGGGCGATCCGCTCGCGCCGTTCGCGCTGCACTCGTCCAAATCCTATTTCTTCGACGCGACCTCCGCCGCGGCCATCGGTTACCGCACCCGGTTCGGCATCGCGGTGGTGGCGGGCGATCCGGTCGGCGACCGCGCCGTCTTCGGGACGCTCATCACGGAGTTCTCCGCATTCGCCATGGCACACGGCTGGCGGATCGCCGTGCTGGGCGCGAGCCCGGAGGTGTGCGAGCTGTGGCGGACCAGGGCCACGGAACATCGTGGGCTGCACTCGATTCCGATCGGCCGCGATGTGGTCGTCGAGGTCGACGGCTTCGATATGGTCGGCCGCAAATTCCGCAATCTGCGCCAGGCGGTCAGCCGCACCCGCAACTTCGGCGTGAGCACCGAGATCCTGCCCGAGCGGGAGCTGAGCGAATCGCTGCGCCGGACCCTGTTCGCGATCGTCGACGAATGGCATCACGGCCGCCAGACCCGCGGGTTCTCGATGATCCTGGACCATCTGCTGGACGGCCGGCATCCGGGCATGCTGGTGGTGATCGCCCGCGACAGCGACGGCCGGGTCGTCGGATTCCAGCGGTACGGCGAGGCCAATCACGGCAGTGAGCTGAGCCTGGACGTGCCGTGGCGCCGCAAGGACGCGCCCAACGGCCTGGACGAGCGCATGATCGTGGATCTGGTCGATTACGGCCGCGAACACGGCGTGCGGCGCATTTCGCTGGCCTTCGCCGCGTTCCCGGAGTTGTACAGCGACAAGGATCGGACCCGCACGCGCCAGGCGCTGTATCTGCTCGCCCGCGTGCTGGACCCGATGATCCGGCTCGAATCGCTGTACCGGTTCCTGCGCAAGTTCAACTCCTTCGGCAATCAGCGCTTCGTGCTGATCCGCTGGCGCGAGATCGTGTTCACGGCCGTGGCGCTGCTGACCCTCGAGTTCGTGCCGCACCGCAAGCAGATCTGAGCGGGGCGGGCCGCGGGTGCGGGTCCGCCCCCGGAGATCAGAACCGGCCGATCGCCACCAGCACGGCGATGACGAACAGTACGAGATTGGACGGCGTGCGCGACCATTCAGCGCGCCGGGCGTGGGTGACGAATCCGCCGACCATGACCAGCGCCAGACCGACCGCCGCGATCGGGGTCAGGATCATGGCGATCCCGGTCGCCCAGGGCAGTACGACCCCGGCCCCGCCGATCACCTCGATCGCGCCGATTCCGCGCACGGCGCTGGCCGACATGTCCTCGACCCAGGGCATCATCGGCCGCAGTTTGTCCTTCGGCAGCACGATCTTCACGCCACCGCCGAGGACGAATGCGGCGGCCAGAATGATCTGTCCCGCCCACAGCCAGCCGTTCATATCTACTTCCCTTCGTTGATCCAGGTCGCGTACACCGCGTCCGCGACCCGGTCGATCAGCGCGGCGTCGCCGTGACCGCCGAGCAGGTACAGCCACAGGAACACCGGGCCGGAGAACTGCGCGTGCGCCCAGCGCACGTCCGGGACGGTGGTGAGTTCGCCGCGTTCGACCGCGCGTTCGGCGGTCCGCCGGACGAGGTCCTGCTCGGGGCGGAGGCAGACCTCCTCGAAAACGCTCTGCAGCGCTTGTTCGTGCAGCAGATCCGCGAAGATTTCCGGCAGGACTGCCCGCACCCGGGGGTTCGCCATCCGGGCGACGAAGTCCGCGGCCACCTCGCGCAGGTCGCCGCGCAGGCTGCCGGTGTCGCGATACGTCCGGGGAGCCAGATCGCCGATCAGGTGGTGCATCGCCAGCGCGGCCTTGGACGGCCATCGCCGGTAGAGCGCGGCCTTGCCGACGCCCGCGCGGGTGGCCACGTCCTGTACCCGCAGGCCCGCGTACCCGACCTCGTCGAGGAGGGCGAGGGTGGCCGCCCGGACGGCGCGATCGGTCTCGGCGGACAGGGGCCTGCCCGGCCGGGGTTCGGTTGTTCCGGAACTCACGGTTCCGAATATAGCAAATAACGGAACCGATGGTTCCGCATATTCGGGCAAGGCGCGCATCTGCACCGGACTCGACTCGTCCGAGGTGGAGTACCCTGCGGCACATGGGATTTGCCGTCGAACGCTTCGACCACATCGTCCTGAACTGCCGGGACGTCGCGGCGACTGCCGCCTGGTACGAACGGGTGCTGGGAATGCGGGTGGAGACGTTCGGCACGGCCGGACGGACCGCGCTGGTATTCGGGCAGCAGAAGATCAATCTGCGGCCGGTGGCGATGGCCGCGGACGATCCGGCGTGGCTGACCGGTGCGGTGGCCGCGGCCGGGTCGGCGGACCTGTGCTTCGTCACCGCCGCCACTCCCGAACAGGTGCACGGACAGCTCACCGCGTGCGGCGTGGAGATCACCGAGGGGCCCGTGGTCAAGGTCGGCGCGCTGGGGGAGATGATCTCGCACTACTGCCGCGACCTGGACGGCAACCTCGTCGAGATCGCGGTCTACCCGGCCGGATGACCCCGCGCGCCTTGACATCCGGCATTGCGGACACGACAGTACGCAAGTGTTCGAAGCCGCCGATGTCTCCCGGACCACGCTGCGCAAGGTCGGTCTCCGCCTGGTGCCGTTCCTGGGTCTGCTGTATTTCGTGAACTATCTGGACCGGGTGAACATCGGTTTCGCCGGTCCCAGCGGGATGAAACACGATCTCGCCCTGTCCGAGACGGTGTTCGGATTCGCCTCGGGCATCTTCTTTCTCGGTTATCTGGTGCTCGAGGTGCCGAGTAATCTGGCGCTGCACCGGTTCGGCGCGCGGCGCTGGATGGCGCGAATCATGCTCAGCTGGGGCGTGATCGCGACCGCGATGGTGTTCGTGCCGAACGCCACCGTGCTGATCGTGCTGCGGTTCCTGCTCGGCGTGGCGGAGGCCGGATTCTTTCCCGGCATCCTGCTGTATCTGACCTACTGGTTCCCGCAGCGCTATCGTGCCCGGATCGTCGCGATGTTCATGGTGGCGGTGCCCATCTCCACGGCGGTCGGCTCGACGCTGTCGAGTCTGGTGATCCAGTACGGCGAAGGCGTATTCGGGCTGAGCGGCTGGCGGTTCATGTTCCTGGTCGAGGGCGTGCCCGCGCTGGCTCTGGCCGTGCTCACCTGGTTCTACCTGACCGACCGGCCCGAGCAGGCCCGCTGGCTGACCGGGCCCGAACGCGAATGGCTGGCAACCGAACTCGCGCGCGAGGAGGCCGAGCTGGCCCAGGCCGAGCACTGGACGTTGCGGCGGGCGCTGACCCATCCGCGCATTCTGGGCCTCGCCGCGATCTACGGCGGCATCGCCTATGGGCTGTACGCCCTGGGCTTCTTCCTGCCCACGATCATCGCCGGATTCCAGCAGCAGTACGGCAGCCACTATTCGGTGGTGCAGCGCGGCCTGATCACGGCGGTGCCGTACGTCATCGGCGCGGTCGCGATGGTGTGGTGGGGCAGGCACGGCGACCGGACCGGCGAGCGCCGGTGGCATGTCGCGCTGCCGTCGATCATCGGCGGTCTGGCCATTCCGGTCGCGCTCTACCTGGGCAACCCGTTCGCGGCGATGACCGCCGTAACCGTATGCGCGGTAGGCGTTCTCGCGGCGCTGCCGGCCTTCTGGGCGTTGCCGGGCACCTTCCTGTCCGGCGCGGCCGCGGCGGGCGGCATCGCGCTGATCAACTCGCTGGGCAATATCAGCGGATTCGCGGCCCCCTACATCACCGGCTGGCTGAAGGATCTCACCGGAACCCAGCGCGCCGGTCTTTGGGTGGTCGGGGTGTACATGCTGTTCGCGGGCCTGGGCGCACTGGCGCTGCGGCGGCGGGAATAACCGCTCGTCCGCCCGGTTGACGCTGACGACGGTGATGCGAAAGGAACTGTTGTGGCGAACGGGTTTTCGGCCGGCGGCCTGGGCTTGCTGAGTGAGACGCTGACGGGTTACGCCGACCGCGGCGAGGTCGCGGGTCTGGTCGCCATGATCCACCGGCGCGGTGACGTGATTCAGGTGGACACCGCGGGCTGGCAGGATCGCGAAAGGCGGCGGCCGATGCGCCGCGACGCGCTGTTCCGGATGGCGTCGATGACCAAACCGGTCACGGCGGTCGCCGCCCTGCAACTGGTGGAACAGGGGCTGATCGGGCTGTCCGATCCGGTGGATCCCTGGCTGCCCGAACTCGCCGATCGCAAGGTCATGCGCGACCCGCTCGGCCCGCCCGATGACGTCGTGCCCGCCACCCGGCCGATCACGCTGGAGGATCTGCTCACCTATCGGTTCGGGCTGGGCTGGGGACGCTCCGGCCTTGCGCCGCAACTGTTCTCACTCACCGCCGACCCGGTCGCCACCGCCCTGGCCATACCGGGCTGCGAGCCGCTGGACCCCGACGCGTGGATGCGCCGTCTCGGCGAACTGCCGCTCATCGCCCAGCCCGGTGAGTTGTGGCGCTACCACACCGCATCGGACGTGCTCGGCGTGCTGATCAGCCGCGTCACCGGTCAGCCGCTGGAAACGGTACTGGCCGAACGGATCTTCGAGCCGCTGGGCATGGTGGACACCGGTTTCGTGGTGCCCGGATCCGCCCGCGAACGTCTCACGGTCCTGTACTCGCGCGAGGGCGAGGTCCTCGACCACCCGGACACCACGGCATGGGCGCAGCGGCCGCGGTTCGCGTCCGGCGGTGCGGGTCTGGTCTCCACCGTCGACGACTACGCGCGTTTCGCCCGGATGATCCTCGGCCGCGGCGAACTCGACGGCACGCGGATTCTGACCGGGGACACTGTGCGGGCGATGTCGCGCGATCGTCTCACGCCCGCTCAGCACGCCGATCCGCCGTTCAATCCGCCGCTGGGGCAAACCATGTGGGAGGACCAAGGTTTCGGATACGGCGTACAGGTCCGCACCCGGCAGGACGGCGTCGGCCCGGGAGTCGGTGCGGTGTCCTGGCCGGGCGGTTTCGGTACCTTCTGGGTCGCCGACCCCCGGCATGACCTGGTGGCCCTGTTGTTCGTGCAGACCAGCAACATCATCGTGGCGGGCGACTGGCAGATTCGGCTGGGCGAGGACTTCCTGACCCTGACCTATCGGGCATTGCGGGACTGACCGCTCGGCTTCGGCGGCGATTTCGAGGCAATCCGGGGAATCGGCGATCCGATGTCCGAGAATGGACAGCGGCTTCGACGTACCTGGTGACAGTGCCGCAGGGGTGCTGACCGGAAGGAGTTCGCCGTGAAGTACATGATTCTGAGCTACGGATCGCAGCGGGACTACGACGGGATGGGCGGAGCCGGGGAGTCCACCTGGTCACCGCGGGATTTCGCCGAGTTGCACGCGTTCATGACCAAGTTCAACCAGGAGTTGGAGGAGTCCGGGGAACTGGTGGAGACGCGCGGGCTGACCGCGCCGGTGCACACCCGCAGGGTGGGCAATCGCAACGGGACGCCGTTCGTCACCGACGGGCCGTTCGCGGAGACCGAGGAGGTGCTCGCCGGATACTGGGTGGTCGACTGCGTCAGCTTCGACCGCGCCACCGAGATCGCCGAGCGGCTGCGGGACTGCCCGGGACCGCCGGAGGCCGTCGCCCGCGCCTATGCCGATATCCGGCCGATCGCGGAGTCCGTCGACGAATTGTGAACTCCCGCACCGAGATCGAGGACCTGCTACGTCAGCTGACGCCGCGGGTCCTCGGCGCGCTGGTCCGCCGCTACGGGCATTTCGACGCAGCCGAGGACGCGGTGCAGGAGGCGCTGCTGGCCGCCGCCACGCAGTGGCCGGGGGAGGGAACTCCCGAGGAGCCGCTGAGCTGGCTGATCGCCGTCGCGGCCCGGCGGCTGACCGATCTGCTGCGCCGGGATCAGTCGCGGCGGCGGCGTGAGGACGTGGTCGCGAACCGGCGATCACCGCGGGATCTGGTCGCTCCGCCCGCGGATCGCGCGCCCGGCGACGCCGACGACACGCTCATCCTGTTGTTCATGTGCTGTCATCCGGCGTTGTCGCCGCCCTCGCAGATCGCCCTGACACTGCGGGCGGTCGGTGGGCTGTCCACCGCCGAGATCGCCCGTGCCTTCCTGGTTTCGGAGGCGACCATGACCCGGCGTATCACCCGGGCCAAGACGACCATCCGGGACAGCGGTGTCCGGTTCGCCCCGCCGTCGGCGGCCGAGCGCGAGGAGCGGCTGGCCGCCGTGCTGCACGTGCTGTATCTGATCTTCACCGAGGGGTATGCGGCGACCGCGGGCTCGCTACTGTATCGGGCCGAATTGTCCAGCGAGGCAATCAGATTGGCTCGCCTGACTCATCGTCTGCTGCCCGGCGACGGCGAGTCCGCCGGACTGCTGGCGCTGATGTTGCTCACCGACGCGCGTCGCCCGGCCCGCATCGGCGCGGGTGGTGAGCTGATACCGATGGCGGACCAGGATCGAAGTCTGTGGCGCGCGGACGATATCGCCGAAGGTGTCGAGCTGATCACCGCCACTCTGCCACGCGGGGATGTCGGGCCCTATCAGTTGCAGGCCGCGATCGCCGCCGTGCACGACGAGGCCGCCGACTACGCCGCCACCGACTGGCCGCAGATCACCGCCCTCTACGAGCGGCTGCTCGCATTCGGCGACAATCCGGTGGTGGCGCTCAATCACGCTGTCGCCGTGGCGATGTCACGTGGGCCGCGGGCAGGGCTTGCGCTGGTCGACGACGTCGCCCCCCGGCTGCCGGACGATCACCGCGTCGATGCCGTGCGGGCGCATCTGCTGGAGTTGCTCGGTGACCGCGAAGCCGCACGCGAGGCCTATCGCGCCGCCGCGAACCGAGCCGAAACCCTGCCGCGGCAACGATATCTGCATGCCCGTGCCGACCGTCTCGGCCAATCCGCCGCGGCGCCGGACGATTCCGCCGGCGGACTCAGCCCACCGGCAGGTCGCGCAGCGAACTGAGCGTGGTCGCGAGCGCACGGGCGGCCTCGGCGCCCTTGGTGACGAAATGTTCGGTGAAGTAGGTCACGTGCTCACTGTGCTCGTGGAAGTGGTGCGGGGTCAGCACCACCGAGAACACCGGCACGTCGTTGTCGAGTTGCACCCGCATCAGCCCGTCGATCACGGCCGAGGCGACGAATTCGTGGCGGTAGATGCCGCCGTCGACGACCAGGGCCGAGGCGACGATCGCGCCGTAGCGGCCGGTGCGGGCCAGCCGCTGCGCGTGCAGCGGAATCTCGAACGCCCCGGGCACGTCGAAGACCTCGACGGTCGCCGGATCGAAGCCGAGGTCGCGGTACTCGGCCAGAAAACCTTCGTACGCCCGCGTCACGATGGGACGGTGCCAGCTGGCGCGAATGAAGGCGACGCGGCCCTCGGTGGGAGTGCTCATGGCCGGATGCTACCCGGTGCCCGAATGCTTCTCCAGCCAGCCGACCAGGTCGCCGAGCACCGCGTCCTGCTCGGGTTCGTTGAAAATCTCGTGGTAGAGGCCCGGATAACGGATGACCGTGAGATCGCTCGCACCCGCGCGCTGTTCGATGGTGTCCGCGCTGGACGGGGCGGCCAGCGCGTCGGCGGCGCCGTGCAGCACCAGAGTCGGGACGGTCAGCCGGTCCAGCCGGGCGGTGACGGTCTCGGTGGCCGCCAGCATTTCCGCACCGGTGCGTGCGGGGAGTTTGCCGCGAAAGACCAGGGGATCGGTGTCGTAGGCGCGCACGACTTCGGGGTCGCGGCTGATCGTGGCGGAATCCAGCTGTAGCACACCGAGGTTCGGCATCCATCGGCTCAGTACGGGAGCCAGCGCGCGTTGCAGGGCGTTGCCCGCGGAGATGTCCAGCGGGGGTGCGGAGATCGCCACACCGGCCACGACCAGCGGGGCGCGGGTGGCCAGGTAGAGGGTGACGAGGCTGCCCATGCTGTGCCCGAGCACGAAGCGCGGCACGCCGGGATGACGCTGCGAGGCCAGCTCCAGCAGTGCGGCGACATTGTCGGCCGCGCCGTCGATCGAGTCGATGTTCGCGCGGTGCCCGGCCGAGCGCCCATGTCCGATATGGTCGAGTGCGTAGACCGCGAAACCGCTGTCCGCCAAGCGCTTCCCGACGTGTTCGTATCGTCCGGAGTGTTCGGCGACCCCGTGCACCAGAGCGATCACCCCGCGCACCCGGTCCCCGGGAACCCAGGCGCGCCAGAAGACCCGTCCGCCCCGTCCGTCGAACCCACCGGTCTCGGCCTGCACCATACTGCTCCCTTCACACCGGCGGCGGCCGGCCGCCGCAGTCCAATTTATCCGTGCGGCGGCCGCGGCGAGGTGATACGGCGTTGCGAACTCGGCGTACGAGACGTGATCGATGCCCTCGGTGGCGGCTGCCACATGTCGACCGGCCGCTCCGGGGCGTGTGGTGATCGCGGCCACGACCTGCGCGAGCCAGGGCGGAAAGCCGAGCCGGGCACCCTTGGGGCCCGGTGCCGGGCGCACGCTGAAACAGTGGGTCCGGTGCGGGCGATACCCTGCGGTGAACTCGGCAGCACGGCACTACGAAGAACCCAGGACGGGGAGCGTCGCACGGATCGGCCTACGGACCGGGCGGCCCTTGGCCGCCGGTGTGCGGTCGCACGTCGATCGGCCGGGGCAACCACGACAGCGCCCGACGGGGCTTGACCGGTACCATTCGGCACGGTGAGAACGAATACAGGGCGTCAGCAGTCGCGCGGAAATCGCCGGCGGGGGAGTGTGCTTTTTCCGAGCCTGCTCACCGCCGCCGTGGAGTACGCGGCCGACACCGTCGCGATCCGATTCAGTGCCTCCGGTGATCCGGCCGACGTTCGGCAGCTGACCTATCGCGAGCTGGACGAGTCGTCCTCGCGCCTGGCCCGTGAGCTCATCGCGCGGGGGATAGGCGCCGACGACGCGGTGGCGGTCGGTATCGCGCGCAGTATCGAATCGGTCCTGGCCGTCTGGGCGATCGCCAAGACCGGTGCGGCGTTCGTCCCGGTGGACCCGGCCTATCCGGCCGAGCGCATCGAGCACATCCTGTCCGATTCCGGCGCCGTGCTCGGCTTGACCACGACCGCCCACCGCGCCGCGTTCGCCGCCGGTCCGGAGTGGATCGAACTGGACGATCCGGCACATGCCGAGCGGATCGCCGCACACCCAGCGCACCCGGTTTCCTACGCCGACCGGGTGCGGACGGTGTCCGAACTGCATCCGGCCTATTACATCTATACGTCCGGCTCGACCGGTCGGCCCAAGGGCGTCGTGGTCGGCCACGGCGGTCTCGGCAGCCTGGTGACCGCCATGCGGGAGTCGTTCGGTGTCGACCGGGAGTCGCGGGTGGCGCATGTCTGCTCGCCGAACTTCGACGTCTCGGTCCTGGAGCTGATGCTGGCCTTCTCCTCGGGCGCGACGCTGATCGTGTCGCCGCCACAGGTGTTCGGCGGACACGAACTGGCCGATTTGCTGCGGCGCGAACGCGTGACGCACATGCTGATCACCCCGGGCGCGCTGGAGTCGGTGGATTCGACCGGACTGGACGACCTGCGGACCGTCATGGTCGCCGGCGACCGGTTCGGCCCCGAACTGGTCGGCCGCTGGGCCCGGGACGGACGCACCTTCCTCAATGGCTACGGGCCCACCGAGGCCACCATTCTGGCGACCGCCACCGGCGCACTGCACCCGGACGAGCTGGTCACCATCGGCACCGCGGTTCCCGGGATGGGCGCGTTCGTGCTCGATGCGCGGCTGCGGCCGGTGCCGGCGGGCACGACCGGCGAGTTGTATCTGTCCGGCCCGGCGCTGGCGCGCGGATATCTGGGCCGGCCCGGCCTGACCGCGGAGCGGTTCGTCGCCAGCCCGTTCGACGCCGAGACCGCCAAGCCGGGAGCGCGGCTGTACCGGACCGGAGATCTGGTGCGGCGCACCGAATCCGGCACGATCGAATATCTCGGCCGTACCGATTTCCAGGTGAAGATCCGCGGTGTGCGCATCGAACTCGGCGAGATCGACAACGCGCTGACCGCACATCCGGACATCGATTACGCGGCCACGCTGGACCGCACGCTCCCCTCGGGTTCCAAGGCGCTGGTGTCGTATGTCCTGCCGCGTGCGGGAACCGCAGTCGACACCGGCCGGCTGGCCGAATTCCTCGCGGAATCGTTGCCCGCGTACATGATTCCGACCCTGATCATGGTGCTCGACGCGATCCCGCTCACCCCGGTCGGCAAGCTCGACCGCGCGGCGCTGCCCGAGCCGGTCTTCGAGGCCGCCGAATTCCGCGCGCCGGTCACCGAGAACGAAATCCTGATCGCAGAACTCTTCGCCGGGTTGCTCGGCGTCGAGCGGGTGGGTGTGGACGACTCGTTCTTCGGGCTGGGCGGCGACTCAATTCTGTCGATTCAGCTCGTCTCGCGCGCCAAGGCCCGCGGCCTCGCCTTCACCGCGCAGGACGTGTTCAACCACCGCACGGTCGCCGGCCTGGCCGAAATCGCTACCGCCGTAGGCGAATCCGCGCGTGAACAGCTCGCCGAACTGCCCGGCGGCGGGGTCGGCGAGATGCCGCTGACGCCGCTGATGGCGGCCACCCTGGCCAAGGGGCCGGCGTATCGGCGCTACTCCCAGTCGATGACGCTGCGGCTGCCCGACGAACTCGACGACGAGACGTTGCTCGCCACGCTGAACGCCGTGCTGGATCACCACGACGTGCTGCGTTCGCGTCTGCGCGGAAATGCCGAGCAGGGCTGGACTTTCGAGGCCCTCGCCCCGGGTGCGGTCGATGCGGCCGCGCTGGTGCATCGGGTGGAGCTGCCCGCCGATATCGACGAGGCCGAACTCGGCCGCCGGGCGAGCGCGGAATTCGATGCGGCGCTGGGCCGATTGGATCCCGCGGGCGCGGCCATGGTGCAGTTCGTCCGATTCGCCTTCCGTAGCGAGCCGGACGCTCGGACGCCCGGTCGCCACGACGTCCTGCTCGTCGTCGCGCATCACTTCGTGATCGACGGGGTGTCCTGGCGCATCCTCATTCCGGATCTGATGGTGGCCTGGCTGCAGATCGCGGCCGGGCAGCCGGTGGCGCTGCCCGCGGTCGGCACCTCGATGCGGCGCTGGGCGCACGCCTTGGCCGCGGCGGCGCGGCGGCCCGAAGTCGTCGCGGAACTGCCGCTGTGGCAAGAGATTTCGCAGACGGACGATCCGCAGCTCGGTTCGCGTGCGTTCGACCCCGCCGTCGACACCCTGGCCACCGTCGAGCGGTTGCGGGTGACGGTGCCGCCGGAGGTGACCGAGGCGGCGCTGGCCACGATTCCCGCGAAGTTCCGCGGCGGCGCCAACGACGCGCTGCTGTCGGCGCTGGCATTGGCGGTGAGCCGCTGGCGCGGCGACGCGACGGGCGGGGCGGTGCTGGTCCGGCTCGAGGGGCACGGCCGCGAGGACGATTTCGTGCCGGGCGCGGACCTGTCGCGTACCGTCGGCTGGTTCACCAGTGCGTATCCCGTCCGGCTCGATCTCGCGGATGCCGATTTCGCGGCGGTGTTCGACGGCGGCCCGGCCGCCGGTGATGTGCTCAAGGCCATCAAGGAACAGCTGCTGGCGGTGCCGGGCCGGGGGCTCGGGTTCGGCCTGCTGAGCCACTTCAACCCCGAAACCTCCGGGCAGCTACGGGATCTCGGCCAGATCACGTTCAACTACCTGGGCCGGATCGCGGCCGGCGGCGAGGCCGCGGAGCTCGCCGAATCGGGCTGGGCGCCGACCGGTGAACTGGGCGATTTCGACGCCGAACTGGATCGCGACATGCCCGCCAACGGCGCGATCGATATCAACGCGATCGTCACCGACGGTCCGGACGGACCGCAGCTGGGCGCGTCGTTCGCGTTCCCGGCCGGTTTGCTGTCCCGCGAGCGGGTGCAGGAACTCGCCGATCTGTGGGTCACCGCGCTGACCGCGCTGGCCGGACACGCGCAACGTCCGGACGCGGGCGGGCTGACCCCGTCGGATCTGCCGCTGGTGCGGGCGGCGCAGTCCGATATCGCGGTGTGGGAGCGCAATTACCCGGCGCTGTCGGAGATCTGGCCGCTCTCGCCGCTGCAGTCCGGACTGCTGTTCCACACGATGCTGACGCAGTCCACGGTCGACGTCTACACCATCCAGGCCCGGGTGGACCTCGGCGGCACCGTGGACACGGCCCGGTTGCGCACGGCCGCACAGGCGATCGTGGACCGCTATCCGAGCCTGCGTGCCGCCTTCGCCACCGGCGCCGAGGGGCGGTCGGTGCAGGTGGTCCTGGACCGGGTCACCGTGCCCTGGCGCGAGGAGGACCTGACCGCGCTGCCCGAGGACGAGCGCGAACCCGAATTGCGCCGCCGCACAGCCGCGGACCGCGCAACGCATTTCGACCCGTCCACCGCGCCGCTGCTGCGATTCGCGGTGTACCGCAGCGCATCCGACCGGTGGCATCTGGCGATCACCACGCACCACATCCTGCTCGACGGCTGGTCCATGCCGGTGCTGCTGCGAGACCTGTTGCTGCTGTACGCCACTCGCGGCGACGCGTCCGCACTCCCGCGCCCGGAGTCCTACCGGAACTTCCTGACCTGGCTGTCGCACCGGGACCGGGACGAGTCGCTGCGGCTGTGGGGCGAGGCGCTCGCGGGCGTGGACGAGCCGACATTGCTCGCGCCGCAACCGAAGACGGCCGAGAACTACGAAATCGGCAAGGTGGTCACCGGATTCGATGCCGAGGCCACCCGCCGGATCGCCGACTACGCCGCGGAACTGGGCGTCACGGTGAACACCGTGGTCCAGGCCGCCTGGGGCATCCTGCTGGGCCGGCTCGTCGGCCGCGACGACGTGGTGTTCGGCGCCGCGGTATCCGGCCGTCCGGCGGATCTGCCCGGCGTGGAATCGATGGTGGGCCTGTTCGTCAACACCGTGCCGGTGCGGGTCCGGGTCGAGGGCGGGGTCACCGTCGCCGACCTGCTGCGCGAATTGCAGCGTGCGCAGGTCGCCCTGTTCGAGCACCATCATGTCGGGCTCACCGAGATCCAGCAGATCGCCGGTGACGCAACGCAATTCGACAGCCTGCTGGTCTTCGAATCGTATCCGCTGAACGAGGAGGCGATCGCCGCCGCCAGCTCCATCGACGGGATGACCGTCACCGGAGTCGGCATGGTGGACGATTCGCACTACCCGCTGACGCTGGTGGTGCTGGCCGAGTCGGCGCTCGAGGTGACCTGGAAGTACCTGCGCAGCCGCTTTTCCGACGACGAGGTGGAAACCCTTGCCGCGCGGATGGTTCGGGTACTGGATGCGCTCGTGGCCGATCCGCGGAAGCCGGTCGAGAGCATCGACGTGCTGGACGCGGCAGAACGCGAGCGCGTACTGCACGAGTGGAACGACACCGCCCACCCGATCGATCCCGAGCAGTTGCAGTCGGGGTTCCGCCGCGCGGTGCAGGAATATCCGGATCGAACCGCACTGGTCTACGAGGGCACCGAACTGACCTACCGCGAGTTCGGTGAGCGCGTCAATCGGCTTGCCCGCCTGTTGATCTCGCGTGGCGTGGGGGCCGACTCGGTGGTCGGCATCGCGATCCGGCGGTCGCCGGAGCTGATGATCGCCATCTACGCGGTTCGCAGCGCCGGTGGTGCGTACACGCCCGTGGACCCGGATCATCCGGCCGAGCGCATCGAGTACGTCTTCCGCACCGCGCGACCGGTCTGCGTGCTCACCACCACCGCGGACGCCGTGCCGGTGCCCGAAGGCGTCGAGGTGCTGGCCATCGATACCGTGGACATGAGCGATCTGGACTGCGGCCCGCTGGCCACCGAGGAGCTGGTGCGCCCGGTGCGCCCGGAGAACCTGGCCTACGTCATGTTCACCTCGGGTTCCACCGGGCGGCCCAAGGGCGTCGCGGTGTCGCAGGGCGCGCTGGTCAATCACATGACCTGGATGCAGGCGGAGTACCCGGTGCACCCGGACGACGTCTACCTGCTCAAGGCCGCGGTCACCTTCGACTCGATCTGGGGTTACTACCTGCCGCTGCGCGTCGGGGCCACGCTCGTCCTGGCCACCCACGACGGCCACCGCGACGCGCAGTACATCGCGGAAACCATTGCGGCGCAGCGGGTCACCGTCACCGACTTCGTGCCGTCGATGCTGTCGGTGTTCGTCTCACACGCCGCGGCGGGATCGTTGCCGTCGCTGCGCCTGGTGATCTCCGGCGGTGAGCTGCTGCCCGCGGAGACCGTGGCCGCGCTGCGGGAACTCGGCGACGTGGACACGCTGAACGTGTACGGCCCCACCGAAACCACGATCGCGGTGACCACGTTGCTCGCGACCGGGAACGAGCAGGGCGGGCTGCCGATCGGCGCGCCCGGCTGGAACAGCCGTGTCTACGTGCTGGATTCGCGGCTGCGTCCGGTGCCCGCCGGGGTGACCGGTGAGCTCTACATCGCCGGAGATCAGCTGGCCCGCGGCTACATCGGGCGCGAGGAGCTGACCGCGGAACGTTTCGTCGCCGACCCGTTCGGCTCCGGCGGGCGGATGTACCGCACCGGCGACCTGGCCGCGTGGACGTCGCAGGGTGTGCTGAAGTACTTCGGCCGCAGCGACTTCCAGGTCAAACTCCGGGGCCAGCGCATCGAACTCGGCGAGATCGAATCGGCCCTGGGCGCGCAGCCGGAGGTCGCGCACGCCGCGGTCGCGGTGATCGCCTCCGAGATCGGTGACCAGCTGGTGGGTTATGCGGTCGCGGCGCCGGGCGCGCGGATCGAACCGGACCGGTTGCGTGCCGCGCTGGGCCGGACCCTGCCGTCCTACATGGTGCCGGTGACCGTGCTGGAGCTGGACGCGTTGCCGCTCAACCAGAGTGGCAAGCTGGATCGCAAGGCGCTGCCGCGCCCGACGTTCGCCGCTCGCGAGTTCCGCGCCCCCTCGACCCCGATCGAGGAGATCGTGGCCCGGGTGTTCGCCGAGGTGCTCGGTGTGGAACGGGTCGGCGCGGACGACGACTTCTTCGGTCTCGGCGGCAATTCCCTGATCGCGACGCAGGTGGTCGCGCGGCTGGGCGCGGCGCTGAACGCCCGGGTCTCGGTGCGCGCGCTGTTCGACACCCCGACGGTGGCCGCGCTCGCGGCCGGAATCGTGCCGGGCGCGGGCGATGCCGCGCAGCGCCCGCCGCTGGTCCGTGCCGAGCGACCGGCGATCGTGCCGCTGTCGCTGGCACAGCAGCGGATGTGGCTGCTGAACCAGATCGATCCGGATTCGCCGGTCTACAACCTGCCGTTCGCGATTCGCCTCACCGGCGAGCTGAACGTCGAGGCGATGCGCAACGCCGTCCTGGACGTGCTGGAACGGCACGAATCGCTGCGCACCCGATTCCCGCTGTCCGGCCCCGGTGGCGAGCCGCATCAGGAGATCCTCTCGGTCGCCGAGACACTGCCGGACGGTGTGCCGGTCGAGACCGCCACGGCCGAGGATCTCGGCCGGGTGAGCGAGGTGATGGCCACCGGATTCGACGTGACCGCGCATCCGCCGGTGCGGGCCCGCCTCTACTCCGATCCGGCCACGGGCGATCACCTGCTCGTCGTTGTGGTGCACCATATTTCGGCCGACGGCGTATCGCTGGCCCCGTTGGCCCGCGACCTGGTCACCGCCTATCTCGCGCGGCTCGAGGGCAACGCGCCGGGCTGGGCGCCGCTGCCGGTGCAGTACGCGGACTTCACCCTGTGGCAGCGCGCGGTCATCGGTACCGACGACGACGAGAACTCCGTCGCCGCACAGCAATTGGCGTACTGGCGGCGACAGCTGGCGGGTATCGCGCAGGCGCCGAGGCTGCCGCTGGACCATCCGCGTCCGCCGCGGCCGTCCGGGCGCGGCGCACTGGCCACCGTGACGGTGCCCGCCGCGGTGCACGCCGGACTCACCGATCTTGCGCGAGAACATCATTCGTCGCTGTTCATGGTGGTGCACGCGGCGCTGGCGGCGCTGCTGGCGCGGCTGTCCGGCGGATCGGACATCGCGATCGGCACACCGATCGCGGGCCGCGGCGCGGCGGCGCTGGACGATCTGGTCGGCATGTTCGTCAACACCCTGACCCTGCGCCTGGACGTCGACCGTTCCGGCCCGTTCGCGGCCCTGATCGGGCGCGCTCGCGAGACCGATCTGTCGGCCTTCGCCCATGCGGACATTCCGTTCGAGCGGGTGGCCGAGGCGGTCGGGCCGAGTGCGGCCGGTGGTGATCCGCTGTTCCAGGTGGTACTGGCATTCCAGAACCTGGAACAGGCGACGCTCGAGCTGCCCGGCCTGACCGTCGCGGCGCTGGACACCGGTGAGGTTACCGCCAAATTCGATCTGCTGGTCACGGTCGAGCCGCACTACGCCGCGGACGGCACACCGGATGTGCTGGTCGCCGGATTCACCTATGCCACCGACGTTTTCGACGAGGCCACAGTGAACGGGATCGCGCGCCGGTTCGAGCGGTTCGTCACGGCTGTGGCCGCCGACCCGGGGATCATCGTCGGCGATGTGGATCTGCTGGACGCCGCCGAGCGGGCCCGCGGGCCCGTCGTCCCGTCCGCGCCGGTGGCCCCGCCACCGGAGGATTCGGCGCCGACGCTGCCGGATCTGATGTCCGCGGCCGTGGACAACAATCCGGACGGTGTCGCGGTGATCTTCGCCGACGCCACCGCGCAGCTGTCCGAACTCGAGTACCTGGAACTGGACGAACGCTCGACGCAGCTGGCTCGCGTACTGATCGATCGCGGTATCGGCCCGGAGGACCTGGTCGCGATCGGCATCCCGCGGTCGCCGGAATCGGTGCTCGCGGTGTGGGCGATCGCCAAATCCGGCGCCGGATTCGTGCCGGTCGATCCGAACTACCCCGCCGATCGGGTCGCCCATATGCTGGCCGATTCGCACGCGGTGCTGGGATTGACCGTCGAGTCGGTGCGCGCCGACCTGCCCGCGCAGGTGGAGTGGCTGGTCCTCGACGACGTCGAGACCGAGCAGTTGATCGATGCGAGTTCGGCCGATCCGGTGACCGACGCGGATCGGCTGCGGCCGCTGCGCGCGGCGCATCCGGCCTACGTCATCTACACCTCGGGTTCGACCGGTCTGCCCAAGGGCGTGGTCGTGACGCACGCCGGGCTGGCGAGCTTCTGCGAGGAGCAGCGTGAGCGTTACCGGGTGACGAGTAGTTCGCGCACACTGCATTTCGCCTCGCCGTCGTTCGACGCGTCGATTCTGGAATTGCTGCTGGCGCTCGGTGGCGGCGCGACCATGGTGGTCGCCGCGCCGACCGTCTACGGTGGCGCGGAGTTGGCCGCGCTGCTGGCTCGCGAGCGGGTCACCCACGCCTTCATCACCCCGTCCGCACTGGCCTCGGTGGACCCCAAGGGGCTGGACAAGCTGCGCGTGGTGATCGCCGGTGGCGAAGCGTGCCCGCCGGACCTGGTGCAGCGCTGGGCGATTCCGATCGGCGGCCGGCGCACCCGCGAGTTCTACAACGGGTACGGCCCCACCGAGACCACGATCATGACCAATATCAGCGCCCCGCTGGTGCCCGGCGAGACGGTGACCCTGGGCGGCCCGATTCGCGCCATCACCGAATACGTTCTGGACGAGCGGTTGTCGCCGGTGCCGGACCGGGCCGTCGGCGAGCTGTACATCACCGGTGCGCAGCAGGCCCGCGGCTATCACGAACGTCCCGCGCTGACCGCGGCCCGCTTCGTGGCGAATCCGTTCGATCCCAGCGGTTCCCGGCTGTACCGGACCGGCGATCTGGTCCGGCGCACCTTCGACGGTGAACTGGAGTACCTGGGCCGCAACGACTTCCAGGTGAAGATCCGCGGATTCCGGATCGAGCTCGGTGAGATCGACGCGGTGCTGGCCGGACAGGACGGCATCGACTTCGCCGTCACCGTCGGGCACGAACTGCCCACCGGCGCGACCATTCTCGTGTCCTACGTGCACGCCGCGGCCGGTGCCGTGGCCGATGCGGACGAACTGGTCGCGGTCGCCGAACGGCGGTTGCCCGCCCATATGGTGCCCACCACCGTCATGGTGCTCGACCGGATCCCGCTCACCCCGGTCGGTAAGCTCGACCGCGCCGCGCTGCCCGCCCCGCAACTGCACACCCGCGAATTCCGCGCACCGTCCGGGCGGCTGGAGGAACTGGTCGCGGAGGCGTTCACCGAATTGCTCGCTCCCGCAACACCGGTCGGCGCCGATGACGATTTCTTCGAACTCGGCGGCAACTCGCTGATCGCGACCCGGCTCATGGCTCGCGTGGGCGCGGCGCTGGACGCGCGGGTACCGGTGCGGCTGCTGTTCGAGGCATCCACGGTGGCCGCTCTGGCCGCACGCCTCACCGACCACGCCGTCGCCGATGATCGCCCGGCGCTGGTGGCCGGTCCGCGGCCGGAACGGATTCCGCTGTCTCCGGCCCAGCTCGGGATGTGGCTGCTCAACCGCTTCGACACCGCGTCGGTGGCCTACAACGTGCCGATGGCGGTGCGTCTGCGCGGCGATCTCGATGTGGACGCGCTGCGGGCGGCGATCGCGGATCTGGTCACCCGGCACGAGATTCTGCGCACGGTGTATCCGCTCGCGGCGAATGCCGGGACCGCCGCGGGCGATTCCGGCACCCCGGACGACGGCCCGGTGCAAGTGATTCTGCCTGCGGCGCAGGCGGTTCCGCCCTTGCACGTGCAGCCGGTCGACCCGTCCGCGGTCGCGGAGGCGGTGGCCGAGCTCGCGCGCACGCAATTCGATCTCACCGAGCGGGTTCCGCTGGTTGTCGCGCTGTTCGACCTGGGCGCGGCCGAATCGGACGAACACGAGTACGTGCTGGCCGTGGTGGTGAATCACATTGCCGCCGATGGTTCCTCGATCGGCCCGATGGCCCGGGATCTGATGCTGGCGTACGCCGCGCGCAGCGCCGGACAGGCTCCGCAATGGGAGCCGCTGCCGGTGCAGTACGCGGACTACAGCATCTGGCAGCGCACCGTGCTCGGTTCCGAGGACGACCCGGATTCGGTTGCCGCCGCGCAGATCTCCTATTGGCGAACCGCGCTGGCGGGTCTGCCGGACCAGCTCGACCTGCCCTCGGATCGGCCGCGGCCGCTGCTGCGTTCCTACACCGGCGGCCGAGTCGAGGTCCGGATCGACGCCGAAACCCATGCTGCCCTCGCGGAACTGTCGCGCACGCACGGCGCGACGCTGTTCATGACCGTGCACACGGCGCTCGCGGTGCTGCTGGCGCGTCTGTCGGGTACCGACGACATCGCGATCGGTTCGCCGGTCGCCGGTCGTGGTGACGCGGCGCTGGACGACCTGATCGGCATGTTCATCAACACGCTGGTCTTCCGCACCCGTTACGACGCCCGCGCGACGTTCAGCGAACTGCTCGCGCGGCAGCGGGACGAGGACATCCGGGCCTTCGCCAATGCGGACGTGCCGTTCGAACGGCTGGTCGGCGTGCTGGATCCGGTGCGTTCACCGGCCCGGCACCCGCTGTACCAGGTGGCGCTGTCGTTCCAGAATCTCGCGCCGGTGGCCCTGGAAATGCCCGGGCTGGGCGTGTCGGGCCTGGATATCGGCGTGGAGGTCTCGCAGTTCGATCTGCACTGGATGATCGGCGATTCCTATGACGCCGAGGGCGCGCCGCAGGGAATCGCCGGCATCGTCACGTACGCCTCGGACATGTTCGAGCCCGACACCGTGCAGCGTTTCGTGGATCGTTTCGTCCGGCTGCTCGGCGCGCTCGCCCGCGATCCCGAAGCGGTGCTGGGCGATATCGATGTTATCGATGCGGCCGAGCGCGCGGCCTTGCTGAGCGATGCGGCCGAAACCGCGCATCCGGTTGCCGACGAGCTGCTGGTGAGCGGATACCGCCGCGCGGTCGCCGCGGCGCCGGACGCGGTGGCCGTGGTGCACGACGAGACGGTGTGGACCTATCGGGAGTTCGACGAGCGCGTCAACCGGCTCGCCCGATATCTGATCGGGCAGGGCATCGGGCCGGAATCCATTGTCGCGCTGGCAATTCCGCGCTCGCCCGAACTGATGGTGGCGATGTACGCGGTGCTGAGCGCGGGCGGGGCCTACCTGCCGCTGGACCTCGAGCACCCGGCCGGGCGGATCGCGTACGTGCTGGAGACCGCCGAGCCCGCGCTGGTGCTGACCACCGGCGGTGCGGAGGTGCCGGGCGCCCGCGGGATCGACCTGGACACGCTCGAGTTGCCGGAATACTCCGCCGAACCGGTCGGCGCGAGCGAACTGCGCGCCCCGCTGCGTGCGGATCATCCGGCGTACCTGCTGTTCACCTCCGGGTCCACGGGCCGCCCGAAGGGCGTGCTGGTTCCGCACGGCGCGATCACCAATCAGATCGCCTGGATGGCCGAGCACTACTCGATCGCGCCGCGCGATGTGTACCTGCAGAAGACGGCGACGACGTTCGATGTCTCGCTCTGGGGTTACTTCGTGCCGCTGTGGGCGGGCGCGCGGGTGGTGCTCGCCGCCCCCGCCGGACAGCGCGACCCGCGCTATCTGGCCGAGCTGATCGAAACGCACCAGGTGACGGTCACCGATTTCGTGCCCTCGGTACTGCAGGTGTTCCTGGCCGCCGCACAGCCCGCGCAGGTGGCCTCGCTGCGTGCGGTGTTCGCCATCGGCGAGGCGCTGCCGCCCGGCACCGTCGCCGAATTCGCCGCGTTGTCCTCGGCCGGGCTGCACAACCTGTACGGCCCGACCGAGGCCGCGGTGTCGGTGACGTACCGGCCCGCATCCACCGCCGACCGGACGACGGTGCCGATCGGTGTGGCGCAATGGAATACACGCACCTATGTGCTGGACTCCCGGTTGCGGCTCACCCCGGCCGGCGTGGTCGGCGAATTGTATTTGGCCGGAACCCAATTGGCGCGCGGCTATCTGCGCCGACCGGACCTGAGCGCCGACCGGTTCGTCGCGGATCCGTACGGGCCGCCCGGATCGCGGATGTACCGGACCGGTGATCTGGTGCGGCGGCGACCCGACGGTGTGCTGGAGTACCTGGGCCGCAGCGATTTCCAGGCGAAGATCCGGGGCCACCGGATCGAGCTGGGCGAGATCGAGACCGCGCTGCTGGCCGAAGCCACGGTCGCCCAGACGGTCGTGGTGGTGGCGCCCTCGGAGATCGGCGACCAGCTCGTCGCCTACGTGGTTCCGGCGGTCGAGGACCTGTCGGTCGATGCCCTGCGGGCGTCGCTGAGCCAGGTGCTGCCCTCGTACATGGTCCCCTCGGCGATCATGGTGCTCGATGCCATGCCGATGAACGCCAGCGGTAAGGCCGACCGCAAGGCCTTGCCGCGACCGGTGTTGCGGACGCGGGAATTCGTCGCCCCGGCCACCGACACCGAGCGGTCGGTCGCCGAGGTCTTCACCGAGGTGCTGCAGGTCGATCGCGTCGGCGCCGAGGACGACTTCTTCGCCCTCGGCGGCAGTTCGCTGCTGGCCTTCACATTGCAGCGGGCGTTGAACAGCCGGCTCGGCATCGATGTGCCGATGGCGGCGCTGTTCACCGCGCCCACCGTGCGCGCCCTCGCGGCCCGGATCGACGATCCGGGCGAGTCGGCGGTCGCGGTAACCGATCCGCGGCCCTCGATGGCCGCCGACGCGGTGCTCGAATCCGAGATCGACGGCGCCGGTGTACTTCCCGCGCGCGCGGATGCGCCGCAGGACGTACTGCTCACCGGCGCAACCGGATTCGTGGGCGCACATCTGCTGCGCGAACTGCTGGACAGCACCTCGGCGCGGGTGTGGTGCCTGGTGCGCGGTGACGACGACGGCCAGGCGGAGCAGCGAATTCGTGATTCGCTCGGGCACTACCGGCTCTGGCAGGATTCGTACCGCTCCCGGATCGTCGCTGTCGCGGGCGATCTGGCCGCGCCCAGGTTCGGACTGGATCAGGCGGGTTACACCCGGCTGGCCGAGCGGGTGGATGTGATCTTCCACAACGGCGCCCGGGTCAACCATATCGAGCCCTACGCGCGGTTGCGTGCGGCCAACGTGTCGGGCACCCGTGAGGTGCTGCGCCTGGCCACCAACGGCCGGATCAAGCCGGTGCACTACATCTCCACGGCCAATACGGTTATTCCCGTCGCTCTCACACCGGATTTCACGGGCCCGGAGGATACCGAGCTGAGTGTCGCGGAGGTGTCCGACAACGGGTACGTGGCCAGTAAATGGGTTGCCGAGCAACTGATCCGGCAGGCCGGTGAGCGTGGCGTGCCGGTGCGCATCTACCGGCCCGGCCTGGTGTCCGGTGATCCGCGCAGTGGTGTGAACAGTGCCGACGACTCGTTCTGGAATATGATCCGGGCCGCGGCCATCCTCGGTCTGGCGCCCGACACCGGCGATGCGGCGATGCCGCTGGTCCCGGTGAACTACGTCGTCGCGGCGATCGTGGCGCTGGCGTCCGAACCGGCCGACGGTGCGGCCTACCACCTGGTGAACCGGAATGCGGTGCGGATCGGCGAGATCTTCCAGGCCTTGAGCCGCAACGGAATTCCCATCGAGATCGCCCCGGTGGAGCAGATCGCGGTCCGGCTGGCCGAGGAGGCGGCCGCCCGCGATGCCGCGGGCGACGACTCGCTGGTGCGCGCTGCCCTGGTCAGCGGCAACTACGGCGGTTCGCCGATCACCGTCGAGGACACCCGCACCCGGGCGGCCCTCGCGCGGTACGGGATCGCTTGCCCGCCGGTCGATTCCGCGATGCTGGACGCGTACGTCACGGCCTTCGTCGAGTCGGGATTCTTTCCCGCGCCGACCGGGGAGCGCGTGCGGAACGACTGACCGGTCGCCCGGGTGTCATTCGCACGCAGGTGATCACGTGCTGCGGTGACACCGGGTCCGAATCGCCTCGGAGGTAGGTCGAGTCCGTGGCGCCGGAGTCGGTAGCACGTGCGAACACTGGTCGATCGCCCGCGTGTCGTCGGCGTAAGGCGGCCGGACGCCGTGACGGCACCCGGACCGGGTCGTTGGTCCGGGGTCCGGGTCGCTTCGGGGAAGTCGACGCCATGGTGCCGTAGCGTCCGACGGGCTCTCGCCGGCGCGGGCCGAGGCAGTGCGGCGCGGCAGGCCGCCCGGGGCCGCCGGGGCGCGCGGGCGATCACCGGCCGAACGCCAGCCGGTTTCGCAGGGTTCAGATAGGTCGCAGGTCGATCTTCTTGCGCAGGCGGGCGCGATCGCGTTCGAGGCGGCGGGCCTCGTAGGCGATGGGGAAGTAGCGCAGCCGTTCGGGAAGCATCGGGACGGTGCGCCCGACCAGCCAGCCGAGGGCGCGCAGCGTCGCCTCGTCGGTGGACGACCAGCTCAGGCCCAGTTTCTCCCGGGCGGACGCGGGTGTGGTGCCCACGGTGAAGAAGTACTGCAGGCGGCTCACCGGCGTTGTGACGGCCCGCCACAGCGGGGCGAGCGGACCAGGAAGCGAGGACGGCGGGGCGATCCGCCGGCTCACCTTCAGGAAGTCGTAGGCGACCGGGGTCGCGAGCAGATGGTTCTCCAGCTTGTCGTGGAAGTAGTCCAGCCATTCGCGGTAGGTCGGCGGAATCTCCTTGGGCGCCACCGAGAAGTTGCGCATCAGCTGCACGACCTCCTGGTAGTACTCCTCCTTGTCGGCTTCGCTCAGCGGCGTGCGGGTGAAGGGTTTCGCGCCCTCGGTGTAGGCGTAGACCGCGGTGTGCAGCACCCACGCCCACGGTCCGGACGACAGCGCGGTATGCCGGACCCCCTGTGCGTCAACGGTATTGAGCGTGGTGTGCATCTTGCGAAGCCGATCGGCCTCGGCCAGCGCCTCGTCTCCCGCGTAGATCCACATCATCACCGAGGCGATACTGCGGAAGGCGCGGCCCATCGGATCGGTTCGGAAGGTCGAATGTTCGTCGACCACCGCCGCGATCGACGGTTCCATCGTCTGCAACAGGAAGGCCGATCCCGAGGTGAACGGAAAAGTGATCAACCCGACCTCGTCCCACATCCGGCTCTCGGATGTGAAAGGCCGACGGGCCGGAAGTTCGCGGTCGGCGGGCTCGATTCGGGTGGACGCGGTCACGGGATCTCCTTCGATCGCACAGGCGGCGCGGTGGACCATCTCGACATTGAGAAGGTTGTTATAAAAGTCTCTCATCATGTCGTCGCGCTGGCAAGGACGCGGTCGCATCCCGCGCGGAACCGCTCCGAACCGGTGATCGTCCGGGCCGAAGCGGGAATCGCGTGAAATACCGGCGCCGACACCGATGATCCGGTGGAAGAATGAAGTCTCACCAGGAATCGAGAAGGGAGAGTGATGGCGATGATCCACCTGCACCGCCCCGCCCATCGCCCCCTGCTGCCGAAGCTGCGCGCCCACCTGCATCACCCCCTCAGGCGCCGCAACCTCACCCGCGAGGAACGTCGCAACCTGGCCGCATCCAGCACCCACCCCGCGGTATACAGCGCCTCTCTCGGCTGCCATCCTCACCTGTGACGCGCACCGAGCCGCGGCCGATCGGCCGGTTCGCCGGCGGGTTCGCACTCGGCACCATCGCACTCGCGCTCGCGACGCGGGGTCCGACCCGACCGGCCGGACGCCGCGGGTCGTGCCGTCCTGAATCGCTGCCGCGGAAGGGATCGCCGCCGGTCCTTCGTTCGCCATCGGCGGACTTCCGGCCGGCACAGCGCTCGTGAACTGAGATTGCGTGGCGGGAAGGCCTGGGTGCCCCCAGGATGCGAGCGCGCAGGGCGTGTGGCTGGAAACATGCTGAATCCCAGTCGCATTCGGGTGCACAGGAGGGCTGGTCGCAGCGATCCGGCCCAATCCGCCCGGGGCTCACCCCAACTCACCGGTTTCTTTCATGGCAACACGGACTTCCCATCGGGGTTCAGGGGGGTGAGCAGGCGGTATGTTCGGTCGGTGGCATGGTTGAAGATCGGAGCCGCAGTGGTGGCGGCTGTGCTGTTGTCCTCGTTCGCTGCGGTGACCGTCGATGCCGCGCCCATCCGGACGGCCGAATCACGCGCTCCCGCAGGCCGTTTCCAGGAGTTGCTGGTGCCGTCCAGTATGGGGCCGATCCCGGTTCAGGTGCAGTGGGCCGCGCACGGCGGAAGTGCCGCGCTGTACCTGCTCGACGGGCTGCGCGCGCCTGCCGACCACAGCCAGTGGGTGAGTGATACCGACGCGCTGCGCCAATTCGTGGGTGACAACGTCACATTGGTGTTCCCGGTCGGCGGCCATTCGAGTTTCTACACGGACTGGTATCGGCCCAGCAGCACCAACCATCAGACGTTCACCTACAAGTGGGAGACCTTCCTGACCCGGGAGCTGCCCGCATACTTGGCCGGCTACGGCATATCGCGCACGAACGACGCTATCGTCGGCGCGTCCATGGGCGGCGATGCCGCCGTGATCCTGGCCGCGCACCATCGAAATCAGTTCAGGTTCGCCGGATCCTTCTCCGGATTTCTGAATCCCACGTATCCGCTCTGGAACGAGGGCATGCGCGCGGCGATGTGGAACGAGGGCAATTTCGATCTGGACGATATGTGGGGGCCGCCCGGGGATCCGGCGTGGGCCCGCAACGACGCCGTCGTCCAGGCCCAATCGCTGCGCGGCCTGCCGATGTACATCTATTCGGGCAACGGCGTGCCCGGCCCGCTCGACGCGTCCCGCGCGGTCGGTGACACGGTGAACGGAATGGGCCTCGAGTCCATGGCGCAGATCGCGGCCGGAATATTCGGTGACCGCCTGCACGCCCTGGGCATCCCCGCCCGAATCGACATCGACAACGGAACCCACACCTGGCCGTACTGGCAACGCGCCCTCGCGACGTCGCGGCCGATGATCCTGGCCGCGCTCGGCGTGCACTGACCTACCGCGCCTGCGCCCGGCGGCGAACCTGTGGCCCCACGCAAACGAGTCCACCCGAACCGCAATCGATGAAGCGATCGCGGAACGGATGGACTCGCTACGAACTACTCGCTACGAACTACTCCGTGCGAACTGCAGGTGGAAGACCACGAATCGGTCCTCCACCCGCGGCCCGGAGCCGCGGAACGACTTAGACGTCGTAGTACAGCTCGGACTGCTACCTGGGCGTTTGTAGACGTTGGTGGAGTTGGCCCGGCTCGATGACCTGCAGATTTTGTGTTGGCATTGTTGGGTAAGTGCCGGTTGCAGCTGGGGCTACTGCGTACTTTCTGCGTACCGAACCAGCATGTCAGCGGACATCGTGTGCCATGACGAAGTCATGAAGTGTTCGGACATGATCTTGCTGCGTTGCCTGATGAATCCCATCTTGGTGGGAGAAGGTCTCACAGCTTTTTCATACCGGACCACGAGGATCCTCTCATGAGTTTCTCGCCGAGTTTCGAGCCGTTCTCTCCTCGCAGCAAAGCGATTTCGGCCGGTTCCGGATAATGGGCCGATGGTCCGTCGAACCTGGCCAGCAGGGAGTCCAGGAGCTGTTGATCGGCCGGTGACGCATGTGCTTTGAACTTGATGATTCGCTGTGTGATGTTGTTGACCGAATAGGCAAGACGATCTGGGTCCCGGTTCCAGGTGTATCCCGCGCGCGCCCACACGAGTCCGCCGTCCTTGTCTGTAGCCTCAAGTTCGATCCGGTCGACCCCGCAACGCCGATAGTAATCTTCGGTCGCTGCGTTGAATGCGGTCGAAAAGCCTTTTCCGCGAGCTGCCTTCTTGAGTTTGATACTCCTGTGGTGTGCGACTAGCCGACCGTCGTTGTCGAGTTCGAAGACGCTATAAACCTTACCGACTTGTTTGCCCTCGCTGTCGACCACTGTGGCCATCATGTCGAACTTGCCGACAGCAGCGGATTTGGCGGCACCGCGTGGTATGAGGTACTTTCCGCTGACGTTCGACAGGCGGTACGGCCCGTAGCGCTGTTCCAGGCCCTTCAGCGCGTCGGTAAGGGTTTTATTGTCGGCCTCGCCCACCGACACACGCATCAGGTCTCGCAGCGACCTGACGCCGGACAGATCGGGCGTGTCAACAACGCGCAACGACCCGTCGCCCCCAATACCTCCGACCATCGGCAGGTTCCCTCGCCCCCTGATGCCCTGGATTCGTCGGTAGCCGTCCTCCTCTGCACCACTCAACACTCTGCGTGCCGCGCGGACCTCATCGGCCACCTGACCCAACGTGTGGTGCAGGTGGCCACTGGCCTCGCGGCTGAGTAGTTCGATAAAGTCATCCCGCATGCGCAGCAATTGCTGCCACAGTTCACCGGGCACACCACTCATCTCCGACCGCAGCCCCCGTGCGCATCGGAACTGGGCGCGGATCTCATGTGCAGATCACCGACCCGCTCGCCGCCGTGCCGCCGGATCGCTGCCAGCCTAATGCCGTACCCGTCGTCGCGGAGCCGTGCGTATCTGTAAGGCGGCCCAACGAGATATGACCCGACAGCTTCATCAGAACGGTCGTATCGAGATCGTGCCGATGGAACATCAGCACCTCCACGACGGGCCGAGAACTCGTACAGCATGTGCCACAACACCTGTTCACGCAACGGCGCACATCCGATCCCGGGATCTCGATGACCGGTGAGATAGCATCGTGCCCGCGCGTTCAGCTCTCGGCGGCCCTCATTGGATTCTATGTGCCTGGGCGTCGACAGGTCGGCGGTCTTTTGGCATAACCGAGCAAGTGCTGGGCGCGACGTGAGCCGTTCCCGGCTTACCTCCCGCAGTCGATCACGGCTCGTTTGGCACCCTGCCCCGTCAACCGGCTGTGGTGCCGTTTTCGAGCGTCAGTGTTCAACCCGTCGTACCGGCCGGAACCGCGCGATCCGGGGCCTCCTCGCCGTCTCCGGGAGACGGTGTGGAGACGGCTGCCGTCTCCTGTGTGTCTCCATGGGCGTCTCCTCCGGTGGGGTTGGAGACGGCTGGAGACGGCTGGGCGTCTCCAGGAGACGGCGAGGGGACGGCCGTATCCGATGGCGGGATTTCGGTGTTCGGCAGGATTCCACCCGGTCGCGGCGCGCGGGTGTCTCCTGGGGTGTCTCCATCTTCATGTGAGGCGTCTCCATTCCGGATTGGGGTGTCTCCTGCTGCGGCGCGACCGTCTCTGTACCGGTCTCCTCCTCCGACACCTCGGCCGTCTCCGTTCTTGGGGCGTCGGTGTTCAACCTCGTCGTGCCGGGCCGGAACCGCGCGGCCGGCCTCCCCGCACGCGAGGGGCTTTGGTTTCCATCCCGCCGCTGAGTCGACACATCGTGGAGCAGGCGGGCGGGAGGGGAGCAAGGGTGGCGAAGCCATCGGCGCAGCCGACGCCGCAGGCGCCCTTGATGCCCTCTCGACTGTCTGCTCGGCTCTGCCTCGGCTCAGCGGTGGGATGGAAACCACCTGGCGACCAACCACGAAACGCAACGAACCCACCCGACCTGGCCCGGCTTCCCCATCCTTCCCAAAGAATTCAGCTTCCAAGACCTTCGGCACTACCTGGCGTCGCTGCTCATTGCCAACGGCGCGAACATCAAGGTCGTTCAGGCACGAATGCGGCACGCGAAGGCGAAGACCACGCTCGATACCTACGGCCATCTGTGGCCGGATACGGATGAGTCCACCCGCCTGGTGATCGAGGCAGTGATCACCGAACGGGTGGACTCGACAGCGGAAGCGACTTCGTAGCGCTGCGTACCCACTGCGTACCGAACGCCTGAATCAGGCGTAAACCCGCAGGTCAGGATTACACGTCGTAGTACAGCTCGAACTCGTAGGGGTGCGGGCGCAGGTTGATCGGGGCGATCTCCTGGTTGCGCTTGATGTCGATCCAGGTCTCGACGAGGTCCTCGGTGAAGACGTTGCCCTCGGTGAGGTACTCGTGGTCCTGCTCGAGCTTGTCGATGACCGAGGCCAGGCTGGTGGGGGCCTGGGCGATGTTCTTGGCCTCCTCCGGCGGGAGCTCGTAGAGGTCCTTGTCGACCGGGGCGGCGGGCTCGAGCTTGCGCTTGATGCCGTCCAGGCCCGCCATCATCATGGCGGCGAAGGCCAGGTACGGGTTACCCGAGGAGTCCGGCGCGCGGAACTCGAGGCGCTTGGCCTTCGGGTTGTTGCCGGTGACCGGGATGCGCACGGCCGCGGAGCGGTTGCGCTGCGAGTACACCAGGTTGATCGGGGCCTCGAAGCCCGGGACCAGGCGGTGGTAGGAGTTCACCGTCGGGTTGGTGAACGCCAGCAGCGACGGCGCGTGGTACAGGATGCCGCCGATGTAGTGGCGGGCCAGGTCGGACAGACCGCCGTAGCCGGCCTCGTCGTGGAACAGCGGCTTGCCGTCCTTCCACAGCGACTGGTGCACGTGCATACCCGAGCCGTTGTCACCGAACAGCGGCTTGGGCATGAAGGTGACGGTCTTGCCCTCCTGCCACGCGGTGTTCTTGACGATGTACTTGAACAACTGCAGATCGTCGGCCGCGGCCAGCAGGGTGTTGAACTTGTAGTTGATCTCGGCCTGGCCGGCGGTGCCGACCTCGTGGTGGCCGCGTTCGAGCTCGAAACCGGCGTTCTGCAGGTTGGTCGAGATCTTGTCCCGCAGGTCGACGTAGTGGTCGTACGGCGCGACGGGGAAGTAACCGCCCTTGTTGCGGACCTTGTAGCCCCGGTTGGGGGTGCCGTCCGGGTTGAACTCCGCGCCGGTGTTCCAGGAGCCCGAGACCGAGTCGATCTCGTAGAAGGCGCCGTTCATGGCCGAGTCGTAGCGGATCGAGTCGAAGATGTAGAACTCCGCCTCGGGACCGAAGAACGCGGTGTCGGCGATGCCGGTCGAGCGCAGGTACTCCTCCGCCTTGCGGGCGATGTTGCGCGGGTCGCGGCTGTAGGCCTCACGGGTGAACGGGTCGTGCACGAAGAAGTTCATGTTCAGCGTCTTGGCGGCGCGGAACGGGTCGATCCGGGCGGTGCTGAAGTCGGGCAGGAGCAGCATGTCCGACTCGTCGATCGACTGGAAACCACGCACCGAGGAGCCGTCGAACGCCAGCCCCTCCTCGGCCAGATCGGCCGTGAACGCCTTCGCCGGGATCGAGAAGTGCTGTTGCACACCCGGGAGGTCGGTGAACCGAATATCGACGTATTCGAGCTCCTGCTCCTTGATGTAACTGATGACCTCGTCGGCCGTGCTGAACGCCACTTGTACTCCTTACGGATCGGTTCCCAGCCCGTACCGATTGCTGGGTATCGCTGCTTGACGGTATGGATGCGGTGTTTCCCGACAATCAAGGCTGTGTTTCGCCAGTGTTACACGTACTGCTCGGCGAGTTACGCGCCTCCCCGGCGTATCGGGATGGCACGAACAGCGCCCGGCCGCGCGCGACCAGCAGGGACATCCTGCCATCGCGGGGTCCGGCGGGGGTGTACCGGGCTGAGCAAAATGTGGCCGATATCTCCGCAGGTGAATATTGCGGCAACCAGGAGGATTCTCGGCAAACTCCGCGTGGTGGCGGCCGCGGCGGGAGCTTCGGGCCGCCGATGCGGCGGCAGGCGTCGTGGCTACGCTGGATACATGGCACGTATCACCGGTTCCTGGCTCTCGGGGCCCCACGCGGCGGACTCCGGGGGGCCGCTGCCGGACGAATATCCGGGCAAGCTGCTGGGACTGCCGAAATCCGGTGTGGGCTCACTGGCGCCGATGTCGCGACGCATCGTGGGCATGTTCGTCGACTGGATCATCGCGACCGGTATCGCGGCGCTGATCGTGCGGCCCGATCCCGCGCGCATCATCGCCCGCGCGCACGTCGCCGCCGGCCAGCAGCCGCCGACCAATTTCGAGGCCGTCACCAGCGCCCTTTCCACGCCGACGTTCCTGGTGTGGTTCGTCCTCGGTGTCGCGACGGTGACGCTGTTCGGCTTCACCCCGGGACAGTATTTCCTGCGGATGCGGGTGGTGCGGGTCGACGTCATCGAGGCGCTCGCGGAGCAGGGCGAGAAGGGCGCCGGCCGTCGCGGCGAGACCACGCCGCCCGGTTTCGGCGCCGCGGTCGGCTTCGTTCGCGCCCTGGTCCGTCAGGTGCTGCTCATCTTCGTGGTACCGGCGCTTTTCGCCGACTCGGACGGCCGGGGCATGCACGACCGTGCGACCGGGACGGGTCTGGCGCGCTCGCGCTGAGCGGCTGAACGTTCCCGATGGACGAAGGCCCGCGTTCCGATCGGAACGCGGGCCTTGCGCCTTCCTTCACTCCGAGTCCGGCCTGCTCAGCTGCGGCGGCGGACGGTGCGCTGCACGCCGCGCATCTTCGCGCCGCCGGGCAGCGGCCCCTTGGGCAGGGCCGGGCCGCCGCGGGTGGCCAGGGCCGACAGGCGCCCCTCGATCAGGTCCATTCGCTTGGGGTCGATGTTGCGGGGCAGTTTGGTGAGGTAGCGCTGCAGGCTCTTGAGCGGGACCTGGCCCTCCTCGTTACCGACGACGACGTCGTAGATGGGAGTGTCGCCGACCAGGCGGGCGGTCTTCTTCTTCTCCTGGGCAAGCAGCGATTTGATCCGGTGCGGGGAGCCCTCGGCGACCAGGATGACGCCGGGCAGGCCGATCACCCGGTGCACCGCGTCGAGCTGCGCGGTGGCGGCGACGGCCTGGGTGGGGCGCCACTTGCCCTGCAGGTTGTCCAGCACCCACCAGGCCGCACCGGGCTGGTCGTCCATCCGCGCGTACGCGTTCTTCTGGGCGCGGCGGCCGAAGATGATGAAGGCCACCAGACCGCCCAGCACCAGGCCGATCGGCAACAGGTACCACTGCATGTGCACGAGCAGGCCGATGACCAGCAGGATCACCGTGATGCCGACGAAGGCGCCGATCATCAGGGGCAGCAGCAGCTTGTCTTCCTTGCGCTGCATCTGGAACACCTGCCAGAGCTGCCTGCGCCGCTCCTTGGACGCCTGCCTGCGCGCCGCCTTCTCCGCGGCCTTCGCTTCCTTCGACGGCTTGGCGCCGCCCTTGCCTGCTGCCATGGTTCTCAGAATAGTGTGCGGTGATCGGCGACGGCGCACCGGTGAGCGAGGCGCGGGCGGGAACGAATCGGCGCGGCGCGAGCTCAGCCGGTGCTCATGGCGACATGTTCGCCCGCGTGCGGATCGACTCCGCAAGCTGATGGGGCATCGCCTCGTGCCGGACGTACGCGCGGGTGAACTGCGCCGCGCCGTGGGCGAGTGACCGCAGATCGATGGCGTACCGGTCGAGTTCGAGTTCGGGAACCTCGGCGCGGATGATCGTGCGCGCACCGGACGTCGGTTCGGTGCCCAGGACGCGGCCGCGGCGGCTGGACAGATCGCTCAGGACCGTGCCGACATACTCGTCCGGAACGGTGACGCTCACCTCGGCGATCGGTTCGAGCAGATCCAGCCGGGCGGCGGCCGCGGCCTCGCGCAGCGCCAGCGCGCCTGCGGTCTGGAAGGCCGCATCGGAGGAGTCGACCGAATGCGCCTTACCGTCGAACAACGTCACCCGCACATCCACCAGCGGGTAACCGGCCGCCACACCGCGGGCCGCCTGCGCCCGAACTCCCTTCTCCACCGAGGGAATGAACTGGCGCGGAACCACCCCGCCCACGACCTTGTCGACGAATTCGATTCCCGACCCCTCCGGCAGCGGGTCGACCTCGATCTCGCAGATCGCGTACTGGCCGTGTCCGCCGGACTGTTTGACGTGCCGTCCGCGCCCGGGTGCGCTGGAGGCGAACGTCTCCCGCAGCGCCACCTGGTGATCGATCTGATCCACCTGCACCCCGAATCGCGACCGCAGCCGCTCCAGCGCGACGTCGCGGTGTGCCTCGCCCAGACACCACAGCACCAGTTGATGGGTGTGGCCGTTCTGTTCCAGTTGGATCGCCGGATCCTCGGCCACGAGCCGGGCCAGCCCCTGCGAGAGTTTGTCGTCGTCGGCCTTGCTGTGGCCCCGGACCGCGACCGGAAGCAGCGGCTCGGGCATCGGCCACGGCTCGATCAGCAGCGGAGAATCCTTCTGCGACAACGTATCTCCGGTCTCGGCATGTCCGAGCTTGGTGACGCAGGCGATATCGCCCGCCACCGCCTCTGCGACCGGGCGCTGCTGCCTGCCGAACGGGGCCGAGATCGCGCCCACCCGTTCGTCCGCGTCGTGATCGGGTGCGGGCTCGCCGTGACCGCAGGGGGTGTGGCCCCAGACGTGCACTGTCTCGTCCGGGCGCAGCGTGCCCGCGAACACCCGCACCAGCGAGAGCCTGCCGACGTACGGATCAGAGGTCGTGCGGATCACCTCGGCGGCCAGTGGCGCGGTGGGATCGCAGGCCAGGGGTGTGGGCGCGGAACCGTTGCCCGGATATGCCGCCGCCACCGAATGCTCTGCGGGCGTGGGGAATCCGCGGGTGATCAGATCGAGCACCTCGACCATGCCCAGCCCCTCGCGCGCCCCCTCGGGCGGCGGCGCGGCGATCAGGATCGGATGGAAGCTGCCGCGCGCCACCGCTCGCTCCAGATCGGGCACGAGGGTGTCCGGATCGATCTCCTCACCCTCGAGGTAGCGGTTCATCAGGGTCTCGTCCTCGCTCTCGGCGATGATGCCCTCGATGAGTTGCCCGCGCGCCTGTTCGATCAGCGCCACCTGCTCCGGGGTGGCCTCGGTGCGGGTGTGCGCGCCCGCGGAATAGTCGAATACCCGCTGGGTGAGCAGATCGATCAGACCGGTCACCGGGCGGTGTCCGTCCGCGCCGGCCTTTCCGTACACCGGAAGATGTAGGGGCAGAACGCTTTCGGTCGCACCGCCGCCGAGCATCTCGCGGCAGGTGCGCGTCATGTCGTCGAAATCGGCGCGGGCGGCATCCAGATGGGTGATCACCAGGGCGCGCGGCATCCCGACGGCGGCGCACTCCTCCCACAGCGCCAAGGTCTGCCCGCCGACGCCCTCGGCTCCCGCGGCGGCCGAGACGACGAAAAGGGCCGCATCCGCCGCGCGCAGACCGGCCCTCAACTCGCCGACGAAATCGGCGTATCCCGGCGTGTCCACCAGATTCACCTTGAACCCGTCCCACGCGACCGGCACCACCGACAGCTGCACCGAGCGGTGCTGGCGTTGCTCGATGTCGTCGTAGTCCGAAACGCAGGTGCCGTCCTCCACCCGCCCCGCCCGGGTGAGCGCCCCGGTGGCGACCGCGAGCGCCTCCACCAGCGTCGTCTTCCCCGAACCCGGATGCCCGACCAGCACCACATTGCGAATATTCTCGGGCCGGTCAGCGGTGACCGCTTTGCCATCGGACCCGGCGGTTGTGCTCGCTCTCTCGACCATCTGTGCTCCCGGAGTCGACACGTGTGGTTAATCCGAGCTTCCCACCGGCGACCACAATGTGTCACCCATTCGACAGATCAATCCGGTAGCCGCACTATTTCCTCTGCGGAAATACGTTGCGGCCGGTATCGCTGATTTTCCGGATACGTCGACTTCGCGTTTGTCTCACCGCGCGGACAGTGTCGCCTTCCGAACCGTGCTGCCGGACCACCGGCGAGTCCACGGCGAAACCGGTGGTGGTCATGCCGATCGCAGCCGTCTCGTCACTGCTCGAGCCGCGGATATCGGCCACGAATGATCAGTGCCGTCGGCTGCTCCCCTACGCAGCTGGTGTATCGTGCAATTCCACTGCAGTCCAAGGGTTTTCGTCATACTGCGGGGCCGAGGTGTCGGCTCGCCACTGCGCGGAGCGGCTCATCGTGTCATCGACCCGAGCCCTGGTGTCGTGCTAGAGTCAGGCGACTGAGGATCAGTCTTCGTGGGGGGATTCGCCTGTGGCGCAGGAATATTCGTCCCGTCGAAGTTACTTGTCCATAACTGAGCGTGGGGGAACAAATGCATATACGGGGCGTTATCACAGGACTTGCCGGTGTGCTGGCCGCCGTCCTGGTTGCTGTTGTGGGTGGTGGCACCGCTGCCGCGGACCCGCTGGCCGACAAGTCCCGGGAGACCACTACGGACGACGGCTGGCACATTCGAGTAACAAAGACCGACGAAAACCTCGACAGATACCCGAATCTCGCCGCCACGTTGTTCACCCGTGAAGGATTCGTCACGCTCAAAGCGGCCGCTGATGTGAGCGGTAGCGGCTCTGCCCCGGTGAATTCCGGCAGCATCGCCCTCGGCTACCAGATCGGTTGTCAGGCGGACGTCACCAGCGGTGCGGCCATCGGACTGGCTATCGGGCCGACCGTCAGCATCGGCGTCTTCTCCAGCATCGGCGGTAGTGCGATGCTGTCGCCGACGGTGTATATCAAACCCGGCACGATCACCGACATCCCCTTCGGGACGAAAGCTTTGACAGGGCGCCACGGTTCGATCACCGCCGACCAGGTACACATCAAGATCGATGGCTGCCTGGGCCCCGTCAGTCTGCGGTCCTACGCACAGATCAAGATCACCACTCCCGCCGCGGACAACTCACTGGCCGTG
Source organism: Nocardia sp. PLKS1-43 (assembly GCF_059510335.1). NCBI lineage: Bacteria > Bacillati > Actinomycetota > Actinomycetes > Mycobacteriales > Nocardiaceae > Nocardia > Nocardia sp. PLKS1-43. Next base: position 100,502 of record NZ_JCAJZQ010000016.1, on the reverse strand, counting down.
TATGGCGATCCGATCTACCTGTGAGTTGACCGATGTATCCGACCAGGATGCGGCCGCGGTTTGTACGGCAACGCCTCGGAATCGGTTTCGTCGCCATGGTGATGGTTGTCGCTGCCGGTCTGGTGGCAGGGATCCGTGGAACTGCCGACGCCAGGCCGATCAACCCATACATTCCTTGTGATCAGTGGCAGCAGATGCACCCCGGCTGGCCGTGTTGGGGGAATTTTCCCGAAATCGAGGAACCCACCGTCCCGGGCCTTCCGGCTGGGCCTCCGTCATCGGCGCCGCCTGCTCCGCAGTCGGCGGTCCCCGCCACTCCGCCACCGACAACCCAGGTATCGCCGCCGGCTGCGGCGCTGACACCGCCGTCGGCGCCCCCGCCCCTGGATCCGTGTGAGGCGATCATCCCGGTGCCCGGTTATGTTCCGCCTGCCTTGCCCGGACATGCGGCCAATGCCCCCTGCTCGTCCAGCGGTTCGGCGCATCGCGGTGTACCGGTGCCGATCATCGTGCCCGCCCCGCATCTCGTCGACTCCGGCTATCCGTTGAACGAGATTCTCATGGCTCCGCACGATCAGTTCGGCGACGAGGTTCCGCTTCGGCGCGGATACTACGACCCGGCGACGAACAGCGGCTTCGGGTTCGACAAGATGTTTCATAAACACGGCATCACGAATCCGAACGTATTCGACGATATAATTCGACACACTCCTCCCACGTATCAGATCGATCCGGAGTCCGGACAGATGAGGCGCATATATCGCACCCAAATTCAGCGATGGCGCTGCGGGTCATTTCTGGGTATTCCCACTTCCTGCCGGAATACCGGCGAATCGGTCTGGATACGCGCCGTTGTCGATGTCGAGGACGAGAAGCCCGATGGTCGCCCCCAAGGGCTGATCACAATGTATTGTGAAAAAGGCGGCTCCGGAGTCACTCTGAATCAGTGGGGAACCGGCACCCTCTGCCCGAACTGGGTGAACACGAATGTACCGATCAACTGAGAATGCGAGATCCATGGATGCATCGAGCGGTTCCGACTTCGCGAAACAGGTCATTTCGGAATTGATTCGCCTTGCGAATGCGCCGGATCCGCTCCGCGAGGTGACGATAGAGCCGGTCGCGGCATGGACCACCGGGGCACGGATGTATTTCGTGTACCGGACAGACGAATCGCCGTTGACGTTCGGGATCGTGAAGGACACCAGCAGGCCGGACAAGCTCTCGCCGTGGCGTAGTGCCGCGGATGCGGCTGGTTGGTACCTCCTGTCCGACATATACGGGGTGCCGTACTCTCTGCACACCGGCGATCCCGACCGGATCATCTGGCTGCTGGGACAGCTCGACGATGAGCTTCCTCGCCGGGTTGCAGAGGCGGAGGCCCGAAATGAGCTGTGAAAATAGTGTGGAGACGGTCGGAATCCGTGGCCGGCAGCGGGGCGGAACCTTCCCGATCATGGCGGTCGCTGTCTCGGTGGCCTGCTTTGTAGTGGTTTCGCTTGCTGCCTGCTCCGAGGAAAGGCCCCCTGATCCGCGGCAAAGCACAAGCATGGCCGACGCCGCCGCGCAACCCGCGGATTACACTCCGGCTCTCGAAGCCGTGATATCGGCTGCTCCCCATACGACGTATGCCGAGATGATGAAACTGACCTGCGGAAAACTTCACGATCAGTTGGCCGCCATGACCGAATCGGGAGAACGTTACGCGGGAGGCGCGTATGCCGGGCAATACGGAAAGGTTCGTGTTACCGCCGTCGAGCAGGTGCGAGAATCTTCCGATAAACATGCCACGGCCGTCGTCACGATACGGGCAGAGCGGTCCGAAGACTCCCAAGAGCCTTTGACGAGAAAGGCGCGGGCGGAATTCGACACATCTGCCACGCCGTGGAAGATGTGCGACCTCGTGCCGGTCGGCTAGGAGCCGAAGCGGGCCAGGACCGAGGTTGCCTCCTGGGCGGCGGAACCTTCGGCGGCCAGGTGCGCCATCTCCGGGGCGATCTCGCGGCCGTGGTGGGCCATGGCCTGGGCGTAGAGGCGGCCGGCGCGGTAGGAGGAGCGGACCAGCGGGCCCGCCATCACACCGGCGAAACCGATCTCTTCGGCGACGCGGGAGTGCTCGACGAACTCCTCGGGCTTGACCCAGCGGTCCACCGGATGGTGCCGCGGCGAGGGGCGCAGGTACTGGGTGATGGTCAGGATGTCGCACCCGGCCTCGTGCAGGTCACGCATCGCCTGGGTGACTTCTTCGGGCGTCTCGCCCATGCCCAGGATCAGGTTGGACTTGGTCACCAGACCGGCCTCGCGGGCCGCGGTCAGCACCGCCAGCGAACGCTCGTAGCGGAACGCGGGGCGGATCCGCTTGAAGATGCGCGGCACGGTCTCCAGATTGTGCGCCAGCACCTCCGGGCGGGTGGCGAACACCTCGGCCAGCTGGTCGGGGTCGGCGTTGAAATCCGGAATCAACAGTTCCACACCGGTATTCGGGTTGAGCTGCTTGATCGCACGGACGGTCTCGGCGTACAGCCAGGCGCCGCCGTCGTCCAGATCGTCACGGGCGACACCGGTCACCGTCGAATACCGCAGGCCCATCGCCTGCACACTCTCGGCGACCCGGCGCGGCTCGTCACGGTCCAGTGCGGCGGGCTTACCGGTGTCGATCTGGCAGAAATCGCAACGCCGGGTGCACTGCTCGCCGCCGATCAGGAAGGTGGCCTCGCGGTCCTCCCAGCATTCGAAGATGTTCGGGCAGCCCGCCTCCTCGCAGACCGTGTGCAGCCCTTCGCGTTTCACCAGGCCCTTCAGCTCGGAGTATTCCGGGCCCATGGTGGCGCGGGTGCGGATCCACGCGGGTTTGCGCTCGATCGGCGTCTCCGCGTTGCGCGCCTCGATGCGAAGCAGCTTGCGGCCGTTGGCCAATGGCACACCCGGCGCGGGGGCCGGGATCGCGGCGGGCTCCGGGCCGGACGGGGTGGTGCCGGTCGGATCGGTCGATGTCGGGGTGTCGACGGAGGTCACTCGACCGATGCTACGCCCGCGCGATCACGCGCCCGGCGTGGCTCCGGCTGGTGTGACATGCGCAATATCGTGATCGGCCACCGGCAGTCGGCCGTCGAGGGCGCGCGTGATCGAATCGGCCACCGACGCAAGCACCTCGGCGACCGTGATGTGGGCTCCCAATTCGCGGCTGAGGGTCGTCACTCCGGCGTCGCGGATACCGCAGGGCACGATCACCTCGTAGGCGTCCAGGGACGAATCGCAGTTGAGCGAAACGCCGTGCAGGGCGACACCGCGTTCGACGCGCACGCCGATCGCGGCGACCTTGCGGGCGGGTTGCCAAGCGTTCGCCGGAACCCAGACGCCGGAGCGTCCGCGAATCCGGCCGCAGGCCAGTCCCAGGTCGGTGCACACCGCGATGAGCGCTTCCTCGAGGCGGCGCACGTAGTCGATGACGTCGACCGGTTCGGCCAGGCGCACGATCGGATAGCCGACCAGCTGGCCCGGCCCGTGCCAGGTGATCTTGCCGCCGCGGTCGGTGGGCAGCACCGGACTGCCGTCGGTGGGCATGTCCTGCGGTTCGGTGCGGCGGCCCGCGGTGTAGACCGGCGGATGTTCCAGGAGCAGCAGATGATCGCTGCCCCGGCCCGCGGCGCGTTCGGCCGCGATGCCGCGCTGCACGTCCCGGGCGCGGTCGTAGTCGACCACTCCCAGATAGTCGATCTCGATCGGCGAGTCGTCCATGCGGGCGGAATCGGTGCGTCGGCGAGCCGGTGGGATCACCGGAAGCGCGGAGGTCTCGGTCACGCCGTCGTCGAGCGGGTCCGGGATGTTCACATGCTCGCCCCGTAAGGCTGCGCTGGCGGGCTCGGTCATCGTGGGGACGTTACGCTATCGTGATCCGGCTCCGCGAGTTCCGCGGTACCCAATGTGAGCTGCATCAATGTCAGGTCCATCCATCCGCCGAATTTATGTCCTACTTCCGGTAGTACCCCTACCGTGCGGAATCCGAACTTCTCGTGCAGGGTGATCGAGGTCGTATTCGAGGATTCGATCGCGGCTATCACCGCGTGCACGGTCCCGGCGCGTTCGGCTCGTGCCAGCAGTTCGGTCAGCAGTGCGGTGGCGATGCCGCGGCGATGGAACCGGGCCGCCACGTACACCGAATTCTCCACGGTGAAGCGGTATCCCGATTTGGGACGCCATTGCCCGTAACTGGCGTATCCGGCCACCGCGCCGTCGATCTCGGCGACCAGCACGGGGAATCCGCCCGCCGTGCGCGCCCGCCACCAGGCCAGTCGCTCGGCCAGATCGACCGGCGCGGTGTCCCAGATCGCGGTCGTCTCCGCGATCGCGGTGTTGTGAATCGCCAGGATCGCCGGCAGATCCGTCTCCTGCGCGTCGCGGATCAGCGGCTCGGTCGGGCGGTTATCGGTCATCAGGTCACGGTAACCGGCGACAGGTCAGCGGCCGAGCGGTCGCGATTGTGATATTCGCCCGCCCCGGTTCGCCCGCGCGTGCGGCGATTCGGCGGCGTCAGCCGTCGAAGACGGAGGCCAGGGCCTGCCCGATGGTGTGATGCCGGAAGGGGTAGCCCGCTTCCTCGAGCACGGCGGGAATCGCCCTGGGGCCGTGCAGGATCGCCTCCTCGGCGAATTCGCCGATCAGCAGGCGCAACGCCACCGACGGCACCATCATCGGAGCGGGGCGGTGCAGGGCGCGAGCCAGGGCGCGGCTGAATTCGGCGTTGGTGACCGGTGCGGGTCCGGCCATGTTGACCGGGCCGCGCAACGTGTCGTTGGTGAGGGCGAAGGTAATCGCGCCGATCTCGTCGGCGAGCGAGATCCATGGCACGTACTGGCGGCCGTTGCCCAGGCGTCCGCCCAGACCGAGCAGATACAGCGGTTCGAGCAGTTTCAGCAGTCCGCCGTGCCGGGACAGCACGAGCGCGCTGCGGATGTGCACCACGCGCACGCCCGCGTCGTCGGCGGGTTTGGTCGCTGCCTCCCAATCGCGGCACAGCGTACCGAGGAAACCCGTTCCCGCGGGCGAGCTTTCGGTGACGACCCGGTCACCGGTCGCGCCGCCGTAGTAGTGCACCCCGCTGGCGTTGATCAGCAGCGGCACCCCGGCGGCGGCGACCGCGGTGGCCAGCACGTCGGTCGGAGTGATCCGGCTGTCCCGCAACTCCTGTTTGTAGCCGCCGTTCCAGCGTCTGCGGCCGACCCCGGCCCCGCACAGATTGATCGCCGCGTCCGAACCTCGCAGGGCGCGTTCGGGCACCTGAGCGCGAATCGGATCCCAGCTGAACTCGTCTCGCGCGGCGGCGGGGCGCCGCACCAGCCGGACCACTTCGTGCCCGTCCCGGCGCAGCGCCGCCACCAGTGCCGTTCCGATCGAACCGGACGAACCGGCGATCACGACCCTCATGCGGTGTTACCGAATTTCTGGTTACAGACCGAGATCCGCCTCGAATGCGGCCTCTTCCAGCCGATGCCGGATGGTGGTGAGGAAACGTCCGGCATCGGCGCCGTCGATGAGCCGGTGGTCGTAGGTCAGCGGCAGGTAGCACATCGAGCGGATACCGATGAACTCGTTGCCGTTGTCGGCGATCACGATGGGGCGCTTGACGATCGCGCCGGTGCCCAGCATCGCCGACTGCGGCGGGACCAGGATCGGGGTGTCGAACAACGCGCCCTGGCTGCCGATGTTGGTGATGGTGAAGGTGCCGCCGGCCAGCTCGTCCGGCTTCAGGCCGCCGGTGCGGGCGCGGTTGGCGATATCGGCGATCGCGCGGGCCAGGCCGGCCAGCGACAGGTCGCTGGCGTTGTGGATGACCGGGGACAGCAGACCCTGTTCGGTGTCCACCGCGATACCCAGGTGCACCGAGGAGTGGTAGGTGATCTCCTTGGTGTCCTCGTTGTAGGAGGCGTTGATGTTCGGGTGCACGCCCAGGGCCTCCACCGCCGCCTTCGCGAAGAACGGCAGGAAGGTCAGGTTCACACCCTCGCGATCAGCGAAGGCGGTCTTGGCCTTGGCCCGCAGTGCCGCGATCTTGGTGACGTCGGCCTCGTGGGTCTGGGTCAGCTGTGCGGTGGTCTGCAGCGATTCGCGCGTCTTGGTCGCGGTGATCTGCCGGATGCGGCTCGCCTTCTGGGTGGTGCCGCGCAGAGCCTGCAGCTGCGGGCGGACCCCGGCGGGCGCTGCCGGTGCGGCCGCCGCGGGTGCGGCGGCGGGCGCTGCCGGAGCGGCGGGCTCGGGCGCCTTGGTGGCCTCGGCGGCGGCGAGCACGTCCTGCTTGCGGATCCGTCCGCCGACGCCGGATCCCTTGACGGAAGCCAGGTCGACGTTGTTCTCCGCCGCGAGCTTGCGGACCAGCGGGGTCACGTAGGGCGCCTCGCCGTTGCCGGTCGAGGGGGCTGCGTGGGCCGGACCCGAAGACTGTGTGCGGGCGGGCGCGGGGGCCGGTGCCGGGGCGGCAGGTTGCGGGGCCGGTGCGGGCGCTGGTGGCTGGGGAGCCGGTGCCGGGGCCGGGGCCGGAGCTGTTGCGGCGGGTTGCGGGGCCGGAGCGGGAGTCGGGGCCGGTGCGGGTGCCGCGGCCGGGGCGCCGCTGCCGATCACGCCGAGCTGGCCGCCGACGGACACCACGTCGTCCTCGTTCGCGCTGATCTCCAGCAGGGTTCCCGCGACGGGCGAGGGGATCTCGGTGTCGACCTTGTCGGTGGACACCTCGAGCAGCGGTTCGTCGACCTCGACCGAATCGCCGACCTGCTTGAGCCAACGGGTGACGGTGCCTTCGGTGACGGACTCGCCCAATTCGGGCATCTTGACCGGGGTGCCGGACGCGGCGGCCGGGGCGGCGGCGGCCTGGGGAGCCGGTGCGGGGGCGGCGGGCTGCGGCGCGGGCGCGGCGGGCTGCGGGGCCGGAGCGGGTTCGCTCGGGGCGGGCGCGGGGGCCGGAGCCGCGGCGGGCGCCTCATCGGCCGCGCCGATCACGCCCAGCTCGCCGCCGACCTCGACGACGTCGTCCTCCTTGGCCACGATCTTGGTGAGCACACCGGCGGCGGGCGAGGGGATCTCGGTGTCGACCTTGTCGGTGGACACCTCGAGCAGGGGCTCGTCGACCTCGACCGTGTCTCCTTCCTGCTTCAGCCACCTGGTCACGGTTCCCTCGGTGACACTCTCACCAAGGGCCGGCATCTGGACGGAGAAGGCCATGTCCGTTGACTCCTATAACTGCTCGACGGGTCTACAACAGTTGTCTCTCGGCGGGCGCCCACCGCGGGTCGCGGCGGATGTCCGAGTCTATTCGGCAGGTGCGCCGGGCCCTCGGCGGTGATGGGAACTCCGCCTCCGCGCCCGGACCGCACGGGCCGCCGACCGCCACCGAACATTCTGTGTGGCACCGGAGATCCGTGTGGGGTTCTTGTTCCGACTGTCCATCCTTGCACTCGCCGTCGCGCCGTGTACCACAGGGCGGTCCGTGTCCGGTGGTTGCGCCATGGCACGCGGCACTTTCCGGCGCGTCGTCGCGACGGCTGGCACTATCGATGAATCGGGTCTGTACGAACCCGATATCTCGAACAGGAGGTCGGCGGGGGATGGGTTTGCTGGATCGTTTCCGCCAGTCGGTGGATCGCGTCCGGACATCGGGCGGCGGGGGAGCCGCGAGCGATGGCCGGTATCTGGACGAGTGGGTGCGTTCCCACGTCGGCGTCGAGGCGTACGTGGAGCCGAAGACCACGGTGACCGATGTCACCGTCGTGCTCGTGGCGCACGACGGTGAATGGACCCGCCGGACCGTGGGCGAGCGAGGCGCGCAGCGTCTGTCGGGTCGCCTCGGCATTCCGGTGTACGACGTGCGCCGGACGGGCTACCCCCAGCGCATGCGCGACTTCGACGCGCGCCGCCGCATCGAACGCAAGCGAGCTGTCGAGCGGGAACTGCGCGGCATCGAGGACTGACCCGCCGCGACCCGGCCGACTGGCCGGGGCAGCAGATCGCCCCCGCACGGGCGGCTCGCGACGCGGTGCCGCGCGCGAACCGTCCGTCATCGCGTTACTCCGCCGCGATATCGCCGAGGACGGCGATGAGCGTGCGGACCGGAACGCCCGTGCCGCCCTTGGGGATGTATCCGAAGGGCCCGCCGGTGTTGTAAGCGGGACCGGCGACGTCGAGGTGGGCCCACTGCACGCCCTCGGCGACGAACTCCTTCAAGTACAGCCCGGCCACCAGCATGCCGCCGAAGCGATGCGGGGAGACGTTGGCCAGATCGGCGATCTTGGAGTTGAGATCCGCGCGCAGTTCGGCGGGCAGCGGCATCGCCCAGCCGTTCTCGCCGGTCGCCTGCGACAGCTGCGCGACCCGGTCGCGGAACTCCTCGGTGCCCATGACGCCCGGGGTGCGGCTGCCCAGCGCGACGAGTTGCGCGCCCGTCAACGTGGCCACGTCGATCAGGTACTCGGGCTCGTCCTCGCAGGCCCGCACGATCGCGTCGGCGAGAATGAGCCGCCCCTCGGCGTCGGTGTTGATCACCTCGACCGTGGTGCCGCCGTACTGGGTGAGCACATCGCCGGGGCGCTGCGCCGTGGCCGAGGGCATGTTCTCCGCCATGGGGACCGTGGCCGTCACAGTGACGGGCAGCTCCAGCTTGGCGGCCGCGATCGTCGCCGCGATGACGGCCGCGGCGCCGCCCATGTCCGAGGTCATGTTCTCCATGTTGGCGGCGGGTTTGATGGAGATGCCGCCGGTGTCGAACGTGATGCCCTTGCCGACCAGTGCGATCTTCTTCGGACCGCCCGCGTGGGTGAGCCGGATCAGCCGCGGCGGGCGCGAGGAGCCCTGGCCGACGCCGATGATTCCGCCGTAACCCTGTGCGGCGAGGGCTTTTTCGTCGAGGATCTCGACCTGCAGACCGGCTTGCTCGGCGAAAGCCTTTGCGCGGTCGGCGAATTCGGCGGGATAGAGATGGCTGGGCGGGGTGTTCACGAAGTCGCGGGCGAGCGCGACCGCCTCGGCGACCTGGACCGCGTGCCGGACCGCCGCGGTGTCGGCGGGGTCGGATACCAGCAGATCGACCCGCGCGAGGGGCGCCTCCTCCGGCTTGGGTGCGGACTTCTCGGACCGGAACGCGGTGAAGGAGTACGCGCCGAGGAAGAATCCCTCGGCGGCAGGGCCTGGGCCGGGTAACGAGCGGGACAGGGTTGTCGCCGCCCGGCGCACGCCGGTCAGCGCGCGGGCCGCGACGCCCGCGGAACGACGCACCTGCTCGGCGTCGATGCCGTCCGGTGCGCCGAGGCCGACCGCGAGGACGCTCGTGACACCGGTCAAACCCGCCGGCGCGGGAATGCGGGTCACCTCCTCGGCCGATCCCTTCGCGCCGACCGCGCGCAGGCTCTCCAACACCGCGGCGAGCGCCTCGGATCCCACCGCGCGGATGACGACCTCGTCGTCGCTCTCGGCGAGGGCCGGACCGTCCTCGCCACCGATTACTCCGAGAACCAGCACATCGGTATCGGGACTGAGGGAATCGACCAGATCGACATCCGGTCCGAGCGAACGATCTGCAACAGCTGTCATGCGGAACAGGCTACTGGCCGCCGACGCCATGTCACGGCAGTGCGGCGCAGGCGCACCCGCTACGTGGATCCGCACCCGAAACAGGCGCGGCAAGGGGTGCGCATCGGGGGAAAGGGTGCGGCTGTTCGGCAGGCGCACACGAGGAGAGATTCGGCGGCTAGGGTTGGGCCGGTGAACGACGCGAACCTGCTGCGAGGGCCGATCCACGACGTACACGTCGAACTGGGGGCGACCTTCGCGCCCTTCGGCGGCTGGGAGATGCCGGTGTCCTACGCCGGCACGGTGGCCGAGCACACGGCGGTTCGCACCACCGTCGGTGTATTCGACGTGAGCCATCTCGGCAAGGCCACCGTGTCGGGGCCGGGTGCGGCGGAGTTCGTGAATTCGGCGCTGACCAACGATCTGCGGCGGATCCGGCCCGGCAAGGCGCAGTACACGCTGTGCTGTACGCCCGATGGCGGGGTGATCGATGATCTGATCGCCTATTACGTCGCCGAGGACGAGATCTTCCTCGTACCCAACGCGGCCAACACCGCCGCGGTGGTCGCCGCCCTGCGCGAGGCCGCGCCCGAGGGGGTCACCGTCACCGAGGAACATCGTGGCTATGCCGTATTCGCCGTTCAAGGACCCGAATCGGCGCGCGTTCTGACCGGGCTCGGCCTTCCGGCCGACATGGAGTACATGGCCTATGCCGACACCGAATGGGGCGGACGCCCGGTCCGGGTCTGCCGCACCGGCTACACCGGCGAGCACGGGTACGAGCTGCTGCCGCGCTGGGACGACGCCGAGATGCTGTTCCGCGAACTCGTGACGGGGGTGCGCGCTGCCGGCGGCGAGCCCGCGGGCCTGGGCGCCCGCGACACGTTGCGTACCGAGATGGGCTATCCCCTGCACGGACACGAACTGGCACTGGACATTTCGCCGGTGCAGGCGCGCGCCGGATGGGCCGTGGGCTGGAAGAAGCCGGAGTTCTGGGGCAAAGCCGCTCTGGAACAGGAGAAGTCGTCCGGGCCGCGGCGAATCCTGTTGGGACTCGAGGCGGTCGAGCGAGGCGTGCTGCGGCAGGGGCAGTCCGTGCTGCGCGGGGACGAGGTGATCGGCGAGACCACCTCCGGCACCTTCTCGCCCACCCTCAAGGTCGGCATCGCGCTGGCCCTGCTCGATACCGCGGCTGCCCCCGAGCCCGGCGACGAGGTCGAGGTCGACGTCCGCGGTCGGCGGCTGCGCGCCAAAGTCGTACGTCCGCCCTTCGTCACCGCGCATACCTCCTGATCAGAGTCATATCCGCGCCTCGCGGGCCCGGACGATCGGCTGGCTCGGGTCGCATCGCCTCGGACGGCTCGTTAGGCAGCGTGCCCAGCCGATGACATAACGGCGCGCACCGGATTGAGCACTGTGCACAGTCGCGGCGGGGGATGGCGTGCAAGATGCCGGACCGCGCGGAACAGGCTCGGCGCGGAGTTCTAGGATCGAGCCATGACCGCTGCCGCACAGTTCACCCGTATTCCGCATCCCGCGCCCACCTCAGCGCAGCGTCGGCAGGAAATCTTGGCGGCACCGGGATTCGGGCGCTACTTCACCGACCACATGGTTTCGATCGACTACGCCGACGGCCAGTGGACCGACGCGCGGGTCGAGCCGTATGCGCCGCTGTCGATGGACCCGGCGACGATGGTGTTCCACTACGGGCAGGCGATCTTCGAGGGGCTCAAGGCCTACCGGCAGAGCGACGGCAGCATCGCGACCTTCCGCATCGATGCGAATGCCGCACGCTTCCAACGCTCTTCGCGGCGCATGGCGATGGCCGAACTGCCCGAGGAGTTGTTCGTCGAATCGGTGCGGCAATTGCTGGAGGTCGATGCGGACTGGGTGCCCGCCGCCGGTGGCGAGGATTCGCTGTACCTGCGGCCGTTCCTGTTCGCGACCGAGTCGGGTCTGGGCGTCAAGCCGGCCGGGGCCTACAAATACCTGCTGCTGGGATCGCCCGCCGGTGCGTACTTCCCGCGTGGTCTCGAGCCGGTGCGGGTGTGGCTGTCCACCGACTACGTGCGCGCCGCTCCCGGCGGTACGGGCGAGGCGAAGGTGGCGGGTAACTACGCGGCCTCCCTGCTGGCGCAGAAACAGGCCAGTGAGCAGGGCTGTGACCAGGTGGTGTGGCTCGACGCATGCGATCACCGCTATGTCGAGGAGATGGGCACCAACAACCTGTTCTTCGTGTTCGGCTCGGGCTCGCAGGCGCGGCTGGTGACGCCGGAGCTGTCCGGTTCGCTGCTGCCGGGCATCACCCGCGACTCGCTGCTGACCCTGGCCGCGGACGCCGGATACGAGGTGGAACAGCGTCGGATCTCGGTCGAAGAATGGCGCAAGGGCGCCGAATCAGGCGAGATCACCGAGGTTTTCGGCTGTGGGACCGCGGCCGTGATCATCCCCGTCGCCTCCGTCCGATCGGACGACGGTGAGTTCACCATCGCCGATGGCAAGCCCGGTGAGGTAACCATGGCCCTGCGGGACACGCTCACCGGTATTCAGCGCGGCACCTTCGCCGATATCCACGGCTGGATGCGCGCGCTGGCCTGACCGGGGCGAAGGACCGGACTTCGTTCAGCCCGGCATCAACATCTGCCACTGCTCGAGGGTCTGCGGGCGCATGACGTAGTTCTTCTCGCGGACCTCCGACAGTGCCGCACTGGGTTCCTGGGAGTACCAGTGCCCGGGGTACACGACCGGATCGCCGGATAACTCCGCTAGATGACGTAGGCTGCGGAACATCGACTCCGAATCCCCACCCGGGAAGTCGGTGCGGCCGCAGCCCTCGACGAACAGTGTGTCGCCCGCGACGAGCCGGTCCTCGAACAGGAAGCACATGCTGCCAGGTGTGTGTCCGGGGGTGTGCAGCAGTTCGATGTCGAATCCGCCGACGCGGACCTTGTCACCGTGCTCGTGTCCGGTCAGCTCGCTGGGCGCGATCCCGGTGACATTGGCCACCCACGGCAGTTCCTGCCGATGCACGTGCACCGGGACCTGCGCCCGCTCCAGCAGTTCGCGCACCCCGCGCAGAGTGAAACCCATCATCGTGCCGCCCACGTGATCGGGGTGGTGATGAGTTGCCAGCACTCCCGTCAGTCGCAAGCCGTCGCCCTCGGCGATATCCACCAGATCGCCTGCCGCGTACGCGGGATCCACCACAACGCAGTCGCCGGTCTCACGATCGCCGATCAGATACGCGAAATTTCGCATCTGAGTGGCGATCGGATCGCCCACAGCCCAATCGCGTCCTGCGAGTAGCTGACGGAAGTACAAACGGTCGGATCCCATACGAACCACCCTATTGCCAGTCGGCGAACTCCACGCATCCGGCCGGGTTGTGAACGGTCACCGTGCTGTCGGTCCGTGGGCAGTGCAGCGCACACCGCGGGTGCGGTCCGCCGTGACGATGCCGCGGCAAAGCTCTCCGGGTTCGTGATTCAGCTTGCGGCGGAACGACTTCCGCTCGACGCTGGGATGCGGCTCAGTTCAGGATGGCGGCGATGTCGGTAGCGGCGTCGGCTCCGTAGGCCGCCCCGATCCGCTCGAGCGCACGGTCCCGATCGAGGGTCCACTCCTGGGTGCCGACGGTCTCCAGCACCAGCACGGCGATCAGCGACCCCAGCTGTGCGGAACGCTCCAGGCTCAGCCCGCCGGTGTGCCCGGTGAGGAATCCGGCCCGGAACGCGTCGCCGACGCCGGTCGGGTCGACCTTCGAAAGTTCCGGCACCACTTCGACATTCACCTCGACCCCGTCGGGATCGACGATCACCACGCCCTTCGCGCCGAGGGTGGTGACCCGGATGCCGACGCGACGGCCGATTTCCTCGGGGGACAGGCCCGTCTTCTGCAGCAGCAGGCCCCACTCGTACTCGTTGCTGAAAAGGTATGCGGCACCGTCGATCAGGTCCAGCGCCTGTTCGCCGTCGAGCCGGGCGAGTTGCTGGGAGGGATCCGCGGCGAAGGCGATGCCCAGCTCGCGGCACTGCCGGGTGTGGCGGACCATCGCGTCGGGATCGTTGGCGCCCACGAGTACCAGGTCCAGCGCGTGATCCTCGGCGAGGTCGGCGATCGAGATGTCGCGGGCCTCGCTCATCGCGCCCGGATAGAACGAGGCGATCTGAGCCATGGTCTCGTCGGTGGTGCAGACGAAGCGCGCGGTGTGTGCGGTCTGCGAGATGCGCACGCCCGAGCAGTCGACGCCGTTGCCCTCCAACCAGTCCCGGTATTCACCGAAGTCCGCGCCGACCGCGCCGACCAGCAGCGGATCGCGGCGCAGCAAGCCCATCGCGTAGGCGATGTTCCCGGCGACGCCGCCGCGGCGGATGACCAGATCGTCGACGAGGAAGCTCAGCGACACGTGCTGCAGCTGATCGGCCAGCAGCACGTCGGAGAACTTTCCCGGAAAACGCATCAGATGGTCTGTCGCGATGGATGCGGACACTGCGATGGTCACGAAAACCCGGTCCTTCACTGTCGAGGCGAGATCAGCCTTCACCGTACCGCGTGATCATCACGAGTGGGTAAGGGCGAACAGACATGACACTGGCGCGGAACCCGAACGAGTTCCGCGCCGAGGGACGGATATCAGTTGAAGCTGTCGCCGCAGGCGCAGGAACCCGTGGCGTTCGGGTTGTCGATGGTGAAACCCTGCTTCTCGATGGTGTCGACGAAGTCGATGGAGGCGCCCTCCACGTACGGGGCGCTCATGCGATCCACGGCCAGCTTCACGCCGCCGAATTCGACGACCAGGTCGCCGTCGAGCGCGCGATCGTCGAAGAAGAGCTGATAGCGCAGGCCCGCGCAGCCACCGGGCTGGACGGCGATACGCAGGGACAGATCGTCGCGGCCCTCCTGATCGAGCAGCGCCTTGGCCTTGGACGCGGCGGCATCGGTCAGTGTCACACCGTGAGTGGTGGTCTCGTTCTGCACAGTCATGAACTCTCCTAAGGACCTGTGTTCAACCCGTAACAGCGCACGGCTCGTAGTCGGTCAACGTCACCCCGTGGGCCTCTATTCCAATAGTGCCACTCCATCGCGGGCCGGGTCCGTGCGCACCCCGGAAACGCCGGGTTACCGGGGGTTGAACGGTGTGATATGAGTTATGCCACAACCAAGTGGGCGTACCGCATTTCCCGGGCGATGGTTCATCCAATAGCCTGGTCGGCGTGAAGTTCCTCCGCCGCGGCGATGCAGCCGGCAGTAACGACCTCGCCGAGGACGCCCCGGCCGCCGAGACCGGCGGCTCGAGCACGCCTGCCACGGTCACGGCGGGCAAGGGGCGGCCCACCCCGAAGCGGCGCGATGCCCAGGGGAAGCGCCGGGGCCCGGTCGCCCCCGCGCCGATGACCCAGAAGGAAGCCCGGGCCAGGCGCAAGGCCGCGCGGGGCACGAAGGCCGACCGCAAGGCCGCCGCTGCCGAGCGCCGTGCCGCGGCCGCCGACCGTCGCGCCCGTATGGCCGCCGGTGAGGACCAGTACCTGCCGCCGCGCGATCGCGGTCCGGTGCGCGCCTACGTGCGCGATCTGGTCGACGCTCGCCGCAATCTGGTGGGGCTGTTCATGCCGCTGGCGCTGCTGCTGATCGTGGCGATGTTCCTGAATCCGGCCGTGCAGATCTACGTGACGCTGGCCATGCTGGTGATGATGGTGTTCATGGCGGGTGAGGGTGTCGTTCTGGGCCGCATCATCAACCGCCGGGTGCGTGAGCGTTTCCCCGCCAGCACCAACTCCTCGATGCAGCTGGGCTGGTACGCCTTCGTGCGGGCTTCGCAGATCCGCCGGATGCGGATGCCCAAGCCGCGGGTCAATCCCGGCGACAGCGTCTGATCGGCTTCGAGCCGGTCCCGGGACCGGTCGAATCTGCTCGTTCGTGTCGCGACCGCGGTGGATCGCGCCGAACGGGCTCGAGTGTCGGCGCGCTCAGCCGTGTTCGCGCATACCGCCGGACGGGTCGAGCAGGATGCCGAAGCGGGCGGTGTCCTCGGGGCGGATTCCGGCGCGTCCGGGGGACTCCGGTGTGAAAGTGTAGAGCCTGCTGGTCAATTCGCCGACGATGGTCCAGGTTCGATGCAGTCGATCGCGAATGGTCATGGGGCATCTGACTTTCAGCGAGGTTCGCGGACGCCGAAGATGGCGCGCAGTTCGTGGTTGACCCGGTCCGCGTCCCGATCGACGACGTTCGATGATCCGGTGGGTCGCGCCCCGGCCCGGTAGTGCAAGTAGGCCGACAGCGCGGCGATGACCAGGAGTAACAGTGTCGGAATGAGCATGGCAGTAATTTTGCGCGCATTCACTTGCCGCCAACAGTGGCGGTAACGACATACTTCGACAATATCCGGCCACGTACACTGGACGGGTGCTCTCCAAGGTCGCCGTCGTGCTCAACGAACATCTGGCCATGTTCGAATTCGGGGTCGTCTGTGAGGTTTTCGGCCTGGACCGCCGCGACGACGGACTACCGCTGTTCGATTTCCGGGTGTGCGGTGCGCAGGCCGGACGGGCGCTGGCATCCAGCACGCCCGGGATCACCGTCACGCCGCAGTACGGCCTGGACGAATTGCGGGGCGCGGACCTGGTCGCGGTTCCGGCCTTCCCGTTCGTATCGCAGGGCTTCGATCCCCTTGTGGTGCAGGCGGTTCGCGATGCTGCCGCGGCTGGGGCGATCGTGCTCACGGTCTGTTCGGGCGCATTCCTGGCCGGGGCGGCCGGACTGCTGGACGGGCGCAAATGCACCACGCACTGGCGGTATGTCGATCAGCTGGCCGAGATGTACCCGGAGGCGACGGTCGATCCGGACGTGTTGTTCGTCGATGAGGGTTCGGTGATCACCAGTGCGGGCACCGCGGCGGGTATCGATGCCTGTCTGCATCTGGTTCGCCGGGAACTGGGCACCGCGGTGGCCAACAAGATCGCCCGCCGCATGGTGGTGCCGCCGCAGCGCGACGGCGGGCAGCGGCAGTTCATCGAGCGTGCCGTCCCGGACTGCGATTCGGACAGTCTCGGGGACACCATGCGCTGGATGCACGAACACCTCGAACTGCCGCACACCGTGGAGGATCTGGCCGCGCGATCGGCCATGTCGACCCGCACCTTCGCCCGCCGCTTCGCCGCGGAGGCCGGGACGACTCCGGTGAAATGGCTGACCTCGCAACGCATTCTGCTGGCCAAGCAGCTCTTGGAGGAGACCTCGCTGGATCTCGAGACCATCGCCGGGCGCTGCGGGTTCGGCTCAGGGGCGCTGCTGCGGCACCACTTCCAGCGTCAGGTCGGCATCGCGCCCACCGAATACCGTCGCCGCTTCGGATCCTGATTGGCGCCGGCGGTTCATTCCTCGCCGGAGAAACGCTCCCAGGCGGACTGCCGGGTGATGCTCAGCGCACCGCCGATCCGGGCCCAGGTGACCTTGCGGCGACGCAACTCCTGAATCCAGTCGCGCAAATTCCGCTCGACCTGCTCGGCCACCGCCGCCACGCGCGGAATGTGCTCGAGCATCTCGTCGTCCGACATCTTCTGCCAGATCCGCAGCGGGGCCGGCGCGTCGGACTTGCGGTGGTTCTCCGTGATCGTCGCGGCCAGGGCGATGCATTCGTCGCAGATGTATACGCCGGGACCGGCGACGAGGGTGTTCACCTCGGAGTGCGGCTTGCCGCAGAACGAGCAGCGGGGTGGGGCGGAGGTCGGTGCGGTCATCGTGCGCTCCTGGCGCTCGGTGCAGTTTGTCAGGGATTGCCTGACGCAAGTATGGGCATGTCAGGGCGAGCCTGACAAGTGGACTGCGGGCAGGGCCAGGTACCGATGCGCACATGTCGTGGTGAGGTGGCGATTGGTACCGTTCTGGCGTGTTGAACGATGCTTCGAGGCAGCGCCCGCTGCGGACGCTGGTGCTGGGTGGGACACGGTCCGGGAAATCGGCCTTCGCCGAGGAACTGGCCGGCCGGGACCGTCCGGTCCGGTACGTCGCGACCGCCGCGGTGGATCCCGCCGACGGTGATTTCGCGGCCCGGGTAGCGGCGCACCGGGAGCGCCGGCCTGCGGACTGGCGGGTCGTCGAGGGCGATCCGGTGCGGGCGCTGGCCGAGCCGGCGCCGATGACGCTGATCGATGATCTGGGCACCTGGCTGACCGGGCGGATCGATGCGCGGGCGGCCTGGGAGTCGCCCCGCGGCACAGTCGCGCCCGATGTCGAGGAGCTGGTCGCGGCCATCGCCGGATACGAACACCCGCTGGTGATCGTGAGCCCCGAGACCGGGCTGGGGGTGCTGCCGGGTACGCGGTCGGGGCGGCTGTTCGCCGATGAGATCGGGACGCTCAACCAGCGGGTGGCGGCGTTGTGCGATGAGGTCTATCTCCTCGTCGCGGGGGTGCCGGTGCGGGTTCGGGAATCCGGAAACGCCACTGCGGCAGGCGCTTCGGTCGCCGCCGCCGCGCGGCAGGACGTTGCCGCCGGGCGAGCGGGGGCCGCGGCGGGTGGTGCGGCTGCCCGGGGCGGCGAGAAATCCCGAGACGAGCGCACGGAAGGAGCGGGGACCGCCGAGGCCGCAGCGGCTGCCGCAGCGGCGGGTTCCGCTGCGCCCGTGCGGGATTCGGGGAACGGTTCGGCGGCGGCCGCGATTCCCGGTGCGGCCGACCCGATGTACGACTTGTCCGGCGAGGCGCCGGTTTTCGGGATCGTCGCACCGCCCGATGAACACGTCCGCATGCAGGCGCAGGAGCGGCAGTTGCAGCTCACCAAGCCCGCCGGTGCGCTGGGGCGGCTGGAGACGCTGGGCAACTGGGTTGCCGCATGTCAGGGCGTCTGCCCGCCGAAGCAGTTCGAGCGGGCCCGGGTCGTGGTGTTCGCGGGCGACCACGGCATTGCGCGACACGGGGTTTCGGCCTTTCCGAGCGAGGTCACCGTGCAGATGGTGGCCAATATCGTCGCGGGCGGCGCGGCGGTGAACGCCCTGGCACGGCTCGCGGACGCGAGCGTGCGCGTGGTGGATGTGGCGGTGGACGCCGATACCGATCCGGTCGTCTCGGCGTACAAGGTGCGCCGGGCGAGCGGGGCCATCGACCGCGAGGACGCGCTGACCCAGGCCGAGGTCGACGCCGCGCTCGCGGCTGGGCGCGCGATCGCCGACGAGGAGATCGATGGCGGGGCGGATCTGCTGATCGCCGGTGATATGGGTATCGGGAACACCACGCCCGCAACGGTTCTCATCGCCGCGATCACCGACACCGAACCGGTGCTGGCCATCGGGCGCGGCACCGGCGTCGACGATGCGGGCTGGATGCGCAAGGCGGCCGCGATCCGCGACGCCATGTGGCGGGCCCGTCCGCACGTGCATGATCCGGCTGCCCTGCTGCGCGTCGCGGGCGGTGCGGATCTCGCCGCCATGGCCGGCTATCTGGCACAGGCAGCGGTGCGCCGGACGCCGGTGATCCTGGACGGCGTGGTGGTCACGGCCGCGGCCCTGCTCGCCGACGCGCTGGCACCGGGTGCGTCGGCCTGGTGGGTCGCGGGCCATCGCTCGACCGAACCTGCGCATCGCGTCGCTCTCACCAAGCTCGGGCTGGAACCGCTGGTGGAAATGGAAATGCGCCTGGGCGAGGGTTCCGGCGCGGTGACCGCCCTGCCCGTCGTGCGCGCCGCAGTCGCCGCCCTCGCGGAAATGACCACCTTCGGCGAGGCCGGAGTGAGCACCGCCGACGACACCGCGCCCGCAGCGCCCTGATCCGTGACCAGCGTCGAGCCCGACCTCCTCGCGCCGACCCGCCGCAATCCTCGGCGGGGGTGTCCGAGCAGCGTGGTTCGGCAGCGGTCGGTGCTGTCGCCGTGGTTGCGTCCGGAGAACGACGTCCGGCCGGAATCGATTGCGGTGCAGGCGGTTCACGCGAATGTAGGCGGACCCCGACGGGGCTCGGTGGGACATGCTGTCGTGCGGGCGGGCCTGCCCGGTTCCTTCGGCGCGGAACATGCCGCGCGGGGCGGCGTTGTGGCGCGGGGCGAGAAGGTGTGCCGGTGAACGGGATTCGCCTGGCGTTCTCGTGGCTGACCGTGCTGCCGGTGTCCGGTCCGGACGAGGTGGATCGGCGGGTGGCGGCGCGGGCGATCGCGATGGCTCCATCAGTGGGGATCGTGCTGGGAGCCGGGGCGGCGGGGTTGATGTGGGTGTTGGGCGCCGCGGGAACGAGTTTCGCGGTGGCCGGGCTGATCGTGGCGGGGGCTCTCGCGTTGGCCACCCGGGGCATGCATCTGGACGGATTGGCCGACACCTTCGACGGGCTCGGCAGTTACGGGCCGCCCGAACGTGCGCGCGAGATCATGAAGAGCGGTGGGGCAGGGCCGTTCGGTGTCGCGGCGGTGCTGTTCGCCGTTGGTATCCAGGCGTTCTCGTACGCGTCGCTGGCCGGATCGCGGCGCTGGCCGGCCGTCGCGGTGGCGGTGGCGATCGGGCGGGTCGCGGTGGTGCTGGCCTGTCGTCGCGGCTACGAAGCCGCGCCCGGTTCGGGATTCGGGACGTTGGTCGCCGGGACGCAATCGCCGCGGGTCGCCGTCCCGTGGGTCGTGATCACCCTTGTCGCGGGGATTTTCGCCGTGCCGGGCCGGTGGTGGCTCGGCGTGACGGCCGCCGCGGTGGGGCTGATCGCCGCCGGAATCCTGGTGCGGCACTGCGTCGCCCGGTTCGGCGGTCTCAACGGCGACGTTCTCGGGGCGGCGTTGGAAGTGAGTACGACGCTGGCCCTGGCCGTCGCCACCTTCGGTGGTCGCTGAGGGCCACGGCCACCACCCCGCTTCGGTGCGGGCCACGTCCACGCAACGGTTCGACCGCGAGTCCCCGGCCCGCAGGCGTGCGCTGCGCCGACGATCGGCTGGGCCCGCGCCGACGTTCCGGCCCTGAATCTGTTTCGGCCAGATCGGGTTCAGCGGTCGGAGCGCGGGCGGGTGAGGGTGAAGTGGTCGACCGCCTGCAATGTGTTGGTGGGCCCGGTGAGCGCGTAGTAGGTGGCCTTGATGGTGGTGTTGCCGCCGGGTTTGCCCGGATCGACGTCGAAGGCGCAGAAACCGTAGGGGTGTTCGGCATCCTTGAAGGCCGACCAGGGCGCCTGCTCCTGGACGTAGACGGGCGTCTTCTTACCGGTGGCGGAATCCGTCGCGCCGACCGTGGTGAGAACGCGGCACTGCTCGCCGGGGAAGAACAGGGCGTTGGACGGCGCCGAGGTTCCGCCGCCGCCGATCACCAGATGCACTGTGCCCTTGCTGGTGTCGATGACATCGGCACGGGTGTCCACCGGTTTCGGGGTCAGGGTGTCGGTGCCCAGCACGCCGCGCACCGGATGGGAACGCTCGTAATGGTGTTCGTGTCCGGCCAGCACCAGATCGACCTGATAGCGGTCGAACAGCGGTAGCCATTCCTGCCGGATGCCCAGATCGGCTCCGTTGAACTTGTCGGCCGAGGAGATCGCGGTCTGGTGCATGAACACCACCACCCAATCGATCCCGCGATCCGCGCGTGCCTTCGCCAATTCGGCCTCGAGCCAACGCTTCTGGGCGCCGCCGGAGTAACCGCGCACATAGCTGTTACCCGCGTCCTGATAGCAGATGTCGTCGTTGGCCAGGGCGATGACGCGCACGCCACCGGCGGTGAACGAGTACCACAGCCCGCGGGTGAGTTCCTCGCTACCCGCGTCGGGCACGGTGAAATACGTCTGGAACGCCTGATATCCGATCGGCCCGTTGCCGAGTTCGTTCTCGTGATTGCCGGGTGCGGGCATCCACGGCCGGTAGCGGGCCGAGCGAGAGTTGTTGGCCCACCAGTCGTTCCAGGTGCGGACCCGATCGGTGGACAGATTGGCGTAGCACAGATCGCCGTTGACCAGATTGAACAGCGGTGCGACCCGCTCGATTCCGGCGGTCACGTCTCCGGCGAACGGTGAGCCGAGATTGTCGTTGACGTACGCGCCGTTCACGAGTTTGCCGAGCGTCGGCGTGCCTTGATCGCCGAAGCTGGTGAACCGGAACGCCGCCCGGCCGCTGGGCGCGGTACGCAGGGTGCCCAGCTCCGGCGGCGCACCGTCGTGGCCCGCGGCGTAGACATAGTCGGTATCGGGGGACAGGCCGGTCAGCCGCGCGTGATGAGCGGTGATCTCGACACCGGACTTCGCGTCCCGGTACGTGCGGGTCTGCGCGGGCACGGTAGTGCCGAAGCCGGCGCCGGCGGTGCCGTACCGCACCACCGGATTGCGTACCGAAGCCGTGGTGTGCCAGGAAATCACCGCTTCGTGCGCCGCATCGGCGCCGAACTGCAGGTGCAGCCCCGAGACGTGTGGCGCGGCGGTACCGTCGGCGCTCATGACCAGATCGGGTGTGCGCGGCCAGATCTCGGCGGCCCGAGTATCGCTGCCGCCGCGCAGCGCGGTGGCTCCGCCCGCCCCGACCGCCAGTCCGGCGACCGCGGCGCCGGCCGACGCGCCGAACAGCCATCGCCGGCTGATGCCCTGATTCGTGGCCTCCGGCGATGCGTCCGGTTCGGTGCCGTCACTGCTGGGGCCTGGGTTTTCCGCCATAAGTTCCAGCTAACTCCGGTTCGGTGCTGGTGAGGCTACGACCCGGCGAAAACCAGGTGAACCGGCGATGCGTTCGCGCGGGCGTAGCCGTCGATCGTGGCGGCGACGTTCCGGCGGCGTCGGAGACCCTCCCCGGCAGCGGGTGCGGCAGGAATTCGTCGGCGAAACCGTCCGCCCAATCAAGGGCCGCGACCTGGACCCGACCGGATGCGACGTATGGTCATGGCTTTGGTCCCGCTGGCCTGGAGGTTCAGCGGTCGGCTGCTTCGCTCAGGTTCTGTAGATGTCGCGGCGATGTCCTACATCGACGACGGTCACCACCATCCGCTTATCGTCGATCCGGTACAGGATCCGATAGGTGCCGCGCCTCGCCGAGAACCGGTCATCCAAAGGTGGCAGAAGCCGTTTGCCAACTCGATAAGGCTGGTCCAGTAGTGGTCCGGTCATGAACTCGAATGCCGCCGCAGCGACTGCTTCGGGCAGCCGCTCGGTCAGCATGCGCCGGACGGTCGGGGTGGTCTCCAGCGTGTAGTCGCTCACCGGGCCCGATTCGCCATCGCTTTGGCCAACTCATCGGCGGCGACTACCTCACCACGCGCCAATTCGGCGTCCGAGGTGACCATCCTGGCCACGGTCTCGGGGTCGGACAGAACCGCGATGGTCTCCTCGAGGGCTTCCAAATCCTCGACGGCGATCAGAACGGCTGCAGGTTCGCCGTGCACGGTGATCGTGACGCGCTCATGCTGGGTACGTACGCGGGACACTGTTTCGGACAGGGTTGCCTTGACCTCGGCCAGCTTCACGTTCATGGTCATAAGTATGACCAATCTATGTGTCGACTACAACCGCACCGGGTAGGTGGGCTGTTCGATGGCTGGTTTGATGCGGTCCTCGACGAAGATGCCGTGCCAGATCATGAAGATCAGTAGCGTCCACACGCGGCGGCTGTGGTCGACGCCGTCTGTGCGGTGCGCCTCCAGCATCGCCTTGATCGCCGCCTTGTCCAGCAGATGATCGGTCTGCGATTCGGCGATCTGCTGTGCGGCCCAGTCGTACAGCTCCGGACCGCGCAGCCAGTGCCGCAGCGGCACCGGGAAGCCCAGCTTCGGGCGGTGCAGCACATGCGGCGGCACGATCTCCTCGAGCGCCCGGCGCAGCGCGTACTTGGTGGTCTCGGAGGTGATCTTCTGCTCGTACGGCAGCTGTTCGGCGATCGCGAACACCTCGGGATCCAGGAACGGCACCCGCAGCTCGAGCGAGTTGGCCATGGTCATCTTGTCGGCCTTGACCAGGATGTCCCCGCGCAACCACGTGAACAGGTCCAGATGCTGCATGCGCGCCACCGGATCCCAGCCGCGCGAGCGGGCGTAGATCGGCGCGGTCACATCCTGATGGGTCCATTCGGGCCGGAAATCGCGCAGCACCGAACGCAACTGGGCATCGCTGAAACTGCGGGCGTTGCCGTAGTAGCGCTCCTCGAGGGTGAGCGACCCGCGGTGCAGCAGGCTCTTACCCCGGGTGCCCTCGGGAATCCGGTCGGACAGCTTGCCCAGCAGCCGCCGCGCACCACGCGGCAGATACTCGAAAGGCTTCAGCGACAACGGCTCTCGATAGATCGTGTAGCCGCCGAACAACTCGTCCGCACCCTCGCCGGAGAGCACCACCTTGACGTGCTTGCGGGCCTCCTTGGCCACGAAGTACAGCGGCACCAGGGCCGGATCCGCGACGGGATCGTCCAGGTACCAGACGATTTCGGGGATCGCCCCGGCGAAGTCCTCCGGGCTGACCACCCGGATGAAGTGCTTCGCGCCGATCGCATCCGCGGTCTCGGCGGCTACATCGGCCTCGGAGTAGCCCTCGCGTTCGAAGGCCGAGGTGAAGGTGAGCAGGTTCGGATTGTGCTGGATCGCCAGCGCCGCGGTGGCGGTGGAGTCGATACCGCCGGACAGGAACGCCCCGACCGTGACGTCCGCGCGCATATGTTTGGCCACCGAATCCCGCAGCACGTCGGCGATTTCGCGATAGCGGGTCTCGGCACCGCCCGGCGCGAACGGCCGCACCCGGAACTTCGGCTCGAAGTACCGGGTGACCTTCGGCGCCTCGCCCGGCGTCAGCGTCGCGTAGCAGCCGGATT
Source organism: Nocardia sp. PLKS1-43 (assembly GCF_059510335.1). NCBI lineage: Bacteria > Bacillati > Actinomycetota > Actinomycetes > Mycobacteriales > Nocardiaceae > Nocardia > Nocardia sp. PLKS1-43. The sequence goes on along the minus strand of NZ_JCAJZQ010000016.1, from coordinate 76,223 downwards.
CCAGACGGCGCACGTCGGCGTGCAGCGTCTCGGGTTCGGGCACGTACTGCAGGACGGTGTAGTGCTCGACCGCCCGCACATCGACCGACCGGGACAGGCCCAGCGGCTCGAGCAGCTCCAGCAGGCTCTTCTTCTCACTCGCGTAGGCGGTGCCGCCCGGACCGGTCGCGACGAACAGCGGTTTGATGCCGAACCGATCGCGCGCGATGACCAGCTGCCGGGTCTCGGTATCCCAGATCGCGAAGGCGAACATGCCGCGCAACCGGGAGAACGCCTCGGTGCCCCAATGGTGGTACGCCGCGACGATGGATTCACCGTCGCCCTCGGTGCGGAACCGCGCACCGTCTTCGGCGCTCAGCTGCTCGCGCAGTTCGAGGTAGTTGTAGATCTCCCCGTTGAACGCCAGCGCGTACCGCTCCGGATTCTCCGGCGGCCCCCAGCGCAGCGGCTGGTGCGAATGCTCGATATCGATGATCGACAGGCGGTTGAAGCCCAGGATGATGTGCTCGTCGTGCCAGGTGCCGCGCTCATCGGGCCCACGGTGACGTCCGCATTGCAGCGCCTCGTACACCTGGTGCACGACTTCGTCGGTCGCCACATCGGCGGTCAGAAATCCGAGCAGGCCACACACGGCGTCGGGAACCTCGTTTCCGGGATCGGGGTGGGGCGGGTAGGAGATCGAAGTCGGTCCCCGGGCATGACATACCGCAGTTTCCGTGTTCGATGCACCGTAGCCGTACGGTTCAGTGAATCGTAGTCCTACAGTTCGCCGAACCGCAGTTCTCCAGGTGCGCCGTACCGCGGCGCTGCGCTCGGAATCATGCCGACGTGGACCGGCATCTGCGAGTTGCAGTGGCGAGATCGCGCCGGACCGCTTCCATGGTGTGGTGAGCCGGCTCGATCTCCGGGGTGTCGAATCCGACCCGCGCACAACGCGGTAGCCGGTTTGGTCTACGCTGCGTAGTACTCGGGAACTCCCGAGGTGGAGCGTGCGTTTGCGCGCCTCTGCCGGTGAGTTCCTCGAACGTGCTGAAAATATGCCGTCCGGCCCGCCCGGGCGGCGCCGAGTCGGATAGACGACCAGGAAGGCGTTGAGCGTGGCGCACAAGGCGAGCGAAGCGATAGGGGCGCGGCCCGACGGGGGCGCTACCTCCGGCGGACGAGGCCGCATGCTTCGGCGGGCCGGGCTGGCGGTGTCCTTGGGGATCACTGTCATCGCCGTTTCCGGCTGCTCGATCGACAATCCCGTGCTTCGGTTCGGATGGCCCTCGGGTATCACCCCGCAGGCGACCAAGATGCGGGAGCTGTGGACCTGGTCGGTCATCGCCGCGCTGGCGATGGGTGTGCTGGTGTGGGGTCTGACGTTCTGGACCGTCACCTTCCACCGCAAGAAGCCGAACTCCCCGGAATTCCCGCGCCAGACCGGCTACAACGTGCCGCTGGAGCTGACCTACACCGCGATTCCGTTCGTGATCATCGCGGTGCTGTTCTACTTCACCGTGGTCGTGCAGAACTACGTGCACGAGAAGGTCTCCAATCCGAACGTGGTCGTGGACGTGACCGCGTTCCAGTGGAACTGGAAGTTCGGCTACCAGAAGGTCGACGAGAACGGCCAGGTCTACGACGGTGTCGACCAGACCCGTCAGGGGATGGACCAGCAGATCATCGACGAGTACAAGGACCGCAAGGCCAACGGCCACGCGCAGCCCGGCCCGGACCACGGCCTGCCCGGTAACGACATCAGCTACCTGCACTACGACAAGGTCGAGACCGTCGGTTCCAGCACCGAGGTGCCGGTCCTGGTGCTGCCGACCAACCGGGTCATCGAGTTCCAGCTCGCCTCGGCCGACGTCATCCACTCGTTCTGGGTGCCGGAGTTCCTGTTCAAGCGCGACGTGATGCCGGATCCGAAGGAGAACCACTCCGACAACGTCTTCCAGATCTCCAAGATCGAGAAGGAGGGCGCGTTCGTCGGCCGGTGCGCGGAGATGTGCGGTACGTACCACTCGATGATGAACTTCGAGGTCCGGGCGGTCACGCCGGAGAAGTTCGACAAGTACATGACCGACCGCAAGGCCGGGAAGACCAATGCCGAGGCGCTGGCCGACATCGGCGAGTCGCCGGTGGCGGTGTCCACGCACCCGTTCAACACCGACCGCACCGTGCGTTCGGCGACCGAGGCCCAGAGCAACTGAGGACTGAACTGATATGAAGGTCGAAGCACGCATCTTCGAGCTGCTCACGGTGTTCTTCGTCATCGTGGCCGTCATCTACGCCTTCTTCACCGGACAGTCCGGCACCGGTGTGGAATGGGCGGGCACCACCGCGATCGTGCTGACCGCGGGCCTGACCCTCATCGTCGGCACGTACTTCCGCTTCGTCGCCCGTCGTCTGGACCTGCGTCCGGAGGACTACGAGGAGGCCGAGATCGTGGACGGCGCGGGCGATCTGGGCTTCTTCTCGCCCGGCAGCTTCTGGCCCATCAGCCTGGCCGGCGCGGCCGCGGTCACCGCGATCGGGTTCGCGTTCTTCCAGCTGTGGCTGATCGCCATCGGCGTGGTCTGCATCCTGACCGCGGCCGCCGGTCTGGTGTTCGAGTACCACATCGGTCCCGAGAAGCACTGAGGCTGTATCTTCGGCCTCCGCTCCGGCTGTTCGCGGCCCGTCTCGCCGTTCGGCGAGACGGGCCGCGAACCTTGCGGGTGGCGTCGGAACGGTGTACTCGAGCGAGGGGTACCGGCATACAGCAACGCGTGAAGCAGCGCCCCGGTTGTCCGAACCGGGGCGCTGCTTCATACGTTGTGCTTATTCGGCCCCGTGGTAGCGGCGGGCCCGCTCGGAACGGCAGATGTCGTCGATCGCGGTGTTGATCTCGCGCAAAGCGTCGGCGGTGCCCGAGCGTCCGGTGAAGGCGCTGGCGGGGCGAAGGCGGCAGGTGAAGCTGATGAAGCCGTGGTCCTCATCGGCGAGTTCGTGCAGATAGGGGGAGCGCACGCCGTAGGTCAGGGCGGAGATCACCGTGAAGCACTCGTTGCGTTCGCGGTATTCGCAGAACAGGTCGTGCAGCCGGTGGAAGACCGCGGTGTAGGTCGACAGCGGCGCGAAAACCGCTGCGCGATAGGCCGGTCCGCGCTCGGAGGTGCTGATCACGGTGTCGGCGAGATATTCCGCGTCGCGCAGGGTGAGCACCTTCGGGGAGAACATCAGCGCACCGGCGGCGGCGTTGCGGACCGGCATGCCCGCGCGCCCGCCCGCGGCCGAGGCGATCGCGCCGAGCGATTTGCGCGCCCGGGAGCCGAGTTCGCGGCGAGCACGCAGGGACGGCGTCGCGGTGGTGGGGTGCAGGCTGGACCACTGGCCGAAGCGCACCGTGCCGAGTTGGATGTTGCCGGTGCCGACCGGTCGTGAGACCCGCAGCGGCGCGGTGTCGACCCAGCGGCCGACCTGCAACATCGCATCGCCGGGCCGTTCGATCGCGTCGAGGGTGTGCTCGACGAAACCGTCGAAATCCAGGAAGCGGTGCGCGTCCGAGGTCAGCCAGGTGTGGTCCTTGTCCACCTCGATGGCCTGGAGGGTGAGCGCGGTGATGATGCCGGTGCGGCCCGCGCCGCCCAGGATGCGGTGGAAGCGTTCGGCGTGGTGATTGCGCCCGCAGGTGCCGAACCTGCCTTCCGGATCGACGTATTCGATCCCGAGGACGTTATCGCTGAACATCCCGTACCGGTGCGAGGCGGTGGACAGGCCGCCCACCGCGGCGAATCCGCCCGCGGTGATCTCCCGGTGGTCGCCGACGATGGGCAGACCCAGACCGTGTGCGGCGAGGGTGCGGTCGATATCGGACAGCCGCGCGCCCGCCTGCACTCGCACCTGACGGGCCTCGGCATCCACCGCCTGGACCCGGTTCATCCGGCGCAGGGACAGGACGACGCGGCGGTCGGGCGGGCCTGGTTCGTCGTCGCTCTCGCTGTTGCGCTCGCCGCCTCGGACCGTCAGCGGTTGCGGTCGTGAATCTCGTACGGTGCGAACGACATCCGCGGTATCGCGGGGTAGATATTCCTCCGGGAAGGCGGCCAGCGACGTGCTCATGGCCTCACAGCTAACCACAGTTGCACCCCTCCCGTCTGCCCCGAAGGTGTGGCGGATCGGCGACTCGCCGATGAACATATCTCGCGGCGGGTTGGTCATGGCGATTCCTGTGCGCCACAGGAGATTAGACGTCGGCCGTGGCGGTCCGGTCCGCTCTTGCGGGACGTCTCGAACCCGATGCCGGTCGCGGCCGTTCGCACCTGGGCGAATTGGTACTCCGGATACTCGTGGGGCAGTTGGTGTACTGCCTGGCCGAGTCGGGCGGGCCGTATCGGTCCAGAGGCCCGGGCATGGCATGGGCGCGTCGTCGGCTGGGCCGAGGAGCCACTCGGCTCGGCCGATCGCCGGTGAGGGCGACGGTGCCGGAAGGGGTGGGAGGAAGTCGAGTGGGCGGCCGGTATCGCTGGTGCGGCGGGTGCGTCGACCGGTCGGTGGGTGTCGCCGGATGTGGGCCGCGTGCTCCGGGCGGCGTGTGCGGTAGGTGCTGTCGGCGGTGCGTTGGGTGAGGCGGGGCTACCAGCGTTGTCGATCGGGTTCGTCAGATGGATCGGCCGGTGGGTAGCGGTGCGGTGGTGTCCCGTCGTAGTGCCATGGTCAGCGCGTCGCCCACCTCGCGCGTGGCGGCGCCGAGTGCGGTGAGTTCCTCGGCCGACAGCAGAGAGTCCGGGCAGGCGACCACGGCGGCGATCACGGTGGACCCGAGAAAGACCGGAGCCGCGACGGTGACGACGGCGTTGGCCGGGCCCAGTTCGTCGGGCAGGTAATCGATGGTGATCAGCTCGGCGATCATCGCGCCGAGCCGGTTGCGCAGCGGATCGGTGACGGGCGAGTTGCGCAGCGCGGCAAGCGCTTCGAGCATGGGCGCCGAGTCGTCGGCCAGGCGCTCGACCGAATATCCGCGGGTGCGGACCGCCGCCAGGACGGCGAGCAGACGGTCGCGATGCGCCGGATCGGCGTGGCCGAGCCAGGTCTCGCGCTCGGCCTCGGGGGCCCAGGCCAGGAATTCGCGGACCACGGGCGGTGCGAGCGGCAGGCGTCGGCCCGGCCGGATCCACGGCAGCGTCGGGGTGCCCGCGACCTCCGTGATGACGATCGCACCGTCCTCACGTTCGGCGAGGAAGGCCGGAATGCCCTGACGGGCGGTGAACTCGCGGATCGGGGCCAGGGCCAGGCGGCGCAGCGGGAAGGCCGCCTCGGCACGCCGGGCGACCGTGAGCAGGCCCAGGCCGAGGCCGTAATTCCCGTCGGCGTCGCGCACGGTCCAGTGGTCGGCGGTGAGCTGGGTGAGCACCGCGTGCGCGGTGGCGCGGGACAGTCCGGTCTCCCGGACGATCCGCGCCAGCGAGAGATGGTCGCCGGCGTGCCGCGACAGCAGTCCGATCACCTGGACGACGCGGTGCGTGGGGGGCGATGCGGATGCGGCCGAACCGTTTTCTGAAACAGGTTCTTGACCGGCGCGGCGTTCCGGGCCTATCGTCGGTGTCACAATATCGAACGATAGCGTCGAGTATTCGACATCGCAACTCCGATCGGGTTTACGGCGGACGGGCCGTGGCCGGGCGCGGGTGCGGACGATCCGTCGCGGTGAGTGGGTGAGAAGTGTGATGCGAACGGGATACGAGCTGTCGCATCTGGCGGCCCTGGAGGCCGAATCGGTGCATATCTTCCGCGAGGTCGCGGCGACCTTCGAACGGCCGGTGCTGCTGTTCTCGGGCGGTAAGGATTCGGCCGTGATGCTGGAACTCGCGCGCAAGGCGTTCTGGCCCGCGCCGCTGCCGTTCACACTGCTGCACATCGACACCGGTCACAACTTCGACGAGGTGATCGAGTTCCGTGACCGTGCCGCGGAGCGGGCCGGAGCCCGGCTGCTGGTGGCGCGGGTGCAGGACGATATCGATGCGGGCCGGGTGCGTGAGCGTCCGGGCGAGACGCGCAACCGGCTGCAGACCACGACCCTGCTGCGCGCGATCGGCGAACACCGCTTCGACGCGGTCTTCGGCGGTGCGCGCCGCGACGAGGAGAAGGCGCGGGCCAAGGAGCGGGTGTTCAGCTTCCGCGACGAATTCGGTGCCTGGGAGCCGCGGGCGCAGCGCCCGGAGATCTGGAACCTCTACAACGGCAGACACCGTGCGGGCGAACACATCCGAGTGTTCCCGCTGTCGAACTGGACCGAACTGGATATCTGGGAGTACATCGACCGGGAGGCGGTGGATCTGCCGTCGCTGTACTACGCGCATCGGCGGCGGGTCTTCCGGCGCGACGGAATGCTGCTGGCCGACAACCGTTTCCTGGCTCCCCGCGCGGACGAGCCGATTTTCGAGGAGACCGTGCGCTTCCGCACCGTCGGCGATGCGACCTGCACCGGATGCGTGCGGAGCGAGGCCGCCGATCCGGCCGCGGTGATCGCCGAAACCGCCGTCACCCGGCTGACCGAACGCGGCGCGACGCGCGCGGACGACCGGATCTCCGAGTCCGGCATGGAGGATCGCAAGCGGGAAGGCTACTTCTGATGACTGCCAGGCGTGTCGGTGGACCGAACGCGGTGCACGGTTCCGACCCTCGGGCAGCGGACGACCGGATCTGCGAGTCCGGCATGGAGGATCGCAAGCGAGAGGGCTACTTCTGATGAGCCGCAATCTGTTACGGCTGGCGACCGCGGGCAGCGTCGACGACGGCAAGTCCACGTTGATCGGTCGTCTGCTCTACGACTCCAAGAGTCTGTTCAGCGATCAAATCGCCGCGATCGAGCGGGTCAGCGCGCAACGCGGCGACGGGGCGGCGGATCTGGCGCTGGTGACCGACGGGCTGCGCGCGGAACGCGAGCAGGGCATCACGATCGATGTCGCCTACCGCTACTTCGCCACGCCGCGAAGGAAGTTCATCATCGCCGACACCCCGGGCCACGTTCAGTACACCCGGAACATGGTGACCGGCGCGTCCACCGCGGATCTGGCGCTGATCCTGATCGACGCGCGCAAGGGCGTGGTCGAGCAGACCCGCAGGCACGCCTTCCTGGCCGCACTGCTGGGCGTTCCGCATCTGGTGGTCTGCGTCAACAAGATGGACCTGGTGGATTTCTCGCCGGAGCGATTCGACGAGATCCGTTCGGAATTCGCCGATTTCGCCGCGAAGCTGACCGTCGGCGATCTGAGTTTCGTCCCGGTGTCGGCGCTGCTGGGCGACAACGTGGTCGAGGCGTCCACCCGGATGCCGTGGCACCGGGGCCCGACCCTGCTGGCCCACCTCGAGGATGTGCACATCGCTTCGGACCGCAACCTGATCGACGCCCGGCTGCCGGTGCAGTACGTGCTGCGGCCCTCTGCGGATGAACCGCGCAGCTACGCCGGGACGGTCGCGGGCGGCATCTTCAAACCGGGCGACGAGGTCGTGGTGCTGCCGTCCGGGCGGACCAGCCGGGTCGCGCGGATCTGGGGTCCGGGCGGGACCAAGGTGGACGAGGCGTTCACCGGAATGGCCGTCTCACTGGCGCTGGAGGACGAACTCGACATCGGCCGCGGGGATATGCTCGCGCGTCCGGGCAACCGGCCCCATATCGATCGGGAAATCGATGCGACGGTGTGCTGGTTCGACGACGAGGCGGTGTTGCGGCCGGGTACCGACTACACCGTCCGCACCGCGGCCCAGGTTGCGCGGGTGCGGGTGAGCGAGCTGGACTACCGCTTGGACGTGAACACCCTGCATCGCGTCGAGGACGCGGACAGCTTGTCGCTCAACGATATCGGCCGCGTTCGGCTGCGGAGCCGGACGCCGCTGATGTTCGATCCTTACCGCGACAATTGCCGCACCGGCAGTTTCATCCTGATCGACGAGGTGACCAACCGGACGGTCGCCGCGGGCATGATCCTCGCCCGCGAGACCGGGCGGCGCAACGAGATCGTCTGGCACAGTTCGGCGGTCGAGCGCGCGGAGCGCGCCAGCGCCGGGGCGACGCTGTGGCTGACCGGACTGTCGGGTTCCGGGAAGTCCACGATCGCGGTGGAACTGGAACGGCGCCTGGTGGATTCGGGCCGCCCGGCCTATCTGCTCGACGGTGACAATCTGCGGCACGGCCTGAACGCGGACCTGGGTTTCTCCGATGCGGATCGGCGGGAGAACATCCGGCGGGTCGCCGAGGTCGCCGCCCTGTTCGCCGACGCCGGTGTGGTGGTGGTCGTTTCGCTGATCAGCCCGTTCGCCGAGCAGCGTGAGCTGGCGCGGCAGGTGCACGCGGACCGCGGGCTGCCGTTCGGCGAGATATTCGTCGACACGCCGCTCGAGGTGTGCGAGCGCCGCGATCCCAAGGGACTGTATGCGCGGGCGCGGGCCGGGGAGATCCGCGATTTCACCGGGATCGACTCGCCGTACGAACGTCCCGAACATGCCGATGTCGTCATCACACCCGAGGACGGCACACCGGCCGAGGTCGCCACCCGCATTCTCGAAGCGCTGCGACCCTAGCGGCACACCGCAATTCCCCACGACAACTCGCGACGAATCAGGAATCGAATGGACAACCCACCCGCAGAGGCCAGCACGCCGCCCGAACCGTCGATCACCGAGCCGTTCCGGGCCGCGATCGCCGAGGCCGAAAAATTGGTCGCCGCAGCCGATTTCATCGACAGCGCGGAAGATCTCGCCGAGGGCTACGAATATCTCGCCGGGAGCATCGCGGCGGTATTGCAGCTGTCCGGGGTACACGGCACGAGCCATCCGCAGTTCGTCATCTCGACCGGCCCGTACACCAAGATGGGCCTGGACAATCCGGACACCCTCTACTATCACGCGAATATCGAACCCGGCGCGGAATACCTGATCACCGGAACCCGCGGCAGCACGGTCGACCTGAGTTTCCAGGTGCTGAAGGGCGATTACACCGCCAGCGATGTCCCCAACGGCGACGACGCGTTCGACGACCGCCGCCTGCAGATCGACGCGGACGGTAATTATCAGCTGCGATTCGGGCCGCCCAAGGCGGATCCGGGGCCGAATTACTTCGTCCTCGGTGCGGGCGGTTCGATGCTGGCCGTGCGTGAGGTGTACGGCGACTGGGCGAACGAGCGCAAGGGAACGATTCGCATCGAGCGCGTGGATACCATCGGAACCGCACCCGCCGCAGCGGATCTGGATCGGCTGCGCAAGCGCTATCGCGCCGCGGCGCGCGCACTGGTGCAGCGTATCCACACCTGGTTCAACTTTCCCAAGTGGTTCTACCTGGACCTGCCGGTCAATACGCTGACCGAGCCCCGGCTCACCCCGGGCGGACTCAGCACGCAGTACTCCTCGGTCGGGCATTTCGAGCTGGCCGAGGACCAGGCGTTGCTGATCACGGTGCCGAAATCCGATGCGCCCTACCAGGGTTTCCAGCTCGGCAGCCGCTGGTACATCTCGCTGGATTACGTCAACCACCAGACCAGCCTGAACAGCGCTCAGGCACAGGTGGATCCGGACGGCATGATCCGCATGGTCGTCTCGGCGCGCAATCCGGGCATCGCCAACTGGATCGAGACCACCGGACGGCGGCGCGGCATCCTCCAGTTCCGCTGGCAGCGTGTCGACCGGGCGATGACTCCCGCCGACGGACCCACCATCGAGGTGCTGGCACTGGACGAGGTGGCCGCGCACCTACCGCACTACGAGACGAACAAGATCGACGAGAGTGGCTGGCGGGCAAGGATCGCCGAGCGGCAGCGGGCCTTCGCGGACAGGATGCCGGCATGACCGGGGCGACGCCGGAGGCTTCGGCGGAACGTCACGAGGCGGGCGCACCGGTCCTGCCCGGTGGACACGGCATGCTGCTCGCCGGCAAGGTCGTCGTGGTCAGCGGTGTCGGGCCGGGACTGGGGCGATCGATCTGCCTGCAAGCAGCGGCGCAGGGCGCCAAGGTCGTCCTCGCCGCGCGAACCGAATCACGGCTGGCCGAGGTGGCCGCGGAGGTGGCGGCGGCCGGTGGTGCGACGTTGAGTGTGCCCACCGATATCACCGACGACGCAGCGGTCGCGAACCTCCTCACCCGCACGGTCGAGACCTTCGGCCGGGTGGACGCGCTGGTCAACAACGCGTTCTCGGTGCCTTCGATGAAACCGCTGGAGCGCACCGACTTCCAGCAGATCCGGGACAGCGTGGAACTCACCGTGCTGGGCGGATTGCGGGTGACCAAGGCGTTCACCGACGAGCTGGCCAAAACCGAGGGCTCGGTGGTGATGATCAATTCGATGGTGCTGCGCCACTCCGAACCCCGTTACGGCAGTTACAAAGTCGCCAAGGCGGCTTTGCTGGCGATGTCCCAGACCTTGGCGACCGAGCTGGGCGCCAAGAAGATTCGAATCAACACCGTCGCACCCGGATATATCTGGAGCGATCAGCTGAAATGGTACTTCGGCGAGGTCGCGAAGAAGTACGGCATCACCGCCGAGCAGGTGTACGAGCAGACCGCGAGCCGTTCGGATCTGAAGCGGCTGCCCGAACCCGACGAAATCGCCCGCGCGGTGGTGTTCTTCGCCTCCGACTGGTCCAGCGCCATCACCGGCCAGACCCTCGACGTCAACTGCGGCGAATACCACTACTGAAGGAATCGAAGAACATATGACCCCCCGTACCGACGTCGGCACGATCGAGGATCTGCACGCCTCGGCGACGAAAGCCTGCGGGCTCACCGATTTCGGGCCCGACGACTACACCGAGGCGCTGGGCGTGCTGCTGGAGTCGTATCAGCGCGACGCCGGGCTGACCGAACTCGGCAGCAAGATGAATCGCTATTTTCTGCGCGGGGCGCTGGTGGCCCGCGCGTTGAGCGAGGCGTCCTGGAAGGCCCATCCCGAGTACGCCGAAACTCCGGTCACCCGGCCGATATTCGTCACCGGACTGACCCGCACCGGCACGACCGCGCTGCACCGGTTGCTCGCGGCCGATCCGCAGCACCAGGCGCTGGAGATGTGGCTGACCGAGTACCCGCAACCGCGCCCGCCGCGCGAAACCTGGTCGCAGAACCCGATTTTCCAGCAGATCGATGCCGGGTTCGCGCAGCACCATGTGGAGAACCCCGAATTCATGGGCCTGCACTACATGTCGGCGGCCGAGGTGGAGGAGTGCTGGCAGCTGTTGCGGCAGACCGCGAAATCCATCGCCTATGAGAGCCTCGCCTGGCTGCCGACGTATTCGCGGTGGCTGCAAAGCCAGGACTGGACCAACGCCTATGTCCGGCATCGCAAGAACCTTCAACTGATCGGGCTCGGTGACTCGCGGCGCTGGATCCTGAAGAACCCCAGCCACCTGTTCGCTCTCGACGCGCTGCTGGCGGTGTATCCGGACGCGCTGATCATCCAGACCCATCGCGACCCGGTGACGGTGATGGCCTCCACCTGCAGCCTGTCCGAGAACGCCACGAAGGGCTGGTCGACCACGTTCACCGGCAGCCGGATCGGCGAATCGCAGCTGGAACTGTGGTCGCGGGGGCTGCGCGAGTTCACCGCCGCGCGCAAGCGGCACGATCCGGCGCAGTTCGCCGACGTCGATTTCGCCGATCTGCGCGCGGATCCGCTCGGCACCATCGAATCCGTCTACCGGCAGTTCGGGATCGAGTTCACCGACGCCGCCAGGGCGGCCATGTCCGCCCTGGACGAGGAGAGCCGCAGCGGGGACCGCAAACCCGCGCACCGGTACGAGCTGGCCGACTACGGCCTGACCGAGGACCAGGTCAGGGCGCACTTCCCGGGCTGATGCGAGGGGTCGGCGCGGCGCGGACCCGAGCGGTTCGCGCCGCCGCGACCCGCCCACCGGCGAAGATCGTTTTGGCGTGTCCGTCGGATCTCGCCTATGTTCCGAAATCGCCTTTGTTGTGGGCAGATTCGGGCCGGAGGACATTGTGGTGAGTGAGGCTGTGCGCGACGAGGTCAATATCGTCATCTTCCGGTACGGAGATTCCGGGCAGATGGCCGATACGACCGTGCCGGTGCTGGTCGAGGACGGGTATCGGCAGGCGTGGCGGACGGTGATCCGCCAGCACGGGATGACCGCGGAGTCGGTCACGGGCATCGCCTCGGACTGGGCGCCCACCGAGGCCGACGAGACGTTCCTGCGCAAGAACTTCCCGAATCTGCGGGAGGTGTCCGCGGCGTTCGACCGGCCCGGTCCGGACGGCTGGGATCAGGCCCTGGCCGCCGCGGAGCAGGCGCGGCAGGAGGTCGAACGGCAGCTCGAGCAGGAGGAGTCGCAGCGCGCGAATCGGACCGATCGCGAGGCCGGTTCGGACGAGCCGCTGATGATCCCCATGCTGCGCACCGCGGCCGAGACGCCGCGTCAGGTGGCATCGCGCGAGCTGATTCCCGGACAGCTGTACGTCGTGGTCGCGGGTGTCGCGCCGACGCCGCAGGGTTCGCTCGGCATGCACTGGGTGCTGGAAAAGCAGGTGCAGGAGGCGGGTTTCACATTCGATGACGTGCTCGCGGAGGCCAACGCGAACCTGGGCGAGGGGCTGCGCACGGTCCTGCGCGGGGAGTCCGCCCGCGAACGCGTCGTGCACTTCCAGGGCGTCGATTCGCGCCACCTGCCCGCCGCCGCGTTGGCCATCCCCGGCTTCACCGATCGGGTGGCCGGGCTGATCGGCGGCGACCGTTTCGTCGCCGCCTTCCCGTGCGAGGACCATCTGTACTTCGCCCGAGCCGATTCCGATGCCGCCGGCGTTCTCGCCGATCTGGTCCGGGAGCCGCACGACTGCGGTTCGGACCTCATCCCGACCGTCGTACTCCTCGAGCCCGCCGGTATGCGCGTCCTGGTCCAGTTTCCGCGCTGACGCCGAGTTGCCGGTCCCGCAACCGATCTCGCGCACGGGTCGGCAGCGCTCCGACGACTGCCGTCGTTGATGGCGTCTCGTGGGCGGCCCTGCGCGCACCGGGTGATTCCGGTCAGCAGATTTCGGCCGGATCTGGACCGGCTGCGCGACAACGGGTCCGCGCGGCAGATCGGCGAATACGCTTCTCGCGCAGGGGAAGCGGTGCCCTCGCGGCCGCCGGTGTCGATGGCGCCTCGCCCACGGCCTCCCGCGACCAGGGGCGATCCCCGTCGTCTGACTACGGCGGTGTCGGGCTCGACTGCGCGGCAACGGTTCCGCGCAGCTCGAATCAACGCTCAGCTCGAGTGGGATGACCCCCGGCTGAGGCGGTTCAGCAGACGGCCGATCGGGCCGCAGTCGTGTTCGGGGCGGGCCCATTCGGTGATGGCGGTCACTACCGCCGGATCAATGTGGTGCGGTGTGTGATAGTCCGCCGGAGTGGACGGCCCGGCGCCGGGGAAGAACATGTGGTCGTCCGCGTCGAAAACGTGAATGCTCGCGGCCGGATTCGCGGCCAGTCCGGTACGCCAGGCGGGCAGGTCGTCGGCGACGGTGACCTGGTAGTCCCGGCCGCCCTGCAGAACCAGGACCGGGCGGTGCAGTTGCGCGGCCGTCGCCACCTGGTCGAAGGCGCGCAGGTCCAGCCAGTACGACGCGGGCCAGCCGAACAGCAGCTCGGCGGCGGGTGTGTCGGGTGCGAGGTTCGGGTCCTCGGTCCGGGCGACCAGCGCGGCCGTGGCGTCGGAGGTTTTCGTCGTGTCCGGCGCGGTGTCGAGACCGGCCAGATACTCGAATACGCGGAGCGCGGCACGGGGGAGCGGCACGGTGTCGCAGGCCAGCATCGCCACTCCGGCGATCGAGGGATCGGCCGCGGCGGCCCGGACCGCGGCCTTACCGCCACCACTGTGCCCAACCAGGAATATCCGGTCCGGATCCACCCGCGGATTCCGCCGCAGCGCCTCGACCGCCGCGCTGATATGCGGCAGATACTCCTCCACCATGGTGAAGCCGAGTTCCCCGCCGAGTTCACCGTGTACCAGCGTGAGCTTGTCGAAGCGCACCACCGCGATTCCGCGAGTGGCCAGACCCCAGGCGAGATCCTTGAATGGTTTGTTCGGTCCGGTGGTGACGTCCCGATCGCTCGGGCCGGACGCGACGAGTACGATGCCGGGCCGGCCGCGCCGTCCCTTCGGCAGCGTGAGTGTGCCGGGTACGGCACGCGGCTGCGCCCCGAGCGTGACCGGGTGCTCGGTGAAGCGGCGCGTCGAGACGTATCGCGGTGGCGTCCAACCGGTTTCGATCGGCGGGGCGAGCCGCAAGCCGTGCAATCGGCCGTCGGAGTCGACGGCGAGACGGATGTGCAGGCTCCCGCGTTCGCACCGCATCGGACGATCACCAGGGTGAGTCCGGCGTCGCGCGGTTCGGTGGTCACCGCGCCGAACTCATCGATCGCGCCGAGTTCGGCGACCTTCTCCGCCCAGCCCGCCCGGACGGTCTCGGCCGATACGACGGCCGCGAGCGGGGGTGCGAACAGCGCCTCCAGCTCACCGAATCGTTCCGCGCGAAGCAATTCCACCACCGTCGCCGCTACAGCCTCGGGCCCCGTATGCGCCATCGTCGCCAACGCCGCGGACGCGGCCACCGCCACCGTCGAGGACCACCGGCGGGTGTTCGTCACAGCGATGGCCGTGCTGCTCGCCGAATTCGACGCATACCTGGACCGGGAAACCGTCGATCCGGCAACCGATCTGGTCGGCTACCGCCAGCATGCGCTCTGGCTCGACCCCGCGGAACTCGAGCAGTTGATCTTGGATTTACGCCGGGTGATCGTGCCGCGGCTGGACAACGAGCCCGCTCCCGGGAGGGCCCAGTACCTGCTCAGCCCGATTCTGTTCCCGATCGAGGATTCGCCGGACCGAACCGAGTGAAACATGCTGCGGCACAACTTTCCTGCCGCTATCGGCTGGTGCCGTCGCCGGGTGTGCCGCTCGACCGCGTTCGCGACTGTGATCACTACTGCGGCCGGTGCGTCGGCCGCGACCCCGGCGGCGGAGCGCAAGTGCCTTGGCGGCGATCGGAATTCGCGGCCTGCCGGGCCGCCGTCGAGCCTCGCGGCACGTGGACGGCTCGGCGGGTGTTACGCATGTGCGCGTGGGTCGGCCCGGCGCGAGACGTCCGGCGTTGGACGGTATTCGCCGGGCGCGCAGTCTATTCGCGGTTGACCCGAGATGGTAACGATAGTTATCTTCTGAATATGGTTGCGCGGACGATGGTTCCCCTGATTCGGCTCTGGCTCGCGGTGCTGGCCGGATATCTGGCACTGGGCGCGACCGTGCAGGAGATGCCCGCGTTCGTGACGCGGCGGTTCGACGGCGGGGCGGTGCTGAGCGCCAGTGCGGTGGGAATCGCGTTCCTGGCCACCGCCGTGGGCCGGCCGTTCGCCGGGGCCGCCGCCGACAACGGGCGGGCCCGGCCGGTGGTGTTGCTCGGCGGTGTGCTCACCGCGATCGGTGGTGTCGGGCATCTGATCGCGCCCGACGCGGCGGTGTTGTTGATATCGCGGCTGGTGATGGGTGCGGGTGAGGCCGCGCTGTTTTCCGGTGCGCTGCCCTGGGTGCTCGCTGGGACCGATCCGGATCGGCGGGGGCGAGTGGCGGGATGGTTCGGACTATCGATGTGGGGCGGGTTGTCCGTGGGGCCCGCGCTGGCCGCCGCGGTGGATTCGGCCGCCGGATACCGCGGAGTGTGGTGGGTCGTGGTCGTTCTCGGTGCGGCTTCGGCGGGGCTCACGGCGGCCGCGCCGCGGCAGGGGCCGGCTTCGTCCGGAACCGGTGTGCGGTGGCGTCTCGCGGATCTGGCGCCCGCCGGAATTCGATTGCCTGGCATGGTTTTCGGCCTCGCGGCATACGGGTACGGCACCGTGTCCGCACTTGCCGTGCTGTATCTGCGCAGCTTCCACGGCGGCGGTGCGGCGGCGGTGTTGTCGCTGTTCGCCGTCGCCTTCCTGGTCACGCGATTCGTCGGAAGTCCGCTGGTCGATCGGATCGGCGGAGTCGGCATCGCGACGTGTTCGCTCGCCGTGGAATCCGCGGGTCTGCTGTCGGCCGGACTGCTGCGAACCGAACCGGCGGTGCTGGCCGGGGCGGTCCTGGCGGGAGCCGGGCTCGCGCTGATGTATCCGGCGACGGTGGCGATCACGTTGCGGCGCACCGGGCCGCTGCGTCCGGGCGCGGCGGTCGGCGCGGTGACCTCGTGCTGGGATCTCGGCATCATGGTGGCGGGGCCGGTGGGCGGGCTGCTCGCGGTCGGGGTCGGATATCGCGCCGCCTTCGTGCTGGCGGCGGTCCTGGGGATCGGGGCCGCGGCGCTCGCGGGTACCGTGCTGCGCAGACCGGTCCGGGCCCCCGCCGCACTCGTGCCGGAGATACGGAAATGAGGTGATCCGATGCCGGTCAGGGCCGGAGAGACGATCGATCCCGATGCCACCCGAGCCCGGGTGCTCGATGTTGCCGCACGGCTGTTCTACGAGCGCAGTCTCGCCGCGGTGGGCATGCGCGAGGTCGCGTCGGCGGCCAACGCCTCACCCCTGACCATCTACCGCTACTTCGAGTCCAAGGAGGGCCTGGCCGCGGCGGTGGTGCGCGAACGCAGTGACCGCATCCACGCCTGGCTGGCCGCCGGCCTGGCCGAGGTGCCCGCGGGCCGCGCCCGGGTGGTCGCGCTGTTCGACCTGCTGACGCGCTGGTTCGCCGAACAGGGTTTCCGCGGCTGTGCGGTGGTCAACTACGCGGCCGACAGCCGCGGCGGCGAGAGTGCCCGGGACATCACTCGCGGCCACCTCATGCGATATCGAAAGCTGTTGCAGCAGTTGCTGTCCGAGGCCGGCGTCGCCGACCCGCCGCCGGTGGCCCGGCAGTTGCTCCTGCTCATCGAGGGCGCCACCGTCGTCACCCAGATCGACGGTGACGGCGCCGCGGGAGCCGACGCCCGGGCGGCGGCCGAAACCCTGCTGGACGCGGCGCTCGCCCGCTCCCCGGGGACGCCGTGATTGGCTAACGTGAGGAGCCGAGAACCGAAGGAGCGCTACCTATGACCGAGTTCGCGAATCTGGCCGAGTTCACCGCCGCCGTGGGCACCGAGATCGGTGTCAGCGACTGGATGACGATCGATCAGCAGCGTGTGGACACCTTCGCCGATGCCACCGGCGATCACCAGTGGATCCACGTCGATCCGGAGAAGGCGGCGCAGGGCCCCTTCGGCGGGCCCATCGCGCACGGATTCCTGACCCTGTCGCTGTCGGTGCCGCTGGTGAATCAGGCGACCGGCGTCGGCGGGGTGCGGATGGGAATCAACTACGGGCTCAACAAGGTCCGCTTCATCACCCCGGTTCCGGTAGGCGGTCGCATCCGCGCCCGCGTCAGCCTGGCCGCGGTCCGGGAGATTCCCGGCGGCGTCCAGGCCGAACGCACCGTCACCATCGAACTCGAGGGCGCGGAGAAACCGGCCTGCATCGCCGAGAGCATCGTCCGCTACCTGTCCTGATGCCGGGCGCTACCGCGTCCCGAACGGAATCACCCGCAGCGGAGCCCGTTCCGGGGTGAGGGTGCCGATCACCGGGACGCCCGCGGTGACGAAATCGATGACGGCGCGGCCGACGTGGTTCGAGGACGTGACCACGACCGCCCTGCGCGCGCCGATGGTTTCCATCAGATGACGGGAGTACCTCGCGTTCTGCACGGTCGTCTCGGCCCGTGTCTCGGTGTGGATGCGCGTGCGCGGAATACCGTGCGCGACCAGCCATTCGGCCATCGCCTGCGCCTCGGTGACGCCGTGGTGCGGATTACCGCCGGTCACGATCACCGGGGCCGCCGGCGCGAGCACCGCCTGCACGTAGCCGGCCTCGAGCCGCTGGATCAACTCGGGCCGCATCCGGCCGTCCGGCTGCAGGCCGTAACCCAGAATCACGATCGCGGTATCGGCGCCGTACCCGGCCGTCAGCGACATTCCGGGCAGTGGAACCGCCATGGTGGGTAGTGCCGCGAGCACCTCGGCGGGGATGTCCGCGAGCGGATTCGGCGGGACGGGGTCGGCGGTCGCGGGGCCGGCGGCTCCGAAAATCGTGGTCGTCGCGGCGGCGGCGAGCAGTACTCGCGTGGTCGCGACGGTGCGTCGGCGGGAATACGGGCTCGGACGGAACCGGATGAACATCGGACCTCCCGGGAGGACTGCCACTGCCAGGCTCGGCAATGCCCTCCGATGATCACCCCGAAACTCGCGACCACGTCATCGAAGCCGTGAATCCGCGCCGAATTCCGAAGAACGCGAGGCAAATCTGTGCACTGTCCCAGCCGTGACGACGAATCCTCTTGCCGACAAGCGTGTTTCGACGACAGTTGCTTGCTCGCGGGACCGGTCAGTCGTCGCCGAGCTTGTTGCTCAGCGCCGCCCAGCGCGTCAGCAGGTCCACGGCCGCGCCGCTGTCCACGGCGTGCGCGACCCGAGTCAGCGACGCGGCGAGGGCGTCGTGGATATCGCCGCCCGCCGATTCGGGGGTGAGTTCGTAGGACACGATCGCGGCCGCGGAATTCAGCAGGACCGCATCGCGGACCGCGCCGGGAGCGCCCGCGAACATCTCGCGGGCGATGGCGGCGTTCACTTCGGCGTTGCCGCCGCGCAGGGCCTCGGGCGGGACCCGCTCGATACCCAGCCGGGCCGGATCGACGGTCGTCTCGGCTACCTTGCCGCCGGTGACCACCCAGACGTCGGTGGTATCGGCGGTGGTGATCTCGTCCAGTCCGTCGTTACCGCGCACCACCAGGGCGTTCTTACCGCGTTCGGCGAAGGCGCCGGCGATCACGCCGACCAGGTCCGCGAAGGCGCAGCCGATCAGCCCGGCCTGCGGCTGGGCCGGATTGGTGAGCGGGCCGAGCACGTTGTAGACGGTGGGGATGCCGATCTCGGCGCGGGCGCGTCCGGCGAAACGCAGCCCGGAGTGGAATATCGGGGCGAAACAGAATCCGATGCCGACCTCGCGCACGCACCGCGCCACCGCTTTCGGGCCGAGTGCGATCTTCACCCCGAGTGCCTCGAGTACGTCCGCGCCGCCGCTCTTGGAGGAGGCCGCCCGATTGCCGTGCTTGACCACCGGAACCCCGGCCGCCGACACCACGATCGAGGACATCGTGGAAATGTTCACCGTGCCCGACCGATCGCCGCCGGTGCCGACGATATCTATCGCCGGACCCTCGATCGGCACCCGCCGGGACAGCCCCAGCATCGCGTCGGCCAGCCCGGCCAGCTCCGCCGGGGTGGGGCCCTTCATCTTCATCGCGACGCCGAACGCGGCGATCTGCGCCTGAGTGGCGTTGTCGGAGAAGATCTCATCGATCGCCCACGCGGTCTCCTCCGTGGTCAGATCGACCCCGTCGGTCAGGGCCCCGAGAATCTGGGGCCAGCTGCGCGCGCTCATCAGCCTCTCCTGTCGCATGTGCCGCATCCCGGCTACCGGACAATCAGCCTAATGGGGCGGGTCGAGTTATTTCTCCGCGCGGCACCCCGGACGATCAGGACCGCGGCGGTTGCAGCGCGTCCCAGCCCACAGCGGTGCCGTCGTGACGCTGCGCCAGACTCGCCATCCGCGAACGTTCCTGCGAACAGTGCAGCGCATCGAGGATCTGCACCCGCTGCAGCAGCAGACCCGCTGTCGCAGGGGACGTCTCATCGGGTTCGGCGGGGGAGTAGCCGTCCTGCGCGGCCAGCGCGGTCACCGCCGCGACGTGTTCGGCCGGGACCCGCAGGTGGTGCCGCAGCAGCGCCGGAGCTTCCGGCGCCCACTGCCGCGCCGCCCGCTCCAGCGCGGCCGAACAGGATTCCGCGTCATCGAAACTCGATACGACCACGATCAGATCCGTGCGCTCCGGATCCCACTCCGGAGTCCCGCCGCGACCGGTCCAGCGCAGCCATGCCGATCGCCATCCCATACCCGCCTCCGTACCGCATCCGTCCCGGTTCCGCGACGCCACGCGCGCCCGAAACCACGATAGAAATCGCGCCCGCACGAGGCGCATCGGGCCGTCGCGAGGCGGTGCGGTGCCTGGAGAAACCGCCGCGACCTGGCAAGATCGACTGCCGAACGGGACACGCCGAGGTCGTGGTGAGACTCGGTCCCGCCCTGCCGATTCCGACATGGGCAAGCAAGTTCCGTACCCGAGTACTCCCGTCGTACTACGACGAGTCATACTTACCGGCGTGACGACCGCAGTAGGGACACCAGGATCGGCCATTACTCAGCGTGTGCACTCGCTGAACCGGCCCAACATGGTCAGCGTCGGAACCATCATCTGGCTGTCGAGCGAGCTGATGTTCTTCGCCGGCCTCTTCGCCATGTATTTCGTCGCCCGCGCGCAGGCCCACGGCAACTGGCCGCCGGAGCCGACCGAGCTCGACATGAAGCTCGCGGTACCGGTCACGGCCGTGCTGATCGCCTCCTCGTTCACCTGCCAGATGGGGGTGTTCGCCGCGGAGAAGGGCGACGTGTTCGGCCTGCGGCGCTGGTACGTCCTGACCTTCTTCATGGGCCTGTTCTTCGTGATCGGCCAGGGCACCGAGTACCACGGCCTCTACAGCGAGGGCACCTCGATCTCGAGCAGCGTCTACGGCTCGGTGTTCTTCATCACCACCGGCTTCCACGGTCTGCACGTCATCGGCGGTCTCATCGCGTTCGTCTTCCTGCTGATCCGCACGAAGGTCTCCAAGTTCACTCCGGCGCAGGCCACCGCGGCGATCGTCGTCTCCTACTACTGGCACTTCGTCGACATCGTCTGGATCGGGCTGTTCGCCACGATCTACTTCGTCCGCTAGCCCGGCGCCCAACAAGAGCATCAGTCGGTTCCGTCTACTCCAAAAGGGACACAGATGAGTTCATCTCCCCCGTCAGTGCCTGAAGAGCCCCACAGCGGGTCGGGGAATCCGCAGGCCACCAAGACCCGCAAGCAGCGCCGGATGCGCCGGAAGCTGGCCGGTGGGCTGGTTCTTCTGATGGCTCTGATCGGAGCCGGCTTCGCTGCCTCGGCACTGACCCCGCACGCGCAGGTCGCCACCGCGGACGAGGATCAGTCCGCCCTGATCCGTCAGGGCAAGCAGCTCTACGACACCTCCTGCATCACCTGCCACGGTGCGAATCTGCAGGGTGTGCAGGATCGCGGCCCCAGCCTGATCGGCGTCGGTTCGGCCGCGGTCTACTTCCAGGTTTCCAGCGGCCGGATGCCCGCGCCGTCGAACTCCGCGCAGATCGTGCGCAAGGAGTCCAAGTTCGACGAGGCGCAGACCGACGCGCTGATGGCCTACGTCGCGTCCAACGGCGGCGGTCCGTCGGTGGTTCGTGACGCGGACGGCAAGATCGCCCAGGAGTCGCTGACCAAGGGCGCCGACCTCGGCGTCGGCGGTGAGCTGTTCCGGATGAACTGCGCGTCCTGCCACAACTTCACCGGCAAGGGCGGCGCGCTGTCCTCCGGTAAGTTCGCTCCGCCGCTGTCCCCGGCCAGCGAACAGCAGATCTACACCGCGATGCTGTCGGGCCCGCAGAACATGCCGAAGTTCTCCGACCGCGAGCTGACTCCGGACGAGAAGCGCGACATCATCGCCTACATCAAGAACCGCACCAAGTCCCAGCCCGAGGGCGGCTACGGCCTCGGCGGTTTCGGTCCCGCGACCGAGGGCCTGGCCATGTGGGTCATCGGCATCGTCGGTGTGGTCGGTGCGGCGATGTGGATCGGATCCCGCTCATGACAGACAAGGAGAACGACGACATGGGTCGGCCGGACGACGGCGGTGCCGTCAAAACAGGTGCCGATGGCAGTTCCGCGAGCTCCCGCGACGACCTGAACCCGACCGAGGAGCAGCTCGACGCGATGTCTCGCGACGAGCTGGTCGAACTCGGCACCAAGCGGGACGGCGTCGACGTCGTCTACCGCGCTCCGCGCTGGCCGGTTCCGGGCACACGCGCGGAGAAGCGGGCCGAGCGTCAGGTGGCGTTCTGGTTCGTCGTGTCGACCCTGGCCGGTCTCGCGCTGATCGGGGTCTTCCTGTTCTGGCCGTGGCAGTACAAGAGCCGCGACGAGTCCGGCGCGGGCATCTACTCGCTGACCACGCCGCTGTACGGCCTGCTGCTCGGAATCGCGGTGCTGGCCATCGGCGTTGCCATGGTGCTGATCCGCAAGAAGTTCATCCCGCCGGAGATCGCCATCCAGACGCGGCACGACGGCCCCTCGGACGAGGTGGAACGTCGCACTTTGGCCGCTCAGCTGGGCGATGCGCTGGACACCTCCACCCTGGGCCGCCGCAAGCTGATCACCCGCACCGCGGGCCTGGGCCTGGGTGTGCTCGGCGTGGGCGCGCTGTTCGTCTTCGTCGGCGGCCTGATCAAGAACCCGTGGGCGCAGGGCAAGAAGTCGCCGCTGTGGGTGTCGGGCTGGACTCCGGACTACCCCGGACAGACCATCTTCCTGCGCAAGGACACCGGCCGTCCGGAGGACATCGTGCTGGTACGCGCCGAGGACCTGAACGCGGGCGGCATGGAGACGGTGTTCCCCTGGAAAGAGGAGTGGCGCGGCAACGCCGAGGAGACCCTCCAGTCGCTGCGCGGCGTCCGCAACGCGGTCATGCTGATCCGCTTCCGTCCCGAGGACGCGGCCAAGGCCGTCAAGCGCAGGGGCCAGGAAAGCTTCAACTTCGGCGACTACTGGGCCTACTCGAAGATCTGCACCCACCTGGGCTGCCCGACCTCGCTGTTCGAGCAGCAGGACAGCCGCATCCTGTGCCCGTGCCACCAGTCGCAGTTCGACGCCCTCCACTGGGGTAAGCCGATCTTCGGCCCTGCCGCGCGTGCCCTGCCGCAGCTGCCGATCACCGTCAATTCCGAGGGCTTCCTGGTCGCCAACGGCGACTTCATCGAGCCGCTCGGCCCGGCCTACTGGGAGCGTCGTTCATGAGGGAGCTTGCGACCGAATCATCAACACAGCGCGCTGGGCGCATTCCTGTGCCGAGCGCTAGCGAGGTGCAGGAATGAGCCCGAGTAAAGCGGCCGCACAGGCCAACGAGATGGACGAGCGGTACCGCGCCGCGGCGTTCGTCAAGCGCTCGATCAACAAGGTCTTCCCGACCCACTGGTCGTTCCTGCTCGGTGAGATCGCGTTGTACGCGTTCATCATCCTGCTGCTGTCGGGTGTCTACCTGACGCTGTTCTTCGATCCGTCGATGACCGAGGTCGTCTACAACGGCGCGTACCAGCCGCTGCGCGGTGTGTCCATGTCGCGGGCGTTCGAGTCGGCGCTGCAGATCACCTTCGAGGTGCGCGGCGGCCTGTTCGTGCGTCAGGTGCACCACTGGGCCGCGCTGCTGTTCGCCTGCTCGATCATCATCCACCTGCTGCGCATCTTCTTCACCGGTGCGTTCCGCAAGCCGCGCGAGGCGAACTGGGTCATCGGTTCGCTGCTGCTGATCCTGGCGATGTTCGAGGGCTTCTTCGGCTACTCGCTGCCGGACGACCTGCTCTCGGGTACCGGTCTGCGGGCCGCGTTCGGTGGTATCACCATGGGCATCCCGGTGATCGGCACCTGGATGCACTGGCTGATCTTCGGCGGTGACTTCCCGGGCACGATCATCATCCCGCGTCTGTTCATCGCCCACGTGCTGCTCTTCCCGGGCATCATGCTGGCGTTGATCGCGGCGCACGTGGCCCTGGTCTGGTACCAGAAGCACACCCAGTTCCCCGGACCGGGCCGGACCGAGAAGAACGTCGTCGGTGCGCGCATCGTCCCGGTGTTCGCCGCGGACCAGGGTGCGTTCTTCATGTTCACCCTGGGCATCGTGTCGGTCATGGGTGGCGTCCTGCAGATCAACCCGATCTGGAACCTGGGTCCGTACAACCCGTCCCAGGTCTCGGCCGGATCGCAGCCCGACTTCTACATGATGTGGACCGACGGTCTGGCTCGTCTGATGCCGCCGTGGGAGCTGTATCTGGGCCGGTACACCGTGCCCGCGCCGGTCTGGGTCGCCCTGATCATGGGCCTGGTGTTCGTGGTGCTGATCGCCTACCCGTGGATCGAAAAGCGCCTGACGGGCGACGACGTGCACCACAACCTGTTGCAGCGTCCGCGCGATGTGCCGGTGCGCACCGCGATCGGCGCCATGGCCCTGGCGTTCTACCTGGTGCTGACCCTGGCGTGCGTCAACGACATCATCGCGCTGAAGTTCGACATCTCGCTGAACGCGACGACGTGGATCTTCCGCATCGGCCTGCTGACCGCGCCGCCGATCGCCTACTTCCTGGCGTACCGGATGTGCCTGGGGCTGCAGCGTGCCGACCGCGCGGTGCTCGAGCACGGTATCGAGACCGGCGTGATCAAGCGCCTGCCGCACGGTGAGTACATCGAGGTGCACCAGCCGCTGGGGCCGGTCGACGCGCACGGCCACCCGATCCCGCTGGAGTACCAGGGTGCGGCGGTGCCCAAGAAGATGAACAAGCTGGGTTGGGCCGGCAAGCCCGGCGCCGGTTCGTTCCTGCGGGCCGATCCGCCAGCTCAGGCCGCCGAGCAGACCTCGTACGACAAGGAGCAGCACCACAAGCAGCTCGAGATCCTGGCCGCGTACCAGGATCAGATCGCCGGTGGCGGCGACGAGGGCGAGCACGGCCACTGAGTTCGCTCGGTAGCTCGGCCCCGAACCGGAAACGGTTCGGGGCCTTTGCTTTTCAGGCGCTTCCCGGGACGTTCACCCGTCCGGCCGGATCATTCTCCGATGGAGAATCCGGCCTCGACCTCGGCCCGCGAATACGACTTGAACGCGATGTGCGTGGTCGTGCGCAGCACGCCCGTGGTCTTGTTGACATGGCCGGTGACCACCTCGGCGATGCGCTCGTGATCGCGCACCCGGACCACCGCGATGAGGTCCACATCGCCCGCGCACGAGTACACCTCGGTCACACCTTCCAGATCCGCCAGCGCCTGCGCCGTTTCGGGGATGCGGGCGGCATCGGCGTGGATCAACACGATCGCGGTAATCATGATGTGAGTCTAGTTGGGCCCCGCTCCGGGCCTGCGGGAAGACGTCGCGGCCGGACCGGCCGAGACCACGACGGCTCGTCCGGCACCGGTGCGAGATGTGCAGGAGTTCCGTGCGGGCATTGGAGACGTCCGCTCCGGGAGATGCTGCAGACCGCGGAACCATCGAGTCGGGTAGTACTCAGGATTCGGTACCGGCCAGGTAGTCCCGGCCGGCCGATTCGGTACGGGCAGCGGCCTCGGCGCGCTCGGCCCAGGCCAGCCAGGGGCCCGCGCCGGAACGGGGCTCGGCATAGCCGTGCGAGGTGTGGACGATGCGGGTGCCGGGCTGTTCCAGCCAGGCGATGATGAGTGCGGTCTCCTCCGGGGGAGCGCCGCGCAGCGGGGGATGGAGCCGGTCCTCGGGAGATTCGGTGCCGGGGAGGGCGGGCAGCGCGGCGTCCGTGGCGTCGAGGCGGGTGGGTACGACGGTTTCGGCGGACGCGACGAGAGCGTCCACGACCGGCATCGGCGGAATCCCGCGGGCGGCGGATCCGGCCGCGGCCAGGCGGCCGTAGCGGATCACCGCGAAATCCCATCCACCCGTCTCGGCGCGTCGCGCCGCCACCAGCTCGGCGATGCGCGCCAGCGCCGCGAGCCGCTGGGTGCGGCGCAGTGCGCGCACCACCGTGACGGTGCGGTCGCGGACTCGGGCGGCGACCTCGAAATGTTCGGCGGCGCAGGAGATTTCGATACGTTCCCGCATCGCGTGCAGCGGCAGGTCGGAGCGCCCGGCGAACAGATCCCGCACCGCGTGGGCGGCTGGTGCGTATTCGCTTGCGCTGGTGAGGGTTCCGGACCTGCCCGCCGGGCAGCCGCCGACCGTCGCCGGCGGGCACTGCGCGCCGTGACGGCCGTTGCGCGGGATGCGGCCGGTGCAGGTGCGCAGGCCGCAGTACTCGGCGACGGTGGCGGCCAGTTCGGCGGCCTTGGTACGGGAACCGAACGGCCCCAAGGCATCCCGGTTCGGGGTGCGGGTGATGGCGAAGCGCGGGAAGGGTTCGTCGGTCAGGGTGATCCACCAGGCGCGCTGCGGGAATTTCGAGCGCCGGTTGTAGGGCGGGGTGTGCGCGACGAGCAGCCGCAGTTCGCGCACACCGGCCTCGAGCCCGTGCGCGCACGGCACGTGCTCGACGCGGGTGGCGAGCGCGACCATCTCGCGCATGCGCGGGCGGGTCTCCGACCCGGTGAAGTAGCTGCGGACGCGGCGGCGCAGATTCACCGCCGTGCCCACGTACAGGACCTCGTCCGAGGGGCCGCGGAACAGATAGACCCCGGGCAGGCTCGGCAGATCGGCGGCGAGGAAACGTTTGGAGCGTTGCCGGCGGGTCACCGCAGGCAGATAGTCGGCGAGCTCGGTCAGGCTGTGCACGCCGAGGTTGCCCACCCGGCCGATGAGCGCGTGCAGGACATCGACGGTGGCGCGGGCGTCGTCGAGTGCGCGGTGGGTGGGGCGGGTCTGCGCGCCGAGCAGTTCGGCCAGCGCGGACAGGCGCACCGTGGGCGCCTCGTCGCGGGGCAGGATCCGCCGGGCCAGCTGCACCGTGCACAGGACCTGGAAGGCGGGCCAGGCGGTCGCGCAACGGGCCGCCGCGGCCTTCAGGAAGCCGATGTCGAAGCGGGCGTTGTGCGCGACGAGGACCGCCCCGGCCGCGAACTCCAGGAATCCGGGCAGTACCGCCTCGATCCGCGGCGCGGTGCGAACCATCGCTGTGGTGATCCCGGTGATCTGCACGACCTGCGGTGGAATCGCGCGGCCCGGATCGACCAGGGTGGCGAATTCGCCCAGCACCTCGCCACCGCGCACCTTGACCGCGCCGATCTCGGTGATGGCATCGCCGTCCGGGCTGGTCCCGGTGGTCTCCAGGTCCACAACGACGAAGGTCGTGTCGTACAGCGGGGTGTCCAGATCGTCGAAGGCCAGCTGGGCCGGGCGCGGGGCGGGAGGGGACACGGCGGCAGCGTATCGGCCGGGTACGACAGGAATCGCGAACGCGGGCGCGGTTCGAGATCTGGCCGTATTACCCGACTTGCCGGGTTCGTTTCGGGGTGAAACGCCAAAAAGTGGTCAGCGTCACACTCATTCGGTTTTCGAATGACTCGCACCGATTTCCGCGAATTTCGCGGTTTGCGCGGATCTGTCCACTCGACATCCAGGTGGCAACCACTCAGCAAGCGGACCGTACGGTCGCGTACGGGTTGTCGCGCCATTTGCTACGTGCTGATTTCCCGATCGGGCCGATTCGAAACCGATATTTCTCCCATGGTGGCCGCGGGCGGGCCGGGCCGGAAGAAAGCCCAGGTCGGCGCTTGTTGTTATGGTTTCGTGATTGGTGTGATTCATCTCGCAAAAATTTGTACTGGCAAAATTCGCCGACTTCTGCTGCTCATGCTCGCGGCTTTACAGCGCACCGTTATGTGTTCGTAATCTTGCCGAGACCTCGCGGAGTTCGACGTGCCACCGGGTGCGGCGTCGCGGGGCAGATGAGGAGTCACCGCATCATGGCGATCAAGCGACACGCCCACCGGGCCGTTGCGGCCGGAGCCGTCGGCGCTGCCACCCTCAGCGCACTGCTGCTGTCCACCACGCCCGCCACCGCGGCGCCGGTCACCGTTCCGGGGATCGGCAACGTCGAGGTGCCCGATCAGGTCCTCGGGGCGATTCCGAAGAACGCCATCCCGCCGAATGTCATCCCGCCGAATGTCATTCCGCCGGGTGTCATTCCGCCGGGTGTGGCCGTCCCCGGCATCTCCCCGGCGCCCGCCCCGGCCGAATCGGTGGGCCAGCGCGCGGCCAACGCCGCTCTCTCTCGCGTCGGCGACCCCTACGTCTACGGCGCCGCCGGCCCGAACGCCTTCGACTGCTCGGGACTGGTGAAGTGGTCCTACGCGCAGGCCGGTCGCGACCTTCCGCGCACCAGCTACGGCCAGCTGTCCGCGGGCGCTCCCGTCTCGCTGAACGATCTGCAGCCCGGCGATGTCGTGTCGTACTACGGCGGCAGCCACTCGGGCATCTACGTCGGCAACGGCAATATCGTGCACGCCTCCACCTACGGCCAGCCGGTGAAGGTCGCACCCTTGCACGCGATGCCCATCGCCGGGGCGCGACGCTACTGACCACTGGGAAGACCGTGATCGTTTTGTGCTGTGCTGGACATCATGGGGCGCGGTTCCGTAACCTGATCGAGACCTTCGTGATGATTAGTCCGGAACACGGAATGGGGCCCTGCAGGCAGTGACCGCGCACGATCGGAACAGACGAACCAGACGCCTGGTTGGCGGGTCATTGGCGGTGGGCGCGTTGATGTTCGGCGCGGGCGCCGGTGGCGGGGCCCTCGCGGAACCGGTTGCGCCGCCGACCAGCGCCAGCGATGCGGTGCAGAAGCTGATCGATCTGTCCCATCAATCCGAACAGCTCAATCAGCAGGCCCTGGGCGCGCAGCAGGACCTCGACGCGAAACTCGGCGTCGAACGCACGGCCGACGCCAAACTAGCCCAGGCCAACCAGGTGGTCGACGCCGCCGAGGCCGAGGTGCGCAAATATCAACCGGCCGTTGACCGTACGGCGATGGCCGCCTATATGGGCGCGCGCACCAACCGGATGTTCTCGGTGCTGGCCAGTGATTCCCCGCAGCAACTGCTGGATCAGATGTCCACGCTGGATGTGTTGCAGGCCCAGACGAGTGAGCAACTCGCCCAGTTCACGAAGGCGACCACCGCGGCCACCGCGGCGCAGTCCACCGCGCACAAGGCGTCCGACGTCGCTCGCGCGGCCGCGCAGAAGGCCGATGCGGTGCGCGTGGATCTGGAAAAGAAGCGCGCGGATCTGCAGGGCGCGATCGCCCAGGTGATCCAGGCGTGGGGCGCGCTGTCGGCGGGGGACAAGAGTTCGCTGGCCGGATCGCTGTTCCCGCCGGGCTTCGATCGCGACGCGCTACTGCGCGGACTGGTTCCCGGCAGCGGCACGAGTGCGCTGGCCGCCGGGATGACCCGGGTCGGGGATCCCTACGTCTGGGGTGCGACCGGTCCGGATCAGTTCGACTGCTCCGGCTTGGTGCAGTGGGCTTTCCATCATGTCGGTATCAATCTGCCGCGTACCAGCCAGCAGCAGGCCACCGTCGGCACCCCGGTGCCGCGGGATCAGCTGCAACCCGGTGACGTGGTGTTCTTCTACTCCGATGCCTCCCATGTGGGGATCTACGCGGGCAACGGATTGATCTTGCATGCTTCGACTTTCGGCGTCCCGGTGAAGGTGGCGCCGATGGGGTCGTTCCCCTTCTACGGGGCGCGGCGGTACTGGATCGGGATGCCCTAATCACAACGAGGTGAGCGCGAGCGTGCTGATATGACTGCGTTGACTCGGGTTCGTAACTGGTTGGCGGCCAAGCGGCGGTTCGAGTTCGTCGCGACGGTCGCGATGGTGGTCGCGTTGACTGCGGTCGGCGGTGCGCTGGTCTTGTTACCGAAATCGGCGCTGCACGTTCGCCCGGTACCCGCGACCGCGGATGCGGCCGTGCCCTCGGCTCCGGCCGATCCGCAGCTACCGGAGCTACGCCGGACGATGGAGTCGTACGCACCCGTGGTCACCCGGCAGGTCTGCGCGGCGGACGGCCGGCTGTCGGTGGTGCTCGGTCATCCCTATCAGCGCGACGACGTGGACGCCCTGGCCGGCGATGTCGGCGCGGCGGTCGCGGCGGTGACCCAGTTGTGGGGCGCCGACTGGGCCCGGCACGCGGTGATCGCGGTGGCCTCGGATTCCGCCGAATTCGCGGCGTTGACCCATGCGACCGGCGAGGTCTCCGACCAGGTCGCGGCGGCCTCGGTATCGGATCCGTTCGTCCCGCCCGAGCGCCCGGCCGGCCAGCGCATCGTGTTCAGCGCCGCCGCGGGCCGCCGCCTGGGCCCCGACGGCCTGCGTGAGACGTTGCGGCACGAACTCACCCATATCGCCGCCCGCGCGGTCACCGTGGACGGCTCCCCGCAATGGGTGCTGGAGGGTTTCGCGGAGTACTCCGCGCATCGCGATACAGGCCGCACGTTCGCCCAGCTCGCCCCGACGCTGACCGCGAAGGCGCGAGCCGGTGCGCTGCCCGCGGATCTGCCCGCCGACGCGGCCTTCGCCCCGACCCAGGACAACGACGCCGCCCTGGCCTACCAACAGGGCTGGTCCGCGAACGCCTATGTCGCCGAACGGTTCGGCGAGCCGAAGCTGGTCGAGCTGTACCGCCACCTGGCCACCGGACCGCAGGACGCGTCCGCCCTGGACAACGTCCTGCGCAGCACCCTGGGCCTGGGCCGCGCCGACTTCATCGCCCGCTGGCGCGACTGGGTCCGGGTCCGCGCGACCACCTGAGCCGAGCCGCCCGACAGCCCAATTGTGTTGCACCCGTACGGCATTGGAACCGATCGGCTCAGGCCGATCCGGCCGGAACCCCTTTCGCGCCCCACAGTTCGGCGATCTTTCCGTCGGCCACCCGGAAGATCTCCAGCATCGTGGCGGTATGTCCGTCTTCGGCCATGCCGTGCACCGTCGCGCGCAACGCGACGCGACGCGGTCGCCGGCGGCGAAGATATCGTCGATGACCGTGTGTACCTGCGGATACATCGCGGCCATGGATTCCCAGGCCGAGCGCACCGCATCGCGGCCCGCGTCGAGCGGGTGACTGTAGAAATCGGGCGCGAAGATGTCCCGCACGGCATCGAATTCGCGGGCGTTGAACGCGGCGTGCATTCGCCGGCCGAGTTCGGTGGGGTCTGTGAACACGGTAGTCCTGTCGTCGGATTCGGCCGCGGTGAAAATTCCGCCGGATGATCGGTTGTCCATCACAGCGGGAATGCGACTGCTGTGCAAGCCGTTTCGGAGGAGCCGAGCCCGGGCCCCGCGGCGGGCGCGCGCGTCAATAGACTGCCCCGCATGGCGCGCACCCTGCTGGTAACCAACGATTTCCCACCGAGACCGGGCGGTATCCAGTCCTATGTGCATGCGCTGGCCATGCAACTGCCGCCGGATGAGCTGGTGGTGTACGCGCCGCGCTGGCGCGGGGATTCGCATCTGCGATTCGACGCGGAACAGCCGTTCCAGGTCGTGCGTCATCCCACGACGCTGATGGTGCCCACACCGCTGGTGCTGCGGCGCGCGGCCAAATTGCTGCGCGACGAGCGCTGCGAAACGGTCTGGTTCGGTGCGGCGGCGCCGCTGGCGTTGATGTCGCCGCTGCTGCGCCGCGCCGGGGCCGAGCGCATCGTGGCCAGCACGCACGGGCACGAGGTGGGCTGGTCGATGCTGCCGGCGGCGCGGCAGGCGCTGCGGGCGATCGGCGAGACCACCGACACGATCACCTACGTCAGCAAGTACACGCGACGGCGTTTCGCGGCCGCCTTCGGCGCCCGGTCGGCCCTGGAATATCTGCCGCCGGGAGTGGACAGCGAGGTGTTCCGCCCGGATCCGGCCGCGCGCAGCGAACTTCGCGCCCGCTACGGTCTCGGCGAGCGGCCGACCATCCTGTGTCTGTCCCGTCTCGTCCCGCGCAAGGGGCAGGACATGTTGATCATGGCGATGCGCGAGATCAAGGACCGGGTGGACGGCGCGGTACTGGTGATCGCCGGCGGCGGCCCGTACGAGGAGAAATTGCGCGGTCTCGTACAGGCGATGGAACTGTCCGATCAGGTCGTGTTCACCGGCCGGGTGCCCGCGGCCGAGCTGGCCGCCCATCACACCATCGCCGATGTCTTCGCCATGCCGTGTCGCACCCGCGGCGCGGGACTGGACGTCGAGGGACTGGGCATCGTCTACCTGGAGGCCTCGGCGACCGGCGTTCCGGTGGTGGCCGGAAATTCCGGTGGCGCACCGGAAACCGTGCGGGAGGGACGGACCGGCCGGGTGGTGGACGGACGTTCGATCGCGCAGATCGGCGAGGCGATCGTGGAGATCCTGTCCGACCGTGACGCGGCGGCGAGTATGGGCGCGGCCGGACGGGAGTGGGTGAGCACCCAGTGGCGCTGGGATGCGCTGGGCGCCCGGCTGCGCGTCCTGTTGGACGGCAACGTGCGATCGAGCGGCGCGGATCGGTTGGGTTAGGCTCAGGCGCATGAGCAGCATCCAGGTGGCGGATCAAACCTTCGTCGCAGCTCCCGGAAGCGCGGTCGGCGAGGTTCTGGCCGACCGCGCCCGCTGGCGTCGCTGGTGGCCCGACCTCGACCTCGAGGTGCGAGAGGACCGGGCCGACAAGGGAATCCGCTGGACGGTGAGCGGTGCGCTGATCGGAACCATGGAGGTGTGGCTGGAGCCGTCGCTGGACGGGGTCATCCTGCACTATTTCCTGCACGCCGAACCGGCCGCGTCCGTGCGCGATCTGGTCGCGGCCAACCGCGCCCGCCGGGTGGCCGGTAAGAAGATGTCGTTCGAGATCAAGGCGCGCCTGGAGGCCGGGCGCGCGGCCGGCGAACCCCCGGCGCACGCGTCGGCCGGCTCGATCACCTCCTGAATTCTGTTCTCCCGCACCGCACGTCGGAAAGGAAACGCTGTCAGTCATGGCCGACCGGACCCAGAGGTCGATCATCATCGATGCACCGTCGGATCGGGTGATGGCCGTCATCGCCGATCTGGAGTCGTACCCGGAGTGGGTGGCGGCGGCGCGTTCGGTGGAAATTCTCGACACATTCCCCGACGGCCGGGCGCGGACCGCACGGTTCGTGCTGGACGCGGGCGTGGTCAAGGACACCTATGTGCTCTCCTACACCTGGCGCCCCGACGGCAAGGCGGTGAGCTGGCAACTGTCCAGCGGTGATCTGCAGAAGGCGCAGGACGGCACCTACGAGCTGATCGACCAGCCGGACGGCACCACCCAGGTCGTCTACGAACTGACCGTGGATCTGACCATTCCGATGATCGGCATGTTCAAACGCAAGGCGGAGAAGGTCATCACCGACACCGCGCTCAAGGAACTCAAGAAGCGGGTCGAGGACTGACCGGATCAACGCCTTCCGCGGATCACCGAGACGAATCCGCGGCTCGTCCCGCGGGCTCCGACCGGGAGTCCTCGGTGGATGGGCCGCGCGGGACTCGGCTGGAACTGTTCGCGGGCAAGGGCGGTGTCGGCAAGACCACGCTGGCCTGTGCCACCGCGATGGCGTATCGAGCCGCGGGGGAGTGCGTGCTGCTGGCCTCGCTGGATCAGGCGCATTCGCTGGGCGATGCGCTGGGCCACCGCTTCCCACACGATCCGGGCACGGTCGCCGGGGTGACGTCCGTTCTGCCCGGGCTGGACGTCATCGAGGTGGATTCCCTTGCGCTGCTGGAGGATCGCTTCCGCGAGGTGGTACGCCTGCTGGGCGGGGCGGGGCACGAGCACGGGGTGGATCTGGGGTCGCTGGACCCGGCCGAGCTGACCGGTCTGCCGGGCGTGCAGGAATTGCTGATGCTCACCGAGATCACCCGGTTCGCCGACGAGGGGGACTGGGACGTCATCGTGGTGGACTGCCCGCCGACGGCGGACATGTTGCGCATCGTCACCGGTCCTGGCTCGGTGCTCGGCTATCTGGACCGGGTCTGGCCCCCGCACGCTCGCGCGATGAGTGCGGGCGGGCGGGATCTGCGGCGGGCGATCGTGGCGGTGACCGCCGAGCGGATCGCCGGTGCGGTCACCCGGGTGCGCGATCTGCTCGCCGACCGGTCCCGCACGGGAATGCGGCTGATCACCGTCGCCGAACGGGTGGCGGTCGCCGAATCGGTCCGGGTCCGTTCGGCCGCCGCGCTGCTGGGCCTGCGCCTGGACGAGGTGGTGGTGAACAAGGTGCTCCCGCCGCTGCCCGATACCGAGCCGTCCGACCATCCGGCGGTGCGCTGGTACGCCGAGCGGCGCGCCGAACAGCTCGCCGTCATCGCGGATCTGCGCCGCCGCGTTCCGGACCTGCCGGTGCGGATCGCCCATCACAGCGGGGCCGAGCCCGTCGGCGCGGAACCGCTCGCGGCGTTGGCAGCCGAAACGCGCGGTAATCGGGCAGGAACCGGCACAGACCCTATGCTGGGCGACGACGTGTCGGCCCGGAGCGCGCACCCCGGCCAGGCGCAGGTGCGCCTCGAGTCGGGCAGCGGCCTGCAGTCGGTCTACACGCTGCGGCTGGCGTTGCCCGTGGCCGACCCGGCGACGCTGCGACTGGGACGAGTGGAGGACGATTTGATCGTGGGAGCGGACGGAATCCGGCGTCGGCTGCGGCTGGCCCCGGTGCTGCGGCGATGCACCGTCGACGGCGCCGAGCTGAGCGGTGGCCGGTTGGTCGTGCGCTTTCGCCCCGACCCCGAGGTATGGCCGCGATGAACGACGCACCGCCGCACGGCGCCGAGCACGACGCACATGTCGGTGAACTCGCCGAGGAACTGCGGCTGCTGGCCGAAGTGCTGCTCGAACGGGTCGAACCGGTGCTGCGGCGCGCGTCCGCGGACGGCGGCGCCGAATGGTCCGGATGCAGTTGGTGCCCGCTGTGCGCGGCGGCCGCGCTGGCGCGCGGGGAACATCACGACGTGGTCGCCTCCCTCGCCGCGCACGGCACCGCGATCGTGACGGTCCTGCGTGAGGCGCTGGCCGGGGTCCCGGTCGAACCCGTCCTGCCGACCGATCCGGACGAGCCGCCGGATCGCGACGCCGGTGGCGAGCCGAAAGGCTCTGCGCCGCAACATGATTCGCCCGGCGAGCGGAGCCCGTTCGACCCGGGCGCTCCGGGTGCCGGCGGCGCGGCCGGTGCCCGGACCGACGAATCACGTTCCGGCGCGGGCGAATCGCCCCCGGGAGCGGGCTCGTCGACATCGGGTGACAGCAGACCCCGGTACATCTCGATCCCGGTGCAGATCAAGGCATGACCGCACGCATCGGGCGGGAGCGGCCCCTGACCGTCGGAATCGATGTCGGCGGCACCAACATTCGCGCGTCGGTCGTGGACGGCGCGGGTGAGGTGCTCGACACCGTGCAGGCGCCGACACCGCATTCGGAACGCGCGCTCGACGACGCGCTCGACCGTGCCGTGCGCGAACTGTGCGGACGGCACCCGATCGGCGCGGTCGGCCTCGCGGTGGCCGGATTCGTCGACGAGACACGGACTTCGGTGCGCTTCGCGCCGCATCTGCCGTGGCAGGACTCCCCGGTCGCGAGCCGCCTGTCCGAGCGGCTCGAGCTGCCGGTCATCCTGGAACACGATGCCAATGCCGCGATGTGGGCCGAATACCGGTTCGGCGCGGCGGCCGGCGCGCACAACGGCGTGCTGGTGGCGATCGGCACCGGAATCGGCGCGGCGCTGCTGGTCGGCGGCGAGCTGTATCGTGGGAGTTTCGGCGTGGCACCGGAATTGGGGCATCTACAGGTCGTCCCGAACGGCCGTGCCTGCCCCTGCGGTAAACGCGGCTGCTGGGAGAGGTATTGCAGCGGAACGGCATTGGTGGACACCGCGATCGAAATGCTGGCCATCGACCCGCTCCGTTCGACGATTCTGGCGCGCGAGGTCGCCCGGGACGCGGGCGCGCTCACCGGTCGCCGGGTCGCCGGCGCGGCCCAGGACGGTGATCCGGTCGCGCTCGAGGTGATGGCGGATTTCGCCCGCTGGCTCGGCCTGGGACTGGCGTTCGTGAGCGATATCTTCGATCCGGATCTGGTGGTCATCGCGGGCGGGGTGAGCTCCTCGGCCCCGCTGTTCCTGGACGAGGCCCGCGAGCACTACGCGGCCTCGATAACCGGGGCTCGTCATCGGCCGCTGGCCCGCATCCGCACCACCCAGCTGGGTGAGGGCGCGGGCATGATCGGCGCCGCCGAACTGGCCCGGACGGCCCTGGGCGCGGGACCGCCGACGGTCGGTGCGGATCGCGCGGGGGCCCACCGCTGATCACATATTCCGATGGTGTGAAATCCATCTTGCGAACTTGGTCACAACTCACAAGCGGCGGTAGAGTCGGCATCGTACTGTGGTGCCCGCGACGACGCCGGTAGCCGGAAATTGAAGACTGGGGTGAAAGGACGCAATGTTCTACTGGCTGCTGAAGTACGTATTCCCAGGCCCGTTCATGCATCTTTTCAATCGACCGACGGTCGAGGGTGTGGAGAATATACCGGCCGACGGACCGGTGATTCTCGCGGGCAATCATCTGTCGTTCACCGACTGGCTGTTCACGCCGTTGATGAGCCCGCGCCGGATCACCTATCTGGCCAAGGCCGAATACTTCACCTCCCCGGGCATCAAGGGCCGCTTGCAGAAGTGGTTCTTCGCCGGCTCGGGGCAGTACCCGATCGATCGCAGCGGGGCCGATGCCGCGGAGAGCGCGCTCAACACCGCGCGCAAACTGCTCAACGAGGGCCGCGTGGTCGGGCTGTACCCGGAGGGCACCCGTTCGCCGGACGGGCGGCTCTACAAGGGCAAGACCGGCGTCGCGCGCCTGGCGCTGGAGACCGGCGTCCCGGTGATTCCGGTCGCGCTGATCGGCACCGACGAGGTCTGCCCGCCCGGACCGTTCCGCTGGCGGCTGCGCAAGGTGACGGTGAAGTTCGGCAAGCCGATCGACTTCTCCCGCTACGAGGGGATGGGCGGCAACCGTTTCGTCGAGCGCGCGGTCACCGACGAGATCATGTACGAGCTGATGCGGATGTCCGGGCGTGAGTACGTGGACGTGTACGCGGCCAGCCTGAAGAAGGGCGTGCCCTCGGGCAGCCGCCCCGACGCGGACCGGGTGCCGGAAACGATCGCCGGCTAGATCCGGTACACCCCACCGGAATTCACCGCCGGAACCCAGCGCGCCGCATCACATGCGGCGCGCTTTTTCGATCGCCTCGAATTTGGCCAGATTGTGCCGGGCATCGGCCAGGGCGTCGTGCGCATCGGCCGGGATCGGCGGTAATGCCGGACGTCCGGCCATTTCCCAGTGCTGTCGCAGTTCGTTGGTATAACGCGGCATATCGCCGGGCAGATCGACCATCGAACCCCACAATTGGCACAGCGCGACGTGATCGTAGGCGCCGGCCCAGGCCCACAGCTCCGGCTCGATGCCGGTGCGCGGGATCAGGAAGCGATGGATCTCGTCGCGGATCCGCTTGCGGGTGCGCCACAGCGGGGAGGACGGGGCGGGCAGTTTGGGAAGTACGTTGCGCCGCACCCACGGGCCCGCCTTGTCCGGATCGAATTCGCTGGACACCGCGTAGTACTCGCGGCCGTCCTCGCAGACGATGCCGATCGAGACCAGGTCGATGGTGGTTCCGTCCTCGATGAATTCCGAGTCGTAGAAGTAGCGCACCGGACGAGGTTACGGTGTATTCGCCGCGCGTTCGCGAGCTGCCCCACCTCCGAGTTCGCACGAGTTTGCGGCCGAATCTATTCTTGTCTGGTGAACTGGACCGTCGACGTACCGATCGATCGCTTGCCGGAGTTGCCTCCGCTCCCCGCGGAAATGCGTCGTCGGCTCGACGACGCGCTGGCCCGTACCGCGTTGCAGCAGCCGTCCTGGGATGCCGAACAGGCCGAGCGGATGCGCACGGTGCTCGAGAGTGTCCCGCCGATCTGCGTCCCGGCGGAGGTGGAGGAACTGCGCACGCATCTCGCCGAGGTGGCGCGCGGCGAAGCCTTCCTGATGCAGGGCGGCGATTGCGCGGAGACGTTCGCCGACAACACCGAACCGCACATCCGCGGCAATATCCGCACCCTGCTGCAGATGGCCGTGGTACTGACCTACGGTGCGAGCCTGCCGGTGGTGAAGGTGGCCCGCATCGCGGGGCAGTACGCCAAGCCGCGTTCGGCCGACACCGACGCCCTGGGGCTCAAGTCCTACCGCGGCGACATGGTGAACTCGCTCGTCGCGGACGGCGCACTGCGGGAACACGATCCGTCGCGTCTGGTGCGCGCCTACGCCAATGCCAGTGCGGCGATGAACCTGGTGCGCGCGCTGACCGGCGCGGGCATGGCCGATCTGCACAAGGTGCACGACTGGAACCGTGATTTCGTCGCGCAGTCCCCGGCCGGCGCCCGGTACGAGCAGCTGGCCGAGGAGATCGACCGCGGTCTGCGGTTCATGACCGCGTGCCGGGTGCAGGATCCGAGCCTGCAGGCGGCCAAGATCTACGCCAGCCACGAGGCGCTGGTGCTGGACTACGAGCGTGCCATGTTGCGGCTGGCGTACAACGCCGCCGGTGATCCGGTGCTCTACGACCTGTCCGCGCACTTCCTGTGGATCGGGGAGCGCACCCGGCAGCTGGACGGCGCGCACATCGCCTTCGCGGAACTGCTGGCGAATCCGATCGGGCTCAAGATCGGTCCCGGCACCACTCCGGACCAGGCGGTGGAGTACGTCGAACGGCTCGATCCGAACAACGAACCCGGCAGGCTGACGCTGGTCGCCCGGATGGGCAATCACAAGGTGCGTGAGGTGTTGCCGCCGATCATCGAGAAGGTGCAGGCGACCGGCCATCAGGTGATCTGGCAGTGCGATCCGATGCACGGCAACACGCACGAATCCTCGACCGGCTACAAGACCCGGCACTTCGATCGGATCGTGGACGAGGTGCAGGGATTCTTCGAGGTGCACCGCGCGCTGGGCACCCATCCCGGCGGTCTGCACATCGAGCTGACCGGGGAGAACGTCACCGAATGTCTCGGTGGCGCGCAGGACATCTCGGATCTGGATCTGGAGGATCGGTACGAGACGGCCTGTGATCCGCGTCTGAACACTCAGCAGTCGCTGGAACTGGCCTTCCTGGTCGCGGAGATGCTGCGCTGATCGCCGGCGACGAGGGGCGAGCAGCGGTGAACGTCGTATTCCGTGGGGCGGGTGTATTGCGGGTGGACCCCGCCGATCGCACGATCCTGCGGTTGCTGCGCGACCGCGACCGGGACGGGATCCCGTCGGAAGTGGTGTTGCGCGACGGCAGTCGCCTGCTGATCTTCAACATTTCCTGGGGTTACGATCCGGCCGCGGTTTCGGCGCAGGTGACGACGAATATCAGCCCGAGTATCGGCGGGGTCTCGGTGGACGTGTTCACCACCGATACCGTCGTCGCCATCAACGATCCGGAGACCGGAGCCCCGCTGCTCGCGGTTGCCTGAGTATCGCGTCGTTATCGATCGGTGCCGTTCCAGGGGCCGAATGTTTGCCGGCCGGAGCCCGGCATTCCCGGGACCGGCTCACGAGTTCCGTTGTGCGGCAGTGCTTTTCGCTGAGCTTTCCCGCTCGTGGGCGCAGTCACCCGTAGCGGGTATTTGCTGAACTGTTGCTGTATGGGGATCGGTGCGTTAGGTTTTCCGGTATTGGTACGTCGCTCCGGCGACAATGAGCTGGAAATGCAGTGGGAGGCCCCGATGCGCGCGATGTCGGTAACTGGTGAATTGCTTTCAGGTATGGGCCGGCGCTATACGGCGCGCCGGCAGGACCGATATCCGACCGGTGCGGCAACTCGGCCGGCCCCCACGACGACCGAATTGGTCACCCACGACGCGATCGTCGACGGCCACGCGGTCTCGGTCGTCATCGAGCGGCCGGAAATCGACCGCGGCGGTGGCACCTGGCGATGCCGGATCCGGGTGGTGCGTGGCGACACCCGGCTCGAACAGTCCCAGGTCGTCGGGATCAGTTCGCAGGAAGTGCTCGGGCAGGCCATCGATCTGGCCGCCAACCGGCTCGGCATCAGCCGTTCGGACCTGCTGGCCGGCGCGAGTGTCGGGTCGCCGGTCAGAACGGCAGGACGGTCAGGGTGATCGTGCTGCCCGGCGCGACATTGGTGCCGCCGAACGGCGTCTGCACCCGGACCGTGCCGCGATCGGTGCTGAACACCTGATTCAGCACGACCTTGAAGCCCAGATTCTCCAGTTCCGTGCGGGCCTGGCTCGCACTCTTGCCCACCACGTCGGGCACCTGCACCGCATTCGACACGATGAGCGTCACCGAACTGCCCGACAGCGCGGTCGTTCCCGCGGCCGGATCGGTGCCGATCACCTGGTCGGCCTTCATGCGCGCATCGAATTGAGTTCTGGTGTCCTGCACGGTGATTCCCACACTCTGCAGCTCCGCTTTGGCCTCGTCGACACTCTTGCCGCTCACATCGGGCAGGGTGACCTGAACGGACCCCTTGCTGCGGAACACCTTCACCGCGGCGCCGGAGGGAAGTACCGTACCCGGCGACGGGTCCAGTTTCGCCACGGAACCCTTCGGTGCGGTACTGGCGACCTCGCCGCTGTTCACCGGGGTCAGACCCTGATCGCGGATGGCCTGTTCGACCGACTGCACGTCCTGGCCGGAGCTGAACCGCGGCACCTGGGGCTTGCCGCTGGACACCAGGATCGCGACCGTCGACCCCTTGAGCACGCGCGCACCCGCCGACGGATCCGTGCCGACCACGCCGCCGACCGGGATCGTATCGGACGCCTTGTTGCGCTGTGTGGTGGAGAATCCGGCCTGCTGCAGGGCAGTGGTGGCCGCGGCGGTGTCCATACCCGCGATCGCCGGGACCGCCGAGTAGCGTTCGACGCCCAGGTACCAGCCGCCGACGCCGAGCAGCAGGGCCAGCGCGACCACGATCGCCGCCCAGATCATCACTCGCCGCCGGGAACGGCTGCGGTCGTCGTCGTATTCGGGATAGTAGGGCCGGCGCGGTTCGGGCGGCGGCACATAGCCCGCCGGCTCGGCCCGCGAATGCGAGGTGGTCATCACCCGGGTGTGCGGGGAGACGGCCGGCTCCGCGGCCATGCGGGTGGTTGCCGGTTCGGCGGGGACGGGATGCTGCGGGGTGACCGCGCGATACCGGGCGGACTGGTGTTCGGCCGATTCGCGCGGCGCGGGGACCCGGTAGGCGGGCAGATTCAGCTCCCGCACGACCCGCCGCAGCTCCCCGGCCATCTCCGTGGCGTCGGTGAATCGGTGCGCGGGTTCGCGGGCCGTCGCGCGCGCGACCAGCTCGTCGAACTCCGGTGGCACGCCTTCGATGAACCGGCTGGGGTTCGGGACGTCCTTCTCCACCCGCTGATAGGCGATCGACAGCGAGGTATCGCCGGTGAACGGCGTTCTGCCGGTGAGCATTTCGAAGATCAGGATGCCGAAGGAGTACACGTCGCTGCGCGCGTCGGCGCTGCCGTCCGCCACCTGTTCGGGCGAGAGGTACGCCGCGGTGCCGAGGATGACGCTCGAGGAGGTCATATTCGACCCCGCCACCGCGCGGACCAGGCCGAAATCGGCGATCTTGACCTCACCGCCGTCCGAGATCAGCACGTTCTCGGGTTTGATGTCGCGATGGACCAGTCCCGAACGATGCGCCACCCCGATCGCGGCCAGCACCGGCTCGGCGACCGCGGCCACCGCGTGCGGCGGCATCGGACCACGCTCGCGCAGCAGTTCGCGCAGGGTGCCTCCCTCGACCAGCTCCATGATGAGGAACGGGTGGTCACCGTCGACGCCCTGGTCGTACACCGCTACCAGGGACGGGTGTTTGAGTTTGGCCACCGCGCGGGCCTCGAATTCGAAGCGGCTCAGGAACTGCGGGTCCCCGGCGAACTTCGGATCCATCACCTTGATCGCGACCGGCCGGTCCAGGCGCGTGTCCACCCCGCGGAACACCATCGACATGCCACCCCGGGCGATCGGCGCATCGATGCGGTAGCGCCCGTCCAGCATCTGGCCGATCAACTGCTGTCCTCCGCCCTTCGCAAAGCTCTCACCTCTCGCTGTGCCACCCCTGTGGCGGCACCACCGATCGTATAGGCGTGCGGTGCAGACTACCGTTGTCGGTGTGAGCGCATTTCCATGCAGCGACGACGTGCTGCCGGAGTCGGTGACCCTGCTCGCCCTGCCCGATGTGGCCGAGCAACTGGGCATGGCCGTGACCAGGGTGCATCAACTGTTGCGAGACCACCAGATCATCGCGGTCCGTCGCGACGGCATCGCGGGCATCCCGAAGGATTTCTTCGACTCCGACGGCGCGATCGCCAAACACCTGACCGGCCTGATCACGGTCATGCGTGATGCGAAATACACCGACGAGGAGATCCTGGAATGGATCTACCGCGACGACTCGTCCCTGCCCGGCCGCCCTATCGATGCCATCCACGGCCCACTCGCCCGCGAAGTCCTCCGCCGAGCCGCCGCAGATCCCTTCTGAGCTGTATCGCCTGTCTCCGCTCCGCCTGTTCGCGGCCCCCGAAGTCTCGAACTGCGTTTTCGGCCTCCGCTCCGCTCCGGCGTGTTCGCGGCCCTGCGGGTCTCACCGTTCGGCCCCGTGTCGGGTACTCGTTCCTTGCACCCGCCACGCGTCCGACCGGCGAGACGGCCGCGAACTGTGTTGGATTTCCTCCGCTCCGCTCTGGCGGGTCCGCGGCCCCCGAAGTCTCACCGTTCGGCCCAGTGTCGGGTACTCGTTCCTTGCACCCGCCACGCGTCCGACCGGCGAGACGGGCCGCGAACCTTGGGGTTGGCGTTGTCCTGGGTGAACGGGCCTGGCTGGTCGGTGGTTCGGCTTCGCGTCGCAGTGGTTTGTCGCGGTTCAGCGACGGGTGAGGGTGGCGGGGAGGTGTGTGGCCGCGACGCGCAGGCGACGTGGGGCGGGGACGACGGCGCGGCGGGCGAACACTTCGTAGCCGGCGTGCTCGATCTCGTCGAGGATGGCCGCGTAGAGCAGGGCGGCAGTGCGGATAGCCGGGCGGACCCGGGGGTTCAGCAGGGCGATGCCCGGGTCGGCGGCGCGGTAGAGGGCCCGGTTGGTGGCGATGAGATGGGCCAGCGCGCGGCGTAGCCGCCGGTCGGTGCGGCCGGTGCGGCGGCAGTGTCGCAGGAGGTCCTCGTCGACGCCGAAGGCGGCCAGTTCGGTGGACGGCAGGTAGACCCGGTCGCGGTCGAGATCCTCACCGACGTCGCGCAGGAAATTGGTCAGCTGGAACGCCTCGCCGAGTGCGGCCGCGGCCGGTTCGGCCTCGGCCACAGGCACCACCGTGCCCAGGACCGGCAGCAGTTGCAGACCGATGGCGGCCGCGGAACCGCGCATGTAGTCGCGCAATTCGGTCATCGTGCGGTACCTGTTCCGGAATCGCGCGCTGCCGGGCACATCCATCCGCATGGCCTCGAGGAACACCCAGAAGTGCTGCGGCGCAATCCGATACCGGCAGATGGTGTCGGCGACGGCCGCGAGCACGGGGTCCGGCTCGGGCTCCGCGCGGTGTTCGAGGCGGGTGCGCAACCGCTGCTCGATCCGGTCCAGCCGGTGTACCGCGGCCGCGGAAATACTTGCGCCAGAGGCGCTTTCGTGGTCGACGATATCGTCGACCGTCCGCGCGAACGCGTACAGCGCATGCACGGCCGGACGTTGTTCGGCCGACAGCAACCGTGTCGCGAGGAAGTAGGTGCGGCCGTGCGCGGCCGCGATATCCCGGCAGCGCCGGTAGGCGTCGGACAGCTCACCGCTCCCGGCCGCCGCGGCGGCAACCGTCGTCATCGCGGCGACTGGACGCTGCCACTGGGTTTACCGGTGCCCGCGCGCAGCCGCAGCGGGTCGACCGTGCGCAACGACAACGCCGCC
The DNA here is from genome assembly GCF_059510335.1 of Nocardia sp. PLKS1-43. NCBI lineage: Bacteria > Bacillati > Actinomycetota > Actinomycetes > Mycobacteriales > Nocardiaceae > Nocardia > Nocardia sp. PLKS1-43. Next base: position 32,691 of record NZ_JCAJZQ010000016.1, on the reverse strand, counting down.
ACCACCGCGGCGAACGTGGCCGCCGCGACGTACCAGAAGTTGTACAGCCCGATGGCCCCACCGGGTTCGAACACCAGCATCAACCACGTGCACAGCCCGACCAGCACCATGAGCGTCGTCGTGGACATGGCGAACCCGGCGGCCAGCGCCAGCGGCCACGAGTAGTACCAGGGCAGCGCGGCCGGGGACAGCACGACGATCGCGACAAAGGCGATCAGGATGCCGAGCACGGCCTCGCGCTCGGTCAGCTTGAACCGCCACCAGGTCCAGATCAGGGCCACCACCAGGGCGACCGCACACAAGGAGCGGGTCCAGAACAGCACCGGTTCCAGCGCCCAGGGGGTGAACCAGGTGACGATGTGCGCCATGATCGTCGGCAGCGACAACCAGTTGATGATCTTCTTCGATCCCGACAGCGCGGTCAGCCAGCCGATGCCCACCCCGGCCGCGGCCGAGGCGGCGGCGAAGACCACCGCGAACACCGAGATACCCAGCCCGCCGATCTTGGCGAACGTCCAGATCGGATGCGGTAGCGGGCCCTCGTTCTTCGCCGCGCGCCGCTCACGCTCGTGGATCATCCAGATCCACACCAGGAACGGCAGCGCCACGCCCGCGGTGGCCTTGATGGCCACGCCGATCGCGACCACCATGATGCCCGCGACGTGATGACGTTCGAGCACCAGCGCGATACCGGCGGCCATCAGGCCGACCATCAGCATCTCGTTGTGCACGCCGCCGATCAGGTGGATCAGCACCAGCGGATTGAGCACCGCCAGCCACAACGCCACCGTCGGCTTACCGCCGAGATGTTTGGTCAGATGCGGGACCGCCCACATCATCAGGGCCAGACCGGGCAGCATCACCAGCCGCATGGCCCAGGTCCCGGCCACGACGTTGTCGCCGGTGATCGCGGTGATCCACTTTCCCAGCAGCAGGAAGATCGGCCCGTAGGGCGCGGTGGTGGTGGTCCACACCGGGCTCACGTTGTCCAGCAGCACGCCCGGATTGGCCACCGGGCCCACCTTGTACGGGTCGAATCCGTCCCGCAGCAGCGCGCCCTGGGCCAGGTAGGAGTACACGTCCTGGCTGAACATCGGCACCGCGAACAGCAGCGGGAAGATCCAGATGCCCACGATCGCGCGCAATTCGTTGAGCGTCACCGGACTGTCCGGGTCGGCGCCGTTGCGCAGACCCGAGATCATGCGAACGCCGCCGCCGAGGCCGATTGTGATGCGGCCCAGTCGAACCCAGGCCACGATCATCGACAGCACGCCCAGCCAGACCACGATCGTCGCCAGCGTGTACCCGTGACCGAAGCGCAACCAGGACAGATGCGCGGACTCGAGCAGCGGGTCGTTGCGGCGCACCGCACCCGCGCCGAGGCCGCCGAGGGTGATCATGAGCGAACCCCAGAAACCCAGGAAGGCGGCATGTCCCTCCGGGCTGCGCAGGAACTCACCGGCGAAACGCAGCCACCAGCGCGGGGTGTGCGTCCTCACCGTGGCCTCCGGCTGCGGGGCCGCGGTGGTGGCGATGGGTTCCGCGGTGGCGGTTGACGGTTCGGGGGTCGGCATAGGTCGTCGTTCCCCCCGGGAATCGCATGCGGTCGGAACCGCGGTCAGTAGGTCGCGGGCCAGTTTAATAGTCCTGTCGGGAACACTATCGCGCCGGTCGGCACGCATTGTATGTCGGCATGCCGGTAATTCACCCGGCAACGCCCGTCGCCGATCCGGTCCGGCGCGCCCGCTCGGCCGGGAATCGGCTCGCATCCGCGGCGGTGCGCCCGGTGATCCGCTGCGCGGCCAGCTTTCCCGACAGCAGTGTGGTCGGCACGCCGACCCCCGGTGTGGTCCCGCAACCGGCCAGCACGACGTTCTGCGCCGAACGGGGCAGATTGCGGGTGCGGAACGGGCCGGTCTGCCGGAACAGGTGCGCCGCGGAGAACGGGGTTCCGGCGATCATGCCCTGGTCGGCCCAGGTACGCGGGGTGTCCAGATGGTCGACGGTGAAATGTTCGGCGATGCCGCGATAGCCGCGACCTTCCAGCACGCGCAGCAGCTCAGCCAGGTAGGCCGGGCCCAGGCGAGGCCAATCCAGCGGCGCGGCAACGAGATTCGGGCAGGGAGCCAGGAGGGAGAACGGTTCGTGGCGGGTATCGCGCTCGATGAACAGTCCCGGATCGCTGAGCGCGGGCCGGGTCAGCAGCAGCGACGGATCGCTCATCGTCCGTCCCCGGCCGCGTCGCGCGGCGATCTCGGTGAACGTACGGTCCCAGGCTCGGCCGAATTCGATGGTGTGGTGGGCCTGGACCGGCCACGTCGCGGCGATCTCGGCCGGGATCGTGCCGTGCGCGACGACCGCGGAGGGCGCGGCGCGCAGCGGACGCCGGCGGGTGATGCCGAACCGGGGCAGTGCGCCCAGATCGACGGTGAGCACCACCGCATCGCAGTCGTAGGTCCCAGCATCGGTGCGCACCCGATGCGCTCGGCCGTCGCGGTAGTCGATCCCGGTCACCTCGACGCCCAGCTCGAGCCGCCCGCCCGCATCGGTGAACGCGCCGGCCAGGGCCGCGGTCACCGCGCGCATACCGCCCTCGGGGAAGTACACGCCCAGGGAGGTGTCCATGTGCGGGATCGCCCCGTACACCCCGAGCGCCTGCGCGGGCGCCATCCCGGCGTACAGGGCCTGGAAGGTGAACAACCGGGCCAGCCGCTCATCACGCAGAATCCGCCCGACTCGCGGGCCCAGCCGCCCGAACGCGCCCGCGCGCACCAGTTCGCGCAGCGCCGCGCGCTTGCGGCCGACGGTGACCATATCCAGCGGCGAATCGAAATTGCTGTCCATGAATTCGCCGTAGGCCGCCGCGTAGACGCGGGCCAGCCAGGCACGCAGCCGCCGGTACCGGGCGACCTCGTCCGGCCCGCACGCGCGGGCCACCTCCGCGGCCATCTCCTCAGGATCGGAGAACACCGAGATGGTCGACGCGTCGGCGAAACGCGCCCGATACGCCGGGGCGAGCCGGTGAATGCGCAGCCCCCGCGACGCGCTGTCGGTCCCGACCGCGCCCAGCGCCTCGTCGATGAGCCCGGGAAGAGTCAGAACCGTTGCCCCGGAGTCGATCTCGTAATCCGGCCCGCGATACACCCCGACCCGTCCGCCCGGATGATCGGCCCGCTCGAGCACGGTGACCGCACGCCCGGCGCCGGTGAGATGCAGCGCCGCGGACAACCCGGACAGTCCCGCGCCGACCACGACCACGCGATCGGTGCTCCCGGTGACCGTCCTCATGCGACGCGCCGGGTGGCGGCCACGGCCATCGCCTCGAGCCGGCGCTTGGCCTCGGGCGTCGCCGAACATCCGGCCAGCGCCGCGAGGCCGCGCTCGGTGAGTTCGGTGATGCGGCGTTCCACGTCCTGGACCGCGCCCAATTCGGTGATGATCTCGCGCAACCTGTTCACCTCGTCCGAGGTCAGATCCGTGCCCAGCCGGCTGCGCAGCGTGGCGGCGGCGGCCGGGTCGGCGGCGTCGGCGCGGCGCAGCGCCTCGGCGATCAGCACGGTGCGCTTGCCCTCGCGCAGGTCGTCGCCGGACGGTTTACCGGTCACCGCCGGATCGCCGAACACGCCGAGCAGGTCGTCCCGGAGTTGGAAGGCCAGCCCGATATCGGTGCCGAAGGTGCGATAGGCCGTGATCAGGGCCGGATCCGCGTCGGCAAGTGCCGCCCCCAGATGCAGCGGCCGCTCGATCGTGTACGAGGCGGTCTTGTACCGGTTGACCCGCATCGCCGACTCGACCGAATCGTCCTCGCCCGCCTCGCCGTGGATGTCCAGCAGCTGACCGCCGAGCACCTCGGTGCGCATGGCCGCCCAGACCGGGGTGAACCGGGCGCGCGCGGCCGGGTCGAGCCGGGCCCCGGCGACCATGTCGTCGGCCCACGCCAGGGCCAGATCGCCGATCAGGATGCCGACACTGATACCGAAATGCCCTGCGTCGCCGCCCCATTCGCGCGCGGTGTGGCGCCGCTCGAAGTCCACGTGCACGGTCGGGAAGCCGCGCCGGGTGCGCGAGGAATCGATGATGTCGTCGTGGATCAGCGCACACGCCTGCACCAGTTCCAGCGCGGCGCACGCGTGCAGCACCGCCGGGGCCTGCGGGCCGTCCGGATCACCGCCCGCGCCCAGCCAGCCCGTCCAGGCGAAGGCCGGGCGGGTGCGTTTGCCGCCCCGCAGGACGAAGTCCTGCAACGCCTCGCTCGCATCGACGAAGACCGGGCCCAACTGGGCGACGATCTCGCGCCGCGTGGCGAAGAACCGGTTCAGCGCCTCGGCGACGGCGGCGATCAGCCCGGCCGAATCCGATGCCGGGCCCGGACGTGTCGAGGTATCGGCCGACAACGGAACCTCCCAGGTGACTTGCCGCGACAGCACCGAATGAAAAACGCCGCCGCATATGGTTCGGACGCGCTGGCGTCCCTGGATGGGAACGATACTGTGTCGGCCGGGGCCTCGATCGCGGCGGACGGCCCCGCCCGGCCAGGGGCGTCCCACTAGACTGGTCCGGTGAGTTTCGACAACGTACGGGGACGATCGACCCCAGGCCGACCCCGCCCGCCGCAGGTTTCCGGAACTCCGTCCGTCGTGGCACGCCTCGGGCCGCGCCCCGACGGGAGCATTCCGTTCTCGGTGGAATTCAATCCGCCGCGCGATTCGGCGGCCGAGGCCCGGCTGTGGCGTGCGGCCCGCGAATTCGAGCGCATGCATCCGGCCTTCGTCTCGATGACCTACGGTGCGGGCGGTTCCACCCGCGACCGCACCGCGCGGGTCACCGGGGAATTGGCGCAGGAGACGACGCTGCTCACGGTCGCGCACCTGACCGCCGTCGCGCACAGCGTCGCCGAGCTGCGCTCGATCGTGGGCGTCTACGCCGACGCCGGAATTCGCAATCTGCTGGTGCTGCGCGGCGATCCGCCCGGTGACCCGCTGGGGGAGTGGCAGCGCCATCCCGAGGGCGTCGAATACGCCGAGGAACTCGTCCGCATGGTGCGCGAACTGGGCGATTTCCACGTCGGGGTGGCCTCCTTCCCGCAGGGCCACCACCGGTCGCCGGACCTGGACCACGACACCCGCTACCTGTGCGCGAAACTGCGTGCGGGCGCGGAGTATTCGATCACGCAGATGTTCTTCGACGTGGATCACTATCTGCGCCTGCGCGATCGGGTGATCGCGTGTGATCCGGTGCAGGGGGACAAGCCGATCATCCCGGAGCTGATGCCGATCACCTCGCTACGGACCGTGCAGCGCGCCGAGGAACTGTCCGGCCGCCCGCTGCCCGCGGCGCTGATGGCCCGGTTGGAGCGGGCCGCGGGCAACGATCCCGAGGCCAACCGCGACGCGGTGCGCGAGGTCGGTATCGAGATCGCCACCGAAATCGGTCAGCGGTTGATTGCCGAAGGTGCGCCGTGCCTGCATTTCATCACCCTGAACTTCGCCAAGGCGACCACCGAGGTGCTCACAAACCTCGGATACACCGTGGCACCGACACCGGTCGAGGCCTAGTCGGCGTTTCGCGGCCGGATTAGCCGTCGATGCGCTGATGCGGCGCGTACGATCACGCGCACCCGTGAGGACCCGGGATCCGTGACGACTAGGAGAATGCCGATGGCCGTATTGCGCAATCTCGTCCGTGTCGCCGGTGCGGTTGGTGTGTCCGCCGCGCTGGCCTGCACCGGTTTCACCGCCGCGTCGGCGGCGCCGCCGGGCCCGTCCGCCGCGGCTGCCGCGTCGGCGGTGACCACCGCCTGGCACCGCGCCATCGCGCAGACCGACGCGCTGACCGCCTATCAGCAGGCGATCGAGGGACTGCGGCAGTTCGGGATGGACCCGTTCCTGTATCCCTCGGCCTCGGCGTTCTGCGCGGACGGCAGCACCCTGGGCCTGGTCCCGGCCATCGCGGGCGCGGTGCCCGGCCCGTGGCCGAAGACCACGGTGAGCGCGCCGGGAGTGGATCTGTCCGCGGTCAAGGCCGGGCATACGATGTTCGCCTTCGTGCCCTACGGTCTGGGCCCCGACAGTCCGGACACCTCCGGGATGCAGGTGGCCTGGTTCAACGCCGGCACCGGACGCAGCGGCGTGAGCCCGATGGGCTCGGTGGCCGAGGTGGCCAAGTCCATGGTTCCGCCGCAGGTCGCCCCGGCGATGCGCCCGCTCGCCCAACAGGCCATCGAGAACTTCCTCGGCACGGCACTGCCGCAGGGCGGGGTTCGCGCGGTCCCGGTCGACACCGGTTCGGGAACCGTCCTGGCCGCCGTTTTCGGCTCCGTGCGCAACGGCAACCGAACCTGCCTGTTCCTGCCGACCGTAGGCCTCACCCGAGTCAGCTGAGTCGACCCGCCGAGCCCGCCCGGACACCGAGAAAGTCGGGCGGGCAAACGATTTCGCTCGGATCAGCCGACGCGCTCGGCGACCGCTCGGCCTTTCCAGGTGAGAGTTCCGGATCGATGCAGACGATGCGAGCGGATGGACAGGCGCAGGTACGCGGCGACCGAGAGCGGGTGGGCCAGTGCGGCGGGGATATCCGAGGGGGCCAGTGTCCCACCGGATTCCAGCGAGCCGGCGGCCAAGCGGCTCGCGACGGCACACGCGTATCCGAGCAGTCCGACGCGGCGCGTGACGCCTCTGCCGAACAACGCCGCGAGGGGCGGAACCCAGAAGGCCAGCGCGGCCGCCGCGCCGACGGCGGCACTGCCCGCCGCGGACCCGTAGGCCGACCACAGCCAGCGGGTGTACCCGGTGTCGAGTTCGGTTGCGCCCCGGTACATCCGGGTGTTCGCGATGCGGCCCGCCGAGACCAGGACGGTGCGTCGTCCGGCCCGCCGGACGGCCCGCGCGAGCGCGAGATCCTCGGTGACGTGCGTGGCCACCGCGGCATGGCCGCCCGCCGCACGGTAGGCGGCCGCGTCGAAGGCCAGGAACTGCCCGCAGGACACCGCGGTGGACGGGCGCAGACTGCGTCCGGTCAGGCGCACCGGCAGCGTCGCGGCCCACGCCCAGCACAACAGCGGCTGAACCAGCGTCTCGGCGAACGACCCGGCCAGCTGACGCGGCCACGGCGAGACCAATCCCGCACCGGTACGGCGCAATTCGCCGACCGCCGCCGCGATCGCACCCGCGCCGATCCGGACGTCGGCGTCCAGGAAGATCAGCGCACCCGCGGGCGGCTCATCGGAATCCGCGCTCGCCCAGGCGATCTCGGCCAGGCGAACGCAGGCGGCGGATTTCCCGGTCCAGCCGGGCCGGGGATCGCTCTGCGCGGTGATGATGGTGAAGCGCTCGTCCTCCCCGGCCGCCGCGACCGCGGCGGTATAGGTGTCGTCTCCCGACCCGTCGTCGAGGATGAGCACCCGCATCCGCGAAACGCCGTGCTGCCCGCGCAGATCCGCGATCAAGCCCGGCAGTCGCGTCGCCTCATTCCGGGCCGGGATACACACGGTCACCGGTTCGATCACCGGCGGACCCACCACTCCGAGCCGCCGCACGGTGAGCCGATTCAAGACCGTCAGGGCACAGCCCGCCGCCGAGACCGCTGTACCGGCCGTCACCGCTCGTCTCACCAGAGTGCTTCTCATACGCTTCCGTTCTCGCGGGTATCCGCGGTCGTTTCGCCCGGATGCCACGTACATACCCGCAAGACGCCGTGATGTGACATCCACCGCCCACCCGTCGGGTCAGACCTTCTCGCGCGTGCGGTGCTCGCGCAGCCGGGTGACGTAGTTCGGGGTCGGATTGCGGCTCAGGTACGCGATGACCGCGACCAGCGCCGCGACCGCGAGGGTGATACCGCCCACGATCCCGGCCCAACCGGCGAACGAGCGGGTGTTCGGGTCGGCGTAGCTGGCCTCCGCGCGCACCGTGCTCACATCCCCGGCGGGCAGTTTCCAGGACACCACCGAATCGCCCTCGCGGGTGCCGTTGGTGGTGGCCACCCGGGCCGGGAACGCGACGGTGAACTGGATGTCCGACCCTTGCGGGGGCACGGATTTGAGGTCCGCCCGGCCGGTCAGCGTGACCAGATCGCCGGTCCGGACGAACTGCAGGTTGAACATGCCCTGCGTCTGATCGGACAGGCCGCCGAGTTCGCCGACCTCACCGAAGGTCAGATCGTCGAAGTACACCTGACTGCCCACGTAGCCGTCCTGGGTGTACGACTCGACGCGCACCTTGGCGGCCAGCGCGCTGGGCGCCTTCAGCTGCGGCCCCTTGTCCTTGTCGTTGGCGGGCACGACCGCGACGACGATATGGCCCGACACCCGGTCGTTCGAGGACACGCCCATCGAGACCTGGACCCGCAGGCAGCCCGCCAGCAATGGCAGCGATATGGCCAGCAGTAATACCGCCGACCAGGCGCGACGGCGGGTCGGCGGCTTCGTGCCGCGGCGCGGGGCTGCGCTCGCGACATCGGGCATCGGTGGTGTCGGACTCGGCTGCACGGGTCACATCGTGCCATGGCCCGCCGAGCGGACCGGCATGCGACGGGCCGAGGTGTACAGCAGCGGAACGCCGAGCAGGCCGAGTCCGAGGAATCCGTACCCGGCCGAGGCGGGCAGGTCCAGGAAGACCGCGTGGGCCAGAGTGGAGCCCAGCCAGGTCCACCCGAACACGAACACCGGGACAGCGGTCCCGCGGTCCGCCGCGGCGTCGCGGCGGTCCAGCAGCTCGAGCAACGCTGCCATCAGCAGTGCGACGGCGAACCAGCCCAGATAGTTCGTCCAGGGGATGTGCGGTGTCCCCGGCAGTCCGGGCAGCGGGGAGCACCACGACCACTGTCCGGCGGACACCATTTGCGGGTCCAGGAACAGATCCCAGCCGACCGCGCCCACCGCGGTCAGCGGAATACGTGTCCGGGCTCTCGGTTTGCCCGGCCGGCACAGCAGTCCGGCCACGATCCAGACCGGGTACAGCCCGCCGGTCCAGGCCAGCGGCACCAGCAGCGGCACATCGGCCAGTTCGGGACCGAGCCGGTGTTGCGCATAGGTGTAGCAGCCGAACGGGAAGCCCGTTGCCACGCCGAGGATCTCGGCGGCCAGCCCGAGTCCGGACACGATCAGCAGCAGTCCGGCGGCCCAGCGCGGACCGCGGGTCGCCCAGGCGTGTGTGAGTGCGGTCAGCGCGGACAGCAGTACCACGGCCGCGGTCACCCGGTCCCGCCCCACCCCCGTGGTCAACGGATAGGTGATCTGGGCGAGGATCAGCAGCACGGCCGTGATCGCGGGCGCCCGGCGGATCGCGGCGCGGACCGGCCGCGCGGTCACCACCGGCGCAGCCGCGGGCGGCGCAGGTCCCGCAGCGCCAGCCGGGCGGCACTGCGCCCGCCGGCCCCGGACACGCCGCCGCCGGGATGCGTGGACGCCCCGGTCAGGTAGACCCCGGGCGCGCCCGGCACCCGTTGTCCGGACAGCTCCGGCAGCGGCCGCCAGAAGAACATCTGGTCCAGCGACATCTCCACGTGCATGACATTGCCGCCGATCAGGCCGAGTTCGCGCTCCAAATCGGCCGGAGTCTGCACGAACCGGTCCAGTACGGTGCCGGCGAAACCCGGTGCGGCCGCGTCGAGTTCGGCGATGATGCGGTCGCCCTCGCGCTCGGCGAGCGCATCCCAGTCGCGCCCGCCGGCCAGGTGCCGCGGATGCCACTGTGCCCACAGCGAGAGCTGGTGCTGTCCGGCCGGGGCGATACTCGGATCGAGCGCGCTGAAGCTCATCGCCAGCACCACCGGCCGCGGCGGCAGTTCGCCCGCCAGCGCCGCGCCGTGCGCCAGGCGCAGTTGTCGCCGGTCGGTGGCGAGCAGTTGCAGTCCGCGGGCGGATTGGCCGGCCGTCGCACCCGGATAGCTGGGGAGGGCGTTCGTGGCGACCCGCACGACCATGCCGATACCCGGGCCGACCCGGATGCGGCGCACCCAGTCGTCGAGTACCCCGGCGTCGAATCCGCCGCGCCGCAACAGGTCCAGGGTGGTGAGGATGTGCGTGCCCGCGATCACGGTGTCGGCGAACAGGTTTCGGCCCGCGGCGGTACGCACTCGCCAGCCCGTGCCGTCCCGACGCAGTTCGGTGACCGCGTCACCGCAGGACAGCACACCACCGTCCGAACGCAGCCGCGCGGCCAGAGCCGTTGTCAGAGCACCGCTTCCGCCGACCGCGCGCCCCGGCGGGAGCGTGTGCATGAGCGCCGCGAATCCGACCATGGGCGCGGTACCCGGCTCGGACATCGGGGGTCCGGACTGCGCGCCGAACCAGGCCAGCGCCGCTTTGAGCCGTTCGTCGTCGAAGTGGCTGTCCAGCAGCGCGTCTCCGGACTGCAGGAATTCCCGCGACAGCGCGCTGCCGCCGGCCCGCGCGTCCAGACCCCAGAACGAGCGCAACAGCCGGCCGGGGGCGGGGGGCCCGGTGAACGCCCGCATCACCCGCTGCGCCCGGGGCCCCCACACCCGCACGAAGCGCCGGTACGCGTCCGCGTCGCGTGGCCCGCAGGCGTTCTCGATCGCGGCGCAGGTGCGGTCCAGGTCGCGGTGGAACACGATCGGCGCGAGGTCGGTGCCCGGCGGCGCGGGGGCGAAACCCCAGGGGTCACAGTCGATATAGCGCAGTCCGAACCGATCGAGCCCGAGTTCCTCGATGATCCCGGTGTGCCGGATCATGATGTGCGCGGAGGATCCGCGATCGACCAGATGGCCGGGGAACCGCTCCACGGTCGAGACCGCGCCGCCGGGTATCTCGTCGCGTTCGAGCACCTCGACCCGTTCGCCCGCCCGCGCCAGATAGCAGGCCGCGACCAGTGCGTTGTGGCCGGAACCCAGAATCAGGACCGTCACGGCCGCGGGCCCGGCCCGGGCGGTCCGGCGATCGGCGGGGTCTGCAACGGCAGCGGCCGGCCGAGCACCGCGAAGCGCCGGGTGTCGCCGGAGAAGACGAAATGCCGCACCACATCGGTGAATCCCTGCCGGCGATACAGCCGCCAGGCGCGGTTGGCCTCCCGGTCCACCTCGGGTGTGGACAGCAGCGTCGCGCGTTCCGGTCGATTGCGCAGCAGCCGGGTCAGCAGCGTCTCGCCGAGGCCGTGCCCCTGCGCGCTGGGATGGACGTGCAGTTCGGTCAGTTCGAAGTAGTCCGCGAGCAGGTCGCGGGCGGCGTACTCGGTCCAGCCCGAGCGCCGCATTCCGTTGTGTACCTGCTGATGCCACCACTGATGCGGCGCACCGTGATAGCCGTAGGCGATGCCCACGATCGGCGCGCTGCGCAGATCGAAGCGGCCGGTGTCGTCGGGGACCACGGCGGCCACCGCCTGCCAGCCCGGCCGCGCGGTGTGCTCGGTCCACATCGGCGCGCGGTGGTATTCGGTACCGCGCGGATAGTCCATCGCCGCGACGTAGACGGCCAGCGCGTCGGGCAACCGGGAGCGCAGGGCGGCGGCCGAGAGGTCGATGACGACGGGGGCGGGTGCGTGAGGAAGTCTGGCGGCTGTCATATCCGGTCGGCGCGGCTCTCGTTGGGCCCGGGCGCTCGCCGCGAGCGCGAGCGCGAAAGTTTGTCGGTGGTCGTCTCTATATTCACACCCATTGAAACGTTCGAATACCTGTTCGGTTCGCGTGGTCGCCGATGTGCCGCGTGAGCCGGGCCCGATCGAGCGGACGAATGAGCACAGCGCTCCTCGCGCTGGGAGCTATCGCCGAGCGAGGTGGAGCTGTGTGCGACGGTAGGGAGGTGCCGTGATGGCAGGTCGGAAGGAGCATCCGGGGCGAGCGGGCGGTCTGCTGGACCGGGCGGACGGGTTGCTGCTGCAGGCCGCCGCCGAATCCGATCCGCGGGAGCGGTTCCGTACCGCATATCTGGCCGCCCTGCGCGGCGCCGGTGCGGTGCTCGCGCTGACCGGTGCCGACCGCGCGCCGCGGGCTCGCTCGCGCAACGCGTGGGTGCTGATGCAGCAGGCAGCACCGGAATTCGTGATGTGGTCGGACTACTTCAGTTCCTACTCCGAGACCCGCGCGGCACTCGAGGCCGGACTGGAACGTCCGGTCGACGCGCAGCTGGCCGACGAGTTCGCCTCGCGCGTAGGCGCGTTCCTGCACGACGTGGAGGATGCGATCAGCGCGGCGGCCCGGATGCGCCCGATCACGGGGTGGCTGGCCGACGGCTCGGCGTGAACATCGGCGAGTAGGTGGTACCGCACAGATCGAACTCGTATCATGGTGGCAGAGAGCCGCCAAGGTCGGCTGTCCGTCGCCTACCCGGAGGCGACCACCACACCTAGTGCCGGGGGAGGTACCGTGCCACTCTCCGAGCACGAGCAGCGCATGCTCGAACAGATCGAGAGCGCGCTCTATGCTGAGGATCCCAAGTTCGCCTCGACCGTCCGAGGCGGGCGTCTCCGCTCTGCTACGGGCAGACGCAGACTTCAGTCGGCCGTACTCTTCGTCCTCGGCCTCTGCCTGCTGATCGCGGGTGTCGCTCTGCCTGTCAAACCCGGCGGGTTTCCCATCATCAGCCTCTTCGGTTTCATCGTGATGTTCGGTGCCGGAGTGCTGCTGCTCCTGGGTAGCTCGGGCGCATCGAGCGCCGGTCGCCGCGGTGACGACGCCGCACACGGCGGCGGGTCCACAGCGGGCCGCGGCAAACAGCGCAAGCAGGGCGGTGGTTTCTCCGCCCGCATGGAGGATCGGTTCAGGCGCCGGTTCGAACAAGACAACTGACAAAGGCCCGGATCCGGCAGACGGATCCGGGTTTTGCGCTGCGCCGCATCCGGCGCGAATAACGCGACACGCCGCACACTGTGCGGCGTGTCTCTTTCTTTTCCCGGTCCGCACGGTCCTGCCACCCGAACCCCCACCTCGCCCCACACGCTTCCCCACCTCCCCCCACCGGTGCTCCCGAGGCCGTGCTTTCGTGCGGTTATAGCCGATGCGATCGGTGGGTTTGCTGGCGGTTTCCGGGTCATGTGTCCGATCGTGCTCGCGTGTCGTGTATCTCGGAAAAATCTCCCCACCGGCCTGATAGCTGGTGTGACCAGGGGAATCTGGTTCCCTTGGGGTGAGATCGGGACGGCTTTCGATTGAAAGTGGGGGAAAGTGGGGTAATGTGGAGCGCGCACAAGCGGAGACCAACCAGACGGGGTGATCACGCGGGAGGTGTCGAGACGTGTTTCTCGGTACCTACACGCCTCGGCTGGACGACAAAGGGCGACTCACGTTGCCCGCGAAGTTTCGGGACGAACTGGCGGGAGGGTTGATGGTCACGAAAGGGCAGGACCACAGCCTTGCCGTGTACCCGAAGGAGGAGTTCACCGCGCTGGCGCGGCGAGCCGCCTCGGCGTCCCGGAGCAATCCGCAGGCCCGGGCATTCGTCCGAGCCCTGGCGGCCTCCACGGATGAGCAGCGTCCCGATGCCCAGGGGCGCATCACGTTGTCGGTCGAACACCGCCGCTACGCGAGCCTGACCAAGGATTGCGTGGTGATCGGTTCGGTCGACTTCCTCGAAATTTGGGATAAGCAGGCGTGGGAGTCCTACCTCGCCGAGAACGAGGAGGACTACTCGATGGCCAGAGACGAGTCGCTGGGCGGAATTTTCTAACCCCGAGCGAGGCGAGTGTCCTGCGGCCTCTGCCCGACGCGGACCCTGACGTACTTCCCCAACGCCAGGTGCCGTGCTTCGGTCAGAGACCCCGGGGCATTGGCCGTCCGACCTAGTGAGTTCGATGCGCACCAGCGACGCCGCGACAGGGGCGAGGAGGATCTGGAGGTCGAGGTGGATCTTGCCGATCACACACCCCGCCATGTTCCGGTCCTGCTCGGTCGAGCCGACGAAATCCTCGGTCCCGCATTGCGTTCCGGTGGCGTCATGGTCGATGCCACACTCGGTCTGGGCGGTCATGCCGAACACTTCCTGCGTACCTATCCCTCGATCCGGCTCGTCGGATTGGACCGCGACACCGAGGCGCTGAAGCTCGCCGGGGCGCGGCTGTCGCCCTTCGCGGATCGAATCACGCTGGTACACACCAGATATGACGGCATAGCCGCGGCGCTGCGCGAGGCCGGTCTGGCCGAAACCGGTTCGGTGCGGGCGATTCTGATGGATCTGGGCGTGTCCTCGATGCAATTGGACGAGACCGACCGGGGTTTCGCCTATTCGGTCGACGCGCCGCTGGATATGCGGATGGATCCGACCACCGGCCCGACCGCCGCGGATGTGCTCAACACCTACAGCCACGGCGAGCTGGCCCGAGTGTTGAAAACCTATGGGGAGGAACGTTTCGCGGGCCGCATCGCGAGCGAGATAGTCCGTCGGCGGGCGCAGCGTCCCTTCACCACCAGCGCGGAACTGGTGGAACTGCTCTACGCCGCCATTCCGGCCGCGACCAGGCGCACCGGCGGGCATCCGGCCAAGCGCACGTTCCAGGCGTTGCGGATCGAGGTCAACCGGGAGCTGGAATCGCTCGAGGCCGCCGTGCCCGCCGCCCTGGACGCGCTCGAGATCGGCGGCCGCATCGTGGTCATGTCCTATCAATCGCTGGAGGACAAAGTGGTCAAACATGTTCTCGCGCAGCGATCGACCTCGCGGACGCCGATGGACCTGCCCGTCGAATTACCCGGTATGGGGCCGGAATTCAAGGTGCTGACCCGTGGTGCGGAAAAGGCCACGGCCGCCGAGATCGAGGACAATCCGCGCGCGGCGCCGGTCCGGATGCGCGCGGCGGAACGAATTCAGGCGTCGCGATGAGTTCGGGCGACATGCGAACGGTAGGGGAGGCGGGACTATGAGCGTGCGTACACGGGTGGACGCACCACGACGTGACGGCAAGACCGCGCAGCGGCGGGACGTGCCGCGCCGGGTGCACGATGCCGACCACGTGACATCGGGTGCGGCCAAGCGCGCGTACGCCCGGCGGCGCAACCGCGTCGAGGGCGGTCCGGTGCTGCCGCCGCTGCCGGGGCGTTCGGTGATGAGCGGCCGAATCCCGTTCGTGGTGGCGATTCTGGTGCTGCTGGGCTGCGGCCTGATGTGCACGCTGCTGCTGACCACGCGCTCGGCCGAGGACAGCTATCAGCTCGGTGACGCGCGCCGGATCAACCAGCAGCTCTCCGACGAGCAGGCCGAACTGCAGCGTCAGGTCGCCGCGGCCGATGCCGCGCCGGAACTGGCGACCAGGGCGCGCGAGCTGGGCATGATCCCGGCCAAGGATCCCGCACGCCTGATCGTCGCGCCGAACGGCGCGGTCACGGTGATCGGTAAGGAGACCGCGCAGGTCGGCCCGCCCGCCCCGCCGCTGAATACCACGCCCGCCACGCCGACACCGGGTCAGGCGCAAGGGGAACGGATCGTTCCGGTGACGGCTCTGCCGAGTACGACGCAGGGGCCGGCCACATCCGTGCAGGCTCCGGCCGCCGCGACGCCGACGACGCCGGCCGCTCCCGCGGCCGCGACGCCGGCGGGGCCGACGCCGACCCGGGCTCCCGCGGCCCGCGTCGATCAGACCGTGCCGGCGCCGCGTCCGCCCGCACCCGCCGCATTGCCCGCTCCGGCCGGGGCCACCCAGTGAGCCCCGGCGCACGAGGCGGCGGCCGTACCTCGTCGAGTTCACGCTCGGCACGCCCGCGGCCGCGCCGGAGCGCCGGAGCCCGCGGCGGGGCCGGTATGGATTCCTCCTCGCGATTACGGTTCGGCACCGGCCGGATCGTGATGCTGGTGGCGCTGCTGGTGGTGGCGCTCCAATTGCTCTGGATCCAAACGGTTTCCGCGCCGAAGCTGTCGGCCGAGGCGGCGAACCAGCGCACCGTGCACAAGGTGGACTACGCGCTGCGCGGTTCGATCACCGACCGCAACGGCAAGGCGCTGGCCTTCACCGTCGCCACCCAGTGGCTGAACTTCCAGCCGGTCATCGTGCGTCGGCAACTCGCCGAGGCACACGCCAAGAGTTCGGCGGCGCCCGATCCGGACAAGCGGATGAAGGACATCGCCAAGGTCATTCACGACAAGCTCGGCAAGGACGCTCCGTCGGAGCAGGACCTGCTGAGCGAGCTGAACAGCAAGGACTCGTTCGTCTATCTGGTGAAGGACGTCGATCCCCGGATCGCCACCGAGATCACCGACGAATTCCCCGAGGTCGGCAAGGAACGTCACGACAAGCCGGTCTATCCCGGTGGTTCACTGGCCGCCAACGTCATCGGCGCCACCGGCTGGGACGGGCACGGGCAGATCGGGCTGGAGTCCGCGATGGATTCGAGCCTGGCGGGTACCGACGGATCGCACACCTACGACCAGGGTTCGGACGGTGCGATGATCCCCGGCAGCGAACGCAATCGCCATCCCGCGGTGAACGGTACCGACGTGGCGCTCACCCTCGACTCGGATCTGCAGTACTACGTGCAGCAACAGGTGCAGCAGGCCAAGGACATGTCCGGTGCGCAGGACGCCTCGGTCGTGGTGCTGGACGCGCACACCGCGCAGGTTCTGGCGATGGCCAACGACAACACCTTCAATCCCGCCAAGGGCCCGCAGTTCTGGGGCTCGGCCAATCTGGGCAATCCCTCGGTGACCGACGCCTTCGAACCCGGTTCGGTGAACAAGATCGTCGATGCGTCGGCGGCCATCGAATACGGTCTGACCACGCCGGACGAGGTGCATCAGGTCCCGGGCAGCATCGAGATGGGCGGGGTCACCGTGCACGACGCCTGGTCGCACGGCGTGATGCCGTACACGACCACCGGAATCTTCGGCAAATCCTCGAACGTCGGCACCCTGATGCTCGCCCAGAAGATCGGCGAGGACCGCTACGCGGATATGTTGAAGCGCTTCGGACTCGGTCAGCGCACCGGCGTCGGCCTGCCCGGCGAGAGCGCGGGCCGGATTCCGCCGCGCGATCAGTGGTCCGGTTCGACCTTCGCGAATCTGCCCATCGGACAGGGCTTATCGATGACGCTGCTGCAGATGACCGGGATGTATCAGGCGATCGCCAACGACGGTGTGCGGATCCCGCCGCGCATCGTGAAATCCGAGACCGGGCCGGGCGGCAGTCGCACCGAGGAGAAGCAGCCCGACGGCGTCCGGGTGGTGAGCGCCAGGACCGCGCAGACGTTGCGGCAGATGTTCCAGGCCATCGTGCAGAAGGACCCGGAGGGCTATCAGCAGGGCACCGGCACTCCCGCGGCGATCACGGGCTACCAGGTCGCCGGGAAGACCGGCACCGCGCAGCAGATCGACGCGGCGTGCCACTGCTACTCGGAGAGCCGCTACTGGATCACGTTCGCCGGGATGGCGCCGGCGGACAACCCGCGCTACGTCATCGGTATCATGCTGGACGCCCCGGTGCGCAGCTCCGACGGCAGCGGTGGGCAGTCCGCGGCCCCGCTGTTCCACAACATCGCGTCGTGGGCGTTGCAGCGTGACCGGGTACCGCCCTCGCCCCCGGCGAAAGAGCTTGTGCTGCAGGCGATGTGAACGGCCGGGCGGTGTCGGGTCACAATGGACGGGCCAATACCATGCACAGGGACCCACGCAATACCCAGCCGCGTTGCCCGGCTGTGATCCGGCGTCGGTACCCTGACTCGTCGATCCGAAACCCGTCCGCGGCGGATTTGCCGAGCAGAGCCGCATTGTGACTGAGAGGAGCCTCGTGCCCGTGCAGCCCAGCCCGCAGGTGTTGCGTCCGGCGGTGCCGCCGTCGACGGAGCTGCAGACGGTCGTCGAGCTCACGGGCGCGCGCCTTTCCGGCGTCGGCGCCGGCGAGCTCGCCGGGGTGGTGATCACCGGAATCGAGCAGCGTTCGAATGCCGTGCAGGCGGGCGATCTGTTCGCCGGACTCGCCGGTGCGCAGGCGCACGGCGCCCGGTTCGCCGCCGACGCCGTCGAGCGCGGCGCGGTCGCGGTGCTCACCGACGCCGCCGGAGCCGAATTGATCGGCGCGCTCTCGGTGCCCGTACTGGTGCACGAGAATCCGCGCTCGGTGCTGGGCGAGCTGTCCGCGGCGATCTACGGCAACCCGTCGGACCGGTTGCGGGTGCTGGGTATCACCGGCACCTCGGGCAAGACCACCACGTCCTATCTGGTCGAGGCGGGCCTTTCCGCGGCCGGCCTGCGCACCGCGCTGATCGGCACCATCGAGACCAGGATCGGCGGGCAGCGCGTGCCCAGCGCGCTCACCACGCCCGAAGCCCCGCAGTTGCACGCGATGTTCGCGCTGATGGTCGAGCAGGGCGTGCAGGCGGTGGTGATGGAGGTGTCCAGCCACGCACTCGCCCTGGGGCGGGTGGACGGTGTGCGGTTCGCGGTGGGCGCGTTCACCAATCTGTCCCAGGATCATCTGGACT
Organism: Nocardia sp. PLKS1-43; assembly: GCF_059510335.1. NCBI lineage: Bacteria > Bacillati > Actinomycetota > Actinomycetes > Mycobacteriales > Nocardiaceae > Nocardia > Nocardia sp. PLKS1-43. Next base: position 14,340 of record NZ_JCAJZQ010000016.1, on the reverse strand, counting down.
TCCACGCCGATTTCGAGGATTACTACGCGGCCAAGCGCAAACTGTTCGTCCCGGACGCCGCGCCGGCAGACCCGGCCACCGCGCCGTCCCGGTCGGTGGCCGCGCAGATCTGCGTGATCTGTGTGGACGACGCCTGGGGCCGCCGTCTGGCCCGCGAGGTGGGCGGGCGCGCCCCGGTGGTGACGGTGTCGACCGGCCTCGGGCCCGCGGGCGAAGGCGCCGAACCGGATTGGACCGCGGTGGCCGCGACCACGCTGGACGGCGGGGAACAGCAGTTCACCGCCGTCGGCCCGGGTGGCCGGACCAACGACCCGGCGGAGTCCGGACCCGCCGGCGCGCAGCCGGTCGGCGATTCGGCCGAGGTCGTGGAAGTCGGTGTGCGGCTGCGTCTTCCGGGCCGCTACAACATCGCCAACGGCCTGCTCGCGATCGCGCTGTGCGCCGCGGCGGGCGTGGACGCCCGGGTCGCCGCGCGGGCGCTGGCCGAGGTCGACGTGCCGGGCCGGATGCAGCGCGTGGATCGCGGACAGGATTTCCTGGCCGTGGTCGACTACGCGCACAAACCGGCCGCGGTCGAATCGGTCATCGCGACACTGCGCGAATATCTGAAGGGTTCGAGTGGCCGGCTGGCGGTGGTCGTCGGTGCGGGCGGCGACCGTGACGCGGGTAAACGCCCGCTGATGGGCGCAACGGCCGCCCGCGGCGCGGAACTGGTGATCATCACCGACGACAATCCGCGCAGCGAGGATCCCGCGGCGATCCGCGCGGCGATCCGCGCGGGAGCGCTCGGTATCGCCGAGTCCGAACGCGGTGAGGTCACCGAGATCGGTGACCGGGCGGCGGCCATCGCCGCGGCGGTGGACTGGGCCCGGTCCGGCGATGTGGTGCTGGTGGCCGGCAAGGGGCATGAGACAGGGCAGGAGATTGCGGGTGTGAAGTATCCGTTCGATGACCGTGAGGTGCTGGCGGAGGCCCTCTGCCGGCGATCGGCGCCCGACGACAAGGACCTGACGGTTTCATGATCGAGATGACCCTGCGGGAAATCGCGGAGATCGTCGGCGGCACGCTGCACGATGTTCCCGATCCCGAGGTGACGGTGACCGGTGCGGTCGAATTCGATTCGCGCCGAATCAATTCCGGCGACCTGTTCCTGGCGTTGCCGGGTGCGCGGGCCGACGGTCACGACTACGCCGCCGCCGCGGTGGCCGCCGGTGCGGTCGCGGTGCTGGCGGCGCGGCCGGTCGGCGTGCCCGCCGTCGTGGTGAGCCCGCTCGCGCGGCCCGAGCCCCAGGGCGGTTCGGCGTACGTGCTGGCCCACGACACCGACGGCTCGGCGGCCGCGGTGCTGGCGGCGCTGGCGAAACTGGCTCGGGCGAGCGTGGATCGTCTGGCCACGGGCGGTGAGCTGACCGTCATCGGCGTCACCGGTTCCTCCGGCAAGACCTCGACCAAGGATCTGCTGGCTCAGGTCCTGGCTCCGCTGGGGGAGGTGGTCGCGCCGCCGGAGTCGTTCAACAACGAACTGGGTTTCCCGTGGACGGCGTTGCGCGCCGATTCGAACACCCGCTTCCTGGTGCTGGAGCTGTCCGCACGCGGGCCCGGACATATCAAGGCGCTCACCGAGATCGCGCCCCCGTCGATCGGCGTGGTGCTCAACGTCGGCACCGCGCATCTGGGTGAATTCGGCAGCCGCGAGGCGATCGCGCAGGCCAAGGGCGAACTGGTGGAGGCGTTGAGCCCGTCCGGGGTGGCGGTGCTCAACGCCGACGATCCGAACGTGGCCGCCATGGCCTCGCGCACCGTGGCGCGGGTGGTGACCGCCGGGCAGTCCGAGACCGCCGGCGTGCGGGCCCTGGACGTACAACTCGACGAGTCCGCACGTGCCCGGTTCACGTTGCGCGCCAAGGGTTCCGAGGCCGCGGTGCATCTGGGGGTGCACGGCGAGCACCAGGTCGCCAACGCGTTGTCCGCGGCGGCGGTGGCGCTCGAGTGCGGTGCGGACGTCGAAATGGTCGCGCGATCGCTGTCGAGTGCGCGGGCCGCGTCCAAACACCGGATGGATGTGCGCACCCGCGCGGACGGCGTCACGATCGTGAACGATTCGTACAACGCCAATCCGGATTCGGTGCGCGCGGCGCTCAAGGCGTTGGTGACCATGGCCCGTGCGGGTGCGCACGGCGCTGCGGGCGGGAAGCGGCGCAGCTGGGCGGTGCTCGGCGAAATGGCCGAGCTGGGTGCGGATTCGGTGGTCGAACACGATCGCATCGGCCGCTTGGCGGTCCGGCTGGACGTGGACCGGCTCATCGTGGTCGGCACCGGACGGCCCTCGCACGCACTGCATCAGGGTGCGGTGATGGAGGGCTCCTGGGGTGAGGAGTCGATCCTGGTTCCCGATATCGCTGCCGCACTCGAGGTGCTCGACGATGAGCTCGCGGCCGACGACGTGGTGCTGGTCAAGGCATCCAATTCCGTCGGACTGTGGGCGGTGGCAGAGCATCTCGCGCCGGGCATCGCAGCGCCCGGCGCCGGTACGGAGGGCTCGGAAGTGCCTCCTGTGGACACGGAAGCGGGCCGATGAGGCAGATTCTTTTCGCGGCGGCGATCGCGTTGGCGGTATCGATCCTGTTGACGCCGTTGCTGATCCGGATGTTCGCCAAACGCGGTTTCGGCCAGGAGATCCGGATCGACGGGCCGGCCAGTCATCAGGCCAAGCGCGGAACCCCGACGATGGGCGGCGTGGCGATCCTGGCCGGACTGTGGGCCGGCTACTGGGGCTCACATCTGATCGGTATCGGCTATCGCGCTGAGGGACCGACGGTTTCGGGACTGTTGGTGCTCGCGCTGACCACCGCACTCGGCGCGGTCGGTTTCATCGATGACTTCATCAAATTGCGCAAGGGCCGCAACCTCGGCCTCACCGCGGCGGGCAAGTACATCGGACAGCTTTCCGCCGCGGTGGTATTCGGCGTGCTCGCGCTGCAGTTCCCGGGCGCGAACAAGCAGACACCGGCCAGTCGTCATCTGTCCTACGTCCGCGACATCACCACCGTTTCGATGGGGGTGATCATCTTCCTGGCCTTCGTCTGCCTGGTGGTGGTCGCCTGGTCCAACGCGGTGAACCTCACCGACGGTCTGGACGGCCTGGCCGCCGGCTCCATGAGCCTGGTCCTGGGCGCGTACGTGATCATCACCTTCTGGCAGTACCGCAACGCCTGTTCGGTGCACGCCGAGGCGGGCTGTTACAACGTGCGCGACCCGCTGGATCTGGCCCTGATCTGCGCCGCGGGTGCGGCCGCCTGCATCGGATTCCTGTGGTGGAACGCGGCTCCGGCGAAGATCTTCATGGGCGACACCGGCTCGCTGGCGCTCGGCGGGCTGATCGCGGGGCTGTCCCTGCTCTCGCGCACCGAACTGCTGATGATCGTGATCGGCGCGCTGTTCGTCGCCGAGACCACCTCGGTGGTCCTGCAGGTCGCGGTCTACCGCACCACCCGCAACCGGCTGTTCAAGATGGCGCCGTTCCACCACCACTTCGAACTCAGCAAATGGGCCGAGACTACGGTGATCATTCGGTTCTGGTTGCTCGCGGGCATCGCGTCGGCGATCGGACTGGGCTTGTTCTACAGCGAATACCTCTCTCAGGTCGGGTAAAGCAGCAATGGTCGAACACACTCCGCGGGCCCTGCGATCGCCGGGCCCCATGCTCGAATTCCTGCGTGGCCGTGACGTTCTGGTGGCCGGCTGGGGCATATCGGGTCGCTCCCTGATCGATCCGCTGCGCGATATCGGCGCCACCCCGGTGGTCACCGACGCCGGCGCGAAGGCGATGGCCGAGGCCGCCGAACTGGGCCTGGACACGGCCACCGGTGAGAGCCTGCTCGAACCCGGCGGGCTCGATCGCTTCGCGCTGGTGATCACGAGTCCGGGCTGGCGGCCGGACTCTCCGGTGCTGGCCACCGCGGTCGCCGAGGGCGTACCGGTCTGGGGCGACGTCGAATTCGCCTGGTGGGTCGATCAGGCGCGGCTGTACGGGCCGGTGCGTAAATGGCTGGTGATCACCGGAACCAACGGCAAGACCACCACCACCCAGATGACGCACGCGATCCTGCGGGCGGCAGGCATCGCCAGCGTCGCCTGCGGCAATATCGGGCTGCCGATCCTGGACGCGCTGCGGCGCACGCCGGGACCGCAGGTGCTCGCGGTGGAACTGTCCTCGTTCCAGTTGCACTGGGCCCCCTCGGTGCGTCCGGAGGCCGGCGTGGTGCTGAATGTGGCCGAGGATCACCTGGATTGGCACGGCGGCCTGGACGCGTACGCGGCGGCGAAGGCGCGGGCACTGGTCGGCCGGGTCGGCGTCGTCGGCCTGGACGATCCGGTGGCCGCGGCGCTCGCGCGCAAATCCCGAGCCCGGCGCACGGTCGGCTTCCGCGTCGGCGTCCCCGCCGACGGCGAACTCGGCGTCGTGGACGGCAAACTGCTCGATCGCGCGTTCACCAAGGCCGCAATCCTCGCCGAGGTACGCGATATCAGCCCGCCGGGTCCGGCGGGTGTGGCCGATGCGCTGGCCGCGGCCGCGCTGACCCGATCCATCGATGTCGCACCGCAATTCGTGAAAGAGGGTTTGCAGGAGCACAAGGTGGGCCCGCATCGCGCGGCCTCGGTGCGCGAGCTGTCGGGCGTGGAGTTCGTCGACGATTCCAAGGCCACCAATCCGCATGCGGCCCGGTCCTCGATCCAGGCGCACGCCCAGGTCGTCTGGATCGCCGGCGGACTGCTCAAGGGTGCGCACGTGGACGATCTGGTCGAAGAGGTGGCCGAACGTCTGGTCGCGGTGGTGCTGCTGGGCAAGGACGCCCCGGTCATCGCCGCCGCAATGGCGCGACACGCCCCCGATGTCCCGGTCGTCGAGCTCGGTTCGGGTGACGATGCTGGGATGGGTGCGGAACTCACGTCCGAGATCGATGGGGCGGACGCGGTCATGGCGCGGGCCGTGCGGATCGCCGCCGGATACGCCACCAACGGCGACACGGTACTGCTCGCTCCGGCGGCGGCGTCACTGGACATGTTCGCCGACTACACCCACCGGGGACGCAGTTTCGTCGCGGCGGTGCAGGCGCTGGACGAAGGAGATATCGGGAGCCCTCGGTGACCGGGGGTGACGAGGCGACGACGCGCGCGGCGGGCCCGGGGCTCGCCGCGCGGCGGGAGGCTCGATGACCAAGGCGCGCAAGGGTTCGGGTACGTGGTTCGGTGCCTGGCTGGCGCGTCCGCTCGCCTCGTTCCACCTGGTCGTCACGATCGCCACCCTGCTCACCGTGCTGGGGCTGGTGATGGTGCTCTCGGCGTCGAGCGTGGAGTCGTACGCCGACGACGGGTCGGCCTACTCGCTGTTCATCCAGCAGCTGATGTTCGCCGTGCTGGGCGCGGTGCTGTTCTACCTCGCGTTGCGAATTCCGTTCCGTACCCTGCGCCGACTGTCCTTTCCGGTGTTCGCGGTGTCGGTCCTGGCACTGGTTCTGGTGCTGATTCCGGGCATCGGCACGCAGGCGCAGGGTTCGCGGCGCTGGTTCGATATCGGTTTCATCCACGTGCAGCCCTCCGAGATCGTCAAGGTCACCCTGATCATCTGGGGCGCGCATCTGCTGGCCACGCGCCGCGCGGAGAACGCCGGGTACAAAGAGATCCTGATGCCGCTGGTTCCGGCGGGGCTGCTGTGCTGTCTGCTGATCGTGCTGGAACCGAACCTGTCCACCACGATCGCGGTGGGCATCATCCTGGTGGCGTTGCTGTGGTTCGGCGGGCTGCCGGTGCGGTTGTTCGTCGCGATCGGCGCCTCGGGTGTGGTGGCCGCGCTGGTGCTGGCGATGACGGCCGGGTACCGCTCGGACCGCATGCGCGCGTTCTTCAACCCCGGTGACGACCCGCAGGGGATCGGCTATCAGGCGCGCCAGGCGATGTTCTCCCTGGCCGACGGCGGGATCTGGGGTCGCGGCCTCGGGCAGAGCCGGGCCAAGTGGAGTTATCTGCCCAACGCGCACAACGACTTCATCTTCGCCATCATCGGCGAGGAACTCGGCTTTCTCGGTTGCGCCCTGGTGCTCGGCCTGTTCGCGCTGTTCGTCTACACCGGCCTGCGGATCGCGAGCCGTTCGGCGGATCCGTTCCTGCGGCTGTTGGTCGCCACCGCGACGACCTGGATCACCGGCCAGGCGCTGATCAACATCGGCTATGTGGTGGGTCTGCTGCCGGTGACCGGCCTGCAGCTGCCGCTGGTCTCGGCGGGCGGTTCCTCGCTGGCGATCACGCTGCTGATGTTCGGCATCATCGCCAGTGCCGCACGGCACGAACCCGAGGCCGTCGCGGCCCTGCACGCCGGACAGGACGGCCGGTTCAGCCGTCTGCTGCGGCTGCCCAAGCCCGAGATGTATCCGCCGTCGCGCAGCGCGGCGGCGCGCACTCGCGGCAGGCCCCGGCCGTCGGCGTCGCGGCGCGAATTGCCACCGGCTCGTCGACGGGTAGATTCGGATTCCGCACGGCGCGAACGCCGCGGCACCGCCTCGTTGCGGACCACGCGGGCCTGGGAGCCCAGCTATCGGACGACACATGCGAGAGAACGGGGTAAATCCAGGTGACCAGTAGCGGCGGCGTCGGGCCCGGCACCGGGGGACGGGCGCTTTCGGTGATCGTCGCGGGCGGTGGCACCGCCGGTCATATCGAACCGGCCATGGCGGTCGCGGATGCGCTGCGCCGCCTCGATCCGGGCATCCGCATCACGGCGCTGGGCACCGAGCGCGGACTCGAGACGACTCTGGTGCCCGAGCGCGGCTATCCGCTCGAGCTGATTCCACCGGTCCCGCTGCCGCGTAAGCCGACCGCTGATCTGCTGCGGCTGCCCGGCCGGGTGCGGGCAGCGGTCGCGCGCGCCCGGGCGGTGATCGATGCGGTCGAGGCCGATGTGATCGTCGGTTTCGGCGGTTATGTGGCCCTGCCCGCCTATCTCGCTGCCGGGCGCGGGCTGCGCGGACGCCGATCGGTGCCGGTTGTGGTGCACGAGGCGAATGTGAAGGCGGGTATCGCGAACAAGGTCGGCGCGCGCCGGGCCGCACGCGTGCTGGCCGCGGTGGCGAATTCGGGGGTGCGGGCGTCCGGCCACGGCGATGCGGAGATCGTCGGGATTCCGGTGCGCGAGTCGATCGCGACGATGGATCGGGCGGGTCTGCGCGCGCAGGCGCGGGAACATTTCGGGCTGCCCGCCGACGGGCCGGTACTGCTGGTGTTCGGTGGTTCGCAGGGTGCGCGCACGCTCAACGAGGCAGTCTCGGCCGCGGCGCCGCAGCTGCTGGCCGCGGGAATTTCGGTCCTGCACGCGCACGGGCCGAAGAACACCGTGCAGGTCGCCGAGCCCGCTGCCGGTGACATCGCGAAATATGTTGCGCTGCCGTATGTATCGCGCATGGATCTGGCCTACGCGGCCGCCGACGCGGCGGTGTGCCGTTCGGGTGCGATGACGGTGGCCGAGGTGTCGGCGGTCGGGCTGCCCGCGTTCTATGTGCCGCTGCCGCACGGTAACGGTGAGCAGGAACTCAATGCGCGCCCGATCGTGGCGAAGGGCGGCGGCCGGATCGTCGCCGACGCGGAGTTGACCGCGAAATATGTGATGGATGAGGTGATTCCGCTGCTCACCGACCCGGCGCGGCTGTCACAGATGTCCGTGGCCGCCGCCGGGGCCGGGCATCGGGACGCCGCCGACGCGGTGGCGCGGATCGTGGTGGAGGTAGCCGGGCGATGACCGAGGACAAGGACGCGACCGTCGAGGTCGGTGAGCTACCGCCGCTGCTGCAGCGGGTGCACATGGTCGGCATCGGCGGGGCCGGGATGTCCGGGATCGCCCGGATTCTGCTCGCCCGCGGCGGCTCGGTCTCCGGCTCCGACGCCAAGGAGAGTCGCGGCGTGCTCGCCCTGCGCGCCCGTGGCGCGCAGGTCCGGATCGGGCACGACGCCGGGGCGCTGGATCTGCTGCCCGGCGGGCCCAGCGCGGTGGTCACCACCTTCGCGGCCATCCCGAAGACCAATCCCGAACTGGTCGAAGCCGCCCGGCGTGGCGTGCCGGTGCTGCTGCGCCCGGCCGTACTCGCCGAACTGATGCGCGGCCATCACACGCTGCTGGTGTCCGGCACGCACGGCAAGACCTCCACGACCTCGATGCTCGTGGTGTCGTTGCAGCACTGCGGTTTCGATCCGTCCTTCGCGGTGGGCGGTGAGCTGAACGAGGCGGGCACCAACGCCCACCACGGAACCGGCGGCTATTTCGTGGCCGAGGCGGACGAGTCGGACGGCTCACTGCTGCAATACGATCCGGACGTCGCGGTGGTCACCAACATCGAATCGGACCATCTGGATTTCTTCGGCACCGACGAGGCGTACGTTCAGGTCTTCGACGATTTCGTGGACCGGCTCACGCCCGGCGGGCTGCTGGTGGTGTGCCTGGACGATCCGGGGTCGCGTGCGCTGGCCGAGCGGGTCGCGGCTCGTCTGGACGACCTGGACATCCGCGTATCGGGTTACGGCTCCGGCGATCTGGCCGACGCTCCCGTCCCGGTGGGGGTGCGGCTGCTGTCCTGGCAACCGCGCGATGTGGGCGGGGTGGTGACCTTCCAGCTCGCCGACGAATCGTCCCCGCGCACGCTGCGGCTGTCGGTGCCCGGCCGGCACATGGCCCTCAATGCCCTTGCCGCCCTGCTGGCCGCGCGGGACGCCGGCGCCGATCTCGGCGAGGTACTGCAGGGCCTGGAGGGTTTCGGCGGAGTGCACCGGCGCTTCCAGTTCGTCGGCCGGGAGAACGGCGTGCGGGTGTTCGACGACTACGCCCACCATCCGACCGAGGTGCGCGCGGTGCTCGGCGCGGCGGCCGAGTTGGTGCGGCAGGAGGCCGCCGACGGCGCCCGCTCGCGCCAGGGCCGGGTGATCGTGGTGTTCCAGCCCCATTTGTACAGCCGCACCGCGACATTCGCGACCGAGTTCGGCGCGGCCCTGGATGTCGCGGACGAGGTCGTCGTGCTCGACGTGTACGGCGCGCGGGAGAAGCCGCTGCCGGGCGTCAACGGCGCGCTGGTGGCCAAGTCGGTTTCCAAACCTGTGCACTACCAACCCGATATGTCCCGGGTGGGCCGTCAGGCCGCCGGACTGGCCCGCCCGGGTGATGTGGTGATCACGATGGGCGCGGGCGATGTGACGATGCTCGGCGGGCAGATCCTCGACGGATTGCGGGTGCGCCCGCCCGCCGGACGATGATCGCGATGCGCCTGCGACCGCCGTCGCGTCGAATGGTCCTGTCGGGCTTGGCGGTTGCCGGAGTCGTGGTCGTGCTGGCGCTCGTGGCGTGGTTCACCCCGGTGCTCGCGGTGCGCACGGTCACGATCGAGGGCCTGGTGACGGTGCCCGAGAAGCAGGTGCGCGATGCGGCGCAGGTCCCCGGGGGCGTGTCGATGTTGCGCCTGAACACCGAGGAGATCGCGCACCGGGTGGCGGCGATTCCCAAGGTGCATGCGGTGCGGGTGCGGCGGGTGTTCCCCTCGGCGGTCCGGGTGAGCGTCGTGGAACGCACCGCGGTCCTGTACTTCGATTCTCCGCAGGGCGCGCACCTGCTGGACGCGGACGGCGTCGAATTCGCCATCGAGCCAGCGCCTCCCGGCGTGCCGAAGTTGACCGCCGGCCGTCCGGGCGGTAGCGACCCGGTCACTCGCGCGGCGGTGACGGTGCTCACCGCGGCCTCGCCGGGTTTGCGGGGGCAGGTGGGTGAGGTTGTGGCGCGGTCGGTTTCGGATATCGAGCTGAAACTGCGAGATGGGCGGACCGTACTGTGGGGTGGCGCGGCCGATTCGGCGCGCAAGGCCGAGGTGGTCGTACCGGTGCTGACTCGGCCCGGACAGGTATACGACGTTTCGACTCCGGATCTGGTCACGGTAAGGTGAGTGATACCCGTTGTGCCGTTGGTGTTTTCGGTGCGTATCGCGATACGCCCGGAATCGTCGGGGGCGCCGGTGACGATTCCCCCTGCCTGGAGCGGCTGTTCGCGATACGATGCGGGGCGGGCTCGGACGAGACGGATCGCACAAGATTCTGGTTCTCGCGTCGGCGCGCCTGCGCGCGGATTGCGGCGGGTACGAATAGCGTTCCGCAGCAGTCGGATACTTGACATAACGCCAACCCTATGGTTGAGGTTGAGGGTTTGCTCGGGCGGGAGCCCGGGTTAGCCGGATCGAAACCATCCGCGGGCTCGGCGCTCTGCCGGGAATCCACAAACGACAGGCTTTAGATCGAAGGAAGGCGAGAGCCCATGACGCCCCCGCACAACTACCTTGCAGTGATCAAGGTCGTCGGTATCGGCGGCGGCGGCGTGAACGCCGTCAACCGAATGATCGAACAGGGACTCAAGGGAGTCGAGTTCATCGCCGTCAACACCGACGCCCAGGCGCTGCTGATGAGTGATGCGGACGTCAAGCTCGACGTCGGGCGTGAACTCACCCGCGGCCTCGGCGCCGGTGCGGATCCGGAGGTGGGCCGCAAGGCCGCCGAGGATCACAAGGACGAGATCGAAGAGGTGCTCAAGGGCGCCGACATGGTCTTCGTCACCGCCGGTGAGGGCGGCGGCACGGGCACCGGCGGCGCGCCGGTGGTGGCCAGCATCGCCCGCAAGCTCGGCGCCCTGACCATCGGCGTGGTGACGCGCCCGTTCTCCTTCGAGGGCAAGCGGCGCAGCAATCAGGCCGAGGCCGGAATACAGGCGCTGCGCGAATCCTGCGACACCCTGATCGTCATCCCGAACGACCGGCTGTTGCAGCTGGGCGACGCGGCGGTCAGCCTGATGGACGCCTTCCGATCCGCGGACGAGGTGCTGCTCAACGGTGTTCAGGGCATCACCGATCTGATCACCACGCCCGGCCTGATCAACGTCGACTTCGCCGACGTGAAGAGCGTCATGTCCGGGGCGGGCTCGGCCCTGATGGGCATCGGCTCCTCGCGCGGCGAGGGCCGTTCGGTCAAGGCGGCCGAGGCGGCGATCAACTCGCCGCTGCTGGAGGCGTCGATGGACGGAGCGCACGGCGTGCTGCTCTCGATCGCGGGTGGATCGGATCTGGGTCTGTTCGAGATCAACGAGGCCGCCTCACTGGTGCAGGAGGCCGCACACATCGAGGCGAACATCATCTTCGGCACGGTCATCGACGATTCGCTCGGTGACGAGGTGCGCGTCACGGTGATCGCGGCGGGCTTCGACAGCGGTGCCCCGACCCGTCGCCTGGACGCGCCGGTCACCCGCTCCACGATCGGCTCGGCGCGGGCCGGCGAGGTCGGCCAAACCCACAGTCGCGGCACCGATTTCCCGAGCCGCACCGCGGACCCGGCACCTCCGCCCGCCACCCCGGCCCCGGTCTCCCGCGGCCCCGCGCCGTCCTACGAACCCCGCCCGGCCGTCGAGCCCACGGTCGCGCACAACTCCCGCAGCCACATCCAGCCGCCCGACGAGGACACCGACGACGACGTCGACGTGCCTTCGTTCATGCGACGGTAAGCAGTTCCCGATGAGCACCCGTTCCCGTAGGAGCGGGTGCTCGATTGTTCCACCATGCTTTTCGTCGGTGTGAGGAGAGTCGGTCGGGGGCTGCCGGTTGGCGTCGAGTTGCGCGGCGGCGACAAGTAGTTCCTGGTGAGTGCCTGTTCCGCCGTGTTTGTTGTCGGGTGTGAGGAGAGTCGGTCGGGGGCGGCTGGTTGGGCAGCGGGTTGGGCGGCGGCGGTATGTAGTTCTTGATGAGTGCCTGTTCCGCCGTGCTTCCTGTCGGGGCGAGGACAGTCGGACGCGGGCCGCCGGTTGGGCATCGAGTTGCGCGCTGCGGTAAGTAGTTCCGCATGTGGACCTGTTCGATCAGCGGTGGGTGCTGGATGGTGTTCCATCGTGCTTCTCGTCGGGTGTGAGAAGAGTCGGCCGCGGACCGACGGTCGGGCACCGAGTCGCGGGTCGGGGGTACTCGATGTGTGCCGGTGCCCGGCGCGAGATCGGTTGCCGCGTCGGCGCGAGGTCCGGACTGCTATGGGTTTTCTCAGGTTGCCGACACGAATTGCCGTCGTCGGGACGATTAATCTCGGGGTATGCCAACGCAACAGCTCATGCGCACCAGGCGGGTGACGACCACCCGTGCCGGTGGGTTCTCCCGCGCGCCGTACGACTCGTTCAATCTGGGTGATCACGTCGGTGATGATCCGGAGGCGGTGCGGCGCAACCGGGTTCGGCTGGCGGAGGGCATCGGGCTGGCGCCGGAGCGGCTGGTCTGGATGGAACAGGTGCACAGCCGCACGGTGACGATCGTGGACGGCCCGCAGGCCGAACCGGTGCCGGTGACCGATGCGCTGGTGACCACCGTCCCGGAGCTCGCGCTGGTGGTGCTGACCGCGGACTGCGTACCGCTGCTGCTGTCCGATGACGAGGCCGGGGTGATCGCAGCCGTGCACGCCGGTCGCGTCGGTGCGCGGATCGGGATCGTGCCGAGGGTGCTGGAGGCGATGATCTCGGTGGGCGCGCAGCCCGAACGTATCGGCGCGTTCCTGGGCCCGGCCGCCGGCGGGGCGCGGTACGAGGTGCCCGCCGCGATGCGTGCGGACGTCGAGGCCCACCTGCCCGGCAGCGCGACAACCACCGCGCAGGGCACTCCCGGCCTGGATCTGCGCGCGGGCATTCGCCGTCAGCTCGAGGCGGCGGGTGTCGGCGCGATCGCGGTCGATCCGCGCTGCACGATCGAGGACACCACACTGTTCAGCCACCGCCGCGGCGCGCCGACCGGTCGCATCGCCGGGGTGATCTGGCGCGAACCCGCGGATTCTCCGGTCTGATCCGGCCGCGGCGCCGGCATCGCGCCCCGCATCCGGCACGTCCGGTCGCGGGGTGTGCGAGCGGGCAGTCCACGTCGGGAAATCGACGGGACACGCCCGGGTGGATCGTGATACGAATCGCATTCGAGGGAGAGGAATCATGATCGGCGAATTCGGTAGGGCCACTGCGGAATCCGGCACGCGGGCCGAGGAGCTCTCGACCGCGCTGGACGGGTTGCTCGGACGTATCGAGGCGGCCTGTCGCGCGGCCGGGCGTGATCCGGCGCAGGTCCGCTTGCTGCCGGTGACGAAGTTCTTCCCGGCCTCGGACGTGGCGATCCTGTACCGGCTGGGGCGGCGCGAATTCGGCGAATCGCGCGAGCAGGAGGCGACCGCGAAGGCGGCGGAATTATCCGATCTGCCCGGTGTCGAATGGCACATGATCGGCCGTCTGCAACGCAACAAGGCCAAAGCGGTTGCGCGATGGGCGCATACCGTCCATTCGGTGGACAGCGCCCGGCTGGCAACGGCTCTTGACGCGGGTGTGCGGGCCGCTCGGGAGGCGGGTTTGCGGGATACGCCGGTGCGGGTTCTGCTCCAGGTCGGGCTCGATCGCGATCCGGGCCGCGGCGGCATCGCGCCGGGCGATTTGCCCGAACTCGCGGACCATGTCGCGGGGTTGGAGAATCTGCAGCTCGCGGGTCTGATGGCGATTCCTCCGCTGGAGTCGGACCCGGATGCCGAGTTCGCCCGGCTGGCCGAGCTGCATGTCCGATTTCTGGCGCGACACCCCGCGGGGACCGAACTGTCCGCAGGCATGTCGGGAGACCTCGAGGCGGCGATTCGACACGGGTCCACCTGTGTGCGTGTCGGTACTGACTTGATGGGCGCTCGACCGATAACCTCGGGATAGCAAACAAACCTCAGCAGTCACATTCGAAACATATGCTTGAGACTGCCAGGATTGGGCAAGTCTTCAACACCCCAGGTCAACCGGGGCCGTAGGAAGGTCGACCAGGATGAGCGAGCGCAGCGAGCGAGTCGTCGAGGCAGTCACGAGCGTGCTCGTGCGGGAGGGCGTCAGCGAGGTGGAGGCATGAGCGAGCGCCGCGAGCGTATGAAGGGGTCGGCCACGAGCGTGCTCGTGCTGGAGCCGGGCGCTGGCGAGGTGGAGGCCATCGGCGAGCGGATGACAAGGGCTGCCACGAGCGTGCTCGTGTTGGAGCCGGGCGCTGGCGAGGTGGAGGCCATCGGCGAGCGGATGACAAGGGCTGCCACGAGCGTGCTCGTGTTGGAGCCGGGCGCTGGCGAGGTGGAGGCCATCGGCGAGCGCAGCGAGCGGATGACAAGGGCTGCCACGAGCGTGCTCGTGTTGGAGCCGGGCGCTGGCGAGGTGGAGGCCATCGGCGAGCGCAGCGAGCGGATGACAAGGGCTGCCACGAGCGTGCTCGTGCTGGAGCCGAGCGCTAGCGAGGTGGA
>NZ_JCAJZQ010000015.1:0-213844 GCF_059510335.1 Nocardia sp. PLKS1-43 | reverse complement strand
GCTGCACAGGTTCAAGGCTTACTTCGGCATGGTTCCGCTCGAGGAGTACGAGGACGACTATGTCGACGACCGCGGGCCGCGGGGGATGGATGATCGGCCCGCGCGCCGGCCACGGGAATTCGCCGAGCCGCGCTACGAGGGCGCCGGGCGTTCGCGTTTCGACGACGACCGCTACGAGCCCGAGCCGAGCTATCCGGAGCCCGCGTACAAGGCGCCGTATCAGCCGGGGTACACCGTGTCCCGCCGCAGCGAGTTCGCCGACGACGCGTATTCCGACGACCGTTACGAGCCGACTCGTCGGCCCACCCGGATCGAGTCCGCGCCATCGGGGCGCTCGCGCGGCCTCGGCGGCGGGCCGTCGATGATCCGCGGTACCACGCACGGCGCGCTGGCGGTCGACCCGGAGGTCGAGCGCAGGATGGAAGAGCGGCGGCTGGAGGAGCGGGCCCGTTTCGAGCCGGCTCCGCGCCGCTCGCCGGTCTTCGAGGACGGAGGCCCGTTGTCCAAGATCACGACGCTGCGGCCGCGCACCTTCACCGAGGCGGCCATCATCGGCGAGCGGTTCCGTGACGGCACTCCGGTGATCATGGACCTGGTGGAGATGAGCAACGCCGACGCGCGGCGTCTGGTCGACTTCGCCGCGGGCCTGGCGTTCGCGCTGCGCGGCTCGTTCGACAAGGTCGCAACCAAGGTGTTCCTGCTCTCACCGGCCGATGTGGACGTATCGGCCGAGGAGCGCCGCCGCATCGCCGAAACCGGCTTCTACAACCAGAAATAACGTTCGAAACGGACGTCGTGCCGCGGCCGTCTTCGGGCCGGCGCGCGACGCGCGGGGGATGCCGCGCCGTCCCGAGACGGCGCGGGGAGTTTGCAGGACACCGAATCTGAGGCAGAGTGGGCGGGTGGCCCTGTTCAGTGTGTTGAACTACCTGCTGTTCGTCTTCTGGTTGCTGCTCATCAGCCGGATCATCGTCGAGTTCATCCGTAGCATCGCTCGGGACTGGCATCCGCGCGGTGCGGTCGCCATCGTGCTCGAGGTGATCTTCACGATCACCGATCCGCCGGTGAAACTGCTGAGGCGGTTGATACCCCCGGTCAACTTGGGGGGAATTCGACTGGATCTGTCGATTATGGTGTTGATATTCATCGTGTTCATCTTGATGACGGTCACGGGCGGGCTCGGGCAGGCGCACGCGCCGGTGTGACAGAATGGGTCGTGAAGAATAGCTTGCAAGATCTACCGCTAGACCTCCGTACGAAGCGTGAAGGGATCCTTCCATGCCGCTGACCCCAGCCGATGTGCACAACGTCGCGTTCAGCAAACCGCCGATCGGGAAGCGCGGCTACAACGAGGACGAGGTCGATGCCTTCCTCGATCTGGTCGAGCAGGAGCTCTCACGTCTGATCGAGGAGAATGCGGATCTGCGCCAGCGGGTTGCCGAGCTGGATGCCGAGCTGTCCGACGCGAAGGCGGCCCCCCGCCCGATGCCGCAAGCGGTGAAACCGGCTCCGCCGCAGCCCGAACCGCCCAAGCCCGCTCCGGTGCCGCCGTCGGCCCCGATGCCGATCGCCGCGCCCGCCGCGATGAAGGACCCGAGCGCCGCGGACGCCAACCTGCAGGCCGCCAAGGTCCTGAGCCTGGCCCAGGAGATGGCCGACCGGCTCACCACCGATGCCAAGGCCGAGGCCGAGACGCTGCTGTCCAACGCCCGAGCGAATTCCGAGCGACTGGTCACCGAGGCCCGCACGCGCTCCGACGGCATGGTCGCCGAGGCCCGGCAGAAGGCCGAGTCCCTGCTGTCCGACGCGCAGAGCCGTTCGGACAACCAGTTGCGCCAGGCCAAGGAGAAGGCCGACGCCCTGCAGGCCGACGCCGAGCGCAAGCACACCGAGATCATGGCCACCATCACCCAGCAGCGCAGCGTACTGGAGAGCCGCATCGAGCAGCTCAAGACGTTCGAGCGCGAGTACCGGGTGCGGTTGAAGTCCTATCTGGAGTCGCAGCTCGAGGAACTCGAGAACCGCGGTTCGGCGGTACCCGTCGATGGTGGTGAGGCCTTCGATGGCGCCAACAACAGCCACGCCTCTGCGTCATTCGCCAAGGGCGGCAAGTAATTTCGCTTCGGCTGCCCGGCGCTCCCGGCAACTCGGGTTCGGTACGCGCAGCCGCGGTCGTGGTCGGAAGTTCGTCGAGCCAGTAGGCCCGCCTAGGGGGTGACCATGCTCGTCCTGACACTTGTTCTCGCGGCTATCGGATTCGGCCTCCTGGTCGCCGCACTGACCACCGGCTCGGTGGTGTGGGCCTGGGGATGCATCGTCGTGTGCGTCATCGGCGCGGTTCTGCTGCTGGTGAGTGCCCTGTCGATGCGCGAGTCCGACGATGACACCCAGACGCGTCCCGGCCGGCACGTGAAACGGTGAGCACCGTAGCCGCTCGATGCGAACCCAACCGCGGTCGGAAATAGTTTTGACCGTAGTGGCTACAATCAAACCTGTAACTACGGCACTGATCCGGCAATCACCGGGGAGCCTTCGGAAGAACGGCCGCGCGGCCTCGAGCCGCGACGCCCAGTAGAACCGAACGGGTGAGCCCGTCACAGCTCGCAACGAGAGGTCCGGCGTTATCGCCCTCACGCCGGGCAAGCGGGGTGGTACCGCGGTTTCGGCGCACCGGCGCCGATATTCGTCCCCGTGCCCACGACTGCGCCACGGCGCATACGGCACGAGGAGAGACGTCCCGACATGGCGGACGAGACAACTTCCCGCAAGGCAGAGCCCAGCGATGTCCGGGACACCTATCCGCGCGTCGATCTGGGCGCCGGGGGACAGGTTTCCTTCCCGGAGCTGGAGCAGCGCGTCCTGGACTACTGGGCCGCCGACGACACCTTCCGCGCCAGCATCGACAACCGTTCGGGCAGTGCGGAGTTCGTCTTCTACGACGGCCCGCCGTTCGCCAACGGTTTGCCACACTACGGCCATCTGCTGACCGGATACGTCAAGGATTTGATCCCGCGTTTTCAGACCATGCGCGGTAAGAAGGTCGATCGGCGATTCGGCTGGGACTGCCACGGGCTGCCCGCGGAACTCGAGGCGGAGAAGCAGCTCGGTATCACGGATAAATCACAGATCGAACGGATGGGCCTCGCGGAATTCAATACCGCGGTCAAATCCTCCGTGCTTCGCTACACCGGTGAGTGGCGCGATTATGTGACCCGTCAGGCACGGTGGGTCGATTTCGACAACGACTACAAAACCCTGGATCTCGACTTCATGGAGTCGGTGATGTGGGCATTCAAAACCTTGTACGACAAGGGGCTGGTGTACCAGGGATTCCGGGTGCTGCCCTACAGCTGGTACGAGCAGACACCGCTGTCCAATCAGGAGACCCGGCTCGACGACGCGTACAAGATGCGTCAGGACCCGGCGGTCACGGTGGACATGCCGCTGCGAGTGCCCGCGGACCACCCGCTGCACGATCTGGACGGCGCCAACGCGCTGATCTGGACCACCACCCCCTGGACACTGCCGTCCAACCTGGCGATCGCGGTCCACCCGGACGTGACCTACGTCCAGGTGCGCGGGCAGCACGGGAAGCGTTATCTGCTGGCCGCCGAACGGGTCTCGCAGTATGCCCGCGAATTCGGCGAGGAACCCGAGGTGCTCGGCGAGTACGCGGGCGCGGCCCTGGCCGATCTGCGGTACGACCCGCCGTTCGACTTCTTCCTCGGCCATCCGAACGCGCACCGCGTGCTGAACGCGGACTACGTCACCACCGAATCCGGTACCGGGATCGTGCATCTCGCGCCCGCGTTCGGTGAGGAGGATATGGACGTGGCCTCCGCGCACGGGATCGAGCTGGTCCAGCCGCTGGATCCGGGCGGGCGGTTCACCTCGATGGTGCCGCCGTACGAGGGCATGATGGTGTTCGACGCCAACCCGGTGATCATCAAGGATCTCAAGGCGTCCGGAAAGCTGCTGCGGCACGAGACGATCGAGCACTCCTACCCGCACAGCTGGCGCTCCGGGCAGCCGCTGATCTACATGGCGGTGCCGTCCTGGTTCGTCGCGGTGACCGAATTCCGGGACCGGATGGTGGAGCTGAATCAGCAGATCACCTGGGTGCCCGAGCACATCCGCGACGGGCAGTTCGGTAAGTGGCTCGAGGGCGCCCGGGACTGGAACATCAGCCGGAACCGCTACTGGGGCAGCCCGATCCCGGTGTGGCTGTCGGACGATCCGGCCTATCCGCGCATCGACGTCTACGGTTCGCTGGACGAACTCGAGCGGGACTTCGGCGTGCGCCCGGATGATCTGCACCGGCCCGGCATCGACCAGCTGACCCGGCCCAATCCGGACGACCCGACCGGCAAGTCCACGATGCGCCGGGTGCCGGAGGTGCTGGACTGCTGGTTCGACTCCGGATCGATGCCGTTCGCGCAGGTGCACTACCCGTTCGAGAACAAGGAATGGTTCGACGGCACGGCCGGTGAGCTGGGCCACAACCCGGCCGACTTCATCGTCGAGTACATCGGTCAGACCCGCGGCTGGTTCTACCAGATGCACGTGCTCGCGACCGCGCTGTTCGACCGGCCGGCGTTCAAAACCGTTGCCGCGCACGGCATCGTGCTGGGCGACGACGGCCTGAAGATGTCCAAGTCCAAGGGAAACTACCCGAACGTCAACGAGGTGTTCGACCGCGACGGCTCCGATGCCATGCGCTGGTTCCTGATGAGTTCGCCGATCCTGCGCGGCGGCAATCTCATCGTCACCGAGCGCGGCATCCGCGAGGGCGTGAGCCATGCGCTGCGGCCGCTGTGGAACGCCTGGACGTTCCTGCAGCTGTACGCCTCCAAGCCGGGCGCCTGGCGCACCGATTCGCCGCACGTGCTGGATCGGTACATCCTGGCCAAGTTGGCGCGCACCCGCGACGTGATCACCGAGGCGCTGGACGTCTACGACATCGCCGGGGCTTGTGACGAGTTGCGCGCCTTCGCCGACGCGCTCACCAACTGGTATGTGCGCCGCTCGCGTTCGCGGTTCTGGGAAGAGGACAACGACGCCATCGACACGCTGCACACGGTGCTCGAGGTGACCACTCGCCTGGCCGCCCCGCTGCTGCCGCTGGTGTCCGAGGTGATCTGGCGCGGCCTGACCGGCGGCCGCTCGGTGCATCTGACCGACTGGCCCGAGGCCGGGGATCTGCCCGCGGATGCCGAGCTGGTCTCGGCGATGGACGAGGTGCGGACGGTGTGTTCGACGGTGCTGAGCCTGCGCAAGGCGCAGAACCTGCGGGTGCGGCTGCCGCTGTCCGAGTTGACCATCGCGGCCGCGGACGCGGAGCGGCTGCGGCCGTTCACCGATATCGTCGCCGACGAGGTGAACGTCAAGCGGGTCGACCTGACCGCCGACGTCGCCGCGCACGGCCGGTTCGAACTCGTGGTCAACGCTCGCGCCGCCGGTCCGCGCCTGGGCAAGCAGGTGCAGACGGTGATCAAGGCGGTCAAGGCCGGTGACTGGTCCGAGGACGAAAGCGGAGTGGTCACCGCCGCCGGTGTGGAGCTGCTCCCCGAGGAGTACACCCAGCGCCTGGTCGCCGCCGAGCCCGAATCCACCGCCGCCCTGCCCGGCAATGCGGGTCTGGTGGTGCTGAATTCGGAGGTCACCGAGGAACTGGAGGCCGAGGGCTGGGCCCGCGACCTCATCCGCGATCTGCAGGAAACCCGCAAATCGCTGGGCCTGGACGTCTCGGACCGCATTACCGTCGTCCTCGAGGTTCCCGCCGACCACGCCGCCTGGGCCCGGACCCACCGCGACCTGATCGCCGGTGAAATCCTCGCCACCACACTCACTTTCGGAGAGGCGGGTCCCGACGCCGCCGAGGTCGTCGGCGGAGTCCGGGTGTCGGTCACCAAGGCCTGAGCGCCGCGACCGGGGCCGGTGCGTCCGTAGGGGTCCTGAGATCCTTACGGGCGCAGCGGGTTGCGGTGTCGTCGCCAACATGCGACCGATCCCCTTCGGTGCGGCGGTACGCCTCCGAATGGGCGCTCTCGGCATCGTCGCGTCGTGTCGGCACGAAATGCCCGGCAGCCGTGGGTCCACGCCCACTGCGGCATGCCGAGCGCGCTCGGTCGGTCCGTGCTCCGGCCGCGTCGACCGCTCACGGGTTCAGGCGGTTGTTCGCGCTGCCGGTGCCGATACAGCTGGTGCCGGCAGTCTTGTGATGGAGAGATTTCGTCGCTGCGGGCACCGGCATCCGCGTCGGTCGAATTGTGAAGCCGCCGTGCGGATACGACCACTCGGCCGAGTCGGTGGGGCGAGGCCGGCCGATGCGGCGGTCCATCGAGGCGGCGGACGTCTCGAGCGGGCGGTTTCGGTGTCGTGGTCCGCATGTGTGCGTGGGAGCTACCCGGCGGCTTGGGGCGGTTTCGGTGTCGTGGTGCTCATCCGGCGCGGTCTCGAGCGGGCCGGGCGAGGGAGTCGGTGGCGGGCGACGGGACGTCCGAAACAGGATCACGCGGAACGCGGGTACTCGGTTCGTCGGAAAACCGCTGGTCGGCGCGCATGGAGATGAGTAGCCTGCGGGTATGGACGATCGGCTGCTCAATGTCGTGGATGTGGAGGCCACGTGCTGGGCGGGAGCGAGTCCCGGCGGGCAGCCGAACGAGATCATCGAGATCGGGGTGTGCGTACTGGATCTGGGGACGCTCGAACGAGTGGGGCGGGACAGCATCCTGGTGCGGCCCGAGCGGTCCTCGGTGAGTGAATTCTGTACGCGGCTCACCACACTCACGGCGGAACAGGTTGCGCAGGGGGTCGATTTCGCGACCGCCTGTGCGCTGCTGGGATCGCGCCATCGCGCTGCGGAGCGGCCGTGGGCGAGTTGGGGAGATTACGACCGCAGGCAGTTCGAACGGCAGTGTGCCGCGAGCGGTGTGGCGTATCCGTTCGGTGACCGGCATACCAACGCCAAGCGGGCGTTCTCCGAATCTCGTGATACCACAGAGCGTTCGGGATGGATGCGGCGTTGCGGGTCGCGGGTCTGCCGCTGGAGGGCACGCATCACCGTGGCGATGACGACGCGTGGAATATCGCCGCGCTCATCATCGATATGTCCCGGCGCCGGCGGTGGCCGGCGAGCGGCGGATGACCGCGTTCGCCGGCGGCTCAGTCCCGTATTCCGGCCGGGGACGCGCCGGACCACCGGTGCACCGCGAGCTGGATCTCGAGCAGAAGCCGGTCGGGGGCCGAGTCCAGGTCCAGGCCCAGCAATTGGGTGGCTCGGCGGACGCGGTAGCGCAGCGTGTTGGGATGGATGCTGAGATCCGTTGCGGCCGTGCGGAAATCGCCACGGCGGGTCAGGTAGGCGTCCAGGCTCGCGAGCAGATCGGCGGAGTACTTCGCGTCGTACTCCATCAGCGTGTCCAGCCGCGGATCGCGCAGCTGGGGCTGATCGGCGATCAGGGTGAGGATCTCGGCGAGCAGGACCGTCGTGCGCGAGCCGGCCAGGGTGGTGACCGCATCCGCGCCGGGCAGATCGGCGGTCCGGTCCAGGACCCGGTCGACCTCGGCGCGGGCGCGGGCAGCGTCGGCGAGTCCGTCCACGGGGGAGGCGATGGCCGCGCGCAGGCGCAGCCCGGATCGCTCGGCGAGCTGCTCGATCACCTGTCTGGTCCACGACGTCACCCGATCGGCCGAATGGTGTTCGGGGAATAGCACATACAGTCGTTCGCCGATCACCGTGGTGACACAGTCCTGCCGAAAGGCGCTGGCGTGCAGCCGAAGTGCCGCCGCGCCGCGGTGCACGGCCTCCAGCGCGCGCTGGGTGTGCTCCTGCTCGTCGGCGTGCCGGGCGAAACCGACGACGGCCGCGTGCCCGGCCACCGCGACGCCGAACGTCTCGGCGAACGCGGACACGTCGACGTCGCCGCCGTGCGCACCGAGCAGACGCTGAACCAGTAGCGCATCGGTGGTGGGTGCGTGCCGGGTGCGCCAGATGACCCGGGCGGCAATGGCAGCCGCGCCGCGCAACACCCGCGGACTGTCCGACCGCAGCGGCTCCGCGCCCTCCTGCACCCAGATCGTGCCCAGTACCGTGCGCGGCCGGATACCCGGCGCGCCCGGCTCTCGAATGCCGATGGCGATGCGGCGCTTGGTCTCCCATTCCCGCTGCGCCGGAACCTCCACGGTGTCACCGGTATTGCGCAGCCGATCGAAGATGCCCTCGCGTTGGAGCCAGTGCAGATATCCCGGCGGCCCCTGCCGGCCCAGCACCGACAGCCGCCGCACCGCGTCGGCGCAGGCGCTGCTGTCCGCCGAATAGGCCAGCACTCGGGACTGGTCGTCCTCGATGGTGACCAGCCCGTGCGTGGACTCGGCCACCGATGCCGCGAGTCCGAACAGATCGGTGTCCAGCGCGGGAGCCGACGTCGCGGCCAGCGGTCCGCCGCCCTGTCCGATCAGCCGCCCGACGAGCGCGTGCACCATCTCCCAGCGCGCGTGCGGATGCACCGCCACCAGCGCGAGCCCCGCCTCGGAAGCGGCCTCGCGCAGCTCCTCGGCGCCCTTGGAGAACACCACGCGCGGGCGATACCGCGCCGGACAGTGCCGGGCGAGTTCGCGCAGCCAGTGCGCCGCATCCGTGTTCGAGACGCCGACCTGCAGATACAGCTCCGGCAGGCGCTGGGCGGGCGTTGTTTCCGGGCCCGGATCGTCCGGGTCCAGGAAGGCCACCGACCCGATGACCACATCCTCGCCCTCGGGCGCGTCCACCAGCGTGACAACCGAGCTGGTCAGCGCCGACAACAGTTCGGGCAGTGGTATGAGCTGGTTCACACTCTTCATTCAATCCGACCAAAAAGTATCTGGCAATTCGTCCGATCGGACAACGGAGAGTCGGTCCTTCCGGTGTTTATTTCCAGCTATGGACGCGATCACCACGGTCCCCGCACCGACCAACGAACCCGTGCACTCCTATGCGCCCGGCACCCCCGAGCGCACCCGTCTGCGCGCCGCCCTGAACGAGCTGGCCGCGAATCCCACCGAGATCTGCCACGTGATCGACGGCAGGCACCGCGCCGGTACCGGAGCCGCGGTGAATGTGGTTCAGCCGCACCGGCACGCGGCGGTGCTGGGCACACTGCACCTGGCCGAGGCGGCCGAGGCGCATGATGCGGTGGCCGCCGCGACCGATGCCGCATCCGATTGGCGCGCAATGCCTTTCGACGAACGCGCCGCGGTCTTCCTGCGCGCGGCCGACCTGCTCGCCGGTCCCTGGCGCGAACATATCGCGGCGGCGACGATGCTCGGTCAATCCAAGACCTGCTACCAGGCCGAGATCGACGCCCCGTGTGAGCTGGTCGACTTCTGGCGCTTCAACGTGCATTTCGCCCGGGAGATCCTGGCCGGTCAGCCGGCCTCCTCGCCCGGGGTGTGGAACCGTACCGACTACCGCCCGCTGGAGGGCTTCGTCTACGCGATCACCCCGTTCAACTTCAGCGCGATCGCGGGCAACCTGCCCACCGCCCCCGCGCTGATGGGTAATACCGTGATCTGGAAGCCCTCGCCGACCCAGGCCGTGGCGGCCTATCACACGATGCGGCTGCTCGAGGCGGCCGGACTGCCGCCCGGTGTGATCAACCTGGTGCACGGGTACGGGCCCGAGATATCCGATGTGCTGCTGGCCGACTCCCGCCTGGCGGGCATCCATTTCACCGGATCCACGCGTACCTTCCAGCATCTGTGGCGGGAGGTGGGCAGCCGGATCGATCGCTATCGCGGCTACCCGCGACTGGTCGGCGAGACCGGCGGCAAGGATTTCGTGCTCGCGCATTCCTCGGCCGATCCGGATGTGCTGACCACGGCGCTGATCCGCGGCGCGTTCGAGTACCAGGGGCAGAAGTGCTCGGCGGCCGCACGGGCATTCGTGCCCCGTTCGGTATGGGCGCGGATGGGGGCGGAGCTGATCGACAAGGTGAGCGCGCTGCGCTACGGCGACGTCACCGATTTCGCGAACTTCGGTGGCGCGGTGATCGATCGGCGGGCGTTCGACCGGCTCGCGGGCGTGCTGGATCGGGCGAAGTCGACCCCGAGCCTGACCGTCGCGGCGGGCGGTACCTGTGACGACAGCGTCGGCTACTTCGTCGCACCGACCCTGTTGCTCGGCGACGACCCGGCTGACGAGGCGTTCCGCACCGAGTATTTCGGCCCGATCCTGGCGGTGCACGTCTACGACGACACGCGTCCCGGCGCGTTCGAGGACGTACTGGATCTGGTCGATTCGGGTTCGCCGTACGCGCTGACCGGAGCGGTCATCGCCCAGGATCGGCGTGCGATCGAAAAGGCCGGTGCCGCATTGCGTTTCACGGCCGGGAACTTCTACGTCAACGACAAGCCGACCGGCGCCGTGGTCGGCCAGCAGCCGTTCGGCGGGGCGCGCGCCTCGGGAACGGACGACAAGGCCGGCTCCGCGCTCAACCTGTTGCGGTGGGCGTCGCCGCGCTCGCTGAAGGAGACCTTCGTTCCCGCCACGACACACGAATATCCGCACCAGGCCGCCGAATCCGAGGAATCGAGATGAATACCCTGTTCACCCGATCCGCCGACGCCGCGAGTCCCGGGGCGCAGCACACCTCGCTGGCGTTCGGCAATCCCCTGCGGCCCGTCCTGCTGGCCGCGGCCCGGTCGGCCCGCGCCGAGTGGGGGATCACCCGGATGCCGGTCACCAAGCGGATCGTGGACCGGTTCGTCGCGGGCGAGTCCCGGGATGCGGCGCTGGAGACGGTGCGAGAGCTGTTGCGGCAGAACCGCTTCGTCACGATCGACTATCTCGGCGAGGACACCGTCGATCCCGGACGGGCCGAGCAGGTCGTGCGGGAGTACGTGCTGCTGCTCGACGCGCTGGCGCAACTTCCGCGGGGCAGTGCGGATATGCCGAGGCCGCTGGAGATTTCGGTGAAACTGTCCGCACTGGGGCAGGCGCTCGGCGACGACGGCCACGCCGTGGCGCTGCGCAACGCCCGCACCATCGCCGAAGCCGCTGCGGCAGCGGGGATCTGGATGACGGTGGACGCCGAGGACCATGCCGCCACCGATTCCCGGCTCGCTATCGTGCGCGCGCTGCGGCACGAACATCCCGAGACGGTGGGCACCGTACTGCAGGCCTATCTGCGCCGGACCGAGGCCGACTGCGAGGCGTTCGCGCGCGAGGGCGCCCGGATCCGGCTCTGCAAAGGGGCTTACGACGAGCCCGGGCCGGTGGCCTTCCGGCGCAAGCGCGAGGTCGACGCGTCCTATCTGCGCTGTCTGCGTATCCTCATGCGGGGCAAGGGATATCCCATGGTCGCCACGCACGATCCGGCGCTGATCGAGGCCGCCGCGCTGCTGGCGACGGCCGCCTCGCGCGGGTGCGCGGACTTCGAGTTCCAGATGTTGTACGGAATCCGCCCCGCCGAACAGGAGCGGCTGACCGGGCTCGGACAGCATGTGCGGGTGTACGTCCCGTTCGGCGATCAGTGGTACGGGTACTTCGTCCGCAGGCTGGCCGAGCGGCCGGCGAATCTGCTGTTCTTCCTGCGTTCCGCCATGCCGGAGGCTCGCGGCAATATTACTGGACCGTTAAATGGTGGTATGTACCACTAAAAGATGGCATATGGTGATACAGTTCATGTCGAGGTAAGGAACGCTGGGTCGGCTCCCATGAGGGGGGAGCCGAACCGGCGGCCTCGAAGGTCTTCCCCGGTCCGATCGGCGGGGAAGTGTAATGCCGCTCGGCGGGTGTTTCCCCTAGTGACGCCAACTGGTCGCACCCCCGAGCGGCGCACCCAACCGCATTCCGGCTGCTCCGGGGCGTTCGCGTACCATGACGCGGTTCGACCGATGTGATGAGGGAAGACCGTGACCGATCCAGCGCCCGCCGCCTCGCGGCCGTCCGGCGAGAGCGCAGCTCCCGCTGTTCCATCCGCCGCGCCGCAGGCCGATTCTCCGGGAGCCGCTCCGGCGGGTTCGGGCCGGACCATCGCGATCGCCAGCTTCATCGGCACCGCGATCGAGTTCTACGACTACTACATCTACGGCACCGCCGCGGCGCTGGTGCTGAACAAGTTGTTCTTCCCCGCACTCTCACCGGTCGCGGGCACGCTGGCCTCGTTGGCCACCTTCGCCATCGGATTCATCGCCCGGCCGGTGGGTGCGATCGTGTTCGGGCACTTCGGGGATCGCATCGGCCGCAAGGCCACGCTGGTGGTCTCGCTCCTGCTGATGGGCCTGTCCACGGCCTGTGTCGGACTGCTGCCCGGATATTCCGGCATCGGCGTGGCGGCGCCGATCCTGCTGGTCGTGCTGCGGGTGCTGCAGGGAATCGGCCTCGGTGGCGAATGGGGCGGCGCCGCACTGCTTTCCACCGAGTACGCGCCGAAGGGACGGCGCGGGCTGTACGCCGCAGCTCCCCAGATGGGCTCACCCATCGGCTTCTTCGCCGCGACCTCGGTGTATTGGGCACTGTCGGAATGGCTTCCGAAGGGCGCGTTCGAATCCTGGGGCTGGCGGGTGCCGTTCCTGCTGTCCTTCGTGCTGGTGGCGGTCGGGCTGCGAATTCGATTGCGGGTGGCCGAGACTCCGGCGTTCGCCAAGTTCCTGGCGACCGAGCATGCGGTGCGGGTGCCGACGCTCGAGGTGATCCGGCGATATCCGAAACAGCTGCTGCTGGGCGCGGGCGCCATCGTGGTGGTGTACGTGATGTTCTATACCGCCTCCACCTACTGCCTTACCTACACCACGAAAACCCTTGGCATACCGCGCAATACGATGCTCGGCCTGACGTTGATCGCGGTCACGGCGCTCGGCGTGGCCACGTTCGCGGTGGCCCGGCAGTCCGATCTGCTCGGACGGCGCAGGTTGCTGCTGGGCGGTGCGGTCTTCAGCCTGGTGTGGAGTCTGGTGATGTTCCCGCTGCTGAACACGCGCAATCCCATCCTCATCGCGATCAGCCTGTCCGGTGCGCTGCTGTGCATGGGTATCGGGTGGGGACCGCTGGGCGCCTACCTGCCCGAACTGTTCGGCACCGATGTGCGGTATTCCGGTGCCGGGATCGCCTACAACCTCGGTGGGGTGCTGGGCGGTGGTGCGGCTCCGCTGATCGTCGCGCAGCTCGGCCAGACGCACGGCACTACCGCCGTCGGCTTCTTCATGGCCGCCATGGCGGTGATCTCGTTGCTGTCGTTGCTGGCATTGCCCGAGACGCGGCACCGGAACCTGAGCGAAGTGTAATCCCAGCGAACTTCCATTCGGACCTTCGTATGCGGACGAGTCGTTGGCTGGTACCCGCATTTCCGCAGCTGAAACCGTTTCGGATCGAAAACGCCGAAGGTCGTTACGAGGGAGACCTTGTGTGATGGATGGGACATACGGTACAACAGCTATGTCAGGGCAACCTTGATGCTCTAGTTGAGCTTCGTGTTCCACCCGATCTTCTCCTGTTCGACCCCCAGCTGAGAACCATGCACTGCCAGGCACGTGGTCCCGGCCGAGATGCCCGTGGGGAAGCGGTCATCCGACAGCTCTTCGTCTGTGCCGATCGGTCGCCGGGGCACTGGCCTCGGTGGTGTCTGCACACCGAAGGGCGAGACCATGACAAGTAAGGCAACGCGTGGCAGATTCAACCGCCTGCTGACCAGCGCATTGATGGGATTGCTGGTCGCGGGCGCGGTAACCGAGACCGTTCCGGCCGGGGTAGCCGGCGCGGATACGGGCATACCCATCGTCGCGAACAGCGGCAGCTCCGAAACCGGCAGCGCCTCGGACCCGGTCGCGGGCGGAACGGGCAGCGCCTCGTCCGGTTCCGGGACCGGCTCGGGCTCCGGCAGCGCCAGTGGTTCGGCGAATCTGCCGCTGGCCAGCCCGCGGGCGATGGCGGCGCTGGCATTCGCCAAGTCCCAGGCCGGTAAGCCGTACCAGTGGGGCGCGACCGGCCCGAACGCCTACGACTGCTCGGGCCTGGTGCAGTGGGCGTACCGCTGGGTCGGCATCTTCCTGCCCCGCACGACCTGGCAACAGGCGCGCGCGGGCAGCCCGGTGCCGCTCGCGGCGATTCAGCCGGGCGATGTCGTCGTGCTCAACGCCGACGGCTCTCACGAGGGCCTCTACGTCGGCAACGGCGCCGTGCTGAACGCCTACGACTACGGCGTCGGCGTGGTGTACTCGCCGTTGAGCCAGTTCAAGATCTACGCGATCCGGCGATTCTTCTGAGTCGGTGAGCGGCGGGTGGCCGGGCCCGCCGCCCTCACTCGGTGACGAGCTGACGCAGCAGCGGGCCGTACTGCGGGTGGTTCAGCGCGGTGGCGAACTGGGCGGTGAGGTAGTCCGCGGGATTGCCGGTGTCGTACCAGCGGCCGCGAATCACCTGGCCGTAGGCGGCATTCGCGCCGGCGAAGGCGTTGATCGCATCGGTGAGGTACACCTCGCCGGTGCGGTGCGTGTACCACTCCGCCACCTGCTTGTCGAGCTCCTCGATGATGCCCGGGGTGACCACGTACCCGCCGACGGCGGCGAACGCCGACGGCGCGTCCTCGGGTTTGGGCTTCTCCACCAGTCCGGTGATGCGCATCAGCCCGTTGTCGAAGGTCTCCTCGACCACCGGAACGCCGTAGCGGACCGAATCTCCCGCTTCCATCGGCATCAGCGCCAGGACCGGGGATTTGGTCTTGTTGTAGGCGTCGATCAACTGCTGAGCGCGGGGCACCTCGGCCACGAACACGTCGTCGGGCCACAGCACCAGCATCGGCTCCTCACCCAGATTGCGGGCGGCGTTCAGCACCGGGGTGCCGTTGCCGTAGGGCCCGTGCTGGTCCAGATAGGTGATGTGGCCGAGGCGGCCCAACTCGCCGACCTCCTCCACCGCGTCCGCGTAGGCGGACTTGCCGTCGGCGCGCAACTGGGCCACCAATGCCGCGTTGGGGCGAAAGTGGTCCTGTATCAACGACTTTCCGGCACTCACCACGATGGTGATATCGGTGATACCGGAAGCCACCAGCTCACGCACGGTGTGTTCGATCACCGGCTTGTCGCCGACCGGGAGCATCTCCTTGGGGATCGCCTTCGTCAGCGGCAACAGGCGCGAGCCGATGCCGGCGGCGGGGATCACGGCCTTGCGGATAGTCATTGTTCGATCATCACATACTCCGCACGCCCGAACATGTCGGTAGCCGCGCGTAGATTTCCGGGTATGACCCCCGACCCCGATCCGGCTATGGCACGGCTCTTGCCAGGTCAACCGGTATCTTCCGGGGTCGCCGGAATACCCGGCGGGCGGGGCGGCCCGGCAGCATCGTTGCAGGAATCGCCGAGCAATCTCGCGGGCACGCCGGATTCCGAGCCGGTCGCGCGGCGCTGGGTGCTGCACATCGATATGGATGCGTTCTTCGCCTCGGTCGAGCAGCTCACCCGGCCCACGCTGCGGGGGCGCCCGGTCCTGGTCGGCGGAACCGGTGCGCGCGGCGTGGTCGCCGGAGCCAGTTACGAGGCGCGGGTTTTCGGGGCGCGCTCGGCGATGCCGATGCATCAGGCGCGGCGGCTGGTCGGGGTGACCGCGGTGGTGGTGCCGCCGCGCGGGGTGGTGTACGGCGAGGTGAGCGGACAGGTCTTCGAGACGTTGCGTTCCCGTATCCCGGTGCTCGAGACGCTGTCCTTCGACGAGGCGTTCGGTGAGCCCGCCGAACTCGCCGGTACCGGCGCGGGGGCGGTACGGGAGTTCTGCGAGTCGCTGCGGGCCCTGGTCCGCGAGCGCACCGGACTCGTCGCCTCGGTCGGCGCGGGCACCGGTAAGCAGCTCGCCAAGATCGCCTCGGGTCTGGCCAAACCCGATGGCGTGCGGGTCATTTCGCCACGTGAGCAGGGGGAGCTGCTGGCCGCGCTGCCGGTGCGCAAGCTGTGGGGGGTGGGGCCGGTGGCGCAGAGCCGGTTGCGGTCGGTCGGTATCGAGACGGTCGGCGCCTTCGCGGCGCTGCCGGAGTCGGAGGCGGTCTCGCTGCTCGGCGGCAGTGTGGGCGCGGCGCTGCACCGGCTCGCGCGCGGCCTGGACGACCGCCCGGTCGCCGAGCGGGCCGAGGCCAAACAGATCAGCGCCGAGACCACCTACGAGAGCGATATCGCCACCCTCGGGCAGTTGCGTCCGGCGATCGAGGAGATGGCCGCGGCCGCACACCGACGCCTGATCCGCGACGGCCGGGCCGCGCGAACCGTGGTGCTCAAACTCAAGAAGGCCGATATGAGCATCGTGACGCGCTCGTTCACGCTGCCGTACGCGACCGAGGATCCGGCCACGCTCACCGCCGCCGCACTGCGTTCGGCGCTCGACCCGGCCCGGATCGGGCCGATCCGCCTGGTCGGCGTCGGTTTCGGCGGCCTGTCCGCGGTGCGGCAGGAGTCGCTTTTCCCGGAGTTGGATCAAGCGACCGAGCCGCGCGAGACCGCCGAACTGGACGAATTCGTCGCACCCGAGCCGACGGTCACCCTGGCCGCCGATGTTCCGGCCACCGCCGAAGCGCCGGTGCCGCCCGCGACTCGTTCGTACACCACCGAATATTTCTATCCCGGGCGCGATGTGACCCATCGCGCACACGGCCACGGCTGGGTGCAGGGCAGCGGGCACGGCCGGGTCACGGTGCGTTTCGAGACCCGCTCGACCGGGCCGGGTCCGGCGCGCACCTTCGCCGCCGACGATCCGGATCTCGGCCCGGCCGATCCGCTCCTTAGTCTTCTTTGAAAGTCTGCGGGTAGCGTGAGGCCACTCGTGCAACCACGCCGGTGTGGTGGTAGTTGTCACAGAGCACGCAAGAGACCAACTCGAAGGTAAAGGACGAGCATTGAAGCTTCAGAGGACTGGACGCGTCGCGGTTGCCGCACTGGCCGTGGTGGCCGCGCTCGGCATGTCGGCCTGCGGTAGCGGTGACAAGCACTCGAGCTCCAAGGCAAAGACGACGACCGCTGCGGCGGCGACCAGCAGCAACTATCCCCCGGTGCCCACGGTGGCGCAGCTGAACCAGGAGCTGTCCCAGACGCTGGACCCGAGCGTGCCCTCCGCGCAGAAGACGCAGTACCTGGAGGACGGCACGACGGCGCTGCAGAAGGACCCGGAGATGATCAACAAGCTCATCACGGCCTACAAGCAGAACAACGCCAAGATCGCCGTGACCTCGGTCAGCTATCTCGGCGGCCCCACCCTGACCGCGAACGCGAACTTCTCGGTCAACGGCGGTCAGAACAACGTGGCCACCGTGCCGTTCGTCGCGCAGGACGGCAAGTGGAAGCTGCAGAAGCAGTGGGCGTGCACCGGTCTGCAGAACCTGAACCAGACCTCGCCCGCCTGCAGCTGAGCGGAGGCGTCCGATTCGAGGCCGGTATCCGCACGGATGCCGGCCTCGGTCGTCGGTGGGCGCGGATTCTAAGCGCAGACTGAGAATCGTGAAGTGATTTCGTCGGTTACGAAGCGGTCACGCTAACATCTGCCTCCGTGACAGACACGATGGTGCGGGCGGATGAGGCGCCCGCGGCCCCCGAGCAACCCGGCAGCACCGCGAGATCCGGCAGGCAGTGGGCCAAGCCGGTGGCCTTCATCGCAGGTCTGCTCGGCGCGTTGTTCGCCATCGCCGTACCGCTGCTGCCGGTACGGGTGGATCACACCATTGTGTCTTGGCCACAACAGGATTCGCCGCGCGGTATCACCGCGCCGCTGGTCGGCTACGCGCCGCTGACGTTCGATGCGTCGATTCCCTGCGGCGCCACAAGGCAGTTGGCCGCCCACGGGGGCGTACTCAGCTCGACCCTCCCCGGCGGTGCGCCCGATCTGAATCGTTACGGCTTTGTCGCACGGGTGAATCCGGCCCACGCCGGGCAGCCCGCGCAGTTCGATGCGGTGCTGCGCGACCAATCGCTGCTGAGCGTTCCGCTGAACCGGCTGGGTGACTGCACCTTCACCGTGCACGCCGACATGTCTTCGGCCACAGCGGCTCTCGTCGGGTCGACGGTGAATCCCGTTACTCTGAGCGGTGATTGGCGCCCGCAGCTGGTCGGGATCTTCAGCGATCTGAAGACCACCGCGGGCGTGCGGGTCACCGCGCAGGTGGACAGCCGGTTCTCGGTCGAGCCGACCTTGCTCAAGCGGTCCGCGACGATCCTGGCGATCGTGTGCACGCTGGCCGCACTGGTGGCGCTCTACCGGCTCGACACGCTGGACGGACGCCGGATCCGCCGGGTGCTCGCCCAGCGGTGGCGCACGTTCGGCCTGGTGGACGGTGTCGTCTTCGCGACGTTGGGCATCTGGTACTTCATCGGGTCGACCACCTCCGATGACGGGTATCAGTTCGGAATGGCCCGGGTCTCGCTGGTGTCGGGCTATATGGCCAACTACTTCCGCTATTGGGGCGTGCCCGAAACGCCGGTCGGCACACCGTGGTTCGATCTGCTGGCGCGCATGTCCGAGCTGAGCACGGCGAGTCCGTGGATGCGGCTGCCGACGCTGCTGGCCGGAATCCTGTCCTGGTTGCTGATCAGCCGGGAGGTGATTCCGCGCTTCGGCGCGGCCGTGCGGCGCGATCGCGTGGTGCGCTGGACCGGTGCGCTGGGCTTCCTGGCGGTCTGGCTGCCGTTCAACAACGGCTTGCGTCCGGAACCCGTTGTGGCGGTGAGTGTTCTGCTCACCTGGTGTCTGGTGGAGCGGTCCATCGCCGTGCGGCGGTTGTTGCCCTACGCCCTGGCGATCATCGTCGCGTCGTTCGCGTGCACCGCGAACCCGTCGGGCCTGATCTGTTTCGCGCCGCTGCTGGCCGGGCTGCGGCCGGTGTGGCGTCTCGGGGTGGCGCGGGCTCGTGCACTGGCCGGCGCCCGCGACGGGGAAAAGGTCACGCCTTGGGCGTGGATCCGTGCCTACGGCGCGCTGCTGGCGCCGCTGGCCGGTGCCGGAACGCTGATCGTCGCGGTGGCCTTCTCGGTGCTGCCGCTGTCGGACATGTTCGAAACCAATCGGGTGCACCAGATCGCCGGGCCCGCCTCGCCCTGGTACGACGAATACCTGAGCTACCAGTGGCTGTTCATGCCCAATGCCGACGGGTCGATCGGGCGCCGCTTCGGCATCGTCGCGATGTGGCTGGGTCTGCTCGTGTGCGCATTCGTATTGTCGCGCAAGGGCGGACGGATTCCGTTCACCACCGCCGGTCCGACCAAGCGGCTGCTGGGCCTGACCTTCGGCGCGATGCTGCTGCTGGCCCTGTCGCCGACGAAGTTCACCCACCACGACGGCGTGTACGCCGGACTCGCCGGATCGGTCGCGGCGCTCACCGCTGTGGCGGTCGGCCCGCGGGTGCTGCGCTCGCCGCGGAATCGGGCGTTGTTCGCCGCGGTGGTGGCTTTGATCCTGGCGCAGGTTTTCACCAGCATCAATCAGTGGTGGTACGTCTCCAGTTTCGGAATTCCCTGGAACGACAAGTCGCCGTCGGTGCACGGCTTCCTGATCGAGAAGGTGTTCGTCGCGGTCGCGGCGGTGTGTCTGCTGCTCGCGGCGTGGTGGCATGTGCGGGCGCCGGAACCCGGTATCCCGCATCGGATTTCGCCACGGGCCTGGAAGTTGGCGAAGGTTCCCCCGCTGACCGTGGCGGCGGCGATCCTGGTGCTGTTCGAGGTGGCCTCCTTCGCCAAGGGCGCGGTGGCTCAGTACCCGGGTTTCTCCCTGGCCGCCTCGAATGCGAACGCGGTGCTGGGCAAGCCGTGCGGCCTGGCCGACCACGTGCTGGTCGAGCCGGATCCCAACGCCTCGCTGCTGAGCCCGATGTCGGGGAACCCGTTCCGCGCGTTCGCGAACGGCGCCACCGGATTCGTGCCGAACGGGATCGGCGACCTGAGTCCGGACGGCCGGGCCGCCGCGGCGAGCAGCATCGCCAGCACGAATACCTTCAACGCCAAGCCCGGTGGCGACATGGGCACTCAAACCGGCGGTGCGCCACTGCCTTTCGGGCTCGACTCGGCCACCACACCCGAGCTGGGCACCTCCGGGCAGACCGGGCCGTCGGACCTGACCACCGGCTGGTACCGCCTGCCCGCCGCGGGCGACCGCAGCGGCATCATCGCCATCGCCGCGGCCGGGCGGATCCGCTCGGTCGACAAGGACGGCGTGGTCACGCCAGGGGAACCGGTGGAGGTGGAATACGGTACGAGCGATTCGGCCACGAGCGCGCATCCGCTCGGGCGGCTGACACCGATCGATATCGGGCCCGCGCCGTCGTGGCGCAACCTGCGAGTGCCGATGGACCGGATTCCCGCACAGGCCGACGTGATTCGCGTGGTTGCGAGTGTGCACAGCCTCGATCCGAACCAGTGGATCGCGCTGACCCCGCCGCGGGCGCCGCGCACGACCACCCTGAACGATCTGATCGGGTCCTCGCAGCCGGTGCTGCTGGACTGGGCGGTGGGCCTGCAGTTCCCGTGCCAGCGTCCGTACGACCACAAGGACGGCATCGCCCAGGTCCCCGGCTGGCGCATCCTGCCCGATCGCGGCGGTGCGCACGATACCAACCTGTGGGAGAGCCACGATGGCGGCGGCCCGCTCGGCTGGAGCCAGCAGTTGCAACGCTCCAGCACCCTGGCCACCTATCTGAAGGACGGCTGGCGCGAGGATTGGGGCGAGTTGCAGCGGCTGACGCCGATCGACCCGTCCGCGGTCCCGGCCACGCCGACGGTCACCAAGGACACCCACACCGGCATGTGGACTCCCGGGCACATCAATACGGCCTGGTGAGGTCCGGTTCGATGCCGCACTCGCGCGGGCGGTCGCCGATGTGGCGAACCGGCCCGCGCGGGCGCGTCGCCGCGGCTCAGCCGCGGCGGTAGTTGTTGTGCTTGCGCGCGGGCGGGGTGTTCTGTGCCCCGCGAGCGGGGATCTTCTTTCCAGCGACCGGCTGTTGCCCGGCGCGCCCGCCGCGACGCTCGCGCCGCGACATCGGCACCGGGGTGGCCGGATCGGATTGGGGGACAGGGGATTGCGCGGGCATGGCGCCTCCTGGTGATTCGTGGCCGACTCATCGCACGACGGACCGCCGGCCGGAATGAATGCCGGACTGCGACAGAACTTGCGCCCGGGGCCGGAACGGCGCGGGCACGAGCGAGAACACGCTCAGGAGAACAGTGCGAACCACATGCCGACGACGGTAACAACCAACCGCCCCGGCGCGCATCCGATTTATCGCGCCGGTTCCTACCGGCCGGAAACGCCCTGCAGACGCCGGATCTGGGTGTCGGTGATCGAGCGCAGCGCCGCGGGGTCGACCGCCTTCTGACCGGCGCGTGCGATCTGGACGACCGTGCTGCCGACCACGGCGACCGTGGCCGCGGAGTACAGCGTGAGCCCCTGGCTGGTCGTGCGCACCTGAAAGGAGACCGAGGCGTCCCCGGCGCGGGGTTCGTCCAGGCCGCCGACCTGGTAGCCGACCGCGGTGCCGTCGGCGTCGGTACCCGAATAGGAACCGCACCGGCGCAGCAGATCCTGCACCGATGCGAACGCCTGCGCCGCGCCGTTGCCCGGATAACTGGCCGCATCGATATCGATGCTGTCGAAGTCGGCCGACGAATAGTGCACCGCCGCATGGGCACTCGCGCCGGGCACCTGATCGTTCACCGCGTCGAGCACCTTCGCGCAGGCGGCCGGATCGGTGTGCGATCGGTCCGGCGGGGTCGGGCCGTTGCCGCCCGAACTGTCGTCCAGCGCCTCGAATTCGGGCGGAATATCGGTCCCGGACAACAGTTCGGCCCGCAACGCCGCCGAATCGGTGAGCGGCGCCGCGGTCACCTTCGAGGGGGCGGGTGCCGGACTCACCGGCGGTAGTGAGGAGCCGCTGTGGTGTGAGCCGCATCCGGCGGCGAATACCGCCACGGCCGCGATCAGGGCGGGCACGGTCCATTTGCCTCGGACGTCGAGCATCGCGTCGATTCCGCTCACCGATCCCACTGCACCTGCGTGCTGATGTTCTGGTGCAGCAGGATCGCGCTGTGCGGGTCCCGGTAGGACTGCCGGCCCGCGACCGTGACCGAACCCGAAACCGGCAGTGGCAGACCGAGATCCACGGTGATGGTGCCGGCGCCGTGCATGGCGTAGTCGACGATGTCCAGACTGCCCGCATTACTCGGCAGCGACCACACCTTGGCCTTGGGCGTCTGGGTCACGTCCAGCTGGATGGTGAGCAGATCGCCCTCACGCTTGGTGAGAGTCGCGGTCGTCACCTGATCCAGGGGGACGCCGCTGGTCAGCTGCTGGTGCACGGTCCACACCGCGCCCACGCCGACCGGGTCGACAGGGAATGCGATCGACTGGTAGACGGCCTGATAGAAGGCCTGTTCCAGGGCGGCGCTGGCGGCATCGGGGGTATCGGGCTTGGGCACCATGCGCAGCGAGGTGATCGCGCCCACATCGCTCATCTCGAAACCGGCGTGCGACCCGTCCGCCGACTGCAGCTGTTCGGCCAGGCGCGGATCGGAGGAGGTGGCGTTGCCGAGGGTCAGGTCGACCCCGTCTCGTCCGGTCTGCGCCGTGAGCGGGATGGTGACTGTCGGCTGGGAGAAATCATGCGGGGCCTGGTCGTTCATCTGCTGTTCGATGTGGTGGACCGTGTGCAGGGTGACCTGCTGGGTGTTACCCACCGCGAACGAGCGCCGCAGCAGCGAGTGCGGTTGCTCACCCGGTTTGACCACCGTGGTCACCACCGCCGCGATCGGCATGGTGACCTCCTTGTCCATGGCGGGCGGCTCGATCTCGGCCTCGCTGCGGGTCTCGGTGACGTCGCTGCAACCGACGCCCATTGCCGACAGCGCGACCGCGAGCACCATGAACAACACACCCGGACGGGCGGACCGCACGGTCGTGCGAGAGTGAGAAGACAACACCGTCACGCCTGACAGGTTACGACCGGTACCTGAAAATCTGCTTTGACGCCGCCACGATCCGCGCTGCCCTGCCGAGCGAGAGGTCCGCGATCGCCATAGGGAATGATGGGTGGTGTGAGTATCGACCGGCCGCGCGAGCAGCACACCGACGAGCACGAGGAGCCACCCCGGGAGATCGCCGCCGAGGGCGGCACGCCGGTGACCGCGGGGGGTGCGGAGCCGACCCGTGCGACCGAGTCCGCGGCGGAGTCCGACTCCGCCGCGGCCGAGTCGCCCGAGGAGGACATCGCCGCGCTGCCGGGACGCACACTCCCGGTATTGCTGGCGATCGCGGCCGTTGCGCTGCTGCTGGACCTGGGGACCAAGGCGCTGGTCGTCGCGAAAATGAAGCCGGGCGAACCGATCTCGATAATCGGTGACATCGTGCGGCTGACCCTGGTGCGCAATCCCGGGGCCGCGTTCTCGATGGCCACCGGTATGACCTGGCTGCTGACGCTGATAGCCGCGGCCGTGGTGATCGGGGTGATCCGGATCGGCCGGTCGCTGCGGTCGGTGGGCTGGGCGATCGGGCTGGGCCTGGTCCTGGGCGGCGCGATCGGCAATCTGATCGATCGGCTGTTCCGCGCGCCCGGTCCGCTGCAGGGCCATGTGGTCGACTTCATCTCGGTCACCCGCTGGTGGCCGGTGTTCAACGTGGCCGACTCCTCGATCGTGTGCGGGGCGATTCTGCTGGTCGCGCTGACCGTGTTCGGATTCGAACCGGACGGCAGCCGATCGCACCGCGATCAGGACGGTGACCGCGCATGAGGGAGACGCGCGCGATGCCGGTGCCGGACGGCCTGGACGGCCTGCGGGTCGACGCCGGTCTGTCCCGGCTGCTGGGACTGTCCCGCACGGCCGTGGCCTCGCTCGCCGAGGAGGGCGCGGTGCAGATCGACGGCTCGCCCGCGGGTAAATCCGATCGGCTGGCCGGCGGCGCCTGGCTCGAGGTGGAGTTCCCCGAGCCCAAACGGGAGCTGACGGTGGAGGCGGCGCCGGTGGAGGGGATGAAGATCCTCTACGCCGACGACGACGTCGTCGCGGTCGACAAGCCGGTCGGGGTGGCCGCGCACACCGGGGTCGGCTGGTCCGGGCCGACGGTGGTCGGCGGGCTCGCCGCGATGGGTTACCGGATCTCCACCTCCGGCGCGCACGAGCGGCAGGGCATCGTGCACCGCCTGGACGTGGGCACGTCCGGGGTGATGGTGGTGGCCCAGTCCGAACACGCGTACACCGTGTTGAAGCGGGCGTTCAAACAGCGCACCGTCGACAAGCGCTATCACGCACTGGTACAGGGGCATCCGGATCCCTCCAGCGGGACCATCGATGCGCCGATCGGCCGGGCGCGCGGGAACGACTGGAAGTTCGCGGTCACCGCGGACGGGCGGCCGAGCGTCACGCACTACGACACCGTCGAGGCGTTCCAGGCGGCGAGCCTGCTCGACATCCACCTGGAAACCGGTCGTACACACCAGATCCGGGTGCACTTCTCGGCCATCCGGCATCCGTGCTGCGGTGATCTGACCTATGGCGCGGACCCGCGCCTGGCACAGCGGCTGGGGCTGGAACGTCAATGGCTGCACGCGCGTTCGCTCGGTTTCGCCCATCCCGCCGACGGCCGCTGGGTGGAGATCACCAGCGAGTATCCGGCCGATCTGGAGCATGCGCTGGACGTCCTGCGCCATGCGTGAGCGCCTGCGCGTCGCCGGATTCGGCGGTGCCGCAGCCGCTCTGGTTGTTCTCATCCTGGTACTGGGCTGGGCGAATCCACCTCGGGTCTCGGTCATCGGAACCGACCGTCTGGGGCCGGATTCGGGTGAGGCGGTCGCGGATTACCTTGCCGCAGCTCATGATTCACTGCGGGGCGACGACGTCGACGAGCACTGGGCCCTGGTGGCGTTGACCACCGGCATCGTTCCGGCCGATATTCCGGAAACGGCTGCGGGGCTGCGAGTTTCGCAGGTTATCTATCACGTCCCGATTGATCGTGTCTACACTCCGGCGATCACCGTGCCCACTCCGGCGAACGACGCGGCGGTCATCGATTCGGCCCGCGCCGCCGCAGGCGTCCTGGACAACTCGCGATCTTCCGACCCCCGCACCACCCGGATCATCACGGTCATGGCCGCTCGTCTGCACGCTCCCTGCCCCTGCGCGGTCAACCTGGTCGTCCGGGGGCACCTGGACCAACTGCGCAAACTCAGCGGCCGCCACGGTATCCGGACGGTTCAGGCCCTTCCCCCAGACGCCTCCGCCGGAGCTTTCGCGGTCATGCCCCTGCTCCCCGAACAAACCGACACCGCCGTCCCGGGCCCCGACGACGGCCCGATCCCGGTCAACTGACGGCCATCCCGTTCCCGATCGGCATGATGGCCCTCCCTCGCTCCGGATGTCTTCCGTATTCCGCCCTGTCCGCTGACCACGGCCCCGGCCCACCGGTAAACGGCTCCGTGCTCGGGACCAGCGCGATGACAGTTTCCTGGAGTTGCGCTGACCAACAGCCGACCAGGAGAAGCGCCATGCCGCACATGGCGTGATGCTCGGCGAACCAGGGTAATGCGGAGGTTGCCGGCCGGCGAACGAGACGACCGACCGCTATGTCCCGTCGGCAATGACCGCGGTCCGTCTGCCGGCACGGACGCAAGTGGTTGCTGGGATTGCCGGGCCGCGGGCGGCCTGGTTGGTTCCGGGCCCACGGCGAAGGTCGTCGCCCAGGGTGGTGAAAAATGTTGCAGCGCTATGTATTTCCGCGGCGTGCTGTGAGCGCATCGACATCGATGGTCAGCGGGAACGGGGTGTCCACCTTGACCGTGCCCGTGGCACGCGGGGTGATCCGGTAGTTGCCTTCGGTGTCCAGAGTGAAGATTGTCAGGCCCGGTGCGTCGGAATCGAGGATATCGATCACCCAGTAGTGTGCGATGCCGTTCGCGGCGTACTCGCCGGCCTTGATCGCATAATCGCGCACTGCGGACTCGCCCGACGTAGCGATCTCGATGGCGAGCGCGATCTGATCGCTCCGAATGCGAGCCTGTTCGTCGACCTCTACCGGAGCAATCACGACATCAGGCACTCGTCGCGGTGAGTGCCCGTCCAGTTCGGCTTCGAGTTCGGAGAACGGCTCCAATCCCTCGGGCACTTGGGCATCGAGTTGGAGCATCAAACGGAAGATCGCACGGCTGTGCGGCGGTGCTGGCCGCGCGTTCACGAGCAAGAATCCATTCTCGATTTCGTAACGATGGTCCGTGTCGACAGGCAGGGCGTCGAACTCTTCCACACTGATCGCACGCCCATACGGGGTCGGCGCCGTCTCGACCGTCATCGTCCGCCTCCGGTAGTTGTCGCAAGTATCGTGGCACATCGGTACGACATGTCATTGCGCCCGAGCGAGACCCATTATCGCAGCACAGTGCATCGCGCCGCACGGACGCGGTGCCCCGAGGGGCGGCATGCGCCCGGCTGACCCGCCCCGGCTGACTCGGCTGGTTGGTCGCCCGGAGCTTCGCGCAGCATCCGGCAACCTCACAGCTTCCGGAGCTGGGCCGGTCGGCGCTCTAGGCTGATGCGCATGGCGAGCACCGAGCGGGCGGTTCGTAACAGCGGGTTGAGCAGGGCTGAGGTCGAGCAGCGGGTTCGCGTGGGGCAGACGAACGATCTGCCGGACCGGACCGGGCGGTCTGTTGCCGACATTGTGCG
Organism: Nocardia sp. PLKS1-43; assembly: GCF_059510335.1. Classification (NCBI taxonomy): domain Bacteria; kingdom Bacillati; phylum Actinomycetota; class Actinomycetes; order Mycobacteriales; family Nocardiaceae; genus Nocardia; species Nocardia sp. PLKS1-43. The sequence continues at coordinate 187,195 of NZ_JCAJZQ010000015.1, read as the reverse complement.
GGCCAACGTCCTCACGCGGATCAACGCGATCCTGTGCGTGCTGTTCCTGCTGGTGCTGGCTACCGGCTCGCTCATCGACGGGATGTTCGGGCTGTTGATCGTGGCCAACAGTGTGGTGGGCATCGTGCAGGAACTGCGGGCCAAGCGGACGCTCGACAAGTTGGCGATCGTGGGGCAGGCCCAGCCGGTGGTGCGGCGAGACGGGGTGGCGCACACGGTCGCGCCGGGTGAGGTGGTCCTGGACGACCTGATCGAGCTCGGGCCGGGGGATCAGATCGTCGTGGACGGTGAGGTGCGGGAGTCCGAGCATCTGGAGATCGACGAGTCGCTGCTGACCGGTGAGGCGGACGCGATCGGCAAGCTCGTGGGTGATCGGGTGCTGTCGGGCAGTTTCGTGGCGTCCGGCTCGGGGGCGTACCGGGCGACCAAGGTCGGCCGCGACGCCTACGCCGCGCAGCTGGCGGCTGAGGCCAGCAAGTTCACGCTGGTGAACTCCGAACTGCGCAACGGGATCAACACCATTCTGAAAGTCATTACCTACCTGCTGATTCCGGCGGGCCTGGTGACGATCTACAACCAGCTGTTCGCCAGTCACGGCGAGTCCTGGCGCGCGGCGCTCAACGGCATGGTCGCCGCACTGGTGCCGATGGTGCCCGAGGGGCTGGTGCTGATGACATCGATCGCGTTCGCGGTCGGGGTGGTCCGGCTCGGGCAGCGCAACTGCCTGGTGCAGGAGTTGCCCGCGATCGAGGGACTGGCCCGGGTGGACGTGGTGTGCGCCGACAAGACCGGAACCCTCACCGAGAACGGTATGCGCCTGGCCGAGATCCGCGCGCTGGACGATGCGTCGCCCGAGCGCCTGCGCACGGCGCTCGCGGCGATGGCCGCCGATGATCCGAGGCCCAATGCCAGTGTGGCGGCCATCGCCGAGGGCTGCCCGGACGCGCCGGGCTGGCCGCAGAGCGCGGTCGCGCCGTTCTCCTCGGCCAAGAAGTGGAGCGGCAGTTCCTATGGCGAGCACGGCAATTGGCTGCTCGGCGCACCCGACGTCCTGCTGGTCGCCGACTCCGCGGCCGCGGCCACCGCGCAGGAGATCGGGTCGACGGGGCTGCGGGTACTGCTGCTGGCGCAGAGCGATCGCCCGGTGGACGCGCCCGACGCGCCGGGGACGGTCACTCCGCGAGCGCTGGTGATTCTCGAGCAGAAGGTGCGTCCCGATGCCCACGAGACGCTGGAATACTTTGCGAGTCAGGGTGTTTCGATCAAAGTGATCTCCGGTGACAACGCGGTGTCGGTGGGCGCGGTCGCCACCTCGCTGGGGCTGCCCGGCGGTGCGGATCCGGTCGATGCCCGCGAATTGCCCACGCGCCGCGACGATGTGGCAGACATCGTGGAACAGCGCACCACCTTCGGCCGGGTGCGGCCGGATCAGAAGCGGGCCATGGTCTCGGCCCTGCAGTCGCGCGGACATACCGTGGCGATGACCGGCGACGGCGTCAACGACGTGCTCGCGCTCAAGGACGCCGATATCGGCGTCGCGATGGGGGCGGGCAGCCCGGCCACCCGCGCGGTGGCACAGATCGTCTTGCTGGACAACAAGTTCTCCACGTTGCCGTATGTGGTGGCGGAGGGACGCCGGGTGATCGGCAACATCGAGCGGGTCTCGAATCTGTTCCTCACCAAGACGGTCTACTCGGTCCTGCTCGCCTTCCTGGTCGGCGTGGCCGGAATCGGCTCGCAGATATTCCATTACGACCCGCTGCCGTATCCGTTCCTGCCGCGGCACGTCACCATCGCGGCCTGGTTCACCATCGGAATTCCCGCCTTCATCCTGTCATTGGCTCCCAACAATGAAAGGGCGCGAACGGGTTTCGTGCCGCGGGTGCTGCGCCTGGCGGTGCCGTCCGGCTCGGTGATCGGCGTGATGACCTTCATCGCCTACCTGATCTCGTATCGGGGGGCGGGGCAGACCGAGACGCAGCAGGTGCACGCGAGCACCACCGCGTTGATCACCTTGCTGATCATCGCGGTGTGGGTGCTCGCGATCGTGGCCCGGCCGTGGGCGTGGTGGAAGGTCGTGTTGATCGCCGGATCCGTTGCGGGCTACCTGATTCTGTTCACGGTGCCGTTCACCCGGCACTTCTTCGAACTCGACCCGTCCGATTACGCGCTGACCGGCGCCGCGGTGGCGTGCGGTCTGGTCGGCATCGTGCTGGTCGAATTCGCCTGGTGGTTCGGCTCCGCGCCGACCGGGGTGGCCGGCCGGCTCCTTGCGCGCCGAGACGACCAGAAGGACTGAGCCGCAACGGCTTTCGCCTCCCGATCGGCGATCGATCCGGTGTGCGCCGAGCCCGGATCGGTTGCCCGCTCCGGCGCGTCGTGGATCGAATCGTGTCGCCCGGGGATTCGACGCGGGTACCTTCGGCTGTATGGAGGTGCTGCTGCATCAGATCGACGCGTTCGCCGACGCACCGTTCACGGGCAACCCCGCGGCGGTGATGCCGCTGCTCGACTGGTTGCCCGACGAGTTGCTGCAACAGCTCGCCGAGGAGAACAATCTCGCCGAAACCGCTTTCTACACTTCGGCTCTGCCGCCCGAGGCCGCCGAGCCGCCGGGTGCCGGACCCGCCTACCACCTGCGCTGGTTCACCCCCGGCACGGAGGTGGCCATGTGCGGTCACGCGACGCTGGCCACCGCGGCGCATCTGCTCGAGGACATCCACCCGGGTGCGGACCGGGTGCAGTTCTTCACCCGCAGCGGGTGGTTGGCGGTGGACCGCACCGACGACGACGAATTGGTGCTGGACCTGCCCGCGGTCGAATCCCTGGACGTGGTGCCGGATCCCGAACTCGTGACCGCGCTGGGCGTCCGCCCGGTGCGCGCGCTCAGCGGTCAGGACGAGGTGATCGTGGTGGCGACCGAACGCGAGGTGCGCGAGGCGCGGCCGAATTTCGGGGCGTTCCCGGAACTCGCACGCGCCGCGGTGCTCACCGCCCGTGGTGATTCGGCCGACTTCGTCTCGCGGGTGTTCGCCCCGGGCGTCGGCATCCCCGAGGATCCGGTCACCGGATCCGCGCACGCCCAGCTCACCCCGCTGTGGGCCGCCGAACTCGCGCGCACGACGTTGACCGCGCGGCAGCTTTCCCGCCGCGGCGGTGCGCTGCGCTGCCGGCTGGACGGCGATCGCGTCCAGCTCGCCGGGCGATGCCGCCGATATCTGGACGGCGTGGTGCGGCTGCCGGAGTGAGCTGTCGCGGCTCAGTCCTGCGGTGCGATCGCGGGGAGCCGCACGACCTGCCCGGCGTAGGCCAGGCCGGCGCCGAAGCCCAGCAGCAGCGCGATGCCGCCCGGCTTCGCCTCGCCCGACCGCAGCAGCTGTTCCATCGCCATCGGAATGGACGCGGCGCTGGTGTTCCCGGTCTCGGCGATGTCCCGGGCGACCGCGACGCTCTCGGGCATGCCCAGCGCCTTGACCAGCGCGTCGGTGATGCGACTGTTGGCCTGGTGCGGGACGAAGGCGTCCAGATCCTCGACGGTGACTCCGGCGTTGTTCAGCGCGTCGCGGCACGCCTTGTCCAGGAAGGTGACCGCCCACCGGAACACCGCGGTGCCGTTCATCCGGATATAGGGCCGCTGCGAGGTGCCGCCGCTGGCCTCCGCGGCCGCGACCTCGGCGAAGTACTCCTGAAAGTCCTTGTCCTGCTTGATCGCCGCGGTCTGGCTGCCGTCCGAGCCCCAGGCCACCGGACCGATGCCCTCGGTCTCGGCGGGACCGACCACGACCGCGCCGGCACCGTCGGCGAAGATGAACGCGCAGGTGCGGTCGGTGGGATCGAGCAGGTCCGACAGGCGTTCGACGCCGATCACCAGCACGTTGCGGGCCTGGCCCGCGCGCACCAGATTCGCCGCGTTGGCCAGGGCGTAGCAGAATCCGGCACACCCGGCGGAGACGTCGAATGCGGCGGCGTTGTGCATACCCAGTTCGGTGGCGACCACCGCGCCCGCCGACGGGCCCAGCACCATCTGGGAGGACGTCGCGAGGACGACCGCGTCCACCTGGTCGGCGGACAGATCCGCGGCCTCCAGCGCCCGCCGTGCCGCGATGGTGCTCATGGACACGATGGTCTCGTCGGGTTCGGCCCAGTGCCGGGCGGCGATACCGGATCGGGATCGGATCCATTCGTCGGACGAGTCGATGCGGTCGACGATCTCGGCATTGGGGACGATCCGGCGCGGCCGGTAGACGCCGATGCCCAGGGGTGCGGCATGGGCGTTCGGTGCGGCGGTGGCGATGAGCGCGGGCATGCGGATCCTTACTCTCGGTGAACCAAACGGTCCATGCAGAAAAGGTCTAACATGAACCGATCGGTTCAGGCAAGGGTAGGAGGGAGATCCTTATGGCAGCGGGACCGCGCGCTCGGTTGATCGCCAGCACCATCTCGACGGTGCAGGAGCACGGCGTGCACGCCGCGGGCCTGAGCGAGCTACTCAAACGCAGCAACGCCTCGCGCAACTCCCTCTACCAGCATTTTCCGGAGGGCAAGGGGGAACTGGTCGAGGCCGCGGCGAGAATCGTTGCGCGCGTGGTCTATTCGCACGTGGCGAAGATGGCCGACGCATTGGCGTCCGCCCCCTCGGCCGAACGCTGGCTCGACGACCTGGTCGCGTTCTGGCGGGCTCCGCTCGAAGCCAGCGACTACCGCGCCGGATCGTTCATGATGGCCGCCGCGCTCGACGAGATGAATCCCGCCGTGCAGTCCACCGCCGGGCAGGCCTTCGCCGAGTGGACCGCCCGGCTCGCGGACGGAATGGTGGCCGCGGGAATGGAGCAGGCCACCGCCTGCTCGGTCGCGGGCATGGTCCTGTCCACGATCGAGGGCGCCATCGTGCAGAGCCGCGCCCTCAAGTCCAGCCACCCCTTCGACGAGGTCCGCACCCAGCTGTCCATCCTGCTCCGGCACCATTTGAGCTGATTGCCGTGTTTCGGCCGCGGTCGGTGGCGGGGCGGACAGCGAGAAGGGCCGCGGGTCGGGGCTTTCGTCCCTGATTCGCGGCCCTGGGATGTATTTCCCTGCTCGGGCACTCGTGTCGTGCCTGCGGCCTCCGCTTCGCTCCGCTTCGTGAATGGTCGGGGGCTGTGCCGATCGGGTTGCCCGGAGGATCAGGCGGTAGCCGCGTCGGAGGCGATGTCGTCCGCCAGGGGAGCGACGGCGCCGATGATCTGGGCGACGATGTCGTCCGGTACGCCCGCGGCCTTCAGGGAATCGGTCAGATGGCCGGCAACCAGGTTGAAATGCTTCATCATGATGCCGCGGCCCTGGTGTACCTGCTTCATCGGCGCGCCGGTGTAGGGTTCGGGGCCGCCCAGGGCGGCGGCGAAGAATTCGACCTGACGGCCCTTGAGCCTGGACATGTTCGTGCCGGTGAAGAAACCCTTCAGCTCGTCGTCGGCGAGCACTCGGACGTAGAAGTCCTCGACAACAGTCTCGAGCGCCTCGTGCCCGCCGATCTTGTCGTAGATGGCCGGTTCCGGTGTGGTGGTCTTGGATTTGAAGAGTGAGGGAATTCGCATGTTCCAAGCACATCAGCGAGCTGTTGCCACTCGGTTAGTCCGCTGTCGCGGGCCGATTACCGTGCATGGCAGGCGAATTGCCGCGGTCTCACCGGTGCCGGCCCCGGATTGTGAGGCCCGGGCGCGACGGCGGAAATGCGCTCGACACTATTACCGTACGGAAGTACCGTTCTGGCGTGCGTGTGCGACGGTCCGAGACGGCGGTGGAGTTCGAATCCGAAGGTTCCGGTGGTCGGCGAGCACGGTGGGGGAGCGGTGGCGCCGTGTTCGGGGCCGCCGCCTACATCCTGTGGGGATCGTTCCCGGCGTTCTTCGGACTGCTGGAGTTCACCAACCCGGTCGAGATCCTGGTCGAACGGATCCTGTGGACGCTGGTGGTGGTGTTGATCGTCCTGACGGTGGCGGGACGGATCCGCGAACTGCTCGCGATCGATCGGCGGACCTGGCAGCTCGCTGCCGTGGCGGCGGTGGCGATCGCGCTCAACTGGGGTGTGTACGTGTACGGCGTCACTTCCGGGCACGTCGTCGAGTGCGCACTCGGCTACTTCATCAACCCGCTGGTGACCGTGTTGTTCGGAGTGGTGCTCTTTCGTGAGCGGCTGGTCTGGCCGCAGTGGATCGCCCTCGCGCTGGGCGTGCTGGCGGTGCTGGTGCTGACCGTCGACTACGGTCGCCCGCCGGTGATCGCGCTCGTCCTGGCCTGCTCGTTCGCCACCTACGGCCTGGTCAAAAAGGTGATCCGGCTGGACCCGCTGCGCAGTGTCGCCGCCGAGGGGCTGGTGTCCGCGCCGTTCGCGGTGGCGGCCGTGGTCGTGCTCGGCGTCACCGGTCATGCGGCCTTCGGTCACGGCGTGGGGCATTCGGCGCTGCTCGTCGCGGCGGGTCCGGTCACCTTGATCCCGCTGCTGCTGTTCGCGCTCGCCGCCTCCCGGACGCCGCTGTCGACGATGGGAATCCTGCAATACCTCACTCCCGCACTGCAAATGGCCTGGGGCGTCCTGGTCGGCCACGAGCCGATGCCCGCCTCGCGGTGGGCCGGATTCGGACTGATCTGGCTGGCGCTGGTGGTCTTCACCGGCGACGCCCTGCGCAGACGTCGCGGGAAGGGCGACGCGCCGGTGGCGGCCCCGGATGCCGCCTCGTTGCGGGGGGCCGGTGATCGAGGCTAGGTTCGAAGTCGACGATGCTCCCGTAGGCCGACTCGTACCGGTCCGGGGCCGGCGTCGTCACTTTCCAGGGGAGCGATCTTGTCCATTCACTTCAACCACACCATCGTCGCCAGTCACGACCCCGCCGCGAGCGCCCGGTTCTGGGCGGACATGCTGGGGCTCGAGGTCGGTGCGCAATACGGCCCGTTCATACCGGTCACGGTCGACAACGGGGTCACCTTCGACTTCGCCCAGGTTCCGTCCACGGTGACCGATATCCCGGTGGCGCACTACGCGTTCCTGGTCTCCGAGCAGGACTTCGACGCGGGGTTCGCGCGAATCCAGGAGCGAGGGCTGCGGTATTGGGCCGATCCGCACGGGCAGCACGAGGGTGAGATCAACCACAACGACGGCGGCCGGGGCGTGTACTTCTTCGACCCCAGCGGCCACGCCCTCGAACTGCTGACCGTCCCGTACGGCGGTTGGCCCGAATCGTAGCCGAGATTCACCGCGGCACACCGTGATTCGAATGCGGTACGGGCCGCGCCACCCCTCATCCGTGGTGCGGCCCGTACCGGTCACGGCGTGCCCGGAGGCACCCGTCGGGCGAAGTCGTTGGTGTAGGTCTTCGCCGGATCGATGCGGTCGTGCACCGGCCGCACATTGGCCGAGTACCTGCCGAGAATCTTCAGGACGTTCTGCGCGCCTTCGGATTTCATCAGACCGTCGCCGTTGAACATGCCGATCGAATCGCGGATGGACCGGACGTACAGATCCCTGCCGCCCGCGGCGTACTGCGGTGGCATCCGGGCCGCGATCTGCTCCGGGGTATGCGTCTTGATCCAGCGCAGGGCCTGGACGAAGGCGTTGACCAGCTTCTGCACGATCTCCGGATGTGACTGCACGGTGTCGCAGCGCATATACAGCGACGAGGCCGGGTACAACCCGCCCAGCGCCGCCCGGGTCCCGGCCTCGGTGCGCATGTCGAGCATGACCCGGGCGGTCCCGGCCTGCACCATCTGCGCGACCGTCGGATCGGTGGTCATGCCCGCGTCGATGCCGCCGTGGTTCATGCCGGCGATGAACGTCTGTCCCGCACCGACTTTCACGCGGTCGTACTGTGAGGTCCCGAGCCCGGCCTGTCCGGCCAGGGCCTGGGTGATGAAGTCGGTGGACGAGCCCAGCGAGGTGATGCCCAGCTTCTTGCCCGCGAAATCCGCGGGCGAGTTGATCTTCTCGCTCTGCGCCTTCGAGACGAGTTCGACCTCGCCCGGGACGTCGGAGAGCTGCGCCACCGTGCGCAGGCACTGATCCTTGGACTGCAGGTCGATGGTGTGGTCGTAGAAGCCGACCACAGCCTGCACGTCCCCGGTCAGCAGGGTCGTCTCCGCGGTGGCGCCGGACTGCTGGTCCAGCAGCCGCACGTCGATGTCGTTGTCCGCGAAGTAGTTCAGCCGCTGGGCCAGCATCGCGGGCAGGTAGATCACCTTGTCGATGCCGCCGATCATGATGGTGATCTGCGGCCGCCCGTTCTTGGTGGGGATGACCCGGGAATCACGGCATCCGGTCACCAGCAGCAGTGAGCATACGGCGAGCATCGCCACCGCGATGTGCTTGCGATATCTCATCTCTCACACCTCGCGCGCCGACTGAGCCTGCGACGGGCGCCATTTGAGCAATCTGCTCTCGGCGAATCCGATCGCCCACTCGGCCACCAGCGCCACCACGGTGATGATGATCATGCCCGCGTAGATGCCCGCGGCGTCGAAGGTGTTCTGCGCGTTGGAGATCAGCAGCCCGAGACCCTTGCTCGCGCCCGCGTATTCGCCGACCACCGCACCGATCAGCGCGAAGCCGAAGGCGGTGTGCAGACTGGACAGAATCCAGGTGGTCGCGCTGGGCAGCACGATCTGCGACAGCACCTGCCGGCGGCTCGCGCCGAGGATGCGGGCGTTGTCGATGACGTTGCCGTCCACCTCGCGCGCACCGGTGAAGGCGTTGAAGAACACCGCGAAGAAGGTCAGCACGACGACCGTGGCCACCTTCGACTCCAGCCCCAGCCCGAACCAGATGATGAACAGCGAAGCCAGCACGATGCGCGGAACGGCGTTGAGCGCCTTGATGAACGGCGCGGCGACCTCGGCCCAGTACCGGCTGCGGCCGAGCAGCACGCCCAGCACCACACCGGCGACCGCGCCGATCACGAAGCCGACCACGGCCTCCTGGACGGTGGTCAGGATCTGTATCCAGATCGATCCGAACTGCGTTCCGCTGCCGAACCATTCGACCAGCCGATCCCAGATCAGCGACGGTTTGGAGTAGAAGAACGGGTCGATCCACAGCGTGGCGGTCAACTGCCAGGCCCCCAGCCACAGCACGATGATCGCGACCCGCAGGCCCCACGTGCGCGCCCGGGACGCCAGCGCGCGGCGGCGGGCGGCGGCGAGGATCTGTTCCTCGGACTCGGCCTCGAATTCCTCTGCCGCCGAGCCGGTTTCGGTGATATCAAGCGACACGACCGGCTCCCTTCGCGCGGGCGGCCTCGACCTGATCGCGCAACGTGCCCCAGATTTCGGTGTACAGCGTGCGGAAGGCGTCGGTCAGGCGCACCTCCTCGACATTGCGCGGGCGCTCGAGATCGACCCGGAAGTCGCCGCAGACCGTCGCGGGGCTCGCCGTCATCACCACCACCCGGTCGGCCAGTGCGATGGCCTCCTCCAGATCGTGAGTCACGAATATGACGGCCGCACCGGTGCCGGACCATACCCGCAGCAGTTCGTCCTGCATGAGTTGGCGGGTCTGCACGTCCAGGGCGCTGAACGGCTCGTCCATGAGGATGATCTCGGGATCGTTCACCAGGGTCTGGGCCAGTGCGACGCGCTTGCGCATTCCGCCGGAAAGCTGGTGTGGGTAGTACTTCTCGAATCCGGCCAGCCCGACCGTGCGGACCCACTGCGAAGCTTGTTCGCGCGCCCGAGCTTTCGGCGCGCCGCGCAGTCGCGGCCCGAACGCGACGTTGTCCAGGACCGTGCGCCACGGCAGTACCGCGTCCTGCTGGAACATGTACCCGATGCCCTCGGGAATTCCGTCGACGTCCTTGCCGCGCACCAGCGTTCGTCCCGCCGAGGTGCGCTCGAGCCCGGACACCAGCGACAACGTGGTCGACTTGCCGCAGCCGGTCGGTCCGACCACGGCGACGAATTCGCCCGGGTCCACGGTGAAGCGCAGATTGCGCACCGCCGTGTGGATACCACCGCCGGTTCCGGGAAAGCGCTTGGTCGCGCCCCGGAACTCGATGACAGGGTTGGTCATGGCCGTACTCCTGAACACTCTCGCCGCACCTCACGTGCGACCGCTGCCTGACCATAAAGTGCTCCGGGTCACATCCACCCCGTTGTGCGCACAATCCGCCTAACCGGCAATCTCCGCATTCTGCTCATTGTGCTCAGCGGTATGGCCGGTCGACGCCGCGCATCCCGTTCGGTCGAGCTGCGGGTGAGCCGACTCGCTGTGCTGATCGTGAGTTGGCCGGTCGGAGCCGGGCGTTATCCGTGGGCGAACCGCGGATCGGGTGACCGCGGATCTTGTGCTCGTTTTGCTCAGAGTGGTATGACATGGGCGATGTTCGTGTTCGGCCGCGGTGTGCGGTTGCGGACGCAGATCGTGTTACTGCAAGTGGTGCTCGTCGCGCTGACGCTCGGTATCGCGTTCGGCGTATTCGCGTATGTGAGTGATCAGCGGCTGTCCGGTGAGTACGGACAGCGGGCGCTGGCGATCGCGCGTACCGTGGCGGCGGACCCCGCGGTCCGGGACGAGGTGAGCAGTTATTCGACGGCTACCGTGCCGCACGGCCCGGAAACCGATGGCGAACTGGCCGCAGGCCGGCTCGAGCGGATCGCGGAGGAGACCCGGACTCGAACCGGTGCGTTGTACGTGGTGGTCACCGACGACAAGGGGATCCGGTTGGCGCATCCGACCCGAGACCGGCTGGGGGAGATGGTGAGCACCGATCCCTCGGCGGCACTGGGCGGCGTCGAGGTGGTGATCCGGGAACGCGGCACGCTCGGCGAGTCGGTGCGGGCGAAAGTGCCTGTGCTGCAACCCGCGGCGAACAAGGTCGTCGGGGAGGTGAGCGTCGGCATCTCCACCGCCGCCGTGCACGATCAGTTGCTGTGGGATCTGCGGCGCGCGGGTCTGCTCGCGGGGGTGGCGCTGTTCGCGGGCGTCATCGGGTCGGTGCTGCTGGCCCGGCGGTGGCACGAGCTGACCTTGGGGCTGCAACCGGCCGAACTCGCGGAGCTTGTGCGCGAGCAGACGGCGGTGCTGCACGGTATCGGTGAGGGCGTGGTCGCGGTCGATTCCGGTTGGCGCACAACGGTTGTCAACGACGAGGCGCGGCGGCTGCTCGGTATCGACGGCGCCCCCGGGGTGAGTGTGGACCAGATCGGGTTGACACCGCGCATCGTCGAGGTGTTCCGGGCGGCTCAGGCCCGTCCGGTGCCCGCGGCGGTCGGGGACCGGCTACTCGTCGTCACCGCTCGCACCGTGAGCCGTGAGGGACGGGAACTGGGCGCGGTACTGAGCGTACGCGACCGCACCGATGTCGAATCGCTGACCAGGCAACTCGACGCGGTGCGGTCGATGAGTACGGTGCTGCGGGCCCAGCGTCACGAATTCGCCAATCGCCTGCATCTGCTCAGCGGTCTGCTGCACGGCGGTCGCCCGGAGGAGGCGACCCAGTACCTCGAGGAGTTGCTCGGCTCGGGACCGCTCGGCGCGGCGCTCCCGGGGATGGACGCCCTGCGCGACCCCTATCTGCAGGCATTCCTGGCCGCGAAGGCGGCCCACGCTCGCGAGAGCGGGGTCGGTCTGCGGCTGGGACCCAATACCTGGGTCGATGCGAATCTCGCTGTGCCCGTGGATGTCACGACGATTCTGGGCAATCTGCTCGACAACGCCATCGAGGCGGCGCGGGCGGGCATCGCCGCCACGGGGGACCGCACCGCGACGCGGCGCACGGCGGGACTTCACCTCTTCGAGGCGTCCGGGGCGGGGCAGGCGCGGCCGGTCCCGCAGGGCGCCTCCGGCCCAGCGGTCGTGGATCGTCCGATGCCGGACAGCGCCGTGACGGATTTCGATGCGGATGCACCGCCCGCGCCGAGTCAGGTCGAGGTCGAACTCGTGCAGGAGGGCTCGACGTTGCACATCACCGTCGCCGACAGTGGTGCGGGGGTGCCACTGGACATGGTGGATTCGATTTTCACCGAAGGCGTTTCGACTCGGCCGGACAACGGTGCGCCCGGCGGGCGCGGCGTGGGGTTGGCGTTGTCGCGGCAGGTGGCGCGGGCGCTCGGCGGGGACGTGGTGCTGGCGAGCCCGGGCGGCGGCGAGGGCGCCCTGCCCGGTGCGGAATTCATCGCCCGGTTGCCCGGGGTGCTGGAGGAGGCAGGAGGGGTATGAGTACGGAATTTCGGGTCCTGGTCGTCGACGACGATTTCCGGGTCGCCAATCTGCATGCCGGAATCGTCTCGGCGCTACCGGGTTTCACGGTCGGCGATACGGTGCACACTCTGGCGGCGGCCCGGTCGGCGCTCGCGGCTTCGCAGTACGACCTGACGCTGGTCGACGTGTATCTGCCCGATGGTTCCGGTGTCGATCTGGTGCGTGAGATCTCCTGTGACGCAATGATGCTCACCGCGGCTACCGAATCCGACACCGTCCGCGCGGCGCTGTCCGCGGGAGTGCTGGCCTATCTGGTGAAACCGTTCGACCATGCGGCCTTGGCCGCGAGATTGGCCGGATACGCGCGATACCGCAAGCTGCTGTCCGTACCCGTTGTCACGCCCCGGGACATCGAGGCGGCCCTGGAGGCGTTACGTCCCACCGGCCCGCCGGGTCCGTCCTCTTCCGGAGTATCGGCCGTTTCCCCTTCTCCGACAAAGGATCTGGTGCTGCGAGCAGTGCGGGACGCACCGGAACCCCTGTCCGCGGCGGAGGTCTCGGCCGCGACCGGCGTCTCCCGGGCCACCGCCCAGCGCTATCTGGCCACACTCGTGGGCGCCGGCGCACTGCGCATGCAGTTGCGATACGGCAGTACCGGCCGCCCGGAACAGGAGTACGTCGCGGTCGGCGGATCTGTCGGGGAGGTGCGGGCGTGAGCCGGTTCGAGGTGTGGGCGCCGGCGGCGGAGCGGGTGCGGGCCGAGGTGGACGGGGTGGTCCATCCGATGCGCGCCGATGCCGGGGGATGGTGGTCGGCCGAGGTGGATGCCGGCCCTGAGGCGCGGTACGGCTTCCTGCTGGACCATGATCCGACGGTGTTGCCGGATCCGCGATCGCCGCGGCAGCCCGACGGCGTGCACGGCCGCTCGGCCCGGCACGCCCTCGACCCGGCGGGCTGGACCGACTCCGGCTGGCCGGGAAGGCAATTGGCCGGATCGGTGTTCTACGAACTGCACATCGGGACGTTCACCCCGCAGGGTACGTTCGACGCGGCGATCGAGCGCTTGGATCACCTGGTCGGCCTCGGGGTGACAACGGTCGAGCTGATGCCGGTCAACGCCTTCAACGGGGTGTGGAACTGGGGGTACGACGGTGTGCTCTGGTATGCGGTGCACGAACCGTACGGCGGTCCGGACGGGCTGCAACGTTTCGTGAACGCCTGCCACAGCGCGGGTCTGGCGGTCGCGCTGGACGTCGTCTACAACCATCTCGGTCCGTCGGGCAACTACCTGCCCAGGTTCGGGGCCTACCTCGGCCGGGAGTCGAACACCTGGGGGCAGCGCCTGAATCTGGACGGCCCCGATTCGGACGAGGTGCGCCGCTACATCATCGAGAACGCGCTGCGCTGGTTCGCCGAATTCCACATCGACGCACTGCGTTTGGACGCCGTGCACGCCCTCGTGGACCACCGGGCCATCGGACTGCTCGAGGAGCTGGCCACCGAGACCGCCGCGTTGTCCGCGCGGCTGGGTCGCCCGCTGACCCTGATCGCGGAGAGCGATCTGAACGACCCGCGCCTGATAACTCCCTGTGCGGCAGGCGGTTTCGGACTGCACGGGCAGTGGAACGACGATCTGCACCACGCCGTGCACGCCGCGGTATCGGGCGAACGGCACGGCTACTACACCGATTTCGGCTCGATGCGTTGTTTGTCAGACACTCTGCGTAACGGATTCTTCCACGCCGCAACGTATTCCAGCTTCCGCGGCAGAACCCATGGACGCCCCCTGGACACACGCACCGTACCCGGCAGTGCCCTGCTGGGCTACACCTGCACCCACGACCAGATCGGAAATCGGGCTCGCGGTGACCGTCCGTCGGCCTATCTCACCGACGGTCAGCTCGCGGTGAAAGCGGCGCTGATCCTCACCTCGCCGTACACCCCGATGCTGTTCATGGGCGAGGAGTGGGGTGCTCGAACTCCGTTCCAGTTCTTCACCTCTCACCCCGAACCGGAGCTGGCGGCGGCGGTCGCGGAAGGTCGCAGCGCCGAATTCGCCGACCACGGCTGGCCCGCCACCGATATTCCCGATCCGCAGGACCCGGCCACCTTCTACCGCTCGAAACTCGACTGGTCCGAGCCGGGGAGCCTCGCGAACGCTCGCCTGTTGAACTGCTACCGCACACTGCTGGCGCTGCGACGCACCCATCCCGAGCTGGCGGATCCCCGCCTCGATCGCCTCACCATCGAACACGACGAAGCCGAACGATGGATAATCGTGCACCGCAACGGCATCCAGCTCGCCTGCAACCTGTCCGCGAATCCGGTTCGGCTGCCGATCACGGGTGACCCGCTGCTGGTCTGGGATCCCATCCACCGAACCGGCTCACACACAACACTTCCCGGGCACTCGTTCGCTCTTCTGACCGATACCGGAAGTGGGCGTCCGGCTGGGAGTGATGCGGCATCCGCTCACAGTCAGGCGATACCCGGAACTGAGCGCCTTCCGGGAAGGTAAGGGACGCAAGGGAATTGCGCGGCTGTCGGGTGAGTTCCCGCGGCCGCGAGCCCGATGACGCGCGGGCGGGTTGGCCGTTATCGCTGTGCTGTTCCCGGCGGTACCTGTTGGTGCAGCCAGCCGGTCAGGTAGTCGAGCACCTCCGGCGCGATGGTGGTCCGGATCTGCCCGTACTCGGCCGGGCTGCCCGTTGTGGCGGGTTGCATGAGGTGGTTGAGGCCGTCGAAGACGCGGACATCCGCATCGGGGTCCGAGGCCAGTAGCGTGCGAGCGAGCGGGGCGTTCTGGTCGACCGGTACCTGCAGATCCTTCGAGCCGAAGATCGCCGCGACGGGTATGCGCAGCGATTCCAGCGCCGCGGCCGGATCGTAGCCGAGGAACGAGGTGAAGTTCGTGGTGAGGAACCGGTCCAGTACGGACTCGGGTTGCCGTTGCTCGGCTGGGAGGGTGGCGTTGTGCTCGATCGCGTACCGCCGGGCCCGATCCGGATCGCCGTTGAGCAGCAGCGTGGCGAGGGTGTCGACGAAGCCGATCTGCGCGGCGACCTCGTCGGCGGATGCGTTGCGCGCGGCCAGCAGCGCCTGGTTCTGTGCCAGCAGAACCTCCTTACCGGACGCCGCGGGACCGGCCATCGTGATCACGAATGCGATCCGGTTCTCCGGCCGGGACGCGACCAGCGGTGCGATGTAGCCGCCCTCGCTGTGGCCGAGCAAACCGATGCGCTCGGGGTCGATGTTCCGGTCCGAACGCAGAAAATCCACTCCCGCGACGACGTCGCCGGCCAGATCCTCGTAGTCGGCGTCGGCCAGGATGCCGCCGGTGCCGCCGACACCGCGTTTATCGGTGCGCAGCACGGCATATCCGGCTCGGGTGAGCGCGTCGGCGAGTACCAGAAACGGCTTGTGTCCGAAGATCTCCTCGTTCCGGTCGCTCTTTCCGCTGCCGTTGAGCAGGATTACCGCTGGGTACGGGCCCGGGGTCGAGGGCCGGGTGAGCGTCCCGGCGATGGTGATATCCCCGCTGCGGTACGTCACGTCCTCGGACCGGTACGGCAGCGGAGGAACCGGCTCCTGCGGGCGCGGCGGCACCGGGACGGCTCCGCGATGCAGCGTCAACGGCAGGTCGTGCCCTGACTGGGTGAACGTCCCGGTGATAACCGCACGCACGGGGTCGTAGCGGCCGTCGAAGGCGGGTGCACCGGGTAGCCCGGGGACGATGAAGGCGACCTTGTCGGACGCGGCGTGCACCTGTGCGAGCGGGTGCGCGAACAAGCCCTGAACCGGAATCGAGAGACTGGCGCTGTCGCCGTCGAGAGTGATGCCCAGTGGCAGCGGCTGTCCGGGAATCTCCAGCGTGCCGGTCCAGTCACCCGCGAGCGTATCCCGGGTCTCCGCTGTTCCTGGCCGGCGCGGCGGAGGTGCGCACGCCGCCGCGATGATCAGCAGAATCAGCGCCATGACCCGCAACGATCGCATAACTCAGCGTAGCCGCCCGTACGGAGGACACCCACCGTCGATATGGTGGATATGTGAGCAATGACGCTTTCTCGTCCGGCCTCGCGGCGCTGCCCGAGGGGGTGCACGGATCCGCCGCCGCCGGATTCGCACCGCTGGTGCGCGCCTTCGCGACCTTCGTAGGCGGCCGCCCCGGTGCGGGAGGCGGTCTGACGGTCATGCGGCACGGCGAACCTCTCGTGGAAATCTGGACCGGGGAGGCATCGCCCGGCACCGATTGGTCACGCGATACCGGCGCCCTGGTCTTCTCGGCGACCAAAGGCGTCGCCGCAACGGTTGTGCACCGGCTCGCGGACCGCGGCCTGTTGGATTACGACGCGCCCGTCGCGGAATACTGGCCCGACTTCGGCGTCGCCGGTAAGGAACGAATTACGGTGCGGCACTTGCTGTCCCACCGTGCCGGGCTTTCCTCGCTGCCGCCGATAGCGGTCGGGATCGACGATGTGCTCGACCACGAGCTGATGGAACAGCGGCTGGCGGCGGCCTCGCCCGACCGGCTGCTGGGCGTCCCGGCGTACCACGCGCTCACCTTCGGCTGGCTGGTGGCCGGGCTGGCCCGCGCGGTCACCGGCCGCCGCATGTCCGAACTGTTCCGCACCGAGGTCGCCGAACCACTCGGCGTCGACGGCATCCATCTGGGCCGCCCTCCGCAAGGTTCGACGACGACCGTCGCGGCACTGCGTGGTTCGCTGCTGTCGGGAGTTCGGGCACCGCTCGGCGCGCTGTTCTTCGGCCATGCCCACGGGATCCCGGGCACCCTCGGCGCGGTAACGCGATCGCTGTTCCTGCCGGGTGTGGAAACCATTCTCGAAGGCGAGGATCCGCTGATCCTCGGCACGGAAATGGGTGCGGGCAACGGAATATGCACGGCGTCCGGGCTGGCCACGCTGTACGGCGCGCTCGGCGACGGCATGATCGACGGCCGCAGGTATCTGTCCGCGCGCACGGTTCGTGCGCTGCGCCAGGTGCAGACCTACCGCCTGGACCGCACGCTGTTCTACCTGCCGATGATGTGGCATCTGGGCTACCACTCCATGCCGACCACCGGCTCGCGCACCGGCTTCGGCCACATCGGCCTCGGCGGTTCGTTCGGCTGGACCGACCCGCAACAGGGCCTGTCTGTCGGTTTCGCGCACAACCGGCTGGACATGAGCCGCTTCGCCTGGGACCAGATCGCCTCCACCTGGATCCTTCCCCTGGTCGTCCGCGGTGCGCACGCCGTCCCGCGAGTACGTGAGGTCCGCGAATCCCGCGGAGCCGCATAGGCTCCGCGGGGATCGGTCGTTGTTCGTGCGGAACGTGTTGTCGCGCAGCGCCTGTGTCAGGTGAGGTAGCGGTAGGCGGGGGAGTTGGGGTCCAGGCGTTCGCATTGGAGGGGAGAGGCGTGCATGCGGACCAGGAGGGGTTGCAGGCCGTCCGGGGAGCCGAGCTGGACGCCGACCAGGGCCGCGCCGGTTTCGCGGTTGTTGCGTTTGACGTATTCGAACAGGGTGATGTCGTCCTCGGGGCCCAGGACCTGGTCCAGGAAGCGGCGCAGGGCGCCGGGCTCCTGGGGGAAATCCACCAGGAAATAGTGTTTCAGGCCCTGGTGGACGAGGGAACGTTCGATGACCTCGCCGTAGCGCGAGACGTCGTTGTTGCCGCCGGAGATCAGGCAGACCACGGTGGAGCCGGGGGTGATGTCGATCTCGGCGAGCCCGGCCACCGACAGCGCGCCCGCCGGTTCGGCGATGATGCCCTCGTTCTGGTACAGCTCCAGCATGGCCGTGCAGATCGCACCCTCGTCGACCAGCATCATCCGGAAAGAGCCTGCGCCCCTGGGGGATTCGGTCGCGGTGAGCAGCGGGAGGGAAGCGTGCGAGACGACCCGGCCGCCGAAACTGGTGACCGCGGCGTAGGGCAGATCGCCGATCCGCCGCACGGCCGCGCCGTCGACGAAGGGGTCCACCTCGGGCAGCGTGACCGGGCCACCGGCCACCAGCGCCGCGGTCATCGAGGCGGCTCCCGCCGGTTCGACCGCGAGAATCGCTGTGGCGGGCGAACGTTCGCGCAGATAGGTGCCGATTCCGGCCAGGCAGCCACCGCCGCCGACCGGAACGATCACCAGATCCGGTGTGCGGCCGAGCTGTTCGAGGATCTCGGCGGCGATGGTGCCCTGCCCGGCGGCGGTGCGGGGGTCGTCGAAGGGCGGCACCATCGTCGCGCCGGTGCGGGCGACGTCGGCGGCGGCCTCCGCGGCCGCCGCGTCGAAGGTGTCGCCGATGGCGAGCAGTTCCACGAACTCGCCGCCGTGCGCGCGGATTCGATCGCGCTTCTGCTTCGGGGTCGTCGTCGGGACGTAGATGCGGCCGGTGATACCCATCGCGCGGCAGGCGAACGCGACACCTTGGGCATGATTTCCGGCGCTGGCGGTCACCACGCCCGCCGCGCGCTCGGCGTCGGTGAGTTGCACGATCAGGTTGTAGGCGCCGCGCAGTTTGTAGGAGCGCACGGCCGTAAGGTCCTCGCGCTTGACGTAGATCTCCGCGCCGCACAGCGTCGAGAGCCGATCGATCCGTTGTAGCGGCGTGGGCTCGATGATGTCGGAAATTCGCTTGGCGGCAGCATCGATCTCGTCCGCGCTCAGTTCGGGCAGCGGACCGGACAACTTCTCTGCGACATCAAGCGGTTCGGACACCCGAACATGCTATCCGGGACCCGAACCGGTGTGACGTGCACCCGCCGGCTGTGTGCCGGTGGCGGGGCCCGTCCGCCGAAGTGACGGTGACCTGGGCGGATATTCGTGATTTTCGGGACTGCGAGTGCTGCGCGGGCCGGACCGTCCGGATCGGGGCGCATCGGTCGGGCAGTGTTGGGCGGAAGAGAAGTTCGGTGGACCGAACTTAGATATGCGTGTACCCTGACGAGATGGCAGTGGTGAACCCTGAGCGAACCGTCGCCCGCGGCGCGCGGACGGTCGATATCGCCGGTGCGCAGTGGCCGTTGTACAAGCTCGAGGCGCTGGCCCTGGGGTTGCTGGTCGGTCTCGTCCTGGGGCTGGTCACCGGATCCGTGCAGGTCGCCGTGCTCGTCGCCGCTGCGGTGGCCGCGCTGCGCTGGACGGTCGCCGCTGCCGGTCGGCTGGTTCGCCCGGTCTCCTGATCTCGGCTCGGCGGCCGGGCTCACTCCGGTCGACAGTACCGGCATGATGTTCCGGGCTGTGGCGATCGCGGATTATGGCCTCGGGGCGAGCTGTGAACAGGTCCGGACATGGGCGCTGGTTCCCGGCCCTGCTCGGGCCGGCTCGATGGGACCGAATGGTCGAGTGGGCGCCTCGTGGACATATCGTGCCGACCGGACGCGGCGGCCATTCATAGTTCCGAATGGGATCGTTTGGTGCGCAGCATCTTTCGAAATTTCTCCGATTTCGCGGCCGAGGTTCGCGACCAGTGCGTCTGTGAGCGCTAACATCCATACGTCCGAAATTCTCCCGCGCGGTGAAACGAGAATTGCCGCCTCCGGCATCGCTTGAGGCGCAGGGTGATTCACCCCCAGCCGGGCGGGCAGTGGCACGGATGGATGCGGGCGCTAACCTGAGTCATGGATCGACGCCGGTAGTCCGGCACGGAAGGTGGGGATGTGAAGGACCGGAACGGGCGCTCCCCGGGAAAGCCGGGCCGTCCGGCGGTGATGACGGACGTGGCCAAGCTGGCCGGTGTGTCACATCAGACCGTCTCGCGCGTGCTGAACGACAGCCCGCAGGTGCGCGCCGAAACGCGCGAGCGCGTTCTGGCCGCCGTCGAAACGCTGGGATATCGCCCCAATGCCATGGCCCGCGGTCTGGTCAGCCGGCGTTCGAAGGTCCTGGGCGTGGTCACCTTCGACACCGTGCTGTTCGGTCCGGCATCGATGATGCTGGGCATCGAAAGGGCCGCGCGCGCAGCCGGTTACGGCGTCAGTATCGCCACCCTGGAGACCGTGGACCGGCCCAGCGTGCTGGCCGCGGTGAACACCCTCGCCGATCAGGGCGTCGATGGGGTGATCGTCATCGCGCCGCAGCAGACCACCGCCGCCGCATTGCACTCGATGCCCCGCCAACTGGTCGTGGTCGCGGTCGAGGCCGGCCAGGACGCCGGACTGCCCGCCGCCGCCGTGGACCAGTTCGAAGGCACCCGGCTGGCCGTGCGACACCTGCTCGACCTGGGACATCGCACCGTATGGCACGTCTCCGGCCCGGCCGGTTGGCTCGAGGCGCGCGACCGCGCCGAGGGCTGGCGGCGCGCCCTGGAGGCGGCCGGTGCGGAGATCCCGCCGCTGATCGGCGGTGATTGGAGCGCCCGCTCGGGCTACGAGGCCGGTCTGGTGCTGGCCGCCCAATCCGGGGTCACCGCGGTCTTCGCCGCCAACGATCAGATGGCGCTGGGCCTGCTGCGTGCCTTCGCCGAACGCGGAATCCGTGTCCCCGAAGACGTTTCGGTGGTCGGCTTCGACGACATCCCCGAGGCCGCGTACCTGACCCCGCCCCTGACCACCATGCGACAGGACTTCGACGAGGTCGGCCGCCGCAGCATGCAACTGCTGCTGCAACTCCTGGAATCCGACACCGACGTCCCCGAACCGCCCCCGGTGGTCCCCACCCTCGTCGTCCGCGAAAGCACCGCCCCGCCCGCGCGGTAGCAGCGGCGATCCCGGCCGGTTCAGCGATCCTGTCGCCAAACCTGGGAACGAGCCGGAGTGGATCCACGGCGGCCGCACCTCAATCAGTGGTAGGGAGCGGTCGACGTGGAACTCCGGGCCGGACCGAGGCGGTGCGGCCCGGGTTACCTCGCCGCCTCCTCAGCCGGCCAGGCACCCCGGGCCGAGCAATGCCTTCAGGTCGCCCATGAGTGCCGAGGAGGGGGAGACGCGGAGGTTGTCCGCGACCTTGAGGACGGTGGTCTTCTCTCGGGAGCCGACGTGGCGGATGTGGACGTCCGCGGTGCCCGGGTGGCTGGACAGGACGCGTTTGAGGGCGCTGACCTTGTCGGGGGTGCACAGCCGGGTCGGGATGGTCACGGCGAGCGGTTTCTCCACGCCGATCGCGGACAGGTCCGGCACCACCAGATCGTTGGCGATCAGCGAGATCCGATCGTCGCGCATCGAGACGCGGGCCTTGACCAGCACGACCGCGTCGTCGACGACGTCCATGCCGTACACCGAATAGGACTGCGGGAAGAACAGCACCTCGATCCCACCGGTGAGATCCTCCAATTGCGCCGAGGCCCAGGGGAGTCCGTTCTTGTTGACGCGCCGGTTCACCGAGGCCAGGATGCCGCCGATGGTGACCTGGGCGCCGTCCTTCACATCGCCCTGCAGAATCGATGGGATGGGCGTATCCGCCTGTGCCGCAAGCACATGCTCGACCCCGTTGAGCGGATGCCCGGACACGTAGAGCCCCAGCATCTCTCGCTCCAGCGCGAGCTTGTGCTTGGACTCCCACTCCTCGTCGGGAACCTTCACATCGAAGACCGAGGCCATCGATTCATCGCCGTCGTCCAGCCCGCCGAACAGGTCGAACTGGCCGATCGCCTCGGCTTTCTTGGTGGACATCACCGCGTCGATGGCATCGGAGTGCACCAGCAGCAGACCCTTGCGGGGATGGCCGAGCGAGTCGAAAGCGCCTGCCTTGATGAGGGATTCGGTGACCTTCTTGGTGCAGGCGACGGTGTCGATCTTGTTCAGGTAGTCGGAGAAGTCGGTGAACTTCGACTTCTCCTTGCGGGCGGCGATGATCGAGGACACCACGTTCGCCCCGACGTTGCGCACCGCACCCAGCCCGAACCGGATGTCCGCGCCGACCGAGGCGAAGTTGTGCTCGGACTCGTTCACATCCGGCGGCAGCACCGTGATCCCCAGGCGGCGGCAGTCGGACAGGTAGACCGCGGCCTTGTCCTTGTCGTCGCCGACGCTGGTGAGCAGCGCGGCCATGTATTCGGCCGGATAGTTCGCCTTCAGATAGGCGGTCCAGTAGGACACCAGGCCGTAGGCGGCGGCGTGCGATTTGTTGAACGCGTATCCGGCGAAGGGAAGGATGGTGTCCCACAGCGCTTTGATCGAGGCCTTGGAGAATCCGTTCTCCAGCATGCCCTTCTCGAAGCCCTCGAATTCGGCCTCGAGGACCTCGGCCTTCTTCTTACCCATCGCGCGGCGCAGAATGTCCGCTCGGCCGAGCGAGTACCCGGCCACCTTCTGCGCGACGTGCATGATCTGCTCTTGGTAGACGATCAGGCCGAAGGTCTCGCCCAGGATGTCCTTCAGCGGCTCCTCGAGCTCGGGATGGATCGGTTTGACCTCTTGCCGGTTGTTCTTGCGGTCGGCGTAGTCGTTGTGCGCGTTCATGCCCATCGGGCCGGGGCGGTACAGCGCGCCGACCGCGACGATGTCCTCGAACGCGGTGGGCTGCATGCGGCGCAGCAGATCTCGCATGGGACCACCATCGAGCTGGAACACGCCGAGAGTGTCACCGCGCGAAAGCAATTCGAAGGTGGCCTTGTCGTCCAGCGGCAGCGTGTCCATGTCCAGGTCGATGCCGCGGTTGGCCTTGATGTTGTCCAGCGCGTCACCGATCACCGTCAGGTTGCGCAGGCCCAGGAAGTCCATCTTCAACAGGCCGATGGCCTCGCACGACGGATAGTCCCAGCCGGTGATGATCGCGCCGTCCTGCGCGCGCTTCCACACCGGGATCGCGTCGGTGAGCGGCTCACTGGACATGATGACCGCGCAGGCGTGCACGCCGGCGTTGCGGATCAGGCCCTCGAGACCCTTGGCCGTCTCGTAGATCTTGGCGATCTCCGGATTGGTCTCGATCAGCGTGCGGACCTCGGCGGCTTCCTTGTACCGCTCGTGCTCGGGATCGGTGATGCCCGAGACCGAGATGTCCTTGGCCATGATCGGCGGCGGCAGCGCCTTGGTGATCTGGTCGGCGATGGCGAAACCGGGCTGCCCGTGCAGAACTCGGGCCGAATCCTTCAGTGCGGCCTTGGTTTTGATGGTGCCGAAGGTGATGACCTGCGCGACGCGGTCGCTGCCCCACTTCTCCGAGGCGTAACGCACCATTTCACCGCGACGGCGATCGTCGAAGTCGATATCGATATCGGGCATCGACACGCGCTCGGGATTCAGGAACCGCTCGAACAGCAGACCGTGCGGCAGCGGGTCGATATTGGTGATGCCCAGCGCGTAGGCGACCAGCGAACCGGCCGCCGAACCACGGCCCGGACCGACCCGGATGCCGACCTCGCGGGCATGGTTGATCAGGTCGCCGACGACGAGGAAGTAGGCCGGGAAGCCCATCTCCAGGATGACGCCGATCTCGTACTCGACCTGGTCGATGTACTTCTGCGGCGGGCCGCCGGGGAACCGGCGGTCCAGGCCGCGGCGCACCTCCTCACGCAGCCAGCTGGCCTGGGTGTGCCCTTCGGGCACGGGGAAGATCGGCATCCGGTCCCGGTGGGTCCACACGTCCTCGTAGGACTGCACCCGCTCGCCGATCAGCACCGTGTTGTCACACGCCCCGGGCACCTCGGCATCCCAGATGGCACGCATCTCGTCGGCGGATTTGAGGTAGTAGCCGCTGCCGTCGAATTTGAAGCGGGTCGGGTCCGAGAGCGTCTTGCCGGTCTGAATGCACAGCAGCGCTTCGTGGTTCGTGGCGTCGGACTCGTGTACGTAGTGGCAGTCGTTGGTGGCCAGCGGGCGGATGCCGAGCTTCTTGCCGACCTCGAGCAGACCCTGGCGCACCCGCGTCTCGATGGACAGGCCGTGGTCCATCACCTCGAGGAAGAAATTGTCCTTGCCGAAGATCTCCTGCCACTTGGCCGCGGCCTCGAGCGCCTCGCGCTCGTGCCCCAGGCGCAGCCGGGTCTGCACCTCGCCCGAGGGACAGCCGGTGGTGGCGATGATGCCCTCGGCGTACTCGGCGATGATCTCGGCGTCCATCCGGGACCACTTGCCGAGCTGACCCTCGATCGAGGCCAGCGAGGAGAGCTTGAACAGGTTGCGCAGACCGGTCGCGTTCTCCGCGACCATCGTCATATGGGTGTACGCACCGGAACCGGAGACGTCGTCGCCCTTCTGGCTCGGATCACCCCACTGGACACGTTTGGTGTTGAACCGCGACTCGGGCGCGATGTACGCCTCGATGCCGATGATCGGCTTGATGCCCTGCTTCTTGGCCGAGTTGTAGAACTCCGAGGCGCCGAACATATTGCCGTGGTCGGTCATGCCGACGGCGGTCATGCCGAGCCGCTCGGCCTCCTTGAACAGCGGCGTTATCTTCGCCGCGCCGTCGAGCATCGAGTACTCGGTGTGGTTGTGGAGGTGAACGAATCCCGAGGCTGACACGGCTAGAGATTATGCCCCGGGTACGACAGGAATCGTGGAGGTGGGCCGAGGTCCGCGCGAAAGTGCATGTGGTAGCCGTTCGGTCGTGTCGACCGGGTCCGGATCCGAGTGCCCGGTGTGCGAAACCAGTGTGTGCGGGAGGTGTTTTCGGGGAATGATGAGGCTGTGCGCGGGACGCCCGGGACGATTCGGGTAGTCGGCTACGCGCGCGGGGCTCATGCGTGGGGCGGGAGGATCCAGTTATGAAACGTCTGGTTGTGTGCTGTGACGGCACGTGGGGAACGGCGAGCAATCCGTCGGTGTCCAATGTCGTCAAGATCGCGGAATCGGTGCGGCTGGACACCACGGCGGCAGCCGGGGGGTCGGTCGGGCAGCGGGTGTTCTATACCGACGGGCCCGGCTCGCGCGGCTACCTGCTGGACAAATACCTCGGCGGCGCGTTCGGGCTCGGCCTGGACGCCGGGTTGTCCACCATGTACTGGCAGCTGGCGCTGAACTGGGAGCCCGGCGACGAGATCTTCGTCTTCGGATTCAGTCGCGGCGCCTACACGGCCCGCAGTCTCACCGGCCTGATCGCCCGGATCGGTCTGCTGTCCGCCGAAGCGATGATCGAGGGCCGGTATCCCGAAGCGATGCGGATCTTCCGCCAGCGCAAGGATGATCCGGACGATCCCGATCCGCAGGAGTGGGTCGATTTCCGCGCTCGGCACTGTCAGTATCCGGTGCCGATCAAATTCGTGGGTGTCTTCGACACGGTCGGTGCGATGGGCGTTCCCGGAATCACCTCGTGGCGTTACCGATTCCACGATCTGCGGCTGTCGCCGGGCGTGCACACCGCGCGTCAGGCGCTGGCCGTCGACGAGCGCCGGCGCATCTACCAGCCCTGCCTGTGGGAGGTCACCGACGAGGAAGGCGTCACCCAGCAGCGGCCCGATCGCGTCAAACAGGTGTGGTTCGAGGGCTGCCACACCGATATCGGCGGCGGCATGCCCGACAGCCGGCTCTCGGATCGGACGCTGCGCTGGATGGTGCGCGAGGCGCGGGAACAGGGCCTGGAATTCGACGACGACCTGCTGGCCAAGATCTTCCAACGCGGCGAATCCGCCACCGGGCCGGTACATCCGAGCAATTCGCTGACCTGGGCCTACCGGGTGACGAATCTGATCGGGACGCTGCTGCGCCCGGGTAACCCGAGGTTCTACCGGGACGCCTGGCGGCGGCTGTGCGCACCCGATGACAAGCGCGTGTACCTGGCCTCCTGCGCGAAACCGCACGGCGACTACGACCCGCCCAACCTGCGCCGCTGGGCGCAGGAGTGCAGCGACAACGTCCCCGTCGAACAGACCGCAAACCCCGCCGCCCCAACCAATCCCACCGCAGCGGAACAAGCCCTGGCCTGACCGGCGAG
The DNA here is from genome assembly GCF_059510335.1 of Nocardia sp. PLKS1-43. Lineage (NCBI taxonomy): Bacteria > Bacillati > Actinomycetota > Actinomycetes > Mycobacteriales > Nocardiaceae > Nocardia > Nocardia sp. PLKS1-43. The sequence continues at coordinate 161,231 of NZ_JCAJZQ010000015.1, read as the reverse complement.
CCTTGAAGCGCCGAAAGTACAACTAGCGCACCAGCAGTGCGACCGGTAGCCGGGTGAACAGCTTCTCCAGGCGGACGCGGGTGGTGAAGGTGTGTCCGGTGAGGCGGTCGGTCCAGGTGCCCTGGGGCAGGTCCAATGCCGCATCGCCCCAACCGGTTTCGCTCAGCCGGAGGCTGTGGCGGGTGGCGGCCACGATGACCTGCGGCGGCTCGTCCACCGGGCCGCGGGCATAGGCGATCAGGTGTCCGGCGCGGTCGCCCGCGGCGAACAGCGGCGTGTACGCGCCGCCGACGAAACATTCGGGACGTTCGCGCCGCAGCCACAGCGCATAGGCCACGATCCACATCTTGGCCGCACCGCTGGAATCCAGTTCCGGTGTGCCGGTGAGTGATTGCAGCATCGTCAGGCGATGGCCGAAATCGACCGGGCGGCGGTTGTCCGGATCGACGAGCGAATCCTCCCAGAGTTCACAGCCCTGGTAGATATCGGGGATGCCGGGACCGCAGAGCTGAAGCAGCTTTTGCGACAGCGCATCCGACCACGCGTGCGGCGCGAGCTTGATCACCGTCTCGGACAGCCCGCCGCCGACCTGGCCGTCGATCACCGCGTCGATCCACTGGTGCAGTGCGGACTCGAACTCGAGATCCGGTTCCTCCCAGGAGGTTTTGGTGCCCGCCTCGCGGGCGGCCTTCTCCGCGAACAGATGGAGACGCTCGCGCAGGCCCGCGACCGTCGCGGCGGGCCGCCCGTCGTTCGGCCACATCCCGAACATGTTCTGCAACAAGAACAGTGCCGTCGCCTCGTCCGGCGGCGGAGTGTTCTCGAACCAGCGGGGCACCGACTCGGCCCACAGCTCCGCGGCCTGGGACAGCACCCCGATCCGGGCGCGCACGTCCTCGCCGCGTTTGGTGTCGTGGGTGGTGAGCGTCGTCATCGTCGCCGGCCACCGTTGCGCGCGTTCGGAATTGGCCAGATGGAACTCCAGCACGGACCGGCCGAACCGGGCGGGATTGCCGCCCACCTCCTGCAGTGAGACCAGTCGCGCGCCCTGGTAGTACATGGTGTCCTCGACGGCCTTGGCGGTCACCGCCCCACACACCTGATGCAGGCGCACGGCTGCCTCTCCGTTCGCGGCCAGCGCGGTGACCAGCACCGATAGCGGCGCGGTCAGTTCGCTGTTGCGCTTGCACACCTTCTGCACCACCGCGGTGATCATGCCCGCCAGCGGTGCGTAGTCGGTGCGGTAGACGGGCATGAACGAGAGCACCTCGATCGTGGCGTTGGTCAGCGCCATATCGCTGATCGGCACGGTGTCGATGCCGCTGACTCCCGCGTCCCGCTTGATCGCGGCGACGAGCCTGCGGATCTCGGGAACGAGCATCGTCTCGGCCACAGCGCGCTTGATGCGATGTTCGTTGTTGCCGATCCACGCGCCGTTGCTGCCGTGCCCACAGTACTTGCGTGACAGTTCGGTGAGGACCTTCTCCCCGTCCGGATCGATGAGTACCCCGCCCAGATCCGCCAGCGCGTCGTAGCCGGTGGTGCCGTCGATGGGCAGCATCGCGTCCAGCGGCTCGCGATTGGACAGTACCTTCTCCACCACCAGCAACCGGCGCGGTCCGATCAGCCGGCGCAAACGGGCCAGATACGCGGCGGGATGGGCCAGCCCGTCCGGATGATCCACGCGCACACCGTCGATCAGATCGTGCTCACACCAGGCGGACAGTTCGCGGTGGGTGATCTCGAAGACCGCGGGATCCTCCTGCCGGATCGCCGCCAGGCTCGACACCGAGAAGAACCGGCGGTAGGTGCAGATCCCGGCCTTCCAGCTGACCAGGCGATAATGCTGCTTGTCGTGGATCCGAAGCGCGTTCTCCCCATCGGTACCGGCGGCGATGGGAAAGCGCAGATCGTGCAGTGCCAGCATCGGTTCCGGGCCGCTGCGATCGACGGTCAGCGCGGCCGGATCGTTCTCGTTCTGCAGCACCGGCAGCGCCAGTCGCCCGCCCGCGCCGTTGTTCGAACTCCAGTCGATGTCGAAGAAGTGCGCGAACTGGGATTTGCGGCCGTGGCACAACACGTCCCACCACCACGGGTTCTGTCGCGGATCGCTCACCCCGACGTGGTTCGGCACCAGATCGATGATCAAACCCATTCCGCGACTGCGTAACTCGTCCGAGAGCGCCTTGAGCCCGCCCGGACCGCCGAGCGCCGCGGACACCGTCGTCGGATCGGTGACGTCGTAGCCGTGCGTGGAGCCGCGCATCGCGCTCATGACCGGGGACAGATACAGATGCGAGATGCCCAGTTGCTGCAGGTATTCCGCGATCGCGCGGGCATCGGCGAAGGTCAGCGCGTCCGGTCGCAGCTGCAGCCGATAGGTGCTGCGGACGTTCGTCTGCCGGAGCACCGGTGTCGTGTGTGACTCGGGGGAAACGAATTCTGTCATCTCTGTCTTGATCTCATCATGGCGTTCGTGCGGCCCTACATCCTCGCCCACACCGGTTCCGGTGTATCGGGCCGGTCCGTCCGGCGCAATACCAGCAGGCAACGGTCCGGCACCTCGACCACGGCCGGCGCGTCGTAGTCGACCGGTGCGTGTCCGGTGGGGGTCGAACAATCCAGGGCCACGGACCACCGGGTGCCGAAATCCGGTCCCGGCAGGGTGAACTCGATGGGCGCGTCGTGAGCGTTGAAGCAGAGCAGGAACGAATCGTCCCGGATGCGCTCACCGCGCGGGCCCGGCTCGTTGATCCGCGCGCCGTTCAGGAAAACCGCCAGGGAGCGGCCGAATCCGGAATCCCAGTCCGCGGCGGTCATCTCGGCGCCGGACGGAGTCAGCCAGGCGATGTCGGGCGCGTCGAGGCGACCGTCGCGGTCGTCTCCGGCGCTGGGGCGGCCGTCGAAGAAGCGGCGGCGTCGGAACACCGGATGTGCCGCGCGCAGCGCCAAGGCGGCGCGGGTGAACTGGAGCAGCTCCGAGTTCTTCTGTGCCAGAGTCCAATCCACCCAGGACAAGGACGAGTCCTGGCAGTAGGCGTTGTTGTTGCCGTGCTGGGTACGGCCCATTTCGTCACCGTGCAGCAGCATCGGGGTGCCCTGGGAGAGAGCGAGGGTGGCGATCATATTGCGCGTCTGGCGATCTCGCAGGGCCAGAACGCGCGGGTCGTCGGTCGGGCCCTCGACGCCGCAGTTCCAGGACCGGTTGTAGTTCTCGCCGTCCTGGTTGTCCTCGCCGTTGTCCTGGTTGTGTTTGTCGTTGTACGACACCAGATCCCGCAGCGTGAACCCGTCGTGCGCGGTGACGAAGTTGATACTGGCCCCGGGGCGGCGGCCGGTGGCCTCGTACAGATCCGACGAGCCGGTGAGCCGGGAGGCGAACTCGCCCAGCGTCGCCGGTTCGCCGCGCCAGTAATCGCGAACCGTGTCCCGGTATTTGCCGTTCCACTCGGTCCACAGGCTGGGGAAGTTGCCGACCTGATAGCCGCCCTCCCCGACGTCCCAGGGTTCGGCGATGAGTTTGACCTGGCTGACCACCGGATCCTGCTGGACCAGATCGAAGAAGGTGGACAGCCGGTCGACATCGTGCAGTTCGCGGGCCAGGGTGGCCGCCAGATCGAAGCGGAACCCGTCGACGTGCATCTCCAGTACCCAGTAGCGCAGCGAATCCATGATCAACTGCAGGGTGTGCGGATGCCGGACGTTGAGGCTGTTGCCGGTGCCGGTGTAGTCGACGTAGCGCTGCGGATCTTCCTGTGCCAGACGGTAGTACGCCGCGTTGTCGATTCCGCGCAAGCACAGGGTCGGCCCCAGGTGATTGCCCTCGCCGGTGTGGTTGTAGACCACATCGAGAATCACCTCGATGCCCCCGGCGTGCAGGGCGCGCACCATGGCCTTGAATTCGGTGACCGCGGCGCCGGCGCGCGGATCGGCGGCGTATTCGTGATGCGGGGCCAGATAGCCGAAACTGTTGTAACCCCAGTAGTTTCGCAGCCCCTTGTCCAACAGCAGCCGGTCGTGCAGGAATTGGTGCACCGGCATCAGCTCGACCGCGGTCACGCCCAGTCCGATGAGGTGTTCGATGATCGCGGGATGCGCCATGCCGGCGTAGGTTCCGCGCAGTTCGGGCGGCACCTGCGGATGCGTCATCGTCATACCCTTGACGTGCGCCTCGTAGATGACCGTCTCGTGATAGGGCCGTCGCGGCGAGCGGTCGTCGGCCCAGTCGAAGTACGGGTTGATCACGACACCGGTCATGGTGTGCCCCAGCGAATCCCGGCCCGGTGTGTACAGCGAAGGATCGTTGCCGAACTCGCCGGTGAACGCCTTGCCGTACGGATCGAGCAACAACTTGCTCGAGTCGCAGCGCAGTCCGCGTTCGGGTTCGAACGGGCCGTGTACCCGGAAGCCGTAGCGTTGTCCGGGGCCGACCGTGGGCACGTACGCGTGCCACACGTAGCCGTCGACCTCCTCGAGCGGAATGCGGATCTCCGTCCCGTCCCGTCCGATCAGGCACAACTCCACCCGCTCGGCGACCTCGGAGAAGAGGGAGAAGTTGGTTCCGGCTCCGTCGTAGGTGGCGCCCAACGGGTAGGCGGTGCCGGGCCAGACGCCGAGCGGCGCGACCTCACCGAGTGCGTCGGGTGGAACCATGCCTCCGACAGTAACGGGCGTTCCTGTGGACCCGGCGCGGGTGGGCGTCGAGATGTGGCGTTCGGCGCATTTCTCGCACCGCGCCGGCGCGGACTCAGCGCAGCGCGCGACGCCAGGTCTGCCCGAGCAGATCCCTGCCGAAACTGTGGTGCGGCTCGGACTCGACCAGTTCGAATCCGGCCCGCTGGTAGATGTGCCGGGCCGAGGTCAGCACGTCGTTGGTCCACAACACCATCTCGCGGTATCCGGCGGCGGTGGCGAATTCCAGGCACTGCCCGACCAGTGCGGTGCCCACGCCCCGGCCCCGGGCGGACGGTTCCACCAGGAGCAACCGCAGGCGTGCGGTGTCGTCGTCCTCGCGCATGCAGAACACGGCCCCGAGTCGCTCGCCGCCCGCCTCGGCGATCCAGGCGCGTTCGGTGTGCGGATCGTGCGATTCCAGGAAGCCGGTCACGATCCGCGCGACGAGGGTTTCGTAACTGCCGTCCCAGCCGTATTCGGCGGCGTACAGCACGGCGTTGCGCGCGATCACCCAGCCGTAGTCCCCGGGGCGCGGGTCGCGGATGCGCACCGGTGCGTCGCGGCCGTCGAGGATGGTCTCGATGGTGTGCATGGCCTCGACCAGGCGGGTGTGGTCGGCGGCCGGCCGTTCCCCGAGCAGGCCGGCGATGCCGCGGCTGGAGCGCTCGTCCAGGTCGGCGAAGACGGTGCGGCCCCGGCCGGTCAGCCGCACCTGCTGGCGACGGGCGTCCTGCTCGCTGCGTCGTCGCTCGACCAGGCCGTCCTGCTCGAAGCGGGCCAGGATGCGGCTGAGATAGCCGGGGTCCAGGTCCAGGCTCCGGCGCAGTTCGACCACGTCCGCGGTGTCGGAGTGGGCCAGTTCGAACAGGATGCGCGCCTCGGTCAACGAATAGTCGGTGTCGACGAGGTGTTCGTGTAAGACGCCGATCAAACGGGTGTACCGGCGATTGAATTCGCGGACGGCGTGGATGTGCTCGATGGCGACGTCGGTACTCGTGAGGGCGGTGTTCATGGGCTCCGCTTCCGGTTCGCTTATCTTTGACACGGTCAGAATATTCTTTGACTCCGTCAAAAGATAGCGCGACGGCCTTCCGGTGTGGACGGTTTTCGCGTGCGGATGCCGAGGGGCGGGGCGCCGATGGTAACTTGAACGACGTTCAAGGACGCCCTCGCGAAGGATTGCCGTGGTACTGACCCCCGACGAGATCACCGCGCTGGATGCCGCCCACGTCTGGCATCCCTACGGCGGTTTTCCGGCTCCGACCGAACCGCTGGTCGTGGCCTCCGCCGCCGGAACCCGGCTCACCCTGGCCGACGGTCGCGAACTGGTCGACGGGATGAGTTCCTGGTGGGCCGCGGTGCACGGTTACCGGCATCCGGTGCTGGACGCCGCGCTGACCGAGCAGGCGCAGCGGATGAGCCACGTCATGTTCGGCGGTTTGACCCACGAACCCGCAGCGCGACTTTGCCAGTTGCTGGTCGAACACACCCCGGACGGGCTGGACAAGGTGTTCCTGTGCGATTCGGGGTCGGTGTCGGTCGAGGTGGCGGCCAAGATGTGCCTGCAGTACTGGCGGGCGCTGGGCAAGCCGGAAAAGCGCCGGCTGCTCACCTGGCGCGGCGGTTATCACGGCGACACCTTCACGCCGATGAGTGTGTGCGACCCCGAGGGGGGCATGCATTCGCTGTGGACCGATGTGCTCACCGAGCAGATCTTCGCCCCCGTGCCGCCGAAGGACTACGAGCCGGAGTACGTCCGCGAACTCGAGCGCCTGCTGGCCGAGCACGCCGCGGAGACCGCCGCGGTGATCGTCGAGCCGATCGTGCAGGGTGCGGGCGGTATGCGCTTCCATCATCCGGACTATCCGAAAGACCTGCGCCGCCTCTGCGACGAGTACGGCGTCCTGCTGGTATTCGACGAGATCGCCACCGGATTCGGCCGCACCGGAACGTTTTTCGCCGCGGACCGGGTCGGTGTGCGGCCCGACGTGATGTGCCTCGGCAAGGCCCTCACGGGCGGATACCTGACCCTGGCCGCGACCCTGTGCACGTCGCGGATCGCCGAGACGATCAGCGCCGGGCACGGCGGGCTCATGCACGGGCCGACCTTCATGGGCAATCCGCTGGCCTGCGCGGTCGCGGTCGCCTCGATCGAACTGCTGCTGGATCGCGACTGGTACGGCGAGGTCGCCGGGATCGAGGCCCGGCTCACCGCCGGACTGGCCGCGGCGCAAGAGGTTCCGGGCGTGGTGGAGGTGCGGGTGCGGGGTGCGATCGGCGTCGTCGAACTCGACCATCCGGTCGATATGCGCAAGGCCACGCACGCCGCCGTGGACGCCGGGGTCTGGCTGCGCCCGTTCCGCAACCTCGTCTACACGATGCCCCCGTTCATCAGCACTCCGGACGATATCGCCCGGATCACCGCCGGTGTGGTCGCGGCGGCCGCGAGCTGAATCCGTTCGGGCGCGGACCGGTCCGCGCGGCGGGGTGCGGATCGGTTCGTCGTGGAGGAGCCGGTGATCGCCGCGTCGCAAGCGGTTGCCGCCGGTCGTACCCCGGCGCCCGGCGGTATCGCCGGGCGCTTTCCTGATGTGTGGTGTGTGCACAGCTGGATCGGCAGCGACCGATGTCTGCCGCCGCCCCGGTCCAGAGGCCGGAGGTCCGCGTCGCGGCGTATCGACGGACCGTTGCTCGGGCGGGCCTTGCTCCTGAACGGCGTTCAAGTATGCTTCTCTGCTGTGAGTAGCGATCCGTTGAGCTGGTTGGACGAGCGGGCCACCGCGCGCGTGAGCGCCGGACTGCGGCGGGAACTGCGGGCGCGCCGGCCCCGCTCCGCGGCGATCGATCTGGCCTCCAACGACTATCTGGGCCTGTCCCGGCATCCCGAGGTGATCGCCGGCGCGGTCGATGCCGTGCGCACCTGGGGAACCGGATCGACCGGGTCGCGCCTGGTGACCGGGACGACGACCGCGCACGAGGATTTCGAGGCCGAATTGGCCGAATTCGTCGGCGCGGAAGCGGGATTGGTGTTCGCCACCGGATACGCCGCCAACCTCGGCGTGGTCACGGCACTGGCCGGGCGCGGCTCGCTGGTGGTGTCCGATGCGGGCAGTCACGCCTCGCTGGTGGACGCCTGCCGCCTCTCGCGGGCACGGGTCGAAATCGCCCCGCACTGCGATGTCGAGGCGGTGGACCGGCTGCTGGCCGAGCGCAGCGAGGAGCGGGCGCTGGTGCTCACCGATTCGGTGTTCAGTGCCGACGGTGATCTCGCGCCGCTGACCGATCTGCATCGGGTGGTCAACGCCAACGGCGCGGTGCTGATCGTCGACGAGGCGCACGGCATCGGCGTGCGCGGCGAGGGCGGGCGCGGGCTGGTGCACGAGCTGGGCCTGGCCGGACTGCCCGATCTGATCGTCACGGCGACACTGTCGAAAGCTTTTGCCGCCCAAGGCGGTGCGGTGCTGTCCAGCGAGCGTGTCCGGGCGCATCTGATCGATTCCGCGCGCACGTTCATCTTCGACACCGGACTGGCCCCGGCGGCTGTCGGCGCGGCCCGCGCGGCGCTGGGAGTGCTGCGGCGCGATCCGGGCATGGGCGGTCGGGTGCTGACCCGCGCGGCGCAGATCGCCCGCATCGCCGGTGTGCCACAGCCGGATTCGGCGGTGGTGTCGGTGGTGCTGGGCAAGGCGCAGGTCGCCTACGATGCCGCCGGCGCGTGCCGGGCGCGCGGACTGAACGTGGGATGCTTCCGTCCGCCGTCGGTGCCCGAGGGCACCTCGCGGCTGCGGCTGACTGCGCGCGCCGATCTCACCGACGCCGAGATGGACACCATCGCAACGGTTCTGGGCGAGGTGCTGGCGCAGGCGCGAGCCGGGGCGGCCGATCCGCGCCCGGAGGTGATTCCCGTCGGCGCGTCCGTGTCGTAACTGTTTTCTCTTGTGGGAGTGAGGATTTCGTGAGTGTACTGATCGTGACCGGCACGTCCACCGACGTGGGCAAGACGGTCGTCACCGCGGCGCTGGCGGCCGCGGCGCGTGCGGCCGGACGTTCGGTGGCGGTCTGCAAACCGGCCCAGACCGGCGTGCGGCCGGGTGAGCCGGGCGACCTCGCGGAGATCGTCCGGCTCGCCGGTGTCACGCGCACACTGGAATTGGCCCGCTACCCGGATCCGCTCGCCCCCGACACCGCCGCCCGCCGCTGCGGCAGCCCGCTGCTGACCCTGGCCGAAACGGCCGCGGGGGTGGAATCGCTCGCCGACGCCGATCTCACTCTGGTGGAGGGCGCCGGCGGATTGCTGGTCCGGATGGGCGATTTCACGCTGCTGGACTTGGCGCAGAAGATCAACGCGCCGGTGCTGGTGGTCGCGGCCGCGGGCCTGGGGACTCTCAACCACAGTGAGCTCACCACCCGCGCGCTGTCCGCCGCCGGGGTGCCCTGCGCCGGATTGGTCATCGGATCCTGGCCGGTGGCACCGGATCTGGCCTCGCAATGCAATCGCGGCGATCTGCCCGCGGTCACCGGCGTGGACCTGGTCGGCAGCATTCCCGAGGGTGCGGGCCGATGGGATCCGGAACGTTTCGCCCAGGCCGCCTCGGGCTGGTTCGCGCCGACCTGGTCCGCACGCTACCTCTCGGCGTGATCGCGGCCTGCGCATATGCCTGTGAGCGGATCCTCCATGACGTCGGGATAACGCTGCGTTTTAGGCGGTTTCGCGGCGGCTGATGGTAGACCGGGGCCGAGGGGGTTGGCTCGCGGTTGCGCATCGCGCCGCACTGCCCGAACCACACCACGCGGCCGTCGTCTTCCCAGCAGCTGTACCCGTCAGGGTGGAGTTGGTCGTCATCGTGGTGATGTCGGGGTGGGCGATGAGCCGTGGCGTGGTCGGTTTCCGCCTCGGCTGCGAGCGGCGCCGGATTCCAAGGTATCGCGTCCGTAGTGAATCGGACGGTCGGGTGCTCAGCGCACCCGGCTACCCAGCAGGTGCCGTACGCCGCCGAGGAAGAGTTGCAGGCCGAAGTTGAAACGATCGGTGGCACTGGGGGTTTCGCCACCGGTGAGGGATTCGTGCACGGGCGAGGACTGCTCGTCCAGCGCGCCCGCGGAATCCATCTGCATGCGCGACTGCTCGTCCACCGTCCCGCCCAGGATGTAGTAGAGCAGCGTGTACGCGGCCCGATCGGCCTCCTCGCGGGTCATCCCGCCGCGAATCAGCGCCCCGGCCAAGCGCTCCCGGCCCTTGCTGGTGGTCAGGCGGGAGGCGTAGGTGGCCGAGACGACCTCGGCCCCGTCGCGATAGGCCAGCAGGCACGAGCGCAGCCGATGGGCGAGTTCGGTGACCTGCCCGGACCAGTCGTCGGCTTCCACCGTGTCTTCCATCGGCGCGAGGATCCGGTCGGCCACCGCGCCGAGCAGGGCCTGTTTGTTGGGGAAGTGCCAGTACAGCGCGCCGGGTTGGACGTTGAGCGAGGTCGCCAGCCGGCGCATGGTCAGATCGGCCAGTCCGTACTGGTCGAGAATGGCGACGGCTCCGTCGACGACGTCGGTGCGGTGCAGCTGCACGGCTGGCCCTTTCTGACGACCTTCATTTTCCGGCTTTGACTTCCTGTCTTCAGGTACCTTAGCCTGAACACCGTTCAAGTACACCGTTCACGTTGCGCGGCCGCCCCGGCCGGACGAAGGGATTGCGCAGTGACCCAGGCACCCGTCAGGACCGATGTCGATATTCTGGCGACCGCTCGCGAGCAGGTGCTCGAGCGCGGCGTCGGGCTCACGCAGGAGCAGACCGAGCAGGTGCTGCGGCTCGGGGACGACCGGCTCGAGGAGTTGCTGAGCCTGGCGCACGATGTGCGGATGCGCTGGTGCGGTCCGGAGGTCGAGGTCGAGGGCATCATCTCGCTCAAGACCGGCGGCTGCCCCGAGGACTGCCACTTCTGCTCGCAGTCGGGTCTGTTCCAGTCCCCGGTGCGCGCGGCCTGGCTCGACATCCCTTCCCTGGTGGAGGCCGCCAAGCAGACCGCCAAGACCGGCGCCACCGAATTCTGCATCGTCGCGGCGGTGCGCGGACCGGACGAGCGGCTGATGGCGCAGGTCGCCGCCGGTGTCGAGGCCATCCGCAACGAGGTCGACATCCAGGTTGCCTGCTCACTGGGCATGCTGAACCAGGAGCAGGTCGACCAGCTCGCCGCGATGGGCGTGCACCGCTACAACCACAACCTGGAGACCTCCAAGTCGCACTTCCCGAACGTGGTCACCACGCACACCTGGGAAGAGCGCTGGGGCACCCTGCGCATGGTGCGCGAGGCCGGTATGGAGGTGTGCTGCGGCGGCATCCTGGGCATGGGCGAGACCATCGAGCAGCGGGCCGAATTCGCCGCGCAGCTGGCCGAATTGGAGCCCGACGAGGTGCCGCTGAACTTCTTGAACCCGCGTCCGGGCACCCCGTTCGGGGATCTCGAGGTGCTGCCCGCGGCCGAGGCGCTCAAGGCCGTGGCCGCGTTCCGGCTCGCCCTGCCGCGCACCATCCTGCGCTTCGCGGGCGGCCGTGAGATCACGCTCGGTGATCTGGGCGCCAAACAGGGCATCCTCGGCGGCATCAACGCGGTTATCGTCGGCAACTACCTGACCACGCTGGGCCGCCCCGCCGAGGCCGATCTAGACTTGCTGGGCGAGTTGAAGATGCCGATCAAGGCGCTCAACGAAACCCTGTAGAGCGCACCACCGCAGGCCCTTTCGGGCCTGCACTTCATCGAGGTTGTCGGGCAGCCCTGCCGCTGCACTTCATGGAGGGTTTCGCGAGAGTGGTCATCGATATGGAAGAACGCTACAACCCGTATACGGGTCAGCAGGTCGTCACAGGCGTTGACGACCCGCTGCCTGTTGCCGCCGCGTTGGGCCTCGAGCCGCCGCGATTCTGTGAGCAGTGCGGACGCCGGATGATCGTGCAGGTGCATCCCGAGGGCTGGTGGGCAAAGTGCTCCCGGCACGGTGTGATCGACTCGAAATCTCTGGACCATCGCTGATGATCCATCCGGGTGCCGCCGAACCGTCCACCTCGCGACGGCGTGAGGTGCGTGCCGCGCTCTGGGTCGTGCTCGCGGTATTGCTGGTCAGCGCGCTCGGCGGCGCGGTGTGGGCGGCGCTGGCCCCGGCCGAACGGGTTCTCGTGGTACAGCCCGGACGCGGTGCGGCGCTGACCGGGGAGAGCGGTCACCGCTTCGACGCGATCGCGCTGTTCGCCTGCATCGCCATGGTGGCCGGGGTGCTCACTGCCGCGGCGGTGTGGCGGTTGCGCCGGGTGCGCGGTCCGATCATGCAGTGCGCCTTGCTGTTCGGTTCGCTGGCAGGCGCGGAGCTGATGTCCTGGTTCGGTGAACTCGTGGCCCGGTGGATGTATCCGCACCCGTCGAATCCGCCTCTGCGCACCATCGTCGCGATGCCGCCCACGGTCGACGGCTGGCGCACCCTCGTCGACCACTGGATCCACGCCGACCTCTCCGCGGGCGCGTGGACCGTCGTCATGGTGCAGCCGTTGTTCGCGGCCCTGGTGATCCTGCTGCTGGCCGCGCTGAGCACCTCCGAGGATCTGGGTGTGGGCTTGGCCGATCATCCGGATGACCGGCCCTACACTTCCGAGATCTCCTACGGCCCCTATGGCACGCCGCTGTCCAACAACAGTGTCTCCCTGGGACACACCGGGCCGTTCGAGGGCGCCGACTCCCGCTGACTCATGTGCACAGACCCGCTCGATACTCGTGCGGCATCGCGCGGTTTCCGGTTCGCCGCTCGCGCGGTTTCTGACCAGCCGCTCGGTGATGGTTCCGTCGCGGTGACGCGCCGCGATGAACCCCTTTGTCGTGAAACCGGATCGTCCTCGGAACCTCCTGTGGCGCAGGAAATTCGGTGGCCGACCCAGCTGCCGACGGTTACCGTGGGAAACGAGCAACCGAGGCGACGAGCGGAAGGAGGTCGGCGATGAACAACACCCGGGACCGCGCCCGCCCGGCGGACCAGGCGGCCGAGCGCCCCGCCGAACGCGCCGACCTCACCGCGTGGCGTGCCCGTCACGAACTACGCAGATCCAATGCGGCACAACCGATTGCGAGCAAGCGCACCTACCGCCGCGCCAGTAAGCACCGCAAGCGGGACACCGAGCGCTGACCGCCACGCGCACGCCGGCTCGACGTCGGAGGTCTTCCGATCGCCTCCGAGCCCCCCACAGGCTCGCCGCATCGGTCCCGAGGTTCGCCGGCCGCGCAGAATGGGAAGTCCGCACTGTTCCCGCGGGGCGATCGACCTCGGTGCGAGCGGCCCACCGGTACCGAGCAGATGGATCGAATCGGGTGTAGGGGGCGTGGCCGGAGTTCATTCGCGTGTTCATGCTGGATCGGCAGGTCGCGCCACCGAGTAGGGGACGAGCGGGCAGCCCGCCGGTGCCGAGCGGATGGATCGAACCAGGTCTCGGGGGTGCGTGGCCGGAGTTTTTCGCGTGTCCATGCTGGATCAGCAGGTCGCGCCAGCGAGTAGGTATAGAACTGTGGGATGGCCGATGATCTGCTCGATCGTGCTCGTGCGCTGCTCCGGGACGCTCCGGTGGCCGACGGACACAACGACCTGCCGTGGGCGATGCGCTCGCATGTGCGCTACGACCTGGAGGCGCTGGACCTGGCGGCGGACCAGTCCGGGGTTCTGCACACCGATCTGAACAGACTGCGGGCCGGCGGGGTCGGTGCGCAGTTCTGGTCGGTGTACGTGCCGTCGAGCCTGGCGGGAGACCGGGCGGTCGGTGCGACGCTCGAGCAGATCGATTTCGTGCGGGCGATGATCGCCCGGTATCCGGATCGGCTGCGGGCGGCGTTCGGCGCCGGTGATATGGAAGCCGCACGGGCACAAGGGAAGGTCGCCTCGCTCATGGGCGCCGAAGGCGGGCACAGCATCGACTGTTCGCTGGCCGCGTTGCGGTCGCTGTATCTGCTGGGTGTGCGGTACCTGACGCTGACCCACAACGACAATGTGCCGTGGGCGGATTCGGCCACCGACGAGCCGAAGGCGCACGGGCTCACCCGATTCGGGCAGGAGGTGGTGCGCGAGATGAATCGGCTCGGCATGCTGGTCGACCTGTCCCACGTCTCGGACGACACCATGCGTGCCGCGCTCGCGGTGTCACGAGCGCCGGTGATCTTCTCCCATTCCTCGGTGCGGTCGCTGTGTGATCACCCCCGCAACGTTCCCGACGATGTGCTGAAGTCGTTGTCCGCCAACGGTGGTGTGGCGATGGTGACCTTCGTTCCGCAGTTCGTGCTGCCCGCCGCGGCCCGATGGGTCGTGGACGCCGACGCCAACATGCGTGAGCACGGTTTCCATCCGCTCGATACCGGCCCGGCCGCGATGGCATGCCAGCGGACGTTCGAGGCCGCGAACCCGCGCCCGGTGCCGACGGTCGCCGATGTGGCGAACCACGTCGATCACGTGCGCGAGGCGGCCGGGCTCGACCATATCGGCCTCGGCGGGGATTTCGACGGAATCGCCTTCGTCACCGCGGGTCTGGACGACGTCTCCGGATATCCGAATCTGATCGCCGAACTCCTCCGGCGCAGTTGGTCCACGTCCGAGCTGGCGAAACTCACCTGGCACAACGCCGTTCGCGTGTTACGCGATGCCGAGGACGTGGCCCGCGAGCTGCGCCGCACCCGCGCGCCGTCGATCGCGACCATCGATCAATTCGACGGAAACGACTGAGCGGCAAGCAGTTCGGTGCCCCGCGACCGGGGTGACCGCTGCTGCTCAATGCGTTTCGCGCGCGGTCCCCTCGTGGCTGGTCTCGTACTCCGCCTCGATCGTCTTGGCGTGGCGGCGCTCGCGCACCTTCCACACGATCAGGCCGATGATCACGATGGCCACCACCGCGATGGTCATACCGCGACCCACGGTCGAGGCGAGCTTTTCGTAGGACTGACCGGCGAGATATCCGAGCACGACGAACGTGGTGCCCCAGACGATGCCGCCGGTGGCGTTGTAGGCCAGGAACCGGCCGTAGGGCATCCGGGAGGTGCCCACCAGCGCGGGCATCACCGCGCGGAAGAACGCGGTGAACCGGCCCAGGAACACCGCCCAGCCGCCGCGGCGAGCCAGGAAGTCCTGGGCGCGGTCGAGTCGTCCCCGGTAGCGATCCAGCATCGACATGCCCAGCAGGCGCGTGCCGAAATGCTTGCCGACCTCGTACCCCACGCTGTCGCCGACGATCGCCGCCGCGATCACCAGCACGATCATCGCCCACAGCTGGACATGTCCCTGACTGGCCGCGACCCCGCCGAGCACCGCCGCCGTCTCGCCCGGAATGACGAAACCGACGAAGATCGCGTCCTCGGCGAACACCAGCAACCCGACGGTCAGATAGACCCAAACCGGTGCGATCTCGAGGATCCGCTGCATCAGCGAGTTCATGTCGGCAACGGTACCCGGCCGCGGGAGTGCGCCGTGCGCCGCGCAACCCGGCAATTCGCCCATCGGGTGATGGGTGCGCGACGTACTCGCGGTCGGGCGGATACGGGAGCGGGCGATCGGGTTGTGCCCCGGAAGGCTGCCCTCGGCGCCGGACCGGCGTGGTACGGCACAACGTGCGGGTCGCGCCCACGGTGGCGTGCCGATCGCGGGTGACGATGAGCGAGCGCTGCGGCAGGACTTCCGAGGCGCGCGTACGACGCGCGGGCGCGCACGGGACCCGCGAGGGGATGGCGATCCTGCGGGCGGGCCCGGGATGCGACGGACCGATAGCGGTGCGGCCGCCCCGAGGTTGCGGACCGCTCGATTCGAGGTTTGCTCAGGCGGGCGGGCGCAGGGCGGCGAACTCGTCGGTGACGCGCAGCCCGTCGTCGGTGAAGCGGTACAGGGCGGCCGGGCGGCCGCCGGATTTGCCGGGGGCGGCGGTGGCTCCGGTCGGCGTGATCACCTTGCGGCGACTGAGGACTCGCTGCAAATTCGTCGTATCGACGTCGTATCCCAGTGCCGCGCAATAGATCTCGCGCAGGGTGGACATGGTGAAACGTGACGGGGCAAGGGCGAAGGCGATATTGGTGTAGGACAGTTTGGCGGCCAGTCGAGTGCGCGCGTGGCGCGCGACGGTGCCGTGATCGAAGGACATCGCGGGCAGTGCGGAGACCGGATACCAGCGGGTGTCGTCCGGCAGCTGCGGGTCGGCGGTCAGTGGCACGAGGCCGAGATAGGCCGAGGCGATGCGCCGCGGCGGTGGCACCCGGTTCGGGTCGCTGAACACCCAGACCTGCTCGAGATGGGACACCTCGCGCACATCGACCTTCTCCGCGAGCTGGCGGCGGGCCGAGAAGTCCAGGTCCTCGTCGTCGCGCAACCGCCCGCCTGGCAGTGACCAGGTGCCGGTCTGCGGTTCCATCGCCCGCTGCCACAGCAGTACCCCGAGTTCGGTGTGCCAGCCGGATGCCGGTCGGGGCGCATCGGGGTCGACCGGCTCGTTGCTGGGTTGACCTGCGGCGACGGTGTCGCGGAAGCGACGAACTTGGAACACGGCGGTGAGCGATTCGTGAATGGTGCTACTATGGGGCACGTTTTCGATTATAAGTCGAAAACCTGTTGGATGCGAAATCGGCACGAACGCCGGTGACGCGAGAGTGAGGAGCCATGCCATGGCGACGATGACGTTGACCGGGCGGGTCACGGACGGCCCGTCGGGATTCACGGGTGTCGAGGCGACCCCGGAGTGGGCGGCGGAGATCAAGCGACTCGCACGCGAGCGCAACGCGACGATCCTGGCGCACAACTACCAGCTGCCCGAGATCCAGGACGTCGCCGATCACGTCGGTGACTCGCTGGCGCTGTCCCGCATCGCCGCCGAGGCCCCGGAGGACACGATCGTGTTCTGCGGCGTGCACTTCATGGCCGAGACCGCCAAGATCCTGAGCCCGGACAAGACCGTGCTGATCCCGGACCAGCGTGCGGGCTGCTCCCTGGCCGACTCCATTTCGGCCGACGAGCTGCGCGAGTGGAAGGCCGAACACCCTGGGGCGCTGGTGGTTTCGTATGTGAACACCACGGCCGCGGTGAAGGCGCTCACCGATATCTGCTGCACCTCGTCCAATGCCGTCGACGTGGTCGCCTCCATCGATCCGGACCGCGAGGTGCTGTTCCTGCCCGACCAGTTCCTCGGCGCGCATGTCAAGCGGGTGACCGGCCGGGAGAACATGCGGATCTGGGCGGGTGAATGTCACGTGCACGCGGGCATCAACGGTGACGAGCTGACCGAACAGGCCCGCACCCACCCCGATGCGGAACTGTTCGTACATCCCGAATGCGGTTGTGCCACATCGGCGTTGTATCTCGCGGGCGAGGGCGCCTTCCCGGCCGAGCGGGTGCACATCCTGTCCACCGGCGGGATGATCGATGCCGCGAAGGCCGCGACCTCGCGCGAAGTGCTGGTCGCCACCGAGATCGGCATGCTGCATCAGCTGCGCAAGGCCGCGCCCGGGGTCGACTTCCAGGCCGTGAACGATCGCGCCTCGTGCAAGTACATGAAGATGATCACCCCGGCGGCGCTGCTGCGCTGCCTGACCGAGAATCGTGACGAGGTGCACGTCGATCCGGAAACCGCCGCGGCGGGCCGTGATTCGGTGCTGCGCATGATCGCCATCGGCAATCCGGGCGGTGGCGAATGAGCGTCCCGGATCCCGATCCCGAGAGCGGTGAGCCCCGATGAGCGGGCCGGTGATCCGGTGGGAGGCCGAGGCGGATCTGGTGGTGGTCGGTGGCGGCGTCGCGGGACTGACCGCGGCGCGCACCGCCTCGCTGTGTGGACTGCGGGTGCTCACCCTGAGCAAGGGCGGCCCCTCGGACACCTCCACCCAGTACGCGCAGGGCGGTATCGCGGTCGTCGCGCCGCACGGGGATTCGGTGGACTCGCACGTCGAGGACACGGTCGTGGCCGGTGTGGGCCTGTGCGATCCCGAGGCGGTGCGGTCGATCGTCGAGGGTGGCCGCGGTGCCGTGGCGGTGTTGACCGATCTGGGGGCCGTCTTCGATCTGGGCCGGGACGGCGAGGTTTCGCGCACCCGCGAGGGCGGGCACAGCACCCGGCGCATCATTCACGCCGGTGGTGATGCCACCGGTGCGGAGGTGCAGCGCGCGTTGAACGCCGCGGGGCTGCCCGTGCTGTTCGGTGCCGCCGCGCTGCGGATCGTCACCGGTATGCGCGGGGTTCAGGGCGTTGTCGCGGTGTCGGACAAGGGCTTCGGCGTCGTGCACGCCCCCGCGGTGCTGCTGGCCACCGGCGGCCTCGGACAGCTGTACGCCTGCAGCACCAACCCGCCCGGCGCGACCGCGGACGGGATCGCCCTGGCGCTGCGAGCCGGTGCGACCGTCGCGGACCTGGAATTCGTCCAGTTCCATCCGACGGTTCTGTTCACCCCGGGCGGACTGGGACGGCGGCCGCTGATCAGCGAGGCCGTACGCGGCGAAGGCGCGAAACTCGTCGACTCGCACGGGGATTCGGTGACCGAAGGCGTGCATCCGCGCGGTGATCTCGCACCCCGGGATGTGGTCTCGCGGGCGGTCGCGGCGCGGTTGCGCGCCCTGGGAACCGACCACGTCTTCCTCGACGCCCGCGCGATCGACGGCTTCCCGCAACGGTTTCCGACGATCACGGCCTCGTGCCTGGCTGCCGGTATCGATCCGGGCACGGACCTGATTCCCGTCGCGCCGGCCGCGCACTACCAGTGCGGCGGGATCGTCACCGACGCGCACGGCCGCACCACGGTTCCCGGCCTCTACGCCGCGGGCGAGGTCGCGCGCACCGGCCTGCACGGGGCCAATCGGCTGGCCTCCAACAGTCTGCTGGAGGGGTTGGTCGTGGGCGAGCGCGCCGGCGCCGCGGCTTCGGAGCGGCTCGGCGAACCCGGGCGCGTCGGTGCGATCGGCGACTGGGAGCTTGCGCGTGCCGACCGGAAGTTGTTGCAGGAGTTGATGACCGAGAACGCCGGAGTCGTCCGCGACGGCGACGGGCTGCGCGGGGCCGTGCTGCGGCTGCTGCATCTGCTCAACGATCGCGACAGCGCGACTCGCGCCCTGCCCGCGGACCTTCCGGAGCCGGCCGGTTCGCCGGAGGCATACCAGGCGGGCGAGGTCGTCACGCATATCGAGGATGCCGCCCTGACCCTCACCGCCCGCGCCATGCTGCTGGCCGCGGGCGCGCGCACCGAGAGCCGCGGTTGCCACACTCGCTCCGACCACCCCGAAACGCGCGACGATCTGCGCCGCTGTATTCCGGTGCGACTGGGCCCGGACGGCCGTCCGCAGCTGGTCGCCGCCGGCGCCGAACGCGAGAGCGATTGGGGCGCACCGGTACCGAGAGCGTCGTGACACCGGCCGCGCGGACGCCGAGCCGGGGGATCGCCGCCCGGCTCGGCGGGCGTGCGGACGATCGACCATACGAGACGAATTCAGGAGTACACCGATGAGCTTGGACGCCGGACTCGATCGCGGGGAGATCCTCGCCCTGATCCGCACCGCGCTGGACGAGGATCTGCGGTATGGGCCCGATATCACCACGGCCGCAACGGTTCCCGAACAGGCCGTGGTGAAGGCGGCGATGTCCTCGCGTCAGCCGGGCACGGTCGCCGGTATCGATGTCGGGCTGCTGGTGCTGGACGAGGTGATCGGCGCGGGGAACTACGAGGTCACCGACCGGGTGCCGGACGGCACCCGGGTCGCGCCCGGTGACGCCGTGCTGAGCGTGCTCGCCCCGACCCGCGGACTGCTCACCGCCGAGCGCACCATGCTCAATCTGGTGACCCACCTGTCCGGCATCGCCACCGCGACCGCCGCCTGGGTGGACGCGGTCTCGGGCACCGAATGCCGCATCCGCGACAGCCGCAAGACATTGCCGGGCCTGCGTTCTCTGCAGAAGTACGCGGTTCGCGCCGGTGGCGGGGTCAACCACCGGATGGGCCTCGGTGACGCGGCGCTGATCAAGGACAATCACGTGGTCGCCGCCGGATCGGTGGTAGCGGCGCTGCAGGCGGTTCGCGCGCAGGCCCCCGGCATCACCTGCGAGGTCGAGGTGGACACGCTGGACCAACTCGACGCCGTCCTGGAACACGACGTGGAACTCGTTCTGCTGGACAACTTCCCGCTGTGGGCCACCCAGGCCGCCGTGCAGCGCCGCAACGAACGCGCCCCACGCACGAAACTCGAATCCTCGGGCGGACTTTCGCTCGACGTGGCCGCGGAATACGCGGCCACCGGCGTGGACTACCTCGCCGTGGGCGCGCTCACCCACTCCGTGCGTGTGCTGGACCTCGGCCTGGACATGTAGCGGTCCGGCGCGGCCGGACCTCGGCACGCCGCATGGGCATTCGGTCCCAGCGGCGGGTGCGGGTGTCCGGCGCGTCGGCGGACCGCGTCGGCTTCCGCTGGCCAGCACGGCGCCGCGTTGGTCCGCAGCTCCGATCGTGCACCGAAATCCCTGATCTATCCGGTGAGTTCGCGTTCCAGGGGTGTGCGGAAGCGTGGAATCGCGCGGACGTCGCCGTACCACGCCTCGATCCGAGCGGCCTCCGCGGCGATACTCTCGGTCGCCTCGCGGCCGACGTCCTCCAGTGCGCGCCAGACGATCTCGCCGCCGGCGCGCTGCGCCCAGCCGCCGACGACGCGCCCGCCCCACCAAACGGTCGGACCGACATTGCCGTTGCCGTCGAACAGTGCGTCGCGGTGCGGGCCGAGGAACCAGTCGCGGTCCTGCCAGCCCATCGGCGTCGGGTCGAGCGCGGGCAGCAGCGCCGGGCCGGGCTCGGGTTCGGGCACCGGGTCGAGATCCCCGGCGAGCGCGACGCCGACGCCGCCGTCGAGATCGACCTCGGCGATATCGAGTTGCGCCAACGTCTTTCGAACCTCGCCGAGCGTCCAGCCGGTCCACCACTTCAGGTCCGCGACCGGCGCCGGGCCGAACGCGTACAACCACCGGCGCACGATCTCGGCGCGGGCGGCCTCGGCCGACATCGCGGGCACGCCTGCGGGCAGCCAGGATTCGATCGGCTCCCAGACGTATTGCGTACTGGCCCAGCTGCCGTTGGGGCGGCCGCGCACGATCCGGCCCTCGCACCCCAGGATGAGCAGGATCCAGGTGGTGATGGCGGTGGGTTTGGAATACGGCTTGCCCGGCGCGGTGTCGACCTGCGTACGCAGCCGCGGCACCGCCGCGCCGAGCTGTGCGCCGGTCGCGCTGCCGCGGGTGAGCAGTTCGCGGTGGGTTTGCTCCTCGACCTCCGCGAGCCAGGCATCGATATCGCCGTCGACGACCTGGGCGAGATGACGCGCGTAGGTGCGGCGCTGTTTGATCGCCTGCGCCTGGGCGCACGCGGCCTGCAGCGCGGGTACCAGATCGATCGGCGCGACGAACATGGTCCGCCGCATCGCCAGCATCCGCAGCAGGGTCCGGTCGGTGTAGAGGGCCTTCTCGATCTGCCCGGGTTCGAGGTCGTGGCTGCGCGCGGCGACGGACAGGAACACCGTCGCGGGATCGGTGGCGTGCAGCACAACCAGCGAGCGGGTGATCGCGGCGGCGTCGTCCACCCGGGCCGAGGCGGCGAGCCGGTGCCGCACCGCCACGCGTGCGCGCCGCTGTGCGGCATCGATCGAACGCATGGGCGAATACTAGCGGGTGCGGTGCTGCGGGACCCGCGATATGTACCGCGTTGTGCGCGCCGCTGTGCCGGCGATCGCACGCGGCGCGACGACCAGCGCGGGTGAGCGGACGCGCCGACGATCTCGTTCCGGTCTCGGGCCGATCTCCTGCGCATTGCACAGCGGCTGCTCATATTTCTCCCGGATCACGCTCCGGCGTCGGCGTCGTCCGCGCGGCCCGCTACACTCGTGCGGGAACACGCGCGGGTGACTGCGCAAGGTAAGTCATGGATCGCGGAGAATTCGGAGTAGTGCCATCGAAACCGGCCAAGTGATCGCAGGGCATTACCGCCTGGTCGAGCGGATTGGTAGCGGCGGCACAGGCGTCGTGTGGCGCGCCGTCGACGAGCGGCTCGAACGGTCGGTGGCGATCAAGCAGATCCTCACCCAGCCCAGTCTGCCTCCGGGTGAGAAGGAGATCGTGCGGGCGCGTGCCTCGCGCGAGGCGCGTAACGCGGCCCGGTTCCAGCACCCGAACGCGATCGTGGTCTTCGACATCACCGACCACGAGGGCGATCCCTGCCTGGTCATGGAATATCTGCAGTCGCAGAGCCTGGCGATGGTGCTGTCCTCGCAGGGCACGCTGCCACTGGCGCAGGTGGCGCGGATCGGTGAGCAGGTGGCCTCGGCGCTGGTCGCCGCGCATCGGGCCGGGATCGTGCACCGCGACGTCAAGCCGGGCAACGTGCTGCTCGGTGAGAACGGCACGGTGAAGATCACCGACTTCGGCATCTCCAAGGCCAAGGGTGACGTAGCGCTGACCGCGACCGGCCTGATCTCGGGTACCGCCGCCTACCTCGCCCCCGAGGTGGCCCGCGGCACCGATCCGACCCCCGCCGCCGACGTCTTCGCCTTGGGCGCAACGCTTTTCCACGCCCTCGAGGGTGAGCCGCCCTACGGCAGCAACCCCAACCCGCTGGCCCTGCTGTACGCGGCGGCCAACGGTCAGCTCAGTCAGCCCCGTAACGCCGGACAGTTGACCGACCTGCTGCTGGATCTGCTCAGCTTCGAGCCCGAGGACCGGCCGAGCATGGTCGAGGTCCGCGATCAGCTCGCCGAATTCGCCGATATGGCCGACGACGCCGTGCCGACCCGGATGCTGGCCACGCATCGCCCCGCCTCGCGCCGCCAGGCCACCCGCACCCTGGATCGCCGTGCCGAGCAGGCCGAGATCTCCACCGCGGAGATGATGGCGCAGGAGGCTCCGTCGGAGCCGAGCCTGCCGCCCGTGCGCCCGGCCCGGAACAACGGACACCCCACGCGCTCGCACGCGGTGGCGGCCCCGCCGCCGGAGGAACCGGGCAATCGCCGGACCCTGCTGTTCGTCGGCGGTTTCGTGGCGGGCTTGGTGATCGTCGGAGTCGCGCTCTACCTGCTGTTCGGCGGCTCGCCGCCGAAATCCTCGTCCACCGAGGCGAATTCGACATCGACCAGTGCCGCCGCGCAGACCACCGCGCCTTCGACCGCGGCCCTGGGGGAGACCAAGAGCGCGGGTAAGGCCGACGTGGGATCCGCGGCGAGCGTGGTCGCCGACTTCTACAACGCCCTGGTCGCCGACAGCGGCAACCTCAGCACCGCGTGGAAGATGTTGACCCCTGCCGCCCAGCAGGTCTACGGCAGCGAATCGGCCTTCGAGACCTACTGGACGCAGAATCCGGTGACCAAGTGGAGTTCGGTCAAGGGCGCCGGCGGTTCGGGCACCAACTCGGACGGATCGGTCGACATGTCGGTCGGTAACGTGAGCAACGCCGGGCACTCTCGGTCGGTGTCGCTGCGCGTGGTCGTGGGCAGTAACGGTCATCTGCTGATCGACAGCGACACCAAGTCCTAGCCGGATCATTGCGAGCGGCACGTGGTCGCCGCGGTAGTCCGAGTCGCGATCGGGTGTAGTCGACCGCTGGCCGTGCCCGACTGCCGACGTTGGCGAGATGCTCGCAGCCGATCGCTCGCAAGCTCGGGTTCCGGCGCGCGTGACGACGGAACTGCTCGTTGTATTGCCCTGTGTCCCAGCAACTTTCGAGTGTCAGGCGGTCTTCGCGCCCCGGGTGGCGACGAGCATTCGTCCCGGGGCCGACAGCTTTGCCGGCGCCACGTGCGCTCGCCCTGTTGGCACGGCTACGCCCGATGGCGCATTCGCGCCCCCTCGGGTTTTCCGCATTCGTTGTCACGGTTAGCCTTCCACTGTGGATATACGGCAGATGCTCAGAGAGGAGCGCGCCGAATTGGTTGCGCTCCTGCATACGCTGAGTGAGCAGGAGTGGGAGTCGCCATCGCTGTGTGCGGGGTGGCGGGTGCGCGATGTGGTGGGGCATCTGCTGTACGACGCGACTCCGCTGCCGGAGTACGCGATGACGGGAGTGCGTTGCGGATTCTCCCCGGACCGGGTGAACAACACTCTGGTCGACCGGTCCAGGGCCCTGTCCACCGAGCAGTTGCTGGACCGGCTCGAGCACAACCGCGAACACATCACGCGGCTGGTCCCGAAGGTCGGGCTCGCGGATATGTTCGTGCACCAGCAGGACATTCGCCGGCCCCTCGGCTACGCCCGCACCGTGCCTCCCGAACGCCTGCGGGCGGTACTCGCTCACCCCGATCCCTTCGCCCGCCCCGGCCGCTTCACCAGCGGTCTGCGATTCGTCGCGACCGACGTGGAATGGTCCCGGGGCGTCGGGCCGGAGGTCAGCGGTCCGGGCGAAGCCCTGGCCCTGGCCATGGTGGGCCGCAGCGTCGCCCTGGACGAGCTGACCGGTGACGGAGTCCCGATTCTGCGCCTGCGCCACGGATGACCTGAGCGGCCGCCAACCTGCGTGCCGTTGCGCGTCCTCGCCCAGCGATTTAATCCGTGCGGTGCCGGTGCGCAGCCGGAGCCGATCGAGAATCGTTGCGGCCCAAGGCCTTCGGTCTACCGGCCGGATGCCGGGGCGGGCCTCGTCACGGGCGGCCCCGGCACCGGCGAACACTCAATCCCGGGTGAGCGCGTACCCCGACACGTGCGTCGGGCGAATCGCCAGTTTGACGCGATCCTTCGCGTCCGGCGGCACGACCGGCCCGCCGCCGTAACGCTGGGACAGGCTGCTGTACAGCGAACCGTCCGGATCGGGGTCGATATGGTCGACCACCCCGCGCACCTCGATGTACCGGTACGGCTTGTCCGGATCGAAGATCGAGACCGACACCCGCGGTTCGGCGGCGAGATTGCGGAACTTCTGCCGGGCGTTGGTGTGGGTGAACCAGATGAACTCGCCGTCCCAGACGAACCACATCGGGTTGACCTGCGGCGCTCCGTCTGGCCGGGTGGTGCCCAGACTCGCGAAGATCGGCCGCTCCAGCAGGTCGCGGGCCTTCTCGGGAATTTCGACCATCGTGACTCTCTCGTTCGGGGGGTATTCGGTGTACGTCCGAATCGAACCGCGCGGGGGGCTCGACTATGCCCGCGCGTCACCGGCCGGTCGGGCGGCGGATGGCTCGCGGGGCGGACCCGATAGTCTGGTATACGGTCCGGGGCCATCCTGCTCCGGGTGTGATGACCAGCACAGACAAGGATTCCACACCGCTATGACATCCCGCATCGAGCTCGCCCGCGTCGATCTGCGCGGTCGCACTCCCACCGCCGCCGAGCTGCGCACCGCGCTGCCGCGCGGGGGAGTCGACGTCGACTCGGTGCTGCATCATGTGCGGCCGGTCGTGGAGGCGATCCGCGATCGGGGTGTCGAAGCGGCACAGGAGTTCAGCGCGAAGTTCGACGGTGTCGCGCCCGCCTCGATCCGGGTGCCCGCCCGGGAACTGGACCGTGCGCTCGCCGAACTGGATCCGGCCGTGCGCGCCGCGCTGGAGGTCGCCATCGAGCGGACCCGCAAGGTGCACGCCGATCAGCGCCGCACCGACACCACAACCGAGGTGGTGCCCGGTGGCACCGTCACCGAGCGCTGGGTTCCGGTCGAGCGCGTCGGGCTGTATGTGCCCGGCGGGAACGCGGTCTATCCCTCCAGCGTCGTGATGAACGTGGTGCCCGCCCAGGCCGCCGGGGTCGGCTCCCTCGTGGTGGCCTCGCCGCCGCAGGCGCAGTTCGGCGGGCTGCCGCATCCGACCATCCTGGCCGCGGCGAAACTGCTCGGCGTGCAGGAGGTTTGGGCCGTGGGCGGTGCCCAGGCCGTGGCCCTGCTGTCCTACGGCGGCACCGATACCACCGGATCCGAGCTGGAACCGGTCGCTATGATCACCGGCCCCGGCAACATCTACGTCACCGCCGCCAAACGCCTGTGCCGCGGCCTGGTCGGCATCGACGCCGAGGCCGGGCCCACCGAGATCGCGATCCTGGCCGACGCCACCGCCGATCCGGTGCACGTGGCCGCGGATCTGATCAGCCAGGCCGAACACGACGTGCTCGCTGCCAGCGTCCTGGTCACCGACAGCGCCGCGCTGGCCGATGCGGTCGAGGCCGCGGTGAACGCGCAGCTCGAGGTCGTCAAACATCGCGAGCGGGTGGGAGAGGCGTTGTCGGGCACGCAATCCGGCATCGTCCTGGTCGACGATATCGATCAGGGCCTGCGCGTGGTGGACGCCTACGCCGCCGAACACCTCGAGATCCAGACCGCCGACGCGGCCGCGGTGGCGGCCCGAGTCCGCAGTGCCGGAGCGATTTTCGTCGGCGCGTGGTCGCCGGTGAGCCTGGGCGACTACTGCGCCGGATCCAATCACGTCCTGCCGACCGCCGGATGCGCCCGGCACTCCTCGGGATTGAGCGTGCAGACCTTCCTGCGCGGCATCCACGTCGTGGAGTACTCCGAGGCCGCGCTGAAAGATGTCGCCGGTCATGTGGTCGCGTTGTCCAAGGCCGAGGATCTGCCCGCACACGGACAGGCCGTGCAGGTTCGATTCGAGGCGTTGTCATGACGAGTGTGACGAACATCCCGGGTTCGGCGGTATCCCTGGACGATCTGCCGTTGCGGGAGAACCTGCGCGGTAAATCCCCTTACGGCGCACCGCAACTGACCGTTCCGGTGCAGCTGAACACCAACGAGAACCCGCATCCGCCCAGCCGGGCGCTGGTCGACGACGTGGCCGAATCGATCCGGGCCGCGGCGGCGGACCTGCATCGTTACCCGGACCGCGACGCGGTCGCGCTGCGCACCGACCTGGCCGCCTACCTGACCCGCCAGACCGGCGTCGCCCTGGACGTGTCGAACGTGTGGGCCGCCAACGGTTCCAACGAGGTCCTGCAGCAGTTGCTGCAGGCATTCGGCGGGCCCGGCCGCAGCGCCATGGGGTTCGTGCCGTCGTATTCGATGCACCCGATCATCTCCGAGGGCATCGACACCGAATGGGTGGAGGCCAAGCGCGACGCCGATTTCGGCCTCGACGCCGACTACGCGGTGGCGCACATCGCCGAACGTCGTCCCGATGTGGTGTTCGTGACCAGTCCGAACAATCCGACCGGGCACAGCATCGCCCAGGCGGATCTGGTCCGGATCCTGGAGGCGGCGCCGGGCATCGTCATCGTCGACGAGGCGTATGCCGAATTCTCCGGTGCCCCCAGCGCGATCGAGTTGATCGACCGGTTCCCGGCCAAGCTGGTGGTCAGCCGCACGATGTCCAAGGCGTTCGCCTTCGCTGGCGGCCGGCTCGGCTATCTGGCCGCCGCACCCGCGGTCATCGACGCCATGCTGCTGGTACGCCTGCCCTACCACCTGTCGGTGGTCACCCAGGCCGCGGCGCGGGCGGCGCTGCGGCATGCCGACGAAACCCTGGCCAGTGTCGCGGAATTGGCGGTGCAGCGCGATCGGGTCGCGAAAGCGCTGGGGGAGATGGGATTCCGGGTCGCGCCGAGCGATGCCAACTTCCTGCTGTTCGGAGCGTTCGCGGACGCGCCGCGCGCCTGGCAGCGATATCTGGACGAGGGCGTGCTGATTCGCGACGTCGGCATTCGGGGACATCTGCGCGTCACCATCGGCCTCACCGCCGAGAACGACGAATTCCTGCGCGTCAGTGCGATTCTGGCGGACACCGAGCGGGTGATCCGGTGACCGCGACTACCGATACGAGTCCCGAGGCGAGAGCGAGTATGCACCGAACCGCGCGGGTGGAGCGCACCACCAAGGAGTCCAGCATCGTGGTCGAGCTGGATCTGGACGGCACCGGCCGCACCGAGATCTCCACGGGCGTCCCCTTCTACGACCACATGCTCACCGCGCTGGGCGCGCACGCCAGTTTCGATCTGACCGTGCGCTCGCAGGGCGATATCGAGATCGAGGCGCACCACACCGTCGAGGACACCGCGATCGTGCTCGGGCAGGCGCTCGGGCAGGCGCTGGGCGACAAGAAGGGCATCCGGCGGTTCGGCGACGCGTTCATCCCCATGGACGAGACGCTGGCGCACGCGGTGGTGGACGTGTCCGGCCGGCCGTACTGCGTGCACACCGGGGAGCCGGATCACCTGCTGCACACGATCATTCCCGGTTCGGCGGCCTCCGGCTCGGCGAGTTCGGCGCTGCGCCCCGGGGCGCCCTACTCCACGGTGCTGAATCGTCACGTGTTCGAATCCATCGCGCTCAACGCGCGGATCGCACTGCACGTGCGGGTGCTGTACGGCCGCGATCAACATCACGTCACCGAGGCCGAATTCAAGGCCGTGGCACGGGCTCTGCGCGCCGCGGTCGAATTCGACGCGCGGGTCAGCGGCGTGCCCTCGACGAAGGGGACGCTGTGACGAGTTCTGCGGGCCGCTCGGCGCCCAGTGTCGCGCTGCTGGACTACGGTTCGGGCAATCTGCATTCGGCCAACCGCGCCCTGATCCGCGCCGGCGCGCAGGTCACCGTCACCGCCGATGCCGAAACCGCCTTGGCCGCGGACGGTTTGGTGGTGCCGGGAGTGGGAGCATTCGCCGCCTGCATGGCCGGACTGCGCGCGGTGCGCGGTGAACGCATCATCGGCAAGCGTCTCGCGGGCGGTCGTCCGGTGCTGGGTATCTGCGTCGGAATGCAGATCCTGTTCGAACGCGGCGTGGAATTCGGTGTGGAGACCGAGGGCTGCGCGGAATGGCCCGGCACGGTGGAGCGGTTGGCCGCGCCGGTGCTGCCGCACATGGGCTGGAACACCGTGCGCACCCCCGCGGACAGTGTCCTGTTCGCGGGGATGGACGAGCAGACCCGGTTCTACTTCGTGCACTCCTATGCCGCCCAGCGGTGGGCCTGGGACGACGCGGACAGCGCGATTCCCGCCGCGAAGCTCACCTGGGCCGACCACGGCGGGCCCTTCCTGGCCGCGGTCGAGAACGGTCCGCTCAGCGCGACGCAGTTCCATCCGGAAAAATCCGGTGACGCCGGTGCGCGACTGCTGCGCAACTGGGTGAACTCGCTGTAGTTCCCGGTTCGTTGCCGGGGTCGCCGACCGATTCCGGTTAGGGTCGGAACGGTCGGGGACCCGGTCGCGAAAGGGGCTGTTGTGAGTGATCTCGAGAGCGTTTCCGGCACGGGTGCGGTGCCGTCGTGAACATCCTGGCCACGGCATTCGACCTGCCGATGTGGCTGGCCTACATCAATACCGGCTCGACGGGGATTCCGCTGCTGAGCGGTTCGGCGTCGGGGTCGGCGGCGGCCGGCTCCGCTTAGCGGATCCGGCTCAGGCCGGTGGTACCGGATCGACGCGTTCGGCCAGCCAGCGGCCGCCGACGTTGTCCAGGCTCACGTGCATCACGGTGCGTCCGGGGCGAGGCAGGCCCAGGGTCGCGTCGCTGCGCGTGGTCTGGGCCACCGACACCACGATCTGCGCGTGGGCGGGGTCGGAGGTCTGCGTACTGCACTCGATGGACAGCACATCGGAGCTGGTGTGCGTCCCGAGCACGCGATTGCGCCGGTCCGCGCTGGAGTTCTGGAACTCGTCGTGGAACGCGCCGGTCGAGTTGTCCAGGACGCGCTGGTTGTACGCGTCGTAATCGGTGAAGGTGTAGGTCGTGAGCTGGCGGCCGAATTCGCAGGCGGCCATCTGCGCCGGATCGGTCGCGTCGGCGGCGGCGGGCCCGGCCAGCAGGCCGCCGACGGGAATCACGCCGATACCCGACGCGGCCAGCGCGACCATGCCGATACCCGTTGCCGGGCGTGGCAGGCACCTGTGTCGCAGCGTTTTCCGGGACATGACCGCACCCCTTGTGTTGCTCGACGATGCTATGCGAAACCCGTGTCCTCGCCCCCGGCGCACGGGATCCGACCGTCGGTGCGGATCTCGCGCATGCAATGACACGCGCCCATCTCATATTGCCCAGCGAACGGCTCCGCAAACCTGTTCACCGGTCCAGCTCGCCGCCCGGGCGTGTCGTCCGGTTCGCGGACGTCCGCCCGCCGAGCCGAGAACGCTGCGCCGTCGCGCGGGGCGTTCTCGGCCGGGCACGGAGTCCGTTCGACGTCGCGGGCCTGCTGCGGGCCCGGCCCGGAGCCGGGAGCGGCGTGGTTGCCCAGTAGGCTACTGCCGTGAATCTTGTGCTGCTCCCCGCCGTCGATGTCGCCAATGGTGAGGCCGTCCGCCTGGTCCAAGGGGAGGCGGGCAGTGAAACGAGTTACGGATCGCCGCGCGAGGCCGCGCTGTCCTGGCAGCAGGCCGGCGCCGAATGGGTCCATCTGGTCGATCTGGACGCGGCGTTCGGACGCGGCTCCAATCGCGATCTGATCGCCGAGGTGGTCGGCGAACTCGACGTGAAGGTCGAACTGTCCGGCGGCATCCGCGACGACGAATCGCTGAAGGCGGTCCTGGCGACCGGATGCGCCCGGGTGAACCTGGGCACCGCCGCGCTGGAGGATCCGGCGTGGGCAGCCCGCGCGATCGGCGAATACGGCGACCGGATCGCCGTCGGCCTGGATGTGCGGCTGACCGAGGGCGAATACCGGCTGCGCGGGCGCGGCTGGGTCAGCGACGGCGGCGATCTGTGGGAGGTGCTCGAGCGGCTCGAGCGGGACGGCTGCACACGCTACGTCGTCACCGACGTCACCAAGGACGGCACCCTCACCGGGCCGAATCTGGACCTGCTGCGCGAGGTCTGCCAGGCCACCGACGCACCGGTGATCGCTTCCGGCGGCGTGTCCACCCTGGACGATCTGCGTGCCATCGCCGGGTTGGTGCCCGAGGGCGTCGAGGGCGCGATCGTCGGAAAGGCCTTGTACGCCGGGCGCTTCACGCTGCCCGAGGCGTTGGACGCGGTGGGCGGCGTGATCGGCCGGGGACCGGAGGCGGCAGCGGAACGTAACCACGCAGGCACCACGAGCACGCCCGATGGACACTGAGGTGGTAACCGCTGAACCCGACCGCCAGGCGCTGCTCGCCATCGCGAGCGAGATATTGGATTCGGCCACAGCGCGTTTCGTCCAAGGGCTCGGCGCGCCCAGCGCGGTCGAGAAGGGACGCGGCGATTTCGCCACCGCCCTGGATCTGGAACTCGAGCGGACGCTGTCCGACGCACTGCTCGAGCGCACCGGAATCGGTGTGCACGGTGAGGAATTCGGCGGCCCCTCACTCGAGTCGGGTACCGCGTGGGTCCTGGACCCGATCGACGGGACGTTCAATTACTCGGCGGGACATCCGCTCTCGGGCATCCTGCTGGCACTGGTGCACGAGGGGACGCCGGTGCTCGGCCTGACCTGGCTGCCGCTGCTGGGCCGCCGCTATGCCGCCGCGGTCGACGGTCCGTTGCTGCTGGATGGAAAACCGATGCCGCCCTTGGCCTCTGGAACCCTCGCCGAATCGATGATCGGTTTCGGCGCGTTCAACGTGGACTCGCGCGGCCGCATTCCGGGCCGGTTCCGCTTCGACCTGCTGGGCGCGCTGAGCCGGCTGTCCGGCCGGGTGCGCATGCACGGCTCCACCGGAATCGATCTGGCCTTCACCGCTTCGGGCGTGCTGGGCGGCGCGGTCGTGTTCGGACATCACCCGTGGGACAACGCCGCCGGGGTCGCGCTGGTGCGCGCCGCGGGGGGAGTGGTGACCGACCTGCGCGGGCAGCCGTGGACCCTCACCTCGCGATCGGTGCTCGCGGCCGCGCCGGGAGTGCACGAGGAATTGCTGGAGATGATCAACACCGCGGTCGACGAGGCCGCCGGGGAGGCGAACCGATGACACTGGCCGTGCGAGTGATTCCGTGCCTGGATGTCGACGCCGGACGCGTCGTGAAGGGCGTGAACTTCGAGAACCTGCGCGACGCGGGCGATCCGGTGGAACTGGCCGCCGCCTACGACGCCCAGGGCGCGGACGAGCTGACCTTCCTGGACGTCACCGCCTCCACCGGCGACCGCGGCACCATGATCGATGTGGTGACCCGCACCGCGGAGCAGATCTTCATCCCGCTCACCGTGGGCGGCGGCGTGCGCACCGTCGACGATGTGGACCGGCTGCTGCGTGCCGGCGCGGACAAGGTGTCGGTGAACACCGCCGCCATCGCGAATCCGGAGATCCTGCGGCAGATGTCCGAACGGTTCGGCTCGCAGTGCATCGTGCTGTCCGTGGACGCCCGCACCGTGCCCGAAGGCACCGAACGCACCCCCTCGGGCTGGGAGGTCACCACGCACGGCGGTAAGCGCGGCACCGGGATCGACGCGGTCGAGTGGGCCGTGCGCGGTGCGGAACTGGGCGTCGGGGAGATCCTGCTGAACTCGATGGACGCCGACGGCACCAAGGCGGGTTTCGATCTGCGGATGCTGCGGGCCGTGCGCGCCGCGGTCTCGGTCCCGGTCATCGCCAGCGGCGGTGCGGGCAAGGTGGCGGATTTCGCGCCGGCGGTAGAGGCCGGCGCCGACGCGGTGTTGGCGGCGAGCGTATTCCACTTCGGGGATCTGACCATCGGACAGGTCAAGGACGCCATGCGCGGCGAGGGCATCACCGTCCGCTAGCGTGGTGGTGTGAGTCTGGATCCCGCCATCGCCGCCCGCCTCAAACGCAACGAGGCCGGACTGGTCGCCGCCGTAGCGCAGGAGCGGGGCAGCGGTGACGTGCTGATGATGGCCTGGATGGACGACGAGGCACTGGCCCGCACTCTGGCGACGCGCAAGGCCACCTACTATTCGCGCTCGCGTCAGCAGTACTGGGTCAAGGGCGAGACTTCCGGGCACACCCAGTATGTGCACGAGGTGCGTCTGGATTGCGACGGCGACACCGTGCTGCTGATCGTCGATCAGGAGGGCGCGGCCTGCCACACCGGTACGCACACCTGCTGGGATTCCGACATCCTGCTCAGTGATCGGAGCTGAGCCGGTCGCGGGTACGCCGCCGCGGGTGAACCGGGGGCCTCACTCCGAAGCTGATTCGCTGGGCTGAGCCGCAGACGGGCGTCCGTTGGTACGCCCGAGCCCGCGGGTGAGCCCGGCCTCGAGTTGCGCGACCATGGCCTGGCCGAGTTCCGCGAGCTGTTCGGTCTGCTGCTCGTCGAGTCCGTCCAGGACCAGCCCGCGCACGGCCTCGAGATAGCCGGGGGTGGCCTGCTGCACCTTCAGATACCCGGTTTCGGTGAGTACCGCGTCCGCGCCCCGGCGACCCGTGGACATCTCCCGCTCGGCCCAGCCGAGCCGCTCCAATTTGGTCACCACATGGGACAGGCGAGATAGCGAAGCGTTTGCCCGAGAGGCCAGTTCGCTGAGCTGAAGTCGGCGTTCGGGTTCGGCGGCCAGTAGCTCGAGGACGAGGTACTCGAAGTGGGTGACACCCGATTCGCGCTGCATCTGCGTATCCATGGCGGCGGGCAGCCGGGTCGTGAGCGCGACAAGAATTCGCCACGCTCGCTGTTCGGTGGGGTTCAGCCACTTCGTCACTTCGAGCCTCTCTTACAGCCAAGTGACGTGATCTGGTTAGCGAAACTGGTTGGTCTTGAACGGTCAATCCACGGTCACCTGCAGACACGTAGTTTGCCATGATTTCGCTCGATGGTCACGGATGTTGTGAATGACGTGACATCTCTCACCCGTTGCGCTCCACGTCGGCGGGCTGGACCGACGGCGGCGGTGAGCTGGGGTCCTTGCGATGCCGCCCGGCGTGCCGCGTGCGCCAGCGCCCGCGCATCCGCAGGAACAACGCGAGAAGAAAAAGAATGGCGGCGACTATGGCGCCGGTCAACGTCGCGCCGCGAAAACCCGGCGCCTGGACGTCCAGCACGCGCTCCCCGGCATGGGCCGCGCCGCTGCCGCCCCAGACGATGGTGAGCGTCATCAGGTTCGGCAGGGCGATCACCAGTGCGAGCACGGCCGCGCATCCGGCCATGAACCGCCCGCCCCTACGCCGCCAGACCGCGACGACGGCCATCAGCAGGAAAAGCGGGATCGCCGTGCAGAAGAATCCGAACCCCAGACCCGACCAGATTCCCTTGGCGAAACTGCCGTGCCCGGACATGCTCGCGATGCGCTGTGCCCACCAGCGCGGAATGAACGAGGCCAGGATGAAATAGGCGACGACCAGCGCCACGATCACGGCGGCAATGCCGATGATCCGATTCCGCCACGTATTGGTGCTGGATGATTGCTCCGCACTTTGCGAGGTCATGTGACCAGCGTAGGCGGAATTTGCCGAAGTACCGGGCGCGGCACACGCCCGGTATCGGAAAGCCGGTCAGACTCCCAGCAGTGTGGCCACTTCCGGATTCTTGATCTGCATGACGTCCAGGATGCCGTGCGCCTTCAGGAACGGCCTGAGCTCCTTGATGCGATCGGCGTGCTCGGCGTACTCGTCCGGGAATTTGCGCCGGTCCAGGCTCTCCAGAGCCTTGGCGTAGGTGACGAAGGACGCCAGGGCATCGGACCGGGTACCGCCGGTCTGCGGGCTGCGCGGCATCGTCCGGGGCGCCTGACCGGGCATCGCGCCCAGCGGCTGCGACGGGAACCGGGGGGCCTCGGGTGCGATCGGTTGCGAGGGGTACATCGGTCTACGAACTCCGCTCTGTCTCGTGTGCCCTGCCGCCGCGCTGATCAGGCTCGCGCGTCGCGCAGGGCATGAAATATCCGCTTGGTCTAGCTGCTGGTGGAACGGGGACCGGTACCCCTCGGCATCGATCGCCGATCGGCCCGGTCCGGTAGAGCATTTCCTGGAACTCGGTGCTGCCCAGGGTTCGACTGCGTCCGATGGCCCGCCCGGAAGAGCTCGGCGAGCGGACTTCGTCGGGTGCGGGTTCGGCGCATCCGCCGCCGATGACCTCGTTCGGCCGCGAACGGCGTTCGTAAGGGTAGCGCCCGGGACGCCCGCGCATGGTGCGAACCGGGCAGCCCGGATATGGGCCGCGGGAATCTCGGTTGCCCGTTGCTGAAATGATGGGCGGTATGCACGGCGCAACCGATCGTCCGGGGACATCGACCACCACCACCCGCGAACACTTCCGTGCTCTCGCGGCCGAGCACCGTGTGGTACCGGTGACTCGAAAGGTGCTGGCGGACTCCGAAACTCCGCTTTCGGCCTACCGTAAGCTGGCCGGCGACCGGGCGGGCACCTTCCTGCTCGAGTCGGCCGAGAACGGCAGATCGTGGTCGCGATGGTCGTTCATCGGCGCGGGCAGTCCGGCCGCGCTGACGGTGGTGGACGGGGCGGCGGCGTGGTACGGCGCGACCCCCGCCGACGCCCCGTCCGGCGGTGATCCGCTGCGCGCCCTGCGGGACACGCTCGAGCTGCTGCGCACCGAGCGGTTCCCGGATCTGCCGCCGCTGACCGGCGGGCTGGTCGGTTACCTGGGCTACGACATCGTGCGCCGGCTGGAGCGGCTGCCCTCGCTGGCGCAGGACGATCTGCACGTTCCCGAGATGGTGATGTTGCTGGCCACCGACCTGGCGGCCTTCGACCACCACGAGGGCGCGATCACCCTCATCGCCAACGCGGTCAACTGGAACGGCACCGACGAGCGCGTCGACGAGGCGTACGACGACGCGGTCGCGCGTCTGGACCGGATGACCGTCGCCCTGGCCGCACCGGCCGAGTCCACGGTTTCGGTGTTCGACCGGCCCGAACCGGAGTACCGGCGGCAGCGCAGCAGCCAGGAGCACCACGCGGGCGTGCGCCGGCTGGTCAAGGAGATCGAGGCCGGTGAGGCGTTCCAGGTGGTGCTCTCGCAGCGATTCGAGATGGACTACGACGGCAGCCCGCTGGATCTGTATCGGATGCTGCGGGCGTCGAATCCGAGTCCGTACATGTACCTGATGCACGTTCCGGACGCGGCGGGACAGACCGCGTTCACGATCGTCGGCTCGAGCCCGGAAGCGCTGGTGACCGTCAAGGACGGCGTCGCGACCACCCACCCGATCGCGGGTACCCGGTGGCGCGGGGCCACCACCGAGGAAGATCTGCTGCTCGAGAAGGACCTGCTGGCCGACGAGAAGGAGAATGCGGAGCATCTCATGCTCGTCGACCTGGGCCGCAACGATCTGGGCCGGGTGTGCCGCCCCGGGACGGTCCGAGTCACCGACTATCGCCACGTCGAGCGGTACAGCCATGTGATGCATCTGGTCTCCACCGTCTCCGCGCAGCTGGCCGAGGACCGCATCGCCCTGGACGCGGTGCAGGCGTGCTTCCCGGCGGGCACGCTGTCCGGTGCGCCCAAGGTCCGGGCGATGGAGCTGATCGAGGAGTTGGAGCCGACGCGTCGCGGGGTGTACGCCGGAGTGGTGGGGTATCTCGACTTCGCCGGTGACGCCGATACCGCGATCGCCATCCGCACCGCGGTGCTCAAGGACGGCATCGCCTATGTGCAGGCCGGCGGCGGCATCGTCGCGGACTCCGAACCCGAATACGAGGACACCGAGTCCCGCAACAAGGCGATGGCGGTGCTCAAGGCCGTCGCGGCAGCACGCACGGTCCGCGCCTTCGCCCCCGAACAGGGCACGGCGAGCTGAGGTGAGTTCCGCGGATTCCGAACCGGCCCAGTCGAATTCGGCCCCCGAGAACTCTGCGTCGGCCTCCGGTGCGGATGGCGTGAACACCGACGCGGCGCGGGCGCGGACCGATGCGGTGCAGGCCAGGCCCGACGCGGCGCAGGCCGGAACCGATGGCGAGCAGGCCCGAGCCGACGCGGCCGTGGTGCGAGGGGACGCCGCGCGGGCCCGTGCGGAGGGTGTGTCGCCCGAGGCCGGTCAGGCCCGCGTCGAGCCGGCCCCGCCCGGCGTCGAGCACGCCGCCCGCACCGACGACGACGCTCCCGAGCGGCCGCAAGCCCCCGGGCGGCGAAAGAACCCGATCGGGCCGGTGGTGTTGCTCGTTTCGGCGGCGGCGGCGCTGTGGGCCGCGTCGCGCATGACCTGGGTGACGATCGTGTCCTCCGACGGGCTCACCGAACCGGCCACCCATCGGCTCGACGGCGGCGTGTGGTTCGGCGCGCTGACCCCGGTGGCTCTCGTCCTGCTGGCCGGTGTCGCGGCCGTCTTCGCGACCCGCGGCTGGCTGCGGCGGCTGGTCGGGGTGGTGGTCGCCCTGCTGGCCGCGGTGGCCGCGGTGCCGGGATTCGCATTGCTGACCCATCACGGCAGAACGGCCGAACGCGCCGCCACGCTGGCTCAGCTACCGGCCCGCGCGCACGTGGATCATGTCACCACCGCGGCATTTCCCGCGGCGCTGAGCCTGATCGGCGCGCTGCTGGCCTTCGTCGCGGGTGTGCTGCTCGCCCGAATGCCCGAGGCCACGGCGAGAATGTCGGGCAAGTACGACAATCCGGTGTTCCGGCGAGCGGCCGCGGCCGAGCAGGTCGCGCGGCAGCGCGACGCCGTGCCGGACTCGGCTTCCGCAACCTCCGGGCACACACCGGCCGGCGCGGTAGAATCCGATGCCGCGCAAGCGGGTTCGGCAGCGAAGGAACCCCTGTCCGAACGTGTGCTGTGGGATGCGCTGGATGCGGGAGCGGACCCCACCGACGATGGGGCCGA
The DNA here is from genome assembly GCF_059510335.1 of Nocardia sp. PLKS1-43. Taxonomy (NCBI): domain Bacteria; kingdom Bacillati; phylum Actinomycetota; class Actinomycetes; order Mycobacteriales; family Nocardiaceae; genus Nocardia; species Nocardia sp. PLKS1-43. Next base: position 123,996 of record NZ_JCAJZQ010000015.1, on the reverse strand, counting down.
ACGTGACCGGTGAGTCATATCCGCCCAGGTGCGACGCGGAACACCCCGCCGTCGGCGTCGGGAACATAGCCATTTACTCTTTATCAAGTTCGGTGAGAGACAACGGCCTGGGGGGACTCTCAGGCATCAACTCCGTCTCCCCAGAAAGGATTCGAGCCAGATGACGGTACTCGACTCGATTCTCGACGGGGTCCGCGCGGATGTCGCCGCACGGGAAGCCCACCTGGATTTCCAGGCCGTCAAGAAGGCCGCCGCGGCGGCCCCGTCCCCGCGCAACGCGCTGGCCGCATTGCACCAGGACGGTGTCGGAGTGATCGCCGAGGTGAAGCGGTCCAGCCCCTCCAAGGGCGAGCTGGCCGACATCCCGGATCCCGCCAGCCTGGCCAAGTCGTACGAGGACGGTGGCGCGCGGATCATCAGCGTGCTCACCGAGGGCCGCCGGTTCAACGGCTCCCTGGACGATCTCGACGCGGTGCGCGCGGTCGTCGACGTGCCCATCCTGCGCAAGGATTTCGTGGTCGGTCCGTATCAGATCCACGAGGCCCGCGCGCACGGCGCGGACGTGATCCTGCTGATTGTGGCCGCTCTGGAACAGGACGTGCTGTCCTCGCTCATCGATCGCACCGAATCGTTGGGGATGACCGCGCTGGTCGAGGTGCACACCGAGGAGGAGGCGGACCGCGCGCTCGAGGCGGGAGCCTCGGTCATCGGCGTGAACGCCCGCAACCTCAAAACGCTCGAGGTGGATCGCGACGTATTCGCGCGGATCGCGCCCGGCCTGCCCACCGAGGTGATCCGCGTCGCGGAGTCCGGTGTCAGCGGTACCGCCGATCTGCTCGCCTACGCCGGTGCGGGCGCGGATGCCGTCCTGGTCGGCGAGAGCCTGGTGACCAGCGGTGATCCGCGCGCGGCGGTATCCGAGCTGGCGACCGCCGGAACCCACCCGTCGTGCCCGCGTCCGCTGCGCCGGGGTGCGGCACGATGAACCGGACCCAGGAACCGGTACTGCCCCAGGCCAGCGAGGGCGTGACGCAGCGCAGCCACGAACCCGATGCGAGCGGGCATTTCGGGGTCTATGGCGGTCGGCACGTCCCCGAGGCGCTGATGGCCGTGATCGAGGAGGTCACCGCCCAGTACGACAAGTGCCGCGTCGATCCGGACTTCCTCGCCGAGCTGGACCGGCTGCAGCGCGACTACGCCGGACGTCCCTCACCGCTGTTCGAATGTGTGCGCCTGGCCGAATTCGCCGGCGGAGCGCGCATCTTCCTCAAGCGCGAGGATCTGAACCACACCGGCTCGCACAAGATCAACAATGTGCTGGGCCAGGCGCTGCTCGCCCAGCGAATGGGCAAGACCCGGGTCATCGCCGAGACCGGCGCGGGACAGCACGGCGTCGCCACCGCGACCGCCTGCGCTCTGCTCGGGCTGGACTGCGTGGTCTACATGGGCGCGGTGGACACCGCCCGCCAGGCGCTCAACGTCGCGCGGATGCGGCTGCTCGGCGCGAAGGTCGTCTCGGTGACCACCGGTTCGCAGACCCTCAAGGACGCCATCAACGAGGCGTTGCGCGACTGGGTCACCAACGCGGACGAGACCTACTACGCGTTCGGCACCGCCGCGGGGCCGCATCCGTTCCCGCTGCTGGTGCGCGATTTCCAACGCGTGGTCGGGCTGGAGGCGCGGGCGCAGATCCAGGCGCAGGCCGGGCGGCTGCCCGACGCGGTCGCGGCCTGTGTGGGCGGCGGATCCAATGCGATCGGCATCTTCCACCCCTTCATCGACGATCCGGGCGTGCGGCTGATCGGGTACGAGGCCGCTGGTGACGGAGTCGAAACCGGAAGGCACGCAGCCACATTCACCGGTGGAACGCCGGGCGCGTTCCAGGGCGCATACTCGTATCTGCTGCAGGACGAGGACGGGCAGACGATCGAGTCGCACTCCATCTCCGCCGGGCTGGACTATCCGGGCGTCGGCCCGGAGCACGCCTACCTCAAGGACATCGGTCGCGCCGAGTACCGCCCGATCACCGACACCGAGGCGATGGACGCGCTGCTGCTGCTGTCCCGCCGCGAGGGCATCATCCCGGCCGTCGAATCCGCGCACGCCGTGGCCGGTGCGCTGACCCTGGGGCGCGAGTTGGGCGAGGGCGCGATCATCCTGGTGAACCTGTCCGGTCGCGGCGACAAGGATATGGATACCGCGGCCAAGTGGTTCAACCTGTTCGATGAGGACGCGCGATGAGTGGGCATGCTGGTCGCGGCGATAAGGACGCGGCTGTGATATGCAAAAGCGCGGCGGCCGAGTGGTGCGACTTGTTCGATGAGGACGCGCGATGAACGGGCATGGCGGTCGCGGCGACAAGGACACGGCAGTGACATCGAAAAGCGCGGCGGCCGAGTCGTTCGGCCGGTTCGACGAGCCGCAGGAGGAGCAGAAGTGAGCCGGTTGGCGGAGATGTTCGCGGCGTGCCGGGCCGAGGACCGGGCCGCGTTGATCGGCTACCTGCCCGCCGGTTATCCGGATCTGGCCGGTTCCATCGCCGCGTGCCGGGCGATGGTCGAGTCCGGTTGCGATGTCATCGAGGTCGGCGTCGCGTATTCCGACCCGGTGATGGACGGGCCCACCATCCAGGCCGCCGCCGAGCAGGCGTTGCGCGCCGGGGTGCGGGTGCGGGACGTGTTCGCCGTCGTCGAGGCGATCACGGCGGCCGGTGGTAAGGCCGTGGTGATGACGTACTGGAACCCGGTGCTCCAGTATGGCGTCGACCGGTTCGCCCGGGATCTGTCCGCCGCGGGCGGCCTGGGTATGATCACCCCGAATCTGATTCCGGAGGAGGCGCAGGACTGGTTCGCGGCCTCCCGGGCGCATGGTCTGGACCGGATCTTCCTGGTCGCGCCGTCCTCCACCGAGGAGCGTCTGGTCAAGACCATCGAGGCCAGCAGCGGTTTCGTCTATGCCGCCTCGACGATGGGCGTGACCGGCGCGCGCGCCGCGGTGTCCTCGATGGCGCCGCAATTGTGCGCACGGATCCGGACCCACTCCGATATCGCGATCGGCGTGGGCCTGGGTGTGCGCAGCGGCGCGCAGGCCGCGGAGATCGCCGCCTACGCCGACGGGGTGATCGTCGGGTCGGCCCTGGTCACCGCCGCCGGTCAGGGGCTCGACGAGGTTCGCGCGCTGACCGCGGAACTCGCCGAGGGCGTACGTTCGGCGGCCGTCACCACCTAGCGCGCGATCTCCGGCCGACCGCGCCTGATGCGGCGCGAGCGGTTTCCGTTACGGTGGGCGCGTGACCTACCGACTCCTGGCCGAGAGTGTTGTCGCCAACAGTGCCGTGCACGGTTCCGTGCTGGCCTATATTCCGAGTCCGCCACGCGGGGTCTGGAATCTCGGGCCGCTACCCCTGCGGGCGTACGCAGTGTGCATCATCATCGGCATCATCGTCGCGATCTGGTGGGGCGAGCGGCGTTGGCAGCAGCGCGGCGGCCGCGCGGGCGCGGTGCTGGACGTGGCGATGTTCGCGGTGCCGTTCGGCCTGGTCGGCGGGCGGCTCTACCACGTGTGCACCGACTGGTACCGGTATTTCGACACCGGCAAGGATCCCTGGGACGCGCTGAGGGTCTGGGACGGCGGCCTCGGCATCTGGGGTGCGGTGCTGCTCGGCGGCGTGGGCGCCTGGATCGGTTGCCGGGTGTACCGAATTCCGTTGCCCGCCTTCGGTGACGCCATCGCGCCGGGCATTCTGCTGGCCCAGGCGATCGGCCGGTTGGGCAATTACTTCAACCAGGAGCTGTACGGCCACGACACCACCAAGCCGTGGGGCCTGGAAATCTATCTGCGCTTCGACCACAACGGCCAGCTGGACATGATGAACGGTGTGTCCACCGGCGTTGTCCAGCGCATCGTGCAACCGACCTTCCTGTACGAGCTGGTGTGGAATCTGATCGGCGTGGTGTTGCTGATCCTGGCGGACCGGCGCTGGCGGATCGGCCACGGACGGCTTTTCGCGCTGTACGTCGCGATCTACACCTTCGGCCGATTCTGGGTGGAGCTGCTGCGCGACGACGACGCCACGCACATCTTCGGCATCCGGATCAACTCGTTCACCTCGACGATCGTATTCGTCTGTGCCATCGCCTATTTCGTGCTCGCCACCAAGGGGCGCGAGGCCGCCGCGACGCTGCGGCCCGGCGGCCACCGGCCGTGGCCGTGGCAGTTCGGCGCCTTGCGCGAGCACGGCGCGCAATCGGCGGAGCGAGAAGGGGATTCGACGCAGGCCACGGACTCCGACGACATCCCGTCCGCGTCCGGTGCCGAGGATTCCGCTGCGGACGGCGGGAAATCGGGTGCGCCGTCGCGAGAATCGGGGCAAGCTGAGCCCGCCGGTTCGGCGCCCGAATCCGAAACCGAGGAGCGGAGTCCCGGTAGCGAAAACGACACCGCCGACGATGAGGAATCGACGGTTTCCGCGGCGGCGGAGTCGTCGGGCACCACGGCGAAACGCGGCGAGTAGGACCGGGATCGATATCCGATCCGCCACGACGCGGCGGGCGGGGTGAGGCGGGTCGCGATGGTGCGGCCCGCGGACGAGGAGGACAGATGACCGAGCACGAGGTGCACCAGTGACCGACCCCTATCAGCAGCCCGGTTACGGGCCGCAGTACGGCGCGCCGGGCACCGGCCCGGGTATCGGCGGGCAGCCGTACGGGCAACCGCAGTACCCGCAGGACGCGTACGGACAGCCGCAGGACGCGTACGGGCAATCCAACCCCTACAACCAGCAGGTGTACGGACAGCAGCCGGGCGGGTACCCGCAACCCGGCTATCCGGCCGGTCCGTACGGCCAGCCCGGAATGGATCCGCAGGCACCGTTCGGCCGCGATATGTACGGCATGCCGTACTCGGACAAGTCGAAGCTGGTAGCGGGCCTGCTGCAACTGTTCCTCGGCGGTTTCGGAGCCGGGCGATTTTATCTGGGCTACAACGGGATTGCCGTCGCGCAGCTGCTGGTCACCATCTTCACCTGCGGTCTGGGCGGCATCTGGCCGCTGATCGACGCGATCATGATCTTCCTGGGCAATGTGCCCGACACCTACGGACGGCCGTTGCAGGAGAGCTGATTCGCCGATCGCCGGAATTCGGCTCATTGCGAGCGAAAGCCTGCGGCCGACGGGCGCGCATGCCGTAGGCTGTGCCGGTTCTGTCTCTCGGGCCCGCTCGACGGGCCCGCCTGCCGGAGAGGTAAATCCGTTGCGCCGCAAGCTGTTCGCCGCCGTGCTCGCGTTCATCGTCGTTGCCGGGACGGCCGCCGGGTGCGGTAGCGGCGATCCGAACGTATTGAAGGTCGGAACCGAGGGCACCTACGCACCGTTCAGCTATCAGGGCAGCGACGGCAAGCTCACCGGATACGACATCGAGGTCGCGCAGGCGGTGGCCGGCAAGCTGGGCAAGAGGTCGAATTCACCCAGACCCCTTGGGATTCGATCTTCGCCGGTCTGGCTTCCAAGCGATTCGACCTGGTCGCCAACCAGGTGACGGTGAATCCGGAGCGGCAGCAGAAATACGCTCTGTCCCAGCCGTACACGACGTCCGAGGGCGTCATTGTCACTCGCGCCGACGACCACTCGGTGCTCGCCCCGGCCGATCTGCGCGGTAAGACCTGCGCCCAGTCCTCGACGAGCAACTGGAGTCAGGTCGCCGCCGCGGCGGGCTGCAAGGTCGAGGCCGTGGAGGGGTTCGTGCAGGCGATCCAGTTGCTGAAGCAGGGGCGCGTGGACGCCACGATCAACGACACCCTCGCGGTGGGGGAGTACAGCAAGAAGACCGGCGACACCGCCGTGCGGATCGCGGTCCACACCGGTGATACCAGTAAGCAGGCATTCGCCGCGCGCAAGGATTCCGGCGCTCTGATCGGCCGAATCGACGACGCGCTCAACACGTTACGCGCGGACGGCACCCTGGCGCGGATCTCCGCGAAGTACTTCGGCGCCGACGTGAGCAAATAGGCCGGTCGGGCGATCCATGGACTCCCCGACCTGGGAGCTGATCCGGCACAACCTGGAGCCGATGCTCGTCGCGACGGTCACCAAGACGTTGCCGCTGACCGCGATCAGCTTCGGTATCGGCCTGGTGCTCGCGTTGTTCGTGGCACTGGCCCGGATGTCGTCGGTGCGTCCGGTCGCCGCGGTGGCGCGGTTCTATATTTCGCTCATCCGCGGTACGCCGTTGCTGGTCCAGTTGTTCATCGTGTTCTACGCACTGCCCGAGTTGAATATCGTCATCGACCCGTTCCCGGCGGCGGTGATCGCGTTCAGCCTGAACGTGGGTGGCTATGCGGCGGAGGTGATTCGCGCGGCGATCCTGTCGGTCGAGCGCGGACAGTGGGAGGCGGCGGAGGCGCTGGGCCTGTCGTATCCGCAGACGCTGCGGTTGATCGTGCTGCCGCAGGCCGCGCGAATCGCGTTGCCGCCGTTGTCCAACACCCTCATCTCGTTGGTGAAGGACACTTCGCTGGCCTCCACCATTCTGGTAACCGAATTGTTGCGAGTGGCGCAATTGGCGGCTGCCCCGACTTTCGATTTCTTCGCGCTCTACGGTGTGGCCGCCCTCTATTACTGGGTGCTCTGTCTGGTGCTCGGATTTGCGCAAACTCGTCTCGAGACCCGGCTGGCCAGACATCTCGCGGGGTGAGCCGGGCCATAGGCTCGGCCTATTGATAGCGAAGGGTGTGCCCACTCGGCGAAGCCGACCGGGCAGGACTAGGCTCGAGCCGTGATGCGACGGACAAAGATTGTGTGCACCCTCGGGCCGGCCACAGCCTCCGAGGACCGGATCCGCGAACTTGTCGAAAGCGGCATGGACGTGGCCCGGCTTAACTTCAGTCACGGCGAACACGCCGATCACGCTGAGAACTACGAGAAGGTGCGGAAGGCCGCGGATCACCTGGGTCGCGCCGTCGGCATCCTGGCCGATCTACAGGGCCCCAAGATCCGGCTCGGCCGGTTCGTGGACGGCCGCACCACCTGGGCCACCGGCGAGGAGGTGCGCATCACGGTCGAGGACGTGGAGGGCACCCACGACCGGGTGTCCACCACGTACAAGGAACTGGCCGCCGACGCCAAGGCGGGCGATCGGCTGCTGGTCGACGACGGCAAGGTCGGGCTGACCGTGCTGCGCGTCGAGGCCAACGACGTCGTCTGCCGGGTGACCGAGGGCGGACCGGTGTCGAACAACAAGGGCGTGTCGCTGCCCGGTATGGATGTCTCGGTTCCGGCCTTGTCCGAGAAGGACATCGCCGATCTCGAGTTCGCGCTGAAGCTGGGCGTGGACTTCATCGCGCTCTCGTTCGTGCGCTCCCCGGCGGATGTGGAACTGGTGCACGACGTGATGGATCGCGTGGGCCGCCGGGTCCCGGTGATCGGCAAACTGGAGAAGCCCGAGGCGATCGACAATCTCGAGGCGATCGTGCTGGCCTTCGACGCGATCATGGTTGCGCGCGGTGACCTGGGCGTCGAGCTGCCGCTCGAGCAGGTGCCGCTGGTGCAGAAGCGCGCCATCCAGATGGCAAGGGAGAACGCCAAACCCGTGATCGTGGCGACCCAGATGCTGGAGTCGATGATCACCAATTCCCGCCCGACCCGCGCCGAGGCCTCCGATGTCGCCAACGCGGTGCTGGACGGCGCGGACGCGGTGATGCTCTCGGGCGAGACCTCGGTCGGCGAGTACCCGATCGAGACGGTCCGTACGATGGCGCGCATCGTGCATGCCGTGGAATCCGAAACCTCCACGCGGGTACCGCCGTTGACCCATGTGCCGCGCACCAAGCGCGGTGTCATCTCCTACGGGGCCCGCGATATCGGCGAGCGGCTCAACGCCAAGGCGCTGGTGGCGTTCACCCAGTCCGGCGATACCGTGCGCCGCCTGGCCCGCCTGCACACCCCGCTGCCGCTGCTGGCCTTCACCCCGCTGCCGGAGGTGCGCAGCCAGCTGTCGCTGAGCTGGGGCGTGGAGACGTTCATCGTGCCGACCGTGCGCACCACCGATGAGATGATCGGTCAGGTGGACAAGGAACTGCTGTCGCTGAACCGGTACGCCAAGGGGGATCTGGTCGTCATCGTGGCCGGTTCCCCGCCGGGAACGATCGGTTCCACCAACCTGATCCACGTGCATCGCATAGGCGAGGAGGACCACTAGTTGAGTACGTCACTGGGCGAATCGGTGTCTACGGGAACGGGCGATCTGGACGTTCTGCTCGGTCTGCTCGACCTCGAGCAGACCGGTGTGGACACGTTCCTCGGCCAGCACCCGGAGAAGGTGTGGAGCCGGACCTTCGGCGGTCAGCTGGTCGCGCAGGCGATCATCGCCGCCGGGCGTACCGTGGGCCCCGAACGTCCGGTGCACGCGGTCAACGCGCATTTCGTGCGCGGCGGCGATGTGAAGAAGCCGATCGAATACCGCGTCGAGCGGCACCGGGACGGCCGCGCGTTCGCCAATCGAACCGTCACCGCCTATCAGGACGACCAGGAGCTGTTCGTCATGCTGGCGGCCTTCCAGGACTACGGCAAGGGTCTCGAGCACGCCACCCCGCAGCCCCAGGTGCCCGATCCGGACGGTCTGCCGCGGGTCGAGGAGTCGTTCGAGGGGCTCGAGGACCGGCTGCAGATGTTCGTCCAGGCTCCGCATCCGATCGATATGCGGTACACCAACGATCCCGCGTGGATCCTGAAGGGCACCGGCGAAACCCTGAACCACAATCGCGTGTGGATGAAGGCCGACGGCACTCTGCCCGACGATCCGCTGATTCACGTTGCGACGCTGGGCTATTCGTCGGATACCACGGTGCTGGATTCGATCATCACCACGCACGGTCTGTCCTGGGGCTTCGACCGGATCGTCGCGGCGACGGTGAATCACTCCATCTGGTTCCACCGCCCGTTCCGCTTCGACGACTGGGCCCTGTACGCCACCCAGTCACCCGTGGCCGCCGGTCAGCGTGGTCTGGCCATGGGGCACTTCTATTCTCGCGCAGGCGAATTGCTCGCCACGGTCGTCCAGGAAGGCGTCATCCGGCACTTCCCGGCCAGGCGCTGAGCCGCGCGGCTCAGATCAGTTCGCGGTTCTCCTCGAGGTCGAAACTCTCCCGGTGCAGGGTGTGGATCTCGTAGGGGGCCGCGTCCTCGGCCGCGATGCACAGCATCAGGCGGGTCTCCAGCTGGGCCAGATTGGCCTCGGTGAGCAGTTTCGCGTCGCCGACGAGGCTCAGCGCGATCTCGTAGGTGCGGCGATCGCCGGGGTCGGCGCCCGGATGATCAAGGCGCCATTGGGTTTCCAGCACCGCGTGGGTGGGCTGGTCGGGGTCGACCGGCAGCGTGAACCGCCAGGCGAACAGATCGCGGTCGGCCACGTGTTCGTCGACCACCCGGCGGACGGTGGCCACGACACGATCGAGAGTTTCGGGTGTCACGTAAACATGGAGCGAAACATCCGAAATGCGTTTCGGCATGTCTGAGTCCTGTTCTTGTGTCGAACCTTCGGCGGGCCATTCGCCCGGCAGTGTAGTCGCTCTCCGCCGCAAATGGGGAGGACGCCTCCGTACTGGAGCGTCGGCGCGAATTGCTCAGGCCTGACGGCCGATTCGAGTGATGTCGGTGACCGGCGGCTCGTCCTGCCGCCCACCGGGCAGAACCACCAGACGCGGGCGGCCGCGGTCGTCGGTGGTGCGGGCGGCCGGCATGCACAGCGCCAGCAGCAGCGGCGCGAGGGTTTCGGCGATCTGGTCGCCGACCTCGCAGTACTTCTCCGGGGACAAGCCCACCGGATCGGCGATGTTCTCCCGGCCCACCAGCGCCAGATCGTTGCGGGCGCGATCCATTTCCGGGACGGTGCGCGCCCCGCTGACCTTGGCGATGCGGTACGCCTGCAGCAGGGTGAAGGTGCGCGGCCGCGCGCCGGGGACGTGCGCGACGATGTCGTCGCGGATCTGCTCGGTCATGGCCAGGACCAGATCGGCGCGATCGACCATCTCCGGCTTCAGGCGGCGGGCGCGGAATCCGCTCGCGTTCGCGCCGAGTCCGGTGATCGTCTGTGCCGCAAGCGGTTCCACGCCGAATCCGACCAGTGCCCGGGTGCCGGCGCTCTCGGCGGTCAGCTCGTCGTACAGTCCGTGTTCGTCCGCCAGCGCGCGGGTGAGGCGTTCGGCGATCACCGAGCGGCACACATTGCCGGTGCAGACGAACAGGACATGCATGGCAGGTACGGTATGCGTCCGCGGGCGCGGCGAGAAGATGCCAATGGCGGAAATCCGCCATTGTCGCCAGATGTTCATTTCCGTGTAGCGAGTCGCGCGAGAAACGTTTGCTTGTGAGTCGCTGAACGGCCCCGAACTCGGCCATTTATTTGCCGCTGGAATCTTCGCGATAATAAGTCTTTTCACCGACCACGGGCGCGGTCTTCGGATCCGCGTCCTCGACCCGCCCGCGCGTGGAGAACAGCCGTCCGCGCGTCGGCACCGTGGGCGCGACCCGGGCGAGCCCGGCCGGGGTGGTCATATCGTCGTACATGGTGTCGATGCCGCCGCGCCGGAAGTACGCCTCGTGCCAGAACCCGGTACCCCCGGAATCCCGCAGAAAGCGCTGCCACCAGTCGCGATGCGGTGACGATCGGGTCCACCGCTCCAGACTGTCCAGGTCGCGCCAGTACTGCCGCGCACCCCAGTGCGGCGGGAACAGCGACCAGATCAGATCTTCGTGCAGCAGCAGTCCGTCGGGCCGATCGCGGTGCGAGCGATAGAGTTTCGGCCCCAATCCGAGCAGTCGCAGCATGCCTCGCGGCCGGCGCACGCGCATACCCAGATAAACGACGACGAGATCCGGATATTCGGACAGATCCGCGGTGAGTCGATTCACGCGCATTCGCGACCTCCCATCGAGCCGGGGTGCGGATTGCCCCTGTCCCGTTTGCACGTAATACGCCGGTGATCGGTTCGATCGGTGCGGTCACCGAGGGCTCGGGAGTCGATTCCGGTCCGATAACATTCCCGGCGATCGATCGTCCGTCGATGTGCGGATCGGCGAAAGCGCCGACCGGGGCCGAAGTGGCCGCGAAGCTGGTGCCGAGTGTGGGACTCGAACCCACACGTCCTTTCGGACAACGGTTTTTGAGACCGTCGCGTCTGCCTGTTCCGCCAACTCGGCGCACCGGGTGCAAATCATAGCCGGTGACCCTCCCGAGAACCGAATCGGTGTGATACTGCCCCGGTTCCTGCTGGGTAGGTGGGTTCTCGGCGGCGTCGAACGGTACGCTTTAGGGCACTCGGATGCGTAGCGGTCCGTCGAGGGCGGCGTCGGACTGTATCGGAGCATCGGGTATCGGCATCGGAACACGAGGGGTCTTTCTATGGGAACGTCAACAGGGGGCGCGAAGAAGGATGGGGCGACCGCCGCCAAGCGTGTGGTCGTGGCCGAGGACGAGGCACTCATCCGGATGGACCTGGTGGAGATGCTCACCGAGGAGGGGTACCAGGTCGTCGGCGAGGCGGGCGACGGCCAGCAGGCGGTCGATCTGGCCGCCGAGCTACGACCCGATCTGGTCATCATGGATGTGAAGATGCCACGCCGCGACGGCATCGATGCCGCGGCGGAGATCGCGACCAATCGTGTTGCTCCCGTTGTGATTCTGACCGCATTCAGCCAGCGCGATCTGGTCGAGCGGGCCCGGGACGCGGGTGCGATGGCCTATCTGGTCAAACCGTTCACCAAATCCGATCTGGTACCGGCGATCGAGCTGGCAGCCAGCCGTTTCCACGAGATCACCGCGCTCGAGAGCGAGGTCGCGAGCCTGTCCGAGCGGCTCGAGACGCGCAAGCTGGTCGAGCGCGCCAAGGGTGTGCTGATGCAGACGCAGGGGTTGTCGGAGCCGCAGGCGTTCAAGTGGATACAGCGGACCGCGATGGACCGCCGCACGACGATGAAGGCGGTGGCCGAGGTCGTGTTGGAGAACCTCGCCCCCAAGTCGTAGTAGCGACCTATTTGCCGTCGATTTACACGGCGGCAACATGATCTTGACGAATATTCGGGATCCAAGTAGCACTTATGGCTCGAATGTGATGCGGACCTAACGTCACAACGCTATGTTCTGAGCTTGGCCGACATGGTCGGCCCTCTCGGCAACCCCGGGGGATCGGTGAACATAGAGGTGAATCGTGCTTGGTTCAATAACGCGGAGCACCACGCGCACTCGCGTGGTTCGCGGAGCGTTGGTGATCGGAGCGGCGGCCGTTCTGGCCGTGGCCGGTTGCAGTAGCAAATCGACGTCGAACAGCGCCGGTGGCGGCAGTGGAACCGGTCTGTCGATCAAGTCGCTGGTGCAGATCGATAGCCAGGGCAAGGCGGTGACCCAGTCGGGTACGGCCCAGGCCGCCGATCCCGCGGGCGACGGCAAGGCCAAGTGCGCGCCCACCACGGCGATCGCGATGGCCGGCGCGCTCACGGGGGCGAACTCCGCGCTCGGCATCAACATCGTCGACGGCGTGAAACTCGCTGTCCAGCAGCACAACAAGGCGAACCCGGGTTGCCAGGTAGTGGTGAAGCCCTTCGATACCGAGGGTGATCCGCAGAAGGCCAGCCAGGTCGTCCCGACGGTCATCAGCGATCAGTCGGTGACCGCGCTGATCGGTCCCGCGTTCTCGGGCGAGACGAAGGCCACCGGCCAGATCATCAGTGACGCCGGACTTCCCGCGCTGACCTCCTCGGCCACCAACGCCTCGCTGACCAAGAACGGGTGGAAGACCTTCTTCCGCGGTCTGGCCAACGACGATCTGCAGGGTCCCTCGGTCGCGCACTACCTGACCGGCTCGGGCGGTTTCAAGAAGATCTGTGTGGTGCAGGACGACTCCGATTACGGTGTGGGCCTTGCCAAGTCGGTCATCGCGGCGCTCGGCTCCGCCTCCGACGAATCCTGCGCGGCTCAGGTGAAGACCGGTGACAAGGACTTCTCCGCGACGGTCTCCAAGCTCTCGGCCGCGAAGCCGGACGCGATCTTCTACGCCGGCTACTACGCCGAGGCGGCCCCGCTGGTGGAGCAGCTGCATTCGGCCGGTGTGACCGCGACCTTCGTCTCCGACGACGGCACCAACGACCCGCAGTTCGTCAAGCAGGCCGGTGATTCCTCCAAGGGCGCCCTGCTGTCCTGCCCCTGCGGCCCCGCGCCGGACTCCTTCGCCGCCGCCTACAAGGATCTGAACAAGCAGGATCCGGGCGTGTACTCGGTCGAGGCGTACGACCTGACCACGATCGTGCTGAAGGCAATCGACTCGGGCAAGGTCACCCGTCCCGACGTGCTCGATTTCGTGCGCAACTACGACGGCCAGGGCCTGGCCCGGCACTACAAGTGGGATGGCACGGGCGAACTGTCGAACGCCCTGATCTGGATGTACCAGGTCAAGTAGGGACCAACCCCGTATCGGCAACAGCGTGCACCGGTAGGCGAACCCATCGTCCCGGTGCACGCCCCTTCCATCACCTCGGCGGGGGCACCCGTGATTTCCGCTCCGGCGGCGCGCATCGGGACTCGGGCACGCTGTTGCCCACGATGACGAGAGTGTCGAATGTCTGTAACCGTATTGGCGGATCCCGCGCTGTATGCCGGGACCATTGATTTCAACATTTCCGGGGTGGCCGACCAGTTCTGGCAGCTCACCGTCGACGGGTTGAGCTACGGCGCGATCTACGCGTTGGTCGCCGTCGGCTACACCCTGGTCTACGGCGTATTGAGGCTCATCAACTTCGCCCATTCGGAAGTCTTCATGTTCGGCATGTTCGGACAGTATGTCGGATTGGAGCTGCTGGGGTTCTCCGCCAGTGGGAACACCTATTCCGAGGGCCTGCTGATGACGATCGTCTACCTGCTGGTGGCGATGCTGATCGGCATGGCGGTGTCCGGTGCGACCGCCGTCGGCCTGGAACGGGTGGCCTACCGGCCGTTGCGCAAGCGCGGCGCCAAACCGCTGATCTTCCTGATCACCGCGATCGGCATGTCCTTCGTGCTGCAGGAGTTCGTGCACTACGTGCTGCCGAAGATCGTGCCCGGGCTGGGCGGCACCAATCCGCAGCAGCCGATCAAACTCGTCGAGCCCAAACAGGAGTTCTCCCTGTTCGGTGCCTCGGTGACGAATGTGGCGATCGTGATCGTCCTGGCCGCCGTCGCGCTGGCCGCGCTCACCGAGATCCTGATCAACCAGACCAAATTCGGCCGCGCCATCCGCGCGGTCGCCCAGGACCCGGACACCGCGACGCTGATGGGCGTATCGCGCGAACGGGTCATCATGCTGACCTTCCTGATCGGCGGTCTGCTGGCCGGCGCCGCCGCGACGCTCTACACCTTGAAGGTGCCGCAGGGCATCGTCTTCAACGGCGGATTCATCCTCGGCGTCAAGGCGTTCAGCGCCGCGGTGCTCGGCGGCATCGGCAACCTGCGCGGCGCACTGCTGGGCGGTCTGCTGCTGGGCCTGGCCGAGGACTACGGCCAGATCCTGTTCGGCACCCAGTGGCGTGACGTGGTCGCGTTCGTGGTGCTGGTGGCGGTGCTGATGTTCCGCCCGACCGGCATCCTGGGAGAGAGTCTCGGAAAGGCCCGGGTATGAGCGTCAGGCCCGGAGGAGGCAGCTTGCGTAACCACGGAGGGCCCGTGAATGCCCGGAATGGACACAGAGTATGAGCGAGGCGACGAAGGTGCCGGTGACTCCCACCGCGCCGCAGCAGCCGCGCGGTGTCGGTGATGCGATCCGCGGCTGGTGGGGCGGGTTGTCCCGGCCGGCGCAATGGGCGTTCGGCGTGCCCGCGGTCATCGTGCTCGGGCTGATCGCCCTGTTCCCGCCACCGCTGATCAACACCCCGGGCACCAGTTTCGGCGGGGTGATGGCGCAGTTCGCGATGTACGCGCTCATCGCCATCGGCCTGAACGTCGTGGTCGGGCAGACCGGTCTGCTGGATCTGGGGTATGTCGGCTTCTACGCGGTCGGTGCCTACACGGTCGGAATCCTGACCAGCCCGAACAGCCCGTTCCACTCGAATTCCGGTGTCTTCGACTCGAAATGGGCGTGGCTGCTGTGCGTACCGCTGGCGATCCTGGCGACCGCCGCATCGGGCCTGATCCTGGGTACCCCGACGCTGCGGTTGCGCGGTGACTATCTGGCGATCGTGACCCTCGGATTCGGTGAGATCGTGCGACTGCTCGCCGACAACCTGGGCGGGGTCACCAACGGCAGCCTCGGGCTGTCGGCCATCGCCTATCCGCACCTGGGCGAGTCGAAAACCCATACCGGCGGCTACTTCTCGGCCGGAAACCTGGGTGACCGCCACTCCGGGAACCTGCTGGACCGGGCGAATTCCGGGGTCTGGTGGTTCTGGCTCGGCATGCTGCTGGTGATCGTCGTGCTGATCCTGGTCGGCAATCTGGAGCGCAGCCGGGTCGGCCGCGCCTGGGTCGCGATCCGCGAGGACGAGGACGCCGCGGAGATCATGGGCGTGCCCACCTTCAAATTCAAGTTGTGGGCGTTCACGATCGGCGCGGCGGTGGGCGGACTGTCCGGCGCGCTGTACGCCGGTCAGGTGCAGTTCATCAACCCCACCGGGTTCAACGTCATCAACTCGATGCTGTTCCTGTGCGCGGTGGTGCTGGGCGGTCAGGGCAACAAGCTCGGCGTGATCGTCGGCGCGTTCCTGATCGTGTACCTGCCGAACCGGTTCATGTCGGTGAACGTGGCGGGTCAGTCGCTGGGTGACTTCAAATATCTGTTCTTCGGTCTCACGCTGGTGGTGGTGATGATCTTCCGTCCGCAGGGGCTGTTCCCGGCGCGGCAGAAATTGCTCGCCTACTCCAGGCAGGTGTACCGAGCGGTACGGCGGCCGGCACCGGCCGCCGAGGCGACGGGAGTGGGCGCATGACGGGGCCGGGCGCGGGTGGCGCGTTGTTCGACAACGAGGACATGTCGGCGGGATACGTCAGTGAACCGGAGGCGGGCACGGCCGGCGTCGTCGATGTCGGCGCCGTCGTGCCGGAACTGGCCGATACCCAGGTCGTCGCGGAAGTCGTTGCGCCACACCGGGAAATCGAGACCGCGGTCGGCGAGCCGCTGCTGCGCACCGAGGGGCTGACGATGCGGTTCGGCGGCCTCACGGCGCTGGATTCGGTGAGTTTCGAGATCCGCCGCGGCGAGATCCTCGGGCTCATCGGGCCCAACGGCGCGGGCAAGACGACCTGCTTCAACGCCATCACCGGTGTGTACCGGCCGTCGGCGGGCACGGTGTACTTCGACGGCAAACCGCTCACCAAGACCAAGCGCAACCAGATCACCCGGTTGGGCATCGCCCGGACCTTCCAGAACATCCGGTTGTTCGGGGAGATGACGGCGCTGGAGAACGTGGTCGTGGGCACCGACGCCCGGCACCACACCTCGGTGCCCGGCGCGGTGTTGCGTTCCTCCCGGCACCGGCGCGAGGAACGTGACGCCATCGAACGAGGTATGGCGCTGCTGGAGTTCGTCGGCATCGCGCCGCGGGCGGTGGAGAAGGCGCGCAATCTGTCCTACGGCGATCAGCGCCGGTTGGAGATCGCCCGCGCGCTGGCGACCGAGCCGAAGTTGCTCTGCCTGGACGAACCCGCCGCCGGCTTCAATCCGAGCGAGAAGTCCGCGCTGATGGATCTGATCCGCAAGATCCGCGACGACGGGTTCACGGTGCTGTTGATCGAGCACGATATGCGGCTGGTCATGGGCGTCACCGACCGGATCGTGGTGCTGGAGTTCGGGCGCAAGATCGCCGATGCGCTGCCCGAGCAGATCCGGGACGATCCGGCGGTCATCGCGGCCTATCTGGGTGTGCCGGACGAGGAGGCCGCGGCGGCCGCGCAGGAGCCTGATTCTTCCGGCGAAGCGCCGGGCGAGGTCGCTGCCGAGGTCCCCGCGCCCGATCGGTCCGGCACCCCCGACGTCGCGTTCATCCGGCCCGAACCGGTGGCGCAGTCGCCCAGTGCGCTCACCACCGGCGGTCCGGGGCAGGGCGGCGCCGAACCGCTGCTCGTGGTCGAGGACATGGTCGTCGGCTACGGCAGAATCCAAGCGCTGCATGGCATTTCGCTGCAGGTCGCGGAGGGTGAGCTGGTCACGCTGCTGGGCGCGAACGGCGCGGGCAAGACGACTACCATGCGCGCGCTGTCCGGGCTGTTGCCGCTCGGACGCGGGCGAATCACGTTCGCGGGCAAGGACGTCAGCCGGATGCGGGCGCACGAGCGGGTGGTGGAGGGGCTGATCCAGGCCCCGGAGGGACGCGGGGTGTTCCCGGGGATGACCGTGCAGGAGAACCTCGACATGGGTTGTCACGCACGGCCGTTCAAGCAGAAGGCCGAGTACGCGCAGACGCTCGAGCGGGTCTTCGAGCTGTTCCCGCGGCTGGCCGAACGCCGTAAACAGGTGGGCGGCACCATGTCCGGCGGCGAGCAGCAGATGCTGGCGATCGGCCGCGCGCTGATGGCCCGGCCCAGGCTGCTGCTGCTGGACGAGCCCTCGATGGGCCTGGCGCCCATGGTGATCCAGCAGATCTTCCGGATCATCAGCGAGATCAACGCCAACGGCACCACCGTGCTGCTGGTCGAGCAGAACGCACAGCAGGCGCTGACCCGCAGTCACCGCGCCTACATCCTGGAGACCGGTGAGATCACCAAGACCGGCGGCGGCCGTGCGCTGCTGACCGATCCGGCGGTCAAATCGGCGTATCTGGGCGTCGCGTAGCTGCGTTTTCGGCCCCGCTTCGCTCCGGCGTGTCCGCGGCCCCCGAAGTCTCGTCGTTCGGCCCCGCGTCCGAACGACGAGACGGGCCGCGAACGGTGTTGTCGGCTCTCGCTCCGCTCGGGCTGTTCGAATCATCGGTGCGAAGCCGAGGCAGAAGATGCAGTGCAGCACTTGTCGGTGCCGGTCCTTAGACTCTGTGCCGTGACTTCAGCCACCAGCGATCAGCGCCCGAGCACCGTGCCCGCAGCCACCGACGGCGAGCGGCCGACCCTGTTGTTGCTGGACGGGCACTCGCTGGCCTATCGCGCGTTCTTCGCGCTGCCCGCGGACAATTTCAAGACGGTCACCGGGCAGACCACCAACGCGGTGTACGGGTTCACCGCCATGCTCATCAACCTGTTGCGCGACGAGAAGCCCACCCACATCGCCGCCGCGTTCGATGTCAGCCGCAAGACCTTCCGCACCGAGGCGTATCCGGAGTACAAGGCCAATCGCTCCCAGACGCCCGACGAGTTCCGCGGGCAGGTGGAGATCACCCAGGAGGTGCTGGGCGCGCTGGGCATTCCGGTGCTGGCGATCGATGGTTACGAGGCCGACGATGTGATCGCCACCCTGACTACCCAGGCCGTCCCGCAGGGTTTCCGGGTGCTGATCGTCACCGGTGACCGGGATTCGCTGCAGCTGGTGAACGACGATGTCACGGTCCTGTACCCGAAGAAGGGCGTCTCCGAACTCACCCGGTTCACCCCCGAGGCGGTGCAGGAGAAATACGGTCTGACCCCGGCCCAGTATCCGGACTTCGCGGCGCTGCGCGGCGACCCGAGCGACAATCTGCCCGGTATCCCGGGCGTGGGCGAGAAGACCGCCGCCAAGTGGGTGCGCGAGTACGGCGATCTGGCCACCCTGGTCGACCGCGTCGACCAGGTGAAGGGCAAGGTGGGTGACGCGTTGCGCGCCAACCTTTCCAATGTCGTGCTCAACCGTCAGCTCACCGAGATGGTCAAGGACGTCGCGCTGCCGTACACCCCCGACCAGCTGGCTCAGCAGCCGTGGGACCGGGACAGGATCCACCGGCTCTTCGACGATCTGGAATTCCGGGTGCTGCGCGATCGGCTGTTCGACACCCTGGCCGCGCCCGAGCCCGAGGCAGAGGGCGGATTCGAGATCAGCGGCGGGGCCATCGAGCCGGGCGGCGCCGCGGACTGGTTGGCCGAGCATGCCAAAGCCGGTGTGCGTCATGGCATTTCGGTTGTCGGCAGCGGAACCCCGGTGAACGGTGAGGTCACCGCGATCGCGATCTGGGCGGCTGACGGTGAGGGCGCGTATTTCGATGCGGTGGCGCTGACCCCCGAGGACGAGGCCGCGCTGGGTGCGTGGCTGGCCGATCCGAAGATTCCCAAGGCCGTGCACGAGGCCAAGGCGGCGTTGCACGCGTTGCGCGGGCGGGGTTGGCGTCTGGCCGGCCTTGCCAGCGATACGGCGCTGGCCGCCTATCTGGTTCGGCCCGGTCAGCGCACGTTCAATCTGGACGACCTGTCCCTGCGCTACCTCTCGCGTGAGTTGCGGGTCGAAACGGATGCGCAGCCGCAGCTGTCCCTGCTGGACGAGGAGGGCTCGGTCGACGCCGAGCTGGCACAGAGCGAGATGCTGCGCGCCCGCGCGGTGGCCGATCTGGCCGATGCCCTGGAGATCGAGCTCGAGCGCATCGAGTCCACCAGTCTGCTCACCGATATGGAGTTGCCGCTGCTCGAGGTGCTGGCCGAGTTGGAGGATGCGGGTATCGCCGTCGACATGGCCGAGCTCGAACAGCTGCAATCCGAATTCGCCGATCGCGTCGCCGACGCCGCGAGCGCGGCCTACGGGGTGATCGGCAAGCAGATCAATCTCGGCTCGCCCAAGCAGTTGCAGGTGGTGCTGTTCGACGAACTCGAGATGCCCAAGACCAAGCGCACCAAGACCGGATACACGACCGATGCCGACGCGCTCGAGTCGCTGTTCGAGAAGACCCAGCACCCGTTCCTGGAGCATCTGCTCGCGCACCGCGACGCGACCCGGCTGAAGGTGACGGTCGACGGCCTGCTCAAATCGGTCGCCGACGACGGCCGCATCCACACCACGTTCAACCAGACCATCGCGGCGACCGGCCGGTTGTCCTCGACCGAGCCCAATCTGCAGAACATCCCGATCCGGACCGACACCGGCCGGCGCATCCGCGACACATTCGTCGTCGGACCCGGTTGCGAATCGCTCATGACCGCGGACTACAGCCAGATCGAGATGCGGATCATGGCGCACCTGTCCAAGGACGAGGGCTTGATCGAGGCGTTCAACTCGGGGGAGGACCTGCACAGTTTCGTCGCCTCCAAGGCATTCGACATCCCGATCACCGAGGTGAACCCGGAGCTGCGCCGCCGGATCAAGGCGATGTCCTACGGCCTTGCGTACGGCTTGTCCGCCTACGGGTTGTCCCAGCAGCTCAAGATCAGCGCGGAGGAGGCCAAGGCCCAGATGGAGGTCTACTTCTCCCGGTTCGGCGCGATTCGCGACTATCTGCACGAGGCGGTGGAGCAGGCCCGCAAGGTCGGATACACCGAGACGCTGTTCGGCCGGCGTCGCTATCTGCCCGATCTGGACTCGAGCAATCGCCAGCGTCGCGAGGCCGCCGAGCGGATGGCCCTCAACGCGCCCATCCAGGGCACCGCGGCCGACATCATCAAGGTGGCCATGATCAACGTGCAGCACGCGGTGCAGGAGGCCGGGCTCGCCTCACGGACCCTGCTGCAAATCCACGACGAACTGCTCTTCGAGGTCGCCCCGGGCGAGCGCGAACAGCTGGAAGCCCTTGCGCGCGAACATATGTCGAATGCCATCGTACTGTCGGTGCCGCTCGAGGTATCGGTGGGAGTCGGCCACAGCTGGGATGCCGCCGCGCATTAGCAGCCGGAAAGAAAAACCGTGGCCGCCGGTCGGATGAGGGGGACGCCCGGCGGCCACGGAGTCTGTCGGCCCGGCGGAGCGCCGAATCCGGTCGGGCCGCCGGCCCGGCCCGGTTGGCCGGTATGCGATCAATCGTGCGCTGCCCGCCTTACGGCCGGATGATAGCGACCTTCGAGAAGGCTGAGAACGCCGTCCGGCGGCGTCGCAGAGCTGTGCCGCACGGCCGGACCGGGGGGCTGAAAACCCGGCCGAAAGGGATATTCCGCCGCGATTGCCTGATGATTGCCATTGTGCCGCACCGGCGGCTTTATCACTGGTTGCCGTATACCGGGCGGGTTGCTGGAGGTGTCGTCGGCCGTTGGTGCGCCGTTTACGGACGATTGTGACGAAGTTACCCATCGGTTCCGCGCCTAGGTGGTTGCTATCGGCGGTGACAGTCCATATTCTCTAACCGTGCCGAATCCCGCCGCTAGCCACAGCGCCGTTCGCAATGTCGCCGACCGCGACCGTGCGGCGCTAATGCCGCTGACCGCGGTGGCTACTGGGCGACTTCTCGTAGTTCTCCGCCGTAGCGGGGTCTGATTCGGACCGGCCCCTCGCTGCGGCCGTAGAACCTTCACTGCGCTGGTCCCCTCTGTCAATCGGACACGACAAGCCTCGGGAAGACCTAGTCACATGACACTGACCATCGATACTGCCTTCATCACCGCCGCCCCGCGCGCCCTGCGGGCCGAGAGCGACGGTCTGACCCCCGCCGAGTTCCACCAGCGGTACTGCGATCTCGCGGGCCCGGTCAAGCTCGGCGACTGGACACCCGCCGGGCAGCGACATGCCTCGGCAACCTACACCGCCACACTCGAATTCAACGGACATCTGCGGACCGTCGTGTCCGCGGGCAACCCAGTGGCCGCGATCACCTCGGCCCTCTACGACGAGGGCTATCCGGTCGAGATCCTGCAGTTCCACCAGCGCCAAACCGCTTCCGGCATAGCGACTTTCGTCCGGTGCGAGTGCAACGGCCGCCGCGGCTGGGGTGCCGCCGTCGCCGGCGACGGCGCGGAATCCTCTGTGCGAGCGATACTTTCGGGTATCAACTCGTTCGCCAACTGATACCGGCACGACTCGCCCCCGCCGCGAACGACGCGGCGGGGGCGAGTCGTGCGGCAGGGTCGAGTCTCACTCGCCCTGTTCCGCGGACTGCTCGGCGATCTGCTTGCGGACGTCGTCCATATCGAGTGCCTTCACCTGGGTGACCAGGTCCTCGAGGGCGTCCGGCGGCAATGCGCCGGGCTGGGCGAATACCAGCACACCCTCACGGAAAGCCATGATCGTCGGGATCGAGCGGATGTTGGCCGCGGCGGCCAGGCTCTGCTCGGCCTCGGTGTCGACCTTGCCGTGGATCACATCGGGGTGCTTGTCCGAGGACTTGTCGTAGGTCGGCGCGAACTGCTTACACGGTCCGCACCAGTCGGCCCAGAAATCGACGAGCACGACGTCGTTTCCGGTGACGACCTCATCGAAATTCTGAGCGGTCAAGGTCTGGGTGGCCATGGGGTCCTCTCCTGTTGGTAACGCTGTGTACAACACGGGACACTGCGCTGATCTTCCGCACTCCCCGCCGCCCCGCGGCGGCAGCGTGTCGTCGGGCGCCTCGGGCCGGCAGTCGGGTTGTGGACGTTCCCGGAAACTACTCCTTGCGCCTCTCCGGGATTTCTACGTGGCGTGGGTCTCGGCCGGGCGTTCCCGGGAAAATACCCATGTGCTTGCGAGATCAATCATCGCGGTGCGGCGGGCACCGCTGGTACACGCTAGCGCGGGTGGGCCCGGTTGGTGCGGGCCGACCAGCGGGGTGGGGGCTTGCGGACCGTCGCTTGCCGGGGCTGTCCGGCCGAAGTCAGGACCGACCCGGATGCGCGTGGGCCGGGGCGCGCGTCGAGGATGGGGTGATGACTTCGGAGACGATTCGGCTGGGGTTGATCGACGGGGACGGCATCGGGCCGGAGGTGGTGAGCGCCGCTCGGGAGGTGGCCGACGAGGCGTTGCGGGCGGCGGGCGCGCCGGCGGCGGAATGGGTGCGGCTGCCGATGGGCCTGCGTGCGATCGATGAGTTCAACGATCCACTGCCGTTGGTGACGCTCAACGCGCTGGCCGAATTGGACGGGTGGATTCTCGGTCCGCACGACAACGCTTCCTACCCACCGGAATTCCGCACACTCGCACCTCCCGGCGGAGCGATCCGCAAGCGGTTCGACCTGTTCGCGAACATCCGCCCCGCGCGGGCGTTCCGCGGTGTGCGCGCGATCGCGCCGGAGACCGATCTGGTCATAGTGCGGGAGAACAGCGAGGGTTTCTACGCTGATCGCAATATGTTCGCCGGTTCGGGTGAGTTCCGGCCGACGCCCGATGTGGCGATGTCGGTCGGGGTGGTCACCCGTGACGCCTGTGTGCGGATCGCGCACGAGGCCTGTGCGCTGGCGTCGGCCCGGCGCAAGCATCTGACCATCGTGCACAAGGCCAATGTGCTGCCGATGACGATGGGCCTGTTCCGTGACGTCTGTTACGAGGTGGCCGCGGGCTATCCGGGCCTGCGGGTGGACGACGAGCACGTCGATGCGGCGGCCGCTCACCTGGTGCGCGCGCCGGGGGATTACGACGTGCTGGTCACCGAGAATCTGTTCGGCGACATCCTGTCCGATCTGGCCGCCGAACTCGGCGCATCGCTCGGAACCGCCGCCGCGCTGAACTGCTCACGCAGCCAGGCGATGGCTCAGGCCGTCCACGGTGCGGCGCCGGTGCTCGCCGGGCACAACCGCGCGAATCCGGCCGCACTGCAACTGTCCACGGCAATGCTGTTGCGCTGGTTGGGATCTCATCGCGCGGAGCCGACGCTGACACAGGCGGGCGAACGTATCGAACGCGCCGTGGCCGCGGCCTTCGAGGCCGGTATCGCCACGGCCGATCTGGGTGGGCTCGCCTCGACCAGCGAGTTCACCGAGCAGGTCCGCGCGCGTGTGCATCGCTGGTGATAGGGTTCCGGACTCGGCGTGTATGGGCGCTCGCCGCACCCGGCGAGCATTAACCTTCGGTAACCGACCGGCACAGTCGGTCCGAATCGCATACATTTCGAACGGCGGGCGACAGCGTCGAAATTGTCGCTCACCCAAACATGGAGGGCTGCTGTGTCTGTTCGATTCGGAGCTCGCGGGTACGTTCTGCGAGCCGCATGTGTTGTCGCCGGTGGCGCGTTGCTGCTGACGGGCTGTACCAAGAACACCGAGAGCACCACCCCGGCGGTGGCGAAGGTGCAGGTCAGCAAGGTGGATGCGCTGGCGGCGCAGGTGCCGGAGAAGGTCAAACAGGCAGGCAAGCTCGTGGTCGGGGTCAATATCCCGTACTCGCCCAACGAGTTCCGTGATCCGTCCTCGGGCAAGATCGTCGGTTTCGACGTGGACCTGATGGACGCGGTGGCCACCACTCTGGGCCTGACGGCGGATTATCAGCAGGCGGATTTCGAGAAGATCATCCCCAGCATTCAGGCGGGCACATACGACCTGGGCATGTCTTCGTTCACCGACAACACCGACCGCGAGAAGTCGGTCGATTTCGTCGACTACTTCTCCGCGGGCAGCCAGTGGGCCAAGCAGAAGGGCGCGTCCATCGACCCGAACAACGCCTGCGGTAAGAAGGTCGCGGTCGAGCGCACGACCGTGCAGCAGACCGACGAACTCCCGGCCAAGAGTAAGGCGTGCACCGACGCGGGTAAGCCGAAGATCGATATCGTGGCCTTCGACGATCAGGCCGCCGCGGCGAATGCGCTGGTGCTGGGCCAGGTCGATGCCTTCTCGGCGGATTCGCCGGTGACCGCCTACGCGGTCAAGCAGAACAAGGACAAGCTCGAGACCGACGGTCCGATCTTCTCTTCCGCCCCGTACGGCTGGCCGGTGGCCAAGGGATCGCCGCTGGGCCCGGTCCTGCAGGCCGCGGTGCAGCATCTGATGGATTCCGGCGACTATCACAAGATCTCCCAGAACTGGGGCGTCGAGCAGGGTGCGATCACCAAGTCGGTAATCAACGGGGCCAAGGGCTGATTCGATGAGTTCACCGGCCCCCGACAACGCGGGCGCCACCGGTGCACCCGCCGAGCCCGCACCGATCAAGGCGGTACCGCTGCGCCGGCCGGGCCGGTGGGTGGCCGCGATCGTCATCGGGATCCTGCTGGCGCTGTTCGTCTACGGTGCGGCAACCAACGACGGCTACCAGTGGAGCACCTACCGCGACTACCTTTTCGACGTGCGGATCGCCGAGGGCGCGCTGGTCACGCTCGAACTGACCGTGCTCGCGATGGTGATCGGCGTCGTGCTTGGCGTCACCCTGGCGGTGATGCGGTTGTCGCCGAATCCCGTGCTGCGCTCGGTGTCGTGGGGGTACCTGTGGGTCTTCCGCGGGACCCCGGTCTACGTGCAATTGCTCTTCTGGGGTCTGTTCCCGTCGCTGTACAAGGTGATCGAGCTCGGAATCCCGTTCGGCGGACCGCATTTCACGCACTGGAACGTGCAGCAGTGGCAGGCTCCCTTCCTGTTCGCGATGATCGGCCTCGGCCTCAACGAGTCGGCGTATATGGCCGAAATCGTCCGCGCCGGAATCAATTCCGTCGACGAGGGGCAACGGGAGGCCTCCTACGCGCTGGGTATGTCGTGGTCGCGGACGATGTGGCGCACCGTGCTGCCGCAGGCGATGCGAGTGATCATTCCCCCGACGGGCAACGAGCTGATCAGCATGCTCAAGACCACGTCGCTGGTGACGGCCATTCCGCTGACCACCGATCTGTACGGCCGCGCGCACGACATCTCGAGCGTGAACTTCCGGCCGGTGCCGCTGCTACTGGTGGCCGCGACCTGGTATCTGGCGATCACCAGTATGCTGATGATCGGCCAGTACTACCTCGAGCGGTACTACTCGCGCGGTGTGACCCGGCGGCTGACCGCGCGTCAGTTGCGCGCCATGGCCGAGTCGACCGCTCTGACGGAGGTGGGCAAATGACCCTCGCCGCAACCGATTCCGCACCGAGCGCGGCGATGATCAGCGCCCAGCAGGTGTGCAAGAACTTCGGCACCCTGCGGGTACTCAAGGGCATCTCGCTGGAGGTGGCGCGCGGTGAGGTGGCATGCCTGATCGGTCCGTCCGGATCGGGCAAGTCGACCTTCCTGCGCTGTATCAACCACCTCGAACAGGTCAATGCCGGCCGGCTCTACGTCGACGGCGATCTGGTCGGGTACCGGGAGAAGGGCGGGCGGCTCTACGAGCTGCATCCGCGCGAGGCCGCGCGCCAGCGCCGCGATATCGGCATGGTGTTCCAGCACTTCAACCTGTTCCCGCACCGTACGGCGCTGGAGAACGTCATCGAGGCGCCCACCCAGGTGAAGAGGATCCGCAAGGCCGAGGCGGTCAGCCGCGCGAAGGAGTTGCTGGACCGGGTCGGATTGGCGGACAAGGCCGATAGTTATCCGGCCCAGCTGTCCGGCGGTCAGCAGCAACGGGTCGCGATCGCGCGGGCGTTGGCGATGGACCCCAAGCTGATGCTGTTCGACGAGCCGACCTCGGCGCTGGATCCCGAACTGGTCGGCGAGGTGCTCGGCGTGATGCGCGAGCTGGCCGCGTCGGGGATGACCATGGTGGTGGTCACCCATGAGATGGGGTTCGCCCGCGAGGTCGCCGATCAGCTGGTTTTCATGGACGGCGGCGTCGTCGTGGAGTCGGGCGAGCCGCGCAAGGTGCTCTCCGATCCGCAGCATGAGCGCACGAAGACGTTCCTGTCCCGAATTCTCTAGCGCGGCACGATATCCGGCTGCTCCCTGCCGAGAAGTCGCCGAAATATATGGAGCACAGCAACTTTCGTGCATCCGCCCGAGGCGGGCGGCGGCGCGAGCGCGGATTCAGCGGGCGTGTGGCACAGGGGTCGCGAGTGCGATACGAAGCTGCCCGAGAAGCACTTTCGCGGCGGGTGCGGCAGGGCGGTCGGCCCGCCAGGTGAGGGCGAGGCGGCCGCGTAGTTCGGGTTCGATCTCGACCATGCGGACGCCCTGCGCCGCCGCCTGCGCCGGGGACAGGTCCGGCACGACGGCCACGCCGAGGCCACCGGCGGCGAGGCGGATCAGCAACGGTGGTGCGGCCGCCTCGAATTCGACACGCGGTTCGAAACCCGCTTCGGCGCAGGCGTGTTCGAGCAGGCCGCGGATTCCGGTGCCGCGCGAGAGGCAGATCAGCGGGTGGTCGCGCAGGTCCGCCAGTGTTGTCCGAGCGCCGAACTCCCGGTCGTCGGCCGCGACGGCGGCGTTGACGCGGGTGTCGAGCACGATGTCCACACCCAGGCCGGGATCCGGTTCCGCCCCGGTCAACGCGACCAGCGCGATATCGAGATCGCCGCGCACCACGGCGGCGAGCATCCGGTCGGAGGTGTCCTCGGTCAGGGTGATCCCGACCCGCGGATGATCGCGGTGGAAGGTCGTGAGCACCGCGGCGATATCCACCTCGCCGAGCGCGGCGCCGGAGATGAGGCCGATCCGGACATGGCCGCGCAGCAGACCGGTGAATTCGTCCACGGTGTGCGAAATCTGCTGTGCCGCTTGTAATGCCGCGCGGGCGTGCGGCAGCACGGCGGCGCCGGTCGCGGTCGGGGTGACCGATCGGCCGGAGCGGTCCAAAAGCGGCTGGCCCACCTCCTTCTCCAGCTGCCGGATCTGGGCGGACAGGCCGGGCTGGGTCAGATGCAGGCGGGCCGCGGCGCGGGTGAAATTGGCCTCCTCGACCACGGTCACGAAGTAGCGCAGCTGCCGCAGTTCCATAAGCAGAAATTATAGCGGCAAGAAAATCTATCTGTTGTACTTCTGGTTCGCGAACCGGCAGATTCGAAATATGACCACTACGCGCTCGCTTTCCGAACTTCCCGAAGTCACCGGCCCGCTGTTCCAGCCGGGCGCACCCGGATACGACCAGGAGGTCGCGGGGTTCCAGACCGCCTACACCCACCGGCCCGCGCTGGTCGTCGGCGCACTGCATGCCGAGGATGTCCGCAGCGCGGTGGAATACGCTGCGCGGCACCGGCTTCCGGTCGCGGTACAGGCGACCGGGCACGGACTGTCGGTGGCCGCCGACGGCGGCGTGCTGATCAGTACCCGGCGAATGCGGGAGATCACCGTCGACCCGGACGCCCGCACCGCCCGGGTGGGCGCGGGGGTGCGGGCCGAGGCGCTGATCGAGGCGGCCGTGCCGCACGGACTCGCGCCGTTGAACGGCTCGTCACCGAGTGTCGGGGTGGTGGGCTATCATCTCGGCGGCGGTCTCGGCATCCTGGCCCGGACCTTCGGCTACGCCGCCGACCATGTCCGCGCGATCGAGCTGGTGACCGCAGACGGGCGATTGCGCCGTCTCACCCCCGGTGACGACCTGTTCGGCGCGGTGCTGGGCACCGGCGGCAATTTCGGTGTGGTGACCGCACTCGAGATCGAACTCCTTCCGATCGAGGCCGTCTACGGTGGCCGGCTGATCTTCGACACCGGACTCGTGGAACCGGCCCTCGAGGCGTGGCGGCAGTGGACCTGGGACGTGCCCGAGGAGATGACCTCGGCGATCACGATGATGACCATGCCGGACCTGCCGATGATCCCGGAACCGTTGCGCGGCAGGTACATCGCCACGGTCAGCATCGCGTACACCGGTTCGGGACGCGATGGCGAACGGCTCGTCGCGCCGCTGCGCGCGATCGGGCCCCGCCTGACCGACGACCTGCGGGTGATGCCCTATGCGGACACCCACACGATCTACAGCGACCCGCCCTTCCCGCACGCCTACACCGCGACCAACGCCTTGTTGCCCGAGTTGACCGCCGATGCGGCACAGGCGTTCCTGGACGTCACCGGCCCGGACGGTCCGGAGCCGGTGGTCGCCAATATCCGCCATCTCGGCGGTGCGCTGCGTCGTCCGGGCCCGGCGAACGTCGCGGTCGATCACCGCGACGCGGAGTACCTCGCCCGGTTCATCACCGGGCCGGAAGGAGCCGGTACAGCGGTCGGCGACCACCACGACCTGATCGCGAAAGCGTTGTCCCCCTGGACGATCGGCAATATCCCCACCTTCCTCTACGGTGCCGGCGAGCGGGCCGGTGAAGCCCAGACCCGCACCGGTTATTCCCCGGCCACCTATTCGCGGCTTGCCGCTCTCAAATCCGATCTCGACCCGGCGAACCTGTTCCGCTTCAACCGCAATATCCGCCCGGCCCGTTCGTGATCCGGCCGGGCTCGCTCGCGATCCGTCCGGGTGTGGGACGTCGCGCGGAATCCGCGCCGCCGCACGCACCCGGCGGCCTCGTCCGGCGGTTCGCGATCGGCCGTGGCCGACCGACCGCGCTCGCGGTGCGCGGGTGCGTTCGGTGCCGAGTGCGCCGATGGGGATGAAACCTGCGGGGCGTGGTCGCGCTCCGCGGCGGCCGCGGTGGCGTCCGGCCCGCGGTGGCGCCCCGGTGATTCGGGGCATGCGGCCACTGGACACCCGAGACATCAGAAAGCTATTGTCGTGATATCACTTCAATATTGGGAGGATGTCATGGAGTTGCGGCGGGCCTTTCGGGTCAACGGGTTCTTGATGCTCGTATTGCTGCTGGTCATCGGCGCGGCCGGGCTGATCGGCGGAATCGCGGCATCGGGGTCGGCGGCGAACGGGCACGGGGCCGGTGCGGGTGCCGGAGCGGTGGTCGGGTACGTGGTGCTGGGGGTGGCGGTGCTCGCGCTGACCGGGCTGACCACCGTCGGGCCGAACGAGGCCAAGGTGCTGCAGTTCTTCGGCAAGTACATCGGCTCGGTCAGCGACGCCGGCTTCTTCTGGGTGGTCCCGCTGACGACCAAACGGCGAATCTCGTTGCGGGTGCGCAACTTCGAGACCCAGAAGCTGAAGGTCAACGATTCGGACGGCAATCCGGTCGAGATCGCGGCCGTGGTGGTCTACCGCGTGGTGGACAGCTTCAAGGCGGCCTTCTCGGTCGACGACTACGAGGAGTACGTGCGCACCCAGTCCGAGACCGCGGTCCGGCATCTGGCCACCACGCACCCGTACGATGCCGCGCCCGACGCGGTGGCCGCGGCGGTCACCCAGGCGACCGACGCCGTGGCTTCCGCTGATCAGTCGCGCACCAGCCTGCGTAACGGCACCGAGGTGGCCGAGGAGATGACCGTCGAGCTGCGCGAGCGCACCGAGATGGCCGGCATCGAGATCCTCGAGGCCCGGATCACCCACCTGGCCTACGCGCCGGAGATCGCCCAGGCGATGCTGGTGCGTCAGCAGGCCAGCCAGGTGGTCGCGGCCCGCAGCCGGATTGTCGACGGCGCGGTGGGCATGGTCGGCATGGCGCTGCAACGGCTGTCGGACGAGGGCATGGTCGAACTCGACGAGGAGCGCAAGGCCTCGATGGTGTCCAACCTGCTGGTGGTGTTGTGCGGGGATCGTGCCGCACAACCCGTGGTCAACACCGGGACCCTGTACTCCTGATGGTCGCGCGCGAGCCCAAGAAGGTGTTGCTGCGCCTGGATCCGGCCGTCCACGAGGCGATCGCCAAATGGGCGGCCGATGATCTGCGCAGCGTGAACGCCCAGATCGAGTACGCGCTGCGCAGGGCCCTCGAGCAGGCGGGCCGGTCGCCCAAACCGCGCGCCGCGCCGGGCTCGGATTGATCGGGTGCCGCCGCGAGAAAAGTGCCGGGCCGTGGTTCGCGAACCACGGCCCGGCGGCATGTGAGGGCACCTGCCCGGGGTCGAAACAAACTAAACGTCGGTTTTGTCCAGGATTGGTTACCAACACGTCACGTATTGAGCACAAAACGCCCCAGGACATGCGTGGACATCACGGATAGGTAGCGTGGTCGCGTGCCAATCTCGTTCGAAACCGGGGGACTGCAACAGCTCGACCAGAACACCTGGGGGGATCCGAAGACTCGCGACATCATCACGCTGACGTACATCGACGCGGTGCCCGATCTGCCCGCACCGCTCGAGGACGAGGACACGCTGCGCCGTCGGCTCACCGAGCTGCAAGCCGAATTCGGCTGCCTGCTCGAGGCGCATTCCATCACGGTGAACGGTCAGCCTGCGCTGTTGCGGCTGGAGAAGTTCCCGTTGCCGGACCGCGAGTCGGGTCTCGGATTCACCGCGGGCATCGTGGTGCCCAAGGCCACCTGCAGCGCGATCCTGAAGATCATGTGTCCGGAGAATGGACGGCCCGGCGCCCGCGAAGCTGCGGTCGTGCCCAAGGTCGGCTTCCCGAACATGTTCCCGCCGCACCCGTACGCGCCGGACGTCCGGGGCAAACTGCCCTACAACGCCGCCGACGACATGCGCTGGGACTCGATGTTCCCCGGTCATGCCCTCTCCCGCGCCCGCGCCTGGATCGTGCACGCCAGCCGCACCGCCAAGATCGACCCGCGCTACGCCGCCCTGCCGCCGTTCACCGGCCCGGCCCCGGCCGGCGCGAAGGCGAGTGCCGGCGGGACGGGCAGCGGCGCGAGTTCGAGCGCGAGCAACTCGTCGAGCGAGAGCGCCGCCACCGAGGCGATGCCGATCGCGTCGGCTCCGGCCTCCCCGGAGACCATGCCGATCCCCAAGGCATAAGGGCCCGCGCTCAGCCCCGGGGACGTGAGGTGCGCGTGCGGCCCGGCTTCTCGGTGACGAAAATCGCTGTGCCGGGGAATATTTCGCCGCGCAGCGGACTCCACTGTCCCCATTCGCGGTCGAGCCACTCCGGCCAGTCCGGCTCGATCAGATCGACCAGGACGAGCCCGGCCGCCACGATCTCGCGCACCCGATCGCCCACGGTGCGGTGATGTTCGACGTAGGTCGGGTTGTCCTCGTCATCGACCTCGACATACGGGGTGCGGTCGAAATACGGCATGGTCGCGCGCAATCCGTCCGGCCCGGGATCGTCGGGAAAGATCCAGCGCATCGGATGATTCACCGAGAACACCCAGCGCCCGCCGGGCCGCAACACTCGGGCCACCTCGCGCATGACGCGAGCGCTGTCGGCGACGAAGGGCACCGCGCCGAAGGCCGAACACGCCAGATCGAACGATTCGCCGGCGAACGGCAACTCCTCCGCCCCGGCCTGCACCAGCGGCACCCGCGGACCGCCGCGCGCCATCGCGGCGAGACCGCGTTCGAGCATCCCGCGCGAGAGATCCAGTCCGACCGGATACGCGCCGTGCGCTGCCAGCCACCGCGAGCACGGGGCCGATCCGCAGCCGACCTCCAGGATCCGCCTGCCGGCGATATCGCCGAGCAGATGCCAGTCGCCCTCGTGCAATCCCTCGGGGCACCAGACGAATTCGCCCTCGGGGGAGTCGACGCCGAGGAACTCGGCATGTTCGTCGTGATACTGCGCCGCGTCGGCGTCCCACCAGGCCCGGCTGGCGCGGGCGCTGGCGCCGGAATCGACACGGGTGCGGCTCACTCCGGTGGTGCCGAGCGTGGCGGTGGCCTGCGCGTGGCGGGCTTCGGACGAGAAATCGGGACGGTCTCGAGGCATGATGGAAGGGTATCGACATACCGGGGGACCCTTGTTTGCTTGGTACAACGCACGTCGCGTACGCTGTTTCCCGCGAGTGTCTTCAGTACTCGCGTACCCGGTACGTGATTGCTGATGTCACTCGTGAGCTGTGAGTCCAGGTAATGAGTACAGCGTTGTGCTGTGTCGCGGCGATGTGCTGTGCAGGTCCAACGTAGTTCCCGTGGCTGTGAGTTAGCAGCGAAACCGAAAGTTCCAATGTCCACTACCGACCACAATCCGTCCGGAGCAACCCAACATATGCCCACCACCGTCACCTCGCCGCAGGTAGCCGTCAACGACATCGGCTCCGCCGAGGACTTCCTGGCCGCAATCGACAAGACGATCAAGTACTTCAACGATGGCGATATCGTCGAAGGCACCATCGTCAAGGTCGATCGCGACGAGGTTCTGCTCGACATCGGTTACAAGACCGAAGGCGTCATCCCTTCCCGCGAACTGTCCATCAAACACGATGTCGACCCGAACGAGGTCGTTTCC
Source organism: Nocardia sp. PLKS1-43 (assembly GCF_059510335.1). Classification (NCBI taxonomy): domain Bacteria; kingdom Bacillati; phylum Actinomycetota; class Actinomycetes; order Mycobacteriales; family Nocardiaceae; genus Nocardia; species Nocardia sp. PLKS1-43. The sequence continues at coordinate 91,196 of NZ_JCAJZQ010000015.1, read as the reverse complement.
GTGGGCGATGAGGTCGAGGCCCTCGTTCTCACCAAGGAGGACAAGGAAGGCCGCCTGATCCTGTCGAAGAAGCGCGCGCAGTACGAGCGGGCGTGGGGGACGATCGAGGAGCTCAAGGAGAAGGACGAGGCCGTCAAGGGCACCGTCATCGAGGTCGTGAAGGGCGGTCTGATCCTGGACATCGGCCTGCGCGGCTTCCTGCCCGCCTCGCTGGTCGAGATGCGCCGGGTCCGCGATCTGCAGCCGTACGTCGGCAAGGAGATCGAGGCCAAGATCATCGAGCTGGACAAGAACCGCAACAATGTGGTGCTGTCGCGCCGCGCCTGGCTGGAGCAGACCCAGTCCGAGGTCCGCAGCGAGTTCCTGCACCAGCTGCAGAAGGGTCAGGTCCGCAAGGGCGTCGTGTCCTCGATCGTCAACTTCGGCGCGTTCGTCGATCTCGGCGGCGTCGACGGTCTGGTGCACGTCTCCGAGCTGTCCTGGAAGCACATCGACCACCCGTCCGAGGTCGTCGAGGTCGGCATGGAGGTCACCGTCGAGGTTCTCGACGTCGACCTGGACCGCGAGCGGGTTTCGTTGTCGCTCAAGGCGACTCAGGAAGACCCGTGGCGTCAGTTCGCCCGCACCCACGCAATCGGCCAGATCGTGCCCGGCAAGGTCACCAAGCTGGTTCCGTTCGGTGCGTTCGTGCGCGTCGAAGAGGGCATCGAGGGCCTGGTGCACATCTCCGAGCTGGCCGAGCGCCACGTCGAGGTGCCGGATCAGGTTGTCGCCGTGGGCGACGACGCGATGGTCAAGGTCATCGACATCGACCTGGAGCGTCGCCGGATCTCGCTGTCGCTGAAGCAGGCGAACGAGGACTACCACGCCGAGTTCGACCCGTCGAAGTACGGCATGGCCGACAGCTACGACGAGCAGGGCAACTACATCTTCCCCGAGGGCTTCGACCCCGAGACCAACGAATGGCTCGAGGGCTTCGAGAAGCAGCGCGAGGAGTGGGAGGGCCGCTACGCCGAGGCGGAGCGTCGCCACAAGATGCACACCGCGCAGATGGAGAAGATGGCCGCCGACGCCGCCGCCGAGGCCGCGAACGGTGGTTCGTCGAACTACTCCTCCGAGAGCGGTGCGCAGGCCAACGCTTCGTCGTCCTCCTCCGCCACGGAGTCGGCCGGCGGTTCGCTGGCCAGCGACGCGCAGCTCGCCGCGCTGCGCGAGAAGCTGTCCGGCAACGCGTAATTCGCACGTCCGACGAAGGCCCCGGTCGACCGACCGGGGCCTTCGCCCTTTCCTGGGACGTCCCGGCGCCCTCGGCGATGACACCTCCGAGTCCACCGCGGAATCCGCAATCGGTCGCGGCGCGGAACCCCGCCCCTTCCCGGTGGACCCTGAAAGTCGCGCCGCGACCGGATAGGTTGTGCGGTAGCGTCATCGGCGCTATTGAAATTCGATCGTTTCACAGTTCTGGAAGGGTTCGGGGCGGCATGGGTCTGTTCGACGGCATCAATCGGCGCGATTTCCTGGCCAAGGCGATGGCGGCGGGCGGGGCCGCGGCGCTGGCCTCGCTGGCGAACCCGATCATCGAACGCGCGTACGCGGCCGATCCGGCCGGTATGGGCGGGCTCGGCGATATCGAACATTTCGTGCTGCTGATGCAGGAGAACCGTTCGTTCGACCACTACTTCGGGACGATGTCCGGAGTCCGGGGCTTCGGCGACAAATCGGCGGCCTGGCGGCAGTACGGGTACGCCCCGGGCGTCGGGCCGAGCGCGGAGGGGTACATTCTGCCGTTCCGGCTCGACACCAACCGTGGTGCGAGCCTGGACGGGGAGTGCATCAACGATCCGGACCACAGCTGGTCCGGAATGCATCAATCCTGGAACGGCGGGCGCAACGACCGGTGGATGCCGATGTCGATCGCGAGCGTCGGCGCCGGAAACGGCCCTGCCGCAATGGGTTACTACACCCGCGAGGACATCCCGATCCACCACGAGCTGGCCGATGCTTTCACGATCTGCGACCACTACCACTGCTCGGTTCTGGGCCCGACCGATCCGAATCGGCTGTACTGGATGTCCGCGCACATCGATCCCGAGGGCGTTGCGGGCGGCCCGCTGGTGGAGACGCCGACGCTCCTGCCGCAGAACGCCTACAGCTGGCGCACCATGCCCGAGAATCTGTCCGCGGCGGGGGTCAGCTGGAAGATGTACAACAACCGCGACGTCGGCCCGATCTCCTCGGTCTTCCTGGACGGCATGCTGAGTTGCTTCAAACAGGCCGCCGACCCGAATTCCGAACTGGCGCGGCGCGGTAAGGCCCCGGTGTATCCGAACGATTTCGCCGCCGACGTGGCCGCCGACAAACTGCCGTCGGTCTCCTGGGTGATCCCGGCGCTGATGAACTGCGAACACCCTGCGCTGCCGCCCGCGTTCGGCGCGGTCGGCATCATGCAGGTCCTGGACATCCTCACCTCGAATCCGAAGGTGTGGGAGAAGACCGCCCTGATCGTCAGCTACGACGAGAACGGCGGATTCTTCGATCACGTGACTCCGCCGACGGCTCCGCACGGCACGCCGGGAGAGTATCTGACCGCCGATCTGAAGCGGGTACCCGCGGCCAAGGGGATCGCGGGCCCGATCGGATTGGGTTACCGCGTACCGTGTCTGGTCATCTCGCCGTACTCGCGCGGCGGGTTGGTCGCCTCCGAAACCTTCGACCACACCTCCCAATTGCGTTTGCTGGAGCGGCGTTTCGGCGTCGACGTGCCGAATCTGACGGCCTGGCGACGACGGGTCACCGGGGATATGACCTCCGCCTTCGATTTCGGTTCCGCGCCGGACAAGGTCCCACCACGAATTTCCGATCCGAATTCCCGTACCGCCGCGGCCCTGGCCCAGTGCGGCCCGAATATCGGACTCGGTACGCAGGACAAGGGAATTCCCTATCCGGTGCCGCCCAATGCGATGCCGGCCCAGCGGCACGGCAGCCGAAGGCGGCCGAGCGGACTGGTGTGATTGGCGGGCGTCAGCCGATGGCGGTCGCGGGGACCCAGGGCACCGCGGCCAGCGCCGTGCGGCGGCGCATGGCGGCCCAGCTGTGCCGGGCCGGATTGACCAGGGCGACGAGCCAGGTGCGGCGGTACGCCGCCAATGCGGCCGCGACGGCAGGGATTTCGAGGCAGTGCACCCCGCCTGGCGCGCCAAGTCGGTGGCGACCCGTCTGGATGTTTCGGATGCCCAATGCTGTTCCTTCGCTTGCTCGTCTGTGGCCTGGATCGCCTGCGGCGAAAGATTAGCGGAACGAAAGTGGGTGATCGGCGATTTTGATCGACTTGTGTCCTTGCGTGTCGGAAATTCTCGGACCACAGGTCGGTATCGGCTGGAAAAAGTTGCGAATTGATATCGCTGCCGTCACGGAATGGGAAATGTATCCATCAACCGCGTGAAAGATATTGCGGGTGTGGGTATTCCGGACTTTTGCGCCGGCTCGCCCGCCGGCTGCGGCCGGGTCGGGCGGGCCGGCTCCTCGTCCGGATGCGAGACTGGTCCGATGTTGCGTATCGGTCTCACCGGAGGCATGGGAGCGGGTAAGTCGACGGTGGCGCGGCTGTTGGTGGAACGCGGTGCGGTTCTGGTCGACAGTGACGCGATCGCCCGCGAAGTGGTGGCGCCGGGTACCCCGGGACTGGCCGCGCTGGTCGAGGCGTTCGGCGCCGACATCCTTTCCGCGGACGGCAGTCTCGATCGTCCCGCGTTGGCGGCCAGGGCATTCGCCAGTGACGAGGCCAGGGGCACGCTGAACTCGATCACTCATCCGCTGGTCGGCGCCCGCACCGCCGAGATCATCGCCGCCGCACCGGCGGATGGCATTGTCGTGCAGGATGTTCCGCTACTGGTCGAGAACGGCCTGGGGGCGATGACCAATCTGGTCGTCGTGGTCGAGGCGGAGCTGGAGACGCGGGTGCACCGGCTCGAGGCGTTCCGCGGTATCTCCCGCCGCGACGCGCTGGCCCGGATCTCGGCCCAGGCGACCGACGAACAGCGGCGAGCGGTCGCCGATGTGCTGCTGGACAATTCGGGTGCTCCGGAGGATCTGGAGCCGCAGGTGCGTGCGCTGTGGGACGAGCGCCTGGTGCCGTTCGAACACAACCTGCGCACCCGGACCCTGCCCGAGCGCGGCCCGGTGCGGTTGACCGACGCGGACCCGTCCTGGCCCGCGCAGGCCCAGCGGATCATCGCCCGGCTCGCCCTGGCCTGCGGAGCCGCCGCGCTGCGCATCGATCACATCGGCTCGACGGCCGTGCCCGCACTGCCCGCCGAGGACGTCATCGACGTCCAGATCACCGTGGCCGATCTGGAGACCGCGGACGTACTTCGAGATGCGTTGCAGGACGCTGGTTTCCCGCGTGGCCCGTACCTCACCGACGATCCGAAGCTCGGAACCGATCCAGCGCTGTGGGCCAAACGGATTCACGGCAATGCCGACCCGGCCCGGCCGGCCAACGTGCACATCCGGGTGGACGGCCGGCCCGGGCAGCGCTTCGCACTCGCGTTCCGGGATTGGTTGCGCGCCGAACCCGCCGCGCGCGAGGAGTACCTGGCGGTCAAGCGTAAGGCCGAGGCGAGTGCGGCGGGGTTGACCGGCGAGGCGGCGATCGCGGCATACATCGACGTGAAGACCCCGTGGTTCGAGGAGATTTATCCCCGCGTGCTGAGCTGGGCCGAACAGGCCGGCTGACCGGCTACAGCCAGGTCAGCGTGACACCCAGGGACGCCTCGATCCAGCGGCCGAAGTCGTGCCCGTGCCGCGCGATGCCGTCGATCGCGGCGGTGGCGACCTCGATCGCCCCCTGAGCCTGCGGCAGATCGAGATATCCGGCGGCGTGCGCGGCGAGCAGCTCGTCCACATCGAGCAGCCGCGCATCGCGGCCGGTGCGCACGACCAGATCCAGATAATGGTCGATCGAACGCCACCGGCCCGGTTCGATCTCGCCGAACTCACCGATATCGATGTAGTAGTCCTGATCCCGGCGGTGCGCGGGCGTGAAGTGAAAGACGGTGGCGCGCAACGACTTCGCGGGCAACAACCAGGACTCGAGGTAGTGGAATTCGGGATGGTCGGCCGTGCGGGCCATATACAGCCCCCACGGCTCGACGCGATACCGCTCCACGGTCCGCACGAACCCCTTGGGGTCGGTGTTGGTGAGCTCACCGATGTCGAAGTACTCGACCTTGGGTCGATGCAGATGAACCGCTGGCACCTGGGACATGTTTCGTGAATCTACCGGGCATCGCCCGGCGATTCACCGATTGCCACTACAACCAGGTGAGGGTGATGCCCTCGGACCCGAGCCAGCGCTCGACGTGCCGGTCGTGCGCGACGATGCCGGCGACCACCGAATTGGCGCGTTCGATGATGCGCTGCGCCTGGGCGGCGTCGACGTAGCCCGCGTCGTGTGCGGCGAACAGATCCTCCAGGCCGTGCAGCTCGGGGGTGTGGCCGTTGCGGCAGACGATATCGAGGTAGTGGTCGATCGCGCGCCAGCGCTTGGGCTCCAGGCGGGTGTACTCACCGACGTGTACGTGGTAGATCGGGTCGCGATCGTGGGCGTTGTTCGCGTGGCTCATGGTGACCCGCACCGCCGGATCGGGTAGCAGCCAGGCTTCGGTGAAGCGATCGGGGGGTGTGTCGGCCGCGCGCACGAGGTACAGACCCCACGGCTCGGCGTGATAGCTCTCCACCGAGTGGACGAAGCCGCGGGCGTCGGTCTTGGTGCAGTCGGCGATGTCGAAGTACTCGATCGACGGTTTGCGCGGCGTGCGGGCCGGTGCGGCCGCGGGGGCCGGATGCTGCGACGGGCCGTGCGTGTGCACGGTGGAGAGCAGGTTGCGTGCCGCGTTGCGCAATGGGTTGAGACTCGTCATTGCACTGCCCCTATCTGGAACTTCCTGGGAAACCGGATCGACAGTACACCTGGATTGCCTGCTGCGCCGGGCCGTAAACGCACTTCTCGCGCGTCGTGACGAATTCGGCACCGATCGCGAACTCCGTTGCGTCACCGGACATTTCGGACATCGGATGATCATTCCCAGGTGATCGGCGACCGCCGCCGGGGCGAGCGGCGCGTCCGGGGGCGCTGACGGTGCGGGCATCGAGCGGTGAATGTTGTCGGTGGGTCGTCCTACGCTGTGAACCATGGCTTTCGCATCCGAGCTGCCCGCCGAGGGCAACACACCGCTGGCGCATTCGGAGTTCCGGCCCATCGGCGAGATCGAGCGGGCCGACGGGCGGTTCGAGGTGATCAGCGAGCATCGGCCCGCCGGCGATCAGCCGGCCGCGATCGAGGAGCTGGACCGCCGGTTGAAGGCCGGGGAGCGCGATGTGGTCCTGCTCGGCGCCACCGGTACCGGTAAATCGGCGACGGCGGCCTGGCTGATCGAGCGCACCCAGCGCCCCACCCTGGTCATGGCCCCGAACAAGACGCTGGCCGCCCAGCTGGCCAACGAGTTGCGCGAGATGCTGCCGAACAATTCGGTGGAGTACTTCGTCTCGTACTACGACTACTACCAGCCCGAGGCGTACATCGCGCAGACCGACACCTACATCGAGAAGGACAGCTCGATCAACGACGATGTCGAGCGGCTGCGCCACTCGGCCACCTCGAGCCTGCTTTCCCGCCGGGACGTCGTCGTGGTCGCCTCGGTGTCCTGCATCTACGGCCTGGGTACGCCGCAGTCCTACCTGGACCGGTCCGTGCAGCTCGAGGTCGGTGGCGAGGTCGATCGGGACAGGTTGCTGCGTCTGCTGGTCGACGTGCAGTACACCCGCAACGACATGTCCTTCACCCGCGGCTCGTTCCGGGTGCGCGGCGATACGGTCGAGATCATCCCCTCCTACGAGGAGCTCGCGATCCGGATCGAATTCTTCGGTGACGAGATCGAGGCGCTCTACTACCTGCACCCGCTGACCGGCGATGTGGTGCGCCAGGTGGATATGGTCCGGATCTTCCCGGCGACGCACTACGTGGCCGGTCCGGAGCGGATGGAGCGGGCCGTTGCCGATATCGAGGTCGAACTCGAACAGCGCCTCGCCGAACTCGAGCGGCAGGGAAAGCTGCTCGAGGCCCAGCGTCTGCGCATGCGCACCCAGTACGACCTGGAGATGATCCGGCAGGTCGGGTTCTGCTCGGGCATCGAGAACTACTCCCGGCATATCGACGGCCGTGCGGCCGGCTCGGCCCCGGCCACGCTGATCGACTACTTCCCCGAGGATTTCCTGCTCATCATCGATGAGTCGCACAACACCGTCCCGCAGATCGGCAGCATGTACGAGGGCGACATGTCCCGCAAGCGCAACCTCGTCGAATACGGCTTCCGGCTGCCGTCCGCGGTGGACAACCGGCCGCTGACCTGGGAGGAGTTCGCGGATCGCATCGGCCAGACGGTCTACATGTCGGCCACCCCGGGCCCGTACGAACTCGGGCAGACCTCCGGTGAGTTCGTCGAGCAGGTCATCCGCCCCACCGGTCTGGTGGATCCGCACGTCGTGGTCAAACCGACCAAGGGACAGATCGATGATCTGGTGCACGAGATCCGCGTCCGCGCCGAGAAGGACGAACGGGTCCTGGTCACCACGTTGACCAAGAAGATGGCCGAGGATCTCACCGACTATCTGCTCGGACTCGGCGTGCGGGTGCGGTATCTGCACTCGGAGATCGATACGTTGCGTCGGGTGGAACTGCTGCGGCAGCTCCGCCTGGGCGAATACGACGTACTCGTCGGCATCAACCTGCTGCGTGAGGGCCTGGACCTGCCCGAGGTGTCGCTGGTGGCGATCCTGGACGCGGACAAGGAAGGCTTCCTGCGCAGCACCACCAGCTTGATCCAGACCATCGGCCGCGCCGCTCGCAACGTCTCGGGTGAGGTGCACATGTACGCCGACAAGGTCACCGATTCGATGCGCAACGCCATCGAGGAGACCGAGCGGCGTCGGGCGAAACAGATCGCCTACAACGAGGCCAACGGGATCGACCCGAAACCGTTGCGCAAGAAGATCGCCGACATCCTCGACCAGGTGTATCGCGAGGCCGACGAGACGGAGGTCGAGATCGGCGGTTCGGGCCGCAATGCCAGCCGCGGCCGTCGCGCCCAGGGCGAACCCGGCCGGGCGGTCAGCGCGGGCGTCTACGAGGGTCGCGACATCAAGTCCATGCCGCGCGCCGAACTGGCCGATCTGGTGAAGGAGATGACCGACCAGATGATGAACGCCGCACGTGAGCTGCAGTTCGAGCTCGCCGGCCGGTTGCGCGACGAGATCGCCGATCTGAAGAAAGAACTGCGCGGAATGGACGCGGCAGGGTTGAAATGAGTACCGTTCCACTGGGTTTCGGCTCGGCTCCCGTATCGCCCGGTTTCCCGGTCGAGGCGGGGCGTGCCGCCCTGGCGGAGTCCGGGGCCCAGGCACACGTGCACGCGGTAGTGCGCACAGGGAAGGTGTGCCTGGGTTCCGGTGTCCGCCGGGGCGGTGCGGGCCGTGCCCGGCGGCGCCGATCAGCTCGACTGGCTCGCCATCCACTCGTTCACGCGGCGTTCGCCCTCCTCGCGCGAGATGTCCTCGACTCGCGTCATGACCACCCAGCGGTGCCCGAACGGGTCCATGACCAGGCCGTACCGGTCGCCGGTGACGAAGGTCTGCGGATCCTCGACGCGTTTGGCGCCGTGCTCGCGGGCGAGTTTCGTGACCGCGTCCACATCGGGGCAGTAGTGGACGATGCTGGTGTGCACCCAGTCGGAGGCGGGAGCCCGCACCCCTTCGGCAGGAATCGGCATACCCAGCTGGAAGGTCGAATCGCCCACCTGCAATTCGGCGTGGGCGGCCTGGCCGTCGGGAAGGTCGTTGCGGCTCAGCACCTTCGCGCCGAAAACCGTGCCGTAGAACTCGATGGCCGCGTTGGCATCGGGTACGGCAAGGAAACAGTTGATCGAGTGGTAGCCCTCGGGAATCGGATTCACGGTGTTCGTCATGGGCACGACTCTGCCGGTCGGCGCGTGGCGGATCTTGTAAGAACGCGACAGCTCGACCGGACGTTCGGAGCGCACCGGTGAACGCGTCCGACGCGGACGTGAAAGACGCTGCGCTGGAACGTGTTCCGATACCGCCACCGGAAGTGGTCAAGGGGATTCTGCATCCGCGCGCGCAGGCGCGGCATCGCAGCCTCACCAGGGCTCCCGCGGGCCCGGAACTGTCCCGGTTCGTGGAGTGGTACTGGGAGGTGCGGTGGGATCTGCGGGGGTGTCCGCCGTTCATGGCCGAGGTGCTGCCGTTCCCGAGCGTCAATCTGACCTTCGAACGTACGACCGCCGGCACCGGTGGTTTCGTCAACGGCGTCTGCACCACCAAGTTCACCCGCGAATTGGCCGAGGAGGGCGAGACTTTCGCGGTGAAGTTCCGGCCCGGTGGTTTCGGTGCCTTCACCGGACTCGATGTGGCCTCGTTTCGCGATTCGGCGATCGACCTCGTCGAGGTATTGCCCCGCGCGACCGGGCTGACCGAGCAGGTGCTCGCCGAGCCCACCACCGAGCGGCGTCGCGATGTGGTCGAGAACTTCTTCGCCCAGCAGGCGCGCACGGCCGTCGTGGACGACAACTACCGGCTCCTGCTGCGCATCATCTCGGCCATGGAGTCGGACCGCGACCTGCTCCGCGTCGACCAGGTCGCCGAGCGCTTCGGCGTGCCGATCCGTACCTTGCAACGGCTGTTCCGGCGTTATGTCGGCGCCAATCCGAAGTGGGTGCTGCGCCGCTATCGGCTCCAGGACGGTGCGCAACTGCTCGCCGACGGCCGTACCGCGGATCTGGCGGCCCTGGCGCTGGATCTCGGCTACTTCGATCAGGCCCACTTCTCCCGTGAGTTCGCCCTCGAGGTGGGAATGGCGCCGCTGGAATATGCGCGGTCGGCGGATTGACCTCGCACGCATTTGTCCACTATCTCGGCCGGTATCTCTCGGGACATCTGTCGTCGCGACGAAACTTGGGGTAATTCACGACAATTGGCCGGGATTTCCGGGCGAACTACCAGCGGACCTTCCCGAGCGGGTAAATGCTGTTCACTCGCTGCCCGTGGACGCCGAGGTCCTCGCGGCCCGGCCCGGCGGCGCGACGAACAGCGCTACTGTGACGAAAATCCCAGTGCTGCAAGACCGTTCGCGATTGCGGCGTACGTCGCCACAGCGGCCGGGCCATCGGAGATTCACGCTGGTAGTCCGGGCCCTTGCCGAAGACTCCGGCGAATGTGTGGCACGCGCTACACGGCACCCCGGTGTGATGTGATGCAATTTCGGATTTTTCCGACTCGGTAGCGGTTATGGTCTAGCGCAGTTGCCGCGCGGCGCCCGCAGTCGCGGACGTCATGCGCCGGCATCCGACCACTTGTACGTTTGGAGGAGAGATGACCACCGCCTACCGGTCCATTGTCGTCGGTACCGATGGCTCGGACTCGTCGTACGTCGCTGTCGAGAAGGCCGCCGCCCTGGCCGGGGCCTCCGGCGCGACCCTGTATGTCGCCTGCGCCTACTACCCGACCGACGATCGCGACGTCGCCGCCGCGACCGATGTGCTGAAGGACGAGGCCTACCAGGTCCGTGGCTCGGCGCCCACCAACGAGATTCTGCGAATCGCACGGGACAAGGCCCACGCGGCGGGCGCCACCGATGTGCAGGAGAAGGCGATCGTCGGCGAACCGGTCGACTCGCTGCTGTCCCTGGTGAAGGAAGTCCAGGCCGACCTGCTGGTCGTCGGTAACCGCGGCCTGAACACCCTGGCCGGCCGCCTGCTCGGCTCGGTGCCCTCGGATGTCGCCCGCAAGTCCCGTTCGGACGTCCTGATCGTCCACACAGTGCGGTAGCTGTATCTTTTGTCTCCGCTTCGCTTCGGCGGGTTTTCGGCGCTTTGAGGCTCGTCGTTCAGCCCTCGAGACTCGGCCTTCGGCCATGCGCTTCGAGGGCTGAACGACGAGCCCGCGCCGAAAACCTTCGGGGTTGGTGTTGCTGAGCCTTTCGTTTCGCGGGCGACTTCCAGCGGGACGGAGACGCTTCGCCGCTGGGCGCGTCGGGGAGGGGGAGGGTACGCACGGAGGCATCACGGTCGCGGGGTCGAGAGTTGGTGGGGTCGGCTTTATTTCTCCTTACTTTTCCAGCGTAGGGAGGCGTTTCGCCACCGTATTGGTCGCGGGTGGTGCATACCTGTTGCGTTGGCGGTGCCAAAGCGTATGGGACTGAGGTCAATTCAGTTGGCCGTTCCGGCGACCACAGGTTTCGCTGGGTCGGTCGGGGTGGGTACGTGCGTGTGCCGCGATGGCTGGATGTGCGAAAGCTTTTCGGGCAGCCGGCCGGATCGGTGTGCCGGACGACGGTTTCGCGGTGACGCCCGGGCTGTGTCGCGTCGTTGCTTGTTGGCCTGACTGTTCCGGCGTGCCGAAGCGGTTCTCGGTCGGGTGTGTCGGGGAGTGAGTATGTGCAGCACGACGGTTGGCCGTGTGGAAGGCGTTGATCAGGTGGTCCTTTCGGCAGACGAGGACGCTTCGGAAACAGGCTGCCGAGTGGTTACGGGTGATGTGCCCGCCCGGTCGGGACGCCGCTTCCCGGCGGCAAGAACGAGTCCACGGGTTCGAGCAGAGTAACTGTCGTGGGTGAGTTGGATGCGGCGTGGCGGTCGGTCCGGGATGTGCTCGGCGAGGCCGCCAAAGACGCCGCCGCCGCGTCCGCGGCCGGCCCCGCTCGGCTCGCGCATGCCACCGAGGACGCCATGACCACCCTGGCACATGGCGACGCGGACGGCGTGTCGGCCGTATCCTCCGCCGCGTCGCGGACCGGCGAGACTGCCGACATCACAACGTCTTCCGCCTATGTCGCCGGGCGTGATCTGGTCGACGAGGCGGACTACATCGCACTGCGGCAGCCGGGCACGTCGACTGTTGTGGGCCCCGACCCGACCATGGTGAGAATTCAGGCGTTGCAGGGATTCAACGGTCTTCCGACCCGCGTTACCCCGGAGGCGATCGATGCGGCGATCGCGGCCGGGGAGAAGGAACTCTTCCGAGGCTTCGAGCAGGAAAACCATGTGGAGGACTTTCTCGACAAACCGCCACGGCCCGGCGGCGGCACCACTGGCATCGGGACATATGCCACGCCGGTGAGAGAGGTCGCGCTCCGCTACACCAATCCGGCTCGCAGATTGGACCGGGCCAAGGAAAGTCGGATGCTTCGGATGGCGTTGCGGCCAGGGTCCAGGACGATCAAGCTGCGCGACCTCGAATCCGAGCACACTCGCGCGATGTCACAACTCCGACGTGATCTGGCGGCCGTGCGCGACATTGTGCACCGCACCGGCGTACAGGAGGCCCGGTACACCGCGCTGCAGGAGAAGGAACTGACGATATCCGACGTCGGTCGCTACGCCGCGCTGCGCGGCTACGACGCCATCGATGGTTCCAACCGCTGGAAGAACCGGGAGTGGCTCATCCTCAATCACACCGCTCTGCTGGTCGAACGCTGAGCGTGCCGCGTGGAGACAGGCAGTCCGGGGCCCTCAGTGGTTCAGCGCCCCCAGCACCTGCGGCAGCTCCCCGGCGTGCACCACCGCCAGTCGCTGGGTGGCGCGGGTGAGCGCCACGTACAGATCGTTGAGACCGCGCGGTGATTCGTCCAGGATGTCCTGCGGTTCGACGAGGATCACCGCGTCGAATTCCAGGCCCTTCACCTCGTTGACGGTCAGCACTCGCACCTGCTCGTCCGCCAGCTCGGCGTAGTCGTGCAGCGTGGCGTGCGGCGCCAGCACCGCGGTGGTGCCGGGATGCCGCGACTCCGCGGCGACGAGATCCGACACGGTGGCGACCATCTCACTCGCCGGCACGCGCGTCGCCGTCGGCGCCGAACCGGATTCGCGCACCGAGCGCGGCACGGTCACCGTCGGATCGATCGCCGCGAGCACGTCGGCGGCCACGGCCATGATTTCCGCGGGTGTGCGGTAGTTGACGGTCAGCTCGGTGAGCTTCCAGCGTTGGGCGACATACGGTTCCAGCATCTGCTGCCAGGACGAGGCACCCGCCGGATCACCTGTCTGCGCGACGTCGCCCACGATCGTGACCCAGCGATTCGGGATGCGCCGCATCACCATTCGCCACGCCATCTCCGAAAGTTCCTGTGCCTCATCGACTATCACGTGTCCGTAGGTCCAGGTGCGATCACCGGCAGCGCGTTCGGCGGTGGTCTGGTGGGTGCGCACGTTCTGCCGCTCGGCCAGTTGTGAGGCGTCGATCAGGTCGTAGGCCATCAGGATCTCCGGATCGAGGTCGTCCTCGAGATCCTGTGGGGCCGACCCGGTCAGGATGTCCAGCGCGTCCTGGGCCTCGGCCAGCTGCGCGCGCCAGCGACGCCGGGAACGTTCGCGTTCCTCCGCGTCGTCGACGCCGAGCAGTTCGGCGAGTTCATCCAGCAGCGGTGCGTCGGCGGCGCTGAAGTTGCCGTCGTCGGGGCGGAACAGTTCCTTGCGGTCCTCGGGTGAGAGACCGCCGGCCGCACGGGCCAGGCGCGCCGGATCGGCCCACAGACCGGCCAGCACCTCCTGCGGCGTCAGAATCGGCCACAGTCCGGCGATGGCTCGCTGGATCTCGGTGTCGGCACGCATCTCGTCCCGGATCTCGGTCAGATCCGCCTGGCTCAGCAGATTCTGGCCGCCGGTGAGGTCCTTGCCCATGGTCTGGGCGAGTTGGTCGGTGAGCGCGTCCACCACCGAGGCGGCGAAGACCGGACGGGCCAGATTGTGCGGCCGTCGCGAGGAGCGCGCCCGCCCGCGTGCCTTGGAGACGATCTTGCGGTCCAGGACGATCTCGTATCCGTCGAAGGTCAGCCGAATCGGCTCGGGCGGCGTCTGCTGCCAGTCGCGGACCCCCTTCTTCAGCACCTCGATCATGTCCAGCGAACCCTTCAGCTCGCCCGCGCGCAGCGAATCCTCCAGCGTGGCATGCACTCCCGGATACAGATTGCCGATCGTGGACAGCAACACCCCGGTCTCGCCCAGCGAGGGCAGCACCTGACCGATGTAGTCCAGGAACGTCGAATTCGGGCCGATGATCAGCACACCGGCCTTGTCCAGCTGTTTGCGGTAGGTGTACAGCAGGTATGCCGCGCGGTGCAGTGCGACGGCCGTTTTACCCGTACCCGGCCCGCCCTGCACCACCAGCACGCTCTTGTGCTCGGACCGGATGATGGCGTCCTGCTGGCTCTGAATGGTCTCCACGATGTCGGTCATCTGACCGGTGCGCGCCGCGTTCAACGCGGTCAGCAGTGCGCTCTCGCTGCCCACCCCGGAATCGGCCTCGATCGCACCCTCCGCGCGTGCCAGATCCAGATCCAGGTATTCATCGGTGATCGTGGTGATCCGGCGGTTGCGGGAACGAATGTGCCGCCGCCGGGTGACCCCGTCCGGAGTGGCGGTCGTGGCGAGATAGAACGGCCGAGCCAGCGGTGCGCGCCAGTCCAGCAGCAGCGTGGCGTAATCGTCGTCCTCGTCGAGGATGCCGAGCCGGCCGATATAGCGCTGTTCGGTGTCGCCGTTCTCGGCCAGATCGATGCGGCCGAAGCACAGCCCGTGCTCGGCGGCGTCGTATTTGGTCAGATCCTCGCTGTACAGCTGGGTGAAGGACTCGCGTTCGCTGCGGGCCTGCGGAGTGCCGCCGGTCTCCAACAGCACCGTGCGCAGACGTCGCTGGGCGTATTCGCGCATCGCGTCCAGACGCTCGTACAGCGTCGTCAGCTTGGTCTGCTCGCGTGCCAGTTCGGCGGCGTGGCCGGTCGCCGGGAGATCCTCGGTGAGGCGGTCGGGCAAGACGGAACTCCTTGTCACCACGGTCGGCCGGGCGAGGCCGCATGCGAAGGGAAAACGGAGTTGTCGAGTCTAGTTGCCCTCGGGGTGGCGCGCCGTAACCGCAGGTTAACGGCAGCTCACGAGGCGTGGGTACTGTTCGGGCGGCGCATCGTGCCCGGACCGTCGTGATGTGCGGTGGGTTTGGCCTGGTACATCGCGACGTCCGCGTCGTGTAGCACGGCCTCCGGCGTGCGCGCGTCGCCCGGATGCAGCGGGGTCACCCCGATCGACGCGTCGACGTGGATCCGGTGCCCGCGGGCGATGATCGGCTCGGCCATCGCCTGTCGAAGGCGCGCGACCAGGCCGTCCAGATCCTCCGTCACCGCGCCTCCCGACAGCAGCACCAGGAACTCGTCACCGCCGATGCGGCCGACCACGTCGTCCTGGCGCAGGCTGCGCTGCAGGCGCTGGGCCACGATCTGCAGGACGGTATCGCCGATGGCGTGGCCGAGAGTGTCATTGATGGATTTGAATCCGTCCAGGTCGATGAACAGCACCGTCGAGACCGGCAGATTCTCACTGGTGCCCAGCGCCCCGGCGAGCCGAGACAGCACCAGGGAGCGGTTCGCCAGGCCGGTCAGCGGATCATGGGTGGCCTGATACTCCAATTGCCTTCTGCTGGCACGGAATTCGGTTATGTCGTTGAAGGACGAGACGGCAGAAGATTCCGGATCACCGGGATTGAGCAGCCGGGACGAACCGGACAACCAGCGGCGTTGGCCGTCGGTGCGGTCGACGCCGAAGACGTATCGGGCGATGGTCTCGCCGGTGGCGAGAGTGCGCGCGACCGGATGCCGGGTGGCCGGAAGCGGCTGCCCGTTGGGGTCCAGCAGCGCCAGCGGCAGCGCCGCGATCGCGGTGCCGACCAGGTCCCCGCCCTCGTGACCGAAGATGCGCAGTGCCGCCGGATTGATCGACTCGATGCACCCGTGCCGGTCGATCACCACCACGCCCTCCTCCAGTTGGGAGACCACGGTGGTGAAGTGCTGTTCGGCGCGACGCTGGGCGTCCTCGGCCCGGCGCTGTGCGGTGAGGTCGTGGATGACCACCTGGTGTGCGCGGCGCTCGTGCCAGACGGTCAGGACCGAGACGGTCTCCACGTCGACCGTGCCCCCGTCGAGCCGGATCAGGGTCATCTCGGCGGGTGCGGAGGCATCGCCGGTGGCGTTGAGGCGGGCGATGCGGGTGAGCATCGGCGCGATGTCACGGGGCGCGACGAATTGGGTCACCGGGCGGCCGAGAATATCCCCGACCGTCTGCGCGCCCAGTAACCGAACAATTGCCGGATTCGCGTAGACGAGTTTGCCGCCCTCATGCACGACGACACCGTCGGGACTGTGCTCCACCAGTGACCGGTACCGCTGCGCCAGTTGCTCGGCGTCTACCGCGTCGGCGCCTGCCTCGTCGCCCGTGTCAGCCACGCGTACCCCCTGATCAAAGACTATCTATGTCAATTTCAGCATGGGAACATTCTGCTATCGGCGTCCGGCGGATCGCAGCGCCGACTTCGTCGGATCGGTCACAGTTCGAGCACTTCGTCGAGCATTGATCGGACAGCATTGCGGCAAAGATTTGCTGAGCGATGGCGGACTATTCGCTATTCTGCTCGAACCGGTGAAGGAGCGAGGCGATGCCAGGCTGTACCCCGAGACACCAAGATCATATGACGATTGCCGGAATCGGGGTCGTGTCCGGTTACGGCTGGGGTCGCGAGGTCTTGTGGCGTGGTTTGCTCAGCGGGAAGTCCGCCGCTCAGCAGCATCCAGGGTACGGGGCCGGTCGCGACGAGCACGCATGGGTGGCCCTGATTCCGGAGGGCGGCGATGCCGAGATCGGTTCGAGCCGCTACGCGCGGGCCGTCCACGACGCCGCCCGGGAGGCGATCGAGGATGCCCGCGGCCGCGGCTGGCGCCCCGGACGCACGGTCGGCGTGCTGCATTCGATCGTGCTCGGCGACGTCCGGAACTGGCGCGATTTCTACCTGGTCGACGAGGGGCATCGGCGTTCGCGCGGATTCCTGCCGCTGCTGCCCTCGACGCCGATCGCGCTGCTGGCACGCGAGTTCGGTTTCCACGGCCCGTCGATGGACGTCTCGGCGGCCTGCAGCTCGGCGAATGTCGCGTTGATCACCGCGCAGTTGTGGCTCACTCAGGGGATGGCCGACGACGTGCTCTGCGTGACCACCGATCTGTCGGCGACTCCCGAACTGCTCGAACACATGGTCGGACTGGGCGCGGCGGTGGCCGATGCCGAACCGCTCGATGGCTGCCGCCCGTTCCAGCAGGGCAGCCGCGGTTTCAGCATGGGGGAGGCGTCCACGGCCTTCGTGCTCACCCGCGACGCCCGGCGTCCTTACGCCCGGGTCCTGGGCGGGGCCATGTCCAACGACGGCTATCACGTGGTATCGGTCGAGCCGTCCCACGAACAGATCCTCGACTGTGTCGACCGGGCGCTGGACGTGTCCGGGGTGCGGCCCGGCCAGGTTCGCTACTACAACGCGCACGGACCCGGTACCCGCCAGTGCGACGCAGCCGAAACCGACGTTCTGGCAAAGATTTTCGACGACCGGCCGGCGCTGTACTCGATCAAGCCGCTGACCGGTCACTGCCAGGGCGCGGCGGCCGGGGTCGAGGTCGCGGTGGCCGCGCTGGGGTACGAGCGCGGGATCGTGCCGGCGCCGCCGATCGTCGCGCCCGCGCATCCGCGCCTGCTGGACGGGCCGACCGAGTGCACCGGCGGGATCACCGTCAAGACCTCCCTGGGTATGGGCGGGCACAATTCGGTGCTCGTCCTGGACTCTGTGTGATTGCCTCCGGCCGGTTCGCCGGACTCCCCGCGGGGTCCAGATCACAGTCCGCGTCGGCGTGCGGCAAGTAGGCTGGGTTGGTTCGGTCTCGCCGACTGGCGGTGTTCGCCGCGAATGACCGGAAATCCCCTGGTCCGGGCGCGCACTGCGCGCTGCCCGACGAAACTTGTCGGTGGGTGTGCCTAGCATGGCGGCCGGGGTACTACTGGACGCCGGAATACGAATGGGAAGGGACGACCTGTGGCGGATCGCCTGACGGTGCGCGGAGCGCGGGAGCACAATCTCAAAGGGGTCGATATCGACCTGCCGCGCGACAGTCTCATCGTCTTCACGGGGTTGTCCGGATCGGGCAAGTCCAGTCTCGCGTTCGACACCATCTTCGCGGAGGGGCAGCGGCGCTACGTCGAGTCGCTGTCCGCGTACGCCCGCCAGTTCCTCGGCCAGATGGACAAGCCGGATGTGGACTTCATCGAGGGCCTCTCACCCGCGGTGTCGATCGACCAGAAGTCGACCAACCGCAATCCGCGCTCCACGGTCGGCACCATCACCGAGGTGCACGACTATCTGCGGCTGCTCTACGCGCGCGCGGGCACCCCGCACTGCCCGGTCTGCGGTGAACTGATCGCCAAGCAGACCCCGCAGCAGATCGTCGATCAGGTGCTGGCCATGGAGGAGGGCATCCGGTTCCAGGTGCTGGCCCCGGTGGTGCGCACCCGCAAGGGCGAGTTCGTCGACCTGTTCGATCAGCTGAATTCCCAAGGTTATTCGCGCGTGCGGGTGGACGGGGTGGTGCATCCGCTCACCGATCCGCCCAAGCTGAAGAAGCAGGAGAAGCACGATATCGAGGTGGTCATCGACCGCCTGGCGGTGAAGCCGAGTTCCAAACAGCGCCTTACCGATTCGATCGAGACGGCGCTGCGCCTGGCCGACGGTATCGTGGTACTCGATTTCGTCGATCGTGACGAGCACGCGCACGATCGCGAACGCCGCTTCTCCGAGAAGCTCGCCTGCCCGAACGCGCATCCACTGGATATCGAGGACCTCGAGCCGCGCTCGTTCTCGTTCAACTCGCCGTACGGCGCCTGCCCGGACTGCACCGGTCTGGGCATCCGCAAGGAGGTCGACCCCGATCTGGTCGTGCCCGATCCGGAACTGAGCCTGAACGACGGCGCGATCGCGCCGTGGTCGCGTGGGCAGACCGCCGAATACTTCACCCGCCTGCTGTCCGGCCTGGCCGAGGCCGTCGGCTTCTCCATGGACACTCCGTGGCGGCAGCTGCCGGTGCGGGCGCGCAAGGCGGTGCTGGAGGGCAGTTCGGATCAGGTCCACGTCTCCTACACCAACCGCTACGGCCGCAAGCGTTCGTACTACGCCGATTTCGAAGGCGTGATGCCGTTCCTGCAGCGCCGGCTCGAGAACACCGAGTCCGAGCAGATGAAGGAACACTACGACGGTTATATGCGCGACGTGCCGTGCCCGGTCTGCAACGGCGCCCGGCTGCGGCCCGAAATCCTCGCTGTCACATTGGATTCCGGCGAGGGCCGCCGATCCATCGCCGAGGTGTCCGACCTGTCCATCCGGGACTGCGCGAAATTCCTCAACGGCCTGCGGCTGGGTGAGCGCGAGGCCGCGATCGCCGGACAGGTGCTCAAGGAGATCCAGGCGCGGCTGGGCTTCCTGCTGGACGTCGGCCTGGAATACCTGACGCTCTCGCGCGCCGCGGCGACCCTGTCCGGCGGTGAGGCGCAACGCATCCGGCTGGCCACCCAGATCGGGTCGGGACTGGTCGGGGTGCTGTACGTCCTGGACGAGCCCTCGATCGGCCTGCATCAGCGCGACAACCGCCGCCTGATCGAAACCCTCACGCGGCTGCGGGATCTGGGCAACACGCTGATCGTGGTCGAACACGACGAGGACACCATCCACGCCTCGGACTGGGTGGTCGACATCGGCCCGCTGGCCGGTGAGCACGGCGGTCAGGTGGTGTACAGCGGCCCGTATTCCGGCCTGCTGAGCGACTCGAACTCGCTCACCGGCGCCTATCTGTCCGGCCGGGAGCAGATCGATGTGCCGCTGGTGCGTCGCCCGGTGAACAAGAAGAAGCAGCTCACCGTCGTCGGCGCCACCGAGCACAACCTGCGCGGCATCGATGTGGACTTCCCGCTGGGCGTGCTGACCTCCGTCACGGGCGTCTCCGGATCCGGTAAATCCACCCTGGTGAACGACATCCTGGCGACGGTCCTGGCCAACAAACTCAACGGCGCCCGCCAGGTGCCGGGCAGGCACACCCGGGTCAACGGGCTGGATCATCTGGACAAGCTGGTCCAGGTCGACCAGTCGCCGATCGGCCGCACGCCGCGCTCGAACCCGGCGACCTACACCGGCGTCTTCGACAAGATCCGCACGCTGTTCGCCGCGACCACCGAGGCCAAGGTGCGCGGTTATCAGCCGGGCCGGTTCTCGTTCAACGTCAAGGGCGGGCGCTGCGAGGCATGCTCGGGTGACGGCACTCTGAAGATCGAGATGAACTTCCTGCCCGATGTCTACGTCCCGTGCGAGGTGTGCCACGGCGCGCGCTACAACCGCGAGACGCTCGAGGTGCACTACAAGGGCAAGACCATCGCCGAGGTGCTTGATATGCCGATCGAGGAGGCCGCGGAGTTCTTCGAGCCGGTCACCTCGATCCACCGGTATCTGAAAACGCTGGTCGATGTCGGGCTGGGTTACGTCCGCCTGGGCCAGAGCGCCCCGACGCTGTCCGGTGGCGAGGCACAGCGCGTGAAGCTGTCCGCCGAATTGCAGAAGCGTTCCACCGGCCGCACGGTCTACATCCTGGACGAGCCGACCACGGGTCTGCACTTCGAGGACATCCGCAAACTGTTGAAGGTGATCAACGGCCTGGTCGACAAGGGCAACACCGTCATCGTCATCGAACACAACCTGGATGTCATCAAGACCTCCGACTGGGTGATCGATATGGGCCCCGAGGGCGGTTCGGGCGGCGGCACCGTTGTCGCCGAGGGCACCCCGGAAGAGGTCGCGGCCGTTACCGAGAGCTATACCGGCCAATTCCTGAAGGAGGCGCTCGCGATCCCCGCGGCGACGCCGCCCGCGCGCAAGACCGCATCGAAAAAGCCTGTCGCGGCGAAGAAGTCGTCGGTCGCGGCGAAGAAGCCCGCGGACAAGGATCCGAAGAAGGCGGCCGCGGCCCGGCGCAAGGCCGCCGCGTTGCGCTGAGCCGCTGAGGTCCCCGGGGCGGCCTGATACGAGCCGCCCCGGGCGTGCCTTGCTACCAGGGGTTCCAGGTGTCGCCGGTCCCGGTCCCGGCCGCGCCGAGATGTCGCCGTGCCTGGCGGCGCTTGAAGAAAACCTCCTCCACCGACATGGTCGGCGCTGCCTCGGTGATCGCGGAGAGCCTGGCGTCGAGGTGGTGTTCGTGGATGTGCCACTGGAGTCCGGCCCGGCGTTCGGCCGACAGGGCCGCCCAGGCCGCGCCGAACCGCTGCTGCACGGCCGGATCGGCGACCGCAATGAGTTGCAGCAGCATCGGCCAGCCGTCGGATTCGGTGGCCCGCATCGGCAGATCCACCACGTTCGCATCCGGTAGCTCGGCCAGAAGTCGCGCCGTTCGCTGCTGGATCTCGGTGCTGGTCCGTGCCGCCAGCGCGAAGAAACCGTGCCAGTAGTTCTGCTCGATGCGCCCGCTGAGGGAGGCCACGATCGCCGCCATGATCGCCGGATCGTCGAATACCGGATTCGCGGCCATCTTTCCGAGGGTGTGCCGACTGAGATTGCCAATCAGGGTTAGCAGTTCCGGGACCGCTCCGACGCGAATCGCGGTGCCGACGAGATTGCCGATGGCAGGTGGTGACCCCGCGTTGATCAGGATCTCCCCGATGGCGCGGACGACCTCGGGCTCGCACCGCGTGAAAGCCGACAACCCGGCCAGCTGCAGATTGGGTGATCCCGCCAGAACCGTGCGGGCCATGCGTGGAAATCGCCCGGCCGGACCAGTGAGCAACTGGCGCATGAATGTGCTGAGGTTCTCTGCCGGGTAGACGTAGGCGGCCGAATAGATCAGGCCCTCGTCATCGCTCACGCCCTGCTCGATGGCCCCGAGCAGTGGCGGTGCGGCATTGGCCAGAATCGGCCCGATGGTGACGTAGTCGCGGCGGCGTAGTACCTCGGTGATGATCTGGACGAAGGGATCGTAGGTAGCCTCGGTGAAATGCCTGATGGTGTCGGGGTCCATATACGGTTGGCAGTCGGCCGCGTACTCGGTGCCCAGCAACTCGACGATTTCGGGGATCTTCTTCGGGTGGTCGATTCCGATGACTCCGGCCGCGCGCCCGGTCATCGCTGCGGGCACGACTCGCCGCATGAGCGGTATCCCGATGCTCATGGGAATGAAGGGAACGAGTTTGCTGATGCGCCGGAAGGTCTGGGCATGCCGCTCGAACAGGAGCCGAATCATCCGATCTTGAAGTTCGTGCAGATGCGCGGGACCGAGTCGTTCCAGGTGGGATAGCCGTTCCGGCGGTACATGCAGGGTGCGTGCGAGCAGAACGATCTGAGCGCGGGTGACCAGATTACTCATAGCTCGGTGAGATCTCCGAACATGATCCGCTTGGTGATGGCACGAAACGGACGGGGCAGCACGCCGACCATACCGTCAACGGCCTCCGCGAGTGCTGCCGTCTCGCTATTGCGCGCGGCCCGGAACAGAGCGAGCAGATCGGCCGCCTCTTGATCCGATAGCAACTCCACTGCTTTGACCGGTTCCTTCAGTTCCTGCGCTAGGTCGGCTCTGCCGTTCATACTTCTCCTGATTATCGCGTCGGCGGCGATAATACCCACGCGTCCGCATCCCGAATCATAGGAGCGACAACTACTTTCGTTGCCGGAATCGATGTCCGTCGTCGGTACTGGTAGTCGTCGTGGCCGAAATCGGCTCAGTAGACCGGTCCGGTGTACTTCTCGCCGGGGCCCATACCCGGCTCGTCGGGGTGTGCCGAGGATTCGCGGAACGCGCGCTGCAGCGATTGCAGTCCCTCGCGCAGCGGCCCGGCGTGCGGGCCCAGATATTCCACCGAGGAGGTGATCAGTCCGGCCAGGGCGGTGATCACCCGGCGTGCCTCGTCCAGGTCGCGGCGGGGGCTGGAGTCCGGATCCGGATCGGCCAGGCCGAGCTTCTCGGCGGCCGAGCTCATCAGCATGACCGCGGCCCGGCTGATCACCTCGACGGCGGGGATGTCGGCCAGTTCGCGCACATCCGGATCGATCGGGGTGGCGTCGTTCATGTCCGGTAGCATCGCATTTTCCACGGCGTCGCAGGTCACGGGGACGCCGATTGTGAGTTCGTCATCCGGTGATGCTATGGTTGTCGGCAACGACCGTCCCGACCTGTGTGCTTTCGGCTGATTCGCCGGATCATATCGCGCCGGGGCAGTAAGTGGAGCCCGACTCCCACCGCTTGCCGGCCGACACGCCAGGTGAAGCGGTCCGGTCACTCATCGTGATGGATGAGTTTCCGTGTACTGGTTTTCCCAGTGCGCGGCCGATGTGGTCAGTGTGCCCATCGATGGCCGGTCGACATCGGGCCCCGTAACGGTGAAATACCGGGACGGGGCTTTCGTGTTGGATACGGGGTTGCCATTACAGCGCGGTCGTTGGACGACACCGCTTGACCTAGGAGGCCCCATCAGCACTGAGACCCGCATCAACGATCGCATCCGCGTCCCCGAGGTCCGCCTCATCGGGCCCGGTGGCGAACAGGTTGGGATCGTGCGTGTTGAAGATGCACTGCGCGTCGCCATGGAGGCAGACCTCGACCTGGTCGAGGTCGCGCCGGACGCGCGTCCGCCGGTGTGCAAGATCATGGACTACGGCAAGTTCAAGTACGAGACCGCGCAGAAAGCGCGCGAGTCCCGGAAGAACCAGGTCCAGACAGTGATCAAGGAGCAGAAGCTCCGACCGAAGATCGACGACCACGATTACGCGACCAAGCGCGGCCACGTGATGCGCTTCCTCGAAGCCGGGTCGAAGGTCAAGGTCACCATCATGTTCCGTGGTCGCGAGCAGTCGCGGCCCGAGCTCGGGTTCCGGCTGTTGCAGCGCCTGGCTGCCGACGTCGCCGACCTGGGCTTCGTGGAGACGTCGGCCAAGCAGGACGGCCGGAATATGACGATGGTCCTCGCACCGCACAAGGGTGCGAAGACGCGCGCCAAGGCGCAGCAGACGGTCTCCCAGCAGTCGAACGCTCAGCAGCAGCGGGCGGCAGCGCCGGAGGCCGCGGCGAACGCGCCCGAGGCGCAAGCGGCGAACCCGCAGTAGAACCGATTCAGCTCCGGTGGCAGCGCCAGTGCAGGCTGCCACCGGCACGAGACAGAACTGAGGAATCCATGCCGAAGATGAAGAGCCACAGCGGCGCCTCGAAGCGATTCAAGGTGTCCGGTCGCGGCAAGCTGCTGCGCCAGCAGGCCAACCGGCGCCACCTGCTCGAGCACAAGTCCAGCCGCCGGACTCGTCGTCTGGATGGCACGGAGGCCGTCGCGCCCGCCGACGTCCGTCGCGTCAAGAAGCTGCTCGGTATCTGAGCCGGCCTCGCGATCCGTTTCTCGGACGCCAACAACCGACCACCTCCGGGCGCCGCGAGCGCCCCACGATCTAACAAGGACTGACCAGTGGCACGCGTCAAAAGGGCCGTCAACGCTCAGAAGAAGCGCCGTTCCGTTCTCGAGGCCTCCAAGGGTTACCGCGGGCAGCGTTCGCGGCTGTACCGCAAGGCCAAGGAACAGCAGCTGCACTCGCTCACCTACGCCTACCGCGACCGCCGCGCGCGCAAGGGTGACTTCCGCAAGCTGTGGATCGCGCGCATCAACGCCGCGGCACGGCTGAACGACATCACCTACAACCGCTTCATCCAGGGCCTCAAGGCCGCGGGTGTCGAGGTCGACCGCAAGATCCTGGCCGAGCTGGCCGTCTCCGACGCCGAGGCCTTCGCGGGCCTGGTCGCGGTGGCCAGGGCCGCCCTGCCCGAGGATGTCAACGCTCCGGCCGCCTGATCCGGCATCCGGCACTTGACCCCTCACCATCGAGAACGACCCGTGGACGCGCTCTCCGAGCGCAATCCGCGGGTCGTTTCCGCTGTCAAGCTGCATCGTGGCGCGTCGCGCCGCAAGACCGGGCTGTTCCTCGCCGAGGGTGCGAATTCCGTTGCGGCAGCACTGGACACCGGCCGGATCGAGGAATTGTTCTTCTCGGCCCGGGCTGCGGCCCGGGAGCACGAGCTGGTGGCCGGCGCCGCTGCCACGGGTGTGCGCACCACACTGGTGAGTGAGCGCGCCGCCGAACTGCTCGGCGAGACGGTCACCCCGCCCGGCCTGGTCGCTGTCTGCCGGCAGGTGGATGTACCTCTGGCGCAGGTGCTTTCGCTGCCGGTTCCGCAAGCGCCGGACCGAGCTTCCAGCGGGGGCACGAAGAGAGCCGAGGCCGTACCGCGTGCGGCGGGCGCCGCCGAGCGGGCGGTAGGCGGCCCGGAGGAAGCGGCCGGCGGACGATCCGGCACGAAGCGTCCGCTGATGCTCGCGATCCCGGTGGGCATCTCCGACCCCGGAAATGCCGGTACGCTGATCCGGGTTGCCGATGCGGTCGGCGCGAACGGTGTTGTCCTGGCCGGAGATTCGGTCGATCCGCACAACGGCAAATGCGTGCGTGCCTGCGCGGGAAGCCTTTTCCACGTGCCGGTCGCCCGCGAGCGCGATATCGATGCGGTCCTGGCCGCACTGGCCGCCTCCGGAATCAGGGTGCTGGCGACGACGGCCCGCGGCGAGGTGGATCTGGACGACGCGGATGAGATTCTGTCCGGCCCGGTCGCCTGGCTCTTCGGCAACGAGGCGCACGGTTTGGACCCCGCCGTAGCCGCCCGCGCCGATCACCGCATCCGCATCCCAATCCACGGCCGCGCCGAGAGTCTCAATCTCGCTGCGGCAGCGGCCATCTGCCTCTACGCGGGCGCGCGAGTCCAACACCGGTGATCGATCGCCGGCTGATCGTCAGGTCGATGGGTGTGTGCTCAACGTTCGACCGGGGGAGTGAGCGCCCAGGCGAGTGTGCTGGGATGGATGCGAAACTTATTGTGGCCGAAGAAGATATGACTGTGCTGTCGGTGGCGGGACAGCAGGTTTCGCTGCCGGTCCGGCAGACCGGTCGACGTCCGGGGGGACCCGTGCGGCAGATTACCGAGGGCAAGGTGGTGGTTGGGGCGTCCGGCGGGGTGGATCGATCTCGTGCGCGACAACCGTACGGCCCGAACACGATTGCGCACGGGCCGAACGGTTCGAGTCAGGTGCGGGTCAGTTCTCGAAGTAGTAGGACTGGGCCAGATCCTCGAGCAGGGTGGGCTGGGTCGGCTCCCAGCCGAGCAGCTCGCGGGTGGGGCCGCTGTCGCCGGTGATGCCGGTGCCCCACATGGCGGCCAGCCAGCCGAAGTGGTCGGCGGCGTTCTCGCGGGGGATCGAGACCGCCGGGACGTCGAGTTTGCGGGCGATGGCCTCGGCGATGTCGCGGGTCGCGATGCCCGGTTCGGCGAGTGCGTGTACGACCGTTCCGGCCGGAGCCTTCTCCACGGCGAGGCGGGCCAGATGTGCGGCGTCGAGACGATGGGTCGCGGGCCAGGTGTGCGCACCGTCGTCGATGTAGCCGGAAACGCCCTTCTCCCTGGCGGTTTCGACGAGACGGCGGACGAAGCCGTGGTCGCCCTCCCCGTGCACGGTCGTGGGCAGGCCGAGTACCACCGAGCGCACGCCGCGGTCGGCCAGTTGGATCGCCGCGGCGGCGGTGGCCTGGCGGATCATCGGACCGTTGCTGGAGCCGGGTTTGCCGGTGTCCAGCGGAACCAGCCCCGATGCGATGACCAGCGGCCGGTCCGAGCCCTCGAGGACCTCGCCGAACAGATCCACCACGCCGCGATCGATGCGCTGGTTCTCCTCGAATCGCGAGAAATCGTGGATGAATGCCAGATGGATGACGCCGTCGGCGTCGGCCGCGCCCGCGCGCAGGCTGTCCTGGTCGTGCAGGTCGCCGCGCCGCACCTGGACGCCCGCGGCGGTGAGGGCGGCGGCCGAGGCATCCGAACGTGCCAGTCCGATGACCTCGTGACCTGCGCTGATGAGTTCGGGAACCACGGCGGATCCGACAAATCCCGAGCCGCCGGTGACGAAGAGACGCATGAGATGACCACCTCTGTTGCGACCGTCCGGGCATCCGTAGCGCCCTTCGGGTACTGATGTCAGTTGATGACATCAGGCTAGCAGCAATGTCAGTAGCTGTCATCGTATGATGTCAGTAAGTGGCATCACTTATCATGGGCGCATGGCTCGATGGGAACCGGACGCACGCGGCCGCCTGGCGCAGGCGGCGCTGGAGCTGTATCTGGAGCGTGGCTTCGATCAGGTGACGGTGGCGGAGATCGCCGAACGTGCCGGACTCACCGAGCGCACCTTCTTCCGGCACTACGGCGACAAACGCGAGGTACTGTTCGGCGGGCAGGAGGTGCTGCACGAGATTATTTCGAAAGTCATTGCCACACAGCCAGATTCGGCTGCGCCGATGGCTGCGATGGCCGCCGCGTTGGCGGCGTTCGCCGAACTGCTCGCGCAGCGCCGGGACTTCGCCCGGCAGCGTCAGATCGTGATCGACGCCAATGCCTCACTTCAGGAGCGTGAGCTGATCAAACTCACCTCACTCGCCGCGACCGCTGCGCGGGCGCTGCGCGAACGCGGCGTCACCGAGCCCGCCGCCAGCCTGGCGGCCGAGGCCGGGGTCGCGGCATTCCGGATCGCATTCGCCCGCTGGATCCAGGCCGATGACCGAGAGCTGACCGAATGCGTCACCGAGGCCTTGCGCGTACTCGAAACGGTAACGGCCGGAAGATGATCGAGCCGCCGTGCCGCGGCGAGGCGCCAGGCGGTCCGAGTGCGACTCCATCGATGCGATACCGAGTGATTCCGGGCGCGGTGAATTCGCCCGTGCTGATCCATGTTCCGCACGGTTCGCGGGTGATTCCGGCGCGGGTGCGCACGCATATCACGCTGGACGATATCGAACTGGCGGCCGAACTGTCCCGGATGACCGACGCGCACACCGCGATGCTCGCGGAACGATCGGCCGCCCGAGCCGGGACGCGGCCGTGGCTGTTGGTCAACGAACTGTCGCGCCTGGTGGTGGACCCCGAACGGTTCCCGGATGAACGGGAGGAGATGCGCGCGGTCGGCATGGGGGCGGTGTATACCCGGACGGCCCACGGAACTCGGCTCCGCCGGGATGACGCGGGACACGAAAAGGAGTTACTGGCAAGGTATTACGAGCCCTACGCGCAGACGATGACCCGGACCGTCGAGAGCCGGGTGTCGGCCACCGGCCGGGCGATCATCCTGGACCTGCATTCCTATCCGAGCGTGGCGCTGCCGTACGAGCTGCACGGTGCGGGGCCGCGCCCGCAGATCTGCCTGGGTACGGACCCCTTCCACACTCCGGCCCGGCTGCTCGCGGCCGCGCGGAACGCGTTCGCCGACTTCGAGATCGGAGAGAACTCGCCGTTCTCGGGAACCTATGTTCCGCTGCGGCATTACCGCCGGAGTCCGGAGGTGACCGCGCTGATGGTGGAGATCAGACGTGACGTCTACCTGATCGAACCGGGCGGCGAACCGCATTCGGGCGTAACCGCCCTGGTGTCCGCGTTGACCGCATTGATCGATGAGATCGGCTGTGTAGCAGCGTAGTTCGAGGCCTCGAGGATGGTGCGCGACGGTGCGATCGAGCCGTGTGCGGTTCAGGCGCGGCCCGCATTGCGTGCGGTGCCGCGATGCGCGGTGACGGTGCCGGGATCCTCGGGCCAGGAATGCTTGGGGTAGCGCCCGCGCAGGTCGGCGCGGACCTGGGGCCAGCCGGTCCGCCAGAACGAGGCCAGATCGGCGGTGACCGCGACCGGGCGTTGGGCCGGTGAGAGCAGGTGCAGCAGGACCGGTACCCGGCCGTCGGCGAGGCGGGGCGTGTCGGTCCAGCCGAAGACCTCCTGCACCTTCACCGCCAGGACCGGCGGATCTGCCGTGTAGTCCAGGCGCGGTGTGCTGCCGGAGGGCACCATGATGCGGTCGGGTGCGAGTTCGTCCAGCCGGGTCGCTTCGGGCCAGGGCAACAGGCGGCGCAGGGCCTGTCCGGCGTCGATGCGTTCGAGATCGGCGCGCCGGCGGGCGGTGGCCAGTTCGGGACCCAGCCACGCGTCGAGGTCGGCGAGCAGCGCATCGTCGTCGACATCGGGCCACGGAGCGCCCAGGGTCCGGTGCAGGAAGCCCAGCCGGTTCCGCAGGCCGACCGCCTCCGAATTCCAGTGCAGCAGAGCAAGTCCGGTCGATCGGAGCCCGGAACGTACTGCCGCGGACCGCATCCTTGTGCCGGGGTCGCGAAGTGGTCTCTCGGACAGCGTGATCGCGCCGAGTCGCTCGACCCGGCGGGCGACGACATCGCCGTCGAGCCAGTCCACCTCGTCCTCGATGGTGCACAGATTCGGTGCGGCCTCGCGGGCGAGTTGCTCGTCGGCGACGGCGGCCGCGCGGATCCGTCCCTCGGCTCGGCCCGGATCCCGGGTCGCCGCCGCGACCGCGAGCCATTCCGCGTCGCCGAGCCCGGAACCGGGCGGCAACGTCACCGCGGTGCCGCCGGCCATCAGGTAGCTGGACGACCCCGCGCCGCGTCGCCGGGCGAGACGTTCCGGGAAGGCGAGCGCAACGACGAGTGCCGCGGCGTCGGTCCCGCCCGGGCCGGTCGCATCCCGCTGCGACCTGTCTTCGGTCCGGTTCGGCTGCTCGGTCTCGCCGGAGCGGCGGGCGCCGGTGCCGCCGACTCCGGCGGCCCGGCTCGCGCCCTGATTGCGCCGCTGCCCGCTGCGCGGCGCCCCATCGTCGGCATCCGGCACGGCGCCCGCCGGCCGGACCCGCGAGTTCGGCACGGCGGGTGCGGCGCTCCGGGACGGCGAACCGCGTTCGGCGGGCACTGCGATCTCGGTCGCGAGCCGGGTCAGCCGCTCGACTTCACGCCGCCAGCGGTCCGGGCGCTGCCGCCGCACATCGCGTAGTCCTGCGGCGAGATCTGTTGTGGCCGCGAGTGTTTCGTCGTCCAGTAGCGAGACCACTTCCGCTGCCGTCCGCGCGCCGACCTCCGCCGCGCCGTCCAGCAGCGCGCGAGCCAGTCGCGGATGCAGGCCTGCCCGGGCCAGCCGGCGACCGCGGTCGGTCACCGTGCCGCTCGCGTCCACCGCGCCCAGCGTGCGCAATACCTCTCGGCCCGCGGCCAGCCCGCCGGGCGGCGGATCGTCCCACCAGGCCAGACCGCGCCCGTCCGGCGTGCCCCAGCAGGCCAGTTCGAGCGCCAGACGGGTCAGATCCGCCGTGCGGATCTCCGGTTCGGGATAGGCGGACAGGGTGGAATGCTCGTTCTCGGGCCAGCATCGCCAGGCCCGGCCCGGCCCCTGCCGACCGGCGCGCCCGGCCCGCTGTTCGGCGACCGCCGCCGAAACCCGAACCGTCGCAAGGCCGGACAGTCCGCGACCGCGATCGATCCGCGGCACCCGGGCAAGGCCGGAATCAACCACCGCACGCACGCCCGGCACCGTCAGGCTGGATTCGGCGACCGCCGTGGCCAGTACGACCCGGCGGCGCGGCCCGGGACGCAGCGCGGCGTCCTGTCCCGCGGTCGAGAGCCTGCCGTGCAGGGCGAGCACGTCGACGTCGCGCAGATCGGACAGCAGCTGGGTGGTCCGGCGTATCTCGGCCGCACCGGGAAGGAAGACCAGAACGTCACCGGACGTCTCGTCGAGCGCGGTGCGGGTGGCGCGGGCCACCTGGGCTTCGGTTCGCTCGCGCGGCAGAGCCGGGAGATACGCGACATCCACCGGATAGGCCCGCACCCGCACCTCGAGGATCGGTGCGGGTGCGGGGCCGCCGAGCAGGTCCGCGAGCCGGTCCGCGGCAACCGTGGCCGAGGTGGCCAGCACCCGCAGATCCGGTAGCAGCCCGGCCCGCGCGTCGAGCAGCAGGGCCAGCAGCAGATCCGCGTCCAGATGACGTTCGTGACATTCGTCCAGGACGACCACGTCCACGCCGGCGAGTTCGGGATCGCTCTGCAACCGCCGCACCAGCAACCCGGAGGTGACCACCTCGATCCGGGTTCGCGCACTCACCCGCCGGTCGCCGCGCACCGAATAACCGACCGTCCGGCCGACCGGTTCGCCCAGCAGCGCGGCCATCCGCGCGGCCGCTGCCCGTGCGGCCAGGCGCCGCGGTTCGGCCACCAGCACCCGGCCGGTCGTCCCGGCGGCCAACGCGAGCGGTACCAGCGTGGTCTTTCCGGTACCCGGCGGGGCGACCAGGACGGCGGTCTCGCGCTGCGCCAGCGTCTCGACGATGCGGCCGAGGGCCTCGCGGACGGGCAGATCGGGAAGTTCGGGCAATTCCATCGCCGACCAGTGTGCCGGGCCGGGGACATCGCACGCCAACGAGCCGGATGCGCACTCTCCGCGAGGCCGGGAAAAGGCCGTGAACCGGGCCGATCGAATCGCTTACGATTCGACCAGCAACAATGTCAGTGCAGACCCATGTGAGTACAGACCCGAACCAAGGGGAGAGACGAACCATCGTGGCCGAGGACAACGCACGAGCCGACCAGGATCCGGCATCGCAGGCGGGACTGAGCGAGGAATCGCTGAGCGCCGCGGCAGAAGCGGCGGAGAAGGCTTTCGCCGCGGCCGCGGATCTGGACTCGCTCGCGGCCGCGAAGACCGAGCACATGAGCGGCAAGTCGCCGATCTCGCTGGCCCAGCGATCACTGGGCAGCCTGCCCAAACAGGACAAGGCCGACGCGGGTAAGCGCGTCAACGTCGCGCGCACGCGAGTGAGCGAGGCGTTCGAGGCGCGCCGGGCCGAACTGCTCGCCGAGCGCGATGCGGCGGTGCTGGTCGCCGAGGCGATCGACGTGACGCTTCCGGCCCGGCGTGCCCCGGTCGGCGCGCGCC
Source organism: Nocardia sp. PLKS1-43 (assembly GCF_059510335.1). Classification (NCBI taxonomy): domain Bacteria; kingdom Bacillati; phylum Actinomycetota; class Actinomycetes; order Mycobacteriales; family Nocardiaceae; genus Nocardia; species Nocardia sp. PLKS1-43. The sequence goes on along the minus strand of NZ_JCAJZQ010000015.1, from coordinate 59,404 downwards.
ATCCGATCACCGTCATCTCCGAACAGGTCGCCGATGTCTTCGTGGGCATGGGCTGGGAGGTGGCCGAGGGGCCCGAGGTCGAGACCGAGCACTTCAACTTCGATGCGCTGAACTTCCTGCCCGATCACCCCGCACGCACCATGCAGGACACCTTCCACCTCGCGCGGTTCACTTCCGGCGAGGGGGCCTCCGACGCCTCGGACGCCGAGGGCTCGCGCCAGGTCCTGCGCACGCACACCTCGCCGGTACAGGTGCGCTCGCTGCTCTCGCGTGAACTGCCTATCTACGTGGTGTGCCCGGGCCGCACCTTCCGCACCGACGAACTCGACGCCACGCACACCCCGGTGTTCTCCCAGGTCGAGGGTCTCGCCGTGGACAAGGGCCTGACCATGGCCCACCTGCGCGGCACGCTGGACGCGTTCGCGCGGGCACTGTTCGGGCCCGAGACGCGAACTCGGATGCGGCCCAACTACTTCCCGTTCACCGAGCCCTCCGCCGAGGTGGACGTGTGGTTCCCGGACAAGAAGGGCGGGGCCGGCTGGGTCGAGTGGGGCGGCTGCGGCATGGTCAATCCGAAGGTATTGATCGCCAGTGGAATCGACCCCGAGGTGTACAGCGGTTTCGCCTTCGGCATGGGCCTCGAGCGAACCTTGCAGTTCCGCAACGGAATTCCTGATATGCGCGACATCGTCGAGGGCGACGTGCGGTTCACCCTGCCCTTCGGCATCCAGTCCTGACCCGGTAGGTCGCACCACCCCGCACACCATACGAACCCGCGAGAGACGGGCACACGAGAAAGCGAAAAGACCAGTGCGAGTAGCGCAGTCCTGGCTGACGGAAATCCTGCAGCGCACCACCCCCGAATGGTCGGTGACGCCGGAGGAGCTCGATGCGGGCTTCGTCCGGGTCGGTCTGGAGGTCGAGGAGCTCGACGAGCTCGAGCCGGTCACCGGTGACCTGGAACATCCGCTGGTGGTCGGCCGGGTCGCCGAGATCACCGAGCTGACCGAGTTCAAGAAGCCGATCCGGTTCTGCAAGGTCGACGTGGGCAGGCCGGAACTGCAGGAGATCGTCTGCGGTGCAAGGAATTTCGCGGTCGGCGACTTGGTCGTGGTGGTGCTTCCCGGCGGTGTGCTGCCCGGCGGGTTCCAGATCAGCTCGCGCAAGACCTACGGGCACGTCTCCAACGGCATGATCTGCTCGGTCGCCGAACTCGGTATCGGCAAGGATCATTCGGGCATCCTGGTGCTCGAGCCGGGGACCGCCGAGCCGGGCGCCGACGCGAACGAGCTGCTGGGCCTGGACGATACGGTGATCGAACTCAACATCACCCCCGACCGCGGCTACTGCTTCTCGGTGCGCGGCCTGGCCCGCGAACTCGCCTGCGGGTTCGATCTGGAGTACGCCGACCCGGCGGTGCGCACCCTGCCCGACGATGCGGCCGAGGCGTGGTCGGTGCGGGTCGAACCCGAGTCCGGCTGTACTCGTTTCGCGGCGCGGCGGGTCACCGGCATCGATCCGTCCGCGGTCAGCCCGTGGTGGTTGCAGCGACGGCTGCTGCTGGCCGGAGTGCGGCCCATCTCGCCTGCGGTCGATGTCACCAACTATGTGATGCTCGAGCTCGGTCAGCCGCTGCACGCCTTCGACGCGGCGAAAGTCACCGGGCCACTGGTGATCCGGCGCGCCAACAAGGGCGAGACGCTGCGCACCCTGGACGAGGCCGAGCGGGTCCTGGACAGCGCGGACACCGTCATCGCCGACGATTCGGGGGTCGTATCGCTGGCCGGGATCATGGGCGGCGCGTCGACCGAGGTGAGTTCGGCTTCGACCGACATCCTGCTCGAGGCGGCCACCTGGAACCCGCTCGCGGTCTACCGCACCGCGCGCCGGCACAAGCTGGTGTCCGAGGCGGGGCGCCGCTACGAGCGGGTGGTGGACCCCGAGGTGAATGTCGCCGCACTCGATCGCGCGGCCTCGTTGCTCGCCGAGATCGCCGGTGGCACAGTCGAATCCGCGCTGACCGACGTGCGCCTGCCGGTGCCGGAGGTGACACCGATCCGGATGGATCTGGACCTGCCCGACCGCACCGCGGGGGTGAGCTACCCGACCGGAACGGCCGCGCGGCGACTGGCGCAGATCGGCTGCGCGGTCGAGGTCGACGTCAGCGAGAGCGGGCACGGTCAGCTCGTCGTGACCCCGCCGAGCTGGCGTCCCGATCTGGTGCAGCCCGCCGATCTGGTCGAGGAGGTGCTGCGGCTCGAGGGCCTGGAACAGATTCCTTCGGTACTGCCGACCGCGCCCGCGGGGCGGGGATTCACGCCCGCGCAGCGCCGCCGTCGCGCGGTCAGCCGCGCCCTGGCCTTCTCCGGCTGCGTCGAAGTGCCGGTGTCGATCTTCCTGCAGGCCGGGACGTTCGACCTGTGGGGTCTGGACGCCGAGGACGTCCGCCGGGTGACCATGCGCGTGCTCAACCCGCTGGATGCCGAACGGGCCGAACTGGCCACGACCCTGCTGCCCGGACTGCTGGAAGTGGCCGCGCGCAACATCTCTCGCGGCGAACGCGATCTGTCGATCTACGGCATCGAACAGGTGGTGCTGCCCGGACCGAAGACCCGTCCGGTCGCCGAACTGCCGGTGGATCGGCGGCCCACCGACGAGCAGATCGCCGAGCTGATCGAATCGTTGCCCGCACAGCCGGTGCATGTCGCCGCGGTGCTCACCGGACGTCGCGAACCGCGCGGTCCGTGGGGTGCGGGCCGGGCCGTGGAGGCCGCCGACGCCTTCGCGCTCGCCGACGCGGTGGCCGATGCCGCCGGAGTGCGGATCGAGCGCCGGGCCGCGGCCTACCTGCCGTTCCATCCGGGCCGCTGCGCCGAATTGGTCGTGGACGGCCGGGTCGTCGGCCACGCGGGCGAATTGCATCCCGCGGTGCTCGAGCGTGCGAGCCTGCCGCCGCGTACCTGCGCGCTGGAATTGGACCTGGACGCACTCCCGCTGCGCGAATCTCGTCCGGCCCCGAGGATTTCCCCGTTCCCGGCGGTGCTGCAGGACGTGTCGGTGAGTGTCGAGCGTTCGATCCCCGCCGCTGCCCTCGAAGCGGCGCTGCGCTCCGGTGCGGGCGATCTGCTCGAGGATATCGCCCTGTTCGACGTCTACGAGGGCGCACAGGCCGGTGTGGGCCGCAAATCGCTCACCTACGCCCTGCGCTTCCGCGCCCCTGACCGCACCCTGACCGAGGACGAGGCCAGTGCCGCCCGCGACGCGGCGGTCGAGGCGGCCGCGGCGTCGGTCGGGGCCGTGCTGCGCGCCTGATCCTCCTCGGCCGCGAGGCGCGGACCGTGGCCGCTCGAGGCGGTGCTGGTTCGGCTCGGGTGCGAGTTGTCCCACTCGGGCGGGGGTCCTGCGCGAACGTGGGGCCCCGGTCGGCGCGGGCGGCGGGACCGGCTCGCCGCCCGCGGACGTCGCACTGAACACGGGCAATTCCGTCGTGACGTGGGTCTTGTGATCCTCGCCGGTTAAGCTCGGCCGATGAGTGTGTCCCGGAATCTCCTGCGTCGCGCCGTGCCGGCCGCCGCGCTCGTGCTGCTGGCGGCCGGTTGCGGACAGCAGGCGCGGACGGCGGGTCACGCTCCGTCGCCGACGAGTGTGGTCCCGGCATCCAGTGCGGTGCCGGCTACCCGGGCCGCCGAGCAGCCGGTGAACTACGACGGCGGGAATGCCGGCCTTCCGGCGGGCGTGCCCGCGCCGCCCGCCGGGACCGATCAGCTGGTGACGGTGCTGGTGGCGGGGCCCGGTGGTACGACCGGCTCGTTGCAGGCCTGGCAGCGCTCGGGCAACGGTTGGACCAGTGCCCTTGCGCCCGTGACGGTTCGGGTCGGCACCCAGGGGGTCGGGCAGACACACGAGGGTTTGAACCGCACGCCGATCGGCACGTTCGGGCTGCCCTCGGCATTCGGGCGGCAGGCGAATCCGGGGACGCGGATGCCCTATCGGCAGATCGGCGACAGCGACTGGTGGGTCAGCGATCCGAACAGCCCGCAGTACAACACCTACCAGCACTGCGCGCCCGGCACCTGCCCGTTCGACGAGAAGGACGGAGAGAATCTGGGCCGGGCCGGCACGAGCTACGACTACGCGATCGTGATCGGCTACAACACCGCGCCGGTTCGGGCGGGCGCGGGATCGGCTTTCTTCGTCCACGTGGACGCCGGAATCCCGTCGCAGGGGTGTGTGGAGACGCCGCGCAACGCGGTGGTCGCGCTGCTGAAATGGCTCGATCCGAGCCGCCGTCCGGACATCACCATCGGCTACCGTTGATTCGTCCGCCATCGATTCGGGCAGGAGGGATATATGCGACACCCGGCGACGCCGTTCCTCAACGCCCTGACCTTCCTGCCAGTGCGGGAGATCACGGTGACGCCCGAGCGATTCGGGCTCGAGTACGAGGACCTCTACTTCACCGCCGCGGACGGCACATTGATCAACGGATGGTTCGTGCGCGCGGCGAATCCGTTGGGCCACATCCTGTTCGCCCACGGTAACGCCGGCAATATCGGCGATCGGTCACCGGTGCTGGCCCTGCTGGCGGCAGCCGGCTTCGATGTGCTCGTGTTCGACTATCGCGGATTCGGCCGCAGCGCAGGACATCCCGGCGAACGCGGGATGTATCTGGACGCCCGCGCCGCGCGTGACGCGCTGCTCGCCCGTCCCGGGGTGGATCCGAATCATGTTGTGTACCTGGGTAAATCGCTGGGCGGCGGAGTGATGACGGAATTGGCGACCCGATATCCGCCCGCCGCACTGGTTCTCATGTCCACCTTCACCAGCCTGCGCGACGCGGCGGGCGCGGTCTATCCTTATATCCCGAGACTGCTTGTGCCCGACGCCTTCCCGAGTCTGCACCGGATCCGCTCGTTGCGTGCGCCGGTGCTGATCATGCACGGCGATCAGGACGAACTGCTGCCCGTGCGAATGGGACACGAACTGTTCGCGGCCGCGCCCGAGCCCAAACGGCTGCACATCTATCCCGGAGCCGGCCACAACGATCTGATCGTGATTCCGGGCTGGGCTCAGACTGTGGCGGACTGGGTGCGTTCGGTCCTTGCCCGGCCGGCCGTGGCCGATCCGCCCCCGGTCTGATCGTTCCCCCGGATGCCGCGCTCGGTCGAAGTACGTAACCTGGGGATATGTCGTGACCGAGTGTCTGTGAGGTGGGAATCGTGACCGATCCGGTGGATGATCTGGCGGAGTTGCTCGCGGCATTGCCGGACGAGGACCTGCTCGCGGTGGTGCTCGCGGCGACCGCCGGGCGGCCCGGCCTCGCGCAGCTACATCTGGTGGCGGCCGAACTGTCCGCCGAGAGCGGTCATATGGCCTGGGATCCGGATGTGAGTTCGCCCACCGATCCCGTCGCGCCGCCGAGCGCGCCCGGTGTGCCGACCTCGTACGACCAGCGGGGTTCGGCGCCCGTCGTACCGGTGCCGCCGACCTCGGTGTCCGATATCGGCGGATATTCCGAATCCGGCGCCCCTACTTTCGAGTCGGTTCGCGATAAGGTCGAGCGACGCTTCGGCAACGCGCAGGGCATGGGCGAACTCGATCGGCAGACCCGGGCGGGCCGCAGTGTGCAGGAACAGTGGCAGGCGCGGTCGAAATCCGCGCGAGAGCGCCTGGACGAGATCCGGAAATCGTTGCACCGCAACGATCCCGGCTGATCGGGCGGGCCAGGGAACGAACTAGGGGTACCGATGGCCCAGCCGCGCGAGATCGCCGAGCGACTGCTCGACGCGCAAGTCGACTTCATTCTCGCGGAGGTGACCGGCGACCGGTTCACCGAGGTGGTCGGCCGGGATGTGGCCACGGTGCTCGAGCTGGCCGACACCATCGTCTTTCGCGACGTGGTCACCGTCGAGGATGCGAAGCGGACGTTGCGGGTGGTCGTGGACCGGATCGGCGGCGGTCCGGCGATCGGGGATTCGGTCGGGGTGTTCGCCGACGCGATCTACGACAACATCGCGCGCAACGCGGACTACACCCTCGGCGACGTGGTGGATCGCGAACCGGTGGAAGCGTTGCTGGAGAAGGTCTTCGGCATGCACCAGGCGCAGGAGCGTCTGCTCGAGCGGCTCACCGAGAGTCCGCTCGTCGCCACCGTCGCGGCCAAATTCGTCGACCGGCTCATCGATGACTTCATGGAGTCCAATCGGCAGATGGCCTCGAAGATTCCGGGCGTGGGATCGCTGGTCTCGTTCGGCACCTCGGCCGCCAAATCGGCGCGCAAGGCCGCGGAGAAGGCCACGGACGGCACGTTCATCGGTGAGATGGCCGGTAAGGGAGCGCTTTTCGCGCTCAAGCGCACCAACAACGCGATTCGCGAGATGTTGCGCAATGCGCCGGTACACAGTGCCGCGATGGAGTTCTGGGATCTGCACGCGGGCGAACCGGTCAGCGGCCTGCGCGAATATCTGAGCCAGCAGGATGTGCGCGAGCTCGCGCAGATCGTGCACCGGATCGCGCTCACCACGCGCGACAAGGAGTACTTCGGCCTGCTACTGGACGAATGCGTGGAGGTGTTCTTCACCAAATACGGCGCTCACACCCTGGCGGGTCTGCTGCCGGAGCTGGGGTTGTCCGAGGAAGACATCCGCACCGAGATCCTGCGCTACGGCCCCGGGGTGATCGAGGCGGCCAAGGAGAACGGCGTGCTGGCCGGCCTGATCCGTGCGCGCCTCGAGCCGTTCTACACCTCCGACGCGGTGCTGGGGATTCTCGGCGAGATCACCGCCTGAGTCCCGCTAGCCGGTGGCGATCGCGAACGCGTCGATCTCCACCAGCATCTCCGTCCGCGGTAGGCCGGTGAAAACCGTTGTGCGGCAAGGGAGAACGCCGCCGGGAGTGTGTTCGCGAACGAATTCGCCGTATGCCTCGTTCATGGCGGCGAAGTTCTCCTGCTCGGTGAGGTAGACCCGGAGCATCACCACATCGTCGAAGGTGGCTCCGGACGCTTCCACGATCGCCCGGACATTCCGCAGGGTGCGCGTCGTCTGGGCGGCGACATCGCCCGGATGGAGATATTCGCCGGTGGCCGGGTCGACCGGGCCCTGACCGGAGACCTGGACGAACGGGCCTTTGCGAACCCCCTGAGAGAAGGTGTGCGCCGGTGCGGGAGCCTCGGTGGTTCGGACGGCGGTTTTCTCGCTCACGGTGTGCCTTTCGGATGATCGGACGGGCGGGGATCGGTTCGCGGGGTCCAGCCGAGCTCGGCGGAGATGGCCTGGGCCGTGGCCCGGACCCGCGGCAGCAGGCCGAGCACCTGCTCGTGGTCCAGGAGCACATCCGGTACCGAGACCGAGAGCGCGGCCACGACCGCGCCGGTGCCGTCGCGAACCGGCGCCGCGACGCAGTTGACGAAACTCTCGTGTTCCTCGTGGTCCTCGGCGAACCCTTGGGCCGCAACGTGTTCCAGCTCGTCGAGATATCGCTCGGGGGTGCGGATGGTGCGGTCGGTGAACGGATGGTAGTCCAGTCGCTCGGCGATGGCCCGCCACTGCGCGCGCGGGTGGGCGGCGACCAGCACCTTGCCGACGGCGGTGCAGTGCAGCGGCGCCGGGCGGCCGACCCGTGAGTACATCCGCACGCTCTGGGTGGCGTCGAGTTTGTCGATGTAGATCGCCTCGCCGGACTCGTAGGTCGCCAGGTGCACCGTCTGCCCGGTGTCGGCATTGAGCGCTTCCAGGTGCGGGCGGCCCAGGCTGCGCACGTCACGGCGTTCGAGTGCGTGATTGGCCAGTTCGAACAGTCGTGAGCCGAGCGTGTAGCGGTGGCCGGTGTCGTGCGTGACGAAGCGGTCGGCCTCCATGGTCTGCAGCAGCCGCAGCACGGTCGATTTGTGCACCTCCAGTCTGGCCGCCAATTGGTCCAGCGTTCTGGGGTCCTCGCCGAGTTCGACCAGGATGGTCAGCGCGCGTTGCAGGCTCTGGCTCACGACGCCTCCACCTCGGCGCTCGGGGCGTACCGCAGTGCGGCCCACGCGCAAGGCGTTGCGGCGGCCCAAGTTTCGAGTGCGCTCGCAGGCGGCAGCTCGGCGACGTCGCCGGTGCCGGTGAGTGCGGCGGCCGCGCACAGGTGCCCGTAACGCAGCAGCTGCTCGTGCGGACGGCCCTGCAACAGCGCGGCCAGGTAGCCGCCGGCGAAGGCGTCGCCCGCACCGATGGCCTCGGTCACCCGCAGGCGAAGTGCCGGGGCCTCGCACCGATCGTCCCCGAGAAATCCGGTGACCGAATGTCCGCTGTTCTTCACCACCAGATGTCTCGGCTGCGGGAACATCTCGCGCAGCCGGGCGGGATCGCCGGTGCCGAAGACCTCCTGCGCCTCGTCGGCTCCCAGGAAGGCCACATCGGCGGCGCGGATCTGCCGGGCCAGCACGTCCGCCGGCTCCTCGCCGCGCCGGATCCACAGTGCCGGACGGAAATTCAGGTCGAAGCTGATCAATCGGCCATGCCTGGGCAGCGCGAGAATCGCATCGGTGAGTTCGGTCGCCGACGGGGACAGTGCGGTGGTGACGCCGGTGAAATGGATCAGCTCGCAGGGCGCGAGTACTTCGGCGGCGGCGGTCAGGTCGTCGGGGGACAGGGCGCTGGCGGCGGATCCGCTGCGATAGTACAGCATTCGGCTCGCACCCGCGGCCAGGTCGGTAGGCAGTGCCGAACCGCCGCCGCGCTCCTTGACGTACAGGCCCGTGGGTCGGGCGGGGTCGACGTGGACCGCGGAGGTGTCGACCCCCCGCTCGCTCAGATGACGAATCAGATAGCGGCCGAACCCGTCTCGGCCGACTCGGGATATCCACGCCGTGCCGATCCCCAGCTGGGTCAGAACGGTCGCGACGTTCACCTCCGCTCCGCCCGCGGAGCGCTCGAAGTCGGCGGAGTCCTCGAGCGGGCCGGGTCGCGCGACGAGTACGGCGAGTCCCTCGCCCACCGTGGCCGCCCGTATTCGGGGCGGCATAGGACGGATCACACTCATCTCCTCCGTGCGCTTGCGGGAATCGGACATCGTGTGCAGAATAACCAGTGTCAACACAATATGCAATTTGCGTTGCATATTACGCAATAGCTTGATTGTATGAATTTGATCAGAGGAGTGTCGTGGCGAACGTCGGCGCACCGCCCATCGACACCGCGATGGTCGCGGCCCTGCACGAGCGGGTTCTGGGGCCGGAACACAAATCGCTGCCGCCGTCGGCATGGGGCCGAACCGTGCGCGAATTCCTCTCCGGCACACCTCATCTCGATGATCTCCAGACGCCGGTGCTGACCATGGACCGTGGCGCGTTGGACTCGAACGCGCGGCTGATGGCCGACTGGGCCGCCTCGGCCGGAATGCGGCTCGCCCCACACGGCAAGACGACCATGTCTCCGCAGCTGTGGAGTGAGCAGCTCGCGGCCGGAGCCTGGGGTATCACGCTGGCCACCGGCTGGCAGGCGCAGGTGGCGCGGTCGTTCGGCGTGGCCCGGATCCTGCTGGCCAACGCGCTGGTCGACCCCGCCGGATTGCGCTGGCTCGCAGCCGAACTCGCCCGCGACCCGGAATTCGAATTCCACAGCTGGGTGGACAGTGTGGCAACGGTCGAGACGATGGACCGGCATCTGGCCGACGCGCCCGAGGGGGTGCGCGTGGCGGTGCTGGTCGAATTGGGCGGCCCCGGTGGACGCACCGGCGCGCGCGATGTGCGCGAAGCGCTGGCCGTCGCGGCGGCGGTGCGGCGCTCCGCGCGGCTCGAGCTCGCGGGCGTCGGCGGATACGAGGGAGCGTTCGCACACGACCGCGAGGATCGAGCCGTCGCGGCGGTGCGCGGTTATCTCGACAGCCTGGCCCGGCTGCACCGCGAACTCGCCGAACTCTACGAACGTCCGCCGATCCTCACCGCCGGGGGCAGTGCGTATCAGGATCTGGTGGTCGATCGGCTCGCCGGATCGGCCGACGAAACCGGCTCGCGTGGCCCGGCGACCACCGTGGTGCTGCGCTCGGGCGCGTACGTCATCCACGACGACGGTTTCTACGCCGGCATCTCGCCGCTGGGCGCCGAGCATGCCGAGCGCCCGCTGCGCTCGGCCATGCACGGCTGGGCGCGCACGGTCTCGCGGCCGGAGGAGGGGCTCGCACTGCTGGACGCCGGTAAACGGGACCTGCCGTTCGACGAGGGGATGCCGGTACCGCAACGGGTTTCGCGCGGCCAGGGGCAGGAGGATGTGCCCGCGGGGGCACACGTGTCGGCGCTCAACGACCAGCACGCCTTCCTGCGTCTGCCCGCCGGCGGGGCGGTACCGATCGGCAGCGTCGTGCGGCTCGGGCTCTCGCATCCGTGTACCGCCTTCGACAAGTGGCGGCTGATTCCGGTGATCGACGACGCCGCCGCGGACCGGCCGCGCGTCGTCGACCTGCTGCACACCTTCTTCTGAGGCAGCGAATATATTGGGCAGCTTGCTGTTTCGCGGAGTCGACATCGTCGACGGAACGGGTGCGCCCCGCTTCCGTGGTGATGTCGCGGTGGCGGGCGGACGCATCACCGAACTCGCGGGCCCCGGCACGCTCGTCGGGGCCGAGCGGGTCATCGACGGTGAGAACCTCGCGCTGGCACCGGGTTTCATCGATATGCACGCGCACTCCGACCTGCATCTGCTCACCGAGCCGGGACATTTCCCGAAGATCAGTCAGGGCATCACCACCGAGGTGATCGGGCAGGACGGGCTGTCCTACGCACCGGTCGACCCGACCGCCCTGGCGGTGCTGCGTCGTCAGATCGCCGGGTGGAACGGCAATCCCGCCGGCCTGAACTTCTCCTGGCGCACCGTCGGGGAGTATCTGGATCGGCTCGACGCGGGGATCACGCCCAACGCGGTCTATCTGGTTCCGCAGGGCACGCTGCGGCTGCTCGTCGTCGGCTCCGAACAACGTCCGGCGACGCCGCGGGAGATCGACCGGATGTGCGCGATCCTGGCCGAGGGACTCGCGCAGGGAGCGGCCGGGATGTCCAGCGGCCTGACCTATCCGCCCGGAATGTACGCCGACGCGGCCGAATTGGCGGCACTGTGCGAGGTCGTGGCGGCGGCGGACGGTTTCTACGCGCCGCACACCCGATCCTACGGTGCCGGAGCGCTCGACGCCTATGCCGAGATGATCGATCTGGCCCGCACGACCGGCTGCGCGGTCCACCTGACCCACGCCACGATGAATTTCGGCGTGAACGCCGGGCGCGCGGCGGAATTGCTCGCCATGATCGACGACGCGCTGGACCGGGGTTGCGATATCAGCCTGGACACCTACCCGTACCTGCCCGGGGCGACCACCTTGTCCGCGCTGTTGCCGAGCTGGGCGTCCTCGGGCGGGCCGGACGCGACGCTATCGCGCCTGACCGATCCGAATGACCGGTCGCGCATCACCGCCGATGTCACCGTGCGCGGTTCGGATGGCTGCCACGGAGTCACCGTCGACTGGGAGACCATCCAGATCAGCGGCGTCGCGAATCCCGGCCTGAGCCGGTACGTCGGCCGGACGATCGCGGATATCGCTGCGGCTGAGGGGGTTTCTCCGGTGGAGACCTTCTTCGAGCTGCTGCTGCGGGACGACCTGGCCACCACGATCCTGCAACACGTCGGGCACGAGGAGAATGTGCGCGCCATCATGCGGCACGCCCGGCACATGGGCGGCACCGACGCGTTGCTCGTCGGAGATCGGCCGCATCCGCGGGCGTGGGGCGCGTTTCCGCGATACCTCGGCCGTTACGTGCGCGAACTGGGCGTGCTGGGGTTGGAGGAGTGCGTGCATCATCTGACCGGACGCCCCGCACGGCGGCTTCGATTGCGCGAACGTGGCCTCATCCGCCCCGGGTACGCCGCGGATCTGGTGTTGTTCGATCCCGAGACGATCTGCGACACAGCGACATTCGAGGAGCCCAAGCAACCGGCGAGCGGGATCGCGCACGTGCTGGTGAACGGTGAATTCGCGATCGACGGCGGCATGCCCACCGGAACTCTCGCCGGGCGCGCGCTGCGCATGACGCCTGGCGGTACCGACGTGAAAGGCGAACGGAACAAATGATTTTCGATCCGGCGGCGGCGCCGTCGAGCACGGCCATGCGGGTGATCCGCGCCGACCGGGTGCTCACTGTCGTGCGTGCCGAGGCGATACCCGATCCGGCCGCCTTGGCCGAGGCGTTGTCGGGTGCCGGGATCCGCACGGTCGAGCTGACTTTCACGACACCGGGCGTGCTGGACGCACTGACCGCCGCATCGGCCGTGCCGGATGCGGTGGTCGGCGCGGGCACGGTGCTCACCGGCGAACAGGCCGAGCGGGCAATCGACAGCGGCGCCGCATTCCTGGTGACCCCGGGGCTGCGCCCGATCGTCGTGGAAGTGGCCGCACGACACGGTATTCCGGTCGTGATGGGCGCGTTCACCCCCAGCGAGGTGATGGCGGCGCTGGATCTGGGTGCGGCGGCGGTGAAGATCTTCCCCGCTCGTGCGCTCGGACCCGGCTATCTGAAGGATCTGCGGGGGCCTTTCCCCGATGCGGCGTTCATCCCGTCCGGCGGTGTCAACGCCGGTAACGCCGCCGAATTCCTGGCGCATGGCGCGGTGGCGGTCACGGCCGGTACCGACGTCGTCGCACCGGGCGATGTCGCCGCGGGCCGATGGTCCGAAATCGCCTCGCGGGCGGCATCTTTCGTTTCATCCATGAAGTGAGGTAAGTATGGCCGCCACCGTAGACTGGCTGCGGACCACCACACCGGGACTGCTGATACTGTGCGGTCTGGCGATCGTCGTGCTGCTCGTGGCGATCATCCGGTTCAAACTCGAGCCGTTCATCGCCCTGCTACTGACCGGCCTGGTCCTGGCGCTCGCGGCCGGACTTCCGGTCTCCAAGATCGTCGGCACGCCCCTGAAATCCTCGGATTCCCTGCTGGAGACCGGATTCGGCGGGATTCTGGGACATATTTCGGTGATCATCGGCCTGGGCACAGTGCTCGGCGCGATCCTGGAACGTTCCGGTGGCGCCGATGTACTGGCCGAGAAGTTGCAGAACCTGTTCGGGCCCAAAGGCGCTCCCGTCGCCATGGGGTTGGTCGGTCTCATTTTCGGTATCCCGGTGTTCTTCGATATCGGCATCTTCGTCCTCGCCCCGCTGATCTACGTGGCGGCCAAGCGAGGCGGTGGATCGCTGGTGCTGTACGCGATGCCGATGGTGGCCGGCCTGTCCATGACGCACGCGTTCCTTCCCCCGCATCCTGGTCCGGTGGCCCTCGGCGGGCTGATGGGGGTCAGCCTGGGCTGGCTGATCATCATGGGCCTGGTGTGCGGCCTGCCGGGATTCATCGCGGCGGGCCTGGTCTGGGGCAGTTTCATCGGCAAGCGGGTAGTGGTGGACGTTCCGGCGGAATTCCTGGTGCGGCCCGCGGGCGACGGCGCCGAACCGGAACGGGGCACGCGCAACGCCGCGGCACAAGGTGATGCACTGGCCGAAGCCGAAGCGATTCGGCGCCCGTCGGTAGCACTGATCGGAGCGATCATCGCGATTCCGCTGGTGCTGATTCTGGGCGCGACCTTCGGCAGCCAGTTGCTGAAGTCGAAGTCCGCGCTGCTCGAGGTGCTGACATTTCTCGGCAATCCGGCTGTCGCGCTGTTGATCGCGGTGCTGGTCGCGTTCTACATCCTCGGTCTGCGGCGGGGCTCGACGGTGCAGCAGCTGGGCGTGCTGACCGCCGAATCACTACGGCCCGTGGGCATGCTGCTGCTGGTCATCGGTGCGGGCGCGTTCTTCGGCGCGGTCATCTCGGCCACCGGCATCGGAAAAGTGCTCGCGCACACCATGTCCGAGGCCGGTTTGCCGGTGATCTTGCTCGCCTACATCATCAGCTGCGGTCTGCGCATCGCCCAGGGATCGGCCACCGTGGCGATCGTCACCACCGGTGGCATCGTCGGCCCGCTGGTCGCCGGGCACGGCTACTCGCAGATCTCGTTGGCGTTGATCGCCATGGCGATCGCGGCGGGTTCGATCATTCTGAGCCACGTCAACGACGGCGGCTTCTGGATGATCTCGAAATTCTTCAATCTGTCGGTGAAACAGACCCTGCAGACCTGGAGTGTGCTCGAGACCGTGTTGTCGGTGGTGAGTTTCGCGGTCGCGGCGATACTGTTCGCCCTGGTGAGCTGAACCGCGCCCGACCTACCGCTGCGCCGGTTCCGGTTCGCTGCCGATGCCGCCGAACATCTTTCGCTTCAGCGGAGGCAGCGCACCGGCCACCCGGAAGACCGTGCGGGCCATGGTGCGCGAGACGCGTCTGTCCGAGACGGACTGCTCGGCGGCTTGTAAGGAAGCGCGTACGGCGGCGAAGCCGTAGCCGATCATCTGCGCCTCGTACTCGTGCAGGGCTCGGAGCAGTGGCCGTTCACCGCGTGCCGCCGCGGTGAGCGAGCCGGTCAGCACCTGGGCGTCGCGCAGAGCGACGTTCGCCCCGATGCCTCGGAACGGGGTCATGCTGTGGATCGCGTCGCCGAGAAGTGTGACGTTGGTCGTCTCCCAGGGGCCGACGGGAACCGAGGTGCGAATCGGCAACAGGGTGACGGTCTCGGTGTCGCAGCCGGTGATCAGCTCGCGCAGCTGCGGCGACCAGTCGGCGGTGAGCCGATCTGCGAGATCCTGAAGTTCCCTGGGCGCCAAGCTTTCCAGATCGGCCGGGTAGTCGCTGCGTTTCGCGGCGTAGCTCCACAGCACATAGGGCCGGGTGTTGTCGAACAGTGCGCCGGGGAACAGTTGCGCGGCACCGTCGTTGCCGCCGATCGTTCCGGAAGCCACATCGCTGGAACCGAATTCGTGCGGTGCGACGAACATGCCACACCCCCTGGGTGGGATGATGCTGACCGGCGCCGTCTGCAGCCGGGGTGCCAGGCGGCGGCGACTCTGCTCGGTCAGCATGTATTTGCCGCAGATGGCCACGATTCCGGTATCGACGCGCTGGGCGTGCGGGAGCAGTTGAGCGCGCACGCGCGAGGTGCCGCCGTCCGCGCCGACCAGGACGTCGCCCAAGGCCGTTGTGCCATCGGCGAACCGGGCCTCGACGCGGCCGTCGGGCAGTTGGGTGTATCCGCTGATGGCCTTGCCGTAGTGCACCACGTCGTCCAGGCCGGACAGCAGGACCTGGCGCAGGGTGATGCGGCTGACCCCGAAGTTGCGATCGACGTCATCGGCCGGGTTGCCTTCGATGGTCTGGCGATCGAGTTCGAGCAGGGTACTCATCTGTTCGGTGGCGAATCCGAATCCGATCTCGGACTCGACCGCGTTGGAATGCTCGACGAACGCGCGGTAGAGATGTTCGGGCAGTAGTTCGTGCAGGGCCCGGCTGCCGCGCGGGCTGATGTGGATGCGGAAGCCTTGCAGCCGGTCGGTGCGGTGCCGGTCGCGTTCGTACACCGCGACGTCGATGCCGGCCTTGCGGAGCCCGTGCGCCAGCGCCAGGCCGCCGATCCCGCCACCGGCGACGAGCACCCGCACAGATGTATTGGCGGACATGATGTTCACTTCCATTCCTGATCGATTACCAACAGGGAGAACGGTTTTCGGAGCAGCTCAGCCCTGGCTCCAGCCGAACGGCCGGTGCCGCTTGCGGGCGGCCTGCTGCTGCTCGGCCCCGTGCCGCGCCCAGTCCTCGGTCAGCCGGGTGAGCAACCGGGTCAGCGTGACCACGTCCTCGGCGGACCATTCGGCGATCACCGCGCCGAAGACCTGCTCACCGACGTCGAGGAACTGCCGCAACTCCGCGCGGCCGGCGTCGGTGGCGATCAGCAGGACCGCCCGACGATCCGCCGGGTCCGGCTCGGTGATCACGAGTTCGGCCTCGGCCAGCGCCCGGATGTGCCGGGTGATGGAGGAGGGCAGGGCGTCCAGCCGCTCGGCGACCTCGCCCGCCCGCAGCGGGCCGTGCTCGACGGCCAACTGCAGGACGCCCAGCCGGACCGGGTCGAACATCCGTGCCTGTCCCTGCCGGTTGGCCTCGGCGAACTGGGAGACGGTGCGAACCAGGTCGGCGATCTGGGACTTATTTGCTTGCATGAAACAACACTAAATTACTTGTTCGCGTGAAGCAAATATTTTCCCGCAGACCCCGCTATGAATGGGATTGCATGATCGTGCATAATCATCACATGGCGGATACCTCGAGTGGGCCCGTACTGCGGGTCGCGGTGGCTGGTGCGAGCGGATACGCGGGCGGTGAGGTCCTGCGATTGCTGCTGGGGCATCCGGCGTACCGAAGTGGGCGCCTCGAGATCGGGGCGCTGACCGCCGGATCCAACGCGGGCACGCCGCTGGGGGAGTCGCAGCCGCATCTACTGCCCCTGGCCGATCGAGTGCTGGCCGAGACGACGCCGGAGATCCTGGCCGGGCACGACATCGTCTTCCTCGGCCTGCCGCACGGCCAGTCGGCGGCGATCGCCACCGCACTGCCCGAATCCACCGTGATCATCGACTGCGGCGCGGATTTCCGGCTCACCGACGCGGCGGTGTGGGAGAAGTACTACAAGACACCCTACGCGGGCAGCTGGCCCTACGGTCTGCCCGAACTGCCGGGCGCGCGCGAGCGGTTGCGCGGCGCGACCCGCATCGCGGTGCCGGGCTGCTACCCCACGGTGTCCACCCTGGCGCTGGCTCCGGCGGTCGCCGCCGGAATCGTCGAGCCGACGGTGAACATCGTCGCGGTCAGTGGAGCATCCGGCGCGGGCCGCAAACCCGATGTGGCGCTGCTGGGTTCGGAGGTGATGGGTTCCGTGCGCGCCTACGGCATCGCCGGCGCGCACCGGCACACCCCGGAGATCGCGCAGAATCTGAAGGCGGCGGCCGCGAGCGCCGCCGAGGGGCGCGAATTCGATTGTGCCGGAGCCGATATCTCGGTCTCGTTCACCCCGGTCCTCGCGCCGATGCCGCGCGGCATCCTGGCCACCTGCACCGCGCCCACGCGAGTGGATCTCGCGCAGGCCCGCGCGGTCTACGAGAAGGCCTACGCCGATGAGCCCTTCGTCCATCTGCTGCCCGAAGGGCAACTGCCGCAGACCGGTTCGGTGCTCGGTTCCAACGCGGTGACCTTGCAGGTCGCCGTGGACGCCGACGCCGGCCTGCTGGTCGTCATCGGCGCGATCGACAACCTGACCAAGGGCACCGCGGGCGCCGCGGTGCAATCGATGAATCTGGCGGTCGGCTACGAGGAGACCGCCGGACTCCCCACCGTAGGAGTGGCACCGTGACATCCAGCGACAAATTGGTCCGGACCCAGGGCGTGACCGCCCCGCTGGGGTTCCGTGCGGCCGGGATCGCCGCCGGGATCAAGGTGAGCGGTAAACCGGATCTGGCCCTGGTCGTCAACGAGGGACCGGAGTGCGCGGCGGCCGGGGTGTTCACCCGCAACAAGGTCAAGGCCGCGCCCGTGCTGTGGTCGCAGCAGGTGCTGACCGGCGGTCGTTTGCGCGCGGTGATCCTGAACTCCGGCGGTGCGAACGCCTGCACCGGACCGGGCGGCTTCCAGGACACTCACGCCACCGCCGAGGAATTGGCGAAGGCGTTGAGCAACTGGGGAACCGAGACCGGCGCGGGCGAGATCGCGGTCTGCTCGACGGGTTTGATCGGCGACCGGCTGCCGATGGACAAGGTGATTCCGGGTGTGACCGAGATCGTGCACGAGATGGCCGGTGGGATATCCGGCGGAACCGATGCCGCACACGCCATCATGACCACCGACACCGTGCCGAAGGAAGCCGCGTACCACCATCACGACAAGTGGAACATCGGCGGCATGGCCAAGGGCGCGGGCATGCTGGCGCCGTCGCTGGCCACCATGCTGGTGGTGCTGACCACCGACGCCGTGGCCACGCCGGAGCAGCTGGATTCGGCTCTGCGCAAGGCGACTTCGCGCACCTTCGACCGCCTCGACGTCGACGGCTCGTGCTCCACCAACGACACCGTACTGCTGCTGGCCAGCGGGGCGAGCGAGGTCACGCCCGCACAGGAAGACCTGGACGCGGCGGTTCTGGCCGTCTGTGACGATCTGGCCGCGCAGCTCATGGCCGACGCGGAGGGGGTGACCAAGCGGGTGCTGGTCACCGTGCGCGGCGCGGTGGACGAGGATCAGGCGCTGACGGGTGCCCGCGCGGTCGCCCGCGATTCGCTGGTCAAGACCGCGTTCTTCGGCTCGGATCCGAACTGGGGCCGAGTGCTGGCCGCGATCGGCATCGCGCCGATCGAGCTGGATCCCGATCGAATCTCGGTGTCGTTCAACGGGAGTCCGGTGTGCGTCGGCGGAACGGGCGCGCCGGGCGCGCGGGATGTCGATCTGTCCGGCGCGGATATCCACGTCGTGATCGACCTGGATCTGGGCGACGGCGAGGCCACCATCCGCACCACGGACCTGTCGCACGGGTACGTGGAAGAGAACTCGGCGTACAGCTCATGAACGAGACCGATCCCGTTGTGAGCCAATCGATTCCCGCCGCCCTGGCCGGACTCTCCGCACTGGACAAGGCGCATGTGCTCGCCGACGCGCTGCCCTGGCTGCAAAAATTCCGGGACACCGTCGTGGTGGTGAAATACGGCGGCAACGCGATGATCGACAAGGACCTCAAACGCGCCTTCGCCGCCGATATGGTCTTCCTACGCACGGTCGGCGTACATCCGATCGTGGTGCACGGCGGCGGACCGCAGATCAGCGCGATGTTGAAGCGCCTGGGCCTGGAGGGCGAATTCCGCGGCGGCCTGCGGGTCACCACACCCGAGGTGCTGGACGTCGCCCGCATGGTGTTGTTCGGCCAGGTCGGCCGGGAGCTGGTCGGCCTGATCAACGCGCACGGCCCGTACGGGGTCGGCATCTCCGGTGAGGACGCGCGGCTGTTCACCGCGACCCGCCGCACCCTCGAAATCGACGGTGAGACAACCGATATCGGACTGGTCGGCGATGTCACCGCGGTGAATCCCGACGCGGTGCAGGACATCGTGCGGGCGGGCCGCATCCCGGTCGTGTCGACCCTGGCCCCCGACGTGGACGGCGTGGTGCACAACGTCAACGCCGACACCGCCGCGGGAGCGCTGGCCGCCGCGGTGGGCGCGGAGAAACTGGTCGTGCTGACCGATGTCGAAGGGCTGTACACGAATTGGCCCGACCGGTCCTCGCTGACCACGCATATCGATGCCGATGCGCTGGCCGAGCTGCTGCCCTCGCTGGATTCGGGCATGGTGCCCAAGATGGAGGCCTGTCTGCGCGCGGTGCGCGGCGGTGTGCCGAGCGCGCACGTCATCGACGGGCGGGTGCCGCACGCGGTCTTGTTGGAACTGTTCACCGGGGAGGGGATCGGCACGATGATCTCCCCTTCGACCCCACCGCCGGCCGACGCGCCGCAGGAGGGCACGGAAAACCTATGAGTACTCAGGACATTCGGCAGCGCTGGTCCGCCTCGCTGATGAACAACTACGGCACGCCCGCGATCGCGCTGGTGCGTGGTTCGGGCGCGGAACTCTACGACGCCGAGGGCAAGCGCTACCTCGATTTCCTCGGCGGTATCGCGGTGAACAGCCTTGGGCACGCCCATCCGGCGATCATCGAGGCGGTGACCACGCAGTTGAACACGCTCGGGCACGTCTCGAACCTGTATGCCAGCGAACCGGTGCTCGAACTCGCCGAGCGGCTGCTGGCGCATTTCGGCGATGGTGCGGGGCGGGCGTTCTTCTGCAATTCGGGCACCGAGGCGAACGAGGCGGCGTTCAAGATCGCGCGGCTGACCGGGCGATCCAAGATCGTCGCCTGCGAGGAGGCGTTCCACGGCCGCACCATGGGCGCGCTCGCGCTGACCGGCCAGCCGTCCAAGCGCGCGCCGTTCGAACCGATGCCGCCGGGTGTGCGGCACATCCCCTACGGCGACGTGGAAGCCCTTGCCGCCGTGGTCGATTCGGACACCGCTGCGGTATTCCTGGAGCCGATGCTGGGCGAGAGCGGGGTCGTGGTGCCGCCGCCGGACTATCTGGCCGCCGCCCGCGCGATCACCGCCGAACACGGCGCGCTGCTCATCCTGGACGAGGTGCAGACCGGTATCGGCCGCACCGGCCATTTCTACGCGCACCAGGCCGCGGGTCTGGTGCCCGACGTGATCACCCTGGCCAAGGGACTGGGCGGCGGTCTGCCGATCGGCGCGGTGCTCGCGCAGGGCCGCGCGGCGGAGCTGCTCACCCCCGGTCTGCACGGAACCACCTTCGGCGGTAACCCGGTCTGCGCCGCGGCGGCGTTGGCCGTGCTGCGCACCATCGAGCGGGACGATCTGCTGCACAACGTGGAGACGGTCGGCAAGAAACTGATCGACGGCATCGACGAGCTCGGACATCCGCTGATCGACCATGTGCGCGGTGCGGGCCTGCTGATCGGCATCCAGCTGAATCGCCCGGCTGCCGCGCAGGTGGAATCGGCCGCCCGCGCGCAGGGCTATCTGGTGAATCCGGCCAAGCCCGACGTCATCCGGCTGGCGCCGCCACTGATCTTGACCGAGACTCAAGCCGGCAGCCTGCTGTCGGACCTGCCCGGCATCCTGGACACCGCCCTGGAGCAGCACACCACCCTGGAGAAGGGGGACAAGTGAGCATCCGCCACTTCCTACGCGACGACGACGTCAGCCCGGCCGAACAGGCCGAAATCCTGGCGCTGGCAGCGGAACTGAAGGCAGCGCCGTTCTCGCGGCGGCCGCTGGAGGGCCCGCGCGGGGTCGGGGTGATCTTCGAGAAGAACTCCACTCGGACCCGGTTCTCCTTCGAGATGGGCATCGCCCAGATCGGCGGGCACGCGGTGGTGGTCGACGGCCGGACCACTCAGCTGGGCCGGGAGGAGACCCTCGCGGACACCGGCCGGGTGCTCTCGCGCTACGTCGACGCGATCGTGTGGCGCACCTTCGAGCAGTCCCGGCTGGACGAGATGGCCTCCGCCGCAACGGTTCCCGTCGTGAACGCACTGTCCAACGAATTCCATCCCTGCCAGGTGCTGGCCGATCTGCTGACCCTCACCGAGCGCAAGGGCGGTCTGGCCGGTCGCACCCTGGCCTATTTCGGCGACGGCGCGAACAATATGGCGCATTCGCTGCTGCTGGGCGGCGTGACCGCGGGCCTGAACGTGACCATCGCCGCCCCTTCGGGTTTCGAGCCCGCGGCCTGGGTGCTCGAGGCCGCTCGCAAGCGCGCCGCGGAGACCGGGGCGAGCGTCGCGGTCACCGGTGACCCGGTCGCCGCGGCCACCGGCGCCGATGCCCTGGTGACCGATGCCTGGACCTCGATGGGGCAGGAGAACGACGGCCTGGACCGGGTCGGCCCGTTCCGTCCGTTCCAGGTCAACGCCGGGCTGCTGTCACATGCGGCCGCGGACGCCGTTGTGCTGCACTGTCTTCCGGCGCATCGCGGGGAGGAGATCACCGACGAGGTGATCGACGGTCCGCACAGCGTCGTATGGGACGAGGCGGAGAACCGGCTGCACGCGCAGAAGGCGCTGCTGGTGTGGTTGCTGGGCAAGAGCGAGCAGGAGCGACGATCGTGACTGGAAGACGTTCGTGAGTACCGCGGATCGAGCGGGCGTCGAGCCGAACAGATCCGGCCCGGCGACCGCTCGCACGCGTGCCGGTCGTCAGCAGCGCATCGTGGAGATCCTGTCCGGGCACGCGGTGCGCAGCCAGACCGAATTGGCCGCACTGCTGGCCGAGGATGGTATCGAGACCACCCAGGCGACGCTGTCGCGGGATCTGGACGAACTCGGCGCGGTGAAGCTGCGCGCCGCGGACGGCGGCGCGGGCGTCTATGTCGTCCCCGAGGACGGCAGTCCGGTGCGCGGGGTCACCGGCGGCACCGACCGGTTGTCGAAACTGCTCGGCGACCTGCTGGTCTCCACCGATCACAGCGGCAATATCGCGGTTCTGCGCACGCCACCGGGCGCGGCGCACTTCCTGGCGAGTGCGCTCGACCGCGCGTCGCTGCCGGAGATCGTCGGCACCATCGCCGGGGACGACACCATCGCGGTGATCGCCCGCGAGCCACTCACCGGCGCGGAACTGGCCGCGAAGATCGAGCAGTGGGCCTGAACGACCGAACCGGTTGGGCCGCTGGGTCATTCGGCTCGGTCAGTCCGGCAGCGCCTGCCCACGGGTCTCCGGGGCCAGACCGACCATGCCGATACCGATCAGGAATACGACCGCGGTCGCGCTGAGCGGGATGGCCAACGAGCCGCTCGCATGGATGCCGTATCCGATCAGGAATGTGCCCGCGGCCGCGAACCAGCGGGAGAGCGTGGTGGTGAACGCGAAGGCGGTGGCGCGCATCCGGGTCGGATACTGCTCGGGCAGCCAGATGGTGAAGATCGCGAAGTTGGCCCCGCCCAGGCCGAGCACCGGCAGGAAGACGAAGGTCAGCACGATCGAGTGTGCCGGATACGCGATCCCGTAGACCCCGACCGCGCCGACGGCCATCAGCACGAACAGCCCGGCCAGCGTCGCGCGCCGTCCGAATCGGTTCGCCGGACGCGGAATCACCACACAGCCGATGATCGTGAACGCGGCCACCGTCATCGAGGAGATCCCGGCCAGCCGCACCGTCGCGGACGAGCCGTATCCCGCGTGGTGTGCCAGGTCGGTGACGGCGGTGGGCACGTAGGTCGACCCGGCCCACAGCCCGATCACGCAGACCACCAACAGCGCGAGGTTGCCCAGGGTACGGGCCCGGTAGGGCGGGGTCAGCACGCCGACGACCGGCTGCCGGAACGACTTTCGCTCCTGTGCGGCCGAATCATGTTGCCAGCGTTCGGGTTCGGGTGTGGTACGGCGAATGACGAAGACCGCCAACGCGGGAATCCCGCCGATCAGGAACATTCCCCGCCAGCCCAGCTGCGGTCCGGCCGCGAGGTACAGCGTCGAGACGATCAGCACGCCGATGTACGCGGCCGAATGCATGAGGCCGCCGAACCGGGCGCGTACCCGCTCGGGTAGTACCTCGGCCAGAAGTGTTCCCGCCATGGCCCATTCGCCTCCGACGCCCACGGCCGCCAGGAAGCGGAAGGCATTCCACTCCCACAGTTCGGTGGCCAGGCCCGCCAGCGCGGTGAACACCCCGTACATCGCGATGGAGGCCGTCATCGCGGGCATCCGGCCGAAGCGATCGGCCAGCGGTCCCCAGATCGCCGAACAACCCCAGCCGAGCAGGAACAGCGCCGCGCTGATCTGGCCGTACCAGCCGATATTCGCGGACGTCGCGGCGATACCGGCGCGCGGCAGGAGTTCGGTCATCGTGGGCGCGAGCACCAGTCCGAAGACGGTCCAGTTGAAACCGTCCATCGCCCAGCCGCCGAACGAACCCCAGAACGCGCGGCGTTGTGCCGAGGTCAACGGGGGTGCCGAGGCGTTGCGGGAGGCGGCCGGTGCGGGATCGTCGTCGATCGTCACGGGGTAACTCGTTTCCAGGTGCTGCCGTACCGCGGCCCGCCGCGGTGATGTGATCGCTCACACGTTAACCGGATGCGGCTCGCTTCCGCAGGACTCCGGACGACCCGGTACTTCCCCGGGGCTCGACGCGTGCCCGTTTCGGCGGTCCCGTGAACGTGAAATCCGTTACCTGCGGTACCAATTGAATGCTCGGCCGGACGGCGATACTGTATGCGGACGCATGGATCACGTGCGGTTGTCGACGATGTGGAGGCCCTGACTCGTGCGCATTACGGTATTCGGGGCGGGTGGAATCGGACTATACTTCGCCGGGATGCTGGCGCGCGCCGGTCATCAGGTGACGGTGGTCGGGCGGGAGGAGACCGTCGAGGCCGCGGCGGCCGGGCCGCTGCTGGTTTCCCGTGCGGGAGAAGAGAGTTCGATACCCGATGTGCAGGTGGTCACCGAACTGCGCCCCGGCGGCGACCCGGCCGATCTGGTGATCGTCGCGGTGAAGGCGTGGCAGGTTCGCGACGTCGCCGAGGCGCTGGAACCGGTCGTCGGCCCGGGAACCACGATCTTGCCGTTGCAGAACGGCGTCGAGGCGGCGAGTGATCTGGCCGCGGTGCTGGGCGCGGAGCGGGTGCTCGGCTGTACCTGCGTGGTGATCGCCGAACGCGTCGGGCCCTGGTCCGTGCGTTGCCTGGGCGCGCACGCCGCGGTGGAAATCGGTGCGCTGACACCGGATTCGGCCGCACGGGTCGAAGCGGTGGAAGAGGCGCTGACCCCCTCGGGGATCACGGTGACCCGCACGAACGACATCGAAGCCACGCTGTGGCGCAAGCTGATGCTGATCTCCTCCTACGGCGGGGTCGGCGCGCTGGCCCGGCAGCCCGTCGGGATCGTGTCCACCGAACCCGAAACGGTCGCCCTGGTCCGCGCTGCGATGGCCGAGGTGCTCGAGGTGGCCCGCGCCCGGGGCATCGCGCTGGACGAGCACGACGTCGACCAGATGATGAAGATCTACGCGGGCTTCGGCCCGGAGACCACCGCATCGATGCAGCGTGACCTGGCCGCGGGCCGCCCGTCGGAACTGCACTACCAGAGCGGCGCGGTTGTCCGGTTCGGCCGGGCCGCGGGTATCGCCACGCCGATCCACCAGACCATCTACGCCTCCCAGCTGCCCTCGGAGACGTTCGCCCGAGAGCGCTAGCGGTATCTTTCGCTACGCGTCCGAACGGCGAGACGGGCCGCGAACCTTGGAGTTGGGTTGTACGGGGTGTAGGAACGTGGCAGCGATTACCGAGGAGGAACTGTGCGGCGTGTTATCGGTGTGGTGGTGGGGATCGTGTTGTGCCTGCTCGGGGCGCTGTGGATCGGGCAGGGCACGGGTGCCGTGCACGGCTCGCCGATGACCGGCCACTCCCAGTGGACGTATCTGGGCGTGGTTCTCATCCTCGTCGGAGTCGTGGCGATCGTCTCCGCGGCCTACCGCAACCGAACGCGCTGACCGGCTCGGATCCGCGGTGGCCCGGCGGCGTCGCGGTCGGCGGGCCAGGTCGAGCGCTAGGCGAGCGGGTACTGTCCCGGCGGAACACCGCCCCCGCCGCCGCCGTACGTCCCCGCGTTCAACAGGTCGCTGATGATCTGCACGACGGCCTGTCCCAGGGACAGCACGTCCTGACCGATCAACTCGAATAGACTCCCGATTCCCGAATACATCTGGACCGCCCTTCCGCCGTCCGGACCGCTGGTCCCTCCAGGCTCGCACACGATCCCCGCCCCCGGGGCAATCTCGTTGGGACGCATGGACATCTGACGCCGATTGTCCGTATTGCCCCGAGTGTCACCGCTCCTGTCGGCTGCTACCCGCCCGATGCGAAGCGAGGCGAAAACCGAATGCCGACGCACCCAGCCGCGAAGCGTCTCTGTCTCGCTGGGAGTCGCCCGCGAAGCGAGAGGTTCAACAACGTCAACCCAGCTTTTCGGGTGAACAACGCCGATCCCGGCATCGGTGCCCGCCGAAGCGAAGCGAGGCGATGACCAACGCGCCCAGCGGCGAAGCGTCTCTGTCGGGCTGGTAGCCGCCCGCGAAGCGATAGGTTCAGCGACACCAGCTCCAAGGTTTTCGGCGCGGGCTCGTCGTTCAGCCTTCGAAGCGCATGGCCGAAGGCCGAGTCTCGAGGGCTGAACGACGAGCCTTACAGCGCCGAAAACAGCCGGAGCGGAGCGGAGGCCAAAGACACAGCGTCTCGAGGGCTGAACGACGAGCCTTACAGCGCCGGAAACCCGCCGGAGCGAAGCGGAGGCCAAAGACACAGCCCGGTTATGAATGGGCTTGCATCGTCATGCATAATCATTTGTGCGTGGTACGGGCCGCCGGGGGGAGCGGGGTGGGCAGCGCCGCCGGCCCGGCGAGGCGGGCACACAGACTTTGATACGCACGAATTACTCGAGGAGTTACAGACATGGCCGATCGCGTCGTACTCGCCTACTCCGGCGGGCTGGACACCTCCGTCGCCATCAGCTGGATCGGCAAGGAGACCGGGGCCGAGGTCGTCGCGGTCGCGATCGACCTTGGTCAGGGCGGCGAGGATATGAACGTCGTGCGCCAGCGTGCGCTGGACTGCGGCGCCGTGGAGGCGGTCGTGGTCGACGCGCGTGACGAGTTCGCCGACGACTACTGCCTGCCGACCGTGCAGGCCAACGCCCTCTATCAGGGCCAGTACCCGCTGGTCTCGGCGATCAGCCGCCCGCTGATCGTCAAGCATCTGGTGGAGGCCGCGAAGTTCCACGGCGCCGGCACCGTCGCGCACGGCTGCACCGGTAAGGGCAACGACCAGGTCCGCTTCGAGGTCGGCATCGGCGCCCTGGCTCCCGATCTGAACGTCATCGCCCCGGTCCGCGACTACGCCTGGACCCGGGAGAAGGCCATCGCCTTCGCCGAGGAGAACCAGCTCCCGATCAATGTCACCAAGAAGTCGCCGTTCTCCATCGACCAGAACGTCTGGGGTCGTGCGGTCGAGACCGGCTTCCTCGAGGATCTGTGGAACGCCCCGACCAAGGACGTCTACGACTACACCGTCGATCCGACGATCAACTTCGAGGCGCCCGACGAACTGGTCGTCAGCTTCGACAAGGGCGTGCCGGTGGCCATCGACGGCCGCCAGGTCACCGTGCTCGAGTCGATCGTGGAGCTGAACCGGCGCGCGGGGCGTCAGGGCGTGGGCCGGTTGGACATGGTCGAGGACCGGCTGGTCGGCATCAAGAGCCGCGAGATCTACGAGGCTCCGGGCGCGATCGCGCTGATCACCGCGCATCAGGCGCTGGAGAACGTCACCCTCGAGCGCGAACTGGGCCGGTACAAGCGGCAGGTCGAGCAGCGCTGGGGCGAGCTGGCCTACGACGGCCTGTGGTACTCCCCGCTCAAGCGCGCCCTGGACGCGTTCGTGCGCGACACCCAGGAGCACGTCACCGGCGATATCCGCATGGTGCTGCACGGCGGCAATGTCGTGGTGAACGGCCGCCGCAGCGAGGAGTCGCTGTACGACTTCAACCTGGCCACCTACGACGAGGGCGATTCCTTCGACCAGTCGCTGGCCAAGGGCTTCGTGCAGATCCACGGCCTGTCCTCCAAGGTCGCCGCGCGCCGGGATCTGTTCAAGAAGTAACGACCCGGCCGGCGGGTTCATCGCCGGGTGTGTGCCGGGGCGCGGATCCGCTGTGGTGACGCAGCGGATCCACGCTGCTCGGCCGTCGGCCGCGTCCGCGGGAAGCAGGAGTAACCTGCGAGCGGCCGGGTGATGTCACCCGGCGATCGTGCGAAGCGGAGATCGCGGGTCGCGACGGTGACCGGCCGCGGACAGGTGCCGCCGCCGGACGTCGCGGCCGACAGGCGGTTGTCGCGCGAAAGGGATTGGCCGACAGGAGCATCCGATGCGTACCGACGACGACAGCTGGGATATCACCGAGAGTGTGGGCGCGACGGCCGTGGGCGTCGCGGCGATGCGTGCCAGGGAGACCGCGCGTGCCGACGCGCTGTTCCGGGATCCCTATGCCGCCAAGCTGGTCGAGGCGGTGGGGTCCGGGTGGGACAAGATCCTGCGTGGCCAGGTGGGTACTGATCCCGAGCGCAGCCGGTTGTACGGTCCGCTGAACGCCATGATGACCGCTCGCACGGTGTACATCGACGAGTACTTCGCCGCGGTGGGTGCGGCCGGGATCCGGCAGGTCGTCATTCTGGCGGCAGGGCTGGACGCGCGGGCCTATCGGCTCGAATGGCCTTCGGACACGGTGCTTTTCGAGCTGGATCAGCCGAAGGTGCTGGAGTTCAAGGCAACCGCGCTGGCCGGGGAGGAGCCCGGTGCTGATCGTCGCGAGGTGGCGATAGATCTGCGTCAGGACTGGCCGAATGCGTTGCGCGACAGCGGCTTCGATCCGGCGCTGCGCACCGCCTGGCTGGCCGAGGGGTTGCTGCGCTACCTCCCCGGTGCGGCGCAGGACCGGCTGTTCGACAATATCGCCGAACTCAGTGTCCCGGGCAGCACGATCGCCCTGAACATGGGGCAGGGGCAGCGGACGCTGAGCCCCGAGATCCGCGCCGCGCGGGAGAAGATGATGGCGCAGGCCGGGATTCGGCTCGACGTGGAGAACCTCTGGTATTCCTCGGACGACCGCACCGACCCTCGCGACTGGTTCGCCGATCACGGCTGGACGGTCAGCGCGTCCGATCCGGTCGCGGTACTGACCGAGCGCGGTCGCGAGGTGCCCGACGAGGCGCGCGAGGTTTTGCACAACCACATCCTGATGACGGCCGTGCGCGCCTGAGCGGCACGGCACAGACGACCGCGATGCGCGGGTGAGGAGACCACGACCGATGACCGATGGCGGCAGCACCAACGAAGGGGCGTTGTGGGGTGGGCGGTTCGCGTCCGGCCCCGCCGCGGCGATGGCGGCGCTGAGCAAGTCGACCCAATTCGACTGGGTGCTTGCCCCGTACGACATTCGCGCCTCGAAAGCCCATGCGCGCGTGCTGCACAAGGCCGGTCTGCTCTCCGCCGACGATCTGGCCGCCATGCTGTCCGGCCTGGATCGCCTTGCCGCGGACGTCGATTCGGGTGCGTTCACTCCCGCCGAGGCCGATGAGGACGTGCACGGCGCACTCGAACGCGGGCTCATCGACCGGGTCGGCGCCGAACTCGGCGGCCGCCTGCGCGCGGGACGTTCCCGCAACGACCAGGTCGCCACGCTGTTCCGGATGTGGCTGCGCGATGCGGTTCGCCGTGTCGCGGCCGGCGTGCTGGACGTGGTCGACGCGCTGGTCGGGCAGGCCGCCGCACATCCGGATGCGGTGATGCCCGGTAAGACCCACCTGCAGGCCGCCCAGCCGGTGCTGCTGGCTCACCATCTGCTCGCGCACGCCCACCCGCTGCTGCGTGATATCGATCGGCTGCGCGATTTCGACAAGCGCGCCGCGGTCTCTCCGTACGGTTCGGGCGCGCTGGCGGGTTCCTCGCTCGGGCTGGACCCCGAGGCGATCGCCGCCGACCTGGATTTCGATGCGGCCGCGGCCAATTCGATCGACGCCACCTCCTCGCGTGATTTCGCCGCCGAGGCAGCCTTCGTCCTGGCCATGACCGCGGTGGACCTGTCCCGGATGGCAGAGGAGATCATCCTGTGGAGCACACCGGAATTCGGCTACATCACCCTGGCCGATGCCTGGTCCACCGGATCGTCGATCATGCCGCAGAAGAAGAATCCGGACGTGTCCGAGCTGACCAGGGGTAAGGCCGGCCGGCTGATTGGCAACCTCACCGGCCTGCTCGCCACGCTCAAGGCGCAACCGCTGGCGTACAACCGGGATCTGCAGGAGGACAAGGAACCTCTGTTCGATTCGGTGGCCCAGCTGGAACTGCTGCTGCCCGCCATCGCCGGTCTGGTGTCCACGTTGACCTTCCACACGGACCGGATGGCCGAATTGGCCCCCGCCGGTTACACTCTCGCCACTGATATCGCCGAATGGCTTGTCCGCGAGGGTGTTCCGTTCCGCGTGGCGCACGAGGCGGCCGGTGCGTGCGTCCGGGCCGCCGAATCGCGCGGCGTCGGCCTGGACGAGCTCACCGATACCGAATTCGCCGCGGTGGATCCGGCTCTGACGCCGAAGGTTCGCGAGGTTCTCACCGTCGAGGGGTCCATCGCCTCCCGTAACGCCCGCGGCGGCACCGCCGGAGTCCGGGTCGCCGAGCAACTCGACGAGGTCCGCCGGTCCGCCGCCGAGGCGCGTACCTGGCTGGGTTGAGGTTCGTGTGTTGGTTCGTCCGGCGGAGCCGAAGGTTCTTCGCATCGGGTTCGATCACCGAGGCGCGCACCTGGTGGGCTGAGGGCGGGCGTGCTCCCCGGAGCGCGATGCCGGAGATCGCTTGCGGCAGGCTCGAAGGCGGGGCAGCCGGCGGCCGACGTACTGTGGCTGTGACGAAGGGAGCAGCTGTGATTGTCGAGCCGTGTGCCGGCCGGGGTGCCCGGATATGACGAATTCTGCTGTTGCCGAGCGGATTCGCGGCAATTTGACCGGTTTCACCCGGATCGTCGCCACCGGAGGGCGCGCCGCGGCCGTGGTGATCTGCGTCGTGGACGATCCCGACGAGCCGCACGTCCTGCTGATCCGGCGCGCGTATCGCGGGATGAACAGTGGTCAGTGGGCGTTTCCCGGCGGCAAGATCGAGCCGGGTGAGCGCGCGGTGGCGGCCGGGCTGCGGGAGGCCCGCGAGGAGATCGGCCTGGACCTGGCCGAATCCGATGTTCTGGGCGTGCTGGACGATTTCGTCACCGATTCCGGATTCGTCATGACCCCGTTCGTCGCCCTGGCCGCCGCACCTGCGCGCCTGCGTCTCAACCCCGATGAGGTCCATTCGGTTCATCAGGTCACGCTGGAACGCCTGGTCGGCGAGGACCTGCCGGGGTGGACGACCACCTCGGCCGGGGTGCGGCTGCTGAATATGCCGCTGCGCGAGCGGATGACGGTCCACGCCCCCACCGGCGCGATCCTCTACCAGTTCCGCGAGGTCGCCCTCCTGGGCCGGCCCACCCGCGTCCGGGATCTGCTCCAGCCCGAATTCACCCGCGAATGACGGCGCGGCGGTACGCGGCCTGCGTGAGAAAACGGGGCTGACTCAGGTTGAACTCGCTGATCGTGCCGGTTTGAAGCAACCGGCGGTGGCTCGGCTGGAGGCCGGAGGTACGATGCCGGCAATTCCTGTGCTGGAACGGATTGCCGAGGCGTTGGGGGTTCGGTTGAGTGTCGAGTTTCGGCCGTTGCGGGAAGCCGGGTAGGTTTCGGTCGTTCGTGCGGGCGCAATCTTCGTGATTCGGGCGTGGGTGGGGGTGGTGAGCGTTAACATCGGGCGGACGGGCCGGGTGGCCGGTGGGTCGATGTCGACGAGGTGATCGCCATGCCTTCCGTGGTGCTGGAGGCCGACGGGCTGGTCAAACGCTATGCGGGCGTGGAGGCGTTGCGCGGGGCCAACTTTCAGGTGCGGGCGGGCGAGGTCGTCGCGCTGATCGGGGACAACGGGGCGGGGAAATCCACGCTGGTGAAATGTCTTTCGGGTGCGGAGCAACCCGACGGCGGTCGCATCCTGCTCGACGGCGAGCCGGTGCGCATGGGCTCCCCGGTCGAGGCGCGCAAGCTGGGCGTGGAGACCGTCTACCAGGATCTGGCCGTCGCTCCGGACCTGGATCCGGCGGCGAATCTTTTTCTCGGGCGAGAGCTGTTCCGGCGCGGCATCCGCGGCCGGATCGGGATGCTCGACCGCAAGGCCATGAAAAGAGAAGCCGCCGAACACTTTCGGCGTCTGGGTGTGAGTCTTCCCCGAGACGATGTGCCGATCGGCGCATTGTCGGGAGGCCAGCGGCAGACCGTCGCGGTGGCGCGGGCGGTGATGTGGGCCAGCAAGGTGGTGTTCATGGACGAGCCGACCGCAGCGCTGGGCGTCGTGCAGCGTGAGCGGGTGCTCGAGGTCATCGGGCGGGTGCGTGATCAGGGTATCGCGGTCGTGCTGATCAGTCACAACATGCCCGAGGTGCTCTCGGTCGCCGACCGGATCGAGGTGCTGCGGCTCGGCCGCCGCGTGGCGCGCTTCGACTCCGAGGCCACTCTCGACCAGTTGGTCGGCGCGATGACCGGAGCGTTGAACACCGAGGATGCGGCATGAGCGAGCGAGCAGCGGGCGTCGTCGAGTCCGCGCCGGAAACCAGCGATCCTCCCGAACGCAGACTCTGGCAGCGCATTTCGAGTGTCAGCACGATATGGATCGGCCTGGTGCTCATCGTGCTGTACGTGGCGTTCAGCATCGCGCGGCCCGATGCCTTCCCCACCCGGTTCACCTTGCAGACCCTGCTGATCGAGACCTCGGTGCTGCTGGTGCTCTCGATCGGGATGACCTTCGTGATCATCACCGCGGGCATCGATCTCTCGGTCGGCATGGTGCTGATCTTCTCCGGAGTCATCGGTTCGAAGACGATGGAATGGCTCAGTCCCGGCCAGGACGCGAGCCATGCCGGATGGGGAATCATCGCGGCCGGATTCGTGGTCTCCCTTGCGGGAGGCGCACTCTGGGGTCTGATCAACGGAGTTCTGGTGGCGCGAGCCAAGATTCCGCCGCTCATCGTCACTCTCGGTTCCTTCGGCGCGGCTCTCGGCGCCGCCCAGCTCATCACCGGCGGCGTGGACACCCGCACAGTGCCCGAGAATCTGTGCGACTCACTGGGTTTCGGCACCCTGCTCGGCGGTGTGCCGGATCTGGTGCTGGTCGCGCTCGTGGTCACGCTGTCCGGCGCGTGGTTGCTGCACACCACCAGGTTCGGCCGCTACACCTACGCGATCGGCTCCAATGCCGAGGCCGCCCGCCGTTCGGGCATCGGAGTCACCCGGCATCTGATCCTGGTGTACCTGATGACCGGACTGCTCTCCGGTCTGGCCGGATTCATGAACCTCGCCTACTTCGGCACGACAACCATCGCCGGGCACGGCACCGACAATCTGGACGCCATCGCCGGTGTGGTCATCGGCGGCACCAGCCTGTTCGGCGGGACCGGAACGATAGTCGGCACCGTGATCGGCGTGTTCATCCCGTCGGTGCTGCGCAAGGGATTCGTCATCGCCGGAGTGCCGGTGTTCTGGCAGCCGATCGCCGTGAGCATCGTCCTGGTGGCCGCCGTCTGGTTCGACCAGTTGCGTCGCAAGGCGCGAGATCGCAAGTAACACGGAACGAACGAAGGTGAGGGCGGAGATGAGAACCGTGCGACGGGCCGCCGTACTGGCGGGTGTGATGGTGACGGCCGCGGCGGTGCTGGCCGGATGCGGCGGTAAGGTCGGCGATTCCGGCGGCGCCGACGCGAACAAGCTCGTGCTCATCCCCGGCGTGGCCAACGAACCGTTCTACATCTCGATGCAGTGCGGCGCGCAGGCCGAGGCGAAGAAACTGGGATATGCGCTGAACACCCAGGCCCCAACCCAATTCGACGCCTCGCTTCAGACGCCGATCGTCACCGGCGTCATAGCCACGAAACCGGGCGCGATCCTGATCGCCCCGACGCACGCCACGGCGATGGCCGCTCCGATCGAACAGGCGAAGAACTCCGGAATCAAGATCGTCGAGGTGGACACCGCTCTGGAGGACACCTCGGTGGCGGTCTCCTCGATCTCCTCGGACAACGTCAAGGGTGGGCGACTCGCCGCGCAGACGCTCGCGAAACTGGTGGGAGACAAGGGTTCCATGCTGGTGATCAACACCAAGGCGGGCACCTCCACGACCGATCAGCGCGCCCAGGGGTTCGCCGACGAACTGAAGAACCATCCCGGAATGAGCTCATTGGGCGTGCAGTACAACAACAACGACGCCGCCCAGGCCGCCTCGATCGTCACCGCCACGCTGGCCGCGCATCCGGATCTGGCCGGGATCTTCGCCACCAACCTGAGTTCGGCCGAGGGTGCGGCTACCGGCCTGCGCAATGCGGGCAAGCTGGGCCAGGTGAAGATCGTGGGCTTCGACGCCAGCCCACAGCAGGTGCAAGACCTGCGCGACGGCACGATCCAGGCGTTGATCGCCCAGGATCCGGCCACGATCGGGGTCGACGGCG
Source organism: Nocardia sp. PLKS1-43 (assembly GCF_059510335.1). Taxonomy (NCBI): domain Bacteria; kingdom Bacillati; phylum Actinomycetota; class Actinomycetes; order Mycobacteriales; family Nocardiaceae; genus Nocardia; species Nocardia sp. PLKS1-43. The sequence continues at coordinate 25,796 of NZ_JCAJZQ010000015.1, read as the reverse complement.
TGGACCAGGCCGCCGCCGCGCTCGAAGGCAAACCGGTCACCCGGAACATCCGGACCGATATGGTCTCCATCACCGAGGCCGATATGGACGCGAACTCGAAGTACTTCTACAGGAGCAAGTGCTGATCCGAATGGATCTCAATCCTGTACGCGCACAGCGTATCCGGCGGCGGTGAGGGTGTCGATAACCTCGTCGCGGTGGGTGGTGCCGCGTGTCTCCAGGGTGAGTGCGACCTCGGCCTCGTCGACGGCGAGCCAGGATCCGGCGCGCGAGTGGGTGATCTCGAAGACGCTCGCGCCGGTCCCGCCGATCTCGGCCAGCAGCCGGCCGAGGCTGCCGGGACGGTCCGAAACCGTCACGCGCAGTACGAGATAACGTCCCGCCGCGGCGAGGCCGTGCCCGATCAATCGGGTCAGCAGCAACGGATCGACATTGCCGCCGGACAGGATCGCGCAGACCGGGCCCGTGATGCCCAGTTCGGCCGGCGAATAGGCCATCAGCGCCGCGACCGCTGCCGCCCCGGCGGGTTCGACGATCAGCTTGGCGCGTTCCATACACAGCAGCATCGCCCCGGAGATGGCGTCTTCGTCCACCGTGACGATCCGCGAAACACGCTCGGCCACATGGGCGAAAGGCACGTCACCGGGCCGCCCGACCGCGATGCCGTCGGCCATGGTCGACATGCCCTCCAACGCGACCGGTTTCCCGGCCGCGAGCGAAGCGGGCCAGGCCGCGGCCCGCGCCGCCTGCACGCCCACCACCCGCACGTGCGGAGCCATATGCTCGAGCGCCACGGCCACGCCCGCGAGCAGTCCGCCACCGCCGGTCGGCACGATCACCGTTTCCACTTCGGGCATCTGCTCGAACAATTCGAGTCCGACCGTGGCCTGGCCGGCCACGATATCGGGATGGTCGAACGGATGGATCGGCGTCGCGCCGGTTTGTTCGGCGAATTCCCTCGCCGCCGAAAGGGACTGGTCGACGGTCTCACCCGTCTGATGCACGGTCGCGCCGTAGGCGCGGGTGGCGGCCAGCTTCGGCAGCGAGGCGCCGATCGGCATGAACACCGTGGCGTCGATGCCCAGCGTCGAGGCCGCCCAGGCCACGCCCTGCGCGTGATTCCCCGCGCTGGCCGCGACGACTCCACGGCCGCGCTCGGCCTCGGACAGATTCGCGATCCGGTTGTACGCGCCCCGGGGTTTGAACGATCCGGTGCGCTGCAGATTCTCACATTTGAGCCGCACCTCGACGCCCGCGCGCTCGGTCAGTACCCGGGCCGCGATCAACGGCGTGCGCCGCACCGCGGGTCCCACCAGCTTCGCCGCCGCCTCGATCCGATCCAGCCCGATCCCGTCCATGGCGCCATGCTGCCAGACGAGGTGCCCGCGAGCCGCGGAACCGCATTTCACGCCGGTCCGGGGATGTGCCCGGTCGATTTCGCCGTGTCACGGCGGTTCGGGTGTGCGGATGGCTCGCCTCCGATCGGAACACGTTGCCGGACAACCTATCCGGAATCGGAACAACGAGAGACGGTGTCGCGGGAGCCGCCCCTCCCGCGTGTTCCGACATGATTGGTCACTCCGAAGGCTCCCGCCGGATATCAGTCGTGCAGACTGCCGACGGGCGGATGGGTGATCGCCAGGACGCCCGGCAACCACGGGGTGAAGCGGGCGGGTTCGGACTCGAGTGCGGTCCGCAGATCGGCCGGGTACAGCCATGTGTGATCGGCGATCTCCGCGGGATCGGGGTTCGGCGGAGCGCCGTCGAAGCGGCCCACCAGGACGTGATCCCATTCGTGCTCGACCCGGCCGGTCGCCGGATCGTCCGCCTCGTAGTGGAACACCCCGACCTCGGTCAGCTCGGCCGCGATGCCGAGCTCCTCACCGAGCCTTACCGACGCGGCGCGGGTGAGCGGCTCACCGGGTGCGGGATGCCCGCAGCAGGTGTTCGTCCACAGCAGCGGGAAGCGGGTCTTGACCGCGGCCCGCTGCTGCAACAACAGCCTCCCCGCGGCGTCGAACAGCAGCACCGAGAACGCCCGGTGCAGCTGTCCGGGCGCGGTATGCGCCTGTGCCACCGGGCACGAGCCGGTCGCCCGGCCCTGCTCGTCCACGAGCTCGACGAGCAGGGCCTCACGGTCGACCGGCGGTGCTCCGGCGCTGTCCTGTGGTGCGGCGGTCACCGCCCCACCTTATCGGCGGCAATCAACAGGTACTGGAAGCTGCCCTCCTTGTACGAGGTCAGGAACGGTTTCTCCACACCGGTCGCCAGCTCGGAACGGGTGCGCAATTCCCAGTAGGGGATGGTGGCCGCGGTGAGGTCGGTGACGGCGATCGGCACGAGATTGTTCGCCGCCAGCGCCCGGAAATACTCGCTGCGCGGATGGATCATGCAGCCGTAGTGGGCATCGATCCAGCTCACCGCCGCGGACCGCCCGCCGGTCACATCGTTGGAGCAGCCGGTGATGCACACATACCGCCCGCCCGGCTCGAGCAGCCGCGCGAATTCGCTGAACAGATCCGGCAGCTCGACGTACATATCGGTCTCGTTGGTCCAGATGCCGCGCATGGACCGCGCCTCGAAACCGGTGTCGAGCATATTGCGGAAGTGGAATTGCACGCGGTCCGAAACTCCGCGCTGCTGGGCCTGTTCGTTGGCGAATCCCACCTGGTATTCCGAGATCGTCACCCCGTCCACCCGGCAGCCGAACCGCTGATTGGCCATGATGCTGGTGCCGCCGCGGCCCGACCCGCCGTCCAGCAGCCGGTCTCCGGGCCGTACGTCGCCGAGGTTGTCGAGCAGCAGATCGGCCTGTGCGGTCTCCAGCCGGTGCAGTTCGCGCACGATGCGGTCCTGGCGGGTGTCCTCGGGACCTTCCAGAACGGACAGATCCGGATCGCCGATGCCGTAGTGGTGGTGATAGAGACCGTCCACCTCGCCCAGCTTGGTGTTCACCCGGTCGTCGTTGGGATTGTCGTTCCAATACGCCGCCACCGAACGCTGGTAGCTGGTCTGCAGTACGCCATCGGTCTGGGGGTCGAGCGTGGTCATGACGAATCAGTCCTCTCGATCGTTGGTGCTGCGGGCAGTGCTCATCGCGCCGGATACGCGGCGTCGGGTGGAATCAGGAGATGTCGTTGTACCGGCGGCTGGCGGCGTGCCAGGCGCGATTGCCGCCCATCCATGCCCACAGGCCGCCCAGGAACCGGCGCAGCGCCGGTGAGCCGTCGGCCGCGAGGATGCCCGCCTCGCGTTCGAAACGATGCATCAGCTCGTCGTGCACCTCGGCGGTCTGCAGGATCGCCTCGCGGCGGCTGCAGTGCTGTTCGGCGGCCAGCACGGTCGGCAGGTTGAACTCGCGGCCGTTGGACAGGTCCTCGCGGGCCATCGAATACAGATCGTTGACCATTTGAGCGGCCAGCGCGGCGGTGGTCACCACCCGCCGCACGCGGGGATCGGCGTATTCGGCGGCACCGAGTTCGTAGCCACCGACCGCGTCGATGGGCGCCATGCACGGTAGAAAACTGTGCGGCTGCCGGTTGGCCAGGTACTCCCACACCGGCGGCATCCGGTGCGCGGCGCGCCATCCGGCCTCGGCGGTGAGTGCGATGAACCACCCGGCGATCTCCGTGCGCAACCGTGCCACCTGAGCCGGGGTGGCGAACTGCGCGAGATGGTCGAACGAGGTGCGGAAGGCTCGCAGGATCGGATCGGACCCGAGCGCCCGTTCCAGCTGCACCTGATATTTCGCCGGCAGGTGGACCGGATCCATCACGGCGGCAGCCATTTCCAGTTTCGGGCCCAGTTCGGCCTCCGCGCTCGACGGCGTGCCGTCGGGTGCGTGGTCGTCGGCGTCCTCCTCGCAGTAGTAGTCGTCGACCGACCACTCCGAGACCGCGCATTTCGCCGCCGCCAGCAGGCGATCCGGATCGTCGCAATCCGGATGCGCCAACATGATCAGACGCCCGAAATCGGCCTTGCGGAGGTCGTCCAGGCGTCCCTCGTAGAGCCCGATCGATTGGGCCCACAACAGGATTCCCTCGTTGACGGCCTCGGCGAGGGCCGGATCGTCGCGAATCGGCGGCGGACAGTACAGCGCCGGGATGGGCGAGCGTGAACTCGTCCCGGATTCACCGGGGTCCGCGTCGTCGCGATCCGGTGCGGCGGCGGCCGGCCCCGTTTTCGAGATCCGGGACAAGACCGAATCGATTGTGCCGCCCAGTGATCCGGATAGCGGATCGTCCCGAATCGGCGGGACCGTCGAATTCGGTGGGACTGCCACCGCGCTGCCGCGGCGGGGCGGGAAGCGCGTCGATGACGTCCCGATCCCGGTCGGCCCCAATGGGATTCGCGGCGTACCGTTCGATCCCGCCGGAGTCTCGGGCAGGACTCGCGCGGCCGGGCCGGCCGCGGGTGCCGTTCCGGCAGAGGCCGATTCGCCGCCGAGACCGGAGGCCGACGTGTCGAGTGTCGAGACATCCACCAGCGGAGGGGTGAGCAGCAGTCCCGCCGTGCCGAGGCCGGCCGGGCCGAGCAGCCGTGCCGGGACGGTCCCCGCGGTCATCGCGGTCAGCTGATCCGAATGTGCCCGGGGGACCGCGGTTTCACTCCTGCCCGACCACGTCGGGGTGGCCGGGGGAGCGTTGTCCAGATTACCGAGCAGAGCCGCGATCACCGTGGCCACCTCGGAGGCGGCAGGGGGCGCCGCGGCGCGTGAGAGCACCGACATGGCAGCGCCTTTCGTCAGTCGCTCTGCCGGGCGACCAGGACGTTGTCCAGGATGCCCAGCGCGTCCGGTACGAGGACCGCCGCGGAGTAGTAACAGCTGATCAGATAGGAGATGATCGACTGGTCGTCGATGCCCTTGAACCGGACGTTCAGGCTCGGTTCGTACTCGTCGGGAATTCCGGTCTGGTGCAGGCCGACGACGCCCTGTTCCTTCTCTCCGGTGCGCATCGCCAGGATCGAGGTGGTCTGGTTCTCGCTAACCGGGATCTTGCCGCACGGATAGATCGGCACGCCGCGCCAGGACGGGATGCGGTGGCCGTTGATCTCCACCGGATCCGGGTACAGTCCGCGCTTGTTGCATTCGCGGCCGAATGCGGCGATCGCCTTCGGATGTGCCAGAAAGAGTTTCGTGCTGCGCCGCATGCTCAGCAGCTCGTCCATGTCGTCCGGGGTGGGCGCGCCGTGCTCGGTGTAGATGCGCTGTTTGAGGTCACAGTTGTTGAGCAGACCGAAATCCGGGTTGTTGACCAGGTCGTTCTCGCGGCGTTCGTACAGGGCCTCGATGGTCAACCGCAGCTGCTGCTCGATCTGGTTGTGCGGGTCGTTGAACAGGTCCGCGACGCGGCTGTGCACGCGCAGAACGCTTTGCGCCAAACTCAATTCGTATTCGCGCGGCGAGGCGTCGAAGTCCACGAACGTGCCCTGCAGCAGCGGCTCGCCCGCGTGCCCCGAGGAGATCTCGATCTCGGCCTCGCCGTGCTTGTTCTGGGCCTTGGCCGGCGCCGTGGCGATGCGGTCGAATTGTTCGCGCAGCGCCGGGATCTCCTCGGTGATCTGGTCCAATACGTTGCGCGGCAGGGACAACAGCGTGGTGTGCGTCGCCGTCCGGACCGTCACCGGCCAGATCGCGTTCGGGTCGGTGAGCATGGCGTCACCGAAGTAGTCGCCGTCGGCGAGCATGCCGAGCTTGGTCGTCTCGCCGTAATCGCCGGTGCCGAGCTTGCTGAGTTTGCCGTGCACGATCAGCAGCACCTGGTCCATCGGATTGCCGAATTCGGCCAGGACTGTGCCGGGTTCGAGATCGCGCTGCTCGAAGCGCTCCGCGAGCGTGCGCAGGATGTCCTCGTCCTCGAAGTCCCGCAGCGCCGGCAGTTCCTGAAGTTCGAGCGGGATGACGCGGGCCTGTCCGCCGTCGATGACGAACTCCACTTCGCCGTTGCCCAGGGTGTGGGTCAGACGCCGGTTGACGCGGTAGATGCCGCCGTGGACCTGCACCCACGGCAGGGCGCGGGTCAACCACCGGGAGCTGATGCCCTGCATCTGCGGTTCGGACTTGGTGGTGTGCGCGAGTTGATGAGCTGCGGTGGTGGACAGGGTTTTACGGACGTGGTTGTCAGTGTTCACCGGGAGTTCAAGGGTCATGCTGCGGTCCTCACCTCGAGATTGCCACACGACATTGGGGGCGATTTGCGTACAGGGAGATGCGGCAGGCGGCAGATGCCTGCGTAACCGAAAACTCGAGCGAATTGGGTAGCGCGACAGTGCGATCCAGCAGTTCGATGATAGGCGCGGGGCAAGCGGGACCGTGGCGGAATCACCGAAGACGGCGCGACAGCAAACGACTCGTAACAATGTAGCAACGGTGCCCTGATCGCACCAATCCGTACCTTCTCGAATCCGACACGCGGGTCGGACGTGACTTCGTCACGCGGATAACGACATTCACCCCAAACTTCGCTCCCGGCCGTGAACGCCGTGCACACTTCCGGTGATCACGCGTATTCCATCGGGGTGAGCCCGAGGTGTGACCGGAACACGCTGTGCCGCAATCGAATATATTTGAAAAGCTGCGAATGGCACCATCGCCGTTGGTTTTTCGCGTATACGCCCGTGTCGGCCACCCGCTCGTCGTCCCGCTGGGCGGGCTGCCGGCTTCCGCGGCCCCGCCGGCGTGGAGTCGTGCCCGGCCGCGATCGAGTTGCCCCGCGAACGTTCGTCGATCGACGAGCCCATGTCGGCTTCGGCGAAAACATCCGGTTCCGCGAACCGGACGACGCCGACCCCGGGGCGCGACCGATCTCGTCGTCGGCACCCGTCGGGGGCGAGCGAGGAATTCCCGGCGGGAAAGGCTTCCCCGGTCCCGTGTACCGGGAGCGAACCGGATTCCGGAAAATGCGGCACCCGCCGCATCGCGGCGGAGTCCGAAGACGGAGCTAAGCTCGACTTCGTCGGACAAGGAGCCCGTGACGGGGCGCCACGCACGAGGTGAGGGCTGGGAGCTACCGTGAAGTTGACAGGGCGATCGGTCATCGGATCGGTGCGGCGGCTGGTGGCCACCGCACAGAACGGGCTGGAGGTGATCCGGTTCGGCGGGCTGGCCCACGACGTGGAGGCCTCGCCGTACGAGGTCGCCGAGCGCAAGCGGATGTACCGGCTGCGCCACTACTTCCCCGATGACGTCCCCGCCGCCGACACGGGCCGTCCGGTCGCCCTGCTCGTCCCGCCCCTGATGGTCAGCGCCGACATCTACGACGTGAACGCCGAGGGCGGCGCGGTGGGTATCCTCAGTCGCGCCGGAATCGACTGCTGGGTCCTGGATTTCGGCTCTCCGGCCACCGAGGAGGGCGGCTGGCAGCGCGATCTGGCCGACCATGTCGTCGCGCTGAACAGCGCCATCGATACGGTGAACGAACTGACCGGACGCGGTGTCCACCTGATGGGGTATTCCCAAGGCGGCATGTTCGCCTACCAGACCGCGGCCTATCGCTACGGCAAGGGTGTGGACAGCATCGTCACCTTCGGCAGCCCGGTGGACATCGTCGCCGGACTGCCCTTCGGCCTGCCGCAGGGGCTGGTGTCCGAGGTCGCGGATTTCGTCGCCGATCACGTGCTGACCAGGCTGCCGATCACCGATTCGATGGTCCGGCTGGGTTTCCAGATGCTCGATCCGGTGAAGACCGCCAAATCCCGCCTGGACTTCCTGCGCCAGCTGCACGACCGGGAGGCATTGCTGCCCAAGGAACGTCAGCGCCGGTTCCTCGAACACGACGGCTGGGTGGGCTATTCCGGACCCGCCGCGGCGGACCTGCTCAAACAGTTCGTCGCGCACAACCGGATGATGGTGGGCGGCTTCGTGATCCGCGACCGCCCGGTTTCGCTGGCCGAGATCGAATGCCCGATTCTCGCCTTCGTCGGCGAGGTGGACGATATCGGCCAGCCGGCGGCGGTGCGCGGTATCGTGCGCGCCGCGCCGAACGCGGAGGTCTACGAGGCGTCGCTGGTGGCGGGACATTTCGGTCTGGTCGCGGGAAGTACGGCCACCGCCCGGACCTGGCCGCTGGTGCGGGACTGGGTGCGCTGGCTCGGCGGGGAGGGGGAGCGCTCCGAGGCGATCGCCCCGATGGCCGCCCACGTCGAGGCGAATCCGCAGCGTTCGGCGGCGACCCGGGTGGTGCACGCGGCGGGCACGCTGGCCGAGGCGGGCGCCGGACTGGGCAGTGCGCTGGGTTCGATCGCGAACAATACGTTGCGCGGTTCGGTGGAGTTGACCGGTGAGGCCGCTCGCGCGCTGCCGCGACTGACCCGGCTGGGGATGATCCAGCCGCACACCCGAATCTCCTTGGGGCGCTTGCTGACCGAGCAGGCGCGTCGCGCGCCGCTGCGGGATCTGTTCCTTTTCGACGATCGCGTGCACACCAACGAGGCGGTCGGCGCCCGGATCGACAACGTGGTGCGCGGGCTGATCTCGGCGGGTGTGCGCCCGGCTAGCCGGGTCGGCGTGCTGATGGAAACCAGGCCGAGCGCGCTGGCGGCGGTGGCCGCGCTCTCGCGGCTGGGCGCGGTGGCGGTACTGCTCGCGCCCGGCAGTGAGATCGCGCGTGCGGTGGAGTTGACCGGCGCGAACACGATCATCGCCGATCCGGAGAACCTGCGCGATGCGGCCGCGGCGGCCGGGCGCGTTCTGGTGCTCGGCGGCGGTGACGCCCGCGCGCTGTCGATGCCACCGGACGCGGACGTGATCGACCTGGAGCAGATCGACCCGGCCGCGGTGAGTCTGCCCGGTTGGTATCGCCCGGACCCCGGATTGGCGCGCGAACTGGCCTTCGTCCTGGTCACCGGCACCGGCGCGAAACTGGATCTGAAGTACATCACCAATCATCGCTGGGCGCTGTCCGCGTTCGGCACCGCGACCGCGGCGGATCTGGACCGCCGCGATACGGTGTACTGCCTTGCGCCGATGCATCATTCGTCAGGCCTGCTGGTCAGCCTGGGCGGCGCGGTGGCGGGCGGCAGCCGGGTCGCGCTGGCTCGTTCGCTGGATCCGGCCCGGTTCACCGAGGAGGTGCACCGCTACGGAGTCACCGTCGTCACCTACACCTGGACGATGCTGCGCGACATCCTCGACGCGGACACCTTCCCGAGCGGTCATCCGCATCCGATCCGGCTGTTCATCGGCTCCGGCATGCCCGCCGGTCTGTGGCGGCGCACAGTCGAAAGATTTGCTCCCGCAAGGGTTCTGGAGTTCTACGCCTCGATCGAGGGCGATGTGGTGCTGGCCAATGTGGCCGGGACCAAACTCGGTTGCAAGGGCCGCCCGGTGCCGGGCACCGCGCGGGTCGAGCTGATTTCCTACGATTCGGCGACGGGCCGGATCCGCACCGACGCACAGGGTTTCGCGCGCCGCACCGCGGACAACGAGGTGGGTCTGCTGATCGGCAAGGCCTCCGAGGCAGTGGACATCTCCCAGGGCGGCCTGCGCGGGGTGTTCGCGCCGGGCGATGCCTGGATGCCGACGGAGAACCTGTTCCGCCGCGACAGCGACGGCGACTACTGGCTGATGGATCGCCGCGACACCGTCATCCAGACCGCACGCGGCCCGGTCTACACCCAGCCGATCGTGGATGCGCTCAACGACATCAGTGCCGTGGATATGGAGGTCGCGTTCGGGTACACCGCCGCACCGGGGCGCACGCTGGCAGTGGCCGCGGTGAGTGTGCGCGAGGGATACCGCCTGGACGCGAAGGACGTCACCGAGGCGCTGCGTTCGCTGGATCCGGCCCGTCGCCCCGATCTGGTCTATCTGGTGGACGAGATTCCCCGCAGTTCGACCTACCGTCCGTCGACCCGCGCGGTCGAGGCGGCGTTCGAACTACGGTCCGGCCCCACCGTCTGGTACCGCGCCCCGGGCGGCGAAAACTACGAGCCGCTCAGCGACGCCGTCCTGGCCACGCTCACCGCCTGACCGGCGAGCCGCGGGAGCACCACCGACCGGAATGAGGTCGTCATCCTCGGCCCGGCTGCCGATGCCGTCATCGCGGGCCGTGGGCTGCCCGGTAGGTTGTCGGTCATGCCGGAGGAAACCTTGGACCCCACTCTGCTGAGCCTGCTGGCCTGCCCGCAGGACAAGGGACCGCTGTTGCTGGTCCGCACCGAGGACGGTGCCAGCGTGCTCTACAACCCGCGGCTGCGCCGGGCCTACCCGATCGATGACGGAATTCCGGTGTTGCTGGCGGACGAGGCCCGCGAGGTCGGCGACGCCGAGCACGAGGCGTTCACCGCCCAGGGCTGAACGGCCGCCGGAACTCAGGCGCCGGCGAGCGGCAGCTCCAGATCGCCGGTGAGATAGCGCTGCAGCGACGGTCCGACCAGGCGTGCGAGTTCGTCGGCGCTCATCGCGACGATCGGCTCGATACCGACGATCTTGCGGGCCATGAGTATCCCGCCCATCTGCGCCACCGCCAGCGCCACCCGCGTGTACCCGGAGCCGGGTGGCGAATCCACCCGGTCGCGAACGTCGCGCAGAATGACCTCGAGTACGAAGCTGCGAACCAGCGCCGCGTCACCGCCACCGAGGATGGCGCGGAACGCGGCGACCGCGGAGGCGCCGATGGGGGAGTCCCAGACCCCGACCACGGTACGCACGATCGTCTCCCCGAGTGCGTCGACCGGCGCGGCCGCGATGTGCGCCCGGATGACGTCCGCATCGACCGGCAAATTCACCACGGCCGTGAGCAATTGCTGTTTGGTGCCGAAATAGTGATGCACCAACGCGGGATCCACGCCCGCGGTACCGGCGATGGAACGGATCGAAGCCTTGTCGAATCCGACCTCCGCGAACCGCTTGCGGGCGGCATCGAGGATGGCCTCGCGAGTTCCGGACTGCCCCGGACGCCGCCCGCTGCGGCCCGGTGCGGTGGTCTCGTCCGGTTCGCTCACGCCGTGCGCCTGCGTAGTGTCGCAGCCCCCAAAGCCAGTGCGACAACGGCGAATACGGCCACGACGGCCAGATCGCGCCACATCTGCCCGGTCACCCCGGTGTACCGCGACACCTGTTGCAGAGCGTCGACCGCATAGCTGAGCGGCAGCACATCGCTGATCAGCTCGAGCCAGCGCGGCAGCTGGCCGCGCGGCACCAGCAATCCGCACAGGAAGAACTGCGGTCCGACGATGAGCGGCATGAACTGCACGGCCTGAAACTCGGTGCGCGCGAACGCACTTGCCAGCAGCCCGAGTGCCACGCCAAGCACCGCGTCGAGCACCGCGATCAACAGGACCAGCCAGACACTGCCCGCCGAATGCATGCCCAGCAGCCAGAACGCCACCAGACAGGCGAGCGCCGCCTGCACCGTGGCCGCCAAGGAGAAGGCTGAGCCGTATCCGGCCAGTAGATCCAGCTTCGACAAGGGAGTGGTCATCAGGCGTTCCAGTGTGCCGGAGGTTCTTTCGCGCTGCATGGCGATCGCGGTGATCAGGAACATCACGATGAACGGCAGGATACCGAGCATGCTGATGCCGACCCGGTCGAACAGGGTGGGCACGCCCGGCATCGAGGGCATGTCGTGGTACACGAAATACAGCAGCGCCAGCAGCAGCGTCGGCACCAGCACCAGCATGGCCACCGTGCGCCGATCTGCCCTCAGCTGCCGCAGGATTCGCCCGGTCGTGGCGGTGTAACAGCTCAAAGGCGTTGTCATGATGGGTCTCCCATTCTGATCAGCGCGAGAAATGCGCTCTCCAAGCTGGTTTCGCCGGTTTCGGCACGCAGTTCGTCGGGGCTGAGCTGAGCCAGCAGGTGCCCGTCGCGCATCAGCAGCAGCCGATCGCAGTGTTCGGCCTCGTCCATCACATGACTGGAGACCACCAGCGTGCGGCCCTGTTCGGCGAGGGCGTGGAACTGCTGCCACAGGTCCACGCGCAGCACCGGATCCAGGCCGACGGTCGGCTCGTCCAGCACCAGCAGCTCCGGATCGGCGACCAGCGCGCAGGCCAGCGAGGCGCGGGTGCGCTGGCCGCCGGAGAGCTGATTGCCGCGGTGCCGGGTGTGTTCACCGAGTCCGACCGCGGTGATGGCCGCGGCGACGTCGTCGCGGGACCGACCGTACAGCGCGGCGAAGTAGCCGACGTTGTCCAGGACGGTGAGATCGTCGTAGATGCTGGGCGCCTGCGTCACATATCCCACTCGTGACCGCAGCCCGGGCGTTCCGGCCGCCGCACCCAGGACGCGCACGCTGCCCGCCGCTACCAGCTGAGTGCCGACGATGCTGCGCATGAGCGTGGTCTTCCCGCAGCCGGACGGACCCAGCAGGCCGGTGATGCAACCGCGCGGCACGGTCAGCGAAATATCGTGCAGCACTTCGCGTTCGCCGCGACGCACCCGCAGGTGCTCCACCTCTATCGCGGGGGACGGATCGGATGCCGTCATGGTCGACCCCTTAAATTTCACCGAGTGTTGAATTCATTATGTGTTGAATTCTGCGCTCCTCCGGCTCGTGGCGCAACCCCGTACCGCCGCGGTCGGGCGTGTCGCCTTTACTCTCGGGGCGTGACCAGCGAAATACCCGACGCGACGGCCGAGGACGGGATGCAGGGCGGTCAGCTGCGCGCCTCGACTCTGGAGTTGTTCTTCGACCTCGTCTTCGTCTTCACGATCACCCAGCTGACCCACGCGTTCGGTGAGAATCCGGGCTGGCCCGCGCTGGGCCGGGTCACGCTGATGTTCGGCGTGATCTGGTGGATGTACAGCGGATACGTCTTCCTGACCAACGAGGTCGCGCCGACCAGTACCGTGCGACGCACCTGGCTGCTGGTCGGAATGTTCGGCTTCTTCGTTGTGGCGCTTGCGATTCCGTCCGCCTTCGGCGGTTCCGGCGTGGCCTTCGGCGCCGCGTACTTCCTGGTCAACTCGGTGCATACCGCGCTGTTCTACGCCAACGGGGGCAGTACCGTGACGCGCGCGGTCATCCATCTGGCACCGCTGAATCTCGTCTCGGCCGGCCTGGTGCTGGCGGGCGGTCTCGTGCACGGCTGGCCGCGATACCTACTGTGGTGCGCGGCGCTGGCCGGGCAGATCGTGACGCCGTATCTGACCGACACCGGGGGATTCGTCGTCCGTTCGGCGCACTTCGCCGAACGGCACGGGCTGGTGGTCATCATCGCGATCGGTGAATCGGTTGTCGCGATCGGCGCGGCGCTGGCCGGCGAGGAGATCACCGTCGGCCTGATCCTCACCGTCGCGCTCGGACTGGCGCTGGCCTATGTGCTGTGGTGGGCGTACTTCGGCCTGGACGACGAGCGGGGCGAGGCGGCGTTGGGCGCGGTTCCGGGACCGCGGCGGGCCCGGTACGCGCTGCTGGCCTACGGCTACTCGCTGTTCCCGCTGTTGATCGGCATCATCGTGGCCGCGGCGGGCATCCGGCTGTGCATCGTGCACGGTGACCGGGCGGTGTCCTGGGCGGCGGCGGTGGCGCTGTCCGGAGGCGTGGCCCTGTATTTCCTCGGCCAGTTCTGTTTCCGTCTGGTGCTCGGCCTGCCGTGGCCGTGGAGCCGGCTGATCGCCGCGCCCGTGACGCTCGCGACCGCGCCGCTCGGGGTCCTCTGGGTGGCGTGGGGCCAGCTGGCGGTACTGCTGGTGGTCGCGTTCGGATTCGTGATCACCGACGACTACCTCAGCCTGCGCAGCGGCGCGACCAGCGCGTACCTCACCCCGGCCGGTGCGGTGCTGCGCGTGATGCGCCGGCGGCCGTGACTCGACGGGCTTCCCCGCACGGCGGCGGTTGGTTACGCTCGCACGCGAGGGATGCTCCTGCCTGATGGGCGGTTCGGTTACCGAGCGGTGATCTGTTCGGTCGAAACCTTCTGCGGCAGAAAGGTAGTCCCATCATGACCAAGGTGCGCCCCGATCCCGCGCTCGCTGTCGAACGAGCCACCGACGCGACCCGCGCCGCGCAACTCGATTTCATCGCCGGGCTGCCGTTCGACGATCGGCGCGATATCGACGACTCGTCGCGCGGATTCGTCGGCACACTCGATCCGCCGACAATCCAACGCCGCGACGGCGGCACGCTGTTCGATCTGAACGGCTACGGATTCGTCACCGACGCGGCCGCGCCGTCGACGGTGAACCCGAGTCTGTGGCGACATGCCCTGGTCAACAAGCCGCACGGCCTGTTCCAGGTCATGGCGGGGGTGTATCAGGTGCGCGGGTTGGACGTGTCCAATATGACGATCATCGAAGGCGACACCGGCATCATCGTGATCGACCCGCTGACGTACATGGAAACCGCGAAGGCCGGACTGGATCTGTACTTCCGGCATCGTCCGACGCGGCCGGTCCGGGCCGTGATCTACACGCACAGCCATGCCGACCACTACGGCGGCGTCCGGGCCGTCATCGACGAGGCCGACGTGCGGGCCGGGCTGACGCAGGTGATCGCGCCCGCGGGCTTCCTGAAGGAGGCGGTCGCCGAGAACGTCTACGCCGGTAACGCGATGGCCCGCCGAAGCATCTACATGTACGGCTCGGTCCTGGCCCGCGGCCCGCAGGGCCAGGTGAACGCCGGGCTCGCCAACGGGCTGCCGCACGGCGGAACCTCCTCGCTGATCGCCCCGACCGACACCGTGTCCACCACCGGCGACAGCCGCGTCGTCGACGGCGTCGAGATGGTGTTCCAGATGGCCCCCGGCACCGAGGCGCCCGCGGAGTTCCTCATCCACTTCCCGGCGAAAAGGTTGATGTGCGCGGCCGAGGACGCCACCCACACGATGCACAATCTCTACACCCTGCGCGGCGCACAGGTCCGCGACGCGGCGACCTGGTGGAAGGTGCTCGACGAGACGATCGAGATGTTCGGCGCGGACACCGATGTGGTGATCGCGCAGCACCAGTGGCCGCGCTGGGGCAACGCCGACGTCGTGCGATTCCTCGAACAGCAGCGCGACCTGTACAAATATCTGCACGACCAGTCGCTGCGACTGGCCAACCAGGGCTACACCATGTCCGAGATCGCCGAGCGCATCGAACTGCCGCCGGGCCTGGCCGGGCAATGGCACTGCCGCGGGTACTACGGTTCGGCCAAGCACAACGCCAAGGCCGTCTACCAGCGGTATCTGGGCTGGTACGACAGTCACCCGGCGCATCTGGACCCACTCCCGCCCGAGACGTCCGCCCCGAAGTACGTCGAGTACATGGGTGGTGCCGACGCGATCGTGGCCCGTGCCCGCACCGCTTACGAGGAGGGTGAATACCGTTGGGTGGCAGAGGTTCTCACCCATGTGGTGTTCGCCGACCCGCGTAACACCACCGCCCGCGACCTGCAGGCCGATGCGCTCGAACAGCTCGGCTACCAGGCCGAGAACGGCACCTGGCGCAACGAATACCTCATGGGCGCAAAGGAATTGCGGGAAGGCGTACACGATCTCGGCTCGGTGCAACTGGCCGGGCCCGATGTGCTCGCGGCGATGTCGCTGGACATGCTGCTGGACTATCTGGGCATCCGTCTCGACGGCCCCGCCGCCTGGTTGCGCACCGCCGCGTTCAACTGGACGTTCGCCGATTTCGACGGCGTCGAGAAACAGTTCGCGGTCCGGCTCAGCAACGGCGCCCTGGTCTACACGGCCGAGAAGACCCTGCCCGATCCGGACGCCGGGGTGTACTGGGATCGCGAGGCGTTCCAGAAGATCATCCTCGGCACGACGACGCTGGATCGGGAGATCGCCTCCGGCGGGGTGCGGGTCGACGGGGATGCCGCCGCGCTGTCCGATCTGTTCGAACTGTTCGACACGTTTCCGTTCTGGTTCCCCATCCTCACGCCGTGAACGAGGCCCCGCGCGGCGTTCCCCGGGGCCGCCACGCGGGGCGTTCACCCCGTTCCAGTAGCTGTGACGTGCATCACTATCGGTGGTGTCACGGGTGGGTGCGCTGATCTGTCCCATGGACGACAGCGAATCGCGACCCATCGGAGGGCATCATGAACACCACTGCGAATCACGAGATCGTCGTGCTGGGCGGCGGCTACACCGGTCTGCTCGCCACCGTCCGGCTCGCTCACCGGACCCGCCGCGCGCAGGTGCGGATCACGCTGGTCAACCCGTCGGACCGCTTCGTCGAACGGCTTCGCATGCATCAGGTCGCCGCCGGCCAGCAGTTGGCCGATCGGCGCATCACCGAACTGCTCGACGGGAGCGGGGTGCGTTTCCATCGGGCGACCGCGACCGGGATCGATCCCGCCGCCCGGCAGGTCACGTTGTCCGACGGGGCGAGGCTGCGGTACGACACCCTGGTCTACGCCCTCGGCAGCGCCACCGACACCGGACGGGTGCCGGGCGTCGCCGATCATGCCTGGACGTTGAACGATCCCGTTCGGGCACACCATTTCTCGGCACGTCTCGCCGAACTGGCCCGCGCCCGCGGCTCGGTCACGGTGGTCGGGGGCGGCCTCACCGGAGTCGAGGCCGCGACCGAGATCGCCGAGAGTCATCCGGCGCTGACGGTCACGCTGCTCGCCGCCGCCGAACCCGGTTCGATGATGGGTCCGGGAGCCCGCGCCCATCTCGACCGCGCCTTCGATCGTCTCGGCATCGTGCGCCGGACCGGCGTGCAGGTGGACAAGGTGCTGCCGGATGCGATCCGGTTGAGCACCGGTGAGCTGATCGGCTCAGACCTGACGCTGTGGACCGCGGGCGTGCGCGTGCCGCCGCTCGCCGCCGAGGCCGGAATAGACACGGACGCAACGGGTTCGGTGATCACCGACGCGACGTTGCGCTCGGTGTCGCATCCGGAGATCTATGCGGTCGGCGATGCCGCCGCCGTGCGGCAGCCGTTCGGCCGGCTGCACGGTACCTGTCAGAGCGGGATGCCGACCGCCGCGTACGTCGCCGATGCCATCGCGCGCGGGCTGCGCGGCCGCAAGGTCCGGCCGTTCCGGTTCGGGTACGTCCATCAGCCGGTGAGCCTGGGGCGCCGCGATGCGGTCATCCAGTTCACCAACGCCGACGACACACCCAAGCGCTGGTATCTGACCGGCCGAGCCGCGGTTCGCTACAAGGAGGCGGTGAGCGCCAGCCCGTGGCCGGTGTTCGGTGTCAGCCGACGGATGACGGTGCCGGTGCAGTTCTCCCGCGGTGGTCGCCGCACCCGGGAGCGGGTATGACCTCGCGGCCCGAAAGTCCGGCGTCGGCCGCACGCGATCCGGTAGGCATGATCCCCATGCGGGACAACACACCTGCGGAACTCGAGTCCGCCGATCCGTTCGCCGAACATCGGCGGCTGCTGTTCGCCACCGCCTACCGGATGCTCGGCACCGTCACCGACACCGAGGACGTTCTGCAGGATGCCTGGATCAGCTGGCACGGCGCGGACCGCTCCTCGGTGCGCAACCCCAGGGCGTATCTCGTGCGGACGGTGGTCAACCTGGCGCTCAATCGCCTCACCTCCGCCCGCGCGACCCGTGAAACCTACGTGGGCCCTTGGCTTCCCGAACCACTGCTCACCGAACCGAGCGCCGCCGAGGAGACCGAGATGGCCGCCGATGTCTCGACCGCGATGCTGGTCGTGCTGGAGACGTTGAGCCCGGTCGAACGCGCGGTCTTCGTCCTGCGCGAGGTGTTCGGTTTCTCCCACGCCGAAATCGCCGGATTCATCGAACGACCCGAGGCGACCGTCCGGCAGATCGCGCATCGAGCCCGCGCGCACGTGCAGGCGCGGCGTCCGCGCTGCGACAGCGATGCCGCCGGCCGGCGGGAGATCACCGAGAAGTTCTTGGCCGCGTCCCACGGTGGCGACGTCAACGCGCTGATGGAGTTGCTCGCCCCGGAGGTCACCCTCTGGAACGACGGCGGCGGCAAGATCACCGCGGCGCGTCGCCCGCTGTACGGGCCGGACCACGTCGCGCGCTGGCTGCTCGGCGTGATGGCCAAACCGGTGTCCGCCGGTATGCGGATGACACCGGCGGTGATCAACGGTGAACTCGGACTGCTGGTGCTGGCCGGCGAGGTTCCGGTGGGCGCGCTCACCTACGACCTTCTCGACGGTCGCATGCTGAACATGCGTTTCCAGGTGAACCCGGACAAGCTCCGCGGCCTGCACGCACGGGCGGAGTCGTAGCGGCGCAACAGTTTCCGCGAGCTGTTGCCACGGTCGTCGATCGAGGGACCAAAGTCCTCGATCCGTGCGGGAGGCCGATATTCGGATGCGCGCCGGGTTAATTTCGATCTCCTCCGTCCGGAGGCGGGTCGGGAATCGCATTGTCATAGGGAGCACACGAATGAACGCCGAATCGAGCCGCGGGACGCGTCGTACCGGAGCCCGCCGATCGCTCGCGCGCCGAATCGCCTTGACGCCCTGGGTATTCGCCGTCGTCATCGGCGGCGGCTCGCTGGTCGGCCTGCCGGTCGCCACAGCAGCACCCGCCTTCGTCTCCTGCCCGGCCCAGGACTACCAGAACTCCAGTGGCAACTGCGTCCCCCGCCCCCAGTCGGACGCCAACGGCGCACCCACGGGCGCGACCGCACAGTGCCGCGACGGCGAATACAGCTTCAGTCAGCATCGTCGCGGCACCTGCTCCGGTCACGGCGGCGTCGCGCGCTGGCTGTGACGCGAACAACGTGATCCGGGCCCGGGCGCGTTCCGCGTGAACCGCCCGGCCGATCGCCCCCGATGTGCCAACGCGAACGACGAGGTCGTTCGCAGGCGGGTTCTACCAGCGGATTCGCTCCGGGCCTAGCTATGAGGGGCACCCCTGGCGGCGGGATCGCGCTGCCCGAACTGGTGCGTTCGGTCCGGGGGCGCATCCTCGCCGGCGGCGAGGATCTGGACAATCGGGTGTTGTGTGTGCGAAGGAACTTGCTGTTCATCCGGTGTCGGCCGCCCGGCGACTGCTCGGCTCGACGTTGTGGTCCGGGCAGGTCGGCGTGCGGATCGTGGAGGTGGAGGCGTACGGCGGCGACCCGGCGGGGCCGTGGCCGGACCCGGCGGCACATTCCGGGCGAGGGCGCACCCCGCGCAGTTCGGTGATGTTCGGTCCGCCCGGGGTGCTGTACGTCTACTTCAGTTACGGCATGCACACCTGCGTGAATGTGACCTGCGGGCCCGACGGCGCCGCCAGCGGTGTGCTGCTGCGCGCGGGTGAGGTGGTCGCCGGGCACGAGATCGCCCGCGCCCGGCGACCCGCCGCTCGCACCGAGGCCGACCTGGCCAAAGGGCCGGGAAATTTCGGCAGTGCCCTCGGGATCACCCTGGACGACTACGGCACCGCGCTGTTCGACCCGGACTCGCCCATCCGGCTGGAGCTGATCGCCCGGCCGGTGGAGCCGAGAAAGGTCGGCGTCGGCCCCCGCGTCGGTGTACGCCTCGAGGCCGACCGGCCGTGGCGGTTCTGGCTGACCGACTCGCCCGCCGTATCCACCTACCGTCGCAGTCCCCGCGCACCCCAGGAGACCTCGGCCTGAGTTCGGGTCGAAATCCGGCCGGTGCCTATGCGATCGGTACCCGGTCGGCCGAACGGGCCCGGCTCGCCGAGATCCGCTCGGCCGCCGCGAGTACCGCTGCGCAGGCGGCGTCGGTGCGGGAATCGCCGATTCCGATGGCCCACTGGACGTTTGCCTCGGACCGGTACTCGAGATAGGCGATGTGCGGATTCGGTTCGACCCGATCGACGGTCTGCTGCGTCAGGGAAAGCACCTCGATCGGCAGGCCCGCCTTGGTGGCCATCGCCGCCAACAGCGTCGCCGGATCGTTCGTTCCGGCGGTGCGCTCGATGGCCCGGCCGTCCACCACGAGTGCCAAGCGCACGGTGCCGTCCGCGAGAGCGCGCTCCGACAAGCGAATTCGTTCCGATCGGGGTGAGTACACGGAGGTGAGCAACTCGTGCAGCATCGTCGCGGTCACCTCGTTCCCGGTCTCGTCGGTGAGCCGCTGGACGTGCCGGGCGAAGTCGATCTGGAGGCGGCGAGGCAGCGCGATGCCGTATTCGGTGTCGAGCAGATAGGCGACGCCGCCCTTGCCGGATTGCGAGTTCACCCGGATCACCGCATCGTAGGAGCGGCCGACGTCGGCCGGATCGATCGGCAGATACGGTACCTCCCAGGGCATCTCGCGCTCGGGCCGGCCCGCCAGCGCGGCTCGTTCGCGATGGGCCGTCAGCCCTTTCTTGATGGCGTCCTGATGGGTTCCCGAGAACGCGGTGTACACCAGATCGCCGACGTAGGGGTGCCGTTCGGGCACGGGCATCCGGGTGCAGTACTCCACCGTGCGCCGGATCCGGTCGATATCGGAGAAGTCGATCATCGGATCGACGCCCTGCGCGTGCAGATTCAGTGCCAGCGTTGCGATGTCGACATTACCGGTGCGCTCGCCGTTGCCGAAGATGCAGCCCTCCACCCGCTGCGCACCGGCCAGCACGGCCAATTCCGCGCAGGCGATGCCGGTGCCGCGGTCGTTGTGCGGATGCACCGACAGGATCACCCCGTCGCGCCGGGCCAGGTTGCGGTGCATGTATTCGATCTGATCGGCGTACACGTTCGGCGTGGCAACCTCCACGGTCGCCGGCAGATTCAGGATCACCGGGCGTTGCGGCGTGGCATCCCACAGCATCGTCATCGAATCGCACACCTGGAGAGCGAAATCCGGCTCGGTGAGGATGAAAACCTCGGGTGAGAACTCGAATCGGACGTTCGCCCGGTCCCCGGCCAGCTCCAGAATGTCCCGCCCGCCCGCGGTGATCAGTTCGGCAACCTCGGCGCGACTGCGGCTGAGCACCTGTTCGCGCCAGATCGGCGCGGTGGCGGTGTACATGTGGATCACCACATCGTTGGCGATGCCCTCGACCGACTCGACGGTTCGTTCGATGAGATCGCGCCGGGCCGGGGTGAATACGACGATGGTGACGTCCTCGGGCGCGAGGTCCGGGTCGTCGCGGATCAGGCGCACGAAATCGAAGTCGGTCTGCGAGGCACTCGGATAGCCGACCTCGATCTCCTTGTAGCCCATCGCGACCATGAGTTCGAAGAGTGCGCGTTTGCGCTGGGGATCCATCGGCTCGGCGAGGGCCTGATTGCCGTCGCGCAGGTCGACCGGCACCCACAGCGGGGCCTCGGTGATCCGCGCGGACGGCCACCGGCGATCGGTGAGCGGTACCGAAACCCGTTCGTACACATTGCGATAGCGGTGCGAGGGCATGACGGATGAGCACTGGCGATTCCAGTGGGATGACATGGGTTCGAAAGCTTTCGCGTCGGAGGGGTGACCGGCGCAGCCCTGCAACCCGCGGGCAGGGTGCCGGTCGATCAGACCCCGCCGCGGCGAAGGAGCGCAAGCATGTCCCGGTATCCCATGTGGCATACACTAGACAGAAATAACTCCTCAGACAAGTAGAGAGGTGGACGGATCTTGGTGCACGTGCAGCGGCATCCGCTGGCCGCCCAGGCGGCGGAATTACTCCTGGGCCGGATCCGTGCCGGCGAGTGGCGACTCGGCCACAAACTTCCGGGCGAGACGACCCTCGCCGCCCAACTGGGCGTGGGGCGTTCGACCCTGCGGGAGGCGATCCGGGAGCTCGCGGGTAAAGGCGTGCTCGAAAGCCGCCAGGGCGCAGGCGTTTTCGTCACGGCGCTGGATGTCACCGAGGATTGGGACACGGTCCTGCGCCGGACCGACATCGTCACCGTGATCGAGGCGCGCATCGCCATCGAGGCCGAGGGGGCGGCGTTGGCCGCGCAGCGCCGAACTCCCGCCGATCTGCGTGCCATGTGGCGGGCGCTGGCCGCGCGGGCCGAGCGGCACGATTCGGTGCAGGATCTGGTCGATGCCGATACCGCCTTCCATCGCGCCGTCGTACTGGCCGCCCACAACGACGTGCTCACCGGGATGTTCGACGCGTTCGTTCCGCGCTCGCGGCACGCGATGATCGATATGTTGCGCATCCGTCCGTTGCAAGACGAGGGGGCCGACCATCACGCGCACGAATTCCTGCTCGATGCCATCCGCTCGCGGGACACCGCTGCGGCCGCGACCACGAGCCGGGTCCACCTCACCTCCCTGAAGGACGCCTTCGCATGAAGCATTCCGGCCGCCGATGAATTTTCCGGGACCGCCTCGTCCTATCGAGCAAGCGCGCTCGACAGCAGACCCGGCAACCCGAAGGACAGCACAATGACCGCCATCGCCCATCCCGCCTCGACCGCCCCGACTTCCGGCAAGGTCCGCAACCGCATTCTGTGGACCCTGCGAATCGTGCTCGGACTCTTCTTCATCATCGCCTCCGGCCTGCCCAAACTGCTGGGCGAGGCGACGGCCGTGCACGTGTTCCAGCAGATCGGGTGGGGCGACTGGTTCCGCTACCTCACCGGCGTCGTGGAAGTCTCCGGCGGCATCGGCCTGATGGTCCCGCGCCTGACCCGCGCCGCGGCGGCCGGCCTGACCATCACCATGATCTGCGCCGCGGCCACGCAGATATTCCTCATGCACACCCCGGCCACCGCGGCGATCTTTCCTCTGGCGCTGGCCGTGATCTTCGGCTGGCTCGCCACCCAGCGCCGCTGATCCCCATCGCCGAACCCGCCGCCGACTCGCCGAGTCGGCGGCGGGTTCCGTGTGCGTCCCCCGCTCGTCCGGCGAGCCCGTCGTTCATCGGTCGCCGACTTGCCGCGGAACGATGACATCGGCACGCGGTCCGAGCGCCGGCGATTCGGCTCCGGTAGCGGGGAGGCCGACGTGGATGGCGTCATCGGCGCGACCAGGTCGACAGTGCGGACTCGGCTGTGAGCAGGGTTGTCTCTGTCGGCCCGTCACGGCTTCCCGGGACGGCGAACTCCGCGACCCTCACGTGCGCCGTGTCACTGTTCATCACGGGTCAGCGGTACACCGACTGCCGGTCGGGGCCATTCGTCGGTGTCGTACCGCAGACGCACGGGTCGGTGCCGCCCTGCCGAGATCGCCCCGTATCCGAGGTCACAGCACGCTCGACCCTGGTGAGCAGGCTGCCGGCGTGACTACTCGAGGGCCGGTGGCGAAGAGATCACGCGCGAGATGTTCGGAATGCACTGGTCGGCGCGCGGCGTGTCACCCGACGGTGTCGGCGCCGAGAGCATCCAGCGCCGACCGGTCGTCGCCGCGAATCGGGATCGCGCCTCGCCGGTGTGCGCCCGGACTGGTCCCGTAGCGACGTTTGAAGGCCGCGCCGAGGCTGAACGCTGTGCCGTAACCGACTTGGCGGGCAATGGATTCCACGGTGGCGTCGGTGCCGCGCAGCAGGTCCGCGGCGCGGGCGAGCCGCCATTCGGTGAGGTAGGCGATGGGCGGTTCGCCGACCAGATCGGTGAACCTGCGCGCGAGCGCAGCGCGTGAGACGCCCACGGCGGCGGCCAGATCGGCGACCGTCCAATCGGTCGCGGGATTGTGCTCGAGTAGCCGCAGCGCCTGCCCGACCATGGGGTCGGCATAGGCGTGATACCAACGCGGCGCCTGTTCCCGCGCGAACCAGGCGCGCAGTGCGGCGATCGTGAGCAGATCCAGTAGCCGGTCGAGCAGCGCCGCCTGTCCGGGTGCGTCACGGCCGGACTCGTCCACGAGCAGACCGAGCAGACGCGCGTCGACCTCGTCGCCGTCGAGCACGGCCAGCGGCGGCAGGGCGCGCAGCAGCCGCTCGCTGACGGTCCCGGCGACCTCGTACGTTCCGGTCAGCAGCGCGGTCTCGCCGCCGGGATTCGTGCCCCAACTACGGACGCCCAGATCCCATGTCTCGCAGAGCAATTCGCCGTCGGGAGTGGTCGTCGTCTGCCCGGGGTGCACGATCGCCTGCGGCGGCGTTCCCGGATCGTCGGCGACGGTATAGGCGTCGGGTCCGCGCAGAATCGCCACCGCCCCGGACCCGAGCCGGGTGGGTTCGGTGTCGTCCGGAATGATCCACGCCGAACCGCGCGTCACCACGACCACCGTGAGCGGGGCGTGATCGGCGATCCGCAGCGACCACGGCGGGTCGAGCAGCGAACGCATGACGAAGGCGCCGCGTGCGCGCGGACCATCGAGCAGATCGGCAAGGGCGTCCATCCTCCGACAATCGCCGACCGAGCGGTGGCGATCAACCCGCTGCCGCGCCGTTCGCCGTTTTTTCGTTCGACCGGAGGCCGGTCCCGGCGCACACTCGGTGGCGACCTGTCTGCGGGCGAGCCGTGGACGTGCGGAAAGATGGGATGACGTGAGCGGAAGCGGCGACATCATCGATGAACTGACCTGGCGTGGACTGATCGCACAGTCCACCGATCTGGATGCCCTGCGGGCCGAGATCGCGAAGGGGCCGATCACTCTCTATGCGGGCTTCGACCCGACCGCGGCCAGTCTGCACGCGGGCCATCTGGTTCCCTTGCTGACGCTCGCGCGTTTCCAGCGCGCCGGAAATCGGCCGGTCGTCCTGGCCGGCGGCGCGACCGGCCTGATCGGCGATCCACGCGATGTCGGCGAGCGGGTGATGAACTCGACCGACACCGTCGCCGAATGGGCGGATCGGATTCGCGGTCAGCTCGAGCGTTTCGTCGACCTGGACGACTCGCCGACCGGTGCGGTCGTCGCGAACAACATGGAGTGGACCGGGCCGCTGTCGGCCGTGGACTTCCTGCGCGATGTCGGCAAGCACTTCTCGGTCAACGTCATGCTCGCCCGCGAGACGGTCAAGCGCCGCCTCGACGGCGACGGCATGTCGTACACCGAATTCAGCTATATGTTGTTGCAGGCCAACGACTTTCTGCAGTTGCGCCGGAACTACGGGTGCACGCTGCAGGTCGGCGGGTCGGATCAGTGGGGCAACATCATCGCGGGGGTGGAGCTGAACCGGCGCGTCGACGGCGCTCAGGTGCACGCGATGACCACACCGCTGGTGACCTCCGCGGACGGCAAGAAGTTCGGCAAGTCCACCGGCGGCGGCAGTCTGTGGCTCGATCCCGAGATGACCAGCCCGTACGCCTGGTACCAGTACTTCGTGAACACCGGCGACGCCGACGTCATCCGGTACCTGCGCTGGTTCACCTTCCTCGATCGCGAGGAACTGGCCGCACTGGAACTCGCCACACAGGAGCGTCCGCACGCCCGCGAGGCACAGCGACGCCTGGCCGCGGCGATGACCACCCTGGTGCACGGGGCGGCGAACACCGCCGCGGTCCAGCTCGCCAGCCAAGCCCTGTTCGGTCGCGGTGAGCTGAGCGATTTGGATTCCTCGACGCTGTCGGCGGCACTGACCGAGGCCGCCGGGGAGAATCCCGTCGCCGCTGCCGCGGACGGGGCCACGATCGTCGATCTGCTCGTGGATTCGGGTCTGTCCGAGAGTCGTGGGGCCGCGCGCCGGGCGGTCAACGACAACGGGGTCTCGGTGAACAACACCCGGATCAGCGATCCGGAGTGGTCCCCCGCCGAGTCCGACTACCTGCATGGACAGTGGTTGGTGCTGCGTCGCGGCAAGAAGAATTTCGCCGGAGTTCGCCGGGCCGCCCGTTGACCGTCGGCATGACCTGAGTCACAATCGTGTGACTCGGGTCGTCCGGGGCGTTTTCTCAGGCGTCCTGACCTGCGTAAACGGTTGCTGTCTTGGGGATTTGACGTTCTGTTACCCGCCACGTAACTTATTGCGAGTCAGAGCGACACGGACTCCGACCCGGGCCCCAGAGGCCAGGGAAACGAGGTAGGACGAGGAGCGCCTGACGCCATGCGCAACCGATCTCGTGCCGGAGCTTGACTCTGGGGTGTCGAGTGGTTAGGCTGGAAAACCTGCCTCCAGAGAAGGTCGAGTAAATCGGCCGGATCTTCA